>JAXMCH010000004.1:0-263306 GCA_046349455.1 Hyphomonadaceae bacterium | reverse complement strand
TCTTCGGCGCTTAGTTCTTCGCTCTCGCCGTCTTTCAAGCTGAACGCGGCGTAGAGATAGGTGCACATGAGGTTGTGCTCGAGCTCCGCGGCCTCGTAGAGGGCATGGATGAGTTGCTCGCGAGTAGGGGAGAGGACAGGCGCTTCGGTCATCGGTGCCATATCATCCTTCTGCGGGGCGGATCCCGTCGTGGCTCGTGGTGCGTGATGGCTCAACTATATCATGGTATAGTGGCAAGACACGCGTCCGGAATGCGAGGTTGAGCGCCATGGCCGACACGCCGATCGTACACATCATCGATGATGACGCGTCATTGCGCGGCGCGCTCGATAGCTTGTTCCGCTCGACCGGCCTCGCTACCCGTCAATATGAAGCGGTCGCCGCGTTTATGGACGCAACGCCCCCAGATGCTCCGGGATGCCTGGTTCTGGATGTGCGGATGCCCGGTATGAGCGGGCTCGAATTTCAACAGAGATTGCAGGAGCTGGGCGTGCATCTGCCGGCGGTGATCATGACGGGCCACGGCGACATCCCGATGAGCGTCCGCGCAATGAAGGCCGGCGCGGTCGATTTTCTCGCCAAACCCTTCCGCGACCAGGAAATGCTCGATGCCGTCGCCGCTGCGCTGGCGCGCGACGCTGCCCGCCGCGCCGAGGATGGCAAGGCGGACGCGCTGAAGGTGGCCTACGCGACGCTGTCGCCGCGCGAACGCCAAGTGATGGCGCTCGTGACTGCTGGTAAGATGAACAAGCAAGTGGCCGGGGAGCTCTCATTGAGCGAGATCACGGTCAAAATTCATCGTGGTTCGGCGATGCGCAAGATGGGGGCAAAAACCCTGGCCGATCTTGTGCGCATGGCCGAGGCGCTGCATCTCAGCCCAACCACAGCCTAGCCCCTCGCACTGCAGTTTCATACTTGCGTATGATTTCCACGTCCCACGCACCGCCCGACATTGGCCCCGTGGCAGACACCTTGATCTCCATCATCGACGATGATGACAGCCTGCGCACGGCCTTGGTTGGCCTTGTGCGTTCGCTCGGCTATCGCGCTAGCGGCTTTACCAACGCGGAAGATTTTTTGGCCGGCGATGGGGCAACTACCAGTGCGGCCATCGTCACAGACATTCAGATGCCCGGACTTTCCGGCATCGAACTTAAAGAGCGGCTCAACGCCAACGGCCACGGCGCGCCCGTGATCATGATCACGGCGCGCTCAGAACCCGGCCTGGAAGAGCGCGCGCTCGCAAGCGGCGCGCTCTGCGTCTTGAAAAAGCCGTTCGCAGCCGAGGCCTTGATCAGGTGTTTGGAGCGCGCGCTGGTGAAGTAGGACCCCGATGGGTTAGGGAAGCGCATGGACGACGGGGCCAAGCAAACCGCCGAAGCGGCGCTTCGAGAAAGCGAGTATCGCTATCGCAATCTATTCCAGGCGATGGCCGCTTCGTTTTGGGAGCTCGATTTCACACCGGTGGGCGCGATGCTGCGCGAGCTTCGAGCTGATGGCGTCAAAGACTACGCCGCCTATTTCGCCGAACATCCGGACTTCGTCCGCAAGATGATGGCCGCCACCCGCGTGATCGACGTCAACGATCAGACGATTGCTCTATTTGGTCGCGGCGATAAAGCCGAACTTTTGCGTCCGCTCGACGCGTACTGGCCCGAAGAAAGCAATCACGTCTATGCCGCGAGTGTCATGGCAGCGGTTGGCGGCAAGCCGAGCTACGCCACGGAATGCAAACTACGCAAACTCAGTGGTGAAACCTTCGACGCGCTCTTCACCGCCTGCTTCGCGCCAGAGACGGTCGCCGCCGGCAAGCTTCTGATCGGCGTTATCGACATTTCCGAACGCGTCCAGGCGCAAGAAATGCTGGCGCGCGTGCAGGCGGAATTCGCGCACGCCGCGCGGGTCTCGATGCTGGGCGAGCTCACCGCCTCGATCGCCCATGAAGTCAACCAACCCTTGGCCGCGATCGCCACCAATGCGGCCGCTGGTCTGCGCTGGCTCAATCGCCCTGAGCCCGATCTCGACGAAGTCCGAGGTTTGGCCGCCCGCATTGGCGAGGACGCGCGCCGCGCCGCCGATATCATTGCACGCGTGCGGAACATGGCCGCCCACAAGGCCCCAGAGCGGATCATGCTTTCGCTCAATGGCGTGATCGAGGAGGCGGCCCTTTTTCTGCGTCACGAGCTGCAGGCCCATAGCGTCGTGCTTTGGCTCGATCTCGCGCGTGATCTACCGCCGATCATGGGCGATCGGACCCAATTGCAACAGGTCATCGTAAATCTGGCTCTCAATGCCATTCAAGCGATGCAAGCCAATGATGGGCCGAGGCGCCTTGCTCTCAAAAGTGATCGAGTGGGAGATACTGTCGTTGTCGCGGTGGATGACACCGGGCCTGGCATCACGGCCGGCAATGCAGCGCAGCTTTTCGAGAGCTTCTTCACCACGAAAGCCAACGGCATGGGGATGGGGTTGCCGATCTGCCGTTCGATTACCGAAGCGCATGGCGGCTTGATCCGCGCATCCAATCGCGCAGGCGGTGGCGCTTCGTTTACGGTCACGCTGCCGATCGTCCAGCTCTGACGCTCATACCCACGTACTAGAGCGTTAGCCCTATGTAGAATTCCGTTCGCTGCAGGACGCGCGCATCCTTCTTCGATGGAGGATGCGATGGGCGCCGCGACGATCAATTTCAAAGACGGCAAGACTGCTATCGTTCTGGTCGACCCCTACAATGATTTCTTGTCGGAAGGCGGCAAGCTCTGGCCGCAAATCGCCGACGTTGCCGTCAGCGTCGATCTCATTTCGCACCTTAAAGTCATCGTGGCGGCAGCGCGGGCCGCGAACGCGCCAATCATTTTTGCGCCGCATCATCGCGCCGAGCCGAATGATCTTGAGCATTGGGATCACCCGACGCCCTATCAGCGCGCCGGGTCCGAAGTGCAGGCCTTCGCCAAGGACAGTTGGGGCGGCAGCTTTCGCGAGGAATTCCAAGCGCGCGAGGGCGACATTGTCGCGCGCGAGCACTGGACTGCAAGCGGCTTCGCCAACACCGATCTCGATTTTCAACTGAAGCAGCGTGGAATCGTCCGCATCGTCGTGATCGGCTTGGTCGCCAACACCTGCATCGAGGGGACGGCGAGGGCCGGCGTCGATCTAGGATACGAGGTCATCCTCGTCCGCGACGCCACCGCGGCCTTCAGCCACGACGCGATGCGCGCCGCCCACGAGATCAACGCCCCCAACTACGCCCACGCCGTCGTCACCACGGCGGAACTCCTTTCATATCAACCGGAGGACATCCAATGACCAAGACTATCATGCTGGTGCATGGCGCCTGGCTGAATTCCAAGAGCTGGGAGGGTTGGAAGGCGCACTATGAAGCCAAAGGCTTCAACGTGGTTGCGCCCGATTGGCCGAGCGATGACGGCGATCCTGCGGACTTGCGGGCGCGCCCGCGCAAGGCGCTGACCAAAATTGGCCCGCAAGACATCGTCGAGTCCTACGAGCGCGCCATCGCCAAATTGCCGGAACAGCCGATCCTCATCGGCCACTCCGCCGGCGGCGTGTGGGTGCAATATCTGCTCCAGCGCGGCCTTGGTGCCGCTGGCGTTGCGATCGATCCCGCGCCAGCGCCCGGCGTGCCGCTCGGTTTCCAAGCCGCGGTTTCCGCCCTTCCAGTGCTTGGCGATCCCTTCAGCGGCGGCAAGGTCATGCAGATGAGCCGCAAGTTCTTTAAGCAGCGCTTTGGCTCGGCGCTGCCGGAGGCGGTCAAAGACGACTATTTCGACCGCTACATCGTGCCGACCGCGGGCAAGGTTTATTGGGATGGCATTCTGGGCGCTGTTCCGCTCGTTTGGGAGAATCCAAAGCGCGCGCCGCTGCTGTTTATCGCGGGTGGCCTCGACGTCATAGCCGACGCGTCCATGACGAAGGCGAACTATGAGCGCCAGAGGCGCGCGCCATCAGTCACTGAGTTCAAACTCTATCCAAACCGTTCCCACACCACTTGCTTGGAACCAGGTTGGGAAGAGGTTGCCGACTTCGCACTCGACTTCGCGCTGCGCAACGCGCGTAGTGGCGCCGTCTCGCCGATCAGAAGCGCAGCCTGACCGGCGGCCAGCCCAACAGACACTTCACAATTCAAAGGAGGCGATCATGCCTTTCGTCACCGCCAAAGATGGCGCGCAAATCTATTATTCCGATTCCGGCAAGGGAAAGCCGGTGCTGTTCTCCCACGGCTGGCCGCTCTCAAGCGACGATTGGGAGCGCCAGACCCTCTTCTTCGGGGAGCGCGGTTATCGCGTCATCGCCCATGACCGCCGCAGCCATGGCCGCTCCAGCCAAACCTGGGACAACAACAACATGGATCAATACGCCGACGATTTGGCCGAAGTGATCAACAAGCTCGACTTGAAAGAGCTTATCATGATTGGCCATTCGACTGGCGGCGGCGAGGTCGCCCATTATCTCGGCCGTCACGGGACGGGCCGCGTTTCGAAAGCGGTGCTGCTGGGCGCGGTGCCGCCAGTGATGCTGAAGTCGCCGACCAATCCAGAAGGAACGCCGATCGAAGTGTTTGACGGCATCCGCAAAGGCACACGGGATAACCGCAGCCAGTTCTATTACGACCTGACCATGCCATTCTACGGCTACAACCGCGCGGGCGCGAAAATCGTCGAAGGCGTGCGCGAACAATTTTGGCTTGCGGGCCTCCAAGGTGGCCTCAAAGGCCAGTACGATTGCATCCACGAGTTCTCGGAAGTCGATTATACCGAGGATCTGAAGCGCATCGATGTTCCGGTGCTCGTTGCACACGGCGATGACGATCAGATCGTGCCGATCAAGGCTTCGGCGCTGAAGACCGCACAGATTCTGAAGAATGCGACGCTGAAGGTCTATCCGGGCGGCTGTCACGGCTTTGCCGCCACCAATGCGGATGAGTTGAACGCCGATCTTCTGGCTTTCGTCGAAGGCAAGAAGATCGACGGCGCCGACTGAGCCACGGGGCCTGGGCAATGCGTGTGCATCACTTGAACTGCGGCGCGCATTGCCCAATCGGCGGCGCTAAATCACTGTCCGATTTGGAGCGAGTAGGCCGGTATAGAGAAACGCGACTACGCCGTACGCTGGCTTTCTCGGATCGCTGGAGCCAGTAGCAGGCGCGCGGGAGAACCATGCCCGTCGTTCACTACCTCAGAGGTAATTGCGCTTGCAGCGCTGATCGTGCTTCACCGCCACGCTACAAACAACGAGGTCAGCGGTGCCTTCGGAGCAAATCGTCACAAAGTTTTTGAAGGCGATGGAACAGTCCGACTACGCATCGGCATTGCAACTCGTCGCGCCAGATTGTGACTACGTCAATCCACCGCCTTTCGGCGCCGTGAAAGGGCCAGCTGGAATTCGTGCCGTGCTGGAACCCTTCTTTGCCCCCGTTCTCGAAAACAGATTCGAGCTCAAACGTGTGGCCAGCGATGGTGATGCGGTCTTCGTGGAACGCCTCGACCGTCACCGGCTGGAAATAAGTGGGTCGAGCTACCGGTGACGGGCGTGTTTGAGGTCAGAAATGGGCTCATTGTTTATTGGCGCGACTATTTTGATGTCGCCTCGATTATGTCCGAGTGGCCCCCGATGGCGTGAGCCTCAGGGCAGGGCAAGCGTCAGCAATTGAACAAGCAGACCACTCGTGCTGCCTTGTGCCACGACGCTCGCTGGCCCGAAGCAGCCCTCCGCACATCCACAATTGTAGTTGCCGTCGATGGCCCGAGCGGCAGCTTGTCTCGGCACGCCAAAAACAGCTGGAAAACTACCCAGTTGCGATTCATAACCCCAAGGTAGGTGGTTCAAGTCCACCGCCACCACCAATCCCTTCAACCGCCACACAGGCGCCGTGCGAGGACGGGCCCTTGTTTTTTTCGGATGAAGCAGCGCCGCTGGTCGCGCTGGCGCCGATGGCGGGAGTGACCGACATTCCGTTTCGCCGCCAGGTGAAGGCGTTTGGCGGGCGCTATTGTGTTTCGGAGATGGTGGCGAGCGAGCAGCTCGCGCGGGCGCGCATAGATATGGTGCGCCGCGCAGCAGGCGCCGGCGTGATCTCGCCGCTCGTGGTGCAGCTCGCGGGGCGTGACGCGGAGTGGATGGCCGAAGGCGCGCGGCTCGCCGAAGAAGCGGGCGCTGATGTTGTCGACATCAATATGGGTTGCCCATCGAAGAGCGTAGTGTCGGGTTTGTGTGGCGCAGCGTTGATGCGCGATCCCGCGCAAGCGCAACGCCTGATCGAAGCGACGGTGAGCGCTACGCGCCTGCCCGTGACGCTCAAGATGCGCCTCGGCTGGGACCATGCGAACCTCAACGCGTCAGAGATCGCGCGCGCAGCGGAGGGCGCAGGGGTGCGCATGATCACGGTGCATGGGCGCACGCGCAATCAGTTATACACGGGCGTGGCGGATTGGGCGGCGATTGCTGACGTTGTTGAGGCGGTCGCCATTCCGGTGATCGCGAACGGCGACATTGGCAGCGCCGCCGATGCACGGCGCGCGTTGGCGCAATCGGGCGCGGCGGGCGTGATGATCGGGCGCGCGGCGCAAGGGCGCCCGTGGCTGCCGGCGGCGATCGAGCATGCGCTGGCGCATGGTGGAGAAGCTGCGCCGCCGCCGCGTGCCGATATGTTGGCCTCGTTGCTCGCGCTCTATGACGACACGCTGGCGTTTTACGATAAGGGTTTGGGCCTGAGGGTGGCGCGCAAGCACATTGCGTGGACGATCGATGCGGTGCTTGGGCCCGCGGCGCGTGACGCGCGCAAGGAGATTTGCACGCTACAGGAGCCGGAGCGCGTTCGCGCTGGCCTGTGCGCGCTGTTTGCGTGCGAAACGGAAGCGGCCGTTGCCGCCTGATCGGCGCATGGCATTCCATTTGATGTGCAGTTCGCTAGGTTAGCGCGCATGGCGCGGACCCAGGCGGCAGAATACGACGAGCGGAAAGACGCGATCGTGGCGACGGCCGCGGCGCTTTTCGCGCGCGATGGCTTCAATGGCGCCTCTGTTGCGGATATCGCTAAGCGCGGCAAAATATCGAAGTCGCTGATCTATCATTATTATAAATCGAAGGAGGATATCCTCTACGACGTGATGATCAGCCACGTGCGCGCGCTTGAGGTCACGGCCGCCGAGGCGGTTGCGGCCGATGAGCGGCCGGAACGCAAATTGCGCGAGCTGACGCATCGCTTCATGGCGCTTTATGTGGGCGCGGCCGATCGGCATAAAGTGCTGCTGAACGATCTCGATCGCGTGCCGAAGGCGCGGCGCGCGGAGATCGTCGCGGTGCAGCGTCGATTGATTGAAGCCGTGCAGAAACTGCTCGTCGAGATCGAGCCGGATCTGAAGCGCAAAAACGGAGCGCCCTTCGCGGCAGCGATGCTGTTCTTCGGCACGATCAATTGGACGCACACTTGGTTCGATCCGAAGGGCGCGGTGAGCGCGGGCGCCCTGGCGCAAATGGCTGTTGATCTGACGCTTGGCGGCGTGCGGAAAGCGGCGGAGTAGGCGCTAGACGTCGTACGTCAGCGCCACGCCCTCGGTCAGTGGTGTCGCTTGGCAGGTGAGCACGAAGCCATCAGCGATCTCTTGCTCCGAGAGGCCGTAATTCACCTTCATGCTGACTTCGCCCGCCGTCACTTTGGCGCGGCACGTCGCGCAAACACCGCCCTTGCATGCAAACGGCGCGGGCAGGCCCGCGGCGCGGACGTTGTCGAGGATCGAGTGGTTCTTCGGATCGAACGCGACTTGCATGCGCCGGCCGTTGAGCGTGACGCTCATTTTGAGGCCCGCGGCCTTCTCCTCCAACGCGCGCGCCGCTGCTGCTTGCGCCGCCGAAAGTGGGCCGGTGGTGAAGCGCTCGATCAGTATGCGCGCCTTTTCGACGTCCTTTGCGATCAAAGCTTCTTCGACCGCATCCATCATGGGCCCGGGTCCGCAGATAAAGAACGCGTCGATGTCCGCAGGCTTCACCAGCGTCGCAAGGATTTCGGCAACCTTCGCGGCGTCAAGACGACCGTTGAATAGTTCGATCTCTTCTTCCTCTTCTTCAAGGAAGTGAAACACGGACAGCCGATCGATGTAGCGATCCTTGAGCCCCGCGATCTCTTCCAAGAACATCACGCCGGGCGAATTGCGATTGCCGTAGAAGAGCGTGAAGCGCGAGTGCGGCTCCATCGCCAGCGCCGCCTTCATCAGCGACAAGATCGGCGTGATCCCTGAACCACCCGCAAACGCTACATACTCACGCCGCGCATCCGGATCGAAGCTCCAGCAAAACGAGCCGTGCGGCGCCATTACTTCAAGCTCGTCGCCGGCTCTTAGCTCATCGTTGACCCAGCTCGAAAACGCGCCACCGGCGATCTTTTTGACGCCGATCTTCAGCACGCCTTCGCTTGGGCTGACGCACACGGAATAATTGCGCCGTACTTCCTCGCCCGCGAACTCACGGCGGAAGGTGAGGTGCTGACCGGCCTTGAAGGCGAATGCTTCGCGCAAAGCTTCCGGCAGCTCAAAGCGCACCGACACCGCATCCGGCGTCTCGCGCTTCACTTCGGCCACGCGCAATTTGTGGAAATCGATGCTCGCCATTAGTGACACTTAAACCGGTCGAACGGCTCCGCGCATGCCTTGCAGCGCCACAGCGCTTTGCAGGGCGTGGAGCCGAAGCGCGAAAGCTCTTCGGTATTGGTCGAACCGCATTGCGGGCATTCCGCCGCGGTTTGGTTCTTCAGCGAAGCCGCGCCGGCGCCCTTCGGCGGCGGCGCAATCCCGTAAGCGCGCAAATCTTCGCGGCCCTTGTCGCTGATCCAATCGGTGGACCATGGCGGCGAGAGCGTCGTTTCAATCGCGACGTTCGCGAAGCCATTGGTGTCCAACGCTTCGCGGATCGATCGCTCGATAGCCATGGTCGCGGGGCAACCGGTGTACGTTGGCGTGATCGTCACGGTATCGGCAGCGATCTCGCGCACGATCCCCAGATCGACGACAGACACCGCCGGAATTTCCGGATCAGGCACGCGCGCGAGAATGGCGCGGATGCGGTCGGCATCGGAGATCGCGCTCACCGCGCTCACCACGTCGCGCCCGGATAGGCGCGCTGGAGGAATTGCATGTCGCTGAGCAGGTGGCCGAGATGTTCAGAATGGCGTCCAACGCGTCCGCCAGTCGTTGCACGACGCGGAGCAGGGCGCGCAAGCGTGGCTTCCGCCAAGGTCGCATCAATCCGCGCATCCCACGCCGCGCGGAGCGATGCCTTGTCGATCCCAACGCCAGCCTTGATCGCGGCAGCATCGACATCATCCGTAACGAACAGCTCGTCCGCGAAGCGCCACATCCAATCGAGACCCGCGATCATCCGCGTCTTGCTCTCTTCGGTGCCGTCGCCCAAGCGCACGACCCAATCGCTCGCCAGGGTCGCGTGATAGGCCGTCTCTTTCACCGCTTTCGCCGCGATCGCCGCGATCGTTGCGTTCTTCGACGCCGTCAGCGCCGTGAACAGCAATTCCTGATAGTGCGAAAACAACAGCTGCCGCGCGATCGTCTGCGCGAAATCACCATTCGGCTGCTCGACCAGCAAGCAATTGGTGAAATCCATCACATCGCGGCGAAACGCCAGCGCATCGCCGTCGCGGCCTTTGCCTTCAAGCTCGCCGGCAAGATTCAAAAAGTGCGTGGCCTGGCCAACCTGATCGAGCGCCACGTTCGCCAGCGACAGATCAACCTCAAGCGCCGGCGCATGTCCGCACCACTCGCTCAGCCGCTGGCCAAGAATGAGCGAGTCATCGCCCAGGCGCAGTGCATATGTAGCGATCGCGTCCATCAGATGTGCGTGATGCCGTCTGGAATTTTGTAAAAGGTCGGGTGGCGATAGACCTTGTCTTCCGCCGGCTCGAACAGCGCGCCTGCGTCGCCCGGATCGGACGCCACGATCTGCGCCGACGGCAGCACCCACAAGCTCACGCCCTCCATGCGCCGCGTGTACGTATCGCGCGCATGCTCAAGCGCCATCTTTGCATCAACCGCGTGCACGCTGCCGACGTGGCGATGCGAAAGCCCGCCCTTGCCGCGCACGAACACTTCCCACAGCGGCCATTCCTTGCTTGGGTCGCTCATCGCTTACTCCGCCGCCAGCTTTGCCGCCGCGCGCTTTTCAGCGTGCACGCGCGCCGCCTCGCGCACCCAGGCGCCTTCGTCCCAGGCCTTGCGCCGCGCTTGGATGCGTTCTTTCGCAACCGGGCCCTCGCCGCGCACAACAGCCGCGAACTCTTCCCAGTCCACGTCGCCGAAATCGTAAGCGCCGCGCTCGTCGTTCCACTTCAGCGCTGGATCGGGAACGGTAAGTCCAATCGCTTCGGCTTGCGGCACGGTGATATCTACGAACTTCTGACGCAGATCATCGTTGGTGTCGCGCTTGATGCGCCAACGCATGCTCTGCGCCGTGTTTGGCGATTTATCATCCGGTGGGCCGAACATCATCAGCGAGGGCCACCACCAGCGGTTCAACGCATCTTGAGCCATGCGTCGCTGCTCCGGCGTACCGGCGGTGAGATGCATCATGATCTCGTAGCCTTGGCGCTGGTGGAAGCTCTCCTCTTTGCAGATACGCACCATCGCGCGCGCGTAGGGACCGTACGACGTACGTTGCAGCGGCACCTGGTTCATGATCGCCGCGCCGTCGACGAGCCAGCCGATCGCGCCGATGTCCGCCCACGTCAGCGTCGGGTAGTTGAAGATGGTCGAGTACTTGGCTTTGCCGCTCAGCAGCGCTTCCGTCATCTCATCGCGAGATGTGCCGAGCGTTTCGGCCGCCGCGTAAAGATAAAGTCCGTGCCCGCCTTCATCCTGCACCTTCGCCAGGAGGATCGCTTTGCGACGCAAATTCGGCGCGCGCGAAATCCAGTTGCCCTCAGGCAGCATGCCGACGATCTCGCTGTGGGCGTGCTGCGATATCTGCCGCACCAGCGTTTTGCGATACGCCTCAGGCATCCAGTCCTTCGGCTCGATGAACTCATCGTTGGCGACGCGCGCTTCGAACGCAGCGATCAGCGCGGGATCTTCGGCGACGGTCTCGGCCTTCGTCTTGCCGGTCATGTCAGTTGTGTACACGGGGCGCACCTCTGGAACTTGACTAACATAGCATTCGCAGACCGATCGGTCAATTAATCACCGCCCCGCCGATCGTTCGCGAAAGCCCCGAAAATTCAGCAATTACAGCGCCGGCAGCAGTTCTGACGCTCACTTGATAAACGCCGCTACGGCCAGCTCGCGAAACTTCGCGCGCTTCCGCGATCAGAACGTCGCGCGGTTGAGCTGGGGCCAGAAACGAGATGCTCGCGTGCTGCGCCAGGGTGATTTCGTTGCGAGAGTTGCAAGCGTAAGCGAACGCAGTGTCAGCCAGCGCGAAGATCATGCCGCCATGGCCGATGCGATGGCCGTTCAGCATGTCTTCTCGCACGATCATGCGGATGCGCGCATAGCCTTCGCGGACGTCATCGATCGAAATGCCCCACGCGGTTCCTGTGCCTTCGCGTTGGAGCAATGTGTCGGCGATTTGGCGCGCGAGCTTGTCCGCTTCGTTCATGCATCTCTCGTGAATTGACCGACCATGCGTTCTATCATACGCCACCGACATGCGCGAGGAGGCGAGAGATGGACTTTGAGACCATTCAGCTGGAGATCGCAAACGGCGTCGCGCGCCTGACGTTGAGCCGGCCCGATCGTTTGAACAGTTTCACGGTGCAAATGCACGACGAGGTTTCGCGCGGGCTCGAAGCTGTCGCGAAGAGCGATGCGCGCGTGCTCGTGCTTACAGGCGCTGGCCGTGGCTTCTGCGCGGGGCAGGACCTCTCCGATCGCGCGGTGGCGCCGGGCAGCGACGGCGTCGATCTCGGTGAGTCGCTCGAAAAGCGCTACAATCCTCTCGTTCGTCGCGTGTCGACGTTGGACATGCCAGTGATCTGCGCCGTGAATGGCGTCGCCGCAGGCGCCGGCGCCAATATCGCGCTCGCCTGCGATATCGTCATCGCCGCGAGAAGCGCCAAGTTCATTCAGAGCTTCGCCAATATCGGACTCGTGCCGGATAGCGGCGGCACCTGGACGTTGCCACGCCTCGCCGGCCAGGCCCGCGCCATGGGCCTCGCGCTCACCGGCGAGCCGCTCACAGCCGAACGCGCCGAAGCGTGGGGTATGATCTGGAAGTGCGTGGACGACGATAAGCTGAGCGAAGAGACCGACGCGCTCGCCGCCAAGTTCGCGGCGGCGCCGACCAAAGGCCTCGCAACCACCAAGAAGCTCATCCGCGAAGGCGCCACACGCACGCTCACCGAACAGCTCGACGTCGAGCGCGACGCACAACGCATGCTCGGCCGCACCGGCGACTACAAAGAGGGTGTCGCCGCCTTCGTGGAAAAGCGTCAGCCGAAGTTTACTGGAAACTAAGTCATGAAACCGATCACGCTGCAGAACTACGCCGAAGGCAAATGGGTCGCCGGCGCTGGCGGGCTTGCCGAGCTGCGCTCGGCCATCGACGGTGAAGTCGTTGCGCTGACGTCATCACAGGGTCTCGATTTCGCGGGCATGCTCAAGCACGCGCGTGAAGAGGGTGGCCCGGCGCTACGCGCGCTTACCTTCCACCAGCGCGCGCTCATGCTGAAAGCGCTCGCAGACGCGCTCACCGCGAAGAAAGAAGCGCTCTACGAACTCAGCTACAACACCGGCGCCACCAAAGCCGATAGCTGGATCGATATCGACGGCGGCATCGGAACGTTCGCCGTCTATCAGGGCAAAGGTCGCCGCGAACTGCCGAACGAGCGCATCCTGATCGACGGCAATGTCGAAGCGCTCTCACGCAACGGTACGTTTCAGGGCCTACACGTCTTCACATCTCTGCAAGGCGTCGCCGTCCACATCAACGCCTTCAACTTCCCCGTCTGGGGCATGCTCGAAAAGCTAGCGCCGACCTTCCTTGCCGGCGTCCCCGCGATCGTGAAACCTGCGAGCGCGACGAGCTATCTCACCGAAGCCGCCGTCCGCGTGATGCTCGAAGCCAACGTGCTGCCGAAAGGTGCGTTGCAGCTTATCGTCGGTTCAACCGGCGATCTCTTCGAACACCTAACAACGCAAGATGTCGTCTCCTTCACCGGCTCCGCCGCCACCGCGAACAAGTTGAAGGCGCATCCGGTCATCGTCCGTGAAAGCGTGCGCTTCGTTGCCGAGCAGGATTCGCTCAACGCCTCTGTCCTTGGCCCCGACGCAAAGGCGGACTCACCCGAGTTCGATCTCTTCATCAAAGAGGTCGCCAAGGAAATGACGGTGAAAGCGGGCCAAAAGTGTACCGCCATCCGCCGCGCCATGGTGCCGGCGGCGCTGCTGGACGCGGCGCAAGCGGCGCTCACTGCGCGCTTGGAGAAAACCACGATCGGCGATCCGCGCGACGAAGCCACGCGCATGGGTGCACTCGTCAGCACCGGCCAACGCAACGATGTGCGCGACAAGATCAAAGAGATCAGCGCCGATGCGAAGATCGTCTACGGCGATCCCAACGCATCGCCATTCAACGAGAAGGGCGCCTTCATCTCGCCCGTGCTGCTCCGTTGCGAAAATCCGTGGCAAGCGCGCGGCGTGCACGACGTCGAAGCCTTCGGCCCAGTCTCAACCTTGATGCCCTACAAACACGCCGCCGACGCCATCGCGCTCGCCAATCGCGGCAAAGGTTCGCTCGTCATGAGCGCGTTCACGTACGACACAGACTTCGCGCGCGACCTCGTGCTCGGTTCAGGCTCGTTCCACGGCCGCATCGCCTTCATCGATCGCGACAGCGCCAAGGAGAGCACCGGCCACGGTTCACCCATGCCGCACTTGATTCACGGCGGCCCAGGCCGCGCCGGCGGCGGGGAAGAGATGGGCGGCATTCGGGGTGTCACGCACTACATGCAACGCACCGCGCTGCAGGGCCATCCGCGCACGCTCGCCGCCATCGTGAAGCGTTACATCGCCGGCATGCCGACGGAGAATGCCGAGCAGCATCCATTCCGCCGCAAATTCCACGATCTGCCGATCGGCTATCAGCTCAAAACCAAAGCCCGCGAAATCACGCTCGACGACATCGAACACTTCGCGCACTTCACCGGCGACACCTTCTACGCGCACATGGACGAGGAAGCCGCGAAAGCGAACCCGCTCTTCGGCGGCCGCGTCGCGCACGGCTATCTTATCCTCGCGTTCGCCGCGGGCCTCTTCGTCGATCCCGATCCGGGCCCAGTGCTCGCGAACTACGGCCTCGACAATCTGCGCTTCGTCAAACCGGTAAAGCCCGGCGACACCGTGCAAGTCGCGCTCACGGTGAAAGACAAAACGCTACGCAAGCCTGATCAGGGCGAAGTGCGCTGGGATGTCGTCGTCACCAATCGCGACGGCGAAACCGTCGCGGCGTACGATCTGCTGACGATGAACGCGGCCTAGCGCGTGACACGCCAAATGGCGTAGTGATCGCCGACTTTGCGATGGTAATAGATCGCGTTGTCGTCCGGCGAGAACGTTGGGCCTTCCACGAAGTTGCCGTCGATTGTGTCGAGGCGAACCGGTGCATCGAAGGGTGCATTGATGGAGCTACGCCGCGCAATCCAAATACTTGTGTGCACGAAGGGCATGTGTCCTTCCAATCGCGTGAACGCAAGCATGAGGTTGTCGGACGATAGCGCCGCGGCGTATTCAAGCGCCGATGTGTTCAGTGCGCGGAACATCGCGTCGTCTTCCGCCGAGAGCACGAAGCGTCCGTCGCGCCAGCGGGCGAGCCGCAGATCGGCGGAGGCCGGCGCAGGGCCGCCGCGGAATTCGCCATCGGCCACAACAAGCTCTGAACCTGATGCGCTCTGTTCGAGGTCGAACATCAAGCGACCGCGAATGTGCACGGAGACGTCGCGCTGCGGAGATGGCGTATCCGCGGCGCCGTTGCGCCACGTACTGCAATAGACGGTGCTTAACGTTGCCTCGTACGCACGCGTTGAAATGAAGCACAGGCGCCCGGCGGCTGACACGCTCGCGACGCCGTCAAGCGCGGTGCTGTTCGCGCCGTCGATGCGGCCACGATATCGAAACGTCGTGTCGTCGATGCGCTCTGCCCAATGCAAGTCGGTTTGCGCGTCGGGCGCATTGCTGTTGTTGAAGAAGAGCGTGCTGCCGTCGCGCGTCAGGAAAGGTTCCATCGCGTCGCCATCATAGCCTTGAATGACGACGGGCTCAGGATGGGCAAAGTGCGCCCATTCCGGCCCGGCAGGGTGGGACGCCTGCGCGCACGCCGATAGAAGAAGAACTGCGCCCAACCTCACGAACATGGCTTTCCTACGCGACAGCTTTCAACGCCTCCACAAAACGCGGAATGTCCGCCTCGCGCAAGCCGGCGACGTTAATCCGCGCCGAGTCTGTCATGTAGATTCCGTGCTGCTCGCGCAACGTTGTTACCTGCGCATCGTTCAGCGGCAACGTCGAGAACATGCCTTTCTGATCGGCGATCAGGTGCATCGGCATCGAATTGACGCGCGCCGCCGCCAATTGCTGGCGCGTGCGTTTGATGTGCGAGCGGATCTGATCCAGCTCCTCGCGCCAGGACGCACGCAGCGCCTCGTCGCTCAGCACTTCGCGAACGATTGCCGCGCCATGATCCGGCGGCATCGAATAGTTCGCCCGCGCGATCGCCGCGAGATTGCTCATCACCGCCGGCCGCGACTTCTCGTTCGTTTTCACAAACAGCGCGCCAACCCGCTCGCGATAAATGCCGAACGACTTCGCTTCCGAAACCGCAATCACCGCTTCCGGCACGAGCTCTAACAACACCCGCGCGCCCGCGACGTCTTCATCAATGCCATCGCCAAAACCTTGATAGGCGAGGTCGACAAACGGGATGATGCCGCGCGCGTTGAACGCGTCCGCAAGTTGCTTCCATTGCTCGAGCGAGAAGTCCGCGCCGAGCGGGTTGTGGCAGCACGCCTGCACAATGATACTGTCGCCGCGCTCGGCCTTGGCGAAGCCGGCGATGAGCGCATCCATATCGATGCGCTGCTCAGCAATATTGAAGAACGGCACATCGATCGGCTCAAGCCGTGCCGCGCGCACGATCGATGGATGGTTCGGCCAGCATGGCGCTGGCAGCAGCACACGTTTCGCGCCGCTTTCGCGCAGTAGATCGCAACCCAAACGCAGCGCGCCTGTGCCGCCCACAGCTTGGATCGAAACGAACTCACGTGACATCTCGCCAAACGCGAGTTGGCCAACAAGCTTCAGAAAATCCACGTCGCCTTGCTGGCCAACATACGTCTTTGTCTTCTGGCTCGCGAGCAGCAGCGCTTCAGCATCCTTGACCGCGCGCATCACCGGCGTGTTGCCGGTCGCGTCCTTATAGACGCCAACGCCCAGATCGATCTTGTCCGTGCGCGGGTCCTCGCGAAACATCTTGATGATCTTCAAGAGAGGATCGGGCGCCTTCAGTGGGAGCGTTTCAATCATTGGTCTGCCTCAGTCTTCCAGCGGCCAAGTTTCAAGCACCTCGACGAAGCGCGTGAGCCATGCATTGGTTTGGTGCCCATCAAGAACGCGGTGATCGATGGTGAGCGAAACGTAAGCCATCGGCTTGATGACCATCGCGTCCGTGCCGTCAATCGAGCGAACGACAACGCGCTTTTCCAGCTTGCCGACGCCAAGGATCGCCGATTGCGGTTGGTTGATGATGATCGGCGTCGCAACGAGCGAGCCGGAGACGCCGTGGTTCGAAATCGTGAACGTGCCGCCTTGCACGTCGGCGGGCTTCAACTGGTTCTTACGCGCGCGCTCAGTCACATCGCCAAGCTGTGCTGCGGTCTCTTTCAACGTCAGCGCCTGCGCACGTTTGATCACCGGGACGATCAAGCCCTTCTCGCCGAGCGCCACACCCATGCCGATATTGGCGTCCTCGAACACTTCGAGGAAATCGTCGTGCCAACGCGCATTGACGTTCGGCGACGCCTTCATCGCCTCAGCTGCCGCGCGAATGATGTAGGCGGAGAAGGTGAGTGGCGCGCCCGCCTTAGAATAAGCGTCCTTGTGCTTGTTGCGGTGCGCGATGATGGCGGAGAAATCCGCCTCAAACACCGCAGTCACGTGCGGCGCTACCGCCACCGAGCGCGACATGTGTTCGGCAATCGATTTACGCATTGCGTCATGCGGAATCTTGCCGCCCTTCACCGGCGCGGCGGGCGCCTTGGCAGCAGGCTTCGCGGGGCCGCGCGCCACATGATCCTGCACATCCTTATGCGTGATCCGCCCATCTCGCCCCGTGCCGGTTACGGCGGCAGCGTCAATCCGGTGATCGGACAATAACCGCTTCACCAAAGGCGAAAGACGCATCTCGCGCTCGCTGTCATTTCGCGAAGGAGCCGCAAGAGTTGGCGAACTTTGCGTTTGGGTCGGCGCCTTTTGCGCCGGCGTTGCTGCAATAACGCCCAGCGTCAAAACACCAAGTGTTGCGCCCGGCGCAGCTTCATCGCCTTCGTTCAGCGCGATCGACGCCAACACGCCGTCACTCGGCGAGGGCACCTCAACCGCAACCTTATCCGTCTCAAGCTCAACAATCGGTTCATCTCGCTTCACCGCGTCGCCAACTTTCTTCAGCCACGCGCGCACCACCGACTTCGAGCCTTCCTGCTCCAGCGGCATCACGATGTTTGTCGTGTCTGCCATCAGAAGCTCACCAACTCTTGCATCTTTGTCGCGATACGCTCGACCGAAGGCAGCGCCCATTCCATCAGGTCAGGATGGTGCGGGGATGGGATGTCCGGCATCGTCATCCGGGTCACCGGGGCATCGAGATCGAGGAACGCTTGATCCGCCACAACCGCTGCGATCTCGGCCCCGAAGCCAGCAGTGCCGATGTCCTCGTGCACGATGAAGCAACGATGCGTGCGTTTCACTGATGCGAGCACCGCTTCGCTGTCCCACGGCGCGAGCGTCCGCAGATCGAGAATATCTGCGTTGATGCCTGCTTTCTCCGCTGCCTGTTCGCAGCGCTCAACCATCGCGCCCCATGCGACGACGGTGATGCCGCTGCCTTCACGCACGCGCTTCGCCACGCCGAACGGCAGAGCGAAATCGTCGCCAGGATAGGGGCGGCGAGCGCTCGCCGCGTCGAGCATGTTGCGATGTTCGAGGAACATCACTGGGTCGTTGCCGCGCAGCGCAGTGCGCAGCAGGCCCACTGCATCTTCTGCGTTCGACGGGCACGCCACGCGCCAGCCTGGCGAGTGTACGAACTGCACTTCGTTGGTTTGCGAGTGCCAAGGATCGCCGCACTTGAAGAAGCCAACCGGCATCCGCACCACCATCGGCGCCGCAAACCGGTTCGCCGTGCGCCAGCGCATCGTGCCGCAATCATTGATCTGCTCGCAGGCTGGATCGGCGTATTTGCGAAACTGAATCTCAGGCACCGGCATCAGCCCCGCGATCGCCATTCCGACGGCGCGGCCGATGATGCCTTCCTCCGAGAGCGAGGTATCGAACACGCGATCGACGCCATACTTCTCCTGCAGTCCAAGCGTCACGCCGTGCACGCCGCCTTTGGGTCCGACATCTTCGCCGAACACCAATACGCGCGGGTTCACCGCTAATTCGTGATCCAGGACGCGGCGGATCGCAGTAATCATGTTGATGCGCGCGCCCTCCGGCTTCGGCTCATCACTCATGCGCGGCGCAACGTACCCCGCGTTTAGCAGGCCGCCTTCGTCTTGCAACGCGCCGTCTTCGCTAAACACGAAGCGCGTCACCTGTGACGGATCGCTCACCGGCCGCTGATCCGCGATCTGCACCGCGCGGCGCACGTTCTCTTCCGCCCTCGCTTCAGCCGCGTCCCAATCCTTTTCGCTCATCAGCGACGGCACGACATGCGCCTTCAGCTTCGGCAACGGATCGCGCGCCCATTCAGCGTCGACAACATCCTTAGACTTGTACGCCTGCGTGTCCTGAAACGAATGCCCCTGCAGGCGCGGTACAACCAAGTGCACGAGAGCAGGGCCGTTGCCGCCGCGCGCGTGCGCCACAGCGTCCGCGATCAGCTCAGATGCTTCAGCGGGATCGGCGCCGTCGCCATCGCAAATCTTCAGCCCCGAGAAGCTTGCCAGATTCTTAGCGATGTTCTGACCAGGCGTTTGCAGCCAGCCCGGGGTCGAGATGCCGTAGCCGTTGTCTTCGATGTAAAACAGCATGGGCAGCTTTAGCGTCGTCGCCATTGTCAGCGCTGACCAAAATCCGTTGGTCGCCACCGAAGCATCGCCGCCAAGCACAACGCTGATCGCGCCGTCATAGCTGCGATCGCCAAGCACATTCTTCGCGTACTCAATCGCCTGCGCGTAGCCAGCTGTCGGGGTGTATTGGGCGCCAACGCCGCCACACATCGGCAACGCCGATGCGCCTTTGCTGTTCGGATAGTTGAACACAACGCCGATATCGCGCCCGTCGCTATAGCCGCCGGCGCGGCCCATCGCTGAGCCAAGCGCGTCTTCGAGCGCAACACCGAGCGAGAGCAGGATCGGCCGCGAGCGATAGTACCCGCACATCGCGTCTTTCGGATGCGTCAGATGCAAGCCCAGCAGCACTTGCGCCATGTCGTGGCCGCGCGCGCTGAACTGGTAGAAAATCTTCTTTCCCGGAACGAGCTCGCGCTCCTCGATCGCATCCATCGCGCGGGACGTTTGAACGATCTCTACGACCCGTTTCCAATCGGTCTGAGGGATGGTTTTCGCTGTGGGCTTGGGCTTTACGCTCATGGGACGAGAATTTAGCCCGATTTGGGCGCACAATCAGTGCAAATGCGCTTTCAAACTCGACAATCGCGCACACTACGTGCACATTTAGATCAGTATTCGCATGAATCGTGAGATTGTCGCGTGGATGATGCAGATCGCAGGCTTCTGATTGCGGTGCAGAAGGATGCGTCTGCGTCCCAGGCCGAGTTGGCCGAGCACGCCGGCGTTTCGGCCAGCCAGGTGTCGCGGCGGCTGGCCAAGCTGAGGGAAGAGGGCGTGCTGCGCGGGATTGTTGGCGTACTCGAGCCGAAGCGCGCGGGGTTGACCTGCTCGGCGATCATTCGCGTGCGGTTGCGCGATCACGCGGCCGCGAACGTGCGCGCGTTTCGCGATCTGGTGGAGCGGATGAGCGAAGTCACCATGTGCCTGATGACAACCGGCGAGACAGACTATCTGATGAAAGTCGTCGCGCGTGATCTGCCGCACTTCCAGGAAATCGTGCAGTCGAAGTTGCTGCGCTGCACCGCGATCGCGCACATGGAAAGCTCGATTATTCTTGAGCACCTGAAGGATACGACGGAGCTGCCGTTGGATCGCGCTTAGGCGGTGCGCGGCAGTGCTTGCCGCAGCCGATTGATTATCAGACGCGTCCGCGTGAACTGAACTGGAGAGGCCGCGCGCACATGACGCGACATATAGCGGATGCTATTGAAGCGAGCGTTAACCCTGCGCTCGTTTTCGCCGCAGTCGTTTACGGATCGTTGACGTACCATGATCGACTTCGCCGTTCGTGCTGAAACTTGGCCTTTGAACCGGCCTTTTCGCATTTCGCGCGGAATGAAAACTGCGGCGGAGGTTGTCGTCGTCGAGGCGCGCGATGGCGGGCGCGTGGGGTGTGGAGAGGCCGTGCCCTACGCACGTTATGGCGAGAGCGTAGGGTCCGTGCTGGAGCAGATCGGAGCTGTGATCGCACGGGGCGGATTGATTGACCGTGCCGCCTTGCAGGCGGCGTTGCCGGCGGGTGCGGCGCGCAATGCTCTGGACTGCGCGCTCTGGGATTTGGAAGCGAAAGCAAACAAGCGCAGCGTGCGCGATGCACTGGGGCTTGCGCCGGCGCGAGCTGTAGCGACGGCGGTGACCGTTTCTCTAGATGAATCCGACGCGATGGCGGAGGCCGCGCGGGCGTTGCATGGCGCGCCGTTGCTAAAGGTAAAGGTCGATGCGCACGATCCAGTGCGACTGGTGCGGGCGGTGCGAGAGGCGGCGCCGACGGCGCGGCTGATTGTCGATCCGAATGAGAGCTGGTCAGTTCGTTTGCTACGTGAAGTACTGCCGGCGCTGGCCGCATTGGATGTGGCGCTGATTGAGCAGCCCGTGCCGGCGGATGAAGATGAAGAGTTAGCTTCCTTGCATCCCCTGGTGCCGATTTGTGCGGACGAATCTGCACACACGACGGCCGATCTTGCGCGCATCGCAGGGCGCTATCAGGCGGTGAACATCAAGCTCGACAAGGCCGGCGGGCTCGCCGAGGCGCTCGCGATGCGCGATGCGGTGCGCGCGGCGGGTCTGAAGTTGATGGTGGGGTGCATGGTGTGTACATCGCTCAGCATCGCGCCGGCGCTTCTGCTTGCCGACGACGCGGCGTTTGTTGATCTCGATGGGCCGTGGTGGCTCGCGAACGATCGCGCACCGGCGATGAAATTTCGCGATGGCTGGATAGAGCCGCCCGTGGCTGGGTGGGGCGCGCCTTAGTGGCCGCCCATCGCCATTGGCGCTTCGCGTTGAACCGGCAGCTGAACCTCGACCGCGCCGGCGTTGGCAAAAGTAAGCGTGACGGGAATAGACTCGCCTTCCGCGAATGGCTGGGTCACGCCCATGAACATGAGATGATTGCCGCCTGGCGCGAGCGAAACTTCGCCGCCTGATGGGATCGCGAGCCCACCCGTGACTTGGCGCATCCGCATGACCGCGCCGTCCATGCTCATTTCGTGCACTTCGACGCTGGCGGCGCGAGGGCTCGTTGCGCTTACGAGAGTGTCCGCCGCTTCGGCGCCGTTCACGATGGTGAGATAACCGGCTGACACTTGCGCGCCGCCGGGCGTTGGCGAGGCCCATGCATCGCGCACGCTTAGCGATGCCGCAGCGGGTGACGTGGTTTCCGCCGCAGGCGCCGCGGTTTCAGTTTGTTGGGGTGCGCCACACGCAGCGGCGAAAAGAACGGCAAAGAGGGCAAGGTGCGAGCGCATTCGTGCACGTTACGCCCTGGCGCGCGGGGCGGTGATCCGGCGCAATGCCGCACCCCGTGCACACCCCGCGCGGCTCGCCGCCGCGCGGGGTGGTTGTTGTTACGGCGTATTGGGGTTGCCGTCGTTGGTTTCTTCCGCAGTCTGCTCGATCGCTTGGCCGGTGGCCGTCACATCTTCGCCGACGCCTTCGACCGTGTTGCAGGCGGCGAGCGAGCCCGCGCCGATCAAAGCGGCCAGAGCAATCAGCGGGGAAGTGATCTTACGTGACATTGAGCGTCTCCATTGCCTCGCGCCGCCCACGCGGCGCGCTGCGTTACAAACGCTCAAATATCAGTTCAGGTTTCCCGTGCTTTCGAAGAAGAGGGCTTGGCTCACGGCCGCACGCACCATGTCTGGCGAATACGGCTTGGTGATCAAGAATGTCGGCTCAGGACGTTCTCCGGTCAGCAAACGATCCGGGAAGGCGGTGATGAAAATCACCGGCACTTCGAACGATGCGAGAATCTCCTTCACGGCATCGATGCCCGACGAGCCGTCGGCGAGCTGAATGTCGGCCAACACAAGATCCGGCAGCTCGCGCTTCGCTGCCGCCACTGCGCCAGACGCCGTGGTTTCGACTGCGCAGACGTTGTGGCCGGCGGCGGTGACGAGATCGCTCAAATCCATCGCGATAACGGCTTCATCTTCGATGATCAGAATTCGCGCTTTGGTCTGTTGATCGAGCGCATCGAGCGCGTCATCGAGCAGAGCGCCAACTTCATCGGATGAGCGGCCGAGAATTTCACTCGTTTCTTGCGTCGTGAAGTTCTCAAGCGTCGTCAGCAAGAGCGCTTGGCGACTGAGCGGAGCCAGGACACGCAGCCGCTCGTGGGCTTTGCGCGCGCCATAGCTCTCGTCCTGAGAGGCGCCGTTCACTTCGACGTTCGCGCTTTCCCAAATGCGATGAAACATCTGGTAGAGGCCGGCGCGCGGGTCGAGCTGGCGGGGGAATTCCGCAGGCCGGGCGACGATCGCCTCCAGTGTGGCGGCGACGAAAGCGTCCCCGCTTTCCTGGGCGCCTGTCAGCGCCCGCGCATAGCGGCGCAGCAACGGCAAATGCGGGGCAATTTCCCGGGCAAGCGTCATGTATGATCCCTTGTTTTCACTCGAATTTTTCGGCTGGGCGGCCTCGGTATGCATAGCATTCTCCCATCCCGACGATGTGCTCAAAACGCGGCTGCTGAAAAAAAGTTCCGCAGAGCCGGGAACAGGTTGGAGAGCTGAACGTTTGCCGAGCCTGGAGAAGAGCCGCCGTGGGTCTTCCGACTAGTCCTGCGGGGGCTTGATAGGCACAATGTCACGGAACGAAGAAATGGATGCGCGCGTGAGTAGCCCGCCAGGGAGCAACGAAGGGTCTGGGCGCCGAAAGACAAAATCGGCGTCAAACAGCAGCAAGACCTTGATCGCGCGGAATTTGAAGACTGTGTACGGGCAGGTCGCTAGCGAAGCGGTGCCGCAGTACCTGCTCGACATTCTGAAGCCCCTCGACGACGAGGAGAAGAAGTCTTGAGCGCGCCGACGGCTGCCTTCAAGGCTGAGCTCATCGAGCTCCTGCCCAGCTTGCGCGCGTTTGCGCGTTCGCTGGCGCACAACGCCGCGCAAGCAGATGACCTCGTCCAGGATACGCTGGTCAAAGCGCTGGCGAACGTCGATCGGTTCGAGCCGGGCACCAATCTGCGTGCTTGGCTCTTCACGATCCTCCGCAATCATTACTATTCCCAACTCCGTAAGCTGAAGCGTGAAGTTGAAGATGCTGATGGCAAATTCGCCGCACGCATCGCCGTTCGTCCTGAACAAGACGGGTCGGTCGATCTCGAAGACTTCAAGGCGGCGTTCGCGCAACTTGCTCCGGATCACCGCGAAGTGTTGACCCTGGTTGGCGCGTCGGGTTGCTCCTATGAGGAAGCAGCGCAAATTTGCGGATGCGCTGTCGGCACCATCAAGAGCCGCGTCAATCGCGCACGGCGCAAGCTGTCCGATCTGCTGGGTCTGGATGATGACGGGCGGCCCTTTTCCGGCGGCGGACAGATGATTGAGGATACGGCGAGCGTGTGAGCACGCACGACGATCGAAGATTTCGCTACTGGCCCCGCGCATTGTCTTTAAAGTCAATGCGCGGGCGCATGGCATTGCTCTTGGGGCTTGCCATGTTGCCAGCGGGCGCAATCGCCACGCAAGTCGGACTGAACGCAGTAGCGGCCCGCCAATCCGCCTACGAACAGACGCTTGGCCGCCGCGCGCTGCAATCGATCTCCGTTGAAAAAGGTACGATCGACGAAATCCGAGAGATGATGCGGGTGCTGGCGACGACGCCCTCGTTGCAGCAAATCGAGGCGCGCGATTGCCGCGCCTGGCTGGGCGAAGTGGCGTCCCGCTATCCTTACGTGGCCTCGCTGTCGGTGACGTCGAACGCGGGCGAAGTGCTGTGCTCTTATCCGGTGGTGCCGAGCAATTTTCACGCGCCGCGATCTGCGCTGCGCGATCGCGCAATGGCGCGCGATGCGTTTGTCATGGGCTATGTCGAGCGCGGCGCCATCACTGGCCAGCCGGTGCTCGGGGCGCTTGAGCCCATCCGGGACGGCAACCGTCGCATCGGATTTGTCGGCGCATCGATCACGGTTCAACAGCTCAATCAACTTCTGAACCGGGGGCGCGCGCTCGACGGCGCCCGCGCAGCGATTGTGGATTCCACCGGCCGCATCGTCGCCGACTCTGCGCCGCCGACTGGTCATCCAGATATTGGACTGCCCACCGCGGCCCAAATCCGCAATCACCTTGGCCCGGAGCCGGAGTTTGTCGAGGTCCAGAATGGCGACGCGGTGGTGTTGCCGCTGCACGCGCCTGATCTTTACGCGGTCATGGCCTGGGCGCCGGAGCAATCGGCGTGGCGACGATGGGGCGAGATCGGATTCTCGATCGGGGCGCCGCTGCTGATCTGGTTGCTAGCGGTCGCGGCGGGTTGGTTTGCGATCGAAGTATTCGTCGCGCGGCCTCTGTCCGATCTTGAAGCGGCCGCGCGCGGTTTTGCACGCGGCGAGGAGGTGCGCGATCCGCCGGCGTTGCGCAGCGCGCCAGAAGAGATTCGCTCGCTCCGGCGCACCCTCGCAGCGATGGCTAAAACACTGCGCGGACGCGAATTGCGCTTGATCGAGGCGCTTGCGGAGGAGCGAGCGCTGCTTCGCGAAGTGCACCATCGCGTGAAAAACAATCTGCAGATGGTCGCGAGCCTGCTGAATATCCAAGCGCGCAATGCCCGTGATGAGAGCGAGGCTTGGGGCCTGGCGCGCGCGCATGATCGGGTGCAGTTGCTCGCCCTTGTCCACCAGCGCATCTATGCCTCGGGGGAGGTGCGTGAGTTGCGCGTTGATGAACTCGCGGCGGAGATCGCGCGCCAGTTGGTGCAATCGCGCGGGCCGCAAGCGCGCGATATCAATCTCATGTTGAACTTGGAGCCGGCACGGGCCGACGTAGATCGCGCAGTGCCGCTAGCGTTCTTGATCGGCGAGGGCGTTTCAGGCGCGCTGGATGCGCTCGCGGAGGCGGGGCCATGTGAGCTGCGCCTCTTCGTGACCGAGGACAATGACGGCGTGACGCGCTTTGCGGTGGATTCCGATGTCACCCCAGAACGCGCAAGCGCGCCCGGCCCGGGGGCGCGCTTGACTGATGCGTTTGCTCGTCAGCTTGGCGCGAGTCTGGGCCGCGACTCGGAGCGTCCCTTTGCACTGTGGGTTTGCGTTCCGTTGGCGCAGAAACCACGCGCCGATTGATCAGCGGCGAAGCAACAAGCCGATCAAGACACCCGCGCCCAGCGAAATGCCGACGGCGGCGCCTGGATGCTGACGCACACGCTCTGCCATGATCTCGCGGCTCTCGCCGGCTTTGGTACGCATATTCTTGCCAATTGACTCGAGCCGCTGGCCGGCATGTTTCACTTCGCTGCGCGCGGCCTTGTTTGCCGCGTCCGCAAGCCGACCCATGTCTTTCCGCAGTTCGGCAAAATCATCGAGAACATCGTGCGTGCGGGCGCGCAGGGCGCCGCGCGCCACGCCGTTGCGCCTGCCGCGGGTGACGGTTTCCGACGCTGTAACCATGTGTCGTCTCCTTTACTCAGCATAGCGGGCCCTTCCCGCCCATGCCCTTGATAACCCGAGCTTCCACGCCAGGTTCCGCGCGAAACATGCGGAACGGCGCCGCACTGGTCGCGTTGCTTCCACAACATTCGGTTCGGAGAACTACTGCATGCTCGGCTGGGCGCTTACTTTCTTCATTCTCGCAATTGTGTGTGGTGTGCTGGGCTTCTTCGCGCTCGCTGGTCTTGCTGCATCGATCGCGAAGATACTCTTCCTCATCTTCCTGATCGTGCTGGTCCTTGGCTTTGTCGTGCGCGCTGTGCGCGGTGAATCGGTGACGTAATGAATGTCATTGAGTTCATCTTTGGCGCGCGGCCGAAAAACCAAGAGCCAGATTTGATTGATGAGACGCCGCAGCACGTAGCGTGGCGGCTGGCCCGTCCGAAGCCGGCGCCACCTGTGAAAGCTTGGTGTGCTGATGCGGATGTGCGCGTTGAGACCGGCCAGGGCGTGCTGAGCGCGCGTGGCGGGAAGGATTACATCGTCGATTACGGCACTTCGCGTGCGGTTATTCGCGGAGATATTTTCACGCGCACCTACAAACCACGGGGCGGAGGCCAATATGAAAAGCGCACCGACATCGTGTTGCGCTATTTCGTGCTGAAACGGCCCGCCATCGTGGAAACGCTGGAGGGGCCGCAGCGCGGGGAAGCAGGCGATTGGGTGATGGAAGGCGTGACCGGGGAGCTTTGGCCCGTGCCGCGCGAGAAGGCCCTGGCCAAATACGAACCCGCCTGAAGGAGTCTCAAATGACATTTCAATTGCCGCCGCTGCCGTACGACGCAGCGGCGCTCGAACCGTTGATCTCGAAGACGACGATGGAAACCCATCACGGCAAGCACCACGCCGGGTACATCAAGAAGATGAATGCGGCCCTGGCCGAGCGCGCGGATGCGCCAGCGAAGCTCGAAGATGTCGTGCGGCTTGCGGCGCGCGAGAAGGACAAAAAGCTCTTCAACAATTCCGCGCAGGCGTGGAATCACGCCTTCTTCTGGCAATGCCTCTCGCCGCAAGCACAGGGCGATCCGACGGGCGATCTCAAAGCCGCGATCGAGAAAGCGTTCGGCGATCTAGCGGCTTTCCGGGAAGAAGCGAAAGCGCGCGGCGAAAATCACTTCGCTTCTGGATGGCTCTGGCTAGTCGCCGATCAGAATGGGGCGGTCCAGCTCACCGATTTGCACGACGCCGATACGCCCATTGTTGACGCGAATGTGACTCCGCTGTTCGTCTGTGACGTGTGGGAGCACGCCTATTATCTCGACTATAAAAACGAGCGCGGAAAATTCCTCGAAGCCTTCCTTACGAAGCTTGTGAACTGGCGGTTCGCGGAGACGCAGTACGCAGCGGCGAAGAGCGGCGGCGCCGGCGCGTACACGTTTCCGACCTAAATCGCAGACGCGGAACCACGCGCCCAAACCAGCGTTTCCATTTCACGTTTACATCTGGAGACATCACATGCTCAGCTGGGCGCTTATTTTCTTCGTTGTCGCGATCATCGCGGCGGTCTTCGGCTTCGGCGGCATCGCATCTGCATCGGCCGGCATCGCGCAAATCCTGTTCTTCCTCTTCCTCGTTCTGTTCGTCGTGTCCCTGATCATGGGCATGGCGCGAAGGGGCTAACGGGTCGCGGTCGCTAGCCACGGCGGCGGCATTTACTGGGGTCCAGTTTGAGGCCATAAGGGCCGCAAATTCCGACCTTGGGAGGGCTCGCCGATGCGCGCGATCCGTAACTTCATCAATGGCGCGAGCGCGTCCGCTTCCGGCGGGCGCGCCGGTCGCGTTTTCAACCCGAACACCGGCGCGCAACAGGCCGAAGTCGGTTTCTCGAATGCGCGCGATTTGGACTCAGCAGTCCAGGCGGCATTGCAGGCGCTTCCAGACTGGAGCGCTACCAATCCGCAGCGCCGCGCGCGCGTGATGTTCGCGTTCAAGTCACTCGTTGAGAAGAACATGGACGAGTTGGCGCATCTGCTCTCGTCCGAGCATGGTAAGGTCATCGCTGACGCGAAGGGCGACATTCAACGCGGTCTCGAAGTTATCGAATTCGCCTGCGGCATTCCCCATGCGCTGAAGGGTGAGTACACAGAAGGCGCAGGGCCGGGCATCGATGTCTATTCGATGCGCCAGCCGCTTGGTGTCGTCGCGGGCATCACGCCGTTCAACTTCCCGGCCATGATCCCGATGTGGATGTTCGGCGTCGCCATCGCGTGTGGCAACACGTTCGTGCTGAAGCCGTCCGAAAAAGACCCGAGCGTCCCGATTCGTCTCGCCGAACTGATGATGGAGGCGGGCGCGCCGGCGGGCGTGCTCAACGTCGTTCACGGCGACAAGGAAGTCGTCGACGCGATCATTCAGCATCCGGACATCAAAGCGATCAGCTTCGTCGGCTCGTCTGATATCGCGCACTACATTTATAGCAACGGCACGGCGAACAATAAGCGCGTGCAAGCCATGGGCGGCGCCAAGAACCACGGCGTGGTTCTGCCTGACGCCGACATGGACCAAGTCGTGAAAGATCTGGTCGGCGCAGCCTACGGCTCAGCTGGCGAACGCTGCATGGCGCTCCCGGTTGTCGTACCCGTGGGCAAAGGCACCGCGGACGAACTCCGCGCGCGGCTCATGCCGGAGATCGAGAAGCTGAAAGTCGGCATCTCGACGGACGCGGAGGCGCAGTACGGCCCCGTCGTTTCGAGCGCGCACAAGCAGAAAGTCGAGGATTATATCGGCCTCGGCGCCAAAGAGGGCGCGGAGCTCGTGCGCGATGGCCGCGGCTTCAAGCTGCAAGGCTACGAAGAAGGCTTCTTCATCGGCCCGACCTTGTTCGACAACGTCAAGACCGAGATGCGCACCTACCAAGAAGAAATCTTCGGCCCGGTGCTGCAGATCGTGCGCGCCGAAACTTTCGAAGAAGCGCTCGCGCTGCCGAGCAATCACCAATACGGCAACGGCGTCGCCATCTTCACGCGCAACGGCCGCGCGGCGCGCGAGTTCGCGGCGCGCGTGAATGTCGGCATGGTCGGCATCAACGTACCGATCCCGGTGCCGGTCGCGTACCACACCTTCGGCGGCTGGAAGCGCAGCGCCTTCGGCGACACCAACCAGCACGGCATGGAAGGCGTGAAGTTCTTCACCAAAGTGAAGACCGTCACCGCCCGCTGGCCCGAAGGCGTGCAGGAAGATTCGAGCTTCGTTATTCCGACGATGAGGTGATGACGGGTCGGGACTTCCAGTGACGCTAACTTATGTCCTGCTCATGCTGCTTCCGGCGGCGGTGTGGCTCATGCTCACCGCTGCGCAAGCGACAATGTTGATCATGCGTAAGCGCTACGGTCTCGCAGTGTTGATTCCGGCATTCAGCTTGCTTGCGCCGTGGTTCGTCTACGACGCAGTTGCCGTGCCGATTACCTTGGCAACCGGACATCTCTGGTTGGCGATTTGGCTGGTGTTCTTGGGAATTCCGATTGCTGTAACGATCTTCGCGGTTTTTCAACATCGCAGTGTCGCGAACGTCGATCCGGTGGCGCGAGCTGAAATAGTGAAATAAGGAACGCGTGTCAGACATCCTAACCTCCGCCGCGAATGGCCTAGGCCACATCACGCTCAACCGCCCAGCGGCGTTGCATGCGTTGAACACGGGCATGTGCGCGGCGATGACTAACGCGCTCGTCGCCTGGCGCGACGATCCCGAGATCAAAGTCATCCTCCTCGATCACGCACCCGGCACACGTGGCTTCTGCGCCGGCGGCGATATTCGCATGATCGCCGAGAGCGGCGCGAAGGACAGCAAAGAAGCGCGCGAGTTCTTCTTCACCGAATATCGCCTCAACCACCTGCTCTTCACGTACCCCAAGCCCATCGTCGCTTTGATCGACGGCGTCACCATGGGCGGTGGCGTCGGCATCTCGATGCCCGCGCGCTTCCGCGTCGCCACCGAGAACACGACGTACGCCATGCCCGAAACCGGCATCGGCCTTTTCCCCGATGTCGGCGGCGGCTGGTATTTGCCGCGCATGCCGGGGCAGATCGGCATGTGGCTCGCGCTCACCGGCGCGCGGCTGAAGGCGGCGGATTGCTTGATCGCAGGCGTTGCGACGCATTTCATGCCAACTGAGATTCTAGCCGCGGCGCGTGCGCAGATTGCGGGCGCGGCGCAAACGCATGATGCTGCGCGCGCGCTGGAGAGCGGGCTTGATGCGTTGAGCGAATCTGCCGGCCGCCCGAAGGAGCTGACCCCGGAAAACATCGCGCGCATCAATCGCATCTTCGCGCTCGATAGCGTCGAGGCGATCTTTTCGGCGCTTGGGTCCGATTCCAGCGAATGGGCGCGGGCGCAGCTGAAGACGCTGCAATCGAAGTCGCCGCAAGCGCTAAAGGTGAGCTTCCGGCAAATGCGGGAAGGCGCGCGGATGCAGAGCTTCGCCGATGAAATGCGGAGCGAGTATCGGCTCGCTTCGCGTGTTGCCGCGCGCCACGATTTTCAGGAAGGCGTGCGGGCGTTGATTGTGGACAAGGATAACAATCCGCAATGGTCGCCCGCGGCGCTGGATGGTGTGGACGATGCGCTGCTGGATGCGTTCTTCGCGCCGCTGCCGCCGGTCGAAGAATGGACGCCGCTGACCTGAGAACCTACCTGGGCGCCGCGTTGGCCTTCGCAGCGCAGCGGGATATATCCTCCGTTAAAAGAACCGACGGCGCGCGCTGCGCCGCTGCCGGCATTTCCCAGGAGCAATCCCATGACTCGCGTTGCATTTATCGGCCTTGGCAATATGGGCTCAGGGATGGCGGCCAATCAGGCCAAGGCCGGGCGCGAGGTGGTGGCGTTCGATCTCTCGGCCGATGCGCTGTCGCGCGCGAAGGAGCAGGGCATGAAGCCGGCGTCGAGCGCGGCCGAAGCGTGCAACGACGCAGATATCGTTATCACCATGCTGCCCGCAGGCCAGCACGTGCGCCAAGTCTATGCTGATGCAATCCTGCCGAACGCGCGCAAGGATGCGCTGCTGATCGATTGCTCGACGATCGATGTCGATAGTGCGCGCACGGTTTCGCGCGATGCTTCGATGCAGGGCTTTCGCTCGTGCGATGCGCCCGTGTCGGGCGGCACGGCGGCGGCGAGCGGCGGGACGCTGACGTTCATGGTCGGCTGCCGCGAGCACGACTTTGCCGAGTTCGAGGAAGCGCTGAAGCCAATGGCGAAGGCGATCATCTACGCCGGTGATAGCGGCGCGGGCCAAGCGGCGAAGATTTGCAACAACATGCTGCTGGGCATTTCGATGATTGGCGTGAGCGAAGCGTTCGCACTGGCTGAAGGTTTGGGTCTCGATCCGCAGAAGTTCTACGACATCGCGTCCAAAGCTTCGGGGCAGTGCTGGTCGCTCACCTCATACTGCCCGTGGCCGGGCCCGGTGCCGACGGCGCCGTCGAACCGCGATTACGAGGGCGGCTTCGCGACGGCGATGATGCTGAAGGATTTGAAGCTGGCGCAGGAAGCGGCGGACATGGCCGGTGCGCCGACGCCGCTCGGCAGCGCTGCGGAGGCACTGTACGCGGAACTGGTTGAGCGCGGGCACGCGGGCCGCGATTTCTCGTTCATCCTGCAAATGCTGCGCGGCCGCGCTTAGGCGAACAGCGCCGCGATCGTCTGCAGGAGATCGCGCGGCGAGACGGGCTTGGTGAGCACGGCGTCGGCGCCGGCCACACGCGCGGCCTCGGCATGGGCTGTGCCGACTTGGCCGCTGATCATCACAATGCGCGGCGCGCCGTAAACGGCATCTGCGCGAACGGCGGCAATGAATTCGAGGCCGCTCATTCCGGGCATGTTCTGATCCGCCAGGACCAGATGCGCTGGGTGTCCGCGCAGCCGGACAAGGGCTTCGGCAGCGTTCGGCGCGCTGCGGATGGAGATGACGCCAGCGGCGGTGAGAGCGCGCGTGAGCAGAGCCCGCATGACTTCGTGATCATCCACGATCAGCACGTCGAGTTCGCTCACGCTTGTCATGGCGCTCAGTGCTAGGCCGCGCCGAGGCAAAATCAAACAGGACAAAAGAAAACGGCCGGAGCTTTCACTCCGGCCGTCAACTTTAGTTCGGTGCGAACGCTTAGTAGCGCGCGCGAACCGTGATGCCGTACGTGCGCGGCTCGTTCGGGAACGCGACGTAGTTCGCGAACGACGGGGTCGAGCTCGAGTCTTGCAGCGGCGGCACGAAGGCGCCGACGATGTAGAACTCGTCCGTCAGGTTGCGGCCCCAGAACTCGACCGACCAACGCTCGTCTTGCGGACCGATGCCGATGCGGCCGTTGAAGATCGCATAGGATTCGTTGTCCGTGGCGCCGTTCGGTTCGCGGCTCAGCGTTAGCGTTTGGTATTCGCTGTTCCAGCGGCCATCCAGGTAGAACAGGGCGCGGAGGTTGTCGCCCAGCGGCTGTTCGTAGGCGATGCCGCCGGTGACCGTCCATTCCGGCGCGAACGCGAACGGCGTGCCGGCTTGAACAATGTTGCGGCTGAACGGATCGGCGACGCCCGGGGCGTTGAAGTTCGTCGTCACGTCGAAGTAGGCGTCCGTGTAAACCACGCCACCCGAGAGGGTGAGGTTGTCGGTCGGGCGCGACGCGACTTCGAGTTCGACGCCTTGGCTGATCGCTTCCGAGACGTTGCGGGTGATGAAGTTGAAGCCGTTGAAGGCGTTCAGCTGGTAGTCGTGGATCTGCTGATAGAAGCCCGTCAGGTTCAACGTGGTCGTGCCGCCCAGGATGGTCGACTTCAGACCGATTTCATACGAGTCCGTGAACTCCGGGTTGAACGCCAGTTGGCCAACGTTCAGCGAAGCGGAGCTCGTGGTCGCCGGCGTCATCGAGAAGCCAGAACGGTCGACGTTGTAGCCGCCCGCCTTGTAGCCGCGCGAATAGCCGCCATAGACCATGACGTTGTCCGACACGTCGTAGGACAGCGAAGCGGTGCCGCTCCACTCGTTTTCTTCCGTGTCGCCCTGCCAGTTGCCGTTGGCGATCGGGTTGACCGCCGGGTTGCAGGCCAGGTTCATGATTGAGGCGAACGGTGTGTTGACGAGGACGTTCACAACGCCGGCCGTGCCCGGGTTGGTGTTGATCGTGCGCAGCGTGTCGCACGATGTTGAGGTCGAGTTCAGGTTCGCCGTCAGGTCCTTGGTCTCGTGGTTGTAACGCACACCCACCGTCAGCATGAGCTGGTCGGTCAGGCTGATTTCGTTGTGCGTGAACAGCGAGAGACTTTGCGTTTCGACGTTCCAACGGTCGTTTTGCTGACCTTGGCCGGCGGTGTTGCCAGTCAAGTACTGGTTCAGGAAGACCAGCGGGTTCGCGAACGGATCCGGGCCAGGCGCCGCGTTCACGGCCAGAGCGGCGCAGTAGAACACCGACGGGTTCAGGTCGCCGGCGCCGTCCGCCAGAAGCGAGGTGTCGTACAGTTCGCAGCCCGAGACGTTCGCCTGAGTGATCAGGTTTGCGTACATGTTGGCGTGGGCGCCGACGCGGATGTGGTCCGTCGTGTCGAGCGTTTCGTCGCCGTAGAACACGCCGGCGAGCCAGTTCAGGCGACCCACTTCACCTTGCAGGCGGAATTCCTGCGTGAAGGTCTCGAAGCCGACTTGCAGCCCATCGCGATAGGCGATGTCGACCGACGAGAAGTCGATGTCTTGGTCGCGCTCAGCGCTCCAGTCACGATAGGCGGTGACCGACGTGAGGTGGAGATTGCCGATATCCCAGTCGAGCTGACCGGAAACGCCGAAATCGTCCGTTTGTTCGCCATAACCGCGGGCGTTGGTCGCCGGTTGAGCCGGGAGGCCCGGGCCGAGCGCCGGAAGGCCCGGCAGACGCGGGGTGACCGTCATGTTGCGGTCTTCAAAACGGCTGTTGGTGCCGTTGACGCCGATCGTGCCGGCAAGGCCCGGCGGACGCGCCGGGAGGCCGCCCATGAGCGACGTGGCGATGCCGTCGAGAACCGCTTGCGACGAACCGTAGATCAGCGGTGTGATGCCGCAGCAGACTTCGTCCGTCTCGCCGCCATCGATGATCACGCGCAGCGTGGCGTCGGAGTTGATGTCCCACAGCGCTTGAGCGCGGGCAGTCCAACGATCGCGGTTGTTGATGTCTTCGCCCGAGATGACGTCGGTGATGTAGCCGTCGCGTGCGCGGATCGAACCATCGAGACGGACAGCGAAATTGTCGGTCAGCGGCACGTTGACGCCAGCGCGCATGCCGGACTCTTCGAGGTCGTCCAGGCCGTACGTGCCTTCGATGTACATGCCCGGATCGAAATCAGGGGCCTTGGTGATGACGCTGATGGCGCCGGCCGAGGTGTTGCGACCGAACAGCGTGCCTTGCGGGCCGCGCAGAACTTCGACGCGCTCGAGGTCCGGAAGGTCGGCGAGGGCGGCGCCCGCGCGCGCGCGATACACACCGTCGATGAAGATGCCGACGGCGGCTTCAAAGCCCGGGTTGTCCGAACCGGTGCCGATGCCGCGGATGCGGGCGGTGGTGCCCGAAGAGTTCGATTGGCCAGTGTCCATCGAGAACGACGGCGCAACTTGCGTCACGTCGCGAAGATCTTGCACGCCGGTGTTTTGCAGGGTTTCGGCGCCGATGGCCGTCACCGCGAGCGGGACGTCCTGAATGGCCGCCGAACGGCCCGTGGCCGTGACGACGATTTCGTCGGAAACTTCCTGGTCTTGCGCCATCGCAGGCGTGGCCAGCGCGCCAATGGCCGCCAAAGAGGCGCCCGAAAGCAGAATCCGACCCCAATTCAACTTATTACTCATCGTCGTCCTCCCAGAGCCGCCGGTTCCGCCTTCTATGGACGGGGGCGGCGTACGAAACTCGAGTCAGGGTATCAGGACCGTAAGAATCCCCCCGAACCCTGGCTAATGCAGCGTGCTATAGCAGGCACGGACCCCGTTTGTGTCAACGGTTTGGCATGGGATAAGCTGACGCTCGCGTCACGGCGTCCTGAGCCTGCGACAACCGCGCCACACTTCCCGCTGCGGCATGATTTCCGTTGCGTAACGCAAACGATTGCTCACAGCGCAGGTGCAGCATCGCAACTGCGATACGAAGGTGGAATTTGCCGCTATATTAGGCGCCGATGAGCGACGCAGCTTTGGTTCTTTTTTCTGCCGGACAGGATTCCGCGACATGCCTGGCCTGGGCCCTGTCACGATACCGTCGCGTCGAAACGATTGGCTTCTTCTACGGCCAGCGCCACGCGATCGAGATGCAGCAGCGTCCAATCGTGCGCGAGCGTGTGGCTGGCCTGAGCGCCGAGTGGCGCACGCGACTTGGGCCAGACAGTGTCGTGGACATCGCCGGCTATGGCGCGTTGGCGGAAAGCGCGCTCACGGCGGACCGCGCGATCGAGATGGCCGAGAGTGGCTTGCCTTCGACCTTCGTGCCGGGTCGCAATCTGGTGTTTTTGACCGTCGCCTCGGCGCAAGCCTATCGGCGCGGGATCGATGTGCTCGTGGGCGGCATGTGTGAGACGGATTTTTCCGGCTACCCCGATTGCCGGCGCGAGACGATCGACGCGCAGGAACGAGCATTGGCGCTCGGCCTGGAGCGGCCGTTCAAGATCGAGACGCCGCTCATGCATATGACGAAAGCGCAAACTTGGGCGTTGGCCGATGAGTTGGGTGGCGCGGCTTTGGTCGATGTGATCCGGGAGCATAGCCACACCTGCTACGAGGGTGATCGCACGCATCGCCGCGATTGGGGCTACGGTTGCGGCGCGTGCCCCGCGTGCGATCTGCGCGCAAAGGGTTGGAACGGTTGGCGCGGGAGCGCGGCTGCGTGACCTACAGCGTCAAAGAAATGTTCTACACGCTGCAAGGTGAGGGCGCGCGCGCGGGTCGGCCCTCAGTGTTTATGCGCTTCGCGGGCTGCAATTTATGGACTGGGCGCGAGCAGGATCGCGCCGATGCGATCTGCCAATTCTGCGACACGCAATTCGTCGGCACGGATGGCGATGGCGGCGGAAAATTTGAGACGGCGGCAGCGCTTGCGCGCGCGGCGGCGGCGCTCTGGCCGGGCGGCGGCGCGCCGTACGTTGTGTGCACCGGCGGTGAGCCCTTGTTGCAGCTTGATGCGGCGCTCATCGACGCGCTGCACGCGGAAGGCTTCGAGATTGCAATCGAGAGCAACGGCACGATCGAAGCGCCTGCAGGTATCGATTGGATTTGCATAAGCCCGAAAGCGAAAGCCGATCTGGTGCAAACGCGCGGCAACGAGTTGAAGCTCGTTTTTCCGCAAGATGGCTGCGATCCGGCGCGCTACGCCGGGCTCGCGTTCGAGAGTTTCTTCCTGCAGCCGATGGATAGCCCAGCGCGCGCAGAGAACACGCGCGCGGCCATTGCCTATTGCCTCGCGCACCCGCAATGGCGGTTGAGCGTGCAGACGCACAAAGATCTGGGCATTCGATAGCGAGGGGCGCCAGGGCGGGCGGGCGATTGGGGATCCGGGCCGGGACCCGCCCTAGCGCTTGGCCGACTTATCGCTGAGCGGCGACGTAGGCGTCGGCGACTTTGTTTGCGAACTGGCGGATGGCTTGGCGCGCCGAGCTCCACGTGCCCGAGCCCAATGCATCCTCAAGCGTCGCGTCGTAACGGCGATGCGTGACTTCGCCGACGACTGCGCCGTCGGCGCTCCGCAGCACAGCGCGCAGTTCGGCGCCGCCAATCGAGATTGAGCGGATCGCGTCGAGATCGGGATTCTCGCGCAGTTGGTACATGGTCGGCCGGTTCGGATCGGCGTCGACGATCGAAATCTCGACCGTGAGCGGCGCGCCGAGATTGGCGCCGCGGCGCGTCAGCGCGCCATTGACGGCGTCAGATACGAGGTTCTGCAGGACAACGCCTTCGCGCGGGCCGTAATCGTCATTCAGCGCCGTCTGGAACTCGGGCGAATACGAAATTCTCTCAACCGAGAGCGGCGTGGCGGATGCGGCGCTGGCGAAGGCCAAAGCGGCGAGGCTGGTAAGCGCGAATATCGTGCGCATCGGGCGTCTCCGTGAAGCTCGCATTGAATATGAGTGCCTCGCCGGGCCTTAGCCAGTCACGTTCGCGTGGTTCTTGCCTCAATCGTCGTCATTATCATCGTCGTCGTCATCGTCATCCGGAATGACAGCGCCGACAACTGCGCCGGTGGTTTTGACGGTGGTGCTCACCACGGCGCCTGTCACGTCAACGGCGGCCCCCACCACAGCGCCCGCCAAGCAGGAACTGAGCGGCAGCATGAGCATGAGAACGGCAAGAGTACGGATCATGTTGAGGTCCCCGCGCGCGAAGCGTTGTGAGCCTGAGCCTGGAACCTGTCCGTAGGCAAGCGGTGGCTACAGTCAGGCGCGCCAGCGCACGTCGTCGTCAATGTCAAAGGTCTCGTCGGCGCGCGCGCTGCCGTCGGTCTCGCGGCGGAAGGGGCCGGCGTACATCGGCGACTGCCCGCGGCGGCGGTCGGGGCCAAAGAAGTCGGTGCTGCGCACGAACATGCGGCTGTCGGTGAGCGCATTGGTAATGCGCTCAAACAAGACGCGCGCACTGATAGGCTTCTTGATGAAGCCGTTGACACCCGCGTCGCGGGCCGCCGCGACACGAGAGGCCTCAGTGTGCGCAGTCAGCATCAAAATCGGTGTGTAGGGATTAGGGCTTGCGCTATCCCAACGCAGCATGCGGGCGAAAGCGAGGCCGTCCATCGGCTCCATCTTCCAGTCGAGAATTACGAGATCGACCTGGCTGTTGCGCATGATTTCGACGGCGTCTTCGGCCGTCTCCGCCTCAGAGATCATGAAGATGCCGCCCGCGCGCATGAGGCAGCGCAGCAAGAATCTCATCTGTGCGTTGTCGTCGACAACGAGCACATGCATGTCGCTAAGCGACGTCATTCGGTCCCCGGCGTTCGTCCCCGCAAGGAACACCCCATAGGAAAACAGAGAGTAAACTTCAGGACGAATGTAGCGAGTGCTTCGCCTTCCTGCGTATCCGCAAAAAGACGAAGCAAGTTGCTACCGGTTTACTCAGAGTTGTGCGGGCAAACCTGACGCATCGCTCAAGTTTACGGCGCGTCGACGAGTACGATCTCGGCGTCTGTCCCGGCTTCGATGCGGATGCTTGCTTCCTCGCGGATTGCGACGCCGTCGCGCGGGCCAAGGTCGACGCCGTTTACCCGCGCCTCACCTTTGGCGAGCGCGAGATAGGCGTTGCGCTTGGCGCCGAGCGGGTAGGAGACCGACTGGCCTTTGGTCAGCGTCGCGGCGAGGACGCGCGCGTCTTGGCGGATCGGCAAGGCGCCGGCTTGTTGGTCGTCCTCAAAGCCGGAGGCCAATGTCACCAGCGCGCCTGCGCGATCGCCTTTCGGAAATTTGGCCGCTCCCCAATAGGGTTTGCCACCGCGCTCCCTTGGCATGATCCAGATTTGATAGATCGTTGTGGCTTCGTCTTCGAGATTGTATTCGGCGTGCGTGACGCCAGAACCAGCGCTCATCACTTGCACGTCGCCTGCTTCGGTGCGGCCCTTGTTGCCCATCGAGTCTTGGTGCGTGATCGCGCCCGAGCGGACATAGGTGATGATTTCCATGTCCGAGTGCGGATGCGGTGGGAAGCCGGTTTTGGGCTGGATGGTGTCGTCATTCCAGACGCGCAGCGCGCCCCAGTGGACGCGCTCCGGATCGTGGTAGCCGGCAAAGCTGAAATGGTAGCGGGCGGCGAGCCAATCGGCGTCATGCCTGCCCAAGCTGTCGAACGAACGTTTTTCGATCATGGGATCACCTCTTGGACCCCAATGTGGGTCTCCTGCGAGGGTGCTCAAGGCACAGGTTTGACACTGGCAGCGCCGCTGGCGCTTGACGCGCCGCGCGCCAAGGAGTGGATGTGCCGGCCAAGGGAGGCACACGCATGAAACTGGTTCAACTCGCTCTCGGCGTCGCCACGCTGGCTTTGGCTGCTTGCGGCCAGCCCGCCGAAACGCCTGCGCCGGAAACGACCGCGCCGCAAACGCTCATGGAGCAGGTGCAGGCGCAATCGGCTGAGCAGCAACTCGTCACCGCATTCCAGGCGCTGGTCGCCTATCAGCAAACGCATCCGGAAGCTGTGCCGCCGTGCGCATCTGTGCGCGGCACGGAATCGCGCGGCATCATTCCGCCGAACGTGGCGCCGGACAGCGTGTATGCGCCGCACATCGGCTCGCTAGTCTATTCGATTCAGTGCGGCAATCTGCGGTCGATGGAGCGCTTCGATCCGGCCGAGCATTGGCTGGTGGTTTACGCGCCCGCGGCAACTGAGCCGACGGTTGAGAATTGCGCGGACGCGACGGGTCGCGACAAGTGCCCGCGTCAGCTGCCGATCGTCGAAATCGCGCCGACTCCGACGCCGTGACGCTTAAGGCGCCGGCGTGAAGCGCGCGAGCGGCTGGGCGTTTTCGCCAATCAGCACCAACTCGTCGTCTTCACGCTGGGCCGAGCGCACTTCGCCAAGCAGCGCGCCGAACTCGTGCTCCAGCGTCATCGCGGGCTCGGGGCAGGCGCGGCGAGTCATGCCGATGGCGCCGAAGCGCAGGCCGCCGTTCGATTGATCGACTTGCGCGAACCATTGATTGCAGCCGCTGAAGCCGCCAGCGCGCGCTTGCTCTGCGAACTCCAGGGTCGGCGCACGCGCGTCTTCCCGCGCGCCATCAAGCACCATCACCCAGTGCGTGTCTTGCAGAACAAGATGGGCTGGCGGATCGTCCGCCGCCGGCGCGGGCTCGGCGCACGAAGCGGCGAGCAGGAGAAGCGCGAGCGTGACAATGCGCTTCATCAAACCGGATCCCACGGAAAGACCGAGGCGCTGGCGCCGGGATCGGTGTAGTTGGCCTTCATCGCTGGCAATGCGTGGTCGATCAGGCTTTGGGGTGACCAGCCTTCGACCCGCGCCATTCCGCGCACAGGGCGCGGCTGGTTGAACAAGAAAACTTCGTTGCCGCGCACGGCGAAAATCTGCCCGCTCGTGTCCTTGGCGCCGTCGGCGCAGAGCGCCACGGCCATCTGCGCGACCTGGTCGGCGCGCATGTTCTTTTTAAAGCGTTCAACGCGCTGGGCGCTAGCTTCGTCCTTCACCGGGATCGAGGCGATCATGCGCGTCCACGCGAACGGCGCGATAATATTGGAGCGCACGTTCTTGGCCGCGTTCTCCATCGCGATGATGCGCGAGAGGCCCATGACGCCGAGCTTGGCGGCAGCGTAATTGGCTTGGCCGATATTGCCGATGAGGCCCGACGTCGACGTGAAGAGGACGTAGGCGCCGTCTTGCTGCTCGCGGAAATGCTCGATCGAGGCGCGCGTGACGTTGAAGGCGCCGTGCAGGTGAACGTCGATGACCGCCTTCCAGTCTTCCGGGGGCATCTTGTGAAACATGCCGTCGCGCAAGATGCCTGCCGGATTGATGATGGCGTGGAGGCCGCCGAATTCCTTCTTCGCTTGCGCGATCATAGCGGCGACGGCATCGTACTCGCTGACACTGTCGGAATTGGAGATCGCCGTGCCGCCGGCGCCGCGAATTTCCTGCGCTACGGTTTCGGCAGGGCCCGCTGAGCCGCTGTCGTCGCCCTTCAAGCCGCCGCCGAGGTCATTCACCAATACGGCCGCGCCTTCGCGGGCGGCCAGCAGCGCGCATTCTTTGCCTATGCCGTTGCCGCCACCTGTAACGATGACGACTTTCCCCTCCAGCACGCCCATTCGGATTCTCCGCGAGGCGCAGCGTGTAAACCTGCTCGCGTCGGAGTGGTAGGGCGTATCGCATCAATTTCATATGCTTGACGCCGCAGGGCTGACGCGCTGGAAGCAAGTTGTGGATTTCTTTGCGAAGCTCTGGCGCATCGCGCGTATCACCGCTGACCCGGGCGAGGGCCTTTGGTCTGGCGTAACTGCTTTGCTGGCCACGTACGTAACGCTGTTGGCGATCATTGCGGCGACGATTCTGACGCGCTTCGGCTTTGATTTTGCGGCGGTGCTTGGTTGGGTGGAGAGCCAAGGCGGCTGGGCTGAAGCGATCGCACTGGCGGCGTTCAAAGCGTTTTTGGCGCTCGTATTTGCGCTGTGCTGTGTGATCGTGCTGGGCGCGACGATAGATTATCGCAACCCGGACAGGCCCGGCTGGTTTATGGCAATGGCGGCGGTTCTGATAGGTTGGTTCGCCGGCGGGGCGCTATTTGCGGGGCTGGTGCGCTAGCGGCGCTGCTCTTCAATCGGCTCGAAGCCGTCGGCCTTGGCGAGCATTGGAAAGAGGCGCATCCACGCAACCGAGGCGGTAACCGCCGCGACACCGCCAAGCGTGACCGCCAGCACAGGGCCGAATATGCGCGCCATCAGGCCAGCTTCGAAATCGCCGAGCTCGTTCGATGCGGAGATGAACACGAAGCTGACGGCGGAGACGCGCCCGCGCATCGCGTCGGGCGTCGCGAGTTGGATCAAGCTGGAGCGCACATAGACGGAGATCATGTCGACGCCGCCGGCGACCGCCATCGCGGCTGCTGCGAGCCAGATTGATGTCGCTTGCGCAAAGATGATGGTGGCGACGCCAAACGCGATCGTTGCGCCGAACATCCAAAGGCCCACGCGCCGCCGCAAGGGCGCAATGGCCAGCATAAGTGCGACAGCTGCGGCGCCGGCCCCCATCGCGGAGCGCAGCAGGCCGCTTTCGCTCGCGGTGCCGTGCAAGATGTCGCGCGCGAACACAGGCAACAGCGCAACCGCGCCTGCCAGCAGCACGACGATGAGATCGAGCGAGATGGCGCCAAGAACGATCTTGTTCGACCAGACATAGCGAAGCCCATCAGCGATCATGCTGATCGTGCGCGCGTCCTTCACGGTTTCCTGTGCTGGCGGCTTCAGCGCAAAAACGAGTGCAGTGCTCACGCACAGCAGCACGAACACAGTTCCGTACGCCAGCAATGGGCTGATGCCGCAGAGAACACCGCCGATCGATGGCCCAATGATAAGCGCTGACTGAAACGCGAGTGACGACATCGCTATGCCTTGCGGCAGATCCTCGCGCGGCAGCAGCATTGGCAGCAGCGCCGAAGCGGCAGGCGGCATGAACGCATTCGTCGCGCCGGCCAAGATGGCCGCCGCGAAGATGGACGGCACGACGACTTCGGGTCCGAATTGTGTGGCGATGCACAGGCCGAGCGCGATCGCCGTCTTCATGCCGAAGCAAATCAGCAGAATGAATTTGCGGTTGTAGCGATCCGCGGCTTGTCCGCCGAAAAGTGAGAGCGCGAGCAGCGGCAAAAACTGCGCGAGGCCGACAAGCCCCAGCGTCAGCGCGCCTTCGCGGATATCCTGGCCGTGAATGCGCGCCGTATCGTAAACCTGCCAGAACATGGCAGCGAGTTGCATCTGAATGGCGAGCGTGCCGAACCAGCGTCCGGCCCAGAACAGGGTGAACTGGCGGTGGCGAAAAATGTCGAGAGACGGGATTCGGAGGGAGGCCAAGCGGCGCGGACCATGCGCCGCCAGCTTGCGCCGCGCAAGCGTATGACAAGCGCGCGATTGACGGAGCGTGCGATGGGTCCTATGCGGCGCCCCTCATTCGAGGAAGAGTTGGCCGCTTACACGCTCACCGCCGAAAAACCGGAGCACGCCGAGGGGATTGAGCGCGTGCTCGAACGCGCGTTCGGTCCTGGGCGTTTCGCCAAGACGAGCGAGCGCGTGCGTGAGCGTGGCGCGGTGTTTGAGCCGGCGCTCTCACGCGTGGCGCTGAACGAGGCGGGCGAAGTGATCGGCGTTTGCCGCATCTGGCGCGCAGAAGCGGGCGTTCCAGTTTATTTTCTGGGGCCGCTCGCGGTTGATCCTGCGGCGCAGGCCGCTGGGCTGGGCGCCGAACTCACGCGTGACGCCGTTGTTGCCTGCCGATCGATCGGGACGACGGGCATCGTGCTTGTCGGCGCTGAACGCTTCTTCAGCCCGATAGGCTTTGCGCAAGTGCCGAAAGGTCTTGTGACCTTGCCCGGCCCCGTCGATCCCGCGCGCTTGCTGTGGCTTGAGCTTCGCCCGGGCGGTTTAGACAAAGTTCAGGGTGAACTGCGCGCGCCGCGCTAAGGGCGACGCGGCGACGGAGCCGGCGCGAACACTGGACTTACGCGCTTTCCCGACGCCAGCCGATCATCAGAAGTGCGATGCCGATGAAGGCCCAGAGCCAGCCAGGGCCGAGCGGCGTGGCGCGCGCAGCGCGCACGATGTAGGCGCCATTGCGCTCGATGCCGATCCAGTCGCTGCCGTGCGCGTTGGCGCCGCGATCGACACGGCGAACGTCGGGCAGGCGGCGGCCGTCTTCGCCGGTGAGGAAAACGCTGCCGCCGGTGGCGTTTGCAAATGGGCGAAGGATCTCGGGATCAGCGTTAAGTGCCGCAGCCTCGCGCGGATTAAGCGGGCCGACAGCGGCGAAGGCGCGAAGATTGCCGCTGCGTGCTTCGTAGAGTCCTTGTTCGGCCGCCGGTGTTTCGCCGCGGAAGAGGCCAGGCGCGGTTTCACCGAGCGTCACGCTTGAGCGCGCTCCGGACGGCGCGATGATGTCCACGGCGCCTGTTGCGGAAGAGAGCGTGGAGCGTTCGATCTCAAGTCCGCGCGGCGTTGGCTCGAGTGTGAGGCGCTCGTCTTCGAGTTCGGGCTCCTGCATGAGCCAGTGCGCGAGGCGGCGCAGCAATTCGCCGTGCGGGCCGCCGCCATCATAGCCGCGCGCCCAAAGCCAGGGCTGGTCCGACCACAATTGTGCGACGCGGCCGCTGCCGGCGCGGTCGAGCACGAGAAGGGGCCGCCCGCCCGCGCCTTGCAGTACGGTTTGTCCGCCTGAGGCTTGCGCATCGATCTGGCGCGTCCAGCGGCCCCAGCGTTCTGGATTGGGCAAGCCGCGCACAACGGGGTGGCGGCGTCCGAGTGTTGATGGCGCCGGGCGATAAGGTGATGTTGTCAGCCCGCCTGTCGGCTGCGATGGCAGGATGCCGGCGAGCGCGGTGCGATAGAGCCCGTCAGGTCCAGCTTCAGACTCACCTGCCGTGATCAACAACGCACCGCCGCTTTCGACGCGCCGTGCGATGCTGGCGAAATAATACGCCTGTAGAATGCCGCGCTGCGGAGCGCGGTCGAAGATGATGAGGTCGAACTCGTTGAGGCGGCGCTCGAACAATTCCTCCGTTGGGAAGGGAATGAGCGCGAGTTCGTTGATCGGCGTGAAGTCCTGTTTGTCCGGCGGGCGCAGGATGGAGAAGTGCACGAGATCGACGGCGGGATCGCTCTTTAGCAGGTTGCGCCACACGCGCGCGCCTTGGTGCGGTTCGCCGGTGATGAGAAGCACGCGCAGGCGATCGCGGACGCCGTTTGCGGCGAAGGCCTGGCGATTGTTGGCTAGCGTGATTTCCTCGGCGCCGGCTGCCGCTTCAACGACGACCATGTTGCGGCCGCGATGCGGCAGGCGAACGTCGACTGAGAATTGCTGATTGGCCCGGGCGTTGACAGCCGCCGTCTGCACGCCGTCGATGGAGACGGTGACGCGAACGGGCGCGTTGCCGCCATTGTCGATGACGCGGCCAGTGATGCGCATCGGCTCGCCGACAATGCCGAACGTCGGCGCGGAGATAAGTTCGAGGCGCCGGTCGCGACGATCGGGATCGCCCACAATGAGAATGTGCGCGGGGCCAAGATCGCGCAGGCGCGCTGGGTCGGGCGGCGGATCGGCGGCTTGGCCATCTGTAACGACGATGACGCCGCCGATGCGGTCGCGCGACACGTCGGAGAGCGCATCTTCGATCACGGAGGTGATCATGGTGCCGTCCGGGCCGCCGCGCGTTTCGCGCACGCGCACGTCGAGGCCTTGTTCTGCCGCGAGGCGCTGGGCGACAGCGTCCGCGGTGGCGCGCGCGGCGTCGCGCCGGCCAGCAAGACCTAAGCTCTCGCTTTGATCGACGACGACGAGCGCAACGTCCTCGGCCGGTTCGCGCGTTTCGCGCACCCATTGCGGCTGCATGAGGCCGAGGAAAACAAACGCGATCCCGGCCGCGCGCAGAATAGGTGCGCCGCCTTTGCGCCAGACGTAAATGCCGAGCGACACCAGCGCGAGGACGCCAAGCGCGATCAGCGCCGCCGGCGGCAGCGCAGGATCAAAGCCGATGCGCCAGGCGCCGATCATCTGCGCTCCCGCCCGATGCGTTCGAGCAGCGCGGGCACGTGCACTTGGTCGGCTTTGTAGTTTCCAGTCAGCGCGACCATGACCAAGTTCACGCCGAAGCGGAGCGCCAGTTCGCGCTGGCGCGGCGTGCCGTCAAAATTGCCGGACCATGCCGCGGCCCAATCGCCGTCGCCCACGAACAGCGCGGCGACGCCATCGCGCGATTGCGCAGCGTTCGGATCTTCGGCCCAGAGCTGCGTGGACTGCGAGCGGCCGGGAAAACTGCGCAGCAGATAGAAGGCGCGCGTAATGACATGGTCAGCCGCGACTTGTTCGAGCGGGGGCACGTCAACGCCGGCGAGCATTGTGGCGGCAGGGCGGCCTGTACCGGTGCGACCGGCGTCGCGCGTATCGACGAGCAAGAGGCCGCCGATAGCGAGATAGCGATCGATGTTGGCGAGCGCTGCGTCGGAGAGGCGTTGTGGCGAACCCGGCGCGGGCCAATAGAGGAAGGGATAGGGCGAAAGATCGTCGCGCGCGAGATCGACGCCGACGGGCGGGCCTGGTTCGACAGACGTGCGCTCGGTCAGAATGTCTGAGAGAGACTGCAGGCCTGTTTGCGACGTGCGATCGACGCGGGCGTCGCCGGTGCGCACGTAGGCGAGGCGCAATGTCAGGGTCGGATCAGCTTGCGCATGCGCTTCGCCGCCGCCGAATAGCACGATCGCAAGCAAAGCCGCACCAGCGGCCCGCGCGAAACTCGGCAAGCGCGGCAGACGGCCGAAGAGGTAGAGACTAATCATCAGATCGATGGCGAGCAGCAGCGCGGCGGCGCCGAAGAGCCAACCTGAGAGCGGCCGCTCGATCGCGCTGCCAAGATTTTCGCGCGCGATGCCGTTGGGCAGTTCGAGCGGCGAGAGCGCTTCATCGGGGCGCGCAGCGTCGATGGCGGCGCTGACGCCGGCGCGTTCGTAGAGGCCGGGCGGCGTCGCGGGCGAAGGCTGTGCGAGCGCGAAGACGTCTGGCGCAATCGGCTGCGCATCAAGCGGCGCAGGCGCGAGGGCGCCATAGCCATCAAGCAGGCGTTGCGCCACGAACGGACCACCAGTGATTTCGCGCTCGCCAGCGCCGTCGGGACGTGCAGCAAAGGCAAGTGTCCGCCGTAGCATTTCAACGAAGAGGCCAGAGAGCGGCACATCGGACCAATCAGGTGTCGCGCTCACATGGAAGAGCACGATGAGGCCGCGGCCCTGCGCGCGCGCGGTGACAAAGGGCGAGTTATCGGAGAGCGTCGCCCACACGCGCGCTTCTTGCAGCGAGGCAGGTTCGGCCAAAACTTGGCGTCGCACGTTGACGTCGGCGGGCGGCGTGATGCCGGCGAAGGGCGAGTCGTTCGGGAAGGGCGCAATTGCGAGCGGCGTTTCCCATGCAAGCGCGCTGCCGAGTGCGCGCGAACCGGGGCGGAGGCGCACAGGAAGAAGATCGTCCGCGTCATTGGCGAGGCGCGGGCCCGCGAAGCGTATGAGCAAGCCCCCATTGTCGAGCCAGCGTTCGAGCATGGAGCGGTCTGTCGGCGCGAGGCGGCCAGCGTCGGGCATGATCATCGCTTGCGCGCGCGCATCGATCAGTGCGCCAATGCTGCCGCGTTGTAGGCTGGCGTAAGGTTGCAGTGCGCGGTCTGTGTAGAAAAGCTCCGAGAGAAGCGGCGCGCCGGCGCCGCCGGGATCGATGAGGCCAACGAAGGGTCTGCCAGCGCCCGCGGGTAGCAGACGCACGCCGCCGGCGCTCTGTTCACCGACGAGACGCACACGTGCGGCGCGCGCCGCAATCTCGGGCGGGAGCTCGATGCGGCCTGTCGCGGTGAGCGCATTGCCCTGAAAGCGCACCTCGGCGGCGCCGAGCGAGCGGCCTTCCGCTGTTTCAGCCGCGAGCGCTGCCACAGGCGATCCCGTCGCAGCGCGGCGCACTTCCGCGACCACGCCTTGGGGCGTCACTGCGCCGGAGACGATGGCGCGCGCGGTTTGAGTAGGAAAGCGCGCGACAACGGGCCCACGCCGTTGCAATTCGGCGCTCAGCGCCGCTGCGCCATCGTCATTGAGGCCATCGCTGATCCAGACGATGCGATCGAAATTGCCCTGTGTTTGCGCGAGGCGCTGCGCGGCTTGTGCGCGATTGGGGCGCCACGGTTGTGGTTCCAATCTGCCGATGCGCGCTTTTGCGTCAGCGGCGGTGAGTGCTTCGCCGGGATCGCGCGGGCGTGCGCTTGGGGCGGTGAGCAGAAGGAAGACCGGCGCGCCGGTGCGTTCGGCTTGTGTCGCGGCGGCTATTCCGGCGGCGCGCGTTTCGCTCCAGTAAGGCGCCGCGGTCCAGCCATCATCGATGACAATCAGCGTGCGCCCGTCTGCGGCTGTTTCGGCGGCTGTTGGCGCAAGGCTTGGGCGTGCGAAGGCGACGATCAGCAATGCGGCGGCGAGCGCGCGGAAGATAACGAGCCACCACGGAGCGCGTTCGCGGCTCTGATCGTCGGTGCGCAGGCCTTCGAGCAGGCGTGTTGGTGGAAACTCGGTGCGTTGCGGCGGCGGCGGCGTTGCGCGCATGAGCCACCAGAGCGCCGGCAACACAGCGAGCGCGGCGAGCGCCCAAGGTGCGCCGAACAGAAGCGGCCCAAACGTCAAGCAAACCGCTCCGAGATGAGCGCGATCAGCATGGCGAGCGCCGGCGAAGCGCCTTGGTCGGTGCGGTGGAGCAATGCTGGAAAACCGAACTCGGCGCCGACAGCGCGGATAGCGCGCCGATGCGTCTCCAGGCGCTCAGCGTACGTCGCTTGCGCCACTTCGGCGCGGCCGATCAGCACTTCGCCGCGTCCGCCGGGCGCGCGAAACAGTGTGCGGCCTTGGAATGGAAAGTCCTCTTCCGCCGGGTCGGCGATCATCACCAGCGCGCCGGTTGCGCCAGCGGAGGCGCATGCGTGCAAGCGATCGCGCCAGACTTCGACGGGCGCGTAAAAATCGCTGATGAAGACGATGCACGAATTGGTCGGCGGATCGGCGTCGCGGACGGGCGTCACAAAATCGTGCGCGAGGCGATCGACGGCGCGGGCGCCTGCACGAGGCGCATAACCCAATGCGCCAACGCGTTCGCCGCCGCGTGTGAGCAGGATGGCGAGCGCGAGTGCAAGCGTGCGCGCGCGATAGAGTTTGGTGGGGCGCTGGGCGCTGCTCGACCAGTTGAATCCGGCGTCCGGATCGATCCAGAACCAAGCCGTCTGCGCCGCCTCGCGCTCGCGCTCGCGCACATAGAAGCGATCGCCGCGCGCGGAGCGGCGCCAATCGACCATGCGCGCGCCATCCTCCGCACGGTGATCGCGATATTGCCAGAAATCTTCGCCTTGGCCGGCGCGGCGCCGGCCATGCACGCCTGGCGCGCTCGCGGCAAGGCGCTTTGCGTCGAGCAGCACGCCCGGCAGATCGCCTGCAAGCGCGAGTGCGTCGAGGCGCGCGCGATCGTTCATCAAGCGGCTCGTTGCGCCAGGTCGTCCACCAACGTGTCGATGTCCAAACCTTCTGCGCGCGCGCCGAAGGAAAGCTGCATGCGGTGCACGAGCGCGGGGCGCGCGAGCGCGGCGACATCATCGATCGCTGGCGCAAGGCGCCCGCGCAGCAACGCGCGCGCACGCACGGCGAGCATCAATGCTTGTCCAGCCCGCGGGCCGGGACCCCAAGCGACGTGCTGGTTCACGCGCGGATCGTGGCTCGAACCGGGTCGCGCCGAGCGCACGAGTTCGAGAATGGCTGCCAGCACTTTTTCGCCGACAGGCATCGAGCGCACGAGGCGCTGCAGGCGGACAAGCGAATCCGGATTCAGTACCGGTTGCGGCTGCACGTCGGCGAGGCCGGTGGTTTCGATCAGAATGCGGCGTTCGATCTCGGCGTCGGGATACGGCACATCGACTTGCAGGAGGAAGCGATCGAGCTGCGCTTCGGGCAGCGGATAGGCGCCTTCGTGCTCGATCGGGTTTTGCGTGGCGAGCACGTGGAAGGGACGCGGCACGTCATGCGCAACGCCCGCGACCGTAACATGATATTCCTGCATCGCCTGCAGCAACGCCGACTGCGTACGCGGTGACGCGCGGTTGATTTCGTCCGCCATCAGAAGCTGCGTGAAGATCGGCCCCTTCACGAACCGGAAGTGGCGCCGGCCAGCTTCATCCTGGTCCAGAACCTCCGAACCTAGAATGTCCGCCGGCATCAGATCCGGCGTAAACTGCACGCGGCCCCAATCCAGACCCAGCACCCGCGCCGTCGCTTCCACCAACCGCGTCTTCGCCAAGCCTGGCGCGCCGACCAGCAGCACGTGGCCGCCCGCCAGCACAGCGGCCAGCGTCAGCTCGATCACGCGCTCCTGGCCGAACACCGCTTTGCCGATCTCGGCCCGCACGCGCGCCAGTGCTTCGCCGGCGGCCTCGGCTTCGGCGACCAAAGCTTGCGGATCGTTTGAATTGCTCATGTCAGCGAAGCTCTATTGTATGGGGGCCGAATTATGGCCGCGCCTGAAAACACCCCGTCCCTGGAGCAATTGATCGCCGCGCTCAAGCGCGAAGCGGGTACGGGCGACAAAGGTCTGCCTCCGGTCGACAAATGGAACCCCGCCCATTGCGGCGAGATCGGCATGGAAATCCTGGCCGACGGAACATGGAAGCACGAGGGAACGCGCATCACGCGCGAACCCCTGGTCAAGCTTTTCGCCTCGATCCTGAGAAAAGACGAAGACGGCGTGACCTACCTCGTCACCCCAGTCGAGAAGATCATCGTTAAAGTCGAAGACGCACCTTTCGTGGCCATCCGCGCCGACCGCGTCGGCGAAGGCGAAAACCAAACCATCGTCTTCACCACGAATGTTGGCGACGTGGTGACTGCGGGGCCGGAGCACCCGTTGCGCGTAGATCGAAGAGGCGAGGAGCCGAGACCGTATGTGCACGTGCGTGGACGGCTCGAAGCACGCGTGCTCCGCGCACCGTTCTACGAACTGGTCGAATGGGCCGAACCGAAAGAGGGACGGCTGGGGGTTTGGAGTGGCGGGGTTTGGTTTGAGTTGGGAGTCGTTTGATTTTCGCCAGCGCCTCCATCAAATTTCTTTGAGTAGCTGCTCCATCTCAACTGCGATCCTGAGCCCAGCGTTGAGTGATGCAGGGTTTTTCTCGGCTACTCTGGCTTCTTCGAACCGTTTACGCATGTCGTCGGAGAGTGCGATGAGTTTGCTGTATCTCGCTTCTCCAATCTGTTGCCTGATCACGAGCAATCCCTCGTGCAGAACAAAAAACTCCCTATCGGCGTTGCGATCGGGAAAATAGCCGGTTTCATCTTTGAAGTGCGGGGCGATCGACATCATCAGCGTGAGATGGTCAAGAAGCTCCTCAATGTCCTGCGGGATGTAAGGGCCGGGCCTGTTTGGCATGTCAATTTCCTGGCGGCGTGATTGCGTAGACCGTGTCGCTACCTACGCTGTTGGGGCGAACAATTATCACAAGACGCGGCCCCCAGTCCGTCGCAAAGAAACCCCTTATCTGGGAATCGTTCGGCGACTTCCGTGTTAGGGTCCAATCAAACGCGACATTGCCAACTCTTGCATCAGGTATGCGGTATGTTCGATCGGTGGACGTGGTCCTGTACTCGCGCCCGACAACTCGAACGATTTGATTTGGTCCCCACGAGATACGGTGGGCGTCAAACAGACGGCGAAGTTCGGAGCGCAGAGTCCGATCCATGCGATTGCCAATTGAGATTTCTCGCGATGGTTGACGAGGCAACACGCCAGCGTCGTAGAGCCTAACCGCATCGCGGTAAGCAAAATCGATCCTTGACTGGATGAATCTCAGAGTCTCGACTTGCAAAGGGCGAAAGTCTCCGCGAATCCTGTAGATCGCTGCGGCTCTGTCCATCAGAAGGCCGTTGATCAGCCTTGTTCGACCTTCGACCGTGCGTGGCATGCCACCTGGTTCAAGGACGGAAGGTTGATAGCTTGGGTCAACACGTCGGATTTCCGCATTGAGGCTCAAGATCATCATATGCGTGGCGGACTCGGATGCGGCGTCCGCTGCGCTCGACAAGCCTAAGAAGCCGTCGATCGGAGCGAGGATCGCGCTGGCTACAGGATTGTGAAGTCCTGGAAATACGTCCACGAGCGCGTCGGGTGGGGGACGGTTGTGTCTCGATGGGGGGCGGCGATTTCCACCGCCTTTTGGGCTCCCGCCTAGTTTTACCCACCGTCCGCCTTCAGGGGTCCCACCCGGCACGCGCGCCTGGAGCGCCCAGTTCGGGTTGTGCTTTTCTTCTGACGATCGCACTCCGATTTCGCGACGTAGCGCTTTGACCTCGTTCCGAAGCACCGCGTTGATTGCGAGGAAGCCGCGTAGGATTTCGTCTCTTGTTTCTCGCCGCATTGTCGGCGCTTCTCCGGTTTGGAGTGCGCAGTGTGCGGGCGAGTGCGGCGTGCCCGGATTGTTTGATGTTTATCCTCGCGTTGGCTGAGCTGAGCCCGCGCGTTGTCGGTATGCGCGTTGACCGCAATCCCCGGACGTTGTGAGGGTCGATCCTCCGTTCAGTGCTGAAACGCTACGTGCTGGCCGTGTAACCACCCATCTCAGTGGCTAGACGTGATCTCCCACACCCGCGATCATGCGCCGATGTCCAAATGGCTCCACCACATCGTCCTCGACGCAGAGTCCGACGGCCCATGCCCCGGGCTCTACAACTTGATCTCCTTCGGCCTCGTCAGCCTCGGTGATCCGGGTCAGAGCTTTCTCGGAGAAGTTGCGCCGATCATCGACAATCCCGGCATCGCCGCCGCGCGTGAGGTGAGCGGCGTTTCATTCGAAACGCAGAAAACCTATCGCGCCGCCGAGTTGGTCATGGCGGACGCGAAAGCTTGGCTCGACACCGTCGCCGGCGCCGGCAAGCGGCCGATCTTTTGGTCCGACAATCCCGCCTTCGATTGGCAATTCTGGAATTGGTATTGCCACAAATATCTTGGCGACAATCCCGCCGGCTTCAGCGCGCGCCGCATTGGCGATCTCGACGCAGGCCGTCGCGGCGAGCCGCTCAACACGAGCGCCTTCAAAAAGCGTCGCGAAACCGCGCACACCCATAATCCCGTCGACGACGCCCGCGGCAACGCCGAAGCTTTGCGCTGGATTTTGGAACAGATGGGCGAGAAGTTCTGAGCATCAACTTGCGGCGGCGCTCGCCACCACATAGGTGACGCACGTGACCTCCCAGATAGAAAACCTCCTCCGCACCCGCCTCGATCCCCTCGACACCGTCGCAGCGGACACCGAGCGCACGCGCAGCGACAACGATCTCAACCCCGGCTTCGACAATCATCCCGAGCAACGGCCCGCCGCCGTGCTCGCGCCGATCATCAAGCGCGCCGGCGGTTGGACCATGCTCTTCACCGCGCGCTCGGTCGAAACGCCCGCGCATCCGGGCCAAATTTCATTCCCCGGCGGACGCGTGCAAGCCAGCGACGCAAACGCCGTCGAAACGGCACTGCGCGAAACTTTCGAAGAGGTGGGCCTAGAGCGCCGCTTCATCGAACCCATCGGCGCCTGGGATCGCTACGACACCATCACAGGCTATCGCGTCACGCCGATCGTCGGCCTCGTCGAACCCGGCTTCGAATTGAAGCTCGATCCACGCGAAGTCGCGAGCGCCTTCGAAGCGCCGCTCGATTTTCTGATGGACCCCGCCAACCACGAAGTCCGCGAAGCCCAATGGCAAGGCCGCACGCGCTATTATTACGTGATGCCCTGGGAAGGCCATAACATCTGGGGCGCCACCGCTGGCATGGTGCGCGCGCTGTACGAGCGATTACACACCTGACGCACAGTTTCCGTTCAGCCTGAATTTGCTAGCGTCCGAATCGCAAGCGCGAACAGCGCGCGCATTCCGGGGGGAGCAAATGCATATCCGTTTCATGCTGGCAGCTCTTATTGCAGCTTGTATCTGCGCCGTGGCGCCCACTGAAGCGAAAGCCCAAGAAGACCCGGTTTCTCAGTATTGCCCAGCTTGGGAAATTTCGCCGCCATGCCAAGCGCTGAGGCGGAATGCGCCGCCGGTGACGGCCTCGTTTCCAACGCCCGAGCCTTTTCGCGATTGCGAAGACTGCCCCTCGATGGTTTGGATTCCCGAGCAATCATTCGCCGTCAGTCAACACGAAATCACCTTCCAACAATGGTGGGACTGCGTGGAGCAACATGGTTGCAATGGCTACATGCCCGATAATGAAGGCTGGGGCGGTTGGATCGAGTCCGAGTACGCGCAGTTGCCGGTGATGAACGTGACCTGGAACCACGCGCAAGCCTATGTGCGCTGGCTAAGCGAGCGTACCGGTTACAGCTATCGTTTGCTAACGACGGAGGAGTGGACCTTCGCGGCGTTTCCCGGCGGACGGCAGCAGAATTACTATTGGGGCAACCAGGCGCCGATATGCCGCCGCGGTGCACTCAATGGTGTTGCGTTTGACGATTGCTGGCCAATCGGCCCACGTCGCGTCGGCTCATTCCAGCCCAATGCGTTCGGGCTCTACGACACGATCGGCAATGTGGGTGAATGGCTGGAGGATGAGTACGCGCCCGGCGACGCGCGACGCGCCATCATCGGCTCATCATGGCGCTCGAACGAAGCCAGCCTCGGCGGTCGTGGCGGCGCTCGCCCCAACGAGCGCGGGCCTGACACCGGCTTCCGCGTAGCGCGAGATCGGTAGCCGCGCGCGCGTGGAAGCTGGATCGGGAGATTTTGCATGAGCGTTCGAACGATTGCGGTTGCGGTATCGTTGGCGATCACCGGCGCCTGCGCGCAAATCGGCGGCGAGCGGAACGATACCACCCACGTTTCACAACGAGTGGCCACTGATCCCGAACTTGCCGGCGTTCCTTTAGAAGCCGACGGCTACATCGCGCTGGAATCGACCACTGACATGTGGTGCGAGTATCGATGCGCTTACTTTCCCGGCCGCTGGCGTGCCGATTATCCCACCGATGTTTACGATGAGCCGGGTCTCAACCCGCAGGTGATCGGCCAACTGGCGCCCGGTGAAATCGTCAATGCGGTTCGCTACCAACGGCGCGTGAAACCTCGGCGCGGTGTTGTCACCCGCGCCGGCGGCGGCCTTGAAGTGGGCGAGGTCGTCTTCATGATTGGCGGGGAAGAGATGGCCACGTATCTGCTCCGCCACGGCGCTGACTACGTCTTGCAATGGGAGCAATCTGACGCCGACCCGGAGATCGCATTTGCCGAAGACTACGACACCACCGATTGGGTGTTCGTGGAACGCAGTGGCGGGCGCCCCAATGGCTGGCTTCGCAGCCCCATGATGCCCGGCATGGAGTTTCCGCTGGAGGAATAGCAACCGCGACGATCTCAAGCGGTCCTTTGATTTCCGGCGAATGGCGATAACGTTGCTTGCCGATGCCAGCCCAAGATCCCGCACTGCTCCGCCGCTTGCTGCGCGCCAAGGATCGCATGGATGCGGCGTCGGAGGAGGAGTGGCCGATTGAGCGGCTGGCGAGCGTTAGCGGCGTTTCGGAAGCGCATTTTGCGCGCTCGTTCAAGGAAGCGTTCGGCATTCCGCCGCATCGTTATTTGCTGACGCGCCGCATCGAGCGCGCCAAGGCGCTGTTGCGCGATACCGATCGGCCAATCATCGACATCATGCTCGAAACGGGCTGGCAAAGCCTCGGCACGTTCGGACGCGTCTTTAAGGACATCACCGGCGAGAGCCCGACCGAACTCCGGGCCCGAGAGCAGGCGGGGGCTCACCAGTTGGATCACGTGCCGCACTGCTTCGTCAGCGCCGCCCATCGCCCCAATCTCAAAACCGCAGTTTCGGAGAAGCGGCGCCAGGAGGCGGCCGATAAGACAGACGCCGAGGACACTTAGGTCCACCAGGAGGTTCCCATGGGTATCGGCGTCATCGGGCTTTATGTCCACGATCAGGACGAGGCCTTGGATTTCTACGTCAACAAGCTGGGCTTCGCCGTCCACACTGACGCGAAGAACGGGAACTATCGTTGGCTCACAGTGAAGCATCCAGACCAGCCGACTTTCGAGCTCGGGCTGTTCTTGCCGCAAGAGCCGGTGCTGGACGCGGCGACAGCGCGAACTATGCGCGAGATGGTCGCCAAAGGCGCGATGCCTCCCCTGGTGCTCGTCGTTCCCGATTGCCGCAAAGCATATGATGCGATGCGCGCCAAGGGGGTCGAGTTCACGCAAGAACCGATCGAGCGCTTTGGCAGCGTCGATGCGAACTTCCGCGATCCCTCCGGCAATGGCTGGAAAATGATCCAGGCGCGCGGCTGATGTACGCGCACTTGATGCAGTCCGCGCCGAAACAGGAGGCTCGCGTGAGCAAATTCGTTCGCCAGTTTCACCGCTGGGTCTCGACGCTCTTCGTGCTCAGCGTCCTTGCCACCACGATCGCGCTGGCGCAGCCCGAGCCGATCATGTGGATGTCGTATATGCCGCTCCTGCCTTTGGCGTTGCTGGCGGTGACGGGCATCTACATGTTCTTCCAACCTTACGCCGCCAAATGGCGCCGCGCGAAGGCTTGAGGACGAAATGGCCAAGAAGGTCGCGAAGAAAGCGGTGAAGGCGAAAGCGCCGGCGAAGAAGAACGCCGCTCGCAAAGCCGATGCGCCGAAATTGCTCTCAGGTGAGAACCCGCAGATACCCAAAGGCTACGGCGATGCGCCCGTGCAGGCTTACATCGCTGCCGTTCCGGGCTGGAAACGCGACGTCGCGGCGCGTCTCGATGCGCTGATCACCAAGGCGCTGCCGCGCGTGAAGAAGGCGGTGAAGTGGAATTCCCCATTCTATGGGGTCTCGGACAACGTTTATTTCGTGAGCTTTCACTGCTTCAAGAATTACGTGAAGGTCGCGTTCTTCAACGGAGCGTCGCTGAAGCCAATGCCACCCGGAACGTCGAAGCAGAAGAACGTGCGCTATCTCGATATTCGCGAAGACGATGCGTTCGACGAAGCGCAGTTCACCGCGTGGATCAAACAAGCGGCCAAATGGCCCGGCGAGAAGATGTGATCATGGCCAAGAAAGTAGCGAAAGCGCCCGCAAAGAAAGCCGCCGCCAAGAAGGCCGCGAGCGATTGGCGCAGCGAGATCATCACCCGCGCGCGTGCGCTGATCAAAGAAGCCGCGCCCAAAGCCATCGAAGAGGCGAAGTGGGCGAAGGCGACCAATCCTGCCGGCGTGCCGACATGGTCGCAGGACGGCATCATCTGCACCGGCGAGACCTATAAGGACAAAGTGAAGTTCACGTTCGCGCGCGGCGCGACGCTGGATGATCCTGCCGGCCTCTTCAACGCCGCCGATACAGGCGCCACCCGTCGCGCCATCGACATGCGTGAGGGCTATAAGCTGAACGAGAAGGCGTTCAAGGCGCTGGTCAAGGAAGCGGTGGCTTTGAACAGCGCAAAGAAGAAGACTTGAGGCGCATCTACCTGATTGTCGCCGTCGCGCTGTTTGCGGTCGAAGTGCTCGTCGCGCTCTTCGTGCGCGATGAATTCGTGCGACCATACTTGGGCGATGTGCTGGCGGTAGCGTTCTTGTACGCAGCGCTTCGTGCCGCGACGCCGCTGGGGCGGGCGCCGGCGCTGGGCCTGACACTTGCGATCGCGCTTGGGGTCGAGATCGCGCAGGCGCTGAATCTCCTCGATGCGATCGGCCTTTGCGACAACGCCGTCGCGCGTACGGTGCTCGGCGGGGTGTTCGATTGGGCCGATCTATGCGCCTATGCGGCAGGGGGGCTCTTGGTCGCGGTTGTGGAGCGGTTGCGTCGTTGAACGGGCGCGCGAACTGCGCGATGACATTCCGCAATGACCGCGGCCATCACGCACGCCCCCTGGCTGAAAGCGCCAGAGACTCAAAAACTCATCGCAGCGCTTGAAGCCGCGCGCGCCGGCGGATCGCGCTTCGTGGGCGGCTGCGTTCGCAATACGCTCATCGGCGCAGCCGTGGATGACCTCGACATCGCCACCCAACTCACGCCGCAAGAAACCATCGCGGTCGCCACCAAAGCTGGCTTCGCTGCGCACCCGACTGGCATTGAGCACGGCACCATCACTGTCGTCGTCGATCACAAGCCGTTTGAAGTCACCACGCTGCGCCGCGACGTCACCACCGACGGCCGCCGCGCCACCGTTGCCTTCACTGAAAGCTGGGAGGAGGACGCGCAACGCCGCGACTTCCGCATGAACGCGCTCTACGCCGACGCGCAGGGCCAGATCCACGACCCCACCGGGGGAGGTCTCGGCGATGCGCGCGCCGGCCGCGTCATCTTCATCGGAGATGCCGCTACGCGCATCAAGGAAGACTATCTCCGCATCCTGCGGTTCTTCCGCTTCAACGCCTGGTATGCGCGCACGCCGATCGATCCGCATGGGCTGCAGGCGTGCGCCGACCTGGTTGCGGGGCTCGAGACGCTTTCGGTCGAACGCGTTTGGAAGGAAGTGAAAAAGCTCCTCGGCGCGCCCGATCCGCGCGCAGCCTGGGAGGGGATGAGCGCCATCGAAGTGCGCGCTCGTGTGCTGCCCGAGATGGCGAATGAGGCGCGGCTCGATGCTTTGTGCACCTTGGAGGCGGACTTGATGCTGCCGGTCGATGCGCTAACGCGTGTCGCGGCCGCGCTTGAAAATCCGGAAGGCGCCAAGGCGTTGTCGCGCCGCTTGAAGGTCTCAAACGAAGAGCGCGATCGTCTCGTCGCGGCGCTTGGCGATGACGTGAAGATCACGAGCTACATGTCGCTGCGCGAGATGCGCCGCGCGATCTATAAGCTCGGTAACGAGGCCTTCCGCGATCGCGTGATGCTGGCCTGGGCCGCTTCCGGCAACGATAAGGCGCAACAATGGCGCGCGCTCGTGGCGCACGCGACGATGTGGAAGCCGCCGCGCCTGCCGCTCACGGGTGATGAAGTGATGGCCGCCGGCGTGCCTGCCGGACCCAAAGTCGGCCTCATCATGCGCGAAGTCGAAGACTGGTGGATCGACGCCGATTTTCCGGACGACAAACTCAGCGTTATTGAGCGCCTGAAAGCTGTGGCGCAGGGGCTTTCTTAGGCCACTCGAGTTTGCGAATGAATTTCCGCGCCGGCTCTTCGATCACGAGATACGCCACCGCGCTCGCCGCGATACACACCACGAACACGCCGACCATCGCGCCAACACGCAGCGTGAGATCAGACGTCTCCGTCACGCCAAACCGCTCCAGCGCGTGAAACCACACGATGTCGATCGGCAGGTGGATCATGTACATGGCATAGCTCGCCGCGCCCAAAAACACGAAGACGCGCCCGCTCATCGGCGCATCAACGCCATGGCGCGACGTTTCCGCCAAACCATAAAGCAGGCCAGCAAGCCCGAACCACGTCAGGCCTTCCCACCAGCCGAGCGTCGTCACCGCAACAACCCAGCCCGCACTCACAACCACGATCGGCCAAGCCCAGGACTTCGGCGCTGCGTGCTCACGCCCGAACGCATAGAGCGCAACGCCTAGTAGGAAGCTCGGCAAAATCCGCAACGCGCCGATCTGCGCCGTCATCTGCGAGAAGTCGCGGCCGACCCACGGCAACACGAGATGCAAACTGCTCAGCGCCCAGAAGCTCGCAACGCAAAGCGCCAGCGCGCCCAACGCAAACGCGCCCGACCAACGCTTCGCCCTCAGCACCAGGCCAGCCACCAATGGGAAGAGGAGATACGCCAACCATTCCGCGCTGATCGACCAACTCGGAAAATTCCAACCGACGCTCGGCGTCGCGCCCCACGCGTGGATCATGAGGAGATGCGCCGGCAGATCGGAGAGACGGAACGCGCCCGGATTGCTTTCGCCGACGCCCAAGATCGCCGCGCCTGCGAACAGCAGCAGCATCGCGCCAAGCGCCACGAGGTGCATCGGGTAAACCCGCGCGATCCGGTTCTTCAGGAAGCCGCCATAACCAAACTGGCCGTCCTCAAGGCTCGTCAGATAGACGTGCGCCAGGATGAAGCCCGAGAGGGTGAAGAAGAGGTCGACCCCAAGGTAACCATCCGCGACCAGCCCAAACTGACCCATTCCGAGGCCCAGATGGTCCTTAAAATGGTACAAAAGCACCCAGAACGCCGCAATAAATCGCAGCGAAGTCAGTGGTTTAAGCTCTTGGGGATAGGCGAGTGAGGTCATAACCACTCGCCCCACGCAAGAAAAAGGCCGCGAACCGCGCCTTGTTATAACGCATGTTATAACTTAGATTGGCCGGGCCATGACCGATGAAACCAAGAAGCCCAAGGGCGTGCAGGATTTCGAAGCCCATGATTTCCAGGCGCAAACGCCTGCGAAGCCGGCTGGTCGCACCCTGAAAGTCCGCAAGATCGGCAACTCGCTGGGTGTGGTTCTGCCGAAGGATGTGCTCGCGAAGCTCAATGTCGGCGAGGGCGACGAACTGAGCGTGAGCGAGACGCCCGATGGTGTGGCGCTCAAAGCCAGCGATGCGGACACCGCCGAGCTGATGAAGCTGGCGGAGGACATAATGGCTAAGCGCCGTCGCGTCTTGAAGGCGTTGGCGCAATGAAGGAGCCGCGCTGGCTCCCGAAACAACTCATCCTCGCCGTCCACAACCGCCAGCTCGCTGAGCACGGCGGCGGCGCGGGCGTTCGAGATGAAGGTTTGCTCGAGTCTGCTTTGGCGCGGCCGCAGAACCTCTTCGCCTACGGCGAGAGCGATGTGGCCGCATTGGCGGGCGCGTACGCGTTCGGCATCGCCAAGAACCATCCCTTCATCGACGGCAAGAAGCGCACGGCCTTCGTGGCGTGCGAACTCTTTCTTGCGGCCAACGGCTACGATCTCGCGGCCTCGGACGAGGAGTGCTTGGCGATGATGCTCGGGCTTGCGGCGAGCGAAGTCGATGAAACCGAGTTCGCCGTGTGGCTGCGCGAAAACGTGCAGCCACGTTAGCTACGGCAATTCCGACGCGCAGCGCGTGCAACGTGTCGGGATCGTCGATCGCCACGTGCCGCTGAAGAAGTCGAAGTCGGCGCTCCACAGAAACCGGAGCAACGGCGCTCCACAAACCGGGCAAGCCGACTTCTTGCGGCAATGAAGCAGAATCGGAATCCAAACCCCGACGGCAATCGCCATCGCGGCCAGAACGGTTGAAGGCCCCGGCTCTCGCAATCCAACAAGGAGTATCGCCGCCGATACGACGAGCACTCCAATCAAAACGCCGAACGCCAGACCAACAAACGAGAGGGCTGAGTAGCCCATGATGCGCTTTTGCGTCTCCGTGAGGTGCTTGCTTTCACTCAAGGCCACTTCGCCACCGGCGGCATGGAGCTTAGAATGCTCTCAACGTTCCCGCCTGTCTTCAGGCCGAATGTGGTCCCGCGATCGTAGAGCAGATTGAACTCCACATAGCGCCCGCGCTGCACGAGTTGCTCTTCGCGATCCGCTTCGCTCCACGGCTGATGCATGCGCGCCTTCAGGATCGGCAGATAGCCTTCCAGAAACGCGCGGCCGATGTCTTGGGTGAAGCGGAAATCCTCGTCCCACGTATCGCCGCTTTCGCCACCGCTATTGTGGTGGTCGTAGAAAATGCCGCCGACGCCGCGCGGTTCTTTGCGGTGCGGCAGCCAGAAATACTCGTCCGCCCACTTCTTGTAGGTTGGGTAGAGGTCATCGCCGTGCTTATCGCACGCGGCGCGATAGGCGGCGTGAAACGCTTGCGCGTCTTCGGTTTCTTCGTTGCGCTGATAGCTTTGCGTTGGATTGAGATCGCCGCCGCCGCCGAACCACCATTGCGTCGTTTGCAAGTGACGCGTGTTCATGTGTGCGGCAGGGCAGTGCGGGTTGCGCATGTGCGCGATCAACGAAATGCCGCTCGCCCAAAAGCGCGGATCGTCGCCTGCGCCGCGCACATTCTTGGCAAACTCCGGCGAGAATTCGCCGTGCACCGTGCTGACATGCACGCCGACCTTCTCGAAGAACCGCCCGCGCATCAGCCCAGCGACGCCGCCGCCTTGATCGGCCGAGCCATCGCCTCGCCGCCACGGCGTCTTCACGAACCGCCCCGGCTCGCCCGGATAGAGATCTGTCGGCGCCTCATCCTCCAGCGCCTCGAAGGCCGCGCAAATCTGATCGCGCAGCGCCTCGAACCAAGCTTTGGCGCGCGCCTTCCGTTCTTCGCTCAACTCAGCTTCTCCCAGGCCCCGGTCTGCCGCATGGCCTCGGTCAATACCACCACGCCGGCATTGATCACGTTGAGTGACCTCAAGCCGCGCACCATCGGAATCCGCACGCTGGCCTGGGCCGCCTCGTAGAGTTCGCCGGGTGAACCGGCGCTCTCGCGGCCCAGCACCAATGTATCGCCTGTGGAAAACTGGAAGTTCTGGAAGTCCACCGCGCCGTCGGTTTCGATCAGTACGAGCCGACCGGCTTCTCGTTCCGGAGCGGCACGGAATGCCGCCAAGCTGGCGTGACGTGTGAGACGGGCCTTGTCGCCATAGTCGAGCGAGGCGCGTTTCATGGCTGCGTCCGTCAGCGGAAAGCCGCAGGGCTCGATCACGTCCAAGCCGACGCCGAGGCAGGCGGAGAGGCGAATGGCCGCGCCGAGATTTTGCGGGATGTCAGGTTGATACAAAGCGAGCCGCACGTTAATGCCTCCGACGCCGGAGAATCGGGGTTGAATCGGGGAATCGATCGGGCGGATGCGGCGACGCGCCGCGCGCTCGGGCGACCGGACTAGCCTAGCTTCGCCGACGAACCAAGGCCGGGAGAGACGGACGTTGGCTGAAGCAGCTCAAAGCGCGCACGCGGGCGAGGACCCGACCCGTCGCGACTTCATTTATATCGCCGCCGGCTCAGCCGCCGCGGTGGGTGTCGCCGCGACGGTGTGGCCGTTCATCGATCAGATGAACCCCGCCGCCGACACGCGCGCGTTGTCGACGACGGAAGTCGATCTCACCGCCATCCCCGCTGGTCAGCAGATCAAGGTGATGTGGCAAGGCAAGCCGGTGTTTGTGCGTCACCGCACGCCGGAAGAGATTTCCGCGGCGCAGCGCGACGATTTCGCGAGCCTCAAAGATCCGCAGTTCGATGCAGATCGTCTCTTGCAAGAGGACGGTCAGCCCGGCCGCGCTGAGTGGCTGGTTCTCGAAGCGAGCTGCACGCACTTGGGCTGCATCCCGACCTTTGCTGAAGGCGCGTTCCATGGCTGGTTCTGCCCGTGCCACGGTTCGGTCTATGACACGTCAGGCCGCATTCGAAGCGGCCCAGCGCCAAAGAACCTCATCCCCGCGCCGTACGTGTTCAACGGCGACACTTCCATTCGTATCGGCTAAGGAGCGCCCACGTGAGCGGACCCTCTACCTATGAGCCGAAATCGGCGTTCACGCGCTGGCTCGACCGGCGCCTTCCCATTCTTCGTCTGACGCACGACAGCTTCGTCGCGTATCCGACGCCGCGTAATCTGAACTATTGGTGGACGTTCGGCGCGATGCTGTCGCTCTGCCTCATCGTGCAGATCGTCACCGGCGTCGTGCTGGCGATGCACTATACGCCGCACATTCAGCACGCGTTCGCGAGCGTGCAGCGCCTCGATCGCGACGTGCCGTTCGGCTGGCTCATCCAGAACATCCACTCGGTCGGCGCGTCGATGTTCTTCCTCGCCGTTTACATCCATATGTTCCGCGGCCTCTATTACGGGTCTTACAAGGCGCCGCGCGAATTGCTCTGGATCTTGGGCTGCGTGATCTATCTGCTCATGGTCGCCACCGGCTTCCTTGGCTACACGCTGCCGTGGGGCCAGATGTCGTTCTGGGGCGCGACGGTCATCACCAACTTGCTTGGCGCACTGCCGCTGATTGGTGAGCCGATCAAGAATTGGCTGATGGGCGGCTTCTCCGTCGATCAGCCGACGATCAATCGCTTCTTCTCGCTGCACTATCTGTTGCCGTTCGTGATCGCCGGCGTTGTCGGCCTGCACGTTTGGGCGCTGCACGAAGCAGGGCAGAACAACCCGACGGGCGTCGATGTGAAGTCGAAGGCCGATACGGTGCCGTTCACGCCGCACGCGACGATGAAGGACCTCTTCGCGACGACGCTGTTTGTGATCTTGTTCGCGACGTTCGTGTTCTTCATGCCGGACGCGCTCGGCCACGCTGACAACTTCATCCCGGCTAACCCGCTGCAAACGCCGCCGGAAATCGTGCCCGAATGGTACCTATTGCCGTTCTACGCGATCCTGCGCGCATTCGATTTCAACATCGGCCCGATCGATTCAAAGCTCGCCGGCGTGCTGGCGATGTTCGCGGCGATCGGCGTGTTGTTCGTGCTGCCGTGGCTCGATACCTCACGCGTGCGCTCGATGCGCTATCGCCCGATCGCGCGTCAGTTCTTCCTGATCTTTGTGGTCGTCTGCCTCGTGCTCGGTTGGTGCGGCGGTCAGAACCCCGGCAAGATCCTGATCCCGACGACGTTCTCGGCGAACATCACGTGGCTCGAAGGCGGGCAGGTGATGGAGCGTCCGATCCAAGCGTCGGGCGCCGACAATTGGGACGAAGCTTCGACCCAAGCGGCCGGCACGATGACGCAAGAAGGCGCGGGCATGACCTCGATCACCCGCACCGGCGCTATGCAAGGCACGGTGCGCGGCGTCATGGGCGGCACGTCCCACACCGAAGCGGTGCAAGCTGGAACGGCTGAAGAGCTCGAGACAGCGATCGCGGAAGTGAAGACGCGCGTTGGCGCAGCCGCGCCCTTCCTGCTGGTTGAGCGCCACACGCCGTTCACGTTCACCGTGACGCGCTTGGCCCAGCTAGCGACGCTTTATTACTTCCTCTTCTTCCTGGTGATCCTGCCGCTGTTGGGCCTGAGCGAACGCCCGGGCCGCGTGCCAGACACGATCGCCAAGCCGGTGACCGGCCAAGCGCAGGGGGCTGCTTGATGTTGCGCGCTATCACTACGGCGGCCGCGGTAGCGGTCGCGGTCATCGGCGTGGCCTTCGCCGCGGGCAACGCCGAGCATCCGAAGGACGTCGAGTTCAGCTTCGAGAGCCCGGTCGGCTCGTACGACATGGGCGCCGTGCAACGCGGTTTCCAAGTCTACAGCCAGGTTTGCTCGACCTGCCACTCGATGGATCACCTCGCGTATCGCCACCTCGGCGAGCGTGGAGGGCCGTTCGCGCTCTACATGGTGCGCAACCATGAAACGGGCGCGATGGAGCCGCATGTGGGCCAGCCTGAACACGGCGGGCGCTTCGTCGAAGTCACGGAAAATCCGTACGTGCGCGGCATCGCCTCAGCTGTGACCATTTCGGACATCGATCCGAACAGCGGTCAGATCGCGGATCGTCCAGGCCGCATCTCCGATCACTTCCGCCGTCCGTTCCCGAACGAGATCGCCGCGCGCGCGTCGAATGGCGGCGCTTATCCGCCGGACCTTTCGGTGATCACCTCGGCCCGCCACGGCGGCGCCGCCTACATCTACTCGATCCTCACCGGCTACACCGGCGCGAGCGAAGGCGCTCTGTACGAAAACCCGTATTTCGCGGGCCACCGGATCGCGATGCCGCCGCCGCTCAACGAAGGCGCTGTGGCCTATAGCGATGGCTCACCGACCACTGTGGAGCAATACGCCCACGATGTGACGACGTTCCTGCAATGGGCGGCTGACCCGCACATGGAAGAGCGCAAACGCCTCGGCATCGTGGTGCTGTCGTTCCTGCTGGTGCTCGCGGGACTCTTGTATCTTTCGTACAAGAACGTCTGGCGTAACGAGAGCCACTAAGCTCTTGGACAAGCAAATCGAGAAGGCCGCCCGCGAAAGCCGGCGGCCTTTTTCGTTGGCCGCATCCGAACGGGCGGGCTCCCGCATCCCTTCAGCGAACAGGAGGGGCGAGGCCCGATGACGACGACACGCCAGAACAGAGGCGCGGCGATTGCCGCTGTCCTCGCCTTTGCCGCGCTCTGGGGCGCCGCGGTCTATTGGCTCTACGCCGCCAACAACGAGGATTGGAGCACCGGCGTCTTCGTGATGGCGATCTTCGGCGTGGCGCTTTCGGGCCTCACTTGGTTGCTCACACTCGGCGCTAAGGCGCCTGCCATTGAAGTGAAGCGGCCGGCGCTCGAGAGCGGCGCGTTGCTGGCCTATCTCGCGGTTTACGCCGTGGGTTTTCTTGGCTTCGGCATGAGCGCGGCGCGCGATGTCTTTCCTGAAGGGCCGCAGGAAGAGCTTCTGGTCATGGCGCTGAAGCTCATGGCGCACATCGTGCTGCCGGCCGCGTTGCTGCTTCTCCTGGGTGCGCGCATCGCGCCGCTCTTCTTCACGCGTACGCGCGCTTTCACGTTCTGGTTTACGCTCATCGTTCTGGGCGTGGTCTTCCTGGGCTTGCTCAGCGTGATCAGCCCGAGCCTACAGAACATCGCCGCGACCAATGCGACGCCCAGTTTGCTGGCGTGGGTCGCGCCTGTCAGTTTCGTCTGGGTGACGATCGAGGCGGGGCTCAACGAGGAGTTCTTGTTTCGCGCGGTGCTACAGACGCGGCTTTCAGCTTGGTTCCGCTCGCCGTGGGCGGGCGTGATCGTCACATCGCTGCTCTTCGGCCTCGCGCACGCGCCGGGGCTTTATCTGCGCGGCGGTCTCGATGTGGATGGCTCTTCGCCCGATCTTCTCCAGGTGATCGCCTACACCATCGCGGTGCTTGCACCGATGGGCTTGCTGTTTGGCTTGATCTACGCGCGCACTAAGTCTCTGCTGCTGGTGGTTCTGTTGCACGGCCTTGTCGATGTGCTCCCGAACATGGCCGACTTCATCAAACTATGGACGCCGCATGAGTGACAAACCTGAGGGCCCGATCGCGATCGCTTCTATTCCCACCGAGGTATGGAGCGAAGGGGTCCGCTACGGCGGCAGCACGCAAGTGCTCTCGAACACACGCACCGGCGGCCGCAAAATCGGCATCGCGATTGAAGTGCTCAATCCCGGCAAGCAATCGTGCCCGCACCATTATCACATGGTAGAGGAAGAGCACATTATCGGCCTTGAGGGCGAAGCAACCTTGCGCCTTGGCGATCAACGCTTTCCGATCAAAGCGGGCGATTACGTTGCATTTCCTGCAGGCGCTCGCGTGGGCCATTGCCTCCTGAATGAAGGCGAAAAGCCGTTCAAGTTCTTGATTGTTGGCGATCGCGCGCCGAACGAGGTTTGCGTCTATCCCGACAGCGGCAAGATCATGATCTACAATTTGGAGCGCAAGATCTTACGCGATGCGGAGAGCATCGAATATTGGGCCGATGAAAAAGCAAACGAGCCGCTCCCATGAGCGGCCCGTCGGCGTTTCCTCGAACAGCAGGTTACGTTAGCCCGTAACTTCTGAACTCACTTGGCTCACCACAGGCGCGCCGTTGATCGTCGGTGTTGCGGCGCTGTCTTCGCTTGGGAGCAGCGCGCCTGCTGCATCGGGCGGCGCGTAGCGGATCACACCGTTCACACGTCCGGCCCGCGGTCCGTGCGCAGGCCTAGTGCGCTGTGAGATCTGCGTGACGCCGGCGGCCGGGCGCACATGGCGGCGGCCGATTTGATCCGGCACATCCCGGTAAAAGATGTGCGCGCCGATCGTAGTCGGGTCTTCGCCGTAACGCGACCACCACGGCCGGATTGCGCGCGTGTGATAGAAGAGCGCGCCATTGGTTGGGTCGACGGATTGTCCCGAAAGCACTTCGCGCGCGATCTGTTGCGCTTGCACCCACGTCACCTGATTGACGCCGCCGCGCGCATAACGCTCCGGATTTTGCACCAGCGGCCTGTTCGGATCGCCCAGGTTCCACGCAGAGAATTGCTTCGGCGCGAGCACGACGGTCTCAAGATCGTCGCCGAAGCGATCGCCGATGCGGTTGACGATGACGTGCGCCACAGCGCGCATGCCATCGGCGCCTTCTGAGCGCGCCTCGCCCCACGTGGTGGCGGCGAGCAGATGGACTTCATCTTCGTTGACAGGACGCAACACCGGCGCCGGCGCGGCAGCTGCAGTTTCCTCCGGAACGAAGCCGACGATGACGGGTTGACCGCTGACCACAGCGGCCAAGGCGTCCGGATAAAGTGCGAAATTCATCGCCGCGGCCATGACGAGCACGCTTGATGCGCCGGCGGCATGCAAGCAGTCGCGCAACACGTTGTTGCGCTTCGTCCGTGGGCGGACGCGATAATGTTTGTTCGGACGCGTAAGTCCGATCCAGCGAGCGGCCATTAAGGTCTCTCTCCAGCGCGTCGGCGCGGAACGCCGACGTGGTGAAACACAAAGTCGGAAGCGTTGGGCCCGCAGCGCGCGCCAACGCGTGGATGTGCGTTTCTACTTTTGCGCTGGGCGAAAAAGTGTCCGGTAAGCGGCGATTACAGCTGGTGTTGGCCCGATTTCGCTAGCTTTTCTGTCATGTCGGCGATTTGGCGCGGTTCCCGGCTCGCCCGAGATGAGAGCCAGGCGCTAAGAGCCGAAAGCCACGTTGCGTTCGTTGAGCGGCTGCACGTGACGCGAGCTGGATCCCAGCAACTCGCGGAGCGCAGCAATCTGAGCAGCCGACGCTTGGATTGGCGTGCGCAGCACATTCCAGCGGACGCCTTCGCTGCACGGTGGAGTCGTTAGCGAACCGGCGTAGGCGAAATAGGTGCGGTCGGAAGGCAGCAAGGCGAGCAGATCTGCTGTCACGTGAGTGGCGAGTTCATCGCCTTCTCCGGTCGGCGTGGCCGCGAGCAGAGCGGCCAGCGCTTCATTTTCTGAGCCTTCCTCGATGAATACGCCGAGAACGGCGAGCTGCCCGGCGCTGTTGCGATGCACGAAGTGCAGTTCGGCGGGGTAGGCGCGGCGATCGATCGTGTGCTCTGCCGGCGAGTGGAAATGAAATTGCGCAAAGCTAAATGCTTGGTCGCCGATCATGAGAGTGGCGGCGCTTTGCGCCGGGTTGAATTGAAGCGTGTGGCCGTTGTTGACAAAGGTCCCGCTGGCGTGTGCGTACCGCGTTCCCAGATCCGGCATCTCAATCACTGGTGCGGCGCTTGAGAGATTAACGGGCGATTGCTCATGGCCTTGTGCGCAGACGCCGGCCACTTGTGACCACGCGGTTTGATCGCTGTAGGCCCAGTGATTGGCGCCGTGCGCGGCGCTCGGGGACGCACCGCTGTGCGAACCGTGCTCGGCGGCGTGCGCTTGGGCGGGGCCGAGCGCTGGTCCGTGCGCATCTTGGCCGTGTACAGTCGCCTCGGCGCTTTCCCCATGCTCAGCTGAGCCTCCGCCACAGGCGGCCAGACTCAAGGCAAGCGTCGTCGCGGCTGCAGCCCAGATGCGCATCGAAATTCTTCTCCACCAAACCCCGCGGCGCCGTCTTGGCGGCGCTCACGAACAGGCGGAGGAAGGTACGGTAACAAGGCTAAGGCGGCGTTACGGGCTCTGCGATTAAAGCGTCTTAAGCATGCGCGCTGCACAAAACGAAGAAGGCTCCGGCCGAAAGCCGGAGCCTTCTGTGTTCGCGAGCTCCAAAGCTTAGCGAATGTCGTTCTGGCTCTTCACGATCTTGCCGACGAGGCCGTAGGCCTTCGCCTCCTCGGCCAGCATCCAGTAGTCACGATCGACGTCGCGCTTGATCTTATCGACGGGTTGGCCGGTCGCGTTGGCGAAGATCTGGTTCAGGCGCTCGCGCATGCGCAGGATCTCGCGCGCCTGGATTTCAACGTCTGACGCCATGCCGCCGACGCCGCCGCGCGGTTCGTGCAGCAAGAAGCGCGTGTTCGGCAGGCAATAGCGGTTCTCGCGCTCGGCGGCGCAATAGATGAGCGCGCCGGCGCTTGCGACCCAGCCGGTGCCCAGCATTCGTACCGGCGCGTTGATGAACTTGATCACGTCGTGGATCATGTCGCCGCTCTCGACGTGGCCGCCGGGCGAGGAGATCACGAAGGTGATCGGGTTGGCGTTCTGCGAAGCCAACGCGAAGAGGCGCTCGGTGACGCGGCGCGCCTGGATGTCGTTGACTTCGCCCGTCAGCATGACGACGCGAGCTTCGAACAGCGCCTTCTCGATCACGTCGGGGGCATTGCGGCCGTCCGCCGGGTTCTTGTCTTTGTCTTCGTCATCGAGGCGGGTGATCGAACCGATCATGTCGTAGGCTCCTGTCATGGCCGAACAGGTAGGCGGGTTCGGCGGGTTTTCCAACCGCTTCCCGGCCAGGGTTGAGCAGTGCCTCCATCGTTTCCCGGTCAAAGCCGCGAAGCGGCCGCAGAACCGGGACCCATCGTTTCGGCAAGCACAGGAAACATTGGAGTTTTCCACAACCATGGGTCCCGGCTCGCTGCTGACGCAACGTCCGGGAAGCGCACCCGTCGCAAAGCCTGCACGGCTCTGAAACGATCGCTATAACCGCAAACCAAAAAGGGGACGCCCCAATGCTGGACAAAGAGCTGAGCCTTCGCGCGCTCATTCTGGGCGCGCTCATCGCCGTCATTTTCACCGCCGCCAACGTCTATCTGGGCTTACGTGTCGGCCTCACGATCGCCTCGTCGATCCCGGCGGCCGTGATCTCGATGGGCATCTTCCGGCTCTTCAACACCGGGACGATCCGCGAAAACAACATCGTCCAGACGGTGGCGTCCGCCGGCGGCACGCTCTCGGCGATTATCTTCGTGCTGCCCGGCCTGGTGATGATCGGTTACTGGCGCGGCTTTGATTTCTTCACGACGTTCCTGATCTGCGCGCTTGGTGGCACGCTTGGGGTGTTGTTCTCGATCCCGTTGCGGCGGGCGCTTGTCGTCAACTCGCCGCTGCCTTTTCCCGAGGGCGTCGCCGCTGCAGAAGTTTTGAAAGTCGGCGCAACTGGCGATGAAGCGCCGGAGAATGTGCTGGAGCGCACCAAGGGGCCGCTGATCGTCCTATTCGGCGCGCTCACGGCTGCCGGTGCGCAGATCGTGAGCTTCATGGGGCTTGCGGCGGCGACGGTATCGAATTTCTTCCGCGTTGGCTCAGGCGTGAGCGGCGTCACCGTCGGCTTCTCGCTCGCACTCGTTGGCGCGGGTCACCTCGTCGGCATCAGCGTCGGCATCGCCATGTTGTGCGGCCTGCTGATCTCGTGGGCGATCTTGATGCCATATCTGACGGCGGGCATGCCGGGCGACATCACGGAAATTGCCGAGACAATCTTCCGCAGCGAAGTGCGCTTCATCGGCGCTGGCACCATCGGCGTCGCGGCGATTTGGAGCTTGGTGAAGCTCGTCGGCCCCGTCGCGAAGGGAATCGCCGACACAATGGCCGCCGGCAAATCCGCGAAAACGGGCGCGCACGATGATCGCGACATGCCGATGGGCACGATCGCGCTGCTGAGTCTTGTTTGCCTTCTCGCCATCGGCACGCTGCTCTTCATGTTCATTCAAGGCGAGCCCAGCTTGCAGCCTTTCACGTGGCCGCTGGTGTTGGGCGGCGTGGCGTTCACCGTGATCGTCGGCGCGTTTATAGCGACCGTCGCGGGTTACATGGCGGGTCTCATCGGCGCGTCGAACAGCCCAGTCTCAGGTATCGGCATTCTATCGATCGTCATCGGCTCGCTGTTGCTCGCGGCTTTTGCGCAGCCCGTTCTGGGTGAGGGCGCGACAGATGCGCTGGTGGCGTTCGCGCTCTTCGCCGTAGCGATGGTGTTCTCGATCGCGACGATCTCGAACGACAATTTGCAGGATCTGAAGACGGGGCAGCTCGTCGGCGCCTCGCCGTGGCGCCAGCAGATCGCGCTCATCGTCGGCGTCATCGCCGGCGCGCTCGTGATCGGCCCTGTGCTCGATCTGCTAAATCATGCCTACGGTTTCCCAGGCGATCCGAACCGCGACGCCATCGCCGCCGATCCGCTTGGCGCGCCGCAGGCAACGCTCATCTCCACGCTCGCGCGCGGCGTTCTGAATGCCGAATTGCGGTGGGACTTGATCGGCATCGGCGCGGCCATTGGTGTTGCTGTCTGCTTCTTCGACGAGATTCTCGGTTTCTTCAAAACCATGCGCATTCCGCCGCTCGCGGTCGGCATTGGCATGTATCTGCCCATGGATACGACGCAGCCTGTCATCGTCGGCGCCATCATTGGCTGGCTCTATGATCGCGCAGTCTCTAAGCGTGAGAATGCGGAGATGGCCAAGCGCTTTGGCGTGCTGCTCGCCTCGGGCCTCATCGTGGGCGAGAGCCTGCTCGGTATTCTGAATGCCGGACTCATCGTGGCGACGGGCAATGCAGCGCCGATTGCTATTGTGGGCGAGGATTTCGTTCCGATGTCGCGGTGGGTCGGCGCCGTGCTGTTCGGTGTGCTGCTTTTCATCAGCTACGCCTGGGTCTCACGGCAATCGCGCGCCAAATAGCGAATGAGCGACGTTTTCATTTCGTACAAACGCGAGGACAAAGCCCGCGTTGAGGCGCTCTACACGCTTCTGCTCGACCTCGATGTTCCGGTCTGGTTCGACGCCGGTATCGAAGTCGGGATGGAGTGGGAGCAGCGCATTCTCGAACAGATCGAGAAGGCGAAGGCTGTTATCGTCTGCTGGAGCTTTGCGGCGGTCTCCTCGCATTGGGTGATCCGCGAAGCGACGATTGGGCTGGAGCGCGGCATTCTCGTGCCCGTCACGATCCATCCCTGCGCGTTGGTGCCGCCGTTCGATGCACTGCAAGCAGCCGATCTCACGCAATGGGATGGCGCGCCGGACCATCCGGAAATCCAGAAAGTTCTGCTGAAGCTGGGGTTGCTGATCGGCAAGAAGAACCTGGCGCGCAATGCGCGGCTGCGCGGCGGCGGACAAAAAGAAGAGCTGGTGAGCCTGATGCGCTCGCTGCTCGTTGATCGTGCGCTCACGGGCGGGGCGCCGTTCACGTACAAAGAAGCTGAAGAGGCGCTGCGTGTAGCGGCGCGCGAAGAGGAATTGCAGATCGGCGAATTCGATCAGCACTCGCTCTGGGGCGCGCTCGATGCGATCGCCGAGCAGTGCCGCCGTCGCCGCGAACCGCCGCTCGATGTGCTGGTCGTCAGCAAGGACACCGGGCGCCCCGGGCGTGGCTACTGGCAGAAGCACGCGTTTTTGCCGGGCGATGGCGACGAGCTCGAAAAGCAGGTGTTCGACCGCCACCTCGCAGCCGTGCGCGCATCGGATTGGAGCAGGGACGTTTAGATTAATACGTCCAGCTTTTGGATGCCATTGAAGAAGGGCAGCGTGCGCTTCTCCAGCTTCTCGTCGGGCCGTGCGAGGCGCAGGTTCGGGAAGCGCTGGAAGATCTTGTTGAGCGCGGCCTGTGCTTCGATCCGCGCCAATGGCGCGCCGATGCAGATGTGACTGCCGCCGCCAAAGGCAACGTGCGGGCCTGGTTTGCGCGAGACATCGAACGCATCGGGATTGTCAAACGCATCTGGGTCGTGATTGGCGGCGCGTAACAGCGTGATCACCGATTGGCGCGCCTTTATCGGGCAGCCCCCGATCTCCATGTCGCGCGGCGTCACGCGCGCGGTGATGTCTACAGGGCCGTCATAGCGCAAGATTTCTTCGACGACTTGGCTGACGATGCTGGGATCAGCCTTGAGCTTCGCCAGTTCGTTAGGATGGGTGAGTAGCGCATAGACGCCGTTGCCGATGAGATCGCTGGTGGTGAGATTGCCGCCGACGAGCAATCCGATCAGGTTCGAGATGATCTCCTGATCCTTCAAATCGGCGCCTTCAGCCTTCAGCTGAACCACGTCCGTGATGAGATCGTCTTGCGGCTTGGCGCGGCGCGCGGCGATCTGGCTTTCGAAATACGTGCGGATCGCCTCGCCCGAGCGCTCCAGGTACGCTGTCTGCTCCGGGGTACGGAACGGGTTCAGGACCTGGATGACGCCTTCGGACCATTCGCGAAACTCGGCGCGCCGCTCGATATCGACGCCGAGGATCGCGCCGATCACGTCGATCGGCAGCGGAATGGCAAAGTCGTTGAGCACATCGAAACCGCCGCGTGGCGCAACTGTATCGAGCTTTTCATCGATGATCTCGTCCACCAAGGGCTTACACTTGGCGGCGCGTGCATAGAGCGCTTTGGCGATGGGCGTGCGCACGCGTGAATGGTGCGGTTCGTCCATCAGCAGGATGGAATACGAACGCTTCTCGCCCGTGTCTGGGTCGGTTTCGAAGCCTTCGGCGAGGCGCTGCGTGAAAGGACCCGGCGGATCGACTTTATCCGGGCCGCGGAGCATCGTGCGATCGTTCAGCGTTTCGCGCGCAAGTTTGTGCCGCGTGATAATGTGTGAGCCCGCCATGCCGTCGCGATACACCGGATGCGCTTCGCGCAGCCGCCGATAGATGGCGTGCGGATCGTCGCGGAAATCCGGGTTGAGTGGCGTAAGCTGCAGGATCGGCGGCGGGGGATCGTCGTCAGCCATTTTGCAACCCTGCGCCTCCAGCGCGGCCGCCGCAAGTTCACGCGGGCGTCAAGCGCGCCGCTCTTCCAGCATCTTGGTGAGCCGATCGACGGCGGCCGTAAGCTGCGCGATCTCCTGTTCGCGGAGTAGATCGATTTTTTCGTGCAACGTTTCGATCTCAAGCTCGGCTTTGCAGTTGATGTCGTAGTCTTCGATGCTGCGGCGCCGATCGATTTCGGCTTGCCGGTTCTGGCTCATCATGATGATGGGCGCGGTGTAGGCGGCCTGAAACGAGAGCAGCAGATTCAGGAGTATGAACGGGTAGGGGTCGACGCGAGCGGCGCTGACGGCGTTGAACATGATCCAGATCGCCAGCAGCGCACTTTGCACGATGATGAAGCGCCACGAGCCGACGACGGTGGCGACCGTATCCGCGGCTCGTTCGCCCCAGGAGCGCGCCGAACTGGCATCGATGGGCGCCAGGCGCTGACGCGCCTTCTCGCGAAGCGAGTGCAGAATTTCGGGGACGTTCGTCATCGGCGGCTCCTGGCTGGAGCGCCGAGCTTACGCCGCCAAGCGATCAAACAGAACGTTGAACGCCGCGACAGCAGCGCGCGGCCCATCCGGATGCGCCCACACCCCGGCGGAAGCGGCCAGGAAGTCAGCGCCGGCGCGCACGAGCGGCTCGGCGTTATCGACAGTGATGCCGCCGATGGCGACGCATGGCGTCTCCATCGTTTCCTGCCAGATGTTGAGCAGGTCCGGTTCTGCCCAATGCGAAGGCGCTTTCGTGCCGGTCGGATAGAACGCGCCGAACGCGACATAGTCGGCGCCCGCTTCAGCGGCGGTGTAAGCAAGGTCGCGCGAGTTGTGGCAGGTTACGCCGACGATGCGATCCTTACCCATGAGCCGGCGCGCCTCATCGTAGCTCGCATCGCTTTGGCCCACATGCACGCCATCCGCATCGAGGCGCGCGGCGAGATCGGGGCGATCGTTGATGATGAGGGCAGCGTCCGCTTGCTGCACAATGGGCTTCAGCGTCGCGCCAGCGCGCAGGATCTCCTCGTCGCTGACATCTTTCAGGCGCAGCTGCACACAGGCGACATCGCCCCCCGCGAGGGCATCTTCCAATGCCCGCGAGAAATGCGTGAGCTCAAGCTTGGGCGGCGTGATGAGATAGAGGCGGCAACGCATTGCGCCTCCTTATCGCGTCATGGCGCTGCGCGAAACTCAGCGCGCGCGGCGCCCGAAAGAGGGTGCGCCAGCGGGAGCGGGTTGCAGTGTCGCGACCGGCGCCGGGCGTGGACGCGGCGCTTGCATTTGAGGTTGCGGCTGCGGTGCGGCCGTGCGGCTCTTTTCGGCAATGGCGCGATCGATCGCGGCCGACGCGCTGACGAGCGACGAGGCGCCTGTTGCCACCGCGACGGCGCTCGGCGCGACGGGCGCCGACGGCGTGCCGCCCCCGGAGCCTGGTGGCGGATCGCCATACTTGTTTTGGCCCTGGGTCCCCGGCAGGCAGCCGAGATTGACGAACATGCCGACACAGATGACCAGAAACGCCGTCAGCGGCAGCCCCATCGAGCCGATCAAGCGCTCCGGGCTCCATTGTTCTGCGAGCGCCGTACCGATGTTCGTCATCGCGAACACCATCGGCGCCATAGGCAACATCGCCCACCAGCCGCTTTGGCCGCGGTCGTGGAAGCGCTTCACTTGCAGCGCCATCGCGATCCAGGCCGTGGCCATCGAAACGGGGATGACGAGCGCGAGCTGCGAGCCCAGTGCTGCGAGCGCTGCGGCCGCATTTTTCGTTTGCGCCGCGGTCACCGCCGCCGTGGATGACAGCACGACCATCGCGATCCAGTGTGCGATGTTCACGCCAATAGTGCCGAGCCAATATTGAGTGCGATTGACGCGCCCTTTGAAGCTGAACAGCAGGCTAACCAGACCCACAGCGCACTCCCGCCAATTTTATGGCGCGAAGAATAGCTGCAACGGATTAAGTCCTGGTCAGTTTACAGGGTTAAAAGCGTGTTCGCTTTGCTGCAAAAAGACTGGGCCGAACGCAGTTCGCGCTCGGCCCGTATTCGCTTCAACTACGCCAAGCAGGCTTAGGCGGCTTGCTTTTCCAGCTTCTCGTTCCATTCGCCCTTGGAGGCGAGGCCGTTCATGCGCGCACGGTGCAGGAACGCGCGCTGCGCTGCGGCGGTGTTTTCGCTCTTGCCGCTCCACGCCTTTTGCGGCGCAGCTTGTAGCGCGCGGCCGTAGGAGAACGTCATCTTCCACGGGAAGCCGCCGATCTCGTTCATGCGCGAGAGGTGCGCCGTGGCGAGTTCGTCCGACTGGCCGCCCGAAAGATAAGCGATGCCCGGCACGGCGCTGGGCACGGTGGACTTTAGCGCCGCGATGGTGCGCTCGGCGACTTCATCGATCGAAGCTTGGCGGACGCTGCCCTTGCCGGCCACGACCATGTTCGGCTTCAGCACGATGCCTTCGAGCGCCACGCGCTGTTCGGCGAGTTCGTTGAACGTCGTCTGCAGCATCCAGCGTGTGACTTCATCGCAGCGCGCCGCATCGTGATTGCCGTCCATCAGCACTTCCGGCTCAACGATCGGCACGATCTGCTCTTGTTGGCAGATGCGCGCGTAGCGGGCGAGGGCGTGCGCGTTCGACTTGATGCAGGTCCAGGTCGGGATGCCGTCGGCGATATCAATCACCGCGCGCCATTTTGCGAAGCGCGCGCCTTGTTCGTAATAGCCGCGCAAGCGCTTGGAGAGGCCGTCGAGACCCTTGGTGACGGTCTCGTTCGGGAAGCCGGCCATCTTGCTCGCGCCCTTGTCGACCTTGATGCCCGGGATCGAACCCGCGGCAGTGATGATGTCGACCAGCGGCGTGCCATCGGCGGCCTTCTGGAAGAGCGTCTCTTCGAACAGGATGACGCCTGAAATGTAGTTCATCGCGTCCTTGGCGCGGAACATCAGCTCGCGATAGTCGCGGCGATTGTCCTCGGTGTTTTCCACGCCGATCGCGTCGAAGCGCTTCTTGATCGTGCCGGTGGATTCGTCCGCCGCCAGGATGCCGCGCCCCGGCGCGACCATGGCTTCGGCGACTTTGTTCAATGCGTCGAGATTCACGTCTCAGGCCCCGGGTCTGGCGGGGAAACCCCGCAATTTAGCTGGATGCCGGGTGTCTAACCTACCCTTCGCAAAAACGCCACGCGCAGCGGCGCAGAGCAGGCGCGTGGCTCGCGTCCGACGAGCATGGAAAACTGACGCTTCCCCTGATACCACTTCTAGTATAGTTACCAAACCGCAACGATTGGGTTTGGGCAATGTCCGAGGCAGACAACGAGGCCGCTTCAGATCGAGGCGCTGGTGGTGGTTTGATGGGCCTCCTCAGGAGAGTGGGGCCGGCCTTTGCCTTCATCGCGGGTCTTCTTGTGATCCCGCTTAAGCTCGCTCAATTGGTCGCGACGCGGCAATGGTTCTTCAGTTTTGAGGACCTCGCAGCGACTGTGCAGCAGATTGATGCGGCCGGTTGGATTTCGATAGCGCTGATCTTTGTTGAAGGCCTGCTAGCCGGCGCTGTCTTCATGTTTGCGGTGAGCTACTCGCTCACCTTTCAGCAAAACATCGGCAAGATCGGAGACGACGTCACCAACGAAATCGGCAGAGTCGGCGACGACATTATCAATGTAATTTCTTCAGCGCCGCCGCCGGTGCTGACGCCGTCCGCGGACTCGATCACCGTCGATCCAAACACCAAACTCTGGATTGATAACTTGCTGCAGCGAGCTGCCGACCAATCGCGCAGAGATGCTTCTGCTCTAACTCAACAACTTCAAGAGACAGAGGCCGAGCTAGAGGCCGCTAGACAGGATTTGGCGACAGAACGAGCTGCGGCGGCAAAAATGGTCGGGCAGATCACTCTGCTTGAAGAGTCGCTAAGGAACACGTCGGGCGAAAATGCCCGAAACAAGAGCATCGTCGATCAATTGGCTCCGCTGATCAGGGATATGAAGGAGCTCGGGGAAGAGGCAGTGACGCGCCTAGGAGACGCGCCGCCTAAAGCTGGCGACCAAGCCGACGCGCCGATCAGTTAGGCAGTTCGCGCAGGCGTTTTGCTTCTTCGATCGCGAGATGCGCGTCTTGAAGTTGAGGCAGTGCTTCGGCGAGCCGGGCCATCAGACTCCTGGCGTGCTCCCGCGCATTCGCGTCCAGATCGCCGTTAGCGGCGAGCGTCATAAGCGTCGACAATCTTTCGAGGCCAATCGCGGCCGCACTAACATCGGCTTCAAGCCGATCGCAATTTATTTCGGTTGTGGAAGGGGTGCGGCGCTCTGCTGGCATACGGTGATCCAATTCACCGATTCTAACGCGGGCACGACCGCGCCGTTGCCGCAGCTGTGGATTACAACTGGGCAACGGCTGCGCTTTGCTTTGGATTTAGCGCCTTAAGCGGCCTTCGCGAGTTCCGCCTCAATCACCGAAACCAGCCGCGGATCGTCCGCTGCGACGTCCGGTGAAAACCGCGCAACCACGGCGCCATTCCGGCCCACGACGAATTTTTCGAAATTCCACAGGATATCCGGCGCATTGCTGGCGAGGTTCTTGCTGGCCAAGCGCTCGCGGAAGGGGCCTTCGCCGGTGGCGACGGGCTGGGCCGCGATGAGCGCGGCGTAGAGCGGGTGCCGGTCGGCCCCAGCGACCGAAATCTTCGAGTACATCGGAAATGCCACCGCGTAGGTCGAGGCGCAGAAGTCCGCGATCTCGGCGTCGCTGCCTGGCTCTTGGCCGAGGAAGTTGTTCGCCGGAAAGCCCAGCACTTCGAGGCCAGCGGCGCGCTTATCTTCAAACAGCTTTTCGAGGCCCGCATATTGCGGCGTCAGCCCGCACTTCGACGCAACGTTCACGATCAAGAGCACCTTGCCCTTGTGCGCGGCGAGCGTGTCTGCGCTGCCATCGATGCGCTTCAGCTGAATGTCCTGCAATGACGCCACGTTAGAATCTCCTGGGAGGTTAATTGCTATGCGCACTATCGGGCTTGCGCCAAACGAACAACAAGAAGGCGACCGAGAGGATCAAGGCCCATAGGCCCGCGTTCAAGAACAAGGCCGTCGCAACAAAGAGCCAACTCTGGTGCAAGGCCAGCACGCCGTTGGCGAGCGTGGACAAGCTTTCCTGCGGCAGATCGGCCAGCGCCGCGAGCGCGACGCGCTTGATGTTGGACTCTTCCAACATCAAGCCGATGAACATCAGCATGCCGATGCCGTAAATCAGGAACGCCAACAGCTTCATGGTCAGCCGCGAGCGATTGAGGAAATAGAAGATCGCCACGACCATCGCAAAATTGATCGAGATCACTTGGCCGTAGAGCGCAGAAATCTGTTCATTCGAACTGCGGATCGCGTCGATTAGCTCGGCTTCGCTCATTAATTTTTCAGTGCTTCGACGCCGGGAAGGGCTTTGCCTTCCATCCATTCCAAAAACGCGCCGCCCGCCGTCGAGACAAAAGTGAAATCGGCTGCAACGCCCGCGTGATTGAGCGCTGCGACCGTGTCGCCGCCGCCCGCCACCGCGATAAGCTTGCCGCTTTTGGCGAGTTCCGCCGCTTCTTGCGCCGCGATCACAGTCGCCTGGTCGAACGGCGGCACTTCAAAGACGCCGAGCGGGCCGTTCCAGATCAAAGTGTGCGAGTGCTTCATGGCCTCGCGCAATTTGCGCACGGTCTTCTCGCCGGCATCAAGAATTTTCTCGTCTGGGCCGATGTCATCGAGGCCGGCGATGCGCGCTTCAGCATGCGGCTTCACGTCCTTGGCGACGACGACATCAACGGGAAGAAGGATTTCGCACTTGCCCTTTGCGGCATCGAGAATGGCCCGCGCCGTGTCAGCCATGTCTTTCTCGGCCAGGGAGCCGCCAATCTCCACGCCTTGCGCATAGAGGAACGTGTTCGCCATGCCGCCGCCGATGGCGAGCTTGTCGAGCTTGTTGATGAGGTTCTGCAGTAGGTCGAGCTTGGTCGAGACCTTGGCCCCGCCGACAATACCGAGCACCGGGCGCTTGGGTGCGCCGAGCGCGGCGTCAAGCGCATCGAGTTCGCGCTCCATCTGTTTGCCGGCGTAAGCGGGCAGGATGTGCGCGATGCCTTCGGTCGATGCATGCGCGCGGTGCGCGGCGGAGAACGCGTCGTTGACGTAGAAATCCCCGAGCGCGGCGATCTGCTTGGCAAGGTCTGGGTCGTTCTTTTCTTCTCCCGCATGGAAGCGCGTATTTTCCAGAAGGATCACGCCGCCCGCGGGCAGAGCAGCGATCGCGGCCGTCGCAGCATCGCCGACGCAGTCGTCCGCGAACGCAACGTCGGCGCCGAGCAGCTTCGCCAGCGGCGCCGCCACAGGCTTCAGCGACATCTCAGGCACACGCTTGCCCTTGGGCCGATCGAAGTGCGCCAGCAGCGCGACCTTGCAGCCTTTTGCGGTCAGCGCCTGAATTGTCGGCAACGCCGCGCGCAAGCGTGTATCGTCACTCACTGCGCCGTCCGCCATCGGCACGTTGAAGTCCACGCGCACGAGCGCGGTCTTGTTGGCGGGGGCATCTTCGATGCGGCGGAAGCTCATGCGCGCGGTCCTCGATAGGGTGGGCGCTGCAGCGCCAAAACGTAGCCCCTTAAACGCAAGCGCCGCCTGTTTCGCAAGGCGGCGCAAGGTCACAAAACGAGGATTTGGCCGCCATTAGCCCATCAAGAAGTCCTTCTTGCCCAGCTCGACGCCGTTGTGGCGCAAGATCGCGTAGGCAGTGGTGAGGTGAAAATAGAAGTTCGGCATCGCCCACTGGTTGACGTAGTCGAGGCCGGAGAACTTCAGTTCCATGTTCGGAATCTTGATCGTGATCTCGCGCGTCTCGGACCCGTCGAGCTGTTCGGGTTTATAGCCTTCGACGATGCCGATCACCTTTTTGATCCGCGCTTGCAGCTCGGCAAACGTCGTTTCCGTATCTTCGATGGCCTCTGGCTGGTGCCCGGCCAGACGCGCGACAGCGCCCTTCGCGTGATCGGTCGCAATTTGCACTTGGCGCGTTAGCGCGAACATATCGGGCGCCAGGCGCGCGTTCAGCAGCACCGACGGATCGTAGCCTTTCACTTTCGCTTGCTGCTCAGCCTTCGTGAGCATGGCGGAGAGGTTGTTGAGCAGGCGCACGAAAACCGCCGCGCTGATGGCGTGCATTGAAAGCTTCGTCATGTCGAACGTTTCCCCTTAGAGCGAACCGCCCACGCCGAGACCGAGCCAATAGGCGCCGCCGAGGATGGTGATCAGCACAGCTATGGCGAGCGAAGTCTGGCTCGCCCAGGCCGCGCCGCGCAGCCGGTTAAGTATGGTGCGGCGTGTCCAGCTCCAATAGGCGATCATGCCGAAAGCTGCGAGCGCTGTGAGCTCTAAGGGCGCGTCGTAAAGGCCGCAGCCGAATGCTGCGATCGCGAAGGCGAGATCGCCAAACGCCACGGCAAATTCGTTTTTCCGACGCGCGCGCATAAGCGCATCAACGCATGAAGCCTTCGCGTGCGCCGCAGCGAACACCGCGTGTGCGAGTTTCGCTACGGGCGGGCGAGCTGCAGTAACCATGCAGCCAAAAATCCGACCCAGAAGAAGCTGAAGCCACTCAGCACCGCGATCGCGATGGTTTTAAGGTCAGAGCCGATGAGGCGCGGCCCGAGATAACGCTCGCTCGCGACCCACGCCGCAATGCCGCCGACAAAGAAGATCGCGTACGAAAGCTCCATGCGCTCGGTCGCAAGCAACGCAAGCGCAAAGCCCACCAGCATGCCCCAAAGCTGGCCCTTCGCGGCGGGTGTGAGGTGGGGGAGGCGCAATGCGAACTCCCCAAACCGTCAGATCGTCTTCGAGAGCGCGACGGCGGTGTCGGCCATGCGGTTCGAGAAGCCCCACTCGTTGTCGTACCACGAGAGCACCGAGCAGAACTTGCCTTCCATCACCTTGGTTTGGTCGTTGTGGAAGACTGACGAGTGCGGATCGTGGTTGAAGTCCATCGAGACGTTCGGGTGATCGGTGTTGCCGAGGATGCCCTTCAGCGCGCCTTCCGAAGCAGCCTTGATCGCAGCGTTGATCTCTTCCTTCGTCGTCGCTTTCTTCGCCACGAACTTGAAGTCGACCACGGAAACGTTCGGCGTCGGCACGCGGATCGAGATGCCGTCGAGCTTGCCCTTCAGATCGGGGATCACGAGGCCGATGGCCTTCGCGGCGCCGGTCGAGGTCGGGATCATGTTCAGCGCAGCGGCGCGGCCGCGATAGAGATCCTTGTGCAGCGTATCCAACGTCGGCTGGTCGCCGGTGTAGGAGTGGATCGTCGTCATCATGCCGTGATCGATGCCGATCGCATCATGCAGAACCTTCACCACCGGCGCGAGGCAGTTCGTGGTGCACGAAGCGTTCGAGATGACGATGTGATCCTTGGTGAGCTGCTGGTGGTTGACGCCGTACACGACCGTGAAGTCCGCGCCGTCCGCCGGCGCCGAGACGATGACGCGCTTGGCGCCGCCGTCGAGGTGAAGCGCCGCCTTGTCGCGCGCGGTGAAGATGCCCGTGCACTCCAGCGCGATATCGACGCCCAAATCCTTGTGCGGCAGCTCGGCCGGGTTCTTGATCGCGGTAACCTTGATCTTGCCGCGGCCGATGTCGATCCAATCCTCGCCGCTCTTCACTTCGCCCGGGAACCGGCCGTGGACGCTGTCGAACCGCAGCAGGTGCGCATTGGTGGCGACGGGGCCGAGATCGTTGATGGCGACGACTTCGATGTCGGTCCGGCCCGATTCGTGGATGGCGCGCAGCACGTTGCGTCCGATCCGCCCGAACCCGTTGATCGCAACCTTCACAGCCATCTCTCGCTCTCCGAAACAAATATCGATTTTGAGCCCCGCACTTAGCTGCAAAGCGCGCTTGCGTCCACGTCACAAACCGCAACGGAGCCTTTCATCGAATCGATCACAGGCGTAACAATTCGTCACAATGGCGAGCGATTCCCCAGACGCGGTTCGCAACGCCCAGGCCCGGCAATTGGCCGCGGCGCTGGACGCCATCGAATCCTGCCTCGACCGGCTCGGGCCCGGCGCCGATCCGGAGCACATCGCCCGCGCTCTTGCCGAGCCCATTCGCGCGTTTGACGCCGCGGCCAAGGAGGCGGTCCGCTGATGCAGGCCAAGCTTGATACCCTCAATCGCGCCTTCACCATCGAATGCGCCGCGTGTGATGAACGACGGCTCGAAGATCTGGCGCGCGCGCTTGATCAGAGGCTCGCGGGCTTTAGCGGTGATACCGACGCGATGCGCCGGCTGGTGTTGGTGTCGCTTTCCCTACTCGACGAGGCGCAGGCCACAAGCGCGGCGCTCGCGCGGGCGCGCACCGAGATCGAGCGGCTGACCGATATGGTTGTCGAAGCCAAGCTCGAGGCGACAGCTGCGGCCGATATCGGCGACCGCGGCCGCGTTCAGGCGCTGCGCGCCACACACGGCCTGACTTGAGGAAATGGATGACCGCGCCTAGGTTCAGCGCGGGCGGTTTCTGCGGCGTTCGAGAGGCGCAAACATCCCTGGGACCGTATCATCTCTCTCGGGAGCTGGCTCTGTCGCGGACCCTGGTCTGCAGCACCTGGCGCCCACCTAGTTGTCTAGGGTCTGAGCGGATGAGCAATCCTTACGGCGCATGTGGTTCCGCCCAACCACCCTCTGAGGTCGTCGCATGATCGACCTCGAATCCGAAAAGGCCGACGCGCGCTTGTTGATGCGCGCGGAGCGGGCGGCGGTGGAGCCGCGCGACGCTTCGCTGAAGCTCATCGAGAATTTTCCACTGGAGCTCGCCAAGCTTTCCCCGGTCGCTGGTTATTGGCCCGTTGGCGGTGAGATCGACGGCAGGCCTCTGCTCGCAGCGTTGGCCAAGGCGGGGCGGACCGTTTGCCTCCCGCGTATGGAGAGCCGGCAGGGACCCGCGCGCTTTCTCGTGTGGCGCGGCACAGAGGCCCTGACAGCGGATGCTTTTGGCGTTCCCTCGCCGCCGACGACCGGCGCGGATGTAAGCCCGCGGCTTTTCCTCGTGCCGCTGCTGGCGTTCGATCGCGCCGGCGGGCGTTTAGGCCAAGGCGGCGGCCACTACGACCGCATCATCTCGCTCTATCGCGCCCATGGTGCGATTGCCGTTGGGCTAGCCTACGCCGAGCAAGAGATGGATCGCGTGCCGACCGGTCCGCATGACGCGCACCTCGACTGGGTGATCACCCCGAAAAGCGCCATCCGTTGCGTGCGCGGCGAAGGCTTGCGCGGGCGGAGTTAGCCGCAGGCGGCTCGCCTTGAGAAATCCAGGGGCGCCGTCTATAGCCCCGCCCATGGCAGGCCATTCCAAATTCGCGAACATCCAGCACCGCAAAGGCGGGCAGGATAAAAAGCGCGCCCAAGTGTTCACCAAAATCGCGCGCGAAATCCAAGCCGCGGTGAAGCTCGGCGGCACCGATCCCAACGCCAATCCGCGTCTCTATCGCGCCATGGCTGCGGGCCGCGCCGTGAACATGCCGAAGGACAATATCCAACGCGCCATCGATAAGGGCGGCGGCGCGGGCGCTGAGAACCTCGATGAAATCCGCTATGAGGGCTTTGGTCCCGGCGGCGTTGGCGTGATCGTCGAGTGCCTCACCGACAACAAGAACCGCACCGCAGGCGAAGTACGCGCGGCGTTCACCAAGTCCGGCGGCAATCTCGGCGAAACCAACTCGGTTTCGTTCTCGTGGAAGAAGCTTGGCGAGGTGCGTTACGTCCTCGCGACAGCGAGCGAAGACGCGATGCTGGAAGCTGCAATCGAAGCTGGCGCCGATGATTGCGCCGTCGAGGGCGAGCACCACGTGATCACCTGCGAGATGGCTGCCCTGGTCGGCGTTTCGCAGGCGCTGGCGAAGAAGTTTGGCGACCCCACCTCGGCGAAGTTTGTGTGGCGCACCGACATCGCCATTCCGGTGGAAGGCGACAACGCCGAAGCGCTGATGAAATTGCTCGATCAGCTGGACGATCTGGACGACGTCCAGGATGTCTATTCGAACGAAGACATCAGCGACGCGGAACTCGCGCGGCTGAGCGCCTAGTTCCCCGCGAAATATCCGCCCACGGTCTCAAAGAAAACCCAAGCCGGCGGAATAAGGAACCCAATTGCCGCGGCCCAGAACACGGCCAGGCAAGCGCGCCACGCGATCCCAAGCGCGCGCCGTTTGCGACCCACCACCTTGAAGCGCGCATCGATGACGCGCGATTCATTCAGCGGCGCGGCGCTGGCGCTCTCGCGTAGGCGGATCGGTTCTGATCGGGCCATGACTTTGCGTCGGGTACAAACGCGGCGCGCATAAGGCAAGGCCGCCGGTGAATTGCACACCGACGGCCTCACAGTTTCGCGACTGAACCAAATTTTAGCCGCGGCCGCGATCGCGGTCCCGAATTTCCGCTTCGATGCGGTAACTCAGGCGATCGAAGCGGCGGTCAAGATCGGCGCGCTCGCGCACCGACAATCCGCCGCGACGGTATTGCGCTTCGAGACGCGCAATGCCGTTGAACTCTGCACGCAGGCCACTCGCTTCGCGGCGCGAAATCATACCGGTGCGAATGCCGTAATCGATGCGCTGGTCGAGCTGGCGCTGGCGCTGGTTGATCGGCGTCCAGCGATCACCGCGGTCCTGCCAGTCGTGACGCTCGTAGCGGATTTGCGCACTGAGTGCATCGAAGCGACGATCCAGATCAGCACGCTCGCTCATCGACAAGCCGTTGGTAGAACGATAGCGCGCTTCCAGGCGTGCCAGATCGTTGAACTCAGCACGCAGTCGAACAGCTTCTTGGCGCGTCAGCGAGCCGTTGCGCACGCCAACATCGATGCGCTGATCGAGGTTCGCTTGTCGTTGGTTGATGCTTTGCCAGCCTTGGGCGGAAGCGGGCGCCGCCATCGCGAGCGCGCTTGCCGCAACGGCCATAGCGAGAAACGTTTTCATAGGTCTCTTCCTCATCGGTTTCGACCCCTTGATGGGCCTTGTCGGTTCAAAACGGCGACAGCGGCTTCGTTCCAAAGAAACACTGAAACTGCTGCGCCGTCGGTTCCCGAAAGTGTTGCCAAGCTGTGTCAGACGCTCCATACCGCGACACAACTCGACACACTTTCGCGCGCCGATCGCCACTATCGATCATGCGCGCTGAACCTGGGCTGATGGAGTGCTTCATGAGTGGCGATTTGGTCGTTGTGTTCGGCGGTTCCGGATTCATCGGCAAACAAGTCGTTCGCGCGTTGGCCAAGCGTGGCAAGCGCGTGCGCATCGCGATGCGCCGTCCGCACGTGGGGCAGGAGCTTCGCGTGATGGGCGATGTTGGGCAGATCCAACTCGTGCAAGCGAACGTGCGCTTTCCAGAATCGATCGATGCGGCGCTTGAAGATGCGGACGCCGTCGTGAACCTGGTCGCCGTGCTGCATGAAAGCGGCAAGCAGAATTTCGAAGCGCTCCACGTAGAAGCCGCCGACGCCATCGCGCGCGCGGCAGCCAAGCGCGGCATCAAGCGTATGGTGCAAATCTCGGCGCTGGGCGCCGCCCCCAAGGGCGCAAACTACGCGCGCACAAAGTACCGTGGTGAGCGCGCCGTGCTTGAGGCGCTGCCGACGGCCACGATCCTGCGGCCCTCATTGGTGTTCGGCCCAGAAGATAGCTTCTTCAACCGCTTTGCACGGATGGCGACGACCATGCCGTTCCTGCCGTTGATCGGTGGCGACACGAAGTTTCAGCCGATCTTCGTCGGCGATGTCGCCGACGCTGTGTGCGCGGCGCTCGATAAGCGCGAGGCGCAGGGGCGCGTGTACGAACTGGGCGGGCCAAGCACCTACACGTTCCGCCAATTGCTTGAGTATACGACGCAGGAAATCGATCGCCCGCGGGCGCTGGCGCCGCTGCCATTCTTTATCGCGCATCCAGTTGGTTTGGTGATCGGTTGGCTCTCGGGCCTCGTGCCGTTTATGGCGCCGCCGTTGACCGGCGATCAGGTGACGATGTTGAAGCGCGACAATGTCGTTGGCCTCGATGCCGGCGCCGGCACGATTCAGGATCTCGGCGTCACGTCGCTCGAAAGCGTCGAAGCGATCGTGCCAACCTATCTGTGGCGCTTCCGCCCCTACGGCCAATTCCAGACCAAGCAGAACGCAGCGTGAGCGCGCGTTTTTGGGCCATCGCCACGCTGGTCACAGGCCTGATCTCACTCGGGCTGTTCGTGGTGTTCGCGATGCTGCCGGAGATGCGCGCTGCGGCGTCGTGTTTACCGGCAGGCTCGGTCGTGCAGTTTGAACTCGCGAGGGATGTCGATCAGTTGCGGGCGATCTTTGGCGCGCCGGATTCGCAGTGCCGGCCGCTCGCGATCGCCGCGATGGATGCGGTGAACCACATCGATCTCATCGCCTTCATTCCCGCCTACACTGCGTTCTGTATGTGTGCGGCGCTCTTCCTCTCGGGCGGAGCGTGGCGGCCGCTTACGATCGCGGCCGTGGCCTCTGCGCTCTTCGCAGCCGCTGGCGATTTGCTCGAAACCACGACGCTGCTCGACATCTCGCAGCGGCTCGATACGCCCGGCGATTTGCTCAGTCTTTCCCAGCTTGGCGCGTGGTCGAAATTCGCGCTACTCGCTGCGCACGCAGTGTTCTGCGCAGGACTCTGCTTCGTTGCCGAGAAGCGCCGGCCGATCCTTGGCGCACTGTTGTCGCTGCCGGCGCCAGGCGTTGCCGCGGCGGCTTTCAATCACGTCACGCTCGCCAACGCCATGAACGGCGCGTTCGCGATTGCGTGGATCGCGTTGCTAGTGGTGGCAGGCTTCAGTGCGGCTCGGGCAAAAGGTGCGCAGGCCTAAGGCCGAAGCTTTCTTCCAAGTGCGCAGCGACGATGGCGCGGTGACACGCGCGCCAATCATGCTCCAGGCACATGATGCAGACGCGTCCCTTGTGCGCCAGATCGCTGGTTTCCGCGAGCGCCAACTGGCTTTCGGGCTCTGCCAGCTTCGCTTCGAAGATGCGGCTCATGGTTTGAGTATCGCCTTTGCGCGCCGCCTCGCGCCCGGCCTTCGGCGTGCCGAGGGCCTTCATGTGAATGTAGGCGATGCCGGCAGCGTCGAGGCTTGCCGCCAGACTCTTTTTTGAAAACCCGGCGCGGCGCGAGTTCGCGATCTCGCGCACATCGACAAGCGTCTTGATCTTCGCAGCCTTAAGTGTCGCGATGAAATCGGGAATGCCGACCTTTTCGTAGCCGATGGTCCAGAGTTTATCGCTCATAGCCATCCCATCGCCAGCACGCCCAGAAGGGCGGCGCCGGCGACGATACGATACCAGGCAAATGGCGCAAAACCGACGCGTGTCACGAAGTTCAAGAATGGCTTCACGACAATGAGCGCGGAGATGAAAGCGAAAACGAAGCCCACCGCGATCTCGGCGATGCGCTCGCTGCTGATGTGATCCCGGACTTCGAGGAAGTCGTGGATGAACGCCGCGGCCATCGTCGGCATCGCGAGGAAGAACGAAAACTCCGCCGCCGCGCGCCGATCGAGCCCGAGCAACAAGCCGCCGAAGATCGTCGCGCCTGAGCGCGACACGCCCGGGATTAGCGCCAGTGTCTGAAACACGCCGACCGCCACCGCGCGCCAGATCGGCGTCTGGGCCGCGTCTTCGACGGTTGGCGTTGGCCGCCAGCGTTCAATTGCCAGCATCACGATACCGCCAATGATCAGCGCCCACGCAATGACGTTGAGCGATTCATACAGCACCGTCTTCACGTAGTCGGCTGCGAAGAGGCCGATCACGACAGCGGGTAGGAACGCCAGGAAAAGCATGATCGCGAACCGGCGCGCCTCCGGCTTGGTCGGCAGCCCGGTGATCACGTCCCAGATGCGTTGCCGATAAAGCCACATCACCGCGAGGATCGAGCCCAGCTGGATCATGACGGTGAAGACACCGCCAGGATCGTCGAAGCCGATGGCGTGCCCGGCGATGATCAGATGGCCGGTGGACGAGACCGGCAGGAATTCGGTTAGGCCCTGCAGAATTCCAAGAAGCGCTGCGCGCGCGAGGTCAGCGAAGTCCAAAGGCGCCCCCGTTTTGAGCCGCGGCGACCATGCAGCGCGTCGCCCGCCTGCGGAAGCGGCAAATCAGCACCTTTAGTGTGCCTAAGGCAGCGGTTCGCTTGCAAAGCCCAGGAATCCAGGCATAGGGGAATAATCTCCCATTGTTGCGCCGTTTGGAGGGCGTTCGTGGCCGAACGCATGCAGAAATTCGTGTCTCTTGGGCAAAAATGGCCCGAAAAGCGTCTTCCAGAGGAGCGCGCTGCGGATTTCCATGAGATCCATCGGGAATTCATTGCCGAAAAGGCCGCTCAGCAGGCTTCACGATGCGCGCAATGCGGTGTGCCGTTCTGCCAAACGCACTGCCCGTTGCAGAACAATATTCCCGACTGGCTTCGGCTCACGGCTGAGGGCCGGTTGGAGGAAGCATACCGAACCTCGGCCGCGACCAACCCGATGCCCGAAGTTTGCGGCCGCATCTGTCCGCAGGATCGCCTCTGCGAAGGCGCGTGCGTGATCGAGCAAAGCCAGCACGGCGCGGTGACGATCGGCGCCGTGGAAAAATACCTGACCGACACCGCGTGGCGCGAAGGCTGGGTCGATCCCATTCGTCCGCGCGCCGAACGCCAAGAGAGCATCGGCATCGTCGGCGCCGGACCTGCCGGGCTTGCGGCCGCGGAGCGCATGCGTCAGCGCGGCTACCAAGTCACAGTCTACGATCGTCACGATCGCGTTGGCGGTCTGTTGATCTACGGCATCCCAAACTTCAAGCTCGAGAAAGAAGTCGTCGAGCGCCGGACAAAGCGTCTCGTCGATGGCGGTGTGAAGTTCGTGCTGAACTGCAATGTCGGCGCCGATGTCACGCTGGAAGAATTGCGCCAGCGCCACGACGCTGTGCTCATCGCCACAGGGGTTTACAAGCCGCGCCCGCTGAATGCGCCCAACGACCGTAGCGTTGTCGCCGCGCTCGATTATCTCATTGCCTCCAACCGTGTTGGCCTTGGCGATGATGTGCCGGAGTTCACCAGTGGCGCGCTCAACGCAAAAGATCGCCGCGTCGTCGTCATCGGCGGCGGTGATACGGCGATGGATTGCGTGCGCACCGCGCGCCGGCAAGGCGCAGCCAGCGTGACGTGCCTTTATCGGCGCGATCGTGCCAACATGCCGGGTTCGCAACGCGAAGTGGGGCACGCGGAAGAAGAGGGCGTTGCGTTCGACTGGCTGGCCGCGCCGAAATCCGTTCGCGCCGGCAAAGCGCCCGGCGTGAAAGCCGTGCGCATGCGCCTCGGCGCGCCAGACGCGAGCGGGCGCCAATCGCCTGAAGAAGCGCCCGATAGCGCCTACGACGTGCCGGGCGATCTCATCATCGCCGCGCTCGGCTTCGACGCGGAAGATGTGAGTGGCTGGGGTGTCGACACGACGCGCTGGGGCACGGCGAACGTCAATCCGCTGACGTTCGCGACCAATATTCCGGGTGTCTATGCCGCCGGCGACATCGTCCGCGGCGCGTCGCTTGTTGTGTGGGCCATCCGCGAAGGCCGTGACGCAGCCGATGCGATGCACGCCTGGATTCAAGATCAAGCACGAGTGGCCGCGCAATGAGCGGCATTGAAGAGATCGAGCGCTATGAGCGCGAGCGCGCAAAGCTTGAGGCCAACGGTCTCTATCGCGCGGATACCGAACGCGACGCGTGCGGCGTTGGCGTTGTCGTTTCCACCGACGGCAAGGTACGGCGCGATGTCGTTACGCTGGCGCTGCAAGCGCTCAAGGCCGTCTGGCATCGCGGCGCCGTGGATGCTGACGGCAAGACGGGCGATGGCGCAGGGATTCTGATCGAAGCGCCGCAGGAATTTTTCCGCGAGGCCGTCGCGCGCACGGGCCACACGCCCAAGGAAGGACCGATCTTCGTCGGCCAAATCTTCCTGCCGCGGCTTGATCTCGGCGCACAGGAACGCGCGCGCGTCATCGTCGAAAGCGAGATCATCCGCGCGGGCTTTGTGCTCTACGGCTGGCGCCAGGTGCCGGTGAACATCAGCCAGATCGGCGAGAAGGCGAACGCGACGCGCCCGGAGATCGAGCAAGTGCTCTTTCACGATCCGCGCAACCGCAGCGAAGACATCGTCGATCGCGATCTTTTCATCGTGCGCCGCCGTATCGAAAAGCGCGCGCTCGCGTCGAACATTGCTGAACTTTATGTCTGCTCGTTGTCGGCGCGGACGCTGATCTACAAGGGCATGTTCCTCGCCGCGCAGATCGATGCGTTCTATCCCGACCTCCGCGACGAGCGTTTCGTCTCGCGCGTCGCCCTCTATCATCAACGTTATTCCACCAACACGTTTCCGCAATGGCGCTTGGCGCAGCCGTTCCGAATGCTGGCGCACAATGGCGAGATCAACACGCTGAAGGGCAACGTGAACTGGATGCGGAGTCACGAAATCCGCATGGCGTCAGAAGCCTTCGGCGACGCCGACAATGACGTGAAGCCCATCATTCAACCCGGTGGTTCGGATTCCGCGGCGCTGGACAATGTGTTCGAAGTGCTGGTGCGCGCGGGCCGCGACGCACCGATGGCAAAATCGCTGCTCATTCCCGAAGCGTGGGCCAAATCCACGACGATGAAGAATGAGCACCGCGCGCTTTATGCCTACTGCAACGCCGTTATGGAGCCTTGGGACGGGCCCGCGGCGCTCGCGATGTTCGACGGCCGTTGGGCTGTCGCTGGCTTAGATCGCAATGGCTTGCGCCCGCTGCGCTATGCGCTGACCCAGGATGGCCTGCTCGCTGTTGGTTCGGAAACCGGCATGTGCCCGCTGGATGATCGCGTGATTACCGAGCGCGGCCGCATCGGCGCTGGGCAAATGGTGGCCGTCGATACGCGCGAAGGGCGTCTCTATCGCCACGAAGAATTGGTCGATGCGCTTTCCGCGCAGCACCCGTACGGCGACTGGTTGAAGAACGTCATTGATCTCGACGCGAAACTTAAAGGCGCCGAGCCGCGTCTTTTCGCGGATCGCAACGAATTGCTGCGCCGCCAAGCCGCCGCCGGGTTCACGATGGAAGATCTGGAGCTGCTGCTGCAGCCCATGATGGAAGAGGGTAAGGAAGCCATCGGCTCGATGGGCGACGATGCGCCGCTCGCCGTGCTGTCGGAGCAGAACCGTCCACTTTCGCACTATTTCCGGCAGAACTTCAGCCAGGTCACCAATCCGCCGATCGATCCGCTGCGCGAAGGCCGCGTGATGAGCCTGGCGACGCGCTTTAAGAACCTTGGCAACATCCTCGCGCAAGACGCGACGCAAGCGAACGTCTACGTGCTCTCAAGCCCCATCCTCACCAACGGCATGTATGCCCGCATGGTCAAGGAGTTGCGCGACGATGTTGCGCGCATCGATTGCACGTTTGCGGCGCCCGCCGAAGGCGAAGACCCGGGTCCGGCGCTACGCTCGGCGCTCAATCGCATCCGCGCGGAAACAGAGCAGGCCGTCGCCTTCAACAAGCGGACGCATATTGTTCTGAGCGATGAAGCACAGGGGCCCGATCGCATAGCGTGCCCGATGATCCTGGCGGCGAGTGCGGTGCATTCGCATCTCGTGGCCAAGGGCTTGCGGACCTTCTGCTCGCTCACGGTGCGCGCCGCGGAGTGCCTCGATCCGCACTATGTCGCAGTTCTGATCGGCTGCGGCGCAACGACAGTGAACCCATACCTTGCGTGCGACACAGCTGCGGACCGCGCGAGCCGCGGCCTCGCGGGCGGTCTCACTGCCGAGCAGGCGGCCCAGAACTATCGGACGGCGCTTGAAGCGGGCTTGCTCAAGATCATTTCGAAGATGGGCATCTCGGTGATCTCATCTTATCGCGGCGGTCTGAACTTCGAAGCCATCGGTCTTTCGCGCGCGCTCGTTGATGAGTTCTTCCCAGGCCTGACGAGCCGTATTTCTGGCATCGGCCTTGCCGGCATTGCGTTCGAAGCGGCTGAGCAGCACGCGCGCGCCCACGATGAAACGCTGAGCGCACTACCGGTTGGCGGCTTCTACCGTTATCGCGCGCGCGGCGAGCGCCATGCGCTCGAAGCAGACTCGATCCACCAACTTCAGCGCGCCTGCGATACCGGCGACTACAAAACCTACCGCAAATATTCCGAAGTCGTGCGCGAGCGCCGCCTCACGCAGCCTATTCAGCTGCGTGACCTCCTCGAAGTTCGGGAAGAGAAGATCAACCCGACGCCGCTAGTCGACGTTGAGGGCATCAGTGAGATTCGTAAGCGCTTCCTGACGCCGGGCATGAGCATGGGCGCGCTTTCGCCGGAGGCGCATGGTGCGCTCAACATCGCGATGAACCGCATCGGCGCGCGTAGCGTGAGCGGCGAGGGCGGCGAAGACCCGGATCGCTATAAGCCGCTCCCAAACGGCGATGACGCGAACTCTGCGGTGAAGCAGATCGCCTCGGGCCGTTTCGGCGTGACGGCTGAATATCTGAACCAGTGCCGCGAAATCGAAATCAAGATCGCGCAGGGCGCCAAGCCTGGCGAAGGCGGCCAATTGCCGGGCTTCAAGGTCACCGAGCTGATCGCGCGCCTGCGGCACGCGACGCCCGGCGTGACATTGATCTCGCCGCCGCCGCACCATGACATTTACTCAATCGAAGACCTTGCGCAGCTGATCTACGATTTGAAGCAGATCAATCCGGTTGCGCGCGTTACAGTGAAACTCGTCGCGCAATCGGGCATTGGCGCGGTTGCTGCCGGCGTCGCGAAAGCGGGCGCGGACACGATCCTTATTTCAGGTCACGTCGGCGGCACCGGCGCCAGCCCGCAGACGTCGATCAAATACGCCGGCATTCCCTGGGAGATGGGGCTCGCTGAAGCGCATCAAACTTTGATGCTCAATAATCTCCGCCACCGCGTGCGCTTGCGCACCGATGGCGGCTTGCGCACCGGCCGCGACGTCATCGTCGCCGCGATTCTGGGTGCGGAGGAATTCGGCATCGGCACGGCCTCGCTCGTGGCGATGGGCTGCCTCATGGTGCGTCAATGCCATTCGAACACATGCCCCGTGGGCGTGTGCACGCAGGACGACGATCTGCGCAAGCGCTTCACCGGCACGCCGGATAAGGTCGTCAACCTGATGAGCTTCATCGCCGAAGAAGTGCGCGAAATTCTCGCGCTCATCGGCTTCCGGCGCTTGGAAGACATTATCGGTCGCACCGATCTCGTGGAGCAGATCAGCCGTGGCGCCGAGCATCTCGACGATCTCGATCTCAATCCGCTGCTCGTGCGGGTCGATAGCCCATATCCGAGCTATTGCACGCAGTTGGGCCGCAATGAGCCGCCGAATGCGCTCGATCAGGAGTTTCTCAGCGAAGCGCCGGCGTTTTTCGAACGCGGAGAAAAGCGCCGTCTGGATTTTGCCGTCCGCAACACACAGCGCGCCATCGGTGCGCGGGCAAGCGCACACATCGTGCGCCGCGTCGGCATGGATGCGCTACCGGAAGGCCAGCTCAGCGTGAACCTGCGCGGCTCCTGCGGGCAGAGCCTTGGCGCATTTATGGTGCAAGGCATCGCGCTCAACGTAACGGGCGATGCGAACGATTACGTTGGCAAAGGCTTGTCCGGAGGTCTCATCACGCTGAAGCCCGCGCCCGAAGAGGCCGATCGCCTCGGCGCCATCATTGGCAACACCTGCCTCTACGGCGCAACGAGCGGCAAGCTCTTCGCCGCTGGTCTCGCCGGCGAACGGTTCGCCGTGCGCAATTCCGGCGCTGTCGCGGTCGTTGAAGGCGCCGGCGCCAATGCGTGCGAATACATGACGGGCGGCACGGTCGTGATTCTCGGCGCCGTGCGCGACAATTTCGCGGCCGGCATGTCGGGCGGCATGGCGTTCGTTTATGACGAAGACGGGCGCTTTGAAGCAATGCTGAACGCCGACACGGTCGTTGCCGTGCGCGTGCAGTCGAAGCACTGGGAAAGCGTGCTCAAGGGCTTCATCAGCGAGCACGCGCAAGCAACCGGCTCGCCGCGCGCAGCGAGAATGCTGGCGCATTGGAGCGAGGCGCGCGGACGCTTCTGGCAGATTTGTCCAAAGGAAATGCTGCCCCGTCTGGCGCACGCACTGAGCGACATCGAGGCGACAACCCCAGTCGCGGCGGCCTGAGCCGCTAACCAGATCGCTCGACACTTCGGGCGTGGCGGGCCACAAGGCGCGCCTTGAAGCAGAAACTGATCCAGCGCGCCCATGAACTGGGGTTCGACGCCGTTGGCGTTGCAGATGCCGCTGCGCCTTGGCCGGCGACCGCGCATTTGCATGAGTTCCTTGAGGATGGCCGTCACGGCGACATGGATTGGATGGCGCAAGAGCGCCGCGCGCATCCGCGTTTGCTATGGCCCGATGCGAAATCCGCGATCGTGGTCGGCCAAAACTATGCGCCTGGCGATGATGCGCTCGCGCTGCTCCAGCGCAAACATGACGGCATCGTTTCTGCGTATGCGGCGCGGCGCGATTATCACGATGTCATCAAGGGAAAGCTGAAGCAGCTGGCGCAATGGCTCGCGCAGGAAAGCGGCGCAGACGTGAAAGTGTTCGTCGATACTGCGCCGCTGATGGAAAAGCCCCTGGCGCAACGCGCGGGGCTGGGCTGGCAAGGCAAACACACGAATCTCGTCTCGCGCACGCACGGCTCGTGGCTCTTCCTCGGCGCAATTCTGAGCGCCGCTGAGATCGAGCCGGACGAGGCGCATGATGATCATTGCGGCTCATGCCGCGCGTGCCTCGATGTCTGCCCCACAAACGCGTTCCCAGCGCCGTATCAGCTCGATGCGCGCCGATGCCTCGCCTACCTCACCATCGAGCATAAAGAACAAATCCCCCGCGCGTTTCGCGAAGCCGTCGGCAATCGCATCTATGGCTGCGACGACTGTTTGGCGGTCTGTCCGTGGAACAAATTCGCCGCCGATGCGCGGGAGACGCGCATGGCGCTGCGCGACGACCTGCGTCTTGCGCCGTTGACGGACCTCGCAGCGCTCGATGACACTGCGTTCCGTGCGCGATTTGCGGGAACGCCTGTCAAGCGAACCGGCCGCGACAGGTTCGTGCGCAACGTGCTCTGCGCGATCGGCAATTCCGGCGATGCGACTCTCGCGCCCGCGATAGAGGCGCAACTCGACGATTCATCCCCACTGGTGCGCGGCATGGCGGTATGGGCGTTGCGCCGCCTGCTTGACGGCGAGGCGTTCGCGCGCCTCAAATCCGCCCGTGCGCCGCGCGAGGGGGATGTGAGCGTGGCTGAGGAGTGGGAATGACTCCCGACGAAGAAAGTCCGAACGACGCGCAGCGGCCAGAAGAGCCGCAAGCGCCCGCAGAAATTGCGTCGCACGAGCCGGCTGCGCATGAGCCTGAGCCAATAGAGCACGCCGCTGAAGAGGCGAGCGCCCAGTTTGCGGAGGCGCCGCAAGAGAGCGTGCACGAACCCGAGCCCGAGCCGATGCAGGAGCTTTACGAGCCAGAGCCGACGCCTTCCGTTTATGAGCGTCCGCCAGAGCCGGCCCCTGAAATGCGCGCCGAGCCCACTGCGGCAATGTACGCGCAAGCGCCAGACCCGGAACCAGAGCCGCGTTACGACCCGCGCGAGCGTGTCGAAGTTGAACGCGAGCAAGATTATCCGTTCGGCGAGCCCGAAATTCCGATGCCACGCCGCGAGAGCCGGCGTGATCGCCAGCGCGCTCGCGATGCGCGCACGAACCTCGATCTCGACCTCGGCCGCATCAAGCGCCGTAAGCGCTACGGCTTCTTCTTCACGTTCGTCACAGTCTGCTTCATCGCGTTCATTCTCGCGCCAGTGACATGGGTTGGCGTCTACCTCTTCGTCGACGCGCCCTCGACGGTCCTGATGATTCAACGCGCCGCGGAAGGGCAGACGATCCGTCACTATCCCGTGCCGATCGAGCGCATATCGCCGTACGTCGTGCGCGCGGTGATCGCCGCGGAAGATGCAAACTTCTGCACCCATGATGGCTTCGATGTCGAAGCCATCCAGGATGCAATGGAATCCAATCGACGCGGTCGCCGCACGCGCGGCGCTTCCACGGTCAGTCAGCAGACAGCGAAGAACCTCTTCTTGTGGCCGGAGCGCTCATGGCTGCGCAAAGGGCTCGAGACCTATTTCACCGCGCTGATTGAATTCATGTATCCCAAGCGCCGGATCATGGAGCACTATCTCAACGTCGCCGAATGGGGTGATGGCAATTTTGGCATCGAGGCTGCGGCGCGTGCGCGCTTTGGCGTTTCGGCCGCTGATCTCACGCCGCTGCAGGCCGCGCGCCTTGCGTCTGTGCTGCCAAATCCCAATCGCTGGCGCGCCGACCGGCCCGGCCCCTACGTGCGCCAGCGCTCGGCCACCATCGTGAGCCGCGCCCGTGTCGTGCAGAACGAGCACACAGCATCCTGCGTGCTCTTCCTGGATCGGCCGGACACCAACTAATCACCAGCTAATCCCGGGGCTTTCCCCGCCGAGGCGCTTTACCGCTGCAACTTGGTTGCGGATGCGGTATGGTTGATTTTCGCCTCGGGGGAGAGCGGCATGAGCTTGGTCGTGATCATCGCCATTGCGGTCGTTGTCGGCATCATTCTGATCGCCGCGATCGGCTATATCGTCTCGCGCTACTATGAAGCGCGTTACGACCGCACATTCATGACCCACGATGAGCGCGGCTTCCGGCGCGCGCTTGAGGGCAAAGTCGTGTTGTGGGATTTCGAGGAATCGGTGGTGAAGGGCGCGACCGCGCCGCACATCGAATTCGTCGCTCTCGATCCCGCGACGGGCGGTCGGCGCACCGTGCGCCTGATGGATCCGCGCACTGGCTCAGTGAATCTGCGCCCGCAATATTGCGCGCCGCTGCCGTTCGAAGCGGTGACGGCGGATAGCCACAAGGTGCTGGTGGAGCCGCGCGTGCAGTTCAGCTTGAACCGCAAGCTGCTGAAACACGTGTACGAGATTCAGGAGTTCAGCCTGGCGCTGGAGACCCGCATTCAGAGCGCGTTTCGCTCTGAAATCGGCAAACGCAAGGACGAGGATTTGCGCGCTGGACTGCATGAAGTCGAACGCGCTGCGATCGAGCATTTGCGTCAGGCGGAAGCCGATGGCGACGAGGCTGGCGAGCCGGGCATGGCGCTCGGCGTGAACTTCCACACCGCGAGCTTCACCTACACGCAGCCCGACGAATTCGCGCTCTCCATGCCGCTCAGCGGCGCGGTTGCGACCGCAGGCCCCGGCGCTACGCCGCAAGCGATTGAAGCGGCGCGCGCCGCCATGCGCACGCAAGGCGTGCTTGCGCTGCGCCCGCAACAAATCGATCAGCTCGCTGACGTGTTCGCCAATCGCGATCCAGCATCGACAGCCGCGATTCTGGCGCTGCTCGATATGCAAACGCGTCAGAACATTGCCGAGGCCCTGGCGGCGTCGGGTCAGCTCGTAGTGGTCACCCCGCAGGAGCTTGGCCTGATGAGCGTCGCCGCCCAGCGCGAGGCTGCCGCTCGCGTCGCCGCGCGTGCCGCGGGCGCGGTCGAGCCGCCCGCTCATGCGCCAAATGGCCATCGACCGGCCATGTAACCCTGCGTCCCCCGCTTGCCGGAGACGGGGCGGGCCTGCCATGAGAGAGCCGCCTAGCGGGCAGGGGACGTAAGTGAGGCTGGCGTGAACAATCTGAGGCTGCTGCTGAGCATCGCGGCGTTCGCGGGCATGGTCGCGCTCTGCGTCCTCGGCTGGGGTTGGGGCGGCGCGGGCGGGCTTGTCGGCGCAGCGCTCGGTTTTGTCATTCGCCTTGGCGGGCGCGGTCTCGATTGGGGCGAGCGCATCGGCAATGGCTATGTCGGCGCGCTCATGGGCATGCCCGTCGGTCTGCTCGTCGGCGGCGCTTACATGATCGGCGTCCCGTATCTGCTCGAAGCGATCAATAGCGGCGCCTGATAGCCCCAATGCCGGCTAAATGAACGCGCACGCTCCCTCATTCGCGGGAGAGCGGCGTATGTGAAGCGCGCGTACTCTTGCGTCGGCGGGAGGTGCATTATGCGTTTCGTAGCGGGTCTCATCGCGGCGGCGTTGCTCGTCTCGGCGCCAAGCGCGTTCGCGCAGGATAAGACGCGCCCGCCATCCCAAGCACAGATCGATTATACCGGTTTCCGCAATCTCACCGGCGAAGTTGAAGCTTATCGCGCGGGACGTCTCATCTCGCTCGCGGACTTTCAGCGCATGGCGCGCGAGTCCAACACGATCATTCTCGATGCGCGCTCGGCGGACGCCTATACCGAGGGCCACATCGACGGCGCGATCAATCTGCCGTTCACGGATTTCACCGTCGCCAGTTTGCGCGAGACGCTGCGCGATCCGAACACGCGCATCCTCATCTATTGCAACAACAATTTCTCCAACAACGAACGCCCAGTGTTGACGAAAATGGTGCAACTGGCGCTCAACATCCAGACCTTCATCAATCTCTATGGCTACGGCTATCGCAACGTCTATGAGCTGGGCGACATCGTGGACTTCAACGATCCAGCGGTCGGCTGGGTGCGCGGCTAAAGCTGGCGTGAGGGCCCCATCGCGCGTATCACCGCGCGAATAGGGAGCATCACATGCGCAAATTGATTCTGGCGCTGGCGGCCGTCGCCGCCTTGGCCGCGTGCCAGCAGCAGGAAACGAAAACGGAAGAAGCGCAGCCTGCAGCCGAACAAGGTCGCGCGATGACGGATCCCGCCGCGGTCGTGCGTCAGATTTATGATCCTTATCTCGTCGCCGACGGAACAACGCCGCCGCTTGAAGAAGTCGCGCCCTGGTCAACGCAGATGGCGGCTGACATCGCGGCGATGCGCGGCCGCACCCAAGCCGGCGACGCACCCGCGCTCGATTTCGATCCGATCATCGACGCGCAGGATTATCGCGTCAGCAACGTCACCACATCGACTGAAGCCATCGCGGAAGCGAGCCACGCTGTTGTGCGTGTGCGCTTCTCCAATCTCGGCCACGATCAAGAAGTGATCTACGATCTAGTCTGGCAGGACGATCGCTGGAAGGTCGACAACATCCACACCGCACAATGGGATATGCGCCGCATCGTCACCGGCGCCTAAGAAAACGCGCCGGCCCGCGCCATGGCCGGGCCGGCGCAATCGCTTCTACTGCGCGAAGAGGCGCACCGTCGCCGTGCGGCGGCGGAAGCTGGTTTCTTCGTACACCATCGACACCGAGGTGATGTTGCGGTCATCGCCGTTGAGGTCGATGGCGCGCGTGCACTGGCCAGGATTGATCCGTTCGCGCACGGAGACGTCCTGATGGCCCCCGTTCGCATAGCGCACATCCAAATCATAGAAGTGCACAGGGTTGCGATAGACGCAAAGCTTGATCTGATCGAACCGGCGCGGGCCCTCAACCACAATCGTGTCGCGCTCAGTGTGATCTCGCACTTCGCGCACGCCAACTTGGGTCCACGCCGCAGCTGGCGTCGCCGCGCACGCGGTGATCGCCAAAACCGCACCCAACATAACTGCCTTAAAACGCACTTGCGCCTCCTTGAGCAACAAGCCCTCACGCAGCCTCAAACGGGCGCGCGGAGGAACTCCGTCGCGAAGAAGCGCGAAATCGTGGTTACTCTTCCACCACCGTCCCGGTGCGCTGACTTTCGCGCACGTGGCCGAGGATCAGATAATTGTCGACATTGCTCGGCTCGGCGCGCGCTGCAGCGAGGGCATCGGCCTCCGCCAGTTCAAACGCGCGCTGGTGCATGCGCGCCGAGGCGCGAAGCCGCAAAGCCAGGGGGTCGTTGGCGCGCAGGTCGAGCGAGCGCGAGAGGTCTTCCTCTGCGTGCCGCCAATCTTGCTCCATCGCGTAAGCGCGGGCGCGGTCGATCAAGAGGTCGGGCAATTGCGTCGGATCGCTTTCGATGGTGGTGATCGCGCGGGTGAAAGAGCTGCGCGCACGGGCCGGCTCCCGCGCCAGGAGCCAGGCGTTGCCGGCCTGGCTGAAAAGCTCGGCGCGTGTCGCCGCTTCAGCGGGGTTCACCGCGGTGCCAAGCGAGTCCAGGCGGCGGGCGCCTTCGTCGGCTCGGTTTTGACCAATCAGCGCCATCGCCGCGCAGCGATACGCAGCAAGCGCTTGGCCCTCAGCCGCCCACGCCATCGCTTCTTCGTAAGCGCGCTCGGCGTCGTCATCGATCATCGCGACGCACTGGCTGAAGCGCTGGGCGTTGATCGCGGCCGCATCGACAGGGCCTGCCTGCATCAAAGCCAGCGGCAGCAAATAAGCGGCAATCGTCGTCAACATGCGTGCGTTTCTCCCCGCGTTCCCAATCCGATGCCCGAACCTGCGGGCGAAGCCAAGCGCTTCGCTCAGGAGGAGAGGCGCTCAGCCAGCTCCGTTGCGGTCGCTAACAGGCGCGCAATGTCCTGCGGCCGCGAAAGCCGGTGGTCTCCGTCTTCGATGAGATCAAAGCGCAAATCAGGCGATTGCATGAGCGCCGCGAGCGCCTGTGCATGCGCCGCCGGCACGTCTGGGTCCTGGCCGCCTTGAAAAATGCGGACCGGCCCGGCGAACGGAATGGTCTCATCCATGACGAGGTGGTTGCGGCCATCTTCGATCAGCCGCCGGGTGATGACATACGGCTCCGGATCGTAGGCCGAGGGGCGCTCCCAGCGGCCGCGCTCCAGAATTTGCCGCCGCACCTCGGCATCGAAGGAGGCCCACATCAGCCGCTCGGTGAAGTCCGCCGCTGGCGCGACCAGGAGGAGGGCCTTGACCCGCTCCGGCCGCGCCCGCGCCGCCAGCAGCGAAATCCAGCCGCCCATCGATGATCCGACCAAAACGAGCGGCCCCGCCGTTCGCTGATCGAGCACGGCGAGGGCGTCGCCCAGCCAATCGCCGATCGCCAACTCGTCGAACCGGCCACCCGACTGGCCATGGCCAGAATAGTCAAAGCGGACAAAGGCTTGGCCGCGCTCGTTCGCCCAACCCGCCAGCGCCGCGGCCTTCGTTCCCGCCATGTCCGACTTGAAGCCGCCGAGCCAGACAAAGGTCGGCGTCGCCCCGTCCTGTCGCTCCAGCGCCAATTGCAGCCCGTTATGCGCCAGGGCCTCGATTTGGCCGAACGGCATCGCTCTACTCCCAGGCGAAGATTTGTCGCCAGAAGGCGATGGAAAGCGCGTCTTTAACGAATGGCAGCGCAAAGCACGGCAAAATCGTGTCTAAACATCGGTTTAGGTGGATTGGCGGTTTCGGGGCTGCGGTAGAGCATTGCAAGAAGGTCACATCCTGACAGTTCTGCAAGTTACCCCTGACCTTAACGCTGGCGGGGTGGAGCGGACCACGCTTGAAATGGCGGAGGCGATCAGCCGCGCCGGGGGGCTCGCTTTGGTCGCTAGCGCCGGCGGCCGTCTTGAGCCGGACCTCAAGACGGCCGGCGGCGAGCTGATCAAGCTCCCGGTCCAAACCAAAAATCCGCTGACCGCCATCGCCAATGCGTGGAAGCTTTTCACGCTCGCCAAAAAGCGCGGCGTTGACGTCATACACGCGCGCTCGCGCGCGCCGGCGTGGAGTGCGTTCATCGCGGCGCGATTGGCGGGCATTCCGTTCGTCACAACATTTCATGGCATCTACAACGCGCGCTCGTCGCTGAAGCGATTCTACAATTCGATCATGGCGCGCGGCGATGCGGTGATCGCGAACTCAGAATATACGCGCGAACATATTCTCGAATTCTACGACGTCGATCCCAAGCACATCACGGCGATCCCGCGCGGTGTCGATTTGAATGTGTTTGATCGCGAGAAGGTCAGCCCCAATGAAGTTGCGATCACGCGCAGTGATTGGGGGTTGGGAACCAAGAGCGATGCGCGTTTGGTCATCATCGCACCGGCGCGTCTGACGCGTTGGAAAGGTCAACTGGTTTTAATCGAAGCGGTGAAGATGATCGAAGCGCGCCGGCCTGGCGCGCTCAAGGTTATTCTCGCCGGCGATCCGCAAGGTCGCTTGGGCTACGTGAACGAATTGAATGCCGCGATAAACGCAGCCGGGCTGCAGGAAGTGGTGGCGCTCGTAGGACACGTGCGCCAAATGCCCACTGCATTCGCGGCGTCCGACATCGCTGTCTTTCCAGTCATTGAGGCAGAGGCGTTTGGGCGCGGCGCAGTGGAGTCGCAAGCGATGGGCGTGCCAGTGATTGCCACCAATCTCGGCGGCTACACCGAGACCATTGTGGAGGGCGAGACGGGTTTTCTTGTGCCGCCGAACGCTCCGCAAGCCTTGGCCGGCGCGATCGAGCGTATGATCGACATCGGCCCTTCGGCGCGCGCCACGATGGGCGCTATGGGCCGAGATCGCGTCCGGGCTCAATACTCAAAAACCGCGCTCCAAAAGGCCACATTGGCTGTCTACGAGCGCGTTCTTCGTGAAGCGAAAGCACACAGAAACGTGACGAAGCACGAGACCGTGCTGTAAAAAGCAAAAGAGTCGCGAGGAGCGCGGGAATGATTTGGCGCAAGAACACTGCGTCTTCCGAAGGCGAAACGAATACGGCTAAGCGCGTGCTGGTGATCCAGCTCGGTGGGCTGGGTCAATTTGTGCTGGCCCTTGCCGCCGCCAAGCGCATTCGCGAGGCGCACATCGGCGCCCGCATTACGTTGCTGACTACCGAAACCACCAAGGACCTTGCCGAGAAGGCGCCGTACTTCGACACGGTTGAGGCCGACGGCAAGCCAACTGAGCCGCAAGCGATCACCAAGCTGATCGCTCGTATCCGCGCGGCCAAGTACGACATGATCTACGACCTCGAAGGGTCGAACCGCACCAACAACTATTTCCAAGGCATGCGCCCGTGGCCGCCGAAATGGTCTGGCCCGATCGCTGGCGCGAGCCATGCGTTCCTCAATCCGGACCGCAACGAGATGCACGTGCTTGATCGCTACGCCGGGCAGCTTGCCGCCGCCGGGCTGGGCGATGAGCCGCTAATGCCGGAGCTTTCTTGGCTGCGGACTGTGCTGCGCGACCCGCCGCGTCTGAAGCCGGATTATTTCGGCATTCGGGGCGACTACGTCGTGCTGCTGCCGCGCGGCAGCGACGCTGAGGCGAACCGCCGTTGGCCCGAAGCCAAGTATGTCGATCTCGCGATGCGCATCGCTAACAATGGCGTGACGCCGGTTGTCATCGGCGGGCCCGATGAACGCGCAATCGGCGCCGCCGTCGCCAAGGAAGTGCCGCGCGCCAAGAACCTCGTGACTCGGCCGGACCTCTTCCAGTGCATTGGTCTGTTTGAGCGCGCCGCGTTTGTGGTGGGTGATGACGTCGAAATGATGCACGTGGCCGCCGCCGCCGGCGCCCCCTGCATCACCTTCCTTTCCGCGCTCAACCATCCCGAGCGGACCGCCCCTCGCGGCCGCAGCGGCGTGGTGGCGCTGACCGCCGCCGTGATCGCCGACCTGCCGGTCGAGCAGGTGGAGCGGCAATTGCGCAATTGTGGGGTCTTTCGTCAGGCCGCGACCGCTTGATGCGGAGCCTATGACAAGCAATATTCCAAGTGTGAGTCCGCGTCCGAAAGGGCGCGGCCTTGCCGCGTTTATCAACAGCACTGAGGAGAATGCCCGATAGCCAGACGTCCATACGCCGCGCCGCCCCCTTCAAAGGATGGCCCGCGGGTGAATGAGGATATCCGCGGAACGCCCCGCGTGCTCCTCATCGATGCAGAGGGAGAGAAGCAGGGCGAAATGCCGATCTCAGCGGCGCTCGACGCAGCCCGCGAAGCTGGCCTCGATTTGGTTGAGGTGGCGCCCAACTCGAATCCGCCCGTCTGCAAGATTCTCGACTACGGCAAGTTCCGGTTCGAGGAGCAGAAGAAGAAGGCCGAAACGCGCAAGAAGGCCAAGCGCGTCGAGCTCAAGGAAATCAAGGTTCGCCCGAACATTGATGACCACGATTACGAAGTGAAGATGAAGGCCATCCATCGCTTCTTCGAAGAGGGCGATAAGGTGAAGGTCACGCTTCGCTTCCGCGGCCGCGAAATGCAGCACACCAATCTCGGCATGGATCTCTTGGAGCGCATGCGCCAGGAACTCGATGGCATCGCCAAGGTTGAGCACGAGCCGCGTTTCGAAGGCCGTCAGGTCGTCATGGTGATGGCGCCGCGCGCTTCATAAGCCGCCGTTCAGCCAAGGCCGGATTAGATCGCCGCAAACTACGGAGAGACGTTTCCATGCGTGCCATTCTGTTTGCGGCTTTCGCCTTGGCTGCCTGCGCTTCCACGACGGGCGCCGGTCCCGGCCCGCAAACGCCGCTGCCCCAACACATCCAGATGGATCTCGAACAGCGCGAAGCCGCGCTGCACGAGCAGGGCGTGGTGATTGCCGCAATCAACCAGACCGCCGATCTCGGCAACGGTCTGCGCGTGCGCCCGCTGGAAGTTCTCGAAGATAGCCGTTGCCCGCAGAACGCTCGCTGCGTCTGGGCTGGCCGCGTGCGCTTGCGCGTTGCGATCGACGGCGTTGGCGAGCGCGAAATCACGGATGACGCGCAAGCTGTGCAAACGCCGAATGGCGCTTTCGCGCTCGTCGCAATCTCGCCTGGCCCGTGGACGGATTGGCCTGAAAACGCCAAGCCACCGTACCGCTTCGGCTTCCGCCGCGCTTAAGCGACGGTGCGGAGCCAAAGCCACGGCGTCGCCACGCCATCGTACCCGCCGCCTTGGTGACGCTCGATCCGCACATCGCGCCAGTCGGCCGCGAGCGCCTTCAGGGCTTCTTCGTCCATCGCGCAATAGAAGCGTCCGAGTTGATCGCGTCGATCGGCTGGGTCAGCCTTCAGCGTCGCGTGAAGATGACCGCCTGCGCGCAACGCGTGGCGAATGCGTGCAAATATGTCAGGCAGAGTCTCTGTCGAGGCATGATGCAAAGAGGCTGAAGCCCAAACGCCATCGAACGCATCGACGTAGTCCAACTCAGCAAACTCAAGAACGCGAACCTCTACGTTCCAAAGACGCTTGGCCTCCGCCGCGAGCCCTGCCGAGGCATCAACGGAAACAACATTGAAGCCTGCATCTCGCAAAGCTGCCGAGTCCGCGCCGGCGCCGCAGCCAAGATCGAGCACGCGCGCGCCGTGCGGCAACGCCGCGATGAAGTCCTTGAGGCGTCCGGCTTCTTTCGATTGTGCGGCGTAGGCATGCGCCTCCGCATCGTAGAAGGCGATGGTGCGCGCGTCCTTCACGCTCAGCCGCGCGTGTACGGCCGGCGCTTGGTCATGACCCACATGTTCGCGATCAGCAGCACGAAGGTGAGGCCAAAAGCGATGGCGTTGATCAGCGCGTAGCGATCCTGGTTTTGCGCCAACGCCGCCTCAGCCCGTTCGCGGGCGCCATTGTTCACCGCCGCAGCCGCAGCCTCACGCGCCTGTTCACCCGCGAAACCGAAATCGAACGAGGGCGGCAGACCGATATTCTGCCAATGCAGCCATTCGATCGAGGGCAGGCGCTCAGGCGCAAAGATGAGGTGCGAGCCGAAGGTCAGGGCCAAAGCCGCCAGGATCGCCATCAGCCACCGCGACCCGGCGATGACCGAGATCGAGGTGGTGATCTTGGTTCTTTCTTCGCGGATGATCTCCTTGGCTTCGTCCAAGGATTTCGGCGTTCGCACCATCGGGCTTCTCCCCACCGGCGCGAGTTTAGCCCAGGCCCGGCCCGGCGCGGGAGCCCTAAAGTCGGCGCAATCCGGGAACAGGCTCAATTCAGCGGTTAAGCCACGCGCTGGACTCCTGCCTGTTCGTGTCGCCGGCCCCACGCAGGTCGAACACGCCGCCGATGCCAGTGCTGTCAGCGCGTGGAAGGCCCTCCGGGGGCCGGACATGGCAAAAACAGCCAATCGGCAGAATGCCGGCGAGCCAATCCATCCGGCCCATTGCGGGTGCGGAACCCCTATGCTACACGCGCGCCCTTTCGTGGGTGGCCCGGCTAAACGGCATGCCGTGGCGGCCCTTTTGGCGTCCGAGATTTCGGTCTCGGGACGCCGCTCTATCCCACTGGAGGATGAAATGCCGAAACTGAAGACCAAGAGCGGCGTGAAAAAGCGCTTCAAGCTCACGGCTTCGGGCAAAGTGAAGGCCGGCGCTGCCGGCAAGCGCCACCGCCTGATCAGCCACAACGCCAAGTACATCCGTCAAAACCGCGGCACCTCGACGATCGCAGAGCCCGATGCAAAGCGCATCAAGCTCTGGATCCCGTACGGCCTCGATTGAGCGGAGACTGACCCATGGCACGCGTTAAAGGCGGCGTCACCGCGCACGCCCGTCACAAGAAAGTTTTGAAGAAGGCGAAGGGCTATTACGGCCGCCGGAAGAACACCTTCCGCGCCGCGAACGCCGCGGTCGAAAAGGCCGGCCTCTACGCCTATCGCGACCGCAAGGTGAAGAAGCGCGTTTTCCGCGCGCTCTGGATCCAGCGTATCAACGCGGCGGTCCGTGAGGAAGGGCTCACCTATTCGACGTTCATCAACGGCCTGACCAAGGCTGGTATCGAACTCGACCGCAAGGTCATGGCCGACATCGCCATGAACGAACCGGAAGCCTTCAAGGGCCTCATCGCCCAAGCGCAAGCGGCGCTTAAGTAAGCGCCGGCTGAAGCCAAAAATAAGAAGAGAGCGGCGAGCAATCGCCGCTCTCTTTGTTTTTGCGGTGGTGACGTGCGCTGTTTAGTTGCGCGGCTCCCATAAGCGGATGCGCGGTTGTGCTTCAACGAACGCGGCTTGATCCGAAGGTGAGAGCACAGCGCGGCCCGCGACGATGCCCATCTGCGTATTCTGCATCACGTAATAGGTTTCGCCCGGCTCGACCTCCATGCGCATCGTATCGTTGCGGCCGATCTCGTACTCGTGGATGCCCGGCTCAGCGACGTGCACGAAATAGCGCGCATTTGGCAGGCGTCCGAGGTCAGCTTCGCCTTCGCGCACCGTGAAGCTCAAAGCCGCGCCAACGAAGCGGTTCGGGCGGAAGAACACGATTTGGCCTTTGCCTTCCGGCGGTGCGGCGATGCCTTCAGGCAGCGCAACGGCGGGCGCCGCCGCTGGCGCAGGCGCAGGCGCGGCGGTTTCCGCTGGCGCTGGCGCAGCTTCGGTCGCCGGCGCTGGTTCAGTCGTTGCTGCTGGCGCTTCGGCTGGCGTGGTCGTTGTTTCTTGGGCTTGCGCAAGGCCAGCGAGGCCAAGAGCTGCCGCACATACGACGATCGTTTTAAGGTTCATTGCTGGTTCTCCCCACTAGAGATTGGCGTCGGCGCTTCTGCCGTAGTTGAAACTATTTGTGTGCTCGGAGGCGCCGCGAGCGCTTCGAGCGGAATGTCTATGTCGGTGGCGAGCCGCGCCGTGCCGCGCGCGCCCACCGGAATTTCGATCTCGCCGCCTTGCACGAAAATGCCGGCGACGCCCGCGTACGGGATCATCGACACGGCGAGCGCGGTGTTGGTGCGCTGCTCGCCCGCGGCCGTGATTTGCATGCCGCGAATGCGGGCGCGTTCGCCGTTGATCTCGACGAAGCGACCAGAAATGATGAGCCGGCCTTGGCGGCCGCCGAACGCGGATGCATGCGCGTCGATCACTTCACCGCCGCCAATCGCGCCAGCGGGCACGACTTCGCGTCCCTCGACGATGATCGGCTCGGCAAGGCGCAAACCGAAGAGCTGTTGTTGTTGGCTGGTCTCCGAACTCAGCGCTTCGGTCAGCTCGACTTGGACGATAGTGCCGGCGGGAATGCGGATCGCCGCCGGCGCGGGCGCAGGGGCCGGTTCGGCCAACGGCTCAGTATCCGTTGTCTGTGCAAAGGCCGCAGGCGCGCCCAACAGCAGCGCGACGGCCGCCAACGCGTGCTTCACTGACATCATCGCGCTCCCCCTTGCGTAGCGGTAACACGGCAGCGAAATGAACGGCAAGGTTGCAGATAGGCAACGCGCGCGGCCGCTTGGCAAATTGCGTCCGCCCAAGGCTCTCCGCTAAACACCCCCGATGAACGGCCAAACCACTGATCTTGCGGCGCTCGAAGCCGACCTGATGGCGCGCGTTGCCGCCGCCAGCGATGAAGCCTCGCTCGAAGCGCTGCGCGTGGAGGCGCTCGGCAAGCAGGGCAGCATCTCGGCGCTGATGAAGAACCTGGGTTCGATGAGCCCGGATGAGCGCAAGAGCTTTGGCGGCGCGCTCAACATCCTGAAGGACAAGGTCACCGAAGCCATCGTCACCAAGAAGGCCGGCATGGCGGAAGCCGCGCTCGATCGCCAGCTTCAGAGCGAAGCGGTGGACGTGACGCTTCCCTCGGTGCGCCCGCGTCTCGGTACGATCCATCCGGTGAGCCAAGTGATGGAAGAACTCGCCGCCATCTTCGGCGAGATGGGCTTCACCGTCGAAGAAGGCCCAGACATCGAGACCGATTTCAACAACTTCACCGCGCTCAACTTCCCGCCGAACCATCCGGCGCGCGAAACGCACGACACGTTCTTCCTCGATGCGAAGGGCGAGGACGGCGCGCGCAAAGTGCTGCGCACGCACACATCACCCGTGCAAGTGCGCACCATGCTGAAGCAAAAGCCGCCGATCCGCATGATCTGCATGGGCCGCACCTTCCGCAAAGATTCCGACGCGACGCACACGCCGATGTTCCACCAGATCGAAGGCCTCGTCATCGACGAGACCTCAACGATGGCGGATCTCAAAAGCGTGCTGATCGCCGCGATCAAAGCTTACTTCGAAGTCGACGACGTGAAGCTGCGCTTCCGTCCACACCATTTCCCGTTCACCGAACCCAGCGCCGAAGTCGATGTCGGCTGCGATAAATCCGGTGGCCAAATCAAAATCGGCCAAGGCAACGATTGGCTCGAAATTCTGGGCAGCGGCATGGTGCACCCGAACGTCCTCAAGAATTGCGGCATCGACCCCGACAAATACCAAGGCTACGCCTTCGGCATGGGCATCGATCGCCTGGCGATGCTCAAATACGGCATGCCCGACCTCCGCGATTTCTTCGCCGCCGACACACGCTGGCTGAAGCACTACGGATTTAGTCCGTATTTGCTGCCGGGCTTGGCGCAGGGAGTGGGCTGATGGGCGCGCTTCAATCTCGTCCTTCTCCCCTTGTGGGAGAAGGTGGCTCGACGCACAGCGTCGAGACGGATGAGGGGGCTGTCACCCCTCACCTGACCGGCACGAATTCCAACACCGCGTGTTTCACCATCCTCTCCCACAAGGGGAGAGGATGGGCGGCGCGCTCGGAAGCACCCCAATGAAATTCACGCTCTCCTGGCTCAAAGAGCACCTCGCGACTGACGCGAGCATCGACGCCATCGTCGAAACCATGACCATGACTGGTCTGGAAGTCGAAGCCGTTGAGAACGCCGGCGAGAAGCTGAAGGCGTTCACGGTCGCGCGCATTATCAGCGCCGCGAAGCACCCGAACGCCGACAAGCTCCAAGTCTGCCAAGTCGAAACCAAAGACGGCGTGCTCGAAATCGTCTGCGGCGCGCCGAACGCGCGCGCTGGCCTCGTCACCGCGTTCGCGCCGATCGGCACGTACATTCCCGGCTCCGGCATCACGCTTGAGCCGAAGCCGGTGCGTGGCGTCGTCTCGAACGGCATGCTCTGCTCGGGCGCCGAGCTTGAGCTCGACACCGATGCCGATGGCATTCTCGAACTCGATGCCGATCTAAAAGTCGGCACGCCACTCGCGGAAGCGCTCGGCCTCAACGATCCGGTGATCGACATCGAAGTCACGCCGAACCGCCCCGATTGGCTGGGCGTCGCCGGCATCGCGCGCGATCTCGCCGCCGCCGGCATCGGCAAAGTCACGACGAAGCCGGTGTTGCCCGTGCCGGGCCGCTTCCCGTCGCCGCAGAAGGTCGAGATCGACGACACGCACGCGTGTCCGATGTTCGCGAGCCGCTACATTCGTGGGCTGAAGAACGGCCCGTCGCCGCTTTGGCTACAACAAAAGCTGCGCGCCATCGGCCAGAAACCGATCAGCGCGCTTGTCGACATCACCAACCTGCTGACCCACGACCGCAATCGTCCAGCGCACGTCTACGACGCCTCAAAGCTCAAAGGCACGCTCCGCGCGCGCATGGGCCGCGCCGGCGAAACGTGCACGGCGCTCAACGGCAACGTCTATAACGTCACGCCGGACATGTGCGTGATCGCTGACGACGCAAACGTGCAGGGCATTGGCGGCGTCATCGGCGGCGAGCTTTCGAAGGTCACCGAAGAAACCACCGACATCCTGCTCGAGTGCGCGTACTTCGACTCTACCATCACGCACAAAACCGGCCGCGCCCTGACGCTCACCACCGACGCACAGTATCGCTTCGCGCGCGGCGTGGACTCGGGCTTCGTCGTGCCGGGCCTCGAACTCGCGACGCGCCTCATCCTCGATATTTGCGGCGGCGAGCCCAGCGAAATCCAGGTCGCCGGCGATCTGCCGCCGCCGCCGAAGGCGATCTTTTTCGACCCTGACCGCGTCCGCCAACTGGCGGGCATCGACGTGAAGCCGACGCGCGTGCGCGCGGTGCTGAAGGACCTTGGTTTCGAGACCAGCGCCGAGGGGCAGGGTTCGAAGCGCATCATCGTGGAGCCGCCGACTTGGCGTCGCGATGTCGATGGCCCCGCCGATCTCGTGGAAGAAGTCGCGCGCATTGAAGGCTTTGACAAACTACCGACCAACGCGCCGCCGCGCGCGCCGGGCTTCCGCCCGCCGCCGGCGAGTGTCGGCGAAAGTCGCACGCGGCTCGCGCGCCGCGCCGCTGCTTCGCTCGGCTACAACGAAGCCATCACCTGGAGCTTCTGTTCGCGCGCGCAAGCGCAAGCGTTTGGAGGCGGCAACGAGGAAATGCTCGTCGCCAATCCAATCGCCAGTGACCTCGATTGCATGCGCCCCACGGCGCTTCCCCAGCTCCTCGCCGCCGCGCAGCAAAACGCGAACCGCGGCTTCGATGACGCGCGCTTGTTCGAAGCGGGCCCAGCGTACGCCAACACCAATGACGCCGGCCAACAACGCACGCTCGCCGCTGTCTGGCATGCGCGGCCGCCGCGTCATTGGCGCGCTGCGCCGCAGCCGGACATTTTCGACGTAAAGCGCGACGTGCTGACGATCCTCGAAGCCATCGGCGCGCCAGTCGCCTCCTTGCAAACATTTACCGACGCGCCGGCGCACTGGCGCCCGGGCCGCACCGGCGCCTTGAAGCTCGGCCCGAAGGTGATCGCGTACTATGGTGAAATCCATCCGCGTGCGCTCAAAGCGATCGGCGTTGATGCGCCAGCATTGGCATTCGAGATTTTCCTTGATGCTATCCCGGCGCCGCGCGCCAAGGGCCGCACCAAGCCGCCGCTCGAGAAGCTAGACCTGCAACCGCTGACGCGCGACTTCGCCTTCATTGTCGACGACGGCGTGACCGCGCAGGATCTCGTCCGCGCGGCAATCGGCGCGGAAAAGGCGCTGATCACTGATGTGAACTTGTTCGACGTCTACCGCGGCGAGCGCATGGCCGCCGGCAAGAAGAGTCTCGCCATCGAGGTTACGCTGCAACCGAAGGAAAAGACGCTCACGGACGCGGAGATCGAAGCCGCAAGCGCCAAGATCGTCAGCGCCGTGATGAAGGCGACGGGCGGAACGCTGCGCGGCTAACCGAGAGCGGAGGCGTTGCGCTAGCGCTGAAACTCCCGCAACGCCGCATTGCGCATCGCGACGCCTCGCCCCGCGCGCGTCAGCGCGTCGACGGTTTCGCGCGGGAGCGAGACGTCGGTGGGAGTATCATAAAGCGCCTCATATTCCGCCGGCTCCATGTCGCGGAAAGTGATGACGTCCATGCTCAAGGTGATGTCGTCACAACGCATCCCGTCGCGCCGATCCTCAACGAGGCCGCAGCGCCACTCGCGCAGGGCGCGCTGATATTCAGGCAGTTGCGCGCGCCATGTATCGACCGAGGCGCGCTTTGCCACTTCTGTCGCGACATCCACCGGCGAATACATCATTTCGTATGCGCCGATCGCATCCGTCCCTTCTTGCTGAAATGTGCGCGGGCGGATGTATTCGGCGTTCACGACCAGGAACAAGATCCGCCGCGCTTGCAGCACGTCGCGCTGTGTGAGCGGCGCGGGCGGGCCTTCGGCGCGCATCACGTGCAAACTCAGCATGCCCAGATTGTCGGCAACCCCGCCGTCAACGAGATGCACAAAACGCTGCGCCGCAGGCGTGTCGCCGCGATAGTTCTGAAATGCACGCGCGGCTTGGCGGACGTTCTCACCGGCGCTGCGATCGGCAAGCGCGCGCGCCGTCCAGGCCGGCGGGCCCGGGCAGCGTGCGCCGTAGCTTTCCATCACCACGGGCCGAAACGCTACCGGCACGGCCATCGAAGCCGCGACAGCGTCGGCGACGTGGATTTGGCGCACGTCGCTGCACAGGCCATCGAAGAAAAACTGCGTGAAGGCGAAGGGCGTCGAGTTGTAAAGATCGGTCGCGTTGAGGATGACGCGCGGGCCCGCGCGCATGTCGCCCATAGTGGCTTCGCCATAGACATTATCAGCAAGCCAGTTCCGCAATTGCTGCGGCCCGTTCATGCCGCCGCGCAGTGCGCCGGCAACGCCGAGCGGCGATGTTGGGCCACGCACGCGCCATTGGCGGCCAAGATACGCGGCGTCGAACGTGTCTAGGCCGGGGTCGCCGTGCAGGCCGTAATACGCCGCGAGCACCGAGCCGCCCGAAACTGACGTGATGAGCGCGATGTGTTCGCTGAGCGGGCGGCCATCGCGGCCCGGCGTATCGCGCAGGGCTTGCAGCACGCCGAGATGAAACGAAGCCGCGCGCGCGCCGCCGCCTGAGAGCGCAAGCACGATGAGATCGTCACCCACAGGCGCGCGGCCTTCGACATCAGCGCGCAGCCCGCCAAGCGGCGCGTTGATCGGCTCAACTGGCGTCGTCGCGCACGCGCTCACCAGCAATGAAAGAGCAAAAAACAAACCCCGCATGGCGCCAGTCTCCGCCCGCGCGCACGTTCTTGGCAAGCCGCTACACTTGTCCCATATCGCCCTGGCGCGGGACGGCCCGCGTGCTTTCCAGCATTGGGGACGGCCCCCATAAGCGCCAACGCGCGAAGGAGCAGTCATGCAAGCGTGGATCTTGCTTGGGGCCGCGGGCCTCCTCGAAATCGTCTGGGCCATCGGTCTGAAATACGCCGAAGGCTTCACCAAGCCTGTGCCGAGCGCCATCACCATTGCGGCGATGGTGGTGAGCATGTGGTTGCTCGCACAAGCGGCGCGAGATTTGCCGATCGGGACTGCTTACGCGGTGTGGACTGGCATTGGCGCCGTAGGCGCCGCGTTGCTCGGCATCATGCTGTTTCAGGAAAGCGCCAACATCGTGCGGATCGGCTGCATCGTGCTGATCGTTGCGGGGATAGTGGGCCTCAAGCTTTCAACCCCCGCCTGAAGCCGCTTGCCGCCCGACGCGGTGCGGCTACAAATGCGCCGCCCGTTCGGAGGGGCGGCGCATGCCTCTGATCAAACGCAAACACGCGACGGTCAAAGCCTACATTCACGACTGGCTGGAGCCTGACCAGCCGGGCGGCATCAATTTCTTCTCCGGCCTCATCATAACGCTGGTGTTGTTCAGCCTCGCATCGCTCGCGATCGAGACTGAAGCGATCCGCCCCGACACGCCGTTTCCACCGAGCGTTCGTCCGGTCGTCGCGTGGGTGAATGGGATCGTGCTGTGGGCGTTTACGCTCGAGTTCGCATTGCGCTTCTGGTCGGAAGGGCAGAACCCGCGCCACTCGGGCGTTGCCGGGCGCCTGCGCTTCCTCGCGCAGCCAATCACGATCGCTGACGTCATGGCGTTTCTGCCTGAAGTTATCGTGGTGTTGTTTTTTCCGGATTTGCACGGCGGTTGGCTCGCCGCCTTGCGGGCGCTGCGGCTCTTCCGCCTATTCAAGTTGGCGCGCTACGTGCCGGCCTTCGCGATTGTCGGCGCGGCTGTGAAACGCGCGTGGGCGCCGTTGATGGCCGCGCTTTGCGTTGCCGGCGCGCAGCTCTATATCGCCGCGCTGTTGCTCTATTTCATCGAAGGGGACACCAAGCCCGAAGCCTTCGGCTCGATCACCCGCGCCATGTGGTGGGCGATCGTAACACTCACCACTGTTGGCTACGGTGACGTGTATCCCGAAACGGCCCTTGGCCGCGTCGCCGCCGGCCTTGTGGCCCTTGCCGGCATCGGCATCGTCGCGATGCCGACAGGTATTCTGGCCTCGGCCTTCGCCGAGGAATTCCGTGAACGGCACGAAGCGCAAACGCGCGCCGCCGATGAGGCGACGCGCGAAGCTGCGGAGTGATCACGATCTGGGGCCAATGGGGGCGGTGAGGTTCACGCGGGCGAGATCAGCGAGGCCGTCATTCGTGACGCGGCCCTCGATAAGCTCGGTGCCGCTCAATGCGAAGACACGGCCAGCAATGAAGAGCGCACGCGTGTTGCCGTACCAATCGATGCACGAAACTTCGCAGTGATATTCGGGATCCCTCGGGCTCGTGCCGCGCAGCATGCCAGCCGGCGTCAGCGTGCCATCGGCGCCGATCGCGACATAGCTCACGTCCGACGAAGCGCTTCGCCACCACCAGCGGCCGCTTTGTGCGCGCCGCATCACGGTCGCGACGCCAAACATGCCTGAGCCATCCGGATCGACAGCCGCATTGAAGGCATGCGAGCGCCCTTCGGATTCGTACACCTCCGGCAACAGCACCGTGGAGCTGATACGCGGCGTAGCGGCGAGATTCAGCAGCGAGACGCTGAGCCCCTGCCAATCGTGATAGCCGGTGATCACCGCGTTGTTGCCGGCGCGCTCGACACGCAGAGCGTTGTGCGGCGCTTCGATAATCGTTGCATCGCGTGGATGCGCTGTCGGCACGGCGACAACCTCAGTGCTCAGCGTCGTCGTCGAATTTGGCGCCGGCGCGTACGATGACCAATTATCACGCCCCGCATAGACAAGGTGATCGTCCGTGAACCGGTTCTCCAACGCGGAGCCGACGCTAGGCAGCGGCGTGTAACGCGATTGCGAAACGTCGCGTGGGCGCGTGCTGAACGCGTTCAGCGACGTTTCCAGATAGCGTAGCGGCAGCGGCCCGTCTCCGCGGCATCGCGCATCGATCCATACGGAGAGGGCGCGGAAGTTGCGCGCGTTCGCATCCATGCTGAGCTGATCGTAAGGCTGGCCGCGCACGAATTGCGCGCGCAGCTCGCCCGAACCGATCGGAATTTGGAAAAGCGCGGACGGTGCGGCTTCATCGAAGCCGCTGCCTTCGCGCGCCAAGCAATCAGCGCGATCGATGGCGCGCCAGGAGCGGCTCCGGGTTGGCCACGTCCACAGATAGATGTGGCTGGTCGAGACATAGAACTCACGCGCCGCCGGGCCGACGATGGCGGTGCTCTCGCATTCCAATTCATCGCCGGCGCGATCGCTTCCGAGCGGACACACCGAGATCGTGTGCACAACCGGATCGTAGGTCGCCTGGATCGGGCGGTAGATGTCGGTCGCATCGTAAAGCGAGCGGCCTTGTGAAGTCGTTGCGCGATGTTCGCCTTCGCTCAGCCAGCGGCGCACAACCGGCCATCGCGCGCGCGCGCCCGCCGGCACCTGGCTCACAACCAATGGCGTGTAAATCACCAGATTGCCGTTCACGAGCCGCGTCGCGTAATTCTCGGTGTCGTAATAATCGTTGGACGACAGGAAATAGACCGCCTCGCGCGTGAAACGCCCGTCGCGGCTGATCGAGAACACGGAGTATTCTGTCGCGCCTTCGCCGTAACTGTAGCCCGTCACGACGACGCGGTTGCCGCTGACGAGAATTTCGTCGTACCAGCCGCCGCGACGCGCATCGCGATAGACGTTGGCGCGGTCGACGAGGCGCAAGTCGCCCGCTGCAGCGCCAGTGTCCACGGAGAAGAGGCGCCCGTCCTGCAGCACGATCAGGAAGCGATCGTACATCTTGACGATGTCGCCCTCGTCAACACCCGCGTTCTGTACGTTGGTTATGGATGTCGTGGTCGGCGCCGAGAGAGCTGCCGCCGCCGGCGATTGAATGCGCGAGCCGGTAACGATGATGTCTTCGTCAAAGTCGCTGCCTTCGCCGGCGCACGGATAAAGTTCCGGCGGGCAATCGTCGGGCGCGTCTTGCTTGCGCAGAGCCGAGTTCATTGCGCGGCGGCCAGCGGCGCGCACCTCTGCGATGTAGCGGGCGAAATCGTCTTCGCTCTGAAACCTGGAGATGGTTCGCCACACGGGCGGCTCGATGGAACGCGTTTGCGCTTGTGCGCTACTGGCAAGTGTCGCCGCGCACACGGCCGCGGCCAGCGTGAGAAATCCCCGCATCACCAATCCCTCCGAAGCAAACGCTAACACGGAGGTCAAAATCAGCGAGGCACATGCTTGTGATCGAAGGGAGACGCCGATCACCTCTGCGTGAGAGATGATCGGCGTTCGCGTCAGCTGCGCGGCGGCCGGCGCGAGAGGTTGAGCCGCTGACGTTCGCGGATCTGGCCGTTCTCGACCGCGCCTTCGATCAGCTCCGTGCCCGAAAGCGCGAACACGCGGTTGCCGATGTAGAGCGCGCGCGTGTTGCCGTACCAATCGACACACGACACTTCGCAGCGATAACTCGGGTCAACGGCGCCGCGCCGTGAGCTAAGCTCACCAATCCCGCGGACGCCGCCAGCTGCATCGATCGAAAGATAGCTCACGTCTGAAGAATCACTGCGCCAGACCCAGCGGCCACTTTCCTTCGAGCCGCCGACGGTCGCGAGGCCCATCAAGCCTGACCCATCGGGCCCGACCAAGCTGTTGAACGCGTGCGAGCGGTTCTCCGATTCATAACGGCCATTGAGCACGGCCGTGTCCGCAATGCGCGGTGGACCACGGCGGAGATCGACGAGTGAGAGCGAAAGCCCCGTATCGTCGCGATAGCCGCTGAGCACGATGTTGGCGCCCGCGCGCTCGATGCGCAGGATATCGTGCGGCGCGTTGAGCGTGACAGTCTCGCTCGGGCGCGCCGTCGGCACCGCATAGACGCGCGCAGTTTGCGGCGGCCGGTTCGAGGGCGGATACGAGCCGTTGGCGCTACGCCCGCCATAGACGACGTGCGTCTCCGTAAACCGAACCTCGTAGTTCGGATCAACGCTTGGCGTCGGCGTATAACTCCGCGCCGGCGCTTCGCGCGGGGCGGTGCTCAGCGCGTTCAGCGGCAAGCGGAAGTAGCGCATCTCCGCCTGCGAGCGATTGTTGCAGCGGGACGTATTCCACCCGAGCAGCGCGCGGAACTCGTTGGCCGATGCATCCATCGCCATCTGGTTGGTTGGCTGACCGCGCACATAAGCCGCGCGCGGTGTCGCGCCCGAGAGTGGCACTTGATAAAGCGTGGCCTGCGCTGCCAGCGCATCCGGCGTCGCATTGTTGCGCGGGCAGGGTACGTTCGGTTCGTCGCCGTATGTCGGCGTCACCCAGAGATAAATGTCCGACGTCGAGACGAAGAACTCGCGCTGACTCGGGCCGACGAACGCCGTCGTCCGGCAATCCAATTCATCGCCGCGATTTTCCTGGCCCAGCGGGCACACCGAAACCGAGTGCACCATAGGCGCCAACGTGCGCTGGATCGGCTTGTAGATCGATTGCGCATCGAAGAGCGGGCGGCCACGTGTGGTCACCGCGCGATGCTGATCATCGCGCAGCCAACGGCGCACGACTGGCCAATTAATGCGCTGATTGGTGTTGACGTACGCCAAGCTGAGAGGCGTGTAGATGACGAGATTACCGTTCACCAGCCGCGTCGAATAATTCTCCGAGGAATAGTAATCGTTCGACGAGAGATAGTACGTCGCCTCGCGCGCCAGCTGGCCGTTGTTGTCGATAATGAACACCGTCACCTCGGTGGCGCGTTCTTGATACGAATAGCCCGTCACCAGCACGCGATTGCCGCTGATCAGCAGCTCGTCGTACCAAGTGTCTTGGCTCGTGCTGCGATAGACGTTGGTGCGGCTCGCCAGCGCCAAGCGCGGTTCGTTGTTGACGCGCGTATCGACGACGAACAAGCGCCCGTCCTGCAACACAACGAGGAAGCGGCCGACCATCTTGACGATGCCGCCTTCGTCGACGCCTTGCGTCTGCACGTTGGTGATCGAGGTCGGCTCGCTGCTGGTGCTGGCGCTGCGATCCGCCGAAGCGAGCGCGCCAGCTTGCGCGGCCGGCGCCGAAACCGAGGGCGGTGGCGGCGGCGCGGGCGGAGGCGGCGGCGCGGGCGGAGGCGGCGGCGCGCCAACGGCGTCCTCGTATTCATATCGCCGATTGCGCGTACCGTTGATGCGCTGAACATCGGAGATGTAGCGCATCAGCTCCGCGTCATCGCGGAAGCGTTCGAGCCTGCTCCAAGCCGGCGCTTGTTGCGGCGGCGGCGCGGGCCGCTCGTGTGGCGCTTTCACGCCCGTTTGTGCTGCAGCTGATCCAATGATCGCGAGCGCGGCAATGCCGCCTAACCAACGCCATCCCATTTGCGTCGTCCTCCCTGCGCGGCAACGGGCGCCACAAATGTGGCGGCGTTGCGATGCTTTTGCGCCGGGAAGCGCGCGTTAGAACGGATTGAGTCGGCGCCGCCGCGAATAGGCGAGGTAACCCACATTGGCGCCGAGCCTGAAGCCAACGCCCGCGCGCATGGGCGCAAGAATGACGTTGTCGCGTTCCTGGTAGTTTACGCCAACGCCGCCAACGAAATACGCTGAGCCGTCAACGCCAGGATAGCGGCGATAGATGTCGTCGGTGCGGCGCAGATTATAGACGAGCGTGAACACGCGCGCCGCGTTGCCGCCGGTATCAAATCCGAGTGATGGGCCCTGCCAATAGACGCGCGACGTGCCGGAGACGCCTTTGCGATGCAGGTAGCCGTCGCCATAGCGCAGGCCCACGCCGATCGCGCCGGAGCCTTCGTTGCCTTCGATGTAGCCGTTCGGGCGGCCATGATCGTTGAAGACGTGCTCGATCACGGTCGAGACGCCTTCAGCGCCCGCGCCAAAGAAACGCTGCGCCGCGGCGAGGATCTCGTCTTGGCTGTAGGTTTGCTGCTGTTGTGCGAGCGCGGCGCCTGGCGCCAGCGCGCCGGCGGCCAAGCCAAGCGCAACACTGCGGCGAGAAATATCATCCGTCATAAACGACCTCCGAAACCCACCATCCATACTTTGGCGCTCGGCGACTTGAGCGCAAGCTGAACGCTTAAGCCGTCGGCGCGTTTTCCGCCTCGAACCGGCCGATCGCCAGGAAGCGGTCGCGCCGTTGCGCGCGGATCTCTTCGGGGCTGAGCGGCGTCAGATCGTCCAACGCCTGCGCGACGGCAGCGCCCACCGTGGCGATCGCCGCGGCAGGTTCGCGATGCGCGCCGCCGACCGGCTCGGCGATGATGTCGTCGATTACTTTGAGCTCGATCAGGTCCTGCGCCGTGATCTTCATGGCCGCCGCCGCATCCTTGGCGCGCGCGCTGTCCTTCCAGAGGATCGATGCGGCGCCTTCGGGGCTGATCACCGAATAGATCGAGTGCTCCAGCATCAGCACTTTGTTGGCCGCTGCGATCGCGATCGCGCCGCCCGAACCGCCTTCGCCTGCAATCACCGCCACCATAGGCACGCCAAGCTGCAAGCAACGTTCCGTCGAGCGCGCAATCGCTTCCGCTTGTCCGCGCTCTTCAGCGCCAATGCCCGGATAGGCGCCCGCCGTATCGACGAAGCTCACCACCGGCAGCGAGAATTTGTCCGCCAATTCCATCAGCCGCACGGCTTTGCGATAGCCCTCAGGGCGCGCCATACCGAAATTGTGCTTCAAACGGTCGGCGGTGGTGCGGCCTTTCTCGTGGCCCATTACCAGAATGGGCCGGCCAAGAAATTTGCCGGTGCCGCCAAGGATCGCCGCGTCTTCGCCATAGGTGCGATCGCCCGAAAGCTCGATAAAGTCCGTCACCAGCGAAGCAACGTAATCGCGAAAGCGCGGGCGATCCTGGTGCCGCGCCACTTGCGTCTTTTGCCAGGGATCAAGCTTGGAGTAGATCGCCGCCAGCTGGCTTTCGGCTTTCGTCTTCAGACGCGAGAGCTCGACGCCTTGCGAGATCGCGTCGGCGCCCGACGCTTCAGCCAAAGCCGCCAGCTCCTCGATCTTGTTTTCGATCTCGGCGACGGGCTTTTCGAATTCGAGATAGGTGCGCAACGCGGCTGGACCCCGGACGGCGGGGGGCCCCGCCGGAAGCGCCGGACAATACTCACCCCGGCCCTTGCTTCAAGGTAAAGCGCCACCCCGGTTAGCCCGATTGCACTGAAGCGCGGCGCGTATCATGCTGCGTTTGCGAACAGAACAGGATCAAGCCCGTGACCAAGCCGCCCCGACAGTTTTTCGCGCCCCTGGCGAGCGGCGCGCCCGAGCCGCTGCGGGAGCTGCCGGTAAAGCTCGAACGCGTCGTCCACTTCATGCCAGCGCATAACGAGAAGATGCGCGCCAAGGCCGGGGACATTGCCGGCCAAGTCGATGTGCTGGTCGCCAATCTCGAAGACGCGATCCCGGCCGATGCAAAAGAGATCGCCCGCGCCGGCGCCATCGAAGTCGGCCGCAAAGTCGATTTCAGCAAAACCAACACCGGCTATTGGGCGCGCATCAACGCGCTGAACGCGCCGTGGCACTTGGACGACGTCACCGAACTCGTCGCCAATATCGGCAACCAGCTTGATGTCATCATGGTGCCGAAAGTGGAGGGCCCCTGGGACATCCATTACATGGATCAGCTGCTCGCGCAGCTTGAAGCCAAGCACAACGTGAAGCGGCCCATTCTGCTGCACGCCATTCTCGAAACTGCGCAGGGCGTCGCCAACGTTGAAGCCATTGCCGGCGCCTCACCGCGCATGCACGGCATCTGCCTCGGCCCCGCCGATCTCGCCGCGTCGCGCAAAATGAAAACCACGCGCGTCGGCGGCGGGCATCCTGGCTACAAAGTGTTGAACGACGCCGTCGAAGGCCAACCGCGCGAAGCCGCGCAGCAAGATCTGTGGCACTACACGTTCGCGCGCATGGTCGATGCGTGCGTGATGCATGGCATCAAGCCGATGTACGGCCCATTCGGTGATTTCGCTGACGAAGCCGCCTGCGAACAGCAATTCCGCAACGCCTATCTCATGGGCTGTGTCGGCGCCTGGAGTTTGCACCCCAGCCAAATCGCCATCGCCAAGCGCGTTTTCACGCCCGACGTCGAAGACGTGAAGCTCGCCAAGCGCATGATCGATGCAATGCCGGACGGCACCGGCGTTGCGCTCGTCGATGGCAAGATGCTCGACGACGCAACCTGGAAGCAGGCCAAAGTGATCGTCGACCTCGCCAAGCTCGTCGCCGCCAAAGAGCCGGAGATGAAAGCGGCCTATGGCCTCTGATCCCCCGCGCCGCCCACTCTTCTGGCTCGCCATAGGTGTGCTCGCAGCGCTGCTGATCTTGCTGCTGGGGCGGTTGGGGTAGGCGATCGCTACGGGCCGCCGTAGGTCTTCTTTTCACCGAGAGCGGTCATCCCGCGCGGCGGGCAAACAATCTGCCGAGCACCCAGGAGATAGACAGTCCAACAAAAAGCGCGATGCCAAGCACAGCCAGAATTGCGACCGGCTTCGGCGAACTACTGGTGATCAGCACCGCTTGATACACCGCAGCGTATGATGGGACCGCAGCCATCAGTACAATAAGGCTCGCCAGTCGTGCATTCGCGCTTCTCAACGCAAGTTGAGCAAGACTACGTCCAGCCATCATTCCTGAGAACGCGCAAAGAACCGCGGATATTCCTGCGGCCTGAAACCAAACTCCGCCGTCATTGTACCAAAATCCGCAGATTGCGGAAATGGCCATACAGAACAAGGCTACCGCGAGGTATCCAATGGTAGTGCGTGAAGTGCGTTGACGATCAGCCTCGATTTTGGCGTTTGCCGCGCCCGCGTGGCGTTCCGCCTCCGCTCCCGCACGGCGCTCGGCCTCATCGCGTGTTCGGCGCTCGCGCGCTTCTCGTTCAAGACGCGTCACCTCTGCTTCTTCTTCGTCACGTGCACGGAGCAATTCATCCACGGCCATGAACAATGGGCTCGCCTCATGTTGCCCGAGCCACGACCTCAGGGCAGCCGCGGGTGCCTGCACGTCGAGCGCGCCATAGCTTTCAATGTCCTCGCGTCCACAGAGTTTACCGACGCGCCTGAGCACGCTCTTCCAGCCCGCGTGCGTGTGCGAAGGCACGGCAAGCCAAGCTCGCATATCTTCAGCATGAATGGCGTTGAACGGAGCGGGCGGGTCGAAGCCATCTGGACCAGCCGCGTAGCAAGCCGCTAGCTTCTTATCAGTGAATCCAATCAAAGCCTCAGCCTTCACCCAATCTGAGGCACGCGCAGCTGGCGACCAACACACAAGGATCGCTTTCGCCGCGCGAGCCTCCCGATCAATCTCGTCGGAGAAAGCTTCGCCTGCGTTGAGGCTGGCATCGAACCAGACGTCGAGCCCAAGCTTGCGCAGCTCCTGCGCCAAGCGCTCCACCGCTTGGCGCTCTTCGCGCTTGTAGCTGATAAAGACGTCCGCCACCCAGCCCCCGTTAGTGCTCACCGCAAGAAGAGACGCGGCGACCCAATACGGTGTCGTTCGTGGGCCTAGCCGCGCCAGGGCGGAACCGTAGCCAGCCAGGATGCGTGCGCAAGGTTGTGCCGCCTGGGACCGACTTGAAAGTGGCGCACTTGGGCCGTTCGGGCGGTCGCTCTATCCGTCGGGCCGCAATGGGCCAACAGCGGACATCACTTGGATCGTACGCCCCTGTGCCCGCGGTCACATCGCCAGGGCCTGGCCGCGGCTACCTTCTCATTACCGAAGCGATGACGCTTCGGCCCCGAGGAGCAAGACCAATGACCAAATTTTACGCCCTGATCGCCGCCTGCGCCGTGTTTGCCCCGATGGCCTTCGCCACGTTGAGCCAAGCTTCGCAGATCGTCGCCTGATCGCGCCCTTCAAACCAAATTCGAAAGCCAGCCCAATGACCAAGTTTTACGCCCTGATCGCCGCTTGCGCCGTGTTCGCCCCGATGGCGATGGCCACCTTCGCTCAAGCCGCTCAAATCGTCGCCTGACCCGCAACTTTCGACGATTTCAGCAGCCAAAGAAGGCCGCGGAGGATGCTCCCCCTCCGCGGCCTTTCTGTTTGCACACCACCCATTCCCGGATGCGCGCCAGCGCAGTCCGGGACCCATAAACACGGCTGTCTGAAGGTTCGCTCCGCACGTGGACACAGTTGGGTCTATGGGTCCCGGGCTCTTCGCTGCGCGAAGCCCCGGGAATGGGTGAGGCGAATAGACGCCCGCTATCCACAGCCGTCCATCTAGTGGCGTTCTCTATAGATCATTCGGACAAATCCGATTTTTCCCCCTGGCAGGGAAGCGCTATGTCGCCCCTCTAGGAGGACTACCCCATGGCCGCAGATGGAAATGACTCAAAATGCCCGGTGCCGCACGGACGCGCGCGCACCAACCGCGACTGGTGGCCGAACCAGGTCAATGTCAGCGTGCTGCATCAGAACACGCCGGAGTCCGATCCGTACGGCGCGGCGTTCAACTACGCCAAAGAATTTGAAAGCCTCGATCTCGACGCGGTGATCAAAGATCTCCGCGCGTTGATGACCGACAGCCAAGACTGGTGGCCGGCGGACTATGGCCATTACGGCCCGTTCTTCATTCGCATGGCCTGGCACGCCGCCGGCACGTACCGCGTCGGCGATGGCCGCGGCGGCGGTGGCCGTGGTCAGCAACGCTTCGCGCCGCTGAACTCGTGGCCCGATAACGGCAACCTCGACAAAGCGCGCCGCTTGCTCTGGCCGATCAAACAAAAGTACGGCGCGAAACTTTCATGGGCCGATCTGCTCATTCTCACCGGCAACGTCGCGATTGAATCGATGGGCGGCCCGGTGTTCGGCTTCGGCGGCGGCCGCGCTGACGTGTGGGAGCCGGAAAACCACGTGAACTGGGGCGCTGAAGAAGCGTGGCTCGCGGACTCCAAAGCGCCGAACGCGCGCTATTCGGGCGAACGCGAGCTGCACGGCAATCTCGGCGCCGTCCAGATGGGGCTCATCTACGTGAACCCGCAAGGTCCCGACGGAAATCCCGATCCGGTCGCTTCCGCAAAGGATATCCGCGAAACCTTCGCGCGCATGGCGATGAACGACGAAGAGACCGTCGCGCTCGTCGCCGGCGGCCACACGTTCGGCAAAGCGCACGGCGCGGGCCCCGACTCACACGTCGGCAAAGAGCCGGAAGCCGCTGATATGGAGCTCCAAGGCCTCGGCTGGATTTCGACGTTCGAGAGCGGCATGGCCGGCCACACCATCACCTCAGGCATCGAAGGCGCCTGGAAGCCGAACCCAACCAAATGGGACATGGGCTATCTCGACACGCTGTTCGGCTTCGAATGGGAGCTCACCAAGTCGCCGGCAGGCGCGCACCAGTGGAAGCCGAAAGGCGACGCTGGCCGCAACGTCGAAGACGCGTTCGATAAGAACAAGAAGCACCAGCCGATGATGACGACGGCTGACCTCGCGCTGCGCTTCGATCCCGAGTACGAGAAGATCGCGCGCCGCTTCCACAAGAACCCGGCTGAATTCGCCGACGCGTTCGCGCGTGCGTGGTTCAAGCTCACGCACCGCGATATGGGCCCGAAGGTTCTCTACAAGGGCAAGTACGTCCCGAAGGAAACCCTGATCTGGCAAGACCCGATCTCGGGCAAGCCGAGCACGATCGGCGCCGGTGATGTCGATGCGCTGAAGGCCAAGATACTCTCGTCCGGCCTGTTGACGCGCGAACTCATCGAAACGGCGTGGGCTTCGGCCTCGACCTATCGCGGTTCGGATCGCCGTGGCGGCGCCAATGGCGCGCGCATTCGCTTAGCGCCGATGAAAGATTGGGAGGTCAACAAGCCCGCCCAACTTGCGAAGGTGATTGCGAAGCTCGAAGCGATCCAAAAAGAAGCCGGCGGCAAAGTCTCGCTTGCCGATCTCATCGTTCTCGGCGGCGCCGCGGCGATCGAGAAAGCGGCGAAGGACGGCGGCGTCACGGTGAAAGTGCCGTTCACGCCGGGCCGCGCCGACGCGACGCAAGAAGAAACCGAAGTGCACTCGTTCGAGTATCTGAACCCGAAGGCCGATGGCTTCCGCAATTACGTGCGCAAGCCGATCATGCCGATCGAGGATCATTTGGTCGATCGCGCGCAATTGCTCGAACTCTCAGCGCCGCAACTCACGGTGTTGATCGGCGGCCTGCGCGTGCTGCAAGTCGGCGACGACAAGAAGGGCGTGCTCACCACGCGGCCCGGCGTGCTGACGAACGATTTCTTCGTCAACCTGCTCGATATGGCTAACCAGTGGAAGGGCATCGGCGGCAGCCAGGAAGAGTTCGAAGCGCGCGATCGCAAGACGGGTCAAGTGAAGTGGACGGCCACCCGCGCCGATCTCATCTTCGGCTCGCACTCTCAACTGCGCGCGCTCGCCGAAGTCTATGGCGCCAACGACGCCAAGGAGAAGTTCGTGAAGGACTTCGTCGCCGCCTGGGCCAAGGTCATGGAGCTCGACCGCTTCGACCTGCGCCAGCCGTCATCGACCGGCGCGCACTAAGCTCTCGCTGAGCTGAACAGAACGAAGGCGGCGCTCGAAAGGGCGCCGCCTTTTTCTGTAGTGACCTCCGTCACCACGTCACGCGCGCCGCGTTGCTACACGGCGTCATGAAACCGAAGCACACCATTTATCTGCTCGGCGCGACGCTGGCGTATTTCACCATCGCCGTGCTGGCCGCGCGTCCCGTTTGGGGCGGCTAATGATGGGGCGGGCGCGACGCCAACGGCGCCCGTTCAGCGCGGTTGCGGACCCATTGCGAAAGCAGCCACTTCTCACCGCGGGTCGGCGGCAAACCTGCATGCAAAGTCCGCTGATCGGGGACGCCGTTCGCGCTGACATTGCCGAACATCAGCGCATCGCCCGTCTTGCCTTTGAAGCGATAACCGAGACGGGGAAAATCGGTCTCACCGCCTTCGTAGTCTTCGTTGAGATAAACCAGAAACGTCACAATCCGTTGCCCGCGCGTTTCCATGTCCGCTCGTAGGCCAGGCTCAGTTGGATCGAGATAGTCGTAGTGCGGTGTGAATTGCTCGCCCGGGCTGTAGTGCAGGATGTTGGTCAGCTCGAAAAATCGATTGGGCAATCCGATGGTGGCGGACATGCGGGCATGCACCATCAGAAAGGGCAGGTCCATGTTGGCCAGCGTCACTTCGGATTTTGAGTTGGAGCGTTCTTCGGCGATCATGCCGACGCCGGAGCTCGGATCGTAAACATCTGCGCGCCGCAGCTTGAGCGTGCGCGCAATCATCCGCGCGCACTCAGCCTTCGACATGAAACCTTCAACAGTCAGTACGCGCGGTGCCTCGCGCACAAGCGTGAAGTCGCGCGGCCGCATCCATGCGTCGAGATCGATAGCGCGCCGCAGCGCTGCGAAATCGTCTCCATCGCCACCTGCTAGAAAGCGGATCTGCTCTTGGGCGGCTGCGCTGCCCAGTTCCGCCGCGCGTTGCAATTGATCGAACGCCGCGTCCCAACTCGCCGCACCGGCAATGCCCGACGCCGTCAGCACTGCTTGCTGCGCTAGGGCCTCGGGTTCATCGAGCGCGGCGGCGCGCGCAATATACGATGCGCCTTCCGGTACGCGTGGGCGTTCTTCCTCGTCGCCAACCAGCAAATACTTGCCATACGCCGTCATCGCCGCGCGGTCTCCCGCCTCGGCGCGTGCGCGCAGCTCTGCGATGGCCTCGCCACTCATGGCCCACCTATCGCGCGGCCAAGCCTACCCCACAACCCGCCCGGCATGGGTCAGAGGCTTGGCCTGCCGCGATATTTCGGGAAACCTCCGGGACCGCCTGCCGGGAGAACAATCCGGAAACCCGAATCGAGCTAGGAAGCCTCATGGCCGAGCCCGCAGAACGCCCAGATGACCGGCTGGTCACCGCCGATCGCATGCCCGGAGAGGGTGCCGACCGCGCGCTCCGTCCGCAGGGTTTCGACGAATTCGTAGGCCAGCCCGCCGCCAAGGCAAATCTCAGGGTTTTTGTCGAGGCGGCGCGTGGCCGCCAAGAAGCGATGGACCACGTCCTGCTGTTCGGCCCGCCCGGCCTTGGCAAAACGACGCTCGCGCAGATCATTGCCCGGGAACTCGGCGTCGGTTTCCGCGCCACCAGCGGGCCGGTGATTGCGCGCGCCGGCGATCTCGCCGCGCTGCTGACCAATCTCGAACCGCGCGACGTGCTCTTCATCGATGAGATCCATCGTCTCGCGCCGCAAGTCGAAGAAGTCCTCTATCCCGCGATGGAGGATTATCACCTCGACATCATCATCGGCGAAGGCCCGAGCGCGCGCAGCGTGCGCATCGATCTTTCGCCGTTCACGCTCGTTGGCGCCACCACACGCGCGGGCATGCTGTCGACGCCGCTGCGCGATCGTTTTGGCATTCCGGTCCGGCTTGAGTTTTACAGCGCCGACGATCTGCTCGGCATCGTCACGCGCGCCTCGCACAAACTTGGCGCTCCGATCACGGCAGACGGCGCCTTAGAAGTCGCCAAGCGCGCGCGCGGCACGCCGCGTGTCGCGATGCGCTTGCTCCGTCGTGTCCGCGATTTTGCCGGCGAAGATGCCATCAACGCAAGAGTCGCTGACGCAGCGCTGCGGCGCCTCGATGTCGATAGCGATGGCCTCGATATGCTCGATCGTCGCTATCTGCATGCGCTGGTCGAAACGTATTCTGGCGGCCCCGTCGGCGTCGATACGCTCGCCGCCGCGCTCTCCGAAGCCCGCGACGCCATCGAAGACATGATCGAGCCATATCTGATGCAGCAAGGCTTCGTCATGCGCACCCCCCGCGGCCGCGTCGCCGCCGCCAAGGCCTACGAACGCCTCGGCAAAAAACCACCCAGCACGCCGCCGGCGACGGGGAGCTTGTTCGGGGAGAAGTAACGTTACGAAGCGGTTCGCTCGCATGTCGCAGCGCCAAGCTACTTCTTCGCCTTCTTCTTCAAATCTGCCAGGACCAGCGCCACTGTGTCGGCGATAACGTCGGGTATCCGCTCTTTCGCCAGCCCGTGATCGTACATGGACCACGACGTGTCGGCGCCCGACATGCTGAGTAGGACGGCTGTGGCATCGGCCGTCGCGCGCGGCGGCGCACCTATGGCTTTCACGGCCTGGCGGATGGCCGCAAGACGCGCGGCGCGCCGCGTGGCGCGCATTTCGCGCCAGAAGCCGCCGCCCGTCGACAAAATGCGCGTAATCGGATGCTTCAGTCCCATTTGATGAATCTCGCGATAATAACGCGGCAAATCGTCAGGACCGGTGGCGAGCGGCACCGCGCTTAGGCGAATGTTCGTGTCGTACCATTCGCCGAGAGCGGCAGCTTGAGCTTCTTCATTCGGAAAGTGGAAGTGCACCGTGCGCAGTGAGACGCCCGTGCGTTCTGCCGCCTCGCTGGGCGAGAGCTTGTCTCGCCCAGGCTCGGAGAGTTGTTCGGCAAACGCTTCGAGAATGGCGTTGCGCGTCGCCTGCGCTCGCGCTTCGCGTTTCGGACTGACGTACTTGCGCGCCGTGCTCATACCAAAAACGTGATGCCGTGCTTGGCGCCGACGCGGACCATCGCTGGAACATCCGGCGGATTCATCTCAACCTTGTCGGCGACTTCCTTGAAGAATTTCGAGGCGTTGCCCTTACTCACGATGGTGAGAAAGCGGGTTTCGTCGAGCGTCGTATAGGCGTGCGGCGTGTCGGCCGGCACGTGCGCAAATTGGCCAGGCCCCAGCCGCGTAGTCTTGCCGTCGACGAGAACATCCATCTGGCCGGTGAGCACGACGTAAATTTCTTCCCATTTGTGCGTATGCGGCGGCGGGCCGCCGCCCGGGCTGCCGGTCACATCGAAAATCTCGATCGCCGAGCCCATCGCGGTAGTTAGCATCGGGCGCATCAACTCGCCGACGATGTAATGGCATTCCTCAGGTTTTGTAATCGGTGCGTTCGTGTTCATGGCTGCCTCCAGCGGCGAGATATTGGATACATGCAAGTGCAATGAATGGCTTTTGACAGTCATTGCATCCGGATGCAACGTATTTTGTGTCTCGTCCTGGGCTGCGCTTCGCCGGCCTAGGCGCCGAACTCACCAGCTAAGTCCCGCCCATGAACGCTCAGCCGACCGTCCGCCCCAGCTTCTTCGGCGCAACCGCCACATAGCTCTGCTTCAACCACCCGCGCAGCGTGCCCATCTCCGCGAGCACGTCATCGTCCGCGCCAAAGTGCGCCGTGACCCAATTGTGTTGCTTGTACCAACCGCGCGCTGGCCGCACGAACGGCAGCTCCTCGGCCATCTCCGCCGAGATCGGCAGCTTCACGATAATGGTCAGCGCGTCGAGCGGCTCACCTTTTTCGCCGAACACTGCGAACATCTTTTTGCGCACGTAAAGCGCGCGCGTGATGGTCCAGCCGGGGCCTGCGCTCGTCTCAGGGAACGTAAGCCCGAGCGCCGTCAGCTCAGCTTCGGCGCGTTGATGTGGCGTCTGCATAGCGCAGACGTTAGCACAAACCCGGCTTAGTGATGCTTGGCGACGCGGATCGCCCCACGGCGGCGGGCGGCGCGCACCATCTTCACAGTGCCTGACGTGGCGTCAGAGAAAAACGTAAGCGCCACAGCCGAAACGGCGATCAAAGCGGCGAGCTCAAGCATGAAGGGAACTCCGTCGTTTGGTGTCTGAAAGCCGAACGGCTCACCCGCGCCGAGGTTCCCGCCGCCTGCGCGACGGTGCTATCAAGGCGCCAAGCAAACGAGGCGAGGGCGCGATGTTCGAAGGCAAAGTGTGGTGGATCACCGGCGCATCGTCCGGCATCGGCGCGGCGCTTTCCGAAGCGCTCGCCGCCAAGGGCGCGCGGCTTATCCTGTCGGGGCGCAACGAAGCTGCGCTGCGCGACGTCGCCGCCAGCGTGAAAACCGAAACGCTGATCCTTCCGTTCGAAGCCACCGATTTCGCGCGCCTGCCGGCTATCACTGAACAAGCCTGGACCTGGGCCGCGCCGCACGGCGGCATCTATGGCCTCGTCAACAATGCCGGCATCTCGCAGCGCTCGATGGCCGTCGATACCAGCTACGAAGTGTTCGAGCGCATCATCTCTATCGATCTCATGGCGCCGATCGCGCTGACACAACAAGTTCTTCCGCGCATGGTCGCCGCGGGCGGCGGGCGTATCGTCGCTATCTCCAGCGTCGCCGGCATCATCGGCGCGCCTCTGCGCGCGGCGTATAGTGCCGCCAAAGCCGGCCTCATCGGCTACAATGACAGCATCCGCGCCGAGACCGCGCACCAAGGCATCGGCGTGCTCGTCGTCGCGCCTGGCTCCGTGCGCACCAACGTCTCGAAGAACGCGCTCGACGGCAAAGCCCAAACGCGGGGCTTCAGCGATACCGCTATCGATAGTGGCATGGCGCCGGATGTCGCCGCACAACGCATCGTCGATGCACTCGCGTCTGGCATGCGTGAGTTGGTGCTGGCCGAAGGCGCCGAAGCGATGTCGGCGCAACTGCGCCGCAGCAACCCCGATCAGCTGTTCGATCTGATGGCTCAGCTTGTCGCCAACGGTTACGCCAAACAACTCGGCGCCGAGTCTTAAAGCCGCACGCCGCGTGCGCGTGAACGCTTGCGCGGCTGCGGCCTGTCTGCAATCTCAGCCCGCGTTTCCGCAGCGGAGTTGCATCGCGTGCAGGCAGAGGCTGACAAAGCTCTAGCCGTAGTTGTCCTTTCATACGGGCCTCGGCGTTCGCTCGGCGACGCCGTGCGCTCTTTGCTGCAACAAGATACGCCCGCTGAAATCGTTGTCGTTCACTCCGGCGGCGGCGATGTGCGCGCGGCCTTGGCGTTTGCGGGTGAGGCGATCCGCATCGTCGAAACACCACAGCGTCTGTTGCCCGGCGGCGCACGCAATCATGGCATTGCTTCAACGCGCGCCCCTTACGTCGCTTTTCTGGCCGACGATTGCGTTGCCGGCGAAGGCTGGGTGCGCCAACGCCTCGCCGCGCACCGCGCTGGCGCGCGTGCGGTTTCAAGCGCGCTTGCGTGCCACAAGCCCGCAGACCCCGTCGCGCTCGCCGCGCACCTGAGCCTTTATGTCCGCCGCATGCCGAGAACGGACGCGCAGGTCGCATTGCGCTATGGCGTTTCTTACGATCGCGACGTGTTCGCGCACGATGGCGCGTTCCGCGAAGACCTCGAAAGCGGCGAAGATACCGAGTTCAACCAACGCCTCGCGCCGGAAGACGCACCAGTATGGGCGCCTGACGTCGTCACCGTCCATCGGGGCGCCGACACCCTAGGCGCATTTTTTCGCTCACAGCTGCACCGCGGCCGGCGTATGGCCGTTGCCTGGCGCGCGCTCGGCGCCTACGACCCGCCCGCCGTCGCGAAGAACGCCATGTCGCGCACCGCGCTCATCGTGCGCGAGACATGGCGCGTCGTCGAACCACGCCATCGCGCCGCGGCGTTGCTGAGCGTGCCGCTCATTGTCTGTGGCAACATCGCTTACGCCTGGGGTGCGTTGCGTGCAGGCGCGCGCGCATGATCTCCGTTCAGATCAAACCCGGCGCGCGGCCCGACGTGCTCGCGGTGTTTTCGTTCCGCTACGACGCGCACTTAGTGCCGGCGCTGCTCGCCAATATCGAGCCAATGGTCGATGGCTGGGTGTTCTACGACGATCGCGCAGGCGAGGGCGTGTTCAGCAACGAGGTGCGCCGCCGCACGTTGCTGTTGAACGCTGCGCGCGACGCCGGCGCGCGATGGGCGCTTGCTGTTGATCCAGATGAGCGTTTCGAGGCGCCGTTGGCGTCACACCTGCGCGCGCTCACTGCGCATCCGGGGCGCTGCTATTCGTTTGCGCTGCGCGAAATGTATAGCCCAACGGCGTATCGCATCGATGGCGTGTGGGGCGGTAAGCGCCAAGCGCGGCTGCTCTCACTGGAGCAGGGCGTGATCGTGCCGGAAGGCGATCTGCATCTGCCCTGGAGCCGATTTGTCGGGCATGCGCGTGTCGAGCACACCGATTTCAATCTCTATCATTTGAAAATGATCACACGCGCACGTCGCGTTGCGCGCGCCGCCCTCTACAATCATCTCGATCCGAACGGCGCCATGCAGCAACTCGGCTACGATTACCTTGCCGACGATGCGGGCGCGGAGTTTGAGGCGATCCCTCACGGTCGCGAATACACCCCAGCGCATCACGAAGACGGCGGCTTGTGGATGCCGCAACTGACGGCGGCCGAATGACCGCAACGTCAGAAGCGCGTTCGCTGCGCGTGTTGGTGCTTACCAACCATTTCAGCAATTTTGCTGGCTCCGAGTTGGTCGCGCTCCACACCGCGCAATGGTTCGCCGCGCGCGGCGATGCGGTCACCATCGGCGCAAACAGCGCCGGCGCGCCGATCATGAAGTACGCAGAGGGTATCGACGTCACCACAGACATCGCGGCGCTGAAGCTCTCGGCCTTCGATCTCGTTTGGTGCCAGCACGATCTCTTGAGTCTGCTGCCGATCGAGCAATTCTGCGAAGCCAGCGCCAGCGCCGTGCCCCACGTTGCGTACGCCTCGCTCTCGCCATTCGAGCCTTACGAACATTTCGATGCCGGCTTGGCGCGCGCGCTATCGGCGGAGATATTCGCGAACTCGCCGGAGACCGCCGCGGAGATTATCGCGCGTAACCGCGGCGTCGTCGCGCCATCGCAAGTGCATGTGTTCTATAATGCCGCGTCGGAAGCGTTCTGGCGCACGCCCACTGCGCCAAGCGCCGAAGCGCTGGGTTCTCTGCTAATCATCTCGAACCACGTGCCGCCCGAACTGCTGGAAGCGGTGGCGTTGTTGCAGGCGCGCGGCATCAAAACACGGCTCATGGGCCTTCATCGCGAGTTCGATCTTGTCGGTCCCGATGAGATCGCCGCTGCAGATGCTGTCGTCACGATCGGAAAGTCGGTCGTTTACGCGATTGCACAGCAGAAGCCGGTTTACATTTATGATCATTTCGGCGGCGATGGCTGGCTGACGCGCGCGAGCTATGCCCTGAATGCGGAGAACAATTTTTCCGGCCGCCCCAATCGCCGCAAACTGAATGCGCGCGCGCTGGTCGCCGAGATTACCGAAGGCTACGCCGACGCTGTGCGGGAAGCGTCGCTTCTCGGTGAGGTCGCGAATTTTGATGACTTAAAGCTCGACAATCACCTCGCGCCGCTGCGCGAGCGCGCGCTGGCCCGCAATCTATCATGGCGATGTGGCAAGTTGGCCTACTGGCTAAAGCAGCCAGGTTTTCGCGCCTATCTCTCCACACTCCGCAGCAAGAGCGAAGTGATGCGCCGCTTACATCTCATCCTCGAAACCGGCGCCGCGCCCGACTAACCGAGCCGCCGCCCCAGCGCATCGCGCAAAGCGCGCGCCCGATGCGCCCACGTGTGCCCGGCATGCGCGAGCCGCGCCGCGGCCGCGCCAAGCGCGCGAACCTTCTCCGGCGTCTCGAACCAGAGGCGCAGCTTCTCCGCCAACTCTGCGTGCGAACGAAACGAAAGCACCGTCTCGCCATCACGAAAGCCGAGTACAGCGAGGTCTTCCATATCATCAGCGATAGGGCAGCAGCCCGCGCCGGCGGACTCGAAAAACTTCGCCATCGGCTCAAGCCCCGGCCGCATGGGCACGGCAGCAGGCAGCACGTCGTTGAGCCCAGCGCGCGCGCTCACCGGCACATCGAGATCAGATGAAACCGCCATGCAAGCAAGGTATCGGCCGAGCACGGCGCCAAGCTCCGGATACGGCGTCATCTCCACACGCGTTAGCGGCAATCCGGCATCGCGCACCGCGCGCTCGGCCAGCACCCGGCACGCATACGCGCTGCCATAAGTCACGATGCCAGCGCGTGCGCCGTCCTCGTCCGCAAATCGCGACGGCTCGAAGCCTTTCGCCACCCAATCGGCCGCGATGCCATCATTCTCCAGCCGCGCCCGCACCGCGCCGCCGGAGGTCACCACTGACGTGAAAAGGTGGCGGTCAAACACTTCACTCCACGCGCCTTGCAGCGTGGGATCGAAGATGTCGCTATAGTTCTGGATGATGTCGTGATCGAGCAGCACGCGCAGGCCGCCGAAGCCGCCCCATTGCAAAACCGGTGCGGTGCGCAGCGCCTTGAACGCTACAAACACGATCACCGCATCGTAGCGCGCAAGCGCAACCGGCCCATCGCTCCGCGCCAATACGCCATCCGCCAGCGCACCGAGATGCACCGGCGCCACATCGAACTCCGGCAGCTCCGCGACGCGCGACAGGAAATCCTGCTCGAAGCGCGGATAGACGTACGGATGATGCAGCAGCAGCGCTTTCATGCGGCGCCTCAGGTGTATCGTTTGCTCGTGCGCTGTTCACCGACGTCGGGCGCCTCAATGGCCGCGCCGGCATAGCCGGTGATCCGGTCGGCAACGAACGGATTGCTCTGCCGCTCTCGCCCGAATGTGGACGTCGGTCCGTGCCCCGGAATGAAGGCGATATCTTCGCCGAGCGGCCAAAGCTTCGTCGTGATCGATTTGATCAGCTGCGCATGGTCGCCGCGCGGAAAATCCGTCCGCCCAATCGAACCCGCGAACAGCACGTCACCGACAAACGCGATCCGCAGCCCGGCATTGTGAATGACAACATGGCCGGGCGTGTGCCCCGGCGTATGCGATACATCAAACCGCACGCCCTCGAACTCCAGCACCTCGCCATCTTCGAGATACCGATCCGGCGTCACGTTGCGCAGGCCGGGCACGCCGTAGCGCGCCGCGCCTGTCTCCACCTGATCCAACCAGAACTGATCGTCCCGATGCGGGCCCTCGACAGCGACGCCTATCCGCTCGCGCAATTCCGCAGCCGCACCCGCATGGTCGAAGTGCCCATGGGTCAGCCAGATGCGTGTCAACTTGAGCCCGAAGTGATCGAGCGCGCCCATGAGCCGCTCGACATCGCCGCCGGGGTCGACGAGCGCGGCATGCTTCGTCGCTTCATTCCAGATCAGCGAGCAATTCTGCTGCAGCGGCGTCACCGGCACGACGCGGATTTGCAGGCGAGGTTCGGGCGAGGTCATGGCTCCGGCATGTCGTCTTTTATCGCCTGGTGCAAGCCGCTGCTGCGCTTGCGCGCGAACACGTACGCGCCTACGTCACCTGCAGCATAAACAGGGGAGACGACGATGGCGCATGAATCCGGCCTTGAACTGCGTTCGCTGGCCAAGGCGAGCGGCCAGCTCGAACTCTCTCTCGCCCGCGTGACAGTGCGTGAACCCGGGCCGGACGAAATCGTCGTTCAGGTGCAAGCGACGCCGATCAATCCGTCCGACCTCGGCCTGCTCACCGGCCCGGCGGATCTGTCGACGCTGAAGGCGACCGGCAGCGGCGAGAACATCGTGCTCACGGCCTCGATTCCCGAAGGCGCGGTGAAGATGCTGGCCGCGCGCTTCGATCAATCCATGCCCGTCGGCAACGAGGGGGCGGGTGTCGTCGTAAAAGCCGGCGCCAATGCGCAGCACCTCATGGGCAAGACCGTCGCCATGGTCGGCGGCGCCATGTACGCGCAGTACCGCGTGATCAAAGCTGCGGAAGTGATGCCGCTTCCCGCAGGCGCAACCGCCGCTGATGGCGCGTCCTGCTTCGTGAACCCGCTAACCGCGCTCGCCATGGTCGAGACCATGCGCCGCGAAGGTCACAAGGCGCTGGTGCACACTGCGGCCGCCTCAAACCTCGGCCAAATGCTCAACAAGATCTGCATCAAGGATGGCGTCACGCTGGTGAACATCGTGCGCAGCGAAGAGCAGGCGCGCATCCTGCGCGACATCGGCGCCAAGTACGTCGTCGATTCCACCTCGCCGAATTTCATGAATGAGCTCGTCGGCGTGCTGAAGGAAACCGACGCGACGCTCGCGTTCGACGCCATCGGCGGCGGCAAGCTTGCTGGCCAAATCCTCACGGCAATGGAAATCGCGCAAAGCTCGAAGCCCGGCTCGTACAGCCGCTACGGCTCGATGACGCACAAGCAGCTCTACATTTACGGCCGCCTCGATGTCCGCCCGACTGAACTCGGTTCTGGCGTCGGCATGGCGTGGGGCGTCGGCGGCTTCTTGCTCACCTACTTCCTGATGAAGATCGGCATGGAAGAGGCCAACAAGCTTCGCGCGCGCGTGATGGCCGAACTGAAAACGACGTTCGCCAGCCATTACACCAAAACCATCTCTCTCACCGAAGCGCTCGATCCGGCAACGCTGCTGGCCTACTCAAGGAAGGCGACCGGCGAGAAATACCTGATCGACCCGACGCGCTGATCACCAGGGCAGAGTTTCGCCCGTCGTTGCGTGCCAAAAGCGTCCGGTGTTTTCGAGCGTGATTTCATCGAGCCGCGCGAGGTAGCCGCGCACGGAGTCCTCAACGGGAATACCGTGCCGGCCCGTCATCTCGGTTGCGACCATGCCTGGATGGATGAGCGCCACGGCGATGCCGCGTGGCGCCAGATCGCGCGCAAGCGAAACGCCCGCCGCGTTCACCGCCGCTTTCGACATGCGATATCCGTAATAGCCGCCGGATCCATTGTCGGCCATCGAGCCCATGCGGCTCGTGGTGATCACCACTTTGCTGCCCTTGCGCAGCAGTGGCAGCAGCGCCGCCGTAACGCGCAGGGGCGCGATGGCGTTCACCTCAAGCTGCTCGGCGACGCCCTCGAAGCTCATGCCATCAAGCTTATCGCCGCGCAGAATGCCGGCATTGTTGATCAGCGTATCGATCTCAACGCCGGTCAGACGCTTTGCCAACTCCGCGCCGGATGATGCGCTCGACACATCGATCCCGTCCTCGATGCGCACGCCCAACTTTTCCAATTCCGGAGAACGCTTGCGACAAACCGCGATCACATCGGCGCCACGCGCCTCCAGCTGACGGCAAAGTTCCAAGCCAATGCCGCGGTTCGCCCCGGTGATGACGATGCTGCCCATATCGATCTCCTCGGCGTCGATCTAATGCGCCGCGAGCCCGGCGATCAACACATCAACCAGCGCATCAAGTTCAGCCAAATCGCTCTTGCCTTCGTCGAGCTGCACCATCGCCGGGTGGTGAAAGCGCGATGTGGCGTTGAGGATGACTCCCGCCGCTTTGCCGACATCCTTCACGCGCCACGCGCCTTCACGCACGCCGTCGCGCAAAATCTCCGCCACTTCATCATGCAGATGCGTAACGTGCGCGGCGACGACAGCGTGCGCATTGGCAGTGATCGCGCCGTAAACCGCGAACAGCTCGGGGTCGTCGTGCACTTTCTTGCGCTTGATCTCGGCCAGCGCGCGCACCCATGCCTTCAAGCGTTTCGGCGCCGGTGTCTTCTTGTCCGCCGTGATCTTGCTCAGCGGCGCCATCACCTGCGCAAGCCAGCGTTCCGCGACCGCGTCGAAGAGGGCGCTTTTTGAGGCGAAGTGCTTATAGACGTTCGAGTGACTCATCTCGAGCGCGCGCGCGACGTCCACGACGCCGGTTTTCGCCGGGCCGTGGCGTCGCAGCATATCGACGGTGGCGTCGAGAATGCGGTCGCGGGTTGAATCAGCATTCACGCCAGGAGTGATGCCTTCTTCACCTTTCGCTGTCGAGCAGCGCCATCTGCTCGGGCGCATAACGATCGCCAGCCACTGCTGAAGCGGGCGCCGCAGCGTCGATGCGCGCTAGATCATCCGCCGAGAGCGAAACGTTGAGCGCGCCAATGGCCTCCGCCAAGCGCTCGCGCTTGCGTGCGCCGATGAGCGGCACAATCTCCGGCCCGCGCGAGGCGACCCAGGCGATCGCAAGCTGTGCGACGGTGCACCCTTTCTCGTCCGCGATAGCCTTCAGCGCCCGCACCAGATTGAGGTTCTTGTCGAAATTCTCGCCCTGAAAACGCGGGGAGTGCGAACGGAAACCGCTGCGCGATCCCCCGCTTAACGCGCTTTCGCTGATCAGCCCGCGCGAGAGCACGCCGTAAGCAGTCATGCCGATGCCGAGTTCACGCAAAGTCGGCAAGATCTCGCGCTCCACACTGCGCGAGATGATCGCGTACTCGATCTGCAGATCGACGATCGGATGCACCGCATGCGCACGGCGAATGCTCGCCGCGCCCGCTTCACTCAAGCCGATGTGGCGCACGTAACCGGCTTTGACGAGATCGGCGATGGCGCCGATCGTGTCTTCGATCGGCACGAGCGGGGAGACGCGCGCAGGGCGATAAATGTCGATGTAGTCCACCCGCAGACGCTTCAGCGTGTATGCGAGCGCGGTTTTGGTGGCGGCGGGATCAGTGGCGATGCCGATGAAGGCGCTCGCAGGATCGCGCTGTGCGCCGTACTTCACCGAGAGGATCGCCTTATCGCGCTTGGCGCCTTTCAGCGTCTCGCCGATCAGCATCTCGTTGTGGCCCATGCCGTAGAAGTCGCCGGTGTCGATCAGCGTGACGCCGGCTTCCAGCGCGGCATCGATCGTAGCGCGGCTCTCGGCTTCGTCAGCGGGGCCGTAAAAGTCCGACATGCCCATAGCGCCGAGGCCGAGCGCGGAAACGGTTGGGCCGGTGGCCCCAAGACGCGTGGAATGCATAGCTAAGCTCCTGAACGGGAGCCTAGCTATGTCTCGAAGTAACAAGAGTCAATAGTTGTTACTTGTAATTAGGGCCGGGTGAGGCGGCTGCCGCTCCGGCGGCGTTCCGCCCGCGCACGGCGCTCCGCTGCTTCGCGCGCCTCGTTCCGTTGCGCCGCCACGTCGTAGCCGGCGGGCACCGCCGTCAGCGCTTCGAAGGTCAGCGTCGTGGTGAAGCTGCCAACTTGCGCTGCGCTGCCCGCTGGCATGTTGGCGCGGTGGCGAGCAGCGATGACGTACTGACCCGGCGCATCGAATGCGAACGTCGCGCGGCCGGCCGCGTCGGTAACGACGTAGCGGTCAAGGTCTGTGTCCGCGTCGCCGGCGCCGTAGAGCACGACCGCCGAATTCGCGAGCGGCGCGCCATCGAACAGAATCTCAACCTCAAGCCCATTCGCAGCGAGCACTTGGTTCGGGTGGGTGATCGGGTGGATCGCCAGGCGCCCTTGCGGCTGGTCGACGACATCGCGCGTCGCCTGGCCACGTGTGACGTACGTGTCGGCCACAGTGATCGTTTGCAGAGTCGTCGTCGGCGCGTCCGCAGCCGGCGTTTCGTCCGGCCGCAGGCCGCGCCACTGACCGTTCTCGCCAACCAGCGTGGTCACGTTCCCGAGCTGCTCGCCGGTCGAAATTCGGTACGTGCCGCCGTCCGGCAAATCCGCTTCCAGCATGGTCGCCGCACCTTGCACGTTGACGCGGGCGAACGCGGCGCTGCTGCCGTCCGGGTTCGTGCCCACGAGTTCCGCTGGCACGGCGATCGCCGGCGTAAAGAACTGGTTGGCGAACGAGCCTTCGACCTGCACTTCATCGCCTTCTGGCCAGAACGCCTCCGGCTTCAAATACGACGTGTAGGCCGACGCCGGCGCGGCCATGACAACGAACAGAGCCGCCGCCAAAACGAACTTCTTCATGCTGGTTTCACTCGCCTGCTCTGGGCGCGTTCGAGTCGCGCCCGATCCCTCGACCCTAGCTCACACTAGGGCGTAGGCGCTTTCAAGACAGGCGCGACGAAAAGTACCGTCTTAGCGCGGTCTGCCGTCTAGAAGAGCAAGCAGGCCGATCAACGCCTTAACCGTAAACCAGATCATGACGCAGAAGCCGAGGATGGCGACGAGCCAAAGGATCGGAATGCCGATCAGCACGACCGAGAGCATAACGCCAAGCACCGCCAGAATGGCCAGCCCAACCGCCCACCAGAACGCCACCATCCAAACCCGCACCTGATCATCCAAATGCGCGCGCGCCAACGGACCAGCGCCACTACGAGCCCCCAGCGCCACAACGAAGCCGATAAGCGCAAAGATCGCCGCGCTCGGGATCGAGAGCAGGTAGAGCACATAGACGATAAACGCCGCGCCGCGCCCCGCTTCCGGATAGGCCGTGTTCAAACTCATCTCGCGACCCCGCGTACTGCTTAGCGCCATTGATCACGGCTTGCGCCGCTTGGCCAGCGGATGCTTGGTTTCCACTAAGGTCTTCAGCCGGCCTTCCGCGACATGGGTGTAAACCTGCGTCGTGGCAATATCGGCGTGCCCGAGCAGCGTTTGCACTGTGCGCAAATCGGCGCCGCCCTCCACCAGGTGCGTCGCAAACGCGTGTCGCAGCACGTGCGGCGAAACCCGCGTCGGATCGATGCCGGCTTTCGCCGACGCCGCTTCCAATATCTGCGCCACACGCCGGCGTGTTAGCTTGCCGTCAGCGGCGCTGGAAGAAGGGAACAGCCAACGCTGTGCTTTCTCACGCTGCGCTTCGTTCTTCGGCAAAGCGCCAGTGCGCGTTGCAAGATGCGCTTCGAGCGCTGCGAGCGCGGGACGCCCAAGCGCCACTAGCCGTTCCTTGCCACCTTTGCCTTCGATGATCATGTGCTCTTGGCCAGGCCGCGGCGCCGTGCGCAGCGGCAGCGACACCAACTCGCTGACGCGCAGGCCCGCGCCATAAAGAAGCTCGATAAGCGCCTTATCGCGCGGTGTTTCCGCCGCCTCGATCAGGCGCTCGATCTCCTCAACCGAGAGCGTTTTCGGCAGCGACCGAGCGCGTTTCGGCGCATCGAGGCGCGAGGTCGGATCGTCCGCGCGCACGTTCTCCTGCAACAGAAAATGGTAGAATTGCCGCAACGCCGAGATGCGCCGCCGCGCTGTCGCTGGCGAAAGTCCACGGCGCGCGAGTTCCGCCACGTATGCCTCGATCGCCTCAGCGCTCGCGCTGCCCAACGCGCCACGCACATGCGTGCGCGCGTCGTCCAAATCGCGCGCATACGCATCCAACGTGTTCGCCCGCGCACCCCGCTCGGCGGAGAGCATCTCCAGAAATGACTCGATCAGGGCTGAGTCGGACATCTACTCATCTTAGCCGCGAATGCGCGACACATCAGCCGCCGGACTGCATCATCAGCATCAGCAGGATCGCAACAATCGGCAATGCGCCCGTCCACATAACCTGACGCCAGAGCCGCGCCTGTGCCGCGTCCGGCAATGACGCGCTATCCCATCCAGGCGCTGCAGCGCCGCTGACCATCAGCATGCCGCCTTTGCCCTCGGCCATGCCCAAATCGGTGATCTCGATCGCAGCGCGGCGCGCCAATTCCGCCGCCAAAACGCCGATCCCCACTTGCGCCACGGACGAACCAAGCCCGCGATCCTCACCAAGGATGATGAGTTCGCCGCTTTTCAAACGCAGCGCATACGCGCGTTGCATCGCCGCCATGCCCATGGAGCGATACGCTTCGAGGCGCGTCTCTATCGCGCCCATCGCCGCATATTCGATTGTAGCGCCGAAATTTGGCAGCTGCCGCGTCAGCGCGCGGCCGGCCGGCAGATGAAACACTGCGCGCGCCGCTTCGAACTCAACATGCGCGCCCCATTTCGCGGCCGCATCGCGCCACACATAAGCGAAAAGCCAGCCGATGCCCGCGGTGCACGCGAGCATGAACAGTCCTGCGCCCATGTTGGTAGTGAGCACCCACGCCGCCAGCCACGCCATGCCCAGCGCCATAGCGCCAAGCGTGATGACCCCAAACGCACCCAGAAGGCGTTGATCCAGCGGCGTGCGATACGCGTCCATTAGTTCACGCCCCCGCGCAAACAGCCCAGTTCAATGCGAGCTTCACACGCGCATCTGCTGAGGTAAAGTCGTCTCGCTTTTAGCTCGGCGCGCCGGCCAGCAGCGCTTCCACCGCAACGCGCCGTGCATCGTCCTCAAGCCGCAACCCGCGCAGCGCGCGGATCAAGCGCTCCACAGATTCCGCATCGAGCCGCGCCGGCCCGCCTTCGCCAGCTGCCGCAACGGCGAGCAGCGCGCCTTCGCCAACCGCGCCGCGTTCTACAGAAGAAGCGAGCGCCAACATCGCGCCGCTCTCTGCGCGCGCGCCGCCCTGCGGTGCATTCGCCAACAGATGCGCTTGCACGCCGCCATCAACCGGCGCGCCAAGCGCCGAAAGAATGGCGACGTCCCGCGCCGCTGCGCGCGCATTCACAGCGCCGCTGCCGGCGGCATCGATGCGCCGGTGCATGGCCACCGTGCCGCTGTCGCCGCGCACGTTCGCCATCACAGCCAGCGCTGCATCGAGTGGCGCAAGTTGCGCTTCGGTTGCGCCGGCCTGGCGCGCGCTGGCCACTAAACGCTGCCCGTTCTGTGCGTCGCCCACGGCAAGCGCAGCACGTGCGAACAATGCCGCGGAGGCCGCATCGGGCGCGCTTTGGAATGTCGCGATGTCAGCGCGGAAGAGGCGCGCAGCGGCATAGAAATCCGGCCAAGCGGTGGATTGGCGTAGCGCGTCCGCGATCGCCGTCGCGCGCGCCAATGACGCCTCTGCTGTATCCGCTGTCCCGGTAGCGGGCGTCGCCGCTGCAACACGGCGCGCCGCCAACACAATCGGCGGCAAACCCGAGGTCACTTCCGCCGGCGTCGCCGCAAAGATCGTGCGTGTTTCCTGCGCGCTGATCACGCCGCGCCGGAACGCAAGCGCCGCCGCCTGCGTGCGGAACGGTTGCGGCGTCGCATCGCTGCGCGCCAGCGCCACCAGCGCCAGCGTCGAAGAATTGTTCAGCGGACTGGGGCCGGGTCGCAATTGGCCGGCCAGCGAAAGTTGCACCGCGAGGGAGTTGTCCCAACGCGCCGCAGGGGGCCGCGCGCCAGGCGCGCCGCCGGCCGCTGCAACAGCGCCCGTGTACCAAGCGTCGTCAGCATTGGCGGCGCGCGCCAGCTCAAGCGCCAGATCCGCCGCCGCGCGATCGCCGCCAACGGCCGCGCAGTACGCACGCAAGCGCAGAATGAAAGCTGGCGGCGTTTCGCCAAACTGCGCGCCACGTCCGCGCGCGCACGCTTCGTTGCGGCGCCCACGCGCCAGTTCGGCCTGCGCCGCGTATTGAGCGATGGAAGGATCGCTCAGCGCAACGCCCGCGCCCGCCGCCATTGTTGCAAGTTCATCCGCCGCGCCCATTCGGCCAAGCGCTTCGAAGCGCTTGCGTGAAGCGGCCAGCGCATCGCCGCGCGGCGCGTCGCCGCCGGAGAAGAGCACGCGCCGCGCCAGCGTCTGCATGGCTGGCGAGTCGTAATTGGCTGGTAAGCGATCGAACACGGTCGCGAGGAATGTCGGGTCAGTGCGGTTCCACAGATCAGGCGCCAGCGCGCCTTGCTCCCGCGTCAGCGCGCTTACGCTCCATGCATCGAGCTCGCGCAGCTGCTGGGTTTCCACCGGCGTCGGCAGCGCGCCTTGCGCCAGTGCGGGCAGGGGCGCGGCTGCGGCGAGCGCGGCGGCCAGCGCGGCTGTTCTGGTAACCATGAGCGTTATTCCTTGAAGGCGTCCGGCAGGTCGACGCTGATTTCCGACTGCGCCGGGGCGAGCTTGTCGGACTGGCCAATGAAGAACACGAAGAGCGTGACAAACGCGATGGCGCCGACGCCGATCAGCGCCGGTTGCAGCCAGGCAGGCGCGGGCCGGGAAAATGAGCTGCGCCGTCGTCTGCGTCGGATCATGTCGCTTCGTTGGCCCCTGCCGTTGCGAGCGGGAAGGAATGCCCCCAAAATGTGGCGAGTTTCCAGTCCGGTCCGCGAGTTAACTACGTTCGGACCTTTTGAGGTGATTCGTGAGCCGCCCGGAGAGCAGCGACATCGGCGAGCGCGAAGACGCCGCCGCCGCGCTCCGCCGGCAGGCGGAAGGTCTGGCGCCGCGCCGCACCGTCGCCTTGGTTGGCCTGATGGGCGCCGGGAAAACCACCGTGGGCCGGCGCCTCGCCGCCGCGCTGGGATTGCCCTTCGCCGACGCTGACCATGAGATCGTCGCCGCCGCCGGCCAAAGCGTCGAAGCGATATTCGCCGAGCATGGCGAGTGTGAGTTCCGCCGCGGCGAGCGCCAAGTCATCGCGCGGCTCCTCGCTGGCCCGGTGCACGTGCTCGCAACAGGCGGCGGCGCTTTCATCGATCCGCGCACGCGCGCGCTGATGAAGGAGCGCGCGATTTCGATCTGGCTGAAAGCGCCGATCGAAGTCCTGATGAAGCGCGTCGCCAAGCGCGACGATCGTCCGCTGCTGAAGGAAAGCGATCCGCGCGCGGTGATGGAGCGGCTGATGGCCGACCGCTACCCGATCTACGCCGAAGCCGATATCACCATCGAAACCGGCAACGGTCCGCACAACAACGCCGTCGGCCTCATCCTCGATGCGTTGCGCGTCCACTTGGCGAAAGCAGAATGACCGAAACCGTCAACGTCTCTTTGGACGCGCGCGCTTACGACGTGCACGTGGGCGCCGGGCTGCTCGCGTGCGCGGGCGAACTCATCGCCCCATTCGCGCCGACAGGCCGCGTCTTCGTCATCACCGATAAGAACGTCGCCAAGAAGCATCTGCCAACGCTGACGACCTCGCTCGAAGCTGCCGGCCTCACGCACGCAATCATCAAGATGGCGCCCGGCGAGGGCAGCAAGAGTTTCGAAGGCCTCGAAAGCGCGCTGCGCCAGCTGCTCAAGGCCGGCGTCAATCGCAAGGATCTCGTCATCGCCTTTGGCGGCGGCGTCATTGGCGATCTGGCGGGGCTTGCCGCTGGCCTTGTCAAACGCGGCGTCGACTTCGTGCAAATCCCCACCACGCTGCTGGCGCAAGTCGATTCCAGCGTCGGCGGCAAAACCGCGATCGATACCCCCGAAGGCAAAAACCTCGTCGGCCTCATTCACCAGCCGCGCCTCGTCATCGCTGACATCGACGTGCTGGCGACGCTCCCCAAGCGCGAGCGCCGCGCCGGCTACGCGGAAATCGTCAAAGTCGGACTCATCGGCGATCCGGATTTCTTCGCCTGGTGCGAGGCCAACGCCAAAGCCATCATCGCCGGCGAGCCCGCCGCGCTCGCCCACGCCGTGCGCCACGCCGTTGCGTTCAAAGCCGGCGTTGTCGAGCGCGACGAGACCGAGCAGGGCGAGCGCGCGTTGCTCAATCTCGGCCACACCTTCGCCCACGCGCTTGAAGGCCACGCCGGCTACGACGGCGAACTCCTCCACGGCGAAGCCGTCGCCGCCGGCATGCGCCTCGCGTTCACGCTGTCCGCCGCACTCGGCATCGCCAGTGAAACCGACGCCGAGCGGGTGCGCACACACCTTGAAGACGCCGGCTTCATCACCGATCTTCGCCAACTCCCTGGCGCGCCGTACAAGCCTGAAAAGCTCATGGCGCTCGCCGCGGCCGATAAGAAAGCCGAAGCTGGCAAGCTCACCTTCATCCTCGCGCGCGGCATCGGCCGCGCCTTCATCGAGAAAGACGCGCCCGCAGAAGTCGTGCGCGAACTCTTGCAACTAGAAACAAAATGACCCTCACCATCATTCTCACGGCCATCGGCATCGCGGCGCTTTCCGCGGTCGTGCTGGCGTTGATCTCCGGTCTCTTTTCCGCGGCCGAGACGGGCCTCACCGCCGCTTCACGCGCGCGCATGCACCAGCTGGAGAAGGACGGCGACAAGCGCGCCGCGCGCGTCAACAAATTGCTGGACGAGCGCGAGCGCCTCATCGGCTCGCTTTTGCTGGGCAACAATCTGCTGAACACGATGGCCGCCGCCATCACCACTTCGCTGCTGACAGCGCCCTTGGGCGATGCCGGCGTCGCCGTCGCCACCGGCGTCACCACCGTCATCGTGCTCATCTTCGCCGAAGTGCTGCCGAAGACCTACGCCATCGCTTACCCAGAAGAGACGGCCCTGCGCATCGCGCCCTTCGCGCGGTTTTTCGTGGTGATCCTCAGCCCCGTCGTCAACACGGTGCAATTCATCGTTCGCCGCACGCTGATGCTGTTCGGCGTCACGCCCGGCGGCGCGCCCGATGCCTACGCCGCGACCGAGGAAATCCGTGGCGCCGTCGAACTCCATGCCGAGGAGGGCGCGGTGGAGACCGACGTGCGCGATCGCCTGCGCGGCGCGCTCGATCTTTCCGAGCTGTCCATCGCCGACGTGATGATCCACCGCAAAGCCATCAAGTCGCTCGATATCGACCTGCCGCCGCGCGAAATCATCGCCCAAGCCATGTCGAGCCCGCACACGCGCATGCCGCTCTGGAAGGACGAGCCGGACAACATCGTCGGCATCCTGCACGCGCGCGATCTCCTGCGCGCGATTTCCGAGCACGGCCGCGATGGCTTTGACGTGCAGGAGGTCAAGCGCGCGCCCTGGTTCACGCCGATGCAAACCAGCGCCGAAGATCAGCTCGCCGAATTCCTGCGCCGCCGCGAACACTTCGCTTTGGTCGTCGATGAATACGGCGCGCTCATGGGCCTCGTGACGCTCGAAGATATCTTGGAAGAGATCGTCGGCGACATCAAAGACGAGCACGACATCGCCGTCCAAGGCGTGCGCCAACAGCCCGACGGCAGCGTCAACGTCGACGGCAGCGTCCCCATCCGCGACCTAAACCGCGCCATGAACTGGGACCTGCCCGACGAAGAAGCCGTAACCATCGCCGGCCTCGTCATCCACGAAGCCCAAGCCATCCCGGAGCCAGGCCAACGCTTCGCCTTCCACGGCTACAGGTTTCAAGTTCTGCGCAGACAACGCAATCAGCTGACCGCGTTGCGCGTGGAGCGCGAGGTTGAAGACGAGGGGATGGAGGGGGGCTGACTACCCCAGACGTTGCTTGCACGATCAATTTGAGCGGCAGTGGATCGCAATCTGGAGACGTTGCCCTAGGCTGCAGCAACCCGCGCTGGCGTCGCTTTGCGCACGATGCCGCTTTCGATGGAGAGGCCTTCGCAGCCCTCGGGCAGCGTCTCGTTGGCGCCGAGAATGATCGCCCCGCCGGGGTGCAGCATCTCAGTCGCCCGCGTCAGCACCGCGGTGCGCGTTTCGGCATCGAAGCTCGAAAGCACGTGCGCGAGGATGATGATGTCGAACTGGCCGAGTTGACCCGGATGCTTCAAGAGGTTGTGCGCTTCAAACCGCACGTTCGCGCGCAGGCGATCGGAAATGCGCCACAGATCGCCGGCCTTTTCGAAGTACGCGATCAGCTTGCGGATCGGCAGGCCGCGCTGCACTTCGAATTGCGTGTAGAGGCCCGCGCGCGCCTTATCGAGCAGCCGCTCGGAAATGTCGCTGGCGATGATTTCAACGGCCGGGTTGCGGCCTTCATTGCGCATCTCGTCGACGATCATCGCGACGGAATACGCTTCTTGACCGGTCGAGGTGGCCGCGCACCAAATCCGCACCCGCTCATGGCCGCGGCGGTGCAGCGCAGAAGGGAGGATGTCGTCTTTTAGTTTTGCGAACTGATCACGGTCGCGGAAGAAGCGCGTTTCGCTTTGCGCGAGCGCGTCGGTGATCCCGTTCCACAGCGCGCCGTCCGGGCGAATGCGCGCCGCCGCGATCAGCTCTTGCACGGTGCCGAAGTTCTCGCGCCGCGACATCGGCTGCAAACGGATCTCGATCGCGCCGGCCATCTCGCGCGTCAACACCGCGCCGGAGCGCTGCTTCACTTCGCGCGCGATCAACGCAAATTCGGCGTCGTTGAGCATCAGACGAGGCCCGCCTCGGCAAACTTGGAATGCAGGATGTCGCCGTCGAACGGCTTCATCATGTACTCGTCGGCGCCGGCCTTCAGCGCTTCGGAAATGCGCTCGACGTCGTTTTCCGTTGTGCAGAACACAACGGTCGGCTTGTCGCCGCCGGGCTCAAGCCGCAGCTGGCGCAGGAATTCGATGCCGCTCATCACCGGCATCGTCCAGTCCAGCAGGATGGCGTCCGGCATCTGGCGGCGGCATGCTTGCAGGGCTTCGAGCCCATCGGCCGCTTCCTCGATCTCAAAGCGCATGTCCTCAAGAATGCGACGTGCAACTTTGCGGATCACGCGGCTGTCGTCGACGACAAGGCAGCGTCTCATGGAATCAAGCTCCCCGAATATGAGGAGCACTTGTCCGCCGAATTTGTTAATGCTGATTAAAGCTCAGAGCTTGAATGCAGGCGAGCGGGCGATCAGCTCGATCTTCTCTTCGCTCTCGCGCGCCGTGAGTTCGACGCCGCCTTGGCGGGCCAAAAGGCCAGTCAGCGTCGGCTGGATCGTGTGCCCGGTCAGTTCGTCGCCTTCGCCGCGCAGCGCGTGCGCCGTAGCTTCCTTCAACTTCGCGCGCGGGCCGGTCGCGGTAACAACGACCTCGCCGCCCTCGGCTTGTTTCGACGCCGTAATTTCCACCTTGCCGCCGCGCGGCAGACATTCGTTCGCGATCAGCAACAAATTGACGATAACACGCACCGCAGGACGGGGCATAGCGACAGCCGGGGCCGACCAGACGAGTTCGGGCTTCAGCACGCTGTACAGTTTGATCGCGACCGCGCGGCCTTCTTCAAGCTCGCTGTCGCCCTCCGCGACGGCGCCGGCCATCGCGAAGCGGAAGAATTCAAGCTTGGCCCAGGCTTTGCCAACGCCATGATCCAGCAGAGACAAAGCATCCGGATCGGGCTTGCCATCACCGTCCTTGATCATCTCAAGGCCTTGGATGATCGCGCTCATCGGTTCGACCATGTCGTGGCAGATGCGCGAGGCGACAAGCGCCGTCAGCTTCGTATTCTCGATCATCGCCCGCTCCGTGAACGCAAGAGGCCGATCATAGAGAGATTCGGCCCCCCGAAAGGGGTTCACATGATGACACTTGGGCGCCACATCCCTGGCTTGCGCGCGCGAGGACATTGAGATGGCTGTGGAATCCGAGGTTGGGCTGGGGTTGGGACACGCCGTTGCGCTGTTAGCTACCGCTGTCGTGGTCGCGCCGGTGTTCCGCAAGCTAGGGCTGGGCTCCGTGCTCGGCTACCTCGCGGCCGGCCTCGCGATCGGCCCGTTTGGCATCGGGCTTTTCCGCGACCCGGAAAACATCCTCCACGTCGCCGAGCTCGGCGTGGTTATGTTTTTGTTTCTGATCGGCCTTGAGATGCGGCCGGCGAAACTGTGGAATTTGCGGCGCGAGATTTTCGGGCTGGGCGCCGCGCAGGTGCTGACATGCGGTGTGCTGCTTTCGTTTATAGGGATCGCAGCGGGGCTGCCGTGGCCCGCGGCTGTGATCGGCGCGATGGGGTTCGTGCTCTCATCCACCGCCGTGATCATGAAGATGATGGACGATTCCGGCGACACGGCGACCGAGGCCGGTCAGCGCAACGTCTCAATCCTGCTGTTCGAAGATCTGATGATCGTGCCGCTCTTGGCTGTCGTGGCTGTGCTCGCCGCCGCGTACGGCGTCGTTGAGGAAAACGCGCGGCCCGTCTGGCAGAGCGTTGGCATCGCGCTCGCTTCGATCGCGGCGGTGTTCGTGGCGGGACGTTGGCTGCTCAATCCGATGTTCGGGATTCTCGCGCGCTCAGGCGCCCGCGAAGTAATGACAGCGGCCGCGTTGCTTGTTGTGTTGGGCGCTGCGCTGTTCATGCAATGGGGCGGGCTTTCGATGGCGATGGGCGCATTCCTTGCGGGCGTGCTGCTTTCGGATTCTGTTTTCCGCCATCAGTTGGAAGCCGATGTCGAACCTTTCCGCGGCATTCTGCTGGCGTTGTTCTTCATCAGCGTCGGCATGTCGCTCAATCTGCCGGTCGTGCTGGCCGACTGGCAGTTGATCGCGGCGGGCGTGCTGGCATTCATGATCGTCAAGGCGTTCGGCATTTACGCGGTAGCGCGCTTGTTCGGCGCCGAGCAACGCGAAGCCATCCGGCGCGCAGCCTTTTTTGCCCAGGGCGGGGAGTTTGCATTCGTACTCTTTGCGGCGGCGCTGAGCGCGGGCGTCATGGACCCGCGCATTGCTGCGATCATGACGGCAATCGTTATTCTCTCAATGGCGCTGACGCCTCTGGTGGTGCTGCTCCTCAATCGCTTCACGCCGCAGGCCGAACCTTCTCGCGATGGTGTCGAAGATGCACACGATCTGCATGGCCGCGTGCTGTTCATCGGTTTCGGCCGTTTCGCGCAGCTGGTCAGCCAAGCGCTGCTGGCGAAGAACGTCGATATCTCGCTCATCGAGACTGACGTCGAGATGATCCAGGCCGCGTCGAATTTCGGATTCAAGGTCTATTACGGCGACGGCACGCGGCTCGACGTTTTGCGCGCTTCGGGCGCGACTGAAGCTGAGATGATCCTGGTGTGCGTCGATAAGCCGGAGGTCACGGATCGCATCGTCGCGCTGGTCAAATCCGAATTTCCCCACGCCAAAGTGTTCGCGCGCGCCTTCGATCGCGGCCACTCGATGCGGCTGGTGAAGGCCGGCGTCGACTATCAGCTACGCGAGCTTTTTGAGTCTTCGCTCACGTTCGGCGCGGCGGTGCTGCGCGGTCTGGGGTTCGACGACATCGAGATCGCCGAAGTGATCGAAGATGTGCGCGATCGCGACGCGGAACGCTTCGAGTTGCAGCTTGCGGGCGGGATCGAAGCCGGCCGCGCGCTGATGCGGGGCAATATGCAAACGCCGCAGCCGACGCCGTTCACGGTGCCGCGCCGCGAAGGCAAAGCGCTCAACGAGGAAGCGGCCGAGGTCATCGGCGAGGCGGAAGAGGCGACTTGAGGCGTGTTCCGTCGCGTCACGCGGTACGTCGCCCGATTTGCTTGCTAGACTGGGGTCGGAGGTAGCTGATGCGGGTCATTGCCGCTTGTCTGTTCTTGCTGGTCGCCGCGTGCGCGCGCCAGGCTGAACCCGATCTCAATCCGCTTGCCGAGACCTACGTGCGCCTCTCGCTTGAGATCGGGACGCACGAGGAAGGTTATATCGACGCCTATTACGGCCCGGCCGAGTGGAAGACGCAAGCCGAAGCGCATCCGCGTTCAACGTCCGATCTCAAAGCGGCGGCGGACGCGCTAAGCGCACAGATCGCTGAAGCACAAGGCGCGGCGCGCGATCCGGCAGTGCAACGGCGCGCACGTGCGTTGGCGGCGTATGTGGCAAGTGCGCGCTTCCGTCTTGACATGATCGATGGCGAACGGCTGCCGTTCGCGGACGAAGCTGAGCGCCTCTTCGCGTTGCGGCCAACGTTGCGGCCGCTCGAGAGTTATGATGCAGCACTCGCGCGTATTGATCAGCTTGTGCCAGGGCGTGGCGACCTCGCGACACGGGTGCAAGAATTCCGTAATCGCTACCTCGTGCCGCCGGATCGGCTGGACGAAGTCATGGAAGCGGCGATCGCCGAATGCCGTCGGCGCACCGCGGCGCATTTCCCGCTCCCGGCAAATGAGCGCTTTGAGTTGGAATTGGTGCGCGATCAGCCTTGGGGCGCCTACAACTGGTACCGCGGCGACAATCACAGCCTCATTCAAGTGAACACCGATCAGCCGATCTACATCGACGCGGCCATCGGTTATGGCTGTCACGAAGGGTATCCTGGCCATCACGTGCAGGGCATTAGCGCTGAACGGATGTATCGCGAGCGTGGATACGTCGAATACTCGGTGATACCGCTCTTTTCGCCGCAAGGACCGCTGAACGAAGGCGGCGGCAACTACGGTGTGGACTTGGCCTTTCCGGGCGGCGAGAGGCTCGCGTTCGAACGCGGCACGCTCTATCCGCTCGCCGGCCTCGATCCCGCAAGCGCCGATGCGTACGAGGCGCTGAGCGTCGCGCTCGATGGACTGCGCGGCGCGACGCTGACGATCGATCAGCAATTCTTGGACGGGCAGATTGATCGCAACCGCGCCATCGAACTTACACAGCGCTATGGCTTGATGTCGCGCGAGCGGGCCGAGCGCGGCCTGGCTTTCGCCGAACACTATCGCTCTTACGTCATCAATTATTCGACGGGCGAGGATGTTGTCCGCGCCTTCGTCGAGCGCGCGGGCGAAGATCCCGCCGCGCGTTGGAGCGCCTACGAGAGCATCATCACGCAACCCACTTTGCCGGCGGACCTGCAATGAAGCCAGAATTCAGGATGATCGAAACGAACGGCATCAAGGTCCGTGCGGCTGTGCAGGGCGAGGGGCCGCTGATTGTGATGGTCCACGGCTTTCCCGAGAGCTGGTATTCGTGGCGCCATCAGATGGCGCCGCTCGCTGCGGCGGGCTTCACGGCTTGCGCGATCGATGTGCGCGGCTATGGCGGCTCAGACAAGCCGCACGCGGTTGAAGCCTACGCGATGAAGGAAATCGCTGCGGATGTTGCGGGCGTGATTGAGGCGCTCTCGCCGGGCAAACCGGCGGTGCTCATCGGGCACGATTGGGGCGCGCCGATCGTTTGGCACACGGCTGTGCTGCATCCCAAACAAGTGCGCGCTGTTGCGGGCTTGAGCGTGCCGTGGTTCGGTCTGCCGCCGATGTCGCTCGATGCGCTGATCAAGGCGATGTACGTCGATCAAGGAAAATTCTTCTACCAGGCCTATTTCAAAGATGAGGGCGTCGCTGAGGCAGCGTTCGAAGCGGACGTGCGCGGTGGATTGCGCAAGCTCTACTATGCAGGCAGCGGCGACTCTCAGGGCTATTGGGGCGGGGCCGACAAAAAGCACGGCGATCATCTGCTCGATGGCCTGGAAGATCCGAACCCGTTTCCGTGGTGGATGGCGCCGGAAGACATCGACTATTTCGTCGGTGAGTTCACGCGATCGGGCTTTCGCGGACCGCTCAACCGCTATCGCAATCACACGCGCGACTTTGAATATATGAGCACGGTTCCGGATCGGGTGATCCATCAGCCGTCTCTGTTCATTGTCGGCGAGAACGACTTGGTGCTGAAGATGTTCGGCGGCAGTGCGGATGCGGCGTTCGAGCGGATGGCCGCGAATACGTCCGACCTTCGCGGTTCGCACATGATCCCGAAGATCGGTCACTGGACGCAGCAAGAAGCACCGGATGAGACGACGCGTCTGCTGATCGATTGGCTGGCGACGCTATAGACGCGGCCGATTGCGACGGGTGCTCATATCTATGGGTGATTGCGTTGTCGGTGTAGGCGCGAGAACCCATATTGAAGGCTTCAGGAGATACACTCATGCCGACCACCCGCAACGATCTGCCGGACAACACGCGCAAAGCCATGGTTGCGCTTTTGAATGCGCGCTTAGCGGATGCGGTCGATCTCAGGCTTTCGATCAAGGAAGCGCATTGGAACGTGAAGGGGCCGACGTTCATCGCGCTGCATGAGTTGTTCGACCAAATCCAGGCGCGCGTCGACGCATTCACGGACGACATCGCCGAGCGTGCGGTGTCGCTGGCTGGCTTTGCCGAGGGCACGCTGCAATCGGCGGCGAAGAACACGAACCTGGCGCCTTTCCCAACAAATCTCTCCGCCGGCAAGGACGTCACGCAGGCCGTGGCCGATCGGCTGGCGGCGTTCGGCAAACTCGCGCGCGCGGCGATTGATGCCGCTGATGAGGCCGGCGACAAGGACACGGCTGATCTCTTCACGGGCGTGTCACGCCAGATCGACAAGGACCTTTGGTTCGTCGAGGCGCACCTGCAATAGTCAGAGGCGCGCCGCGATTTCTGTGACGACGTCGTAGGCGCTCATCACGTCGTCTTCGGTGCATTCGAATTGGCCGACCTGGAAACGGATGGCGACGGCGCCGTCGATGCGGGTTTGCGTGAGATAGATGCGGCCGTCGGCGTTGATGGTTTCGACCAGCTTCAGGTTCAATGGGTCGAGATCGGCGGCGCCAAGTGGCGCATAGCGAAACGAAAACAGAGAAAAATTGGGCTCCGTGACGATTTCGAAGTTGGGTGCAGCGCGGAGTTTGTCGCAGAGCTGGCGCGACCAGACGATGTGGTTGCGGATCATCGCGCGTAGGCCTTCGAGCCCGTAAGCACGCAGCACAAACCAGAGCTTAAGCGCGCGAAACTGGCGACCCAGTGGCACGCCCCATTCGCTGTAGTTCACGACTTCATCATGGCCGAGCGTGTGCAGATAGTCGGGCCGCGCCGCGAGCGTGCGCACGAGCGTTGCGGGATCGCGCACGAAATGGGCGCTGCAGTGCGTTTGTGCGCCGAGCCATTTGTGCGCGTTGACCACGATGCTGTCTGCGTGTTCGACGCCGGCCCAAAGCGGACGAAATTCGGGACACACCATTGCTGCGCCCGCCCATGCGGCGTCGACGTGGAGGTAGAGATCATGCTGGCGCGCTATCGCAGCCATCTCGGCGATAGGATCGATCGCGCCAACGCCTGTCGCCCCGACATTGGCGATAATCCCTGCGGGTTTGTACCCGGCCGCGATATCCGTGCGGATGAGCCGCTCGAGCGCTTCCGGATCGGCGCCGCGCGTGGGGCCGTTGATGGGAATGCGCACCAGATTGTCGGCGCCGATGCCGGAGAACCAAATGGCGCGATCGATCGAGGTGTGCGCTTCGGCGGAGCAATAGATACGCAAGCGCGGCGCGCCGGCGAGGCCTACGGTGTTGCCTGTGAACTCAAGTGCGCGTTCGCGCATGACAAGCACTGCGGCGAGCGTTGCGGTGCTGGCGGTGTCTTGGATGCAGCCTTTGAAATGATCGGGCAGACCAAAGGCTTGGCGCAGCCAATCGATGGTTTTGGTTTCCAGCTCCGTGGCGGCGGGGCTCGTCTGCCAGAGCATGCACACCGCGCCGATGGCGTTGACGAGATGCTCGGCGACAAGCGAGGCGGGGGCGGAGTTCGACGGGAAGTAGGCGAAGAAGCGCGGATGCTGCCAATGCGTCATGCCTGGCGCGATGATGCGCTCGAAATCGGCGAACACCTTCTCGAAGGCTTCGCCGCGCTCGGGCGGCGCGTCGGCGATCTGCGCGGCGATCTCGCCGGGCGCGACGGGCGGGCGCACCGGCATGTCGCGCAGGCGCGCCCGATAATCGACGCCCCATTCAGCCGCGCGCACGGCCCATTCGCGAAAGTTCTGCATCAGCGCCTTATGCGGCGCGGCGCCGGCTCACTCAATTCTTATCGACGATGTCGACTTCAGGGCGATCGTCGCCCGACGAGATTTCGTCATGCCAGCGGCCTTTAGCGTCTTCCCATGAAATGCCCACCGTCTGGCCGGGGCGCATCTGTTCGAGCGCGACGCGCTTGGCGGCGGCATAGGCTTTGTCGTGGCTGGGGAACGTGTCGGAGATCGTGTCGCCGAGTTTGAAGGCCCACCCGCCATCGTGCTGAATTACTTCGTAGACGATCTTGGTCATGCGTCTGCGTCTCCTTTGCAAAGAAAATTGGCGCTCGATCAACACAAGGCAAGTCACAATCCGTATGATGCCCCCATGAGCCTTCTACATCACATCGAGCGGCACCGACTCGGCAACGCAAACTGGCTGCGCGCCGCGGTGCTCGGCGCCAATGACGGCATCGTATCGACGTCGAGCCTTATTCTAGGCGTCGCCGCCGCTTCGCAGGGCAAGACCGCGATCCTGATTGCCGGTGCGGCGGGACTTGTGGCGGGCGCCATGTCGATGGCGGCGGGGGAATATGTCTCGGTCAGTTCGCAGGCCGACGCCGAGAAGGCGGACATCGCGCGCGAAAAGCGCGAGTTGAAGGAGCAGCCTGAGTTTGAACTCGAGGAGCTGACGCACATCTACATTGGCCGCGGGCTTTCGCCCGATCTCGCGCGGCAGGTTGCGATTGAGCTGACAGCGAAGGACGGGCTCGGGGCGCACTTGCGTGACGAACTGGGGATCACAGATTTTGCGCAGGCGCGCCCCATCCAAGCGGCTATGGCGTCGGCGGCGTCGTTTGCGGCGGGAGCGCTTATGCCGATTGGGCTGGTGCTCGCTGCGCCATTGTCGGTGCTGACGTACCTAATCTGGGGTGCGACGCTCGTGTTTTTGGCGCTGCTTGGCAGTGCTGGCGCGCGTGTCGGCGGCGCGCCGCCGATGAAGGCGGTGCTGCGCACCGTGTTCTGGGGCATCGCTGCAATGGCGGCGAGCGCCGCGATCGGCGCAGCGCTCGGTGTTGTTGTCTAGAACTCCGGGTTCTCAATCTGCTTCTTGAGTTCAGATTTGAGAATCTTGCCATTCGCGTTGCGCGGCAGCGTTTCAGGCCAGAAGATCACTTCGATCGGCACTTTGAATGCCGCTATCTTTTGCGCGCAATGATGGCGTAGCTCATCGCTCGTGGCGTGCATGCCCGGCTTTAGGTGCACGACCGCGATGGGTTCTTCGCCCAGCGTCTTGTGCGGCTTGCCGATGACGGCGGCGTCCATGACCGTTGGATGATCGTAGAGCGCGTTTTCGACCTCGACGCAGTAGATGTTTTCGCCGCCGCGGATCAGCATGTCCTTGGCGCGATCGACAATATAGAGGAAGCCCTCGTCATCCATCTTGGCGAGGTCGCCGGTTTTCACCCAACCATCGACAAACGTCTCGGCGCTAGCTTTTTCGTTCTGCCAATAACCGCGCACGACGACGGGGCCTTTGTACCAAAGCTCACCGACTTCGCCGCGCGGTAGCTCATTGCCATCGCTGCCGACGATCTTTGCTTCGCCGGTCGCGGAAGGGACGCCGCAGCTTGCAGGCTTGCGCTGATAGTCTTCAGCGCCGTTTGAGACGGCGGTGGCGGAGGTTTCGGTCATGCCCCAGCCTTGGCCGGGGAGAGATTTGGGGAAGCGCGCGAGAATGCGCGTCACCAACTCAGGCGCGGCCGGAGCGCCGCCGTATGCGACGCTTTCAACCGACGAGAGATCGTATTGATCGATCTTAGGATGCTCGATCACTTGCCACGCGATCGTTGGCACGCCGCCAAAGTGCGTAACGCGTTCCTTCTCCATCAAAGCCAACGCCTGATCCGCATCCCAGCGCCGCTGCATCACGAGCTTAAAGCCCTGCATCAGCGCCGGCAGCATCACCGCAAAGCAGCCAGTCGCATGGAAGAATGGCACCGAGATCAGAAACGCTTTCTGTGGCGCGGTCGGGTCGGGCGCAGGCGGCATTTCTCCGCGACGCAGGAAGGCGCGGGCGCCGGCGGAAGCCGAGTTGAATATGTTCGAGATGATGTTGCGGTGCGTGATCACCGCGCCTTTTGGGCTTCCCGTGGTGCCCGACGTGTAGAAGATCGCGACGTCGTCGTCCGGCGCGAGGTCGACTTCGGGCGGCTCCATCGCCGCCAGCGCACCCCATTCGGCCGTCGTACCGACGATGCTCTCCATCCGCTCAACGCGCGGATCAGCGATGTCCTCGCGCGCGCGCGAAACATAGACTTTGCGAATGTCGGGGCATTTTTCGAGGTGCTCGCGAACGCGCTCGTAGCGCTCGATGTCCATGACTGCGATCGATGTGCCGGAATTTTTCAACCCGTATTCGAGTTCCGGACCCGTCCACCACGCATTTAGGGGGGTGACGATGGCGCCGGCCAAAACCGCGCCCCAGAAGGCCACTGGCCATTCGGGGACGTTGCGCATGATGACGGCGACGCGGTCGCCCTTCTTGACGCCATCAGCAATCAACTGATGCGCGAACTTGGCTGCGGCTGCGCGGAATTCGCCGACCGTGGCGCGCTCATCCTCGAGAACGAGGTGGTCACGGGCGGCGGCCAGGGCGCTCACCGCATAGATCTCGCGCAGCGTCGGCGGCGCGTTTTTCCATAGCTTCATCCGCACACCGCGGACTTCACCCTCCGTCAACTCGAACTGCGAGCCCGGTTGGGTGAGCATCGCGTGCGCCTGTTCGATAGACATGGCTGGAAAGGCGGGCGAAGCGGCCTCGGTCATTCTGTCCTCCCGGCGTCGCGGCAAAGGCGCCGCGCGCGTCATTTTTATTGCAGCTGTTGAAACACGTCGCGCGCACGGCTTCAACTCCACGCGACCACACAACTTTGCCGAAATTTAATGCTCCTTGCGGGGTGCGCGAGCCTCGGGCAAGCATGTCGTTCGTCCGGGTGGATGGGAGACGCGCATCATGGCGTTCGATTGGAAGGCGCTCGCGGAGCGCCTTGACCCCCGCAAACTCAATTGGTCGTGGATCGCACCTGCGCGCACGTGGCTCGTTGGGAACAGAACGGTGGTGCTCTCCACCTCCGTCGCGTTGCTCGCGGGGCTATGGGGCGGGGCGGTGCTCGGCCGCGTGTCGGCGGGCGCGCCTGCCTTTGAATTTGCGCAACTGGGATCGATTGGCGCGAGTGAAACAGCGCGAAGCGCGAATGCGCCGCGCGCCGGCGTGCCCGGCGTCGACGGCATGGCGTTTGTGCGGCTGCGTACCGAGACGAACCAAGCCGAACCGCGCGCTTGCTTGGAGTTCAGCCAAGAGCTCTCGCGCGACCAGAGCATCAATTACGCTGACTATGTGAGCCTGGAGCCGGCAGCGCCGTTCCAAGTCGATGTGTCGGGCAATCTGCTGTGCCTCGGCGGTTTGCCGCTTGAGCCCGAGCGCCAGGTCACGGTGCGCGAAGGACTGCCTTCGCAATCGGGCGAACGCACGGAGTACGAAGAAACATTCACGCTGACGTTCGGTGACCGCCCGTCTTATGTGGGCTTTGCCGGCAATGGCGTGATCTTGCCCCGCGCCGAAGCTGACGGCATCGCGATCGAGACGGTGAACGTTTCGCGCATCGCCATCGAAGTGCTGCGCGTGCCAGATCGCATCCTCTCGCAATATGCCTTGGATCAAGGCGGCACCAACGAAGAGGGCGGCTGGAATTATTGGGATTTCAACAGCTCTGGCGAAAACGTCGGCGTGCAAGTCTATGAGGGCGAGATCGACGTCGACACCTCGCGCCGCAACAGTGCCGTGACGACCGTTTTCCCGCTGGGCTCGGCGCTGCGGGAGCTACGGCCGGGCGCGTACGTTGTGAAGGTGCGCGATGCTTCGCCGAGCGCGGGGCAGCATGGCGATTCAGAAAATGAATCGGTCGCCTCGTCCTATCGCTGGATTCTTTACACGGACATGGCGCTGCAAAGCTTCTCGGGCGCCACCGGGCTCGACGTCGTGGTGCGCTCGCTGCGTAGCGCGCGGCCGATGGGCAATACGACGCTGACGCTGATTGCGGAGAACAACGAGGAACTGGCGCGAGCGCGCACGGACTCTGAAGGCCGCGTGCATTTTGCCGAAGCGCTCGTGAACGGCGATGGGCCGGCGCGTGCGCGGTACGTGATGGCGTATGGCGCCCAAGGCGACTTCGCGGCGCTCGATCTGCAACGACCTGGCCTCGATCTTTCCGATCGCGGCGTCGATGGCCGGCGTGCGCCGGGCGATGTCGATGCATACCTCTACACCGAGCGCGGCATTTATCGGCCGGGCGAGCGTGTGCGCTTGATCGGCCTCATCCGCGATCAGATCGGGCGCGCGATCGCCAATCGGCAATCGACGCTCGTTGTCTATCGACCGAACGGCACCGAAGCGCGTCGCATCCGCATGTCGGAAGCGGTCGATGGCGGCGCCATTGCCAAAAACATCGAGATCGATCGCTCGGCGCCGCGCGGTGTGTGGCGCGCGGAATTGTTGGTCGACGGGCAGGACGCTGCCGCGGGTCAAGTCAGCTGGTCGGTCGAAGATTTCGTGCCGCAGCGTTTGCGGGTAGCGGTCGAAGCCAGCGAAGCGGTGCTGCGGCGCGGCCAATCGCGTCCGATCAACGTGCAGGCGGACTTCCTCTATGGCGCGCCGGGCTCTGGTCTCGCGGTCGAGGCGGAAGGGCGACTGATGGTCGATCCAAATCCGTTCCCGGATTTTGAAGGTTACACGTTCGGCCGCGCTGACGAGAGCTTCGACGAGCGCATGTTCCAGCTGCCGGGCACGGTGACGGACGGCACGGGCGCTGCGCAACTTGCGCTGCAATTGCCGGACGAACCGCAAACGAGCCTGCCGCTGCGCGCCCGCATGATCGCGAGCGTCGCCGATCCGGGCGGGCGTCTGGTGCGCGAGAACTTCACTGTCCCGGTGCGTTTGAACGATGTGTATCTCGGCCTCTCGCCGCAATTCGAAAACCGGCGCGCAGGCGCTGGCGAGCGCGTGGCGTATGACGTCATTGGCTTGAACGCTGATGGCCGCCGTGTCGCGGTGCGCGGCGTGCAATGGCAACTCGTGCGCGAAGATTGGAGCTACGATTGGTACCTCGATGGCGGCAACTGGCGTTGGCGGCGTACGGGGCGCGACATTCCCGTTGATGGCGCAACCGTTGATCTCGCCGCCAACCAACCTTTGCGCATCGCGCGCGATGGTTTGCGCGAGGGCTCGTACCGCCTGATCGTGCGCGCTGCTGGCACGGAAAGCTCGCAACGCTTCGGCGTTGGCTGGGGCGGCCCGGCGGACGATGATCAAACGCCGGACATGGTGAGCGTCGTTGCGCCGCAAAATCCGGTGCGTCCGGGCGCCCGCGCGCGCGTACAAATTCGTCCGCCATACCCGGGCGAAGCGCAAATCGTGGTGGCGACGGATCGCGTGATCGAAACGCGCACGGTGCATGTCGGCTCTGATGGCGCGACGATCGATCTGCCGGTGAGCGCAGAGTGGGGCTCCGGCGCCTACGTGCTCGTGACGGTGATGACGCCGCGCGATCCTGTGAACCTGCCTGTGCCGCGCCGCGCTGTTGGTGTGGCGTACGTGCCGGTGGACATGGGCAACCGCACGCTTGAAGTGGTCGCCGGCGCCGGCCTGCAGAATGTGCGCCCACGCACGCATATCGAAGTGCCGGTGCAGGTGCGCAACGCGCCTGTTGGCGAGCGTGTGCGTGTCGCGATTGCGCTGGTGGATGAGGGCATCCTCAACATCACCAAGTACGACAGCCCGAACGCGACCGAGTATTTCTTCGGCCGTCGCGCGCTCGGCGTTGATGTGCGCGACGATTACGGGCGCTTGCTCAATCCAAATCTCGGCGCCCCGGCAACGCCGCGCCAAGGCGGTGACTCATTGGGCGGCGAAGGCCTAACGGTTGTGCCGACGCGCACCGTGGCGATTGTCTCCGATGTCGTGGAAGTGCGCGGTGGCCGGGTGAACATTCCCGTTGATATTCCGGACTTCAACGGCACGCTGCGGCTGATGGCGGTGGCGTGGACGGACAATTCGCTTGGCCAAGACGCAGAGCAGATTGTCGTCCGCGATCCTGTTGTCGCTGAACTCATTTTGCCGCGCTTCCTGGCGCCAGGCGATCAGGCGCAAGGCACGCTCAATATCGACAACGTGGAAGGGCCGGCGGGCGCTTACACGGTGACGGTCTCGGGCTCGCCGACAGCGCAGATCCAGGCGCAGCCGCGCCGCTTCCAACTCGGGCGTAACCAACGCCAAACCGCACTGATCCCGATTACGGGCGGTGCGCTCGGCGTGGGGCAAATCAGTTTGCGTCTCGAAGGCCCACAAGGCTTCTCGCCGGTGGAACGCACGTACGACATCCAGTCGCGCGCGCCGTTCCTGCCGATCACGATCACGCGGATGGAGCCGCAAGCAGCGGGCGCTTCGTGGCGCGCGCCGGCGGATGCGTTGGCGGGCTTCCAGCCTTCGGGCCAAGCGATGATCTCGTTCAGCAATCTCGCGGGCATCGATCCCGCGCCAATCCTGGATGAACTCTATCGCTATCCGTATGGATGTTCGGAGCAGCTGACGTCCGTCGCGATGCCGTTGCTCTATTACAATGTGCTGGCGTCCGAGGCGAACCGGCAGCGCGATCCGCGCATTACGCGCCGCGTGCAAGACGCGGTGACGCAATTGCTTGATCGCCAAAGTCCGGACGGCGCGTTCGGCCTCTGGCATGCGGGCGATGGCAGCGCGACGCCTTGGCTTGGCGTTTACGTGACCGACTTTCTGCTGCGCGCGCAGCGGGCAGGTTATGCGGTGCCGCGTCAACCGATGAGCCAAGCGTACGCCGCACTCCGGCGTATCGCGCGGCTGAACGATTTCGGCTCGGTGCGTTACGAGTTCGAGGTCTATCGTTGGCCGGGCTCGAACGACACGACCGAACTGCTGCGCTCGCGTTCAGCGGCGTATGCGCTCTACGTGTTGGCGAAGGCGGGTGAGGCCGATATCGGCCAACTCCGCTACTTCCACGACAACCGCTTGCGCAACGAGCCTTCGCCGCTCGCACGCGCGCAAATCGGCGCGGCGCTCGCCTTCATGGGCGATCGTGCGCGGGCGCGGAACGCTTTCCGGATGGCGGAAGAGGCGCTGGGCTATCGCAACGTCGGCGATTGGTACCAAACGCCGCTGCGCGATCTCTCGGGTGTGCTGGCGCTTGCGGCGGAAGCCGGGGAAACGCAGATGGTTGATCGCCTGCGCCGCCGGCTCGAGCGCGATGCGCCGGACGCAGGCCAGTTGATGACGCAAGAACAAGCGCAGCTGATGCTGGCGGCCAACTCGCTGTTGGAACGCTCTGGCCCGGTGAGTGTCACGCTCAACAACGAGCAGATGGCCGAACGCCGCGTGATCGCGAACGCGCAGCGTCTGGCGCAAGGTCTAGTGTTCCGCAATGCGGCGCGCGGACCGGTGTGGCGGACGTTGGCGCTCTCAGGCGCACCGCGTGAAGCGCCGCCTGCCATGCAATCTGGCTACACGATCGACAAGACGATCTTCCGGATGGACGGCACGCTCGCCGATCTGAACTCCGTCCGGCAAGGCGATCGCGTTGTTGTCGTGCTCTCGGGCCAGCCCGAAGGCGCGCGCAATTTCCCGACTGTGCTGGTCGATTTGCTGCCGGCCGGCTTGGAGATCGAAACGCTGCTCGGCCCCGAGGATGGCGCGCAAGGCACGAACTATGACGGCGCCACGCGCAACGGGCCGTTCTCATGGGTCGGCGCCATCTCCTACGCACAGGTGCAAGAATCGCGGGACGATCGCTTTGTCGCTTCAGCAAACCTGCGCGGCCAGTTCCGATACGCGTACATCGCGCGCGCGGTGTCGCCGGGCCGTTACACGATGCCGGCGGCGCAGGTCGAGGACATGTATCGGCCAGGCGTGATGGCGCGCACCAGCACAGGCGCGATCTCGATCGCGCCGCGCGGCGGATAATGCGATGAGCGCAAGCATCCGCCGCGGGCCACGCGCGGCGTTGCCGCTAACGCCGCGCGGAAGGCGGTGGGCGCAGGTGTTGCTTGCGCTGTTGCTGACGCTGTTTGCGCTGGATCAGCTTTTTCCGCCGCCGCTGGCGCGGGTGCGGGATGTCTCGCCAGTTGTGCTCGATCACAACGGCGAATGGCTGATGGCGTTCACGACGCGCGAAGGCAATTGGCGCCTCGAAGCGCGGCTCGATGAAATCGATCCGGAGTTTCAGCGGCGGCTGATCGCGGTGGAGGATGCGCGCTTCTGGTGGCATCCGGGCGTCGACCCGATCGCGCTGGCGCGGGCGAGCGTTTCGTACGTGCGCGCAGGACGCGTCACGCAGGGCGGCTCGACTATTACGATGCAGCTCGCGCGGCTGCTGGAGCCGAGGCCGCGCACCATCGGCTCCAAGGTCATCGAAATCATTCGCGCACTGCAGATCGAGCGGCGGCTGTCGAAGCGTGAGATTCTCGCGGCGTATCTGACGATGGCGCCGTATGGCGGCAATCTGGAGGGCGTGCGCGCGGCCTCGCGCGCATATTTCCAGCGCGACCCGCAATGGCTCGACGATGCCGAGATGGCGCTGTTGATTGCGCTGCCGCAAGCCCCGGAAGCACGGCGACCGGATCGGCATCCGCAAGCGGCGTTGGCGGCGCGCAACCGCGTGCTCGACATGTTTGTGGCCGCGCATCTGATCGATCGCACGCGTGCGGACGAAGGGCGTCAGATTGCGATCCCGCCGCGCGCACCGTTTCCTTATTCGGCGCCGCATGCGGCGGCGGAATTGGTGGCGCAGCACCCAAGCGAGGGCGTGGTGCGATCTTCGATCGACGCGACCTTGCAACGGGATCTGGAAGCACTGGTGCGTCGCCGCGCCGAGGGCTTGGAGCGCGATGCGCAGATCGCGATTCTGGCGGTTGAGATTGACGATCGCGCCGTGCGTGCGCGCGTCGGCGGCGCGGGTCGCGAACGCGCGGGCGGCTATATCGATATGACGCGCGCGATCCGCTCCCCGGGTTCGGCGCTGAAGCCGTTTCTCTATGCGATTGCGTTCGATGAGGGCCTGGCCGCGCCGGAGACCTTGGTGCGCGACGCGCCGCGTAGGTTCGGCGGCTATTTGCCGGAGAATTTCGACCGGCGCTTCCACGGCGACGTTTCGCTCGAAGACGCGCTCCGCCATTCGCTCAATCTGCCGGCGGTGGCGACGTTGGAGCGCATCGGCGCGAGCCGCTTCCACGCGGCGCTAACGCGTGCGGGCGCCGATGTGCGCTTGCCGCGGCGTGCTGTGTCCGAGCCGGGTTTGGCCCTGGCGCTCGGCGGCGTCGGCATGCGGTTGGAAGATCTGGTGCAACTCTACGCGGCGCTTGGGGATGAAGGCCGTGCGCGGCCGCTGACGACGGAGGATGTCGGCGCCTATGCATTTACGCGCCGCTTCGTGCGCGGTGAAACGGCAGAGCGCGTGCTCAATATCTTGGCGACATCGCCGCACCCTGCTGGCCGCATTCCGGCGCAGGTCGCGCAAGGCGCGCCGCAAGTCGCGTTCAAGACGGGCACGTCTTACGGCTTCCGCGATGCGTGGGCGCTGGGCGTCTCGAACGGCTACGCGATTGGCGTGTGGGTCGGCCGACCCGACGGCGCGCCGCGCCCCGGCGCGACCGGGCGGAGTGAAGCGCTGCCGGTTTTGTTCGAGGCGTTCGATCTGCTTGGTACGCCTGAAGCGCCGGTCCAGACGCCGGAGGAGCAACGTCATGCGCCGCCGCCGGCCCTGGCGCGGTTCGAGCGCGAGAGCGATGGCGAGGGGCTGTCGATCTTGTTTCCGCCAACGGGCGCTGAAGTGCTGGTGCTGGACTACGGCGCGGACTCACGCGGACTTTCGCTATCCGCGCGCGGGGGGCGCCCGCCATTGGCGTGGTACGCGGAAGGTGAACGTGTGAACACGGAATCGACGAGTGGCCGCGCCATCTGGCGCCCGCGTGCGCCGGGCTTCTACGACATCACCGTCGTCGATGCGGATGGCGAAAGCGACAATGTGCGTGTGCGCATCAGGAATTCCGGCTGATGCAAAGAATAAGGCGCGGACCCAGGGGGATCCGCGCCTTTCTGTAGATCGTCGTTTGGGGGCAGGCGGGATTAAGCGACGATCCGTGCAGCTTGCGAGATGATCGCGATGGCGATCGGGGCAAACAAAACAAAAGCGGCGGTGATTGAGCTGAGCTTGGTCATTTTCGTTCCCTCGAAGTCTTACGTTGCTTCTGAATATGAGATGCGGGCGTTGCGTCGTTTGGATGCGCGGAAGCAGAAAAATCTTCGCGACACAGAAGAAAGATTCATCTCCAAAAGCAAAGGCGCGGACCCCGAGAGATCCGCGCCTTCCGCGTCGTCGCTAGCGAGGGAACGTTAGGCGACGATCTGTGCGGCCTGCATCAGCAGGGCGACCGCGCCCAGCGAAAACAGTGTGATTGCGGCGGCGAGGCTGATCATCTTGGTCATCTCTGTCTCCCTTGGGCCTGGTGTGGTTGGGCTTGTCTTAGAGATGCCGGTGCGTGCGATCTTGGATGCGTGTCCTGCGATTTCTTTCGCGCGTAGCGCACAAACGAAAAGCGCGGACCGATTGGTCCGCGCTTTGTTGCGTGTCGTCGCTATGGGAGGGTTAAGCGACGATCTGCGCAGCTTGAATGAGCACCGCAGCCGCGATCGGCGCGAACAATACGAAAGCCAGTGCAAACGTCGCGGCTTTCGCGCCGGCGGAGATGGCGTTGAGCTTGTTCATTTGAGTTATCCTTGAAGTTGTGTTGTCGCTGTTGACTATTGGATGCCGCACGCTGTGCGTTCGGATGCGCTGCGCGTGCGAAATCGCGCAACGCGGACAAAGGAAAAGCCGCGGATCCAGGGGGATCCGCGGCTTCCTAAGTTGACCGTCGCAGGCGGGTTTGGGGGATCAGGCGACGATCAAAGCGGCTTGGTTGAGCGCAGCGAGCGCGGCCGGGGCGAAGAGAGCCAGTGCGGCGGCGATGCAGAAGAACTTGGACATTTGCGGGCTCCCTTGTTGGCGTTGCGTTGCTGTCTGAACTCTTGATGCACCCAACTTAGCGTTTGGATGCAGGACCGAATGTGACGGTGGTCACACTGAAATCCGCCGCCCGAAATGGGACCCCGCTGAATGGGTGCGGCGGGGTCCCAAGGCGGCCCCGGCTTAGTGATGCGACCGGGGTGGAGTGGGTGGCGTCGGCGCTTCGGGCGCTTCCGGGGGTTCTGGCGGCTCCGGCGGATCGAAGCGGACGCGGCCATCGCCATTGGCGTCGCTGGCGTCGAAGAAGCGCATGTGCTGGGCGCGGAATTCCTCGCGGGAGAGTGCGCCGTCATTGTTGAGATCGGCCTCTTCCGAGTTGGCGATCAGCATCATGAACATAGGCGGATGCGGCGGCTCGGGCGGCAGCGGCGGCTCCGGCGGCGCCATCAGCATCACGTGATCTTCTTCATCTTCGCCATGCTCGTGATCATCGTCGCTTTCGCGACGAATGATGATCACGCGGTGCTCATTGTCGCCACGCTCGACCAGACGCTCGATGTGGCGTTCGGCACGCTCGGCTTCGCGTTCAGCACGTTCTGCCTCACGTTCGGCGTCTTCGGATGCGCGTTCAGCCTCGCGCTCGGCGCGTTCGGCGGCGCGATGCGCTTCGCGCACCGTGCGCTCGATTTCGACGCGCGTCTCGGCGTCAAGCTCTCCGCGGCGAATGATGCGGACGTGGTCGTCGCCGTCGCTGTCGCCCATACGTCCAGTGTGAATGCGGATGTGGCGCTCGGCGCGGTCTTGCGCGTCGAGACGGCCGTCATTGTTGGAATCCATCTCATCGAAGATGCGGTCGGCGGCGCTCGAGGCTTCGGCGCGCGTGACCCAGCCATCGCTGTTGGCGTCGATATTGATCTCGGCGCCGCCGTGATGGCGGACGACGATGCGCGGGGCGGACGCCGACGCCGCGAGCGTGACCGCCGCTAACGCCACGCCCGCCGCGAGTGCGAGTTTCATCATGGTTATCCCTCTCCAAGGCCCCGACCGGGCCCGAATGCGGGGCGGACCTTGGCGCTGCTACGTTTCCCCAGTGCGTCAGCCTCTGAAACAATGGCGCAATGATGCGCCGGTATTTCTGCGGCTCTGAGTGAGGCCCGACGGGCTGCCCAAGCGCCTGAAGGGGCTGGGGATTTCGCTAGGGCGGAGCCGCGAGCCGCAATAAAATGTTCGATATGACCGAATCCGCCGAACCGCCGCGCGTGCTGATCGTCGATGATGACATCGATATCCGCGAGGGGCTGGTCGAAGTGTTTCAGCGCGCCGGCTTTGCTGCTTCCGCGGCCGGCGATGTCGCGTCCATGGAGCGCCAATTGGCGGCCAAGGGCGCCGACCTCATCGTGCTCGATCTGATGATGCCGGGCGAGGATGGGCTTTCGGCGTGCAAGCGCTTGTCGGGCAAGGGGCGGCCGCCGATCATCATGCTGTCGGCGCTTGGCGATGACGCGGACCGCATTGTTGGCCTGGAGATTGGCGCTGACGATTACCTCTCAAAGCCGTGCAATCCGCGAGAGCTCGTTGCGCGGGCGCGCGCAGTTCTGCGTCGAGGGCGCGACGCCGACACGGATTCGCAGGAAGCCGTGCGCTTCGCGGGCTTTCGCCTCGATATCGCGCGCCGGCAATTGCACGACCCGGATGGCGTCGTGATTCCGCTTTCGGCAGGTGAGTTCCGTTTGCTCCGCGCCTTCGTGGAGCGGCCGCAGCGTGTGCTCTCGCGCGAGCAACTCCTCGACTACGCGTTCGACAATGACAGTGATGTGTTCGATCGCGCCGTCGATGTGCAGGTGAGCCGTCTGCGCCGCAAACTGGAACGTCCGGGAGGCATCGACATCATCCGCACCGTACGCGGCGAGGGCTATCTCTTCGCGGTGAAGCCCACGGCGTGATGACAGAGCGCAACGGTCTCCCCATTGCAGCGTACCTCGGTGCGTTGGTGGCGCTGGCGCTTTCGGCGGCGTTTGTTGCCGTGTTGGCCGTCGTTATCTGGCTGCCGCCGCGCCCGCCGGATGTGATGCGCGCCGACGAAGTCGCGGATCATTTCCAGAGCGGCTACGAGCACATGATCGAGGTTAATCGCCCGCTCAACGAAAGCGGCGTGATCTGGAGCATTCGCGACGAAGAGCCGGATAAATCAGACTCACCCTACATGCGCGCCACGCAGCGCCAGCTGGCGCGTGAATTGGAGCTGCAGCCTGATCAGGTGCGCGTGGCGGCGTCGAGCGTGCGCAGCAACGAGACGTTCGTGTTCCGTGTTCGCGAGATCGACATGGACGAGATTACGCGCCGCTCTCAGGAAGCCGCCGAGCGGGTCGCTCGTGATGCGGAGCGCGAGGCGGAACGCGCGGCGGCTGAAGCAGAGCGCGAGTTTGAGCGAGCCCAGGAAGCCGAGGCTGCACACGCCGAAGCACGCAGCGAGGCTCAGCAAGCGCGGGCCGAAGCTGCGGCCGAGCGCGCGCGTGAGCGCGCGGAAGCAGCCGAAGATAGCGCGCGCGATGCAGAAGAGCGTGTGCGCGAGGCGCAAGAGCGCATGGCCGAAATTCATAGCCAGCTCGCCGAGCACGGCATCGATCATCAGGTGCACATAGATTCATCCGGCACGCGCGTCGAAGTCCACGCGCCGGATGGTCCCCATGGGTCATCAACCACGATCGTTGGAATTGCGCCGCCCACGCCACCTGAAGCGCCGCAAGCGCCGGAGCCGCCAGCGCCGCGCGGCCGCGCCTCGCCAGTCACGCCAGCGCCGCCTTCGCTGCCCGAAGCGCCGATGTTTGCGCCGGCCCCGGTTGGGGTTGTGCTGATCTCGGGTTTCGAGATTGGCGCACAGCTGCCGGACGGCCGTTGGCTGGTGATGAAACAAGGGCGCAATTGGGCTGAGATTGGCTGGATTGCGCGCGCGGCGCTGATCATCGGCGGCACGTTGGCGCTTCTTTCAGTGCTCGCCATTTTGTTTGCACGCCGCCTGACGCGGCCGATCCGTAACTTCTCGGATGCCGTACAAGCTGTCGGCGTCGATCCGCAAAGTGCGCCCGTCGCTGAGGAGGGGCCGCAAGAATTGCGCGGCGCCGCGCGCGCGGTGAACACGATGCAGGCGCGCCTGCGTTCGCTGATTGCCGACCGCACAAAGACGCTAGCCGCCGTCGCGCACGACATGCGCACGCCGCTGATGCGGTTGCGTTTGGCGGCGGAGAACGTGACCCCGGAACAGCGCGAGCGCATGGCCAAAGAGATCGGCGAAGTGGAGGCTCTGGTTGCGAGTTTCATCGCATTTGCGCGCGACGATCCGGCAGAGGAAGCGCGCGTGCGCCTCGATCTCGCTGCGCTGCTGCAGAGCATCGCAGACGATCAGATGGAAGCGGGGCAGAGCGTGACTTTTGAAGGCGATGAGCGTCTTGTGGTAACTGGCCAGCCGCTTGGGCTAAAGCGCCTGTTCTCGAACCTGGTGGAGAATGCGCTGAAATACGCGGGCGCGGCGCGGGTGAGCATGCGGCGCGAAGCGGGCGTCTTGGTGGTCGATGTCGCGGACGATGGACCTGGCATTCCGGCTGATCAGCGCGAGAGCGTGTTTGAGCCATTTGTGCGGTTGAGTGATGGCGCGGGCGGCGCGGGGCTTGGTCTGCCGGCCGCGCGATCAATTGCGCGCGCGCATGGCGGTGATATCGCGATCCTCGATGCCGAGCGGGGCGCGCTTCTGCGCGTGACGTTGCCGGGGTGACTATTCGCTACCGCGAAAGCGCCCGTCGCCTTCTTCGGTGACAAGCACGACGCCCGGGTTTTCCGGCGCGATGTCTTCGAAGAGGCCAATGTCCAAATCTTCTTGCGGCTTCTCCGAACGCAGCGGAGCTGCGACGCGCTCGGCTAGTTCGGTGCGCTCGGCGGGCGCGAGTGGCGCGGCGATGCCCGGTGCATGCATCGGGCGCCAAAACGTAACGGAGAGCGCGAACTTGCCTTCGCGCTCGACGATCTCGCCCAGGCCGTTGCGCACCAGATCGCCCCAGCGCTTCAGCAGATTCTTATGATCGGCGTAGAGCTTCGGCAGCACTTCGCTGACGAGTTCGGCCGGCGCGCCGAGCAGCGCACGCGCTTGCTCTGGCGTGCGGGCATGGCCGAGTGGCTTTCTCGTTGCCGCGTCCCCGGTGCGTGCGACGGGCGCGGGCGGCGCAGGGCGCCAATATCGCATTGTCACGCGCCACGCGCCGTCGCGCCAAACCAGTTCGTAAAGGCCGGAGCCATAGAGCTCTGGCACCTCCTTTTCGGCGGCCTCCGGCGTTTCGAATGCGTCAGGCAGATCCTCGACAGCGAGGAACACCGGGCCACCCGCGAGCGTGGTGGCCTCGTCTTCCGTGCGGGCGCGCGGCGCATCCGGAGCGCGCGCAGCCGCCAAGTTCGCCGCTAAGGGGAAAATGCTCATATTCCGGCCCGTTACGGCCTTCTCCACGGGGGCCCGCTGACGTCGTCTTGTCATCGAAGGGCCCGAAGCTAGACATTACAGCATCGGCTAAAATGTGGGGTGAGCCAAGCATGACGCAACACCGCTGGAGTTTGGCTGCGCTCGTGCTGGCGCCGATCCTGGCGCTCGGCGCATGCGATCAAATCAGCGATGTGTGGAACCGCATGCGCGGCGGGGCGGAAGAGGGGCCGGGGCCTGCTCCGATGAGCGATGTGCCGCTGGAAGCGCGCGCGCTTTCGGGCGCCGTGCAGCCAGCGGATCAAGTCGCGGCGTTGCTTGCGCCCGAACCAGTGCTGATTGCGCCGGGCGAAATTCTCGTGGGTGCGCGGGTTGAGCGCGAACTGGCGGAGACCGCGAGCGAGTTGGGTCTCGCCAGCAATTTTGTTCGCTCGCTGCGTACGCAAGGCGAAGATGCGCTTGAGCAATTGCCGGAGAATTTAATCGATCAAGTGCGCACACGCGCCGAAGCGGAGGCATCTGAAGCTGCGCGTTCGGCGGCGCGCGACGTGCTGGGGCGGCTTGGCATCAATGGCGAAGTTCAGGTGCGCCCGGGCGGTGTGCTCACGGTGAGCCTCGCAACCGCCGGCGCCAGCCCGACCTCTTTGCGATTTGCGCAGCAACAGGGCGCCGCGGAAACACACCCGCCAGCGGCGATTGAATGGAACGAGGCCGATCGCTGCCCGCGGATCGTCAGCCAAAATCAGCTTGAGACGGATATCGCGCTGGCGACGCGCTGCGCCATTCAGCGCCTACAGGCGTCGCGCGAGTTTGAGTACGTCGAGCCGAACTATATCGCCGCGTCGGGCTTCACGCTGCCGCCGCGCCGCGATCCGCAATCGCCGCCGCGGACGCAACAACCCACGCCGCAACCAACGCCGGGCCAACCCGCGCCAACAACGGCGCCGCGCGGCGGCGTGCCGAACGATCCGCTGCTTTCGCTGCAATGGCACTATCGCCCGCGTGGCGCGGGCGAGGGCTTCTCCGCCGGCGGCGCAGGCTTCACGCGCTTCTGGGCAGTGAATCAGGTGGGCTCGCGCACCGTGCGCGTCGCCGTGCTCGATACCGGCATTGATCTCACGCACCCCGATATTTCCGGCTCCGGCAACGTTGCCGCCGGTGTTGATCTTATCGTCAATGCCGAGCGCGGCGGTGATGGCGATGGAGTGGACGCTGATGCGCAGGATGCCGGCGATCGCTGCGGCGCGCAGACAGAGAATTCATATCACGGCACGCACGTCGCCGGCACGATCGGCGCGGCGGCCACGAATGATCGAGTCGGCGTTGCGGGCGGCGCGTGGGATGTCACGGTTATTCCAGTGCGCGTGCTCGGCCGCTGCGGCGGTGAGCTGGCGGATATCGTTTCCGGCATTCGCTGGGCGGCGGGTATTGCCCCGGCGGTGAACGCGGCGGGTCAGCAGATCGTCAATCGCAACCAAGCCGACATCATCAATATGAGTCTGTCGATCCAGGCGCCGTGCCCGGCCTCGATGCAGGCGGCGATCGATGCGGCGGTGGCGCGCAACGTCGTCATCGTGGTTGCCGCGGGCAACAAGGCGAACCAGACGCGGCTGTATGCGCCGGCCAATTGCAACAACGTCATCGTTGTTGGCGCGAGCGACGGACGCGGCGGGCTCTCGTTCTATTCCAACTTCGGGCCCGAAGTTGATGTGCTCGCCCCTGGCGGAGATGTGTTCTCCGATAGCGATGGCGACGGCCGCCCCGATGGCGTGCTCTCAACGCGCACAACGATGGCGGGCTGCTACGATCCGGTGAACTCCAACTCGACGGAGCGCTGTTATTATTCGTTCCTGCAGGGCACCTCGATGGCGGCGCCGCACGTGTCGGCGGCGCTGGCATTGCTGGCGTCGCAGACCGGCCTGCGCGGGCGTCCGCTTGAGGATGCATTGTTCACGCGCGCCGTGAGCCGTCATGCTGAGAACTTTGCCGAGATCGAATGCGCACGCTCGCGCAACGCAACGCCGATCGCGCCCGGCTCGCCCACGTGCGCGCGGCCGAGCGGACAGGGCGATCTCGATTTGGCGTTGGCGGCGCAAAGCATCAGCGCATCGCCATGAGGCGTTTGTGCTTTACGTGGGCTGCGCAGCGGACCAAGTTTGAGCCATGAACGTGAACGCTCTGCGCACCTGGGGCATCGCCGTTAGCGCCGCGATGATCGCCGCTTCGTTGGCGATTGCCGCGCAACCCACGCCTACGGCAACGCGCACCGACATGGTGCAGCTGGCGCAGGCCGCGCAACAAGCCGAGCCGCTGAGCTTTTTGGTTCGCTTTCGCGGCGCGGGACCGATCGCGCGCGCGCAGCGGGCGGCGAGCCAAGGTGAAACGGAGGCGGCGCAGCGTCAGGTCGAAGTTCAACTTGGCCGCCAGCGCAACTTCGCTGGGCTATGCTTTGATCGCTTTACCGTCGGCGCTGCGGAAGTCGTTTTGCGCACCTGTGAGGCGATTGTTCCAAGCGAACGCGCTGCGATACAGCAGGAATGGCTAACGCGGTTGCGGGCGATGCGCGCGGTTGAGTATGTCGATGCCAACGCACCGGCGACGCAAGGCCGCGCGGGCTAGGAGATAAGCATGGATTCCGGTGCGCCCGTGTCGATTGGCGGATTTGAGGAACGCATCGTCGCGACTGTCGACGGGCTGGCGCTCTATGCGCGGGATTACCCGCCGCTGTTGCCGGAAACCGGCCTGCCGGTGATCTGCTTGCATGGACTCACGCGCAACTCGCGCGATTTTGAAGTCGTCGCGCCGCGCATCGCCGCACTGGGACGCCGCGTGATTGTTCCCGACATGCGCGGCCGTGGGCAAAGCGCCAATGATCCGGACCCCGCGCACTATGTCCCCGCCGTGTACGCGCAAGACGTGCTGAAGCTGATGGATACGCTTGGCGTGCAGAAGGCGGTGTTCGTCGGCACTTCGATGGGCGGCTTGATCACGATGGTCCTGGCGACGATCGCGCCGGACCGCATCGCCGCGTCGGTGCTGAATGATGTCGGCCCGCAACTCAATGTCAGCGGCCTTTCGCGCATAGCTTCCTATGTGGGCCACGTGCAGCCCGTAGCTTCATGGGAAGAAGCGGCGGAAGCGGCCCGGGGCACCAATGGCGCCGCGTTTCCAGATCGCGCGGACGACGCTCAGTTCTGGCAAGCCTTCGCTCGCCGTACCTTCCGCGCGCGCGACGATGGCCGCTTTGAATTGGATTACGATCCCCACATCGCGCTGGCCTTCTCCGATTTTGACGACGAAGCGCCTGCGCCCGATCTGTCGCCGCTCTTTCAGGCGCTCGCCGGCAAGCCCATTTTATCTGTGCGCGGCGGGCTCTCGGATTTGTTGAGCGAGGGCGCAGTCGCTCACATGCATGAGCTCAAGGCGGACCTTGAAGCGGTGACGATCGAAAACATCGGCCACGCTCCAATGCTGGACGAGCCCGAGGCATGGGACGCACTTTTGGATTTTCTGGCGAAGGTCGAGTAGCGCTTAAAGCGCGCGCTGGAATAGCTCGCCGTATTTCTCACCGTTGAACGGCACGGCGTTGCTGAGCGTTGCAAGATCGCTCACCGCGTAATCGCGCGTTGCGTCGCTGAAATGCGCCTCGGTCACGCCCATGCCGCGCAGATTGGTCGGCAGGCCAATGCGTGCGTTGAGGTCAGCGATGTATTGCGCGAGGTCGGCGTTTGGCGCGAGGCCGAGGGCACGTCGCAAGCGCGCAAATTTCTCCTCAGCCGCATTGCCGATCATCGACAGCGAGTGGGGGAGGATCACCGCGTTCAGCGTGCCGTGGTGGAGCTTGAGTTCGTGGATGCGGCCGAGCGCGTGGCTAAGGCCGTGTACGGCGCCGAGCCCCTTGGCGAAGGCGAGCGCGCCTTCGAACGAGCCCATCATCATGTGCCAGCGCGCATCGCGGTCGCTGCCATCTTTCACGGCGCGTTCGAGCCATTTGCCGATGCGCTCGGCGCCATCGACGCCGATCGCTTCGGCTGGCGGATGCACGACAGGTGTGAGCACTGCCTCGATGCAGTGCGTCATGGCATCCATGCCTGTCGCGGCCGTCAGCGCCGGCGGCAGGCCAAGCGTGAGTTCAGGATCGCAGACCGCCGCCACCGGCACGAGGAAAGCGGAGACGAACGTCTCCTTCATGCCGTTATCGAGAATGACGACCGCGCCGGGCGACACTTCGCTGCCGGTGCCAGCCGTCGTCGGCACGGCGATGAGCGGCGGAATCTTGGTGATGAACTTCATGCCGCGCTTGGAGCCGCCGAGGCGCTCGAACGGACCTTCGTGCGTGACCATAAGGCCCATCGCCTTTGCGAGGTCCATCGATGAACCGCCGCCGAACGCGATAATGCCGTCGGCGCCGGAGGCGCGGTATTGGTCGGCGGCTTTGGCGGATGCGGATTCAGTTGGGTTCGCCGGTGTTTCGGTGAAGACGCCAGCCGGCGGCTCGCCGAGAGCCGAAAGTAATGTGTCGAGGAGGCCGTTCGCCTTCAGGCCCGGGTCAGTGACTACGAATGGGCGGCTGACGCCATTGGCCTTCAGGATTTTCGGCAGTTGCGCCAGCGCGCCGAAATCGAACGTGCACTGGGTGAGGTAATTCATCTGGGCCATTGGTCGCTCCGTCGCCGCCTTGTCCCACAGACGGAACCGGACCGCTACAGACAATGGACATTGAAGGCGCCGCAGCTAGTCTTGGCGCATGACTGACTCTGTCCTCGAAATCTCGAACCTCGCCGTCACCTTCGATACGCCCGACGGCGAAGTGGAGGCGGTCAAAGGCGTGTCGTTCTCGATTGCGCAGGGCGAGTGCCTCGGCATCGTCGGCGAGAGCGGCTCGGGCAAAAGTCAGACGTTTCTTTCCGCCTTCGGGCTGACGTCCGACAATGCGCGCGTTTCGGGCTCGGTGAAGTTTCAGGGCCGCGAAGTGCTGGGCATGACGCGGCGGGAGCTGGATACGTTTCGCGGCCGGCACGTCGCGTTTGTGTTTCAAGATCCGCTGACGGCGCTGACGCCGCATCTTACGATCGAAGCGCAAATGGGCGAGGTGCTAGCGCACCACTTCCAAGTGCGCGGCGCGGCTGCGCGCGAGCGCGCGATGGAATGGCTGGAGCGCGTGCGTATTCCCGAAGCGGCGCGGCGGTTGGCCCAGTATCCGCACGAGCTTTCAGGCGGCATGCGCCAGCGCGTGATGATCGCGATGGCCATGATGGCCGAGCCGGCGCTGCTGGTGGCGGACGAACCGACAACGGCGCTCGACGCCACGGTGCAAGCGCAAGTGCTCGACCTGATCGAGGATTTGCGCCGCGATACGAACGCCGCCGTCGCGTTGATCACGCACGACATGGGTGTCATCGCGCGCATGGCGCAGTGTGTTGCTGTGATGCGTAAGGGCGAGGTGGTGGAAACGGGCGCGGCAGAGGACATCTATTCCGCGCCGAAGGCCGATTATACGCGGATGTTGCTGAAAGCCGTGCCGCGCATCGATTCTGAACGCGCGGTTGAGTTGCCGGCGCCGGATGCCGGTCCTCCGATCCTTGCAGTTGACGATGTGCGCGTGTCGTTTCCCGTGAAGATCAAGGACGGCTCGCTGTTCGGGACGACGAAGCCTTTGCGCGCCGTCGATGGCGTGAGCTTCGCACTGCGCGCTGGCGAGACGCTGGGCGTTGTCGGTGAAAGCGGCTGTGGTAAGTCGACCTTGGCGCGCGCGGTTGTGCAATTGCTGCCGCGCAACGCCGGGAACGTGACGTTCCTCGGCCGCAACCTGTTGCCGAGCGATCGCGAAGCAATTCGAAAATCGCGGCATGATCTGCAGATCGTCTTCCAGGACCCGCTCGCCAGCCTCGATCCACGCATGACGCTGGGCGCATCGATCGCCGAGCCGTTGTTGGCCTTCGAGCCGCTTCTGACCCGCGCCGAGCGCGAGGAGCGCGTGAAAGAGATGATGCGCCAGGTCGGGCTCGATCCTGAACTCATCAACCGTTACCCGCATGAACTCTCGGGCGGGCAGAACCAACGTGTCGGCGTCGCGCGCGCGATGATCCTGCGGCCGAAGCTGGTGGTATGCGATGAAGCGGTGTCGGCGCTCGATGTTTCCATTCAGGCGCAGATCTTGACGCTGCTGGCCGACCTGCAGCGCGAGTACAAAACGAGCTTTCTTTTCATCAGCCACGATCTCGCTGTGGTGCGCGAGATTTCGCACAACGTCTTGGTGCTCTATCTCGGGCGCGCAGTGGAGTACGGGCCAGCGGAGGTGATCCTCCGCGATCCTCGCCATCCTTATACGAAAGCGCTGCTCGCTGCGGCGCCGACGCCTGATCCTGACGTCGCGCGCAATCAGCCGCGCGTGCGCTTGGTTGGTGACTTGCCAAGCCCGATGGATACGCGCGCGAGCTTGCGCTTCTTGAAGTCTCGGGTGGTGGATGATCCGGATGCGGTTCAATATCGCCCGCAATGGCTGGAGGTGGCGCCCGGCCATTTCGTGGCCGAGCACGACGTGCAGGTCAGCACCGCCGCCTAATTGCGGAGCAGCTCCGTCAAGCGTTCGCGGAGCTTTGTGACATCTTCGTCCACCAGCTCCTTGGCGGCTTCAGCGCGGATGCGCGATTGCGCGCCGACTGGAAGCGCGCCGCGGAGGAGGCCAAGCGCACGCGGCGGAGCGGCTATGACGAGGTGGTCGAACGCCTTGTGCTTTTCCCCCTCGCTGATGCGATCGGCCACGCGTTTTAGGAACTTCTCCTCTTCGACCTCGTGCAGATTGCGCCCACCATCCATGGCGTGGCGGCCTGCGCCGACACGATCGAAACTCCGCGGCGGTCGATCCTGGGGGTCGTAGAGGTCGTCGGGCCCGATCTCGGTTTTCCATGCCTCGACGAGTGCGGCGCCGCGTCGTTGTTCCACAAGAAGCCGTGCGCGACGGCCATCGGCGACCAGGAACCAAGCGGAACCATTTTCAATCATGGCGGACCTCCGTGTTCGGCAACGTCCGCCCGCACGCGCCGTTCCGCCTTGATCTTCCGCAAGCAAAAGGGCCGCACACCGTAGTGCGCGGCCCCCATGAGCTTCGCATTCGCGAGCGGTTATTGAACGGGCTCGAGGTAGTCGTTGTTGACCCAGCCGTCGTTTTCGTTTTCGTCGGTCACACGCCACCACATGCCTTCACGCTCGCCTGACGGATAAACCGTCGCGCCAGCCGGCAAGTTGCGCATCACTGATCCGCCATTGGCGCGCGAACGCAGCGGCGTTGCCTGCGTCGTGCGATAGGTGCGTTGCGGGGCCGAGGCCGCCGCCGAACCGCCGCTTGTGTCGAGCACGCCGAGCTGGTTGACCATCTGCGTGTAGGCATCGATGAACGCAATCGTGACGACGCGGCCAATTTCCGTGTCGGTGTAGCCGCCGAGCGCCGCGCCGCCGCCGCCGAGGAAGCCGACGCCACCCCAGGTGAAGTTGCGGTTTTGCGCGTTGCCTTCTGTGGCGAAGGATTCCGTCGTGCGGACATTCGCGAGCGTGAGCGTGGTTTGCGCTGTTTGTGTGCGCGAGCCGAGGCCGCCGATGACGCCGCCGAGACGACCGCCGACAACGCCGCCAAGCGCTGCGCCAACACCGCCGCCGCTGGCGTTGTTGTCTTGCGCGACGACGTCCGCGAGCATCACGTAGTCAGCCGCGCGGATCTGGCCGCCGCCGACGTTCGAACCGCGCTGCAACTGACCGCCGCTGGCGAGATCGCGTTCGCGCATGGCGGCATCGAGGCCAGCGCCGCGTTCAACAACCGTGAAGCAGCCCGATTGCTGCACAACGACGCGCAACAGCGCCGCGGGCGGCTGCAAGTTCATGGCGCGCCAACCTTGGTAGGTGTCGCCATTCTGAATCGAAAGCGTGCCGAGATTGCGCGTGCAGCGCGGCACTTGCGGCGTAGTGCTCGCCGTCGCGCGCGGGCCGCTTTGGGCATAGGCTTCAGTCGCGACGAGCCCTGCGCTCATCACAAAAGCAGCAGCCAGTACGTTGAAAAATCGACGCATTCTCACCCTCCAAGGCCATGCGCCGGGAGGCGTCGCGCATAGCCAACCTATCCCTCAGGCGGAGAATTACCACAGCATTGCGGAGGGGTCACCCGCGCGCGAGCGATTTTTAGAGGCGACGCGCGTCGTAGCCAGCGGCGATCAGCGCGGAGACGATTTCGTTCGTGTGCTGCAAATCGCGCGTTTCGATTTCGATGTCGAACTCGACACCTTTCACCGGCGCATCGAGCTTCATGCGATGGTGCTCGACTTGAAGGATGTTGGCGCCCCCGTCGCCGATGATACGCGCGACGGTGGCGAGAATGCCGGGGCGATCGTCACCGATGAAGCGCAACACGGCGATGCGGCCTTCGCGCACGAGCGAGCGTTCAAGCACGGACGCAAGAATGCGCGTGTCGATGTTGCCGCCGGAGAGCACGATGCCGACTTTGCGGCCACGGAATTTTCCCGGCTGCGCCAGAAGCGCTGCAAGCGTGCCGGCGCCGGCGCCTTCAGCGACTGTCTTTTCCGCCGTCACATAAAGCGCGATGGCGCTCTCGAAGCCAGCTTCATCGATAAGCACGATATCGTCGATCAATGGCTCGGCGATCGTGAAGGGAAGATCGCCGACGACCTTGACTGCGATACCTTCGGCAATCGTTTGGCCCGAAGCGCGGCACTTCTCGCCGCGTTTGCGGGAGTAGAATGAAGGATACATCGCCGCTTCCACGCCGACGATGCGGATGTCCGGTTTGATGGCTTTCGCGGCAGCCGCCATGCCGGCAATAAGCCCACCGCCGCCGATCGGGATGACGATCGTATCCAGCGTGGGCTCTTGTTCGAGCATCTCGATGGCGGCGGTGCCTTGGCCCGCGATCACGCCGGCATCGTCGAACGGGTGCACGAAAACGAGGTTCTGCTCCTCGCGAACTTTCAGCGCATGCGCATACGCATCGTCGAACGTGTCGCCCTCGAGCACGATGCGCGCGCCGCGCGCCTTGGTTTGTTCAACCTTCACGTTGGGCGTGCCCTTCGGCATCACGATCGTGGTGGGGATGCCGAGCAATTGCGCGTGGTGCGCCAGCGCCTGGGCGTGATTGCCGGCGGAGGCCGCGATGACGCCGCGCAATTTCTCATCGTCGGTGAGCTGCAGCAGGCGATTGAGCGCGCCGCGTTCCTTGAAGGCGCCGGTGAGCTGCTGGTTCTCGTACTTTACCCAGACATCGGCGCCCGTCGCCTTCGAGAGCGTGCGTGAGTGGTGCATGGGCGTGCGCTCAATGCGGCCATCGAGGCGCTTGGCGGCTTCGCGGATGGTGTCGATGTTGACGGGCGGTAGTGCTGAGCGGCGGTCTGACATGGGCGGCGCGACCCTATCGGGGCGGCCGCGCCGGTTCAATGCTAGGCGGCGAGCGCGCGCATCAGATCGAGCCGGCGCATCGCTTTGCCCGGCAGTGCAGCGAGCTTGGGCTGCGGTAGGCGCTCAATGCTGGCGCGGACCACGTGTTGGCTCTGGCGTAACGCGCCTGACAGTGAGCCGCCGGTGGCGACGCCCCAATCGAGCATCCGCTGCGAGGTCGAAAGCTGGCGTTTGAATTGGTAGTCGCCGGGACCGAAATCGACTTCCGGAATCCCTTGTTCTCCGGCCCAGCCGATCGCCCAGCGCGCGAGTTGGACGCCGGGAGAGTAGGTGTCGAACGCGCCATCGTGCGCGACGATCCAGAAGTGCAGCACGCGCGGGCTGCGCAGACAGAAGGCGCCGGCGACCATTTGACCATCGGCATGCATGGTGAAGAGCGCGCCGCCGAACTGGGCGCCCCGTTGCTCGAAGCATGCATCTATGGTTTTACGCACCCAGGGCGTCGCCCAGATCTCCGGTTGGCCGGAACGACGAAGCTGCGCATTCTTCCACTGCACCAGCGTTTCGAAGTCGGCGCGTTCGCTCGATTGCGCGCGGAATTCCACGTGGCCGCGCTCGCGGGCGAGCTTGCGGGCCTTTTTGTCGGTTTGGCGGACGAACTCGCCGCGTCGGGCTTTGAGACCCGCTTCATAGAGGTCGCGGCTGCAATTGGTTTCGGCGATCCAGGAGCCTTCGTTGCCCGCTGCCTTGAAGAGGGTTTGGCCGGTAGGTGTGTGTGTGAGATCGAGCCGACCAACCTTCAGCGCGCGGCAGAGAGCGCCAGCGTCGACCTTGAGCTCGGGCGCGCCGACAATGCCTTGATAATCTGCGATCGGGGCGCCGAGGCCCATTGCAGCGAAGCGCGAAAGACGCTGCGCGCCCAGAAAGGCTTCGCCGTCATTAATGATGCAAACGCGCGCGTCATCGCGCGTTTCGCCGATGAGCTGCGCCCATTCCGGCGTCAGGTACGGGCTGTCGAAGCCCGGGCGCAAATGCGCGCGCCAACGGTCGAACTCCGCTGGCCCCAGTTCCTTGGGGTGTACCGTTTTGAAACGCACGAAATGCCTCTGACCTACTCGCGTAGGGCGCGAAGCAAGGCTTGGACCTTACGTGGTCTTGCGGACGGGCCCGCCTGTCGTGCCGCCTACGCGCGTGCCGGTGCGGCCTGCGACGAAATCGGGCAGACGCGGGCCGAAGCTTGCTGCGCTGACGGCGATATAGAGGAACGGGCCGTTCGGGTTCGAGCGGAAGTTCGAGTCCACGCCGATGACGTCATAGTTCTGGCCGTTGCGCACGAGGAAAGCCGAGCCGGAATCGCCGCGTGTGGTGTCGCATTCGTGCGCGAACGTGTTGTCGGGGTAAACAGTCCGAATGTGGCAGCGGAGGTTGCCTGATAGGTGGCCGCCCGTGTCCCACGAATAGCCGGCTTGCATCAGATCCGCCGCAGCGGCGCGCGTTTGGCCTTGGCCAGTGAGGTTCTGAACGCCGGCAAAGCCGAGTTGATCGCCGAGCGGCTGGTCGAGGCGCAGTAGCGCCCAATCCATCCCGTCAATGTCATCGCCCGAATTGAAGCGGCGATAATCGTAACGTTGATCGACGAGGTACGCCGTGATCCGCGCCGTGCGGCCGCCGTGCGCGGCTTCAAAGCGGCCACGCGCGTTGACGCCGCGCTCTGTGTGGATGCAGTGCGCTGCGGAGACGATGACGTCACGCGCAACCAAAGTCGCCGTGCAGCTCTCGCCCGTATCCATGCGCAGCACGCCCATGTAACTCCACGGACGCTCGTTCACCGGCACCAGCACGCGATCGTCACGGCCGAAGAAGTGATCGTTGATCGCAAGCGGGCGATTACGGCCAAGGCAGTCGGAGCGATCCGTGCGCGCCGCGCAGCTGCCATTACCGTGGCCTGGCTCTTCGCAGACGCCGTTGAACGCGGTGGCGCAGGCGTCGTTTTGATTGCGCATCCAGGCGATGTCGCCGCAATCGGTGCGGTCGGTGCCTTGCGTGCATGCGCCGGTGCCGAAGTTCGGCTCGTCACACTCGTGATCGCGGGCCCAGCGGCAGCTATCGTCGTCGCCCGCGCGGATGGCGCGGCAGTCTGAGAAATCCGTGCCCATGCGGCACGCGCCGGTGCCGATATCCGGTTCGTCGCATTCGTTGTCGTGCGCCCAGCGGCAGCTATCGTTGCCCGCGGGTCCGCCGGGCGCGTTGCCCGGCTTGCCGCGCACGGCCTGCTTGTTAATCAGCGTCGCGGCCGTGTTGTGGACGCCCGGAACGTTCGGCAGGCCGAATTGGTCAGCGCCCGTATTGGCCGTAACGGCCAGACTTACGACTACGCACGCGGCGATCGTCGCCGCCGCAACCAAAAGACGCATCAGGTTCTCCCACCGCCGACGTGGGCGACCCTAGCCTGCGTCGCGGGCGTGGGGAAGGCGGCGCCGCGCCGGCTTGATCTCCCGCCCGCGCTCTGAAACAAGCCGCCCATGGCGCTGCCAATCCTCTTCATCGGCAACAAAAACTATTCTTCCTGGTCCATGCGCCCGTGGCTGGCGCTGAAATGGGGCGGGATCGCGTTCGAGGAGCGGATCATTCCGCTAGGCGGCGAGGGGTACGGCCAATCCGCGATCAAGGAAGTGCGGGACGTGTCGCCTAGCGGGCGCGTGCCGGCGCTGCATGTCAGCGGTGTCGTGATCTACGAAAGCCTCGCAATTTGCGAATGGGCGGCCGAGCAGGCGCCGTCCTTGTGGCCGGCGGATGTGCTGCAACGCGCGCAGGCGCGTGCGGCGGCGTCCGAAATGCACGCTGGCTTCGCTGCACTGCGCCGCGACATGAGCTGCAACATCCGCCGCCGGTTGGCCAAGGCGCCGGCCTGGCCTGCGGATACGCAGGCTGATCTGACCCAATTGTTCAAAACCTGGGAAGCACTGCTGCAACGCAGTGGCGGGCCCTTCCTGTTTGGCGCGCGCTCGATCGCCGACGCCATGTTCGCGCCTGTCGCCACGCGACTGCGCACCTATGCCGTGGAAACGCCACGCGCATCGCAAACGTATTGCGACACGATTTTCGCCGACGCCGCTTTCCAGGAATGGGAACGCGCCGCCGAAGCAGAACCTTGGTCCATTGAAACAGCGGAAGCTCTTTACAGATGATCAGAACAGTCCTTTTCGCCGCCGCGTTGATGCTCGGCGCGTGCAACAGCAGCGACAGTGGTGTGATGCGTGAAATTCAGCGTGGTGAAGCGGCAGACCAACAAGCCGCGCTGCATACTGCCGACGAGGGCGCTGCTTTCCTGGAGCGCACACGCGCGCAGCCGGGCGTTGAAGTGCGGCCCTCTGGTTTGATCATAGAGCGCCGCGCGCGCGGATCGAACCAATCGCTGCCGCGCCCGACGGGCAACGCCACGGTGCTGGTGCACTACGAGGGCAAGCTCGCGGACGGCACGGTGTTCGATTCATCGTTCGCGCGTAACGAACCGGCCGATTTTCCGCTGAACGCCGTTGTTGGGGGCTTCTCTGAAGCCATCCAGCAAATGCGACCGGGCGATGAGATCGTCGCCACGTTCCCGATGGAATTGGGTTACGGCCCAGAGGGGCGTCCGCCAGTGATCCCGCCGGCCGCGCCGCTGCAATTCCGTATCGTGTTGCTGGCGTTTCAAGAGCCAGGCGGCCAAGTCGTTCAAGCGCCCCGTTAAGCGCGTGAGCGATATCGCGCCGACGCTGGATATCCTCGCGCGCCTGATCGCGTTCGACACGACCTCGCGCAATTCCAATCTGGAGCTGATTGCGTGGGTCGAGGATTTCCTGCGTCAGCGTGGGGTCGCTTCACGGCGCGTCGCTAACGCTGACGGGACAAAGGCTAATCTCTACGCAGTGATCGGGCCGGACGTGGCAGGCGGTGTTGTGCTGTCGGGGCATACAGATGTCGTGCCTGTCGATGGCCAGCCGTGGACGAGCGATCCATGGGTGCTGACCGAGCGCGGCAGCAAGCTCTACGGCCGCGGCACAGCGGACATGAAGAGCTTCTCGGCGCTCGCTTTAGCGCACGTGGATGCGATGCTCGCAGCGCCGCTGAAGCGCCCCGCGGTCCTCGCGCTTTCGTACGATGAGGAGATCGGCTGCCTCGGCGCGCCGAGCATGATCGCGGAAATCGCCGCACAGACGAACAAGCCATCCGCCGTCATTGTCGGTGAGCCGACAAGCATGAAGGTCGTTTCCGCGCACAAGGGGGTGCGATCCTTCATCGTCGATGTTACCGGCCGCGAGGCGCATTCGAGTTTGCCTGACCACGGCGTTTCCGCTGTGATGGAAGCGTTGAAGCTGATGCATCTGATCGCGCAAATGGGCGAAGAGGCGCGGAGCGCAGACCATGCACATTTCGATCCCCCAGGGCCGACGATGACGATTGGCAAGGTCGATGGCGGCACAGCCTCGAACATCCTAGCGCGCCGCTGCTCGTTCATTTGGGATTTGCGCACGCCGGAGATGGCGCAGGGCGATGTCATCGAAGCGCGCTTCCGCGAGGCCGCTGAAAGGCTCGACGCCGAGATCAAATCGCGTGCGCCCGAGGGCGGCGTCGTCGTCACGCGTCGCACCAACACCCCGGGCCTCGCCATTGAGCGCGACAGCGCCGCTGAAACATTGGCCCGCGCGCTCACGGGCGACAACGAGACGCGCGCCGTCGCGTACGCCGCCGAAGCGGGGCTCTTCCAACGCGCTGGCATCCCGACGGTGATCTGCGGCCCAGGCTCAATCGAGCAAGCGCATCAGCCGGACGAGTGGATTGAGATCTCGCAAATCGAAGAGGGCGCGCTGTTCATGCGCCGCTTGATCGAGCGGCTGAGCGCCTAAAGCGCTTTCAGCGCCGCCTGCGCTGATGCCGCCCACGAGTACGCGATGAAGCCGTGAATGAGGAATTGTTGGTCGCGATCGGCGCCGTAGCGCAATGGCGAGCCATCAAGGCGCATTGCGCCTCCGCCTGCCGCCGCCAGCACGGCATGGCCAGCGGCCACATCCCACTCACTGACATCGCCAAAGCGCGGATAGAGATCAGCCGCCCCCTCGGCGACGCGGCAGAATTTGATCGATGAACTCGCGTGCGAAGACGAGCCGTTGAGTTTATCGATGAACGCCGCTGTGCGGGCATCACGGCCCGAATTCTCCGACGCCACGACACGCCATTGCGGCGGAAGCGTCTTTTTCACCACGATTGGCTCAAAGGGCGTCACCAGGCGCGCGGAATGCGGCTCGCACTTGGCGGCCAGCGCGCGGCCTGGCTCGCCTGCATAAAGTTCGCCCGTCGCAGGCGCATAAACGACGCCGACGATCGGCTCACCTTGTTCGATTAGAGCGATGTTGACGGTGAATTCGTCGCCGCCTTTGGCGAAGCCCTTAGTGCCGTCGAGCGGGTCGACGCAGAAGAACGTTGCGCCGCATTCTGGAATGCGGCCCTCCGCGACGGCTTCTTCGCCGATCATCGGAGTGTTCGGCGCCAGCTGCTTTAACCCCGCTTCGATAACTGCTTCGGCGCGCTGGTCTGCGAGCGTGACGATCGAGCCGTCCCCCTTAGTCTGCGCATCGATACCGGCATCGCGCACACGCATGATTTCGCGGCCCGCGTTCAGCGTCAGTGCGATCAGGTCATCGAGAGAAGGACGCATGGCCATACAATTACACACGCTCGCCAAAACCTAGTCTAGCGCGTCGGGCGTGTTATGTCGCAAATCTTGCAGCCAGGCTGTCGCCGCCGCATCGCTCGGCATACGCCAATCACCGCGGGGCGACAGAGCGCCGCCCGATACAATCTTTGGCCCGTTTGGCACGGCCGAACGCTTGTACTGGTTGGCGAAAAAGCGTGTGATGAACACATCCAGCCAGTGCTTCAACGTCCTGTAATCGTATTTATCGCGCCACGCGGTCCACGCCAGGAAGAGCACTTTGCTCGGTGATAGGCCGAAGCGCGTAATCCAAAAGAGATTGAAATCCTGTAGCTCGTAGGGCCCGACAACGGCTTGCGTGCTTTGCGGCGCGGCGCCTGGGATGAGTTCAGGACTGATCTCGCCTTCTAGGACGCGCATCAGAGTCTTCGAAACATTTGCGTGGAACAAATTGGAATCCGCGACCCAGCGAATGAGGTGTTGGATCAGCGTCTTCGGCGCCCCGCCATTTACGTTGTAATGGCTCATATGATCGCCGACGCCGTAGGTGCACCATCCAAGGGCGAGTTCTGAAAGATCGCCCGTTCCAACAACGAAGCCGCCTTCTTTGTTGGCGAGGCGGAAGAGGTAGTCGGTGCGCAGGCCCGCCTGCACGTTTTCGTAGGCGATGTCGTAGACCGGTTCGCCGCGCGCGGCTGGGTGATCCAGATCCTCCAGCATGCGCTGCGCCAGCGGTTCGATCGAAACTTCGCGCGCATCGGCGCCGATCGCGTTCATCAGCGCCCATGCATTGGCCTTGGTCTCCGCGCTCGTTGCGAAGCCGGGCATGGTGACGCCGATAATGTTCTTGCGCGGAATGCCGAGCAGATCGAACGCGCGCGCTATGACGATCAGCGCGTGGGTGGAGTCGAGCCCGCCAGAGATGCCGATTACAACGCGATTGCTTTTCGTCGTCTCGATGCGCTTGGCGAGGCCGGCGACTTGGATGTTGTAGGCCTCGTAACAATCGCGGTCGCGCTTCGTCAGGTCATCGGGTACAAACGGAAAGCGATCGAGTTTGCGCTGAAGTGGCAAGTCGCCGTCCGGCGCGTCGAGCGTGAAGGTGATGTGGCCCCATTCAATCAGCCGCTCTTTCTCCAGTGCGGCGGCGTCTTTGAATGTGCCCACGCGGCGGCGTTCCTGGGCGATGCGATCAACATCGATGTCGGCGATCACGAGCTTTGGATTGCGTGCGAAGCGTTCGCCTTCGGCGATCTTCTCGCCCATCTCGTAGGCGATCACTTGCCCGTCCCATGCGAGATCGGTGGTGCTTTCCCCGTGTCCGGCCGCGGCGAAAACATAAGCGGCAGTCGCCCGGCGCGATTGGCTGTCGCAGAGCACGGCGCGGTCTTCGGCTTTGCCGATGACAATATTCGACGCAGAGAGATTGAAGAGAATCGTCGCGCCGGCCATCGCGCCGTACGTCGAGGGCGGAATGGGCGACCAGAAGTCCTCGCAAATCTCAACGTGGAAGGCGAAGTTCGTGTTGTCGGTCGCGGCGAAGATAACATCGCTGCCGAAGCCAACCCATTCGCCGCAAAGTCTGATCAAATCTTCTTCGGTATCGTGCGCGACGCTGAAGTGTCGTTTCTCGTAGTATTCGCGGTAGTTCGGCAGAAAGCTTTTCGGAACCACGCCGAGAACCTCGCCGCGGTGAATGACGACCGCGCAGTTAAACACGGCATTGCGCGAACGGATCGGCGCGCCGACGATCAGGATCGGAAAGAGATTTTCGCTGTCGGCTTTGAGTCGGGCGATTGCTGCCTCGACTGCATCTAGCAACGGCTCCTGATGCAAAAGGTCGTCGATCGCGTAGCCCGAGAGCGAAAGCTCCGGCGTCAGCAGCACGGCCGCCGTCTCCGCGTCCGCCTCGCGCCAGAATTTCAGGATGCGCTCCGCGTTCTCCGCCGGGTCGGCGGGCGCCACGACTGGTGCGCAGGCCGCCACACGAACGAAGCCGTGCGAATAGAGCGAGGTAAAGCGGCGGGGCTTGGGGGCTTCCGCGGGCCCGTCATCGGCGAGTTCAAGCAAGGAGACATCGATCGACAGGGCCTGCGCGACCTTGCGGGCATCCGCGCGGCTGGGCTCAGTGCGGCCCGTCTCCCAGCTGGAAATGGTGTTTTGGCTCACGCCAACTTTGTCGGCGAGCCACACCTGTGAGCATCTTGCCCGGGTTCTGTGATGTCTGATCTGATCGCCAATAGCCATTTGTGATATTTATCACAATATGCTCGACAAGACTATAAGTTATTGCTCTTGGTCGGGCGTGGTGTCGATTTCGATGCGGTCGTCATAGCCTTTGCGGGCCGAATAGAAGACGAGCGCCATAAGACCGCCGCCCAAGGCCAGCGAAAGAACGGTGCCCAGGGTTAACGCGATCCAACCATGAATGCTCATGGCCGAAGCGTCCCAATCGGTCAGCACGCCGAACATGACGGCGGCCAGGATGCCGCCTAGCGTGATGGTGAGCAGAAATACCTTCATGCGTAAGAGATGGCGTGCGCCGTGCGCTGGCGCCAGCCGCCAGAACGCCGCTGCCGTATCACTTAGCCTGATCGCCTCGTTGCGCGAGGGCGCGTGCGAGTGTCGAGGCCAGCGCGTCGGGGTCGTACGGTTTGCGGACCACGGGGATATGTTTCAGGCTCTTCGGGATGATGGTGTGATCGCCGTAGCCCGTGGCGAAGATGAACGGGATTTTGCGCCGCTCTAATTCCTCGGCAACGGGGAAGGAGGTGCCAGAGCCCAGATTGACGTCGAGCATCGCCACATCGGGCTCAGTCGCGATCAGAACCCGGAGCGCCTCTGCTGCAGTCGCCGTCGTATCAACATTCCCGACGCCGCAGGTCTGCAACATCGCCTCGGCATCGAGCGCGATGACGAGTTGGTCTTCCAGCAGCAGAACTTTGACGCCCTTGAGTGACGGCTGATCGAGTCCCGGTTCGTGGGATTTTGTCGAGGATGTGTTGTTGCGCGTCTCGGACACGAAGTTCGCCGGGATGACAAATCGCGCAACGACGCCAGAGCGTTCGTAATTCACTTCACTCTGGCCGCCGAGATCAAATGGGATCGAGCGCGTGAGCAGTACGGTGCCAAACCCTTTCCGCGTCGGCGGCTTCACCGGCGGCCCGCTTTGCTCCGCCCATTGGACTTCGCACGCGCCGTCTTCATTCAGCGACCAAGCCACGTCGAGCTTGCCGCCTTCGCGCGAGAGCGAGCCGTACTTTGCCGCGTTGGTCGCGAGTTCATGTAGCACCAGCGCCAGAACAGAATATGCGCGGGCATCAAGTCCTATATCGGGCCCTTTCAGCGCGATCGCCGCCGTTTCGTTGTAAGGCCGAAGCTCTGACTCCAGCAGATCACGCAACGCGCCGCCGCCGTCATTGCGGACGACCTGATCGTGCGCCAGCGCCAGGGCCATGATCCGGCCTTTCAGCGCATCGACGTAGTCCTCAAGGTCGCGACCCGGATCGACGGGTTGCGAGACGACGGACTTGATCAGCGCCAGAATGTTTTTGACGCGGTGATTAAGTTCCTCGTTGAGCACTTTCTGCCGCAAGTCGGCCGTTTGCCGCTCCGCGTCCAGTATCTCCGAGTGGCGCAGGATGACTTCAAGCAACACAGTTCGCGTTGCTTCCGCCATTTCGCGATCGTCGTCGGTCCACGGAATAGATTGGCGCTCGACGGTTTCCTTCCAGATGGCGAAGCTCTTGCGCGGCGTCAGGCGATCGCCCAGTGGGCCGACTTCGTACGTTTTCTTCGGATCGCCGGCCCATTCGACTGTGTGCACGACCTCTTTGCGGAAGAAGATGAGATAGTCGCGCGGCGTTTGCGAAAGGGGGATGGCGATTAGCCCGGAAACGCGGTCGGCATATTCGGACGACGCGGGAAAATGCGCGCTGAGTTCGTGCGTCGCCCAGACTCGGCCGTTGGAAACTGAGCCCAAGAAACGCATCAGCGACGGCGCGGATTTCGCGGGCGGGGTCACACCGGTGGTGGTCCATGTGCCGCCGAGCCAGAGGCCGACGCCGTCGCACGGCATGAACGCCGTGAAGTCGCCGAGCTTGTTTTGCAGGAAGCCCGCGACATCGCCTTGGTAGGAAGCGTCGCGCATCACGCGGTCCAGCGCGCGGCGCGCGCGCGCGGCCGCATCCAGGCGCCATTTGCGGCTCATGGCTTCGAGTTGCAGCGAGAAGAATTCGCCGAACATCTCCGCCGCGACGCGCTGGGGCATCGAAAGGACACGCGGGCCGTAGTGGTGGCACGCGATCAAGCCCCACAGCGCGCCATCGACGACGATGGAAATCGACATCGAAGCCCCGACGCCCATGTTGCGCAGATACTCGCAATGGATTGGCGAGACGCTGCGCAGATGCGCGTAGGAAAGATCAAGCGCTTCGCCCGATGCATCGATGACTGGATCGATTGGCACGCGCACGCAATTGGCGTCCGAAATGACGCGAATGCGGTTTTGCAGATAGAGACGGCGCGCCTGTTGCGGGATGTCGCTGCCAGGGAAGTACTGGCCCTTGAAGCCTTCGAGATCGCTGCGCTTGGCCTCGCCGATCACCTTACCGGCGCCGTCGTGCGAGAATTGATAAATCATCACGCGGTCGTAGCCGAGCAACCCGCGAAGCAATCGAGGCGTGCGCGCGAAGAGTTCGTCAAGGTCTTTCACGCGCGCAGTAGCCGTGATCAACGCGCGGGCAAGATCGAGTGGGCCGGAGATGGATTCGACGGGTGAATGCTCGAACTCAATAATTGATGCGCCTTTGTAGCGGTGCACCGCGACGTCGAATGATTGTTCGCCAAGAGTCCGCGCGGAGAGCAGGACCGGCCGAACGGACTCGGTGGTGGAGGAGGCCGCCGCATTTCGAAAATCGTGCACAACCGCCGCATCGAACAGGTCGAGCAGTTTGCGGCCACGCAGACTGGCCTCGCCCTTGCCCAAGAAGGCGCCTGCGTTTTCGGAACTCCGCATGATGGTCTGGAGCGCCTCGTCGCACACGATGAGGCAACCGTGTGGCTGGATGCTCCCAGGGATATGGATCGGCTCGCGATCGCAGTTGGAGAGATCGACAGTCTGCGGCTCACCCATGCGCTGCGCGCTCCATGCACGCGGCCGCGTTCAAGAACGCAGCGTTGGCGCCCGCGATTAGCGCGGTTCGATCCGTGCGCCTTTCGTGCTGGAGCAGGGCGCCGAGAAACGCGCGCCATGAATCGCTCTCGGCTTGCGCCCAGAGATGGCGCGCGCCGTGTGTGCGGTGCATGCCGAGCGACGCGACACGTTTGCAGAGGACGCGCGCGCCGAGCGCCGAGCCTTCAAGCACGTAGTGCACACCCATTGCGAATGACTTGCCTATCGTTGCGTCCCAATCCACCGGATGCACAGCGACGGTCGTAAGCGCAAGGTCAGCGATGTCTTTATCAAGCTGATCACTGATATTGTGAGGACGCCATTCATGCTCACCATGTGAGCCTTGCGTAGCAAGCCACGTTTCAGCATTCAGCCTAAATGCATGCAGACCGCGCACATACTCATTGTACTCAGTCTGCGTGTTGAGCAGCCCAACACGCGCTTCCAGAGCCGCGTGCGCTGCGCTGGTGTTTTCGCGCAATAAGTGTCGAAGAGAAATCGTTTCAGCTAGCACTCAGGAATCCGCCCAGGTCCAAACTGCTGGACCTGGCAGGCGGTTCCATCAGCTGCAGAAGCTTGGCATCTCGACCGGATTGGAGGCCGTGCGTTGGCGCCATTGGCCAGCTTCATTGCGATAGCGCTCGCCTACCGCGATGCGGCGCTCAAACACTTCGCACGCCACAGCCGCCGCCATTTCGTTGACGGAGACACTGCGCTCGGTGGCGCGGCGTTGATAAAGCTGTCGACGTTGCATGTTGTTTTGCTCAACCCGGCCGCGCAGATCAGCGGAGATGCTCGCGCCAGGCACAAAGCCCAGATAGCCGTCGGCCTGTTCGCCGATCAGCCCATTCGCGCGGGCTTGCGCCAACGCGTTGTCAGCGGCTTGGCCAAGCGCGGGCGTCGCGAGCGCCAGCAAAGCGGCGGCGGCAGCGGCAAAGGCGAAAGTACGGGTCATTGGGCTGGGCCTCCGAAGAGATCGTTATTCTGCTCCAGCAGCTCAGCCGCATCGCGTTCGAGCCGCACGATAACTTCCTGGCGGATATTGACGTTGAGGTTGATCTCGATTGGCTCGTCGGGCGCTTGGATTTGCACCGGGATACATCCGGCGATCGCCAAGGCGCCTAAGCCAGACATCATCAATGCCCGCGTACGCATGAGAAACTCCGTACTTGCCTGTTTAGGCCCCATGAGCTGAATGCGCTCTGAAGCGGCACTTTATCTTGGCGGCGGGGCGGCCTGGTCAACCTCTTCTTCAGGCGGATCATTCTCCGTCTGGTTGATCAGGGAGCCGGGGTCCGTGATCGTCGCCGCCGTCTGCGCCAAGCGCCGGAAGGGGGCGGTGACCCGGACGTTGAAATCAAACGGCACGCCGCGGACAGTTACCCGGCCAACGCCGGGAATTGGCGCGACGGGGCTAAGATCGACGGGACGACCGGCGTTGTGGCCGCTGAATTCGATCGACGAGATTACGTCGCCATTGAGATCGCCGTCGAGCGTCAGCGAAAGCGCGTCATAACGGAAGCTGCGCAGCGCATCGAAGGCGACGCGCGCGGGCCCGGTGGCGCTCTCGCCGGCGGCGCCAGTGTAGGAAATGAGGCCGCCATCGCCTTGGGCTCGCACTACACCGCCATTCACGAAAGCGGAACGGCGCGTCAGCAGAAGCGGGAACGAGCCTTCGAGTTGGCCTGTCGCCGTGAGGTCCGAAACGTTCAAAGTTCGTAGCAACTCCGCCGCTTCGACGTCGCGCAAAGTGAGTTCAAAACGGGTTTCGTCTTCGCCGAGGCCGATAGTGGTGGGCTGCATCGAGAGCGTGCCTGACGCAAAGTCGAAGTCGGCTTGTTCGATCGCGACGCGTTGGTCCGGCAGCAGCTGAAAGCGGACGCGGCCATTGTGAACTTCGACGCCGGGATTGAGCGTGGCAATTTGGATCCGCTGGCCGGGTGGCGTTGTGAGCGCAAAGAGGTCGTCGAAGAAGATTTCGCCGCGTACGCCGTGGACGATGGGGATGGTGGCGGTGGCCAGCGAAATATCATTCAGCCGCGCGCGACCCTGACCGGTGATGACGTCGCGCGTCCATACGATCTCAGTGTTGAGGCTGATGCCGCCGGTTACGCCGTCCACCAGGCCGCGCGCTTGTTCTGTGATGTCGTAGGGCTGCAGCGCTGGGCTGAAAGTGATGTCGGCGGCCGTTACGCGCGCCACGCCGACACCTTCGCCAACGTTATGCTCGGCGGTAAACTCTGCGAGCTGACGAGCACGTTCTTCAAGCACGATCGCGCCGCGCGCATCGATGCGCCCGTCGCTCACCGTCGCGTCGACATTGGTGAGCCGCAGCGGGTGGAACAGAGGCCGCTCGTCGTCGCTGGCGGGCCGATTGGCGGTTAGCAACGCTTCACCGGCGGATACGCGAATGACAGCGCGCTCGTTCTCCGGCGCCATGCTCCAAGCGCCGGCAATCGTGGACACAGAACCTGGGAGCGAAGGATCGCTCAGCGTGCCGGCTTCGAAATTCCCGTCGATGCGCCAGCCATTGCCGAACTGTGCGTTCGCTGTGAGTCGGCTTAGCGCCACTGACAGCGTTCGCGCCTCGCCCATATCGATCGCGAGCGTCGGTGTCGCGGCTTCGACCCGCAATTGCATGTTGCCGGTGCGCCCGCCGAAGCGCCCGATGACGTTAGAAGCGCTTAAGCGCGCTGGTTGATGCTCCGGCCCAGCCATTGTGCCGGTGAGATTCAAGCGCTGGATAGAGAAGCCGCCGGAGAGAGTTTCCGCCGCATCCGCGGCGATCAACGCGCCGTTCAGCGAACACAGCGCGAAATTGCCGGTGCCGAATGAAAGTCCCGCAGCGTCGAGCCCAGCCATGCGCACTGGCAGACAGCCGTTGTTCGGAGTCACCCGCCAGCCATTGCCCCAAGTGATCGCGACATCGAGTGTCGGCGTCAGGTCGCGCACAGCGCCGTCCGCCAACGGGCCGGTGATGCGCGCCGGTCCGCGCAGATCGATGCGACCGCCAGCGACCGGCGGCACAGCGATCGTGATGCCAAGCTCGTTGGCGTCAATGCTGGCGTTCTCGGTGCGCCAGTTTGTAAGCGCCAATGTGCCATCCGCTTCGAACGGCGCGCCGGGCGACCACGTCAGTGTGTCGAACAGGAGCGAGGCATTGGGCGCGCCGCCGCCAGAGAGTTCGAGATCGATCGCGCCGTGCAGCGCAGCGCCCGGCCACTGCAACACGAGCGCGGGCGTGTCTTGTCGCAACGGCGCAAGGCGCAAGATCGCGCCTGTCGCGGCGCGCGCCTCTGCCGGGGCCGACATGGTCAGCGATGTCCCGTCCGCATCGCCCGCGATCACGAGCGGAACTGTAAGGGTAAAACTATCCGCTGCGGCATCGAGCGCGTGCTCGGCCTGTGCGAACGTGGGTTCGATCGGTGTCTCGGCGAGATTGGGAAACGCCTCGCGCAAATTCTGCTGGGCGTCGTCGCTGAGGCGCGTGCGTGCGAACGTAATCAGTGCATCGCCGCTGAGTTGGCGATTGGTGTCGAGGAATATGCGGCCTGCAGCCGCCGGCTGATCGGAGATCATGGCGAGGCCAACGAACCGATCGCCGCCGAGCGTCCAGCGCCCGCGGCCCTCTGCGGCGAGCCCTTCGGCGTTTGCCTCGAAGCGCCCGCGGCTGAGATGGATTTCGCCGTAACGCGCGTCAGCTGCCGAGATGCGTGCTTGCGCTTGCCAGTTCGCAAGGGACAGCGCGTCCTCGCGCATCAGGGCTTCGCCGCCTGCCGTACCCGTCAGCTGCGACGCGTCAACGTTTCGCGTCGCCAGCGATGCAATGCGCCAGGCGCCTTCGAGATCAATGCGCCCCAGATCCATCGGTGTGCGGCCAAGGAGGCGCACTGTTCCGTCTTCAATCCGTGTGTTTGCCCACACCAGTTCGCGTGCGCTTGCGTTCAGGCGAAATGCGATCGTGTTGTCCCGCGACACAACGATGAGATCCGCCGCGCCAGCCTGGAGCGAATAGGCGCTGTTGCCGCGCCGCGACGTTTCACTAATGCGTGCAAGCGCCGAGAAGTTCTCGCCGAGTTTGCCGCTCGCGCGGAACGGCGCTTCCAACGCGCCAAACGGCGCATCGATCAGTGCGTGGCCATCGATAACGTCGAGCGTGAAGGCGGGAAGGGAGGGACGGCGCCGCCCAGGCGACCCGCCGCGCAGACGATCAAGCGCGCCGGCGGAAACGTAGCCGCGCGGATCGATACGCAAATGCACACGCGGTTCAACGATGCGCACACGGTCGAGCGCGGGAACGAGCCCGCGCCAGCGCCACGTCGCCTGCACGGTGCTGATCGCCGCATCTGGTGAGTTTTCAGCGCCAAAGCGCACCTGAGAGAGCGTCAGGCCGTTGAGATCAAGATTAACAACTTGAAAGTCTGCGTCAGCGCCGCGTTCGGAAAGCGCAGCGCCGATAAAGAACGAAGCCAGCGGCAAGCGCGCGAGCCAAAGGCCAAGGCCGATCAGGAATGTGCTGACACAAAGGGCGGCGATGGCGGTCGCCCAGCCGATCAAGGCCCGCCGCGGGCGCGGGGGTTCCTCAGGCGCCTCAGGCGTCTGAGCTTGACTCGCAACGGCCTGGTTAGACCTATGTGCCATAATCCTTCGCTTGGCGTGGTCCTTGCTGGCGACAAGGTGTCCTGGTGGATGCTTTATTGCCTTTAGGAATGACGCCAATTCCGTTTCTGGGTGAATAACCAAACGATCAAAAGCGCTTGTTGAACCTGCGTTTTTCGACGTTGTGGCAGTTGGAGCATGAGATTGAGAGCAGAATTCGCTCATCGGCTCATGGAAGCTAAAAAAGGCGTTACCGCTTTTGCCGTCATGGGCGGGGCTGCGGCGCTTGGGCTTGTCTTGGCATGGAACGCGGGGCTCTTTTCGGGCGCTGCGGATGCCGCCGCTGCGGAAACCGCAGCTGTGCGCGAAGAAGCCGCACGCCGCGCAGAGCATTTGGCGTTTACCGAAGTTTACCTTGCCCACGAAGAGCGCGAGTTCCGCGTCGGCAATGGCGAAACGCTTGCTGGATTGCTGATGCGTGCGGGCGCCTCGAGCAACGAGGTAAACGCGGCGTTGAGCTCTATTACTGATGTGTACAACACGCGTCAGCTTCGCCCGGGGCAGCAGATCAATCTTTTCTTCGATCGTCGCAATGGCGATGCGCGCCTGACCGGCGTTGCATTCCGTTCATCGCCTGGCGTCTCGGTTACTGCAAACCGCACCAATGATGGGGCTTTTGCCGCGCGCGAAGTCGAAATGCCGACGACGTTCGAAAATGCGCGCATCGCCGCAGAGGTGCGGACGACGCTCTACGCAAGCGCTCTGGAACTCGGCGCGACAGACCGCGAAATCGAAGCTCTGGCCGACGCGTTCGCGTACGACGTCGACTTCCAGCGCGACGTGCATCCAGGCGATCATTTCGAACTCGTGTTCGAGCGATACTATGACGACGAAGGCAATACCGTCCGCACCGGCGATTTGTTGTTCGTCTCCTTGCAGACGCGCCGCGGTATGCGCGAGTTCTATCGCTTCATGGCGCCAGGTGATGCGCAACCAGATTGGTACGACGCCGACGGCAAGAGCGCGCGTCGCTTCCTGATGAAGACCCCGATCAACGGCGCGCGTCTCTCATCTGGCTTCGGCATGCGCCGTCACCCGATCCTTGGTTATTCGCGGATGCACCGAGGCACCGATTTCGCGGCGCCCATAGGCACGCCAATTCTGGCCGCCGGTGATGGCGTCGTTGAGCGCGCTGGTCCTTTCAGTTCCTTCGGGAACTATGTCCGCATCCGCCACGCGAACGGCTATGAGACGGCGTATGCGCATATGTCGCGCTTTGCGCGGGGCCTGCGTGTTGGGCAGCGCGTCCATCAAGGGCAGGTGATCGGCTATGTCGGCACCACAGGCCGTTCGACGGGGCCGCACCTACACTACGAGGTTTCACTGCGTGGTCAGCAAGTAAATCCCATGAGCTTGCGTGTCGCCAACGGTCGAAACCTTGAAGGCCGCGCGCTTGAACTGTTCACGATCGAACGCGAGCGCATCAATACGTTGCGACAAGTGAGAGCCAGCGAGACGGCGGGGCAGCAGGCTGCGCTGGCGCCCACACGCTTGGCGTCGCCGTAATCGTCCTTACCGCAACCTCGGCGGGCGTGTTGCAACTTGGTTGTTGAGCGACGCGGGAATCCGTCGCATGGTCGTGGCCTCTTTGGGCTTGTCCGACTCGATGAGGCGGACCAACGAACGTGCGATCGACGATGGCGATTCGAGCATTGGTGGCGGATGACCATGAGTTGTTCCGCAGTGGCCTCAGGCAATTGCTGATCGACTCACTCGGCGCCGCTGAAGTTCGCGAGGCGGAAACACTCGATCAAGCCATCGAGATGCTCACCAACGAGGGTGCGGGCGATCTCGTTCTCGTCGATCTGCGCATGCCCGGCGTAAACGGCGCCGAAGCGCTGGCGGCGCTGCGTGATGGCTTTCCCGAAGCGAAGATTGCAGTCGTGTCCGCGTGGGAAGAGCGGGCTGAAATACTCGCGGCGTTGAGTGCTGGCGTGAACGGCTACATTCCGAAGTCGTTGCCATCCGCTGAGATCGCGGCGGCGCTTCGTTCGATTCTGGACGGCCGGATCTTCGTACCAGCGGCCATCGGCAAGCGTGAGCCCGGCGCCGGCATCGGATCGCCCACTGCCACTGCTGAGGCGGGGCAAGACAAGCTCACCCTGCGCCAGAAGGAAGTTCTGAATGAGCTCCTGAAAGGGCAGGCGAGCAAAGAAATCGCACGCACGCTCGATATCGCTGAAGGCACGGTGAAGATTCGCTTGGCCGCGATTTACCGTGCTCTTGGCGTGCGGACTCGCGCTGAAGCGATCGCCCGCCTCAAGTCTCACTAGCTTGAAGCTGCGCCGCAGCGGCGGTGAGCAGATCGTTGCGATCGACGGGCTTGATCAGCCACGCGTAACCGGAGGCGCGTAAGGCAGCGAGCGCCTCTGGGCCGGTGTCGCCCGTTACGATGATTGCGCGTGGCGGCGGCTCGATGGTCGCGACAGCCTGCCGCGCCACGTCGATGCCGCGCCACTCTCCATCGATGCGCAAATCAAGCAGCAAAAGCCGCGGCCTAAAGCCATTGTCGAGTTCAGCGAAGACTTGCTCACCGTTTGCACAGGCGCGCACCTCGGCGCCAAAGTCGATCAGGGTGGCCATCATCGCCTCGCGCGCCATCTGCTCGTCGTCCATAACGATCACGGGCACGCCCCGCAGCGCTCCCTCCTTGCTGTCGTCCTGTCTGCTGGGACCTTCGCTCGTCGCGAGCGGTAGTCTTAGAGTGAAGCGCGTGCCTTGCCCCGGCGCTGATTTGAGGGCGATCTCGATACCGAGCAAATCAGCCAGCCGCTTCACGATCGCAAGTCCAAGGCCGAGACCTTCGCCCCGCCCCTCCAAACGCACGAACTCCTCGAAGATGCGCTCTTGGTCTTCCAGCGGAATGCCTGGGCCGTTGTCGACCACGTCGATGAACGCGTAGCCGCCCTCTGCCCGCGTTGTCAGCTGAGCTTTGCCGCCGCCGTGCTTCATCGCGTTGTTTACGAGGTTCGCGAGAATCCGCTGCAACAAAGTCGGATCTGTGTGCACGGTCAGCGCGGACTTCGCGTCCACTTTGCCGCTTGGATTTTCGGCAACCAACCCGTCGATCACATCCTGCAGCGATACATCGGTGAATTCCGGCGTTATCACGCCCGCTTGCACGCGGGCCAGATCGAGTAGCATCGAGAACATGCCGACCATCGATTGCGTGGCCCGGTCCATCTTCTTGATGATGTCGCGCGCTTCCGCATTTTCGACGCGCCGCTCCAGTGCGCTGAGATAAAGAGTCAGCGCATGCAAAGGTTGGCGCATATCGTGGCTGGCAACCGCCAGAAAGCGCGATTTTGCTAGGTCCGAGGCGGCGGCGCGGGCGCGCGCTTCCTCCGTCGCCTCGTGCGCCATGCGCCACTGCTCGCGCTCTCTTCTCAGCGCGATGATCGCGAGGGCGGACGCAATTAAAGTTAGCGCGGCCAGCGCGACGGCGATGATATCGAGCTGAACGCGCGCCCGGTCTTCGGCCGCGCGCGCCGCATCGATGCGGGAGTTGAGGAGTTGGAAGAGGGAGGTCGTCTCCCGGCGAAACGCGATGTAGACACTATGGTCGCTGGCAACCGCCGAGCGCCGTGTCGCGACTTCAGAGTCGAGTATTTCAAACCGCTGATCAACCAGCGCCTCGATGCGATCAACTGCGCTCAGAGCCTCGGGGTCGTCACTTACGATGCGACGCAAGGCGTCTAAGTGCGCGCGCGTCTCAATTTTCGCTTGTTGGAACTCGTCGAGCAGCCCGCGCGCGTGCGTTGATACGTAACGGGCCGAAAGGCCTTCCGCGTCGTTCTGCGCCTGCGAAAGCTGGACGACTTCGGAGCGTGCAGATCTGACTCGAGTGACGATATCAACCTCGTGGCGGTTCAAGCGCTCGCTGCTCCAAAGGATCGCGGCGAGAACAAGGACGATGATGGAAACGATGCCGATGGCGCCGGTGAGGATGCCTTCGGCGCGCATCGGGCGCTGGACGTCGAACGCGTTCATTAAAGACATGTCCCGTACTTTGGGCGCCGAAACGCCTGTCGCAAGCGGCTACCGCTTCTCGAGCCACGCCAGGATATCGTCCGCCCGTGCTGGCTTATGCATGAAATGAAAACCTGCGGCCTGTGCAGCGATCATCGCTCTGCCGTGAAAAGAACCTGAAAGCACCAGCACCCTCGATCGAGGCGCCAGTGCGCGAACGTCCTGAGCCAGCGCCACGCCGTCAGGCCCGTCCCCGAGATGGAAATCCGTGATGATGCAGTGCAACGTGCTCGCGCGTGCGCCCAAAGCTTGGGGCAAGGCGGACGCGTCTTGTGCGTGAGCAACCTCAGCGCCCCAATCGCGCAGGATCATGGTGAGTGCTTCCGCAGAGGCCGCGTCGTCCTCAATCAATAGAACGAAGGGCTTCGTCACGCTCATAGCTCGCGGAGAAGACCATGCGAATGCCTGTTTGGGCAGGGGTTTTTGAGGTCTATGCCGTTCGTTATAGGCCGCGCATCTGACGTTCGGCTCATGTAAAAACTAAGTCGTCATACTGCACTTCAGTGCAGTATTCGGATGCGGATTTTTTTGTCATCTTTATCGCAGCCCGAATTTTACTTCTTCTGTTGCGAAAGATTGCAAATGTCCTCCTACGCACTGCGAATGGCCGCTGCAGACGGCGAAGACTGGGTCGCCACGGGCGGCTCGAGTTCGCATGAACCCGCGGACTATTGCTCCCGCGAAGGCGCAGCGGCGCTGAAGGAAAAGATCGAAGCGTACTGGCGCGAGCGCGGCCAGGACGTGATGATCGCGCTTCATAATGTTGGCTTCCATCCGGCGATTCGCGCAGCGCGGTTCGATGTGCGCAGCGACATGATCAACGGCATGCCGCGTGGCTCGCTGGCCAAGAAGGCCGCGCCGCCGGTGCAAGACATTTTTGTCGAAGATTTCGACGCCGAAGACGACGATCTCGCTTTCGAGTGATCTGGACCAGTTAGGCCTTGGGCGGCCTTCGGTGGCGAAGGGCGTGGTTGCTTTCCCCGGCGACCACGCCCTTCGCTTTTTTTGCGGCCGCGCGTGTATGATGCGCCCATGAGTGATGATGTCGCCGCGCCCGCGCAGTTCGAGATTCCAGAAGGTTACACGCAACTCGATTGGCGCCGCGGCTTCGGCCGCCAGATTGGCCCGCTCTATCGCCGCCCTGCAGAGCGCGGATTCACCATGGCGTTCCGCGTCGAGGAATATCACACCAATGGCATGAGCAACGCGCACGGGGGCATGCTGATGAGCTTTGCCGACATGGCGTGGGGCAACATCGTTTCGTACGAGACGTCATCGTTCTGGGTGACGGTTCGGCTCAATATTGATTTTCTATCGAGTGCGCATCTCGGCGATTGGGTCGAAGGGGCGAGCGAAGTGCTTTCCACGGCTGATGATCTCTACGTGGTGCGCGGACGCATCTGGGTCGGCGATCGCACATTGATGACCGGCACAGGGGTCTTCAAGCCACTCCAGCGCCGCGATCCACGGCCCGGCGAGAAGGCGTACAACGCAGGCGCAAGCCAAACTTAGACGCGCGCAAAACCGCGCTAATCCTCGCTTCTACTGTTGTCTGCGTTGCGAGATCAGCAGGCGTCTTCAGTCTTGAGCACTGCCGGGATCGTCATAAGCAAAATCCAGAACTCGCCGAGCCATGACCATTCTTCGAGATACTCGCGGTCATAGCGGATGCGACGCTCATAGCCCGTGCTCGAACGGCCGCTGACTTGCCACAGGCCGGTGATGCCTGGGCGCACAAGCAGGTAGTAGCGGCGATCTTTGCCATAGCGATTGAGCTCTGCGCGCGTAATCGGACGCGGGCCGATAATGCTCATGTCGCCGCGCAACACGTTCCAGATCTGCGGCAACTCATCCAGGCTCGTCTTACGCAAAAAGGCGCCGATCTTGGTGATGCGCGGATCGTTGCGCAGCTTCTGGCCTTCTTGCCATTCGGCAGCAGCTTGCGGATCGGTGACCAGGATGTGCGCCAGGCGCTCTTCGCTATCGGTCGCCATCGTGCGGAATTTCAGGCACTCAAAGCGTTCGCCTTGGCGGCCGACGCGCGTGTGCCGGTAGAACACTGAGCCGCGGTCGGTCAGCTTGATCAAGAGAGCGATCGTCAGGAACGCGGGCGCCAGGATTAGAAGCGCCGCTGCTGCAACTGCGAGATCGAACGCGCGCTTCAGGCGGCCGTTGGCTGCGCGCACTTTGCGTATAAGGCGGCGATCGGTAATGCGGTGAGCGACGCGCGCCTCCGCAGTCCGGTATCGTTCGCCCGCATTCTGCCGGCCTCGAAACGGAATTCGGACTGCCGAACCCGTCTCGATCATTTGGTTCGCCATAGGTCTTTTCAACCCCCGGCCATTCCCTTGCTAATGGCCTAGAAACCTTTGCCATGCGCTCATTGTGCAATGCAATCCCAGTCGCGCGATTGGGTAAGGATTGCAGCGGTAACCTTGCTTGGAACCATCCTGCAGGTAGAGTCGTTGTGGGTGGGTCGCGCCTTTGGCGAGTCGTTGGAGTACAGCTTTGGGGGCTTTGCGCCGCCCGCCACTCGTTCAGCCACCGGTTGAGAACCGTGCTTCGGATCAGGCGCCGGAGCAACGGCAAAAACCCGTGCCCCGCTGGATGGTTGTGACCGGGTTACTGGCCTACTGCGCTGTTTTCTGGGTGCTTATTTGGACTGTGGGGTCGATGGGCCTTGATTGGGTCCATACGGCTACCGCGGGCGCCCCTTAACCCTGCGCTCCCAACCGGTTTCGGTTGGTTAACCAACTTCAAAGATCATCCTCTTAACGAGCGGCGACGCGCGTTCCTTTGGCGTGCGCCGCGGGAGGGGGAGATCCCGCATATGAAGACTGCAAAAACGCCTGCGCTTAACCTCGGCGTGGCTTTCCCGCCGCACGCGCAACATGTTGCGTTAGGTGCTCCGCCGGCGGCACCTAGGGGCGCTTTCCGCCAATCCCGCCTGTCCACCGCAGCGGTTTTGGCCGCTCCAGGGGGACTGATTTTGCGCATCAACTCGTTTCTGTCGGCATTTGCCGCCTCGCTGATCGCGTTCGCGCCGATGCACGCCTTCGCGCAGGACCGCGACGAAAGCGTCTCTGTGCGTGACCGGGCGCGTCCCGAATACGATCCGTTGGGTAAGCGCTTCGGCGGCTTCAACCTGAATGCTTCGCTCGATTTCGGCGTCGCCAGCACCGACAACCTGTTTGCTGAAGACGATGCGTTCGCCGACGACGACATCATCTACACCGCCGGCGCAAATGCGCGCTTGTCGTCGAACTGGACGCGTCACGCGCTCTCGATCGAAGGCGGGGTGGAAACCACCAGTCACCAAGATTTCTCAAGTGAAGATTCCGATACGCACTATCTGCGCGGCGTTGGCCGTCTCGATGTGGGCGCCCACACCCGCGTGACCGCCGTTGCAGGCATCGCGCATCAAGTCGAACCGCGTACGGACCCGGATTCACCTCTGACGCTCGACCCGATTGAATACGATCGCACCGATACCTCGATCGGCGTGACGCACGCGTTCAATCGTTTCCTCGTCACCGGCGAAGTGGCGCGCAGCGAATACAGCTTCGATGGCGCGCAATCCTTCCGCGACAATACGGAAGATGTGCTGCGTGGCCGTATCGAAGCGGAAATCACACCGCGCCTCGGCGCCGTGCTCGAAGCATCCGCGGATGAACGCGACTACGACAATGCGCCCGGCCAAAGCTCGGAAGGCACCAACATTCGCGTTGGCGCCACGATTAATTTCACTGATCTGATGCGCGGTGAAATCACTGTCGGTCAGTTCGAGCGGGACTATAACTCACCGGTCCTCGGTTCCACCGATGGTCTTGCCGTCGCCAGCAATCTCGAATGGTACATCACGCGTCTGACGACGCTGACATTCCATGCGCGCCGTAACGCCGAAGACGTCATTGGCGGCGCCTACGGCCTCCCGTACATCGAGACCGAGTATGGCGGCCGCGTCGATCACGAACTGCTGCGCAACGTGATCCTCACGGGTGGTGCGCGTTTTGGCACGCGCGAGTATGACGTCGTCGATCGCGATGACGATTACACGCACGGCGAACTCGGCGCGGATTACCTGATGAATCGCCGCGTCGCGGTACGCGCGCGCTACACGTACGACCAAGTGGATTCGTCGGGCGTGGATGCCTATCGCGACTACGAAGTGAACGCGCTGTCGCTCGGCTTGAGCCTGCGTCTCTAGACTCTGACGGCCGGCGCTCAATCAGGAAAACGGACCTGGAAAATGGCCGCGGCCGCGAAGTCCAAGACCAAACGTCCCAAATCAGGGGCGAAGAAAAAGAAGGGCGCCGCACGGAAACGTGCGGCGCCTGCCGCTTCTTTGAGCAGCGCCTTGGCCGAGGCCGCGTGGGCCGAGGCGGATGCCGCGCTCGCGGAGGCGTTGGCTGAGTTGGACGCCTTCGAGGGCGCGGAGACCGCCGCCGCGCGGGCGGACGCTGCGTCACTCTTGGCCCAAGCGCTGGCCCGCGCCGGCCGCAAACGCGGGCTTTCGAGGCTGGGCGTCGTCGGCGATCGCGTCGCCTACGATGCTGCGCTGCACGACCTCAGCGTTGCAGGCTCGAAAAAGCCCAAAAATGTCCGTATCCAGGTCCGGGGTGTGACGCGTGGGGCTGACGTTCTGGTGAAGCCGCGCGTCGCGCCGATTGGGCGGAAGAAGAAGCGGCAATGAGCGACTGGACGCTCTGCATCGATTTCGGCACCGCATATTCCAAAGCGGCGGCCGCGCCTATGGGCGCGTGGAGCCGCTTTGATCCAAGCAAAATTCGCCCGCTCCAGCTCAGCGGCCACGAACCGCACGGCAACACGTTCCTGCTGGACAGCGCTGTCTTCGTCGATGATGGGCGGGTGCTCTTCGGACGTGCGGCGCTGGCGCGCGCCGACGCGTTGGCTTCAAAAAAGCGCGTGGCGCTCAAATCGTTCAAGACGCTGCTCAGCGTCAGCGATCTTGAGCGCGCGCTGAACACGAACGCGCCGCTCTCTATCGATCCTCATCGTCTTTTCCAGATGCGCGACCTGATCGTGCTTTACTTGGCCTATCTGCTCGCCGCGATCGAGCGCGCTCGTATGGCCGATCCAGTCCTTTCGCAAGCCACTTACATTGCCCGCCGCTACGCTGCGCCCGCGTGGCGCAGCGGTGATAGCGCTGGCATGCACGACGCAATCCTGAAACTCTTTGGTGAAGCGGAAGCGTTTCGTGCTGCTGCGGGCCGGCGGATGCTGTCGCCCGAAGGGGTGGCGATGAACACGATCAGCGATCTCTTGCCGAAGGCGATGGCAAACGCCCGCCCGCTCGACATGGGCCTGATCTTCGAAGCGCCGGCGGCTGCAGCCTATACTTCGATCGGCCTCGCCGATTCAGGCTCGCACATGATTGTGGTCGATATGGGCGCGGGCACCACCGACATCGCCGCGCTTGCGCGCCTTGGCAACCGCACGCTCGAACTGCCGGAAGCGCGTGTAACACTGAAGCAGGCGGGCGATTTCGTGGACAATGTCATCGCCAACATGGTGCTCGACACGGCTGCCTGGGCGCGGACGCCCGAGCAAAAAGCGGATCTGTGGACCGTGCTCATGCGCCAGATGCGCGACATCAAGGAAGGCGTGTTTGCGGATGGCAAAGCCACGCTCCGCCACCAGGGCCGAACGCTGTCGCTCGCCATGCGCGATATCGAGCGCGACGCCGATTTCAAGGAATTCGCGAAGGCGCTGACACAGGCGTACGACCACAGCCTCGCCATCGTTCGTGATGACGCCGCCGCGCGCGGCCGCACGGAAGTGCAGGCGATTGCTGTCGGAGGCGGCGCCGCGGCGCCCTTCATTCAGGACTTGGTGCGCCGCAAAACAGGCCGGGGCGCCGTGCGCGTTGTGCCGCGGCCAGCCACACCCGATTGGGCTCATGCGCGCGAGTTTCAGGGCAATCTAGCGCCGGTGTTTCCGCAACTCGCCATCGCCATCGGCGGCGCGTTGGCGCCCGACGGCATGTTGGCGGCGCAGCCGAGTTTCAGTCGGGCCGCAAACGACCGAAGCGGAATTGCGGTGGAACCCGATTGACGTAAACGCCGGTACGCAGGCCTTGCCGGCGTTGCACCGCGCGCATCGCGCTGCGCACCGAGTTGAGCTTGGTGCGATCCCATGCTGTGACCAGAACGCACTTGTCCGCCATCGCCGCCACCACCGGCCCTTCAGCGCTCGCCAGCGCTGGCGGACAGTCAAGGACCACGAGATCGTATTCGCTGCGCAGATTGCGCATGAGCGCGCCAAAACCGGGAGAACCAATGATCGAGCGCCACGGATTGCGGGGTCGGGCGGCGCCCAAGAAGTGCAGACCCGTCTCTTCTTCTTCCTCAACGACTTCGCGCCAAGCGTCCGGCTGTTCGCAAAGCTCAAGCACACCGTAATCAGGATTTCGCCCGAACGACTTGGTCAGCGAGCGGCGGCGGATGTCGCAGTCGACGATGACGACACTGCGGCCTTGTTGCTGCGCCGCAACTGCCGTGCAGAGAGCGGCTGTCGTCGCGCCTTCGTCGGGCAGGGCGGCGATGAAGGACACAAACCGGTCCTCCGTCATCGCGCTTTGAAGGTCGCGGAATGCTGTTGCGAAATTCGAAGCCGGCTGAAACGCGACGCAGCCGAGCGGCGTGCGCTGGTCCGGCGGCAACTGGCGCAGCGCGCGATCGGTGAGTTCCGGCGCGGCGCCCAGCACGGCGTAGCCGCGATGCTTACCAAGGCTGGAAAGGGAGGTGACCGTATTTCGCGAAAGTTCGCGCAAAAGCGCTGCAGCGAGTCCGAGCGCCAACGCCAACGGCCCCCAAAACAGTGCGGAAGATAGAGGATTCACGCCGCCCGCCACGTCGTAGGCGATGCCGCTTGCGGCCACGATCACGGCGACGCCGATGAAGAGCGCGCCTTGGCGTGCTGCGCCTCGCTTTATGCGGCTCCAGGCTAGGGATTGTTGTGGAGATCTGCGGCCGCGAAGCGTCGCCGCGCCAAGCGTTCCGGGCTCATAGCGTGGCCGGTCGCTTGTCATAGGTGACGTCACCGAATCTCCCCTGCCCAGCGTATTGGCGCCGGTTTTTGCGCTCATGGTGGGTTTGGCGCAATCCCCAGCATGCGGCTACAAGCCCAACGCACTCAAGCGGCTTCGGCTCCTTAATGCAGTCAACTTATACACAGCCCTTGAAGGCGATTGCGCAGCGCAAGCGTCCGGACAGCGTTTGTCGCCAAAATATAGTTCTCGCGTCACGCGGGAGCCGTTGCACTTTCCGTTAGGGTTTCTAATCTCCGATTTGGGACGACGGCTCAGGATTTGCCAATGCTCATCCAGATGCCTCGCGGGTCGCATGACCTGCCCGGGGCGCAGAACGCGGAAGAGTGCAGCGCTTTTGAAGCGGCCCTTCGGCGCGACCTCGCGACAGCTCCCGTTGTGTCTTACGACGCGGTGCTCGGTGGTTTGGCGAAGCGCATATTCGATATTGCGCTGACGCTGACGACGGCGCCCGTTTGGTTGCCTGTGATGCTGGTCACGGCAGCGCAAGCGAAGCTGCGCCATCCCTCGCAGGTATTTCGCGCGGAAGAACGTGTCGGCTACGGCGGGCGCACCTTCAAATGCTTCTCGATGCGAATTGATCCGCCAACGGCGAAGATTGAGCGTCTGGCTGTCGGCGGACCCGCGCCTGCGAATGATCTAAGTTCGATCGCAAACCACGCTGAAGGTCGCGAAGCCAAGTGGCGCCGTGCGCTTGAACGTCTCCCTCGGCTCTTCAATGTGCTTGCTGGCGATATGTCACTCGTCGGCCCATCGCCGCTGTCGCAAGCCGAACTAGACCCGCTGAAAACGGCCAAGCGCTACTACCTCAGTGCGCGCCCAGGCGTAGTTGGCGTCGCCGCTGTAGCGGACGCGAGCGAAGAAGAGGCGAGCCAGTACAAGGTTTACGCGCTCTCCTGGTCAATCTCGACGGACGCTTTGCTGCTGTGGGATGCCTTGGTTTCGCTCCGCAAACGGGGCGAGCTTTGGAAACCTAGCGTGGCGCTGAAGTCGCGCGCCAAGGCCGCCGAACGCGTCGTGGTCCGCCGCCGCAATGTGAGCGCTACGCCCGAGGCGTAAACGCTTTAGCCCTTTATTTGCGCTAACCTGGGACGAAGAGGGACGTCTGTCTCCGGAAACGCGCTTGCCTCAGCTGATCTTCTTTGGCCACGACGCCCGCGATCCCGCCACTCAACGGCGGATCAAGGCGTTCGAGCACGCCGGTGTGGACGTGCAGGCGTTTACAATGCGGCGTGGCGAGGCGATCGACGCGCCGTGGCGCAATGTCGATCTCGGCGAAACGCGCGATGCTGCTTTCGCACAACGCATCGCCACGCTGTGGGGCGCGCGCCCGCTCATTCGTCCGCATGCCGATGTTCTCCGCGGCGCCGATGTTATCTACGCGCGCAATCTCGACATGCTCGCGCTCGCCAGCTGGGCGCGCCGCATGAGCGGTTCGAACGCGCGCTTGGTCTATGAATGCCTCGACGTGCATCGCTTCATGACGCGCGAAGATCCAATCGGCGCTGCGATGCGCACATTGGAGCGGCGCTTGTTGGCGGAGACTTCGCTTGTCGTTGTGAGTTCGCCTGCGTTCGTGCGCGAGTATTTCGACAAGCGCCATCCTAGGCGCGTGCGTTCGCTTCTGATCGAAAACCGTTTGCCTTGGGGCTTCGACTACGGCGCGCGCCCACGCGCGGACGTTTCGCGCGAAGGCCTGCTGCGCATCGGCTGGTTCGGCAATTTGCGTTGCCGGCGTTCGCTGGCGCTATTGCTTGCGCTGGCCGATCGGTTTCCTGAGCGCGTGTCGATCGTCATGCGGGGCGCGCCCGCCCGCACGGAGCTCGGCGATTTTGAACAAGGCCTCGCCGGCCGGGCCAAGGTGTCGTTCGGCGGCCGCTATGCTTGGCCAAGCGATCTTGCGGCGCTCTATGCCGATGTCGACCTCGTGTGGGCCGGCGATTTCCACGATCCGGGCGCCAATTCAAAATGGCTGCTCCCCAACCGTCTCTACGAGGGCGGCTATTACGCAACGCCGCCCATCGCGCCGGCTGACAGCGAAACAGGTCGCTGGATCGACGCGCACGGCTTTGGCTTCACGCTGCCCGAGCCGCTTGAGCAAACACTACCCGCGTTCGTTGAGACACTGGATCGCACACGCATCGCCGCGGCGCGCGCCTGCATGCTGCAAGCGCCGCCGGACGTGTTCTTGCAGCCGAAGGACGAATTGAAGCGTGTGTTTGAGCAAGCGACGGAGCCCCCGCGTGGCTAAGTCGCCTCTCCTCATGCTGCTAAGCCGCCATCCCTATGCGGAGCAGAGTGGGCGTGCCGTGATGCTGCGCCAGCGCATCGAGCAAGCGCGTCTGCAGTTTGAGCCACGTCTCGTCGTCGTTGGCGCTCCCGCCGGCGACGCTCGCGACGAAGGCTTAGACTTTCTGCCAATGCCGTGGCCGCCGGCCATTGCGCTGAACGCGGCGCGTTTATGGAACCTGCCGCTCCAAACATGGCTCTATTACAGCGGTGATCTGCGCGCGCGTGTTGCTGAGTTGGTAGAGGAGAGTGGGGCCACGGCCGTCTACGTGGACATGCTACGCCTTGCGCCGCTCGCGTCGCGCCTGCCTGCCAGAACCTCGCTGATCGTGGACTATGACGATTTGCTCTCCGAACGTTATCGCCAGGCGGCTGGCCAAAACTACGAAGTGATGGGCTTTCTCGCCCGCCGTGTGGGCCCGCTCGCTGGGATAGCACGCGCCTTCGCACGGCCAATCTTGCGTGCCGAGGCGGAGCGCTGCGCTGCCTATGAGCAAGAGATGTTGCGCCGCGCCAATCTGGTGCTCTTCACTTCGCCGCGCGAGGCCGCCGCGATCGCGCAGCCGGGCGCGCACGTGATGAGCGCGCCGCCGCTGATCGCAACGCATGCCAACACGCCTGCGCCAGGCCGGCGGCTCATCTTTCTCGGCAACATGCGCTACGGCGAAAACGTCGTGATGCTTCGTGCGCTCGCCGGAGCAGCAGTTCAACTCACACTGCCTGATGACGCGTTCATCGAAGTTGTAGGCGATCATCCCGATGAACTGCCGTCTCAATTCGATGCAGCGCGTTTCCGCTTCACCGGCCGCATCCCCGATCTCGCGTCGCTAGCGGGCGCCGGTGTCTTCCTTGCGCCCGTTACCAGCGGCAGCGGCGTGAAGTTGAAAGTGCTCGATGGCATGGCGCTCGGGTGCCCGGTCGTTGGAACGCCAAAGGCCTGTGAGGGCCTCAGCGTGCGCGCCAATCGCGATTTGCTCGTCGCTGCTGATCCCGTGGGCGTTCTGCGCGCTGCACTCCAACTCCGCGATCGCACAGCGCTCAAAGCCATGCTTGCGCAACGCGGCCGCGCCTATCTGGAAACGAACCACGCGCCCGCCATTGGCGAGCGCGTGGCTGATGCGATGATGGCTGCCGTAACGCGTGCGCGCTAGGAGACGCTGTAATAGGACTTGGACTGGTAGAAATAGAGGCTGTCGGCGTAACTCTGCCAATGCGGCAGTACGCAATTGAGCGCGATGCCAAGGACCTTGCCGCCGGCGCCTTCGGTCTGCTGAACCGCCGTACGCACCGCGCCAATGGCCGAGCGGCCAGCGCGCGCTACGATCACGGTCGTATCCGCTTGCTTCACCAGGATGCGTGTTTCCGCGACAGCGAGGATCGGCGCACAGTCGAGGATCACGAGGTCGTAGTGCGCGCGCAGATCGCTCACGAGACGCTCCATCGCCTCCGAGCCGAACACGTCGCGCGGCGTGAAGCCCGACGTGGCGACCGGGAGCACGTGCGCGTCGGAATTCGGATCGCGGATGATCGCCGAGCGCCATGGCGCCTCGCCGGCCAGCACTTGCAGAATGCCGACATCCGTCTCGATATCGATGACGTCGTTGATCGATTGCTTGCGCAAGTCGCAGTCGACGACGCAGACCCGCTGGCCAGACATGGCAGCAACGCGCGCCAAGCACATTGATATCGTCGTCTTGCCTTCGTCCGGCAGCGCCGAAGTGATGGCGACAACTTTGACCGAAAAATCGAGCTTCGAATAAACGATCACCGTGCGCAGAACGCGCAGCGCTTCGGTGAACGCCGACATTGGGCGTCCCACGAGATAGCCGGACGGGTGTCGCTCCGCCGGCGGCATCTGGCGCATCATGCGCTTAGAGATGGTCGGGATCGAAGCGATCGCGGGATAGCCAACCTTGGTTTCCAGATCGTCCGCGTTCTTTACCGATTGATCGAGGATTTCCATGATCACGCCGGCGCCGATGCCGAGCATCAGGCCAAGCGCGATGGCGAGCGCCAAAGAGATGCGCAGCTGCGGCGAAGAGGGGCCGCCCGGCAAGCCGGCATAAGCCAGCAAGCGCGCGTCCGACGTGTTGAGCTGATCCTGGTCCGCGATTTCCTGATAGCGCTGCAGGTAGCTTTCATAGACTTGCCGGCTGGCGGCGGCTTCGCGCTCGAGTTCGCGCAAGCGTACGCTTGCGGCCGAATTGCCCGAAAGTTCGCCTGTGCTTTCGCGCATCGACTGCTGGAGCGTTGCGAGGCGCGCGCGCGCGACCGAAACTTCGTTGCCGAGATTCACAGTAATGCGCTGAATTTCGCGCTGGATTTGATTTTCGATATCCTCGCGCTCGGCGCGGATGGCCTGCACCGCCGGGTGCGTCGGCAAATAGCGGTTCTCAAGGTCCGACTGGCGGCGCGCGATATCAGCTTCGCGATCGCGCAGGCTGCGAACGGTTTCGGAGTTAATCGCTGTGCCGATGCTCTCGAGCGGCGCGCCGGATTGGCGCAGATCCTGGATTTGACGATAGCGGGCCTCGCGTTCTGCAAGGTCGGCCTGCGCTTGCAGCACTTGCTGCTGCACGTTCGAGATTTGTTGTTCCGCCAGCGTCGAGCCTTGCGCGGCCATCAGCCCCGATTGCACGCGGAAGGTTTCCGCGGCGCTTTCTTTCGCTTGCACGTCTTCGCGGAGTTCCGCGAGGCGACGCGAGAGCCACGAATTGGCGCGCTGGGCGGTGTCGACGCGCTGGTTAACCTGGCTGGCGATGTAGACGTCAGCGTAGGTGTTGGCGATCAGCTGAGCGCGCTGCGGGTCGCCGGCATTGGCTGAGACTTCGATAATATACGTCATGCCGCGGCGGCTGACGTTGATGGCGCCCGACAAGCTGTTAGCGATTTCCTCGGTCGACATGACCGCGCCGCCATTGCGTTGCGCTTGAAGGCCAAGCGCCGTTGCAAGCTCGGTCATCAGGGCGGGCGAACGTAGCAATTCGATTTCAGAGTCGATTGCCGAAGATTGCAGCGGCAAAGCGCCCACGACGGCTTCGGAATCGAGCACACGCTCTTGGCGCGGGTTGAACTGGAGCAGGGCAGTCGCGGTGTAAGTCGGTGGACGCAGCATGAGGAACGCGAACGCCGCCGCCGCCACCGTAGCGCCGACAAGCGCCATGATTAGGAACCGGCGACGCAGCATCTGCATCGCCGCCGTCACGCCAAACAACTCTGCCAAGCCCTGCGGCGCGGATGATCCGGATGGATAACCCGGCGGGCCAGCAGGCGGCTCTTTGTTCATCATGTTCATTGGCGCCACCGCACCCCTGTCTTCGGCGGATGTAATTCTTCGCTCGAAGACGGACCCATCCTAGCACAAAAGCCAGAATGATGTCGTCTTCGCCTGGCGCCATGCACGCTTTGCGCCGCTGTGTTGTGACTAATTCGTCGCGGCGCCGCTTTATGCGGCGAGCCGATGACAGATTTAGAACAAGCGCTCGCCGATGCGGACCGTATCTCCCGGCAGAACCGGAGTCGCGATCGTCAGAGGGTAAGAGCGCTCTTCTTGCTCATTCGCGTGACGGATGAAAACGCGATTTTGATTCGCGCGATAGGTGAATCCACCCGCCGTCGCAACCGCGTTCAGAACCGTCAGGCTGGCCGAGTAAGGATACGTTCCCGGGCGCTGCACTTCGCCAAGGATGAAGAACGGCCGATAGTTGGCAACTTCAACGCTGACGTTGGGCGCGCGAATGTAAGCGGCGAGTGCAGTTTGAAGCTGCGCGGAGAATTCCGCCAACGTCAGTCCCGCGGCATGCACCTCACCGACCAGCGGGTAAGAGATCGTCCCTTGCGAACCGACGATGTACTGGCCGGTCAGTTCCGCTTCGTTGAAGACGGTGATCCGCAGCTGATCGCCCGGGCCGAGCCGGTATTCGGTAAGCTGCGCCACGTCGTCCGGCGTCGCGGGGATGGTTGAACAGGCGGCGGTCACCAATCCCGCGCCCGCGGTGAGGGCGATGCTGCGAAGAAGCGTCCGGCGCGTGTGCCAAATTGGCGATGACATGGGTGCGTTTTCCTTTGCCGGTGTTCTACGCCAAGGCCATGCCGCCGCAAGGGTCTGACCAGATCCAGCCTGTACCTGCGGTGCGCGACATTTTTTCCATAGTCCTCAATGCGCCCCGCTTGTGGACAAGGGCGGCCGGTGCGGTCCACGCCCTGTGCTGCGGAGCCACACTTGCTCCGCCAATTTGCCGACTAGAAAGGCGGCGGCGTCAACAGTGTGAAACGCCGAAAGCGCCATGCTGGCGTCGCGCGTTTTAACCGCCGTGATTAGCCTACGCCATTGCAGGCGACGGTCGACGCTTTGCCAGTGCCGGTGAAGCGCTCGGCGTTCTTCCTGAGTGAACGCGCGGACCGCGCCGATGCCTTTGTCGCAATCGCGTAACAGCTGCAGGTCGCGTTCGCTGTGTTCCTTGGAGAGAGAGCCCGGACGCTCGACCGAGATGTACCCAGCCTCGCCGCACGTGACGAACCGCGCGCCTTGCGCTAGCGCGCGCGCGTAAAGCTCATAATCTTCACCAAGTCGCATCGCGGCCTGATAGCGCAGGCCATGTGCGTCAAGGAAAGCGCGCCGCATCAGCGGTTTCATAAAGCCCATATCGAGTGCGCCGGCGCCGCCGAGGTTGCCCAGCACGAAACTGGTGAACGACAATGTTTGCGCATTCGGCTCACCGCGCCGCCAGTGCGGTTCTTCACCAAGAGGGGTGCGGACCAACCTATCCGCGACGAAGTCAGCGTCGCCACTCAGCGCATGCAGCGCCGCAAGGCGGCCATCGGCCATGTAATCGTCGGCGTCGAGAATGGTGAGCCATGGCGAAGAGGTGGATGCAATTGCCAAATTCCGCGCCACGCTCGGCCCGCCGTTCAGCGTCAGGACATGCACAGAAACACGTGCGTCACGCGCCGCCAGCGCACGCGCCAAAGGCGCAGTGCCATCCGTCGATGCGTCGTCCACGATGCAGATTTCAGCCGCTTCCGGCTGCGCTAACGCAGACGTCACGGCGCGTTCGAGCGTCGCTTCCGCGTTGTATGCGGCGATCACGATTGCGGTGGCGGTTTGAGGCGAGGGCATGGCGGCGGTCACGGTCTAGTGCAAACGCCGCGCCTCGTCATGGCTCGCGCGCCTTAACCTCAATTTTCGCCGCAAAGCGAACGGTTCTCATACGTCGGCGCGTATGCGACGCACGAAACGTTGAGCCGCCACGGACCTTCCCAGGGTAGGATGCGGCCGAGCCATTCGGTAAGCGTGTCCGTGTTCCAGAGGTGCAGGTAGAGGCGCTGCCGACGGTGCGGGATTGGACCGTTTGTGCCGTTCTCCTCGTGCACCATGCGCCCATCGACGTACCAGCGAATGCGCTCCGGGCGCCACTCAAAGCCGTACGTGTGCAGGCCTTCCGCTGCATCGAACCCAAGCGGGATGGTTTCGATGTGCCGCTGGCCATTGCGGAAATAGGTGAGCTGAATGGAGCGGGTATCGCGCCCTAGAATCTCGATGTCGATTTCGTCCCAGCTGTTTTCGCCGGTGGGCCGGGTGTAAGTGAAAAAGCCAGTCACCAGCCCCGAGCCGCGCGGCGCCTGCATTCGCGTTTCGAAATAGCCGTACTGGTAAACGTCTTCCGATTGCAGCTCGCCGGAAGAGAAGCGCTTATCGCTCCCGCCAGGATTGCGGCCGAGCGTTATTTGAATGCCGCTCGGTATGCGCCGGATCTGCGTGCGCCGCCAATCGTTTGCCGTCCACGAGCCGTTCGACCACCCGTCCGCGATACGCCAGCGGGATTCATCCAGCACCGCAAACGAGTCGACGAACCCGTGCGGTTGCTCCTGCGCGCGCGCCACGCCAATGGCGCAAAGCGTAAACGCAAACGCAGCGATGAAGAAGCGGACCCCAAAATGCATAGCGAGACGTTGCCACAAGCCACGCGCCACTGCTACCGGCAGCCACCAAAAAGCGTGGCCCCTAGTGCCGATGCGCCGGAGCGGTGGTGGGTGCTGGTGTATCTGTATGATCCGTTGGCATCGGGCGCGCGTGGGGCCGCAAACCGAACAAAACGCGTAACCAAGATGTTCGGCGCACAAAAGCCATATAAATGGCGACCGGAACGAGCAGCGTAGTGACGATCAGCGTCAGAAACTCCACGGCGAGCGGCAACCGCTCATCCACGATTGCGTCCGCTACGACGACCAGCACTGTCTGATGCATGAGGTAAACGGGCAAGATCGCGTCGCTCGCCCAGGTCAAGGCTGGCGTTGGTTTATTGAGCGCCCAGAATCCGAAACCTAAGACGCTGAATAGCATCGCGCCGCCAAAGAGGCCGTGGACAATATTCCACTCCACGCGCGTCGATGCGCCTAGGCCGTGAACCGTGAGATTGAGCTCCATCACCATTGTTGCAAGCAACAGGGCGAGGGTGGTCAGCCAGATCGCCACCTTCGCGCTGAGCGTTTTGGCCGTGAAGGCACTACTCTTGGCGATCAGGAAGCCGAAGGCGAATGCGGGCAGGAAGCGCATGTGCGCGCCGGGGTCCGGTATCAGCAATCCGGAAACCGGATGCTGTGGAATGACGGCGCTTTCAACGAGTGCGTACCAACCCATAGACGCCGCCGCCAGAATCCAGATTGGGGCCGCGTCAATTGCGCGTTGCGCATGGGCGACAAGTCGTGGGGCGTACGTCCAAAGCGCTGCAGCGATCACCGAGTAGACGAAAAGGTATGGCAAGAACCAAGCATTGGCGAAATCTGGCAGCCACACGCCATGATCGTCCACCGCATGCCGCCCGCGCGTCCACAGGAACGCCAGATAGTTCATCGCCGGCGCGTGATCGTTGTCGAGCCGCACGAAGCGTTGGATCGGGATCAGCACAATTACCGCGAATACGAACGCCGTTAACAGCTTCGTCGCGCGCTCCAATACGAATGCGCCCGGCCGCGCCCGCTCAATCATATAGCGGGCCGCCATGCCGCCGATCACGAACACGAGCGCCATGCGCCACGGTGTAAGCGCATTGACGATATAATCGGCCCACGCGCCCTGATGGGAGCTTTCAACGCGCCACCACTCATCGCTGTAAACGAGAAGGGTGTGGTAAACGATCAGCAGCAGCAAGGCGCCAACGCGCAGATAGTCGATATCCGCGCGCCGCTCACTTGGCGCATGGCCAGAGGCGTGCTGCATGCTCATGCGGTAGCGCACCGCAATGGCGCTGTTGCGCGATAACATTCGCTGCGGGATTTATGCGCGCCAACGGTGCGCGCGTTTACCTCAAGCTTGCGCTTGAAATCGCTCGACGGCGCCGAGAAGTGCGGTGTCTGCTGCAGCGAGCTGGGCATTCGCCTTCACGTGCTCCGCGCGGCTGGATGAGAAGAGCGTAACGCCATGCACGTTCTTCGCCATCGCAATTCGCAGTAAGATTTGCGCGCGATGCGCCGGCTCACTCAGTCGGAAACCGGTCTCTTCCTCAAATGCGTGTATGTTTTCGCGCGACAGGCGAGAAAGTCTTAGCGCAATGCTGCTCGCGATAACTGAATGTAAAATTGGCAGCGCGTTTGTAGTCGGGAATACAGCATCCATCGCGATTTGAACGATGTCGAAGCGATCGCCATGCGCGCGTAGGATGGCTTTGCTATGCGCGGCGGACGTCGCCAATCCGAGCGCCAGCGCCTTACCGTCGCGCTTTAGCCGTTCGAGTACGCTAAGCAACTCATCCGTGACGTGCTCAAGTTCAATCTCATGCAGCAAGAGCGCCTCTACGCGGTCTGTCCGCAGCGCGCGTAGGCTATCTTCAAAACTCTCCTGCACCTGATCAGCGCCAAACCGCCCAAAGCGTGGAGAGGGTGCGCGGCCCGAGAGCTTGCCGATCGCGCGCGCCCTCAGGTCAGGCGGCGCGATCCCCACCTTGGTGACGATAGTCATTTCGTCGCGACGGCGCGCCGCGAGTTGGCCGAGCAACGGTTCAGCGGCGCCCCAGCCATATAGCGGCGCTGTATCGAAATGCGTGATGCCGCTGTCGAGCGCGGTTTCGAGCAACGCCAGCGCGTCTGTCTCGCGCAGCATGCCAGGCAGATGGGCGCATCCGAAGCCGAGGCGCGCCGCTCCTGGTTGGGGGGCAGTGTTGGCCTGAATGATACTGTCCGAGCTTCTGACGACCTAAACGTGCCCATCAATTTAAAGCAGACGAAGTGAGCCGCGCCTGAACGCGAATAACTCTTCCTTGCGAAGAATATGTTTCCACGACAACACGGAAGCGCGAAGCGTATCAAATCGCCGCACCTCCCAGGAGCGTCATGGTTAGCGCCGACATTGCACCAAAAGAGCGATTTGTTGTGCTCGACGGCATGCGCGGTCTCGCGGCGCTCGTGGTAATCACCGATCACGTGGCTTCGCCCGTGCTGATGAATCTGCTGCCTGGGCGCTATCTCGCGGTCGATTTTTTCTTCGTCCTGAGCGGGTTTGTATTGGCGCACGTTTACGGAGAGCGCCTCAAGTCCGGCCTCTCGTTCAACGGCTTTATGCATATCCGCCTGGTGCGGCTCTATCCGCTTTACCTTGTTGGTGCGGCGCTAGGCGGCATTCTGGCGCTAATCTACGCGCTCCGGGGCTGGGCTGATTATTCGGCGGCAACCGTGATCGCGTCGTCCTTGGTTGCGCTCACGATGTTGCCGTGCCCGCCCGGGCTTTCGCTGTGGCCGAACGCGCCGTACCCTCTTAATGGCCCGTCCTGGTCGCTCTTCTTCGAGCTTTTCGTAAACGCGATCTTCGCGGCCACGGCTCGTTGGCTTACGCCGCGCTTCTGCCTAGTGTTCATGGCGATCGCGGGCGTGTTGCTCGTGCCCACTGCATTCGGCTTCGGTCAACTCGACGGCGGTTTCGCCTGGGACAATTTCATCGCGGGCTTCCCCCGCGTGGTGTTTGGCTTCTTCACCGGCGTCTTCATCTACCAGACACGCCCTTACGAGCGTGTCCGCGCACTGCCCGCGTGGGTGGCCTACGTCGCGCTACTACTTGTGTTCATGGCTCCCGCGACGGGGATTTGGCGCGCGGCCTACGATCTTCTCGCCGCGCTCCTACTTTTCCCCGCTCTAGTAACCTTGTGCGCCAATTCCCACGCGAGCGGCGCGCTGAATTGGCTGAGCGCCACGATCGGGGCGCTGTCTTACGGTGTTTATATTCTGCACGTGCCGCTCTGGGGTTGGTTCACCATCGCTATCGCGCGCTTCCAGCTTGATTTGCCCGGCATTGTTAACGTGGCCATCGTCGCGGTCGTTGCGCTCTTAGCAGCAGCCGTGCTGGACCAAATCTACGACCGGCCGGTCCGAAAAATGCTTTCCCGCAAGCGGCCCGCGGCATCGGCGACGGGCAGCTGAAAAGGGACCTTCGCCACGGGTGAAAGGACTGGACCGGGCTACCGGCTTTCGGCATCAGAACGGGAACGGCAGAAGGCGTTAGGCGTGGTCAAGCAGGCAGTTAAAGCTCTGGTGCAGAAGGCGGGTCTGCGCCGTCAGCACGTTGAAGCCGCGCGCATGTTCAGCGAGCGCCATGCGCTCGCGACCGTCACGCCGTTTCCGCGGCCACGCAATCGCGGCCGCATTCTTTGTTATCATTCTGTTGGCCAGCCCGAATTCGGCGTGAATGACGTCGTGCCGTCGCGCTTTCGCCGGCAAATCGAACTGGCGCTTGAGCTCGGCTACCGCTTTGTCGCGCCCGCTGAGATCGCCGCGAACGGCGGCGGGCCCAAGGATCTGGCCATAAGCTTCGACGACGCGCTGAAAACGGTGCTCACGCAAGCCGATCCGATCCTGCGCGAATTCAACATCCCGTACACAGTGTTCATCGTATCCGAATGGTCAGAGCAGAAGCACGATTGGGAAAAGACCGGCGTGCTCTCCTGGGATGAACTCGGCCGCATGCGCGAAGCGGGCGTCGAGCTTGGCAGCCATTCTGCGACGCACCGTAACTTCGGCGAGATCGACGTCGAACGCGCCAAGCGCGAGTTCGAGCAGTCGCGCCGCACGATCGAACAACGCCTCGGCTTCACGCCGGAAATCTTTGCCATCCCGTTCGGTCAGTCGGACAATTGGAACGACGCGGCGGATCAGGCCGCGCGCGAGGTTGGCTACAAAACGATCTACGCGCAGGCCGAGGAGACGCGCCCGCCCGGCACGGTGCCGCGCACTTTTGTCACCCATTTCGACAATGACCGCATCTTCAAGGCCATGCTCCGTGGCGCCTATGATCGCTGGGAAGAGTGGACCTGGACGTGGTGACCGTTATCGAGAGAATTGCGGCAATCGCCGAGGAAGCCGCGAATAGGCGGCAGTGCGTTAACGCAATTGTTGATCACCCGCGCGATAGTGATTCCAGTGTAGGGCTAGCGGCTCGGCACATGTCGTGGTCAGGACGGCCCAGATGAGCAAGCCTCGGTTGCGTCGAATTTCGGTGGTCGTGCCCACGCGCGACCGTCCGGATTGCTTGCGCCAGGCGCTGGCCAGTATCCGCGCGCTCGAAGCGCCGGATATCAAGTTCGAAATTCTCGTCGGCGACAACGGCAACGATCCGCGTACGCTCGCGATCGCCAACGAATTCGACGCAGTGCACATTCCGGTCAGCCGCAATGGCGCAGGCGCTGCGCGCAACGCCGGCCTTCGCGTCGCGAGCGGCGATTACATCGCCTTTTTGGACGACGACGACGTTTGGCTCGACAGTCACATCCGCCCGCATCTGGCTTTGCTAGACGCAAACCCCGAGCTTGATGGCGTCATGGCGCAAGTCATCGCAGTTGATGACAATCTCCGGCATCTTGATGAACCGTGGCCGGTGCGCGCACCCGAACACGGCGATGCGCTCGTGCAATCCATGCTCTCGGGTTACTACCCGCAGATCGGCGCGACCATCGTGCGCGCGTCGGTGCGCGAGGCGGTTGGGTTCTTCGATGAAAGCTTGCTCGGCGATCAGGACTGGGATTGGCAGCTCCGCGTCGCGCGCATGCGCAACCTGCGTTACACGCCGGTGCCGTGTGTGTTGTTCCGCCAGCGTCCGCCTGGTTCGTACGATGCGTTGCGCTTGCGGCGCTTAGGCTTCGGCCGTCGCGTGTTCTTCCGCCACGCTCTGCCTGAGTGGCGCGTGTGGCCTTCGCCAAAGGGCCTGCTGCAATCGTATCGCGATGTGATGTGGCAGTATTACGAGTATTTCGTCAGCGCCGCGACCGAGCGCGCTGAACGAGGCGCGCCGCGCAATGAGATCCGTCGTGCGATCTGGGGCGCATTCCGCACCTTCCCGCTGCGCGCCACCTATCACCTGATCGCGCCGAAGCCGCTGCGCAAAGCGCTGATCGCCTCGTTCTCATCGCGCCGCGAAGCGCCGCCGCCGATCGTTAGCGCGTCTTAGGTATGGCTGTCCGCGTCGATGTCCTGATCCCGGCCTACAACGCCGCGGCGACACTGCGCGAAGCCGTCGATAGCATCCGCGCACAGACCGTACGCGACATCCGCATCGTCATCGTTGATGACGGTTCAACCGACGAAACGCCCACTATCCTTGCAGCGCTCTCGCAAGACGACGAACGCATCGTCGTTGTCACCAAGCCAAACGGCGGCATCGTCGATGCGCTCAACGAAGGTCTGAAGCATTGCAGCGCCGAATTCATCGCGCGCTTCGACAGCGACGACATCTCGTTCCCGGATCGCTTCGCGCGCCAGCTCGCTTATCTCGACGCGCATCCGGAATGTGCCGCTGTCGGCGGCGCCGTGGAGCACATGGATGAACACGGCGCGCCGCTTGCCGGCCTGCCGCAGCCAGGATCACCGTCAGACGCCGACGCTGCCAAGGCCCCGGCGCTCGAGCCTTACATCATTCACCCGTTCTTGATGGCGCGCCGCAGCGCGATCGAAGCAGTCGGCGGCTATCGCTACGTTCCGAACTCGGAGGACAGCGATCTCTTCTGGCGCCTCGCGGAGAAGGGCGCGCTGGTCAATCTGCCGGGCGTCCTCGGCAAGTATCGCGTCCACACCGCCAGCATTTCGAGCTCGATCGTCAGCGGCCGCGTGATGGCCGTCGGCTCCCAACTCGGCGCGCTCTCCGCGCTCCGCCGCCGCGCGGGTCGCGCCGACATCGCGTTTGCCACAGATTTGCCGGGCGCGCTCAAGTCAGCCGCAACGCTGGAGGGCATGATTGCGGTTGCAGCGCCGCTGTCGAGCGCGGAGGAGATAGCGCATCTGCGTATCGCCGCCGCCGCGAAGCTCATGGAGCTCGCGCGCTATCGTCCGTTCGAGATTGAGTCCAGCGATTGCATATTCATCCGCGCAGCATTGCCTCATGCGCGCACGCTGACGCCAGAGAATCAGAAAGAAGTGGATTGGTACGTGACGGTCACCGCCGCGCGGCTCATCCGTAAAGGCAAAATCGGCGAAGCGCTCGCTCTCACTCCGCCGCGCAGTTTGCCGAAGGCGGCGGCGCGCGTGCTGCTCTCGCGCTGATTAGCCTTCCGGCAATTTCAGGATGCCGTCTTTGACCCAGCGCTTCAGCCATTCTGGCAGCAGATAGCTTGCCGCTTCGCCGTTGCTGCTGAACGCGCCCTGCGCGCGGACCTCTTGCCAATGCGCCCAATGCTGGTGCGGGGGCAGCATACCCATATAGCTCATCACCACGCGCACCGTCGGCCAATTGCCGCCGAAAATGTCTTCGTGACGGATATCTGGCTCGCCAAATGAAGGGCGCTCTACCGCTTCCAGCATCGGACGATTGTCCAGCGCCGACAGCTCAAGCGCCCGCGCATAAACACCTTCAAGCCAGCGCATCCAACCCGGCAAATTGTGCTCGCGCGCAACGGCTTCTTTCGCGCTTGTGCCCAGCCGCTCGCGCAGTGCCGGATCGTCGATCAGCTGCGAGAGCATGCCGCGATACTCATCGAACGATCGGGCCTGCATCACGTTGCCGACAAGCGCGACGTGATTGATGCCGAAAATCCGCGTCGCCTCCGGATAGGTGAAGATTGTCACCAGCGGCGTACCGTAGCCTGCGGCCTCCATCAGCGACGTTGATGAAACAAACGGGAACGAGTCGACGTAGATATCCGCTGCCTCGAAGAAAATCTTCGGCTGCGGTTGCTCCGGCAGCGAGCGCAGACGGTCGCCAAAGCGCGCCTTCACCGGCGCCCAGTCTTCTGGTTCACCGGCGCCGACCACCAGCAGCATCGCATTCGGGTGCTTTTCCAGCACGTCGGCGTGAATGTCCGCGAACGTCGTGCCGTGCATCGTCCGATACTTCGGGCGCCGCGCGGCCGACATCATCACTGTCATGTTCGGATCGATGCCGAGTTCGCGCTTTGCTTCTTCGCGCGAGCGCGTGCGCACAATGCCTTCAGCCAGGGTCGGCATCAGGATGTTGCGCTCAGGCGCGATGCCGCGGCGGCCGATCGCCAGATCCTGCGCGGCGTCGCGCAGATTGATCGAGAGGTGGCAGATGCTCGGCCCGAACCAGAAGAGGTGGTCCGCGTGGTTCAGTACCAAAACCGGCGGATGCTTATCGGTTTCCGCAAACGCGATCACCGGCACCAAGTCTTCGCAATGCGTGTGCAGAATGACGAGGTCGAAATCCTTGGCGATCTCGCGCAGGCGCTTGGCCCATTCGATCTGACCTCCAGGGCGATGGTTCAGCATTTCGACGCGCCGCCCACCGCTGGCTTCAAACGTCTCGTGCACGAAATCCGGCGTCGGTCCCCGGTGCTGCGTCAGCACCAGCGAGTGTTGGCGCTCCGCGTCGGCCTTCACCCATTGGCACAGCATCTTGGTGTGACCGCCGACGGCAGACACTTGCGTGCACACTTCTAGAATGCGGTTGAACTCGGTTGGCCGCTTGCGCGCTGGCCACGGCGTCGGGACGGCGCGACCGATATCGGTCAGCACTTTTTCGAGCCGCGGACTCCAGAAGATGCCGCAGTGATTTTGTGTGGCGATGTGCGAGGCGATCGCGCAATGCGCGGCGGCTGTGGCCAGCTCGCCTTGCGCGAGGTAGCCCTGCGCACGCAGGACGTAGTGCTCGAACTCAGCAAAGTTCCGCGCGAGACGCTCTTCTTGCATCGTCATGGCCGGTTGTTCGGTCAGCTCAAGAGACGCCATCTTTTACCTCAGTGCGGGTCGCTTCTTCGGCTGCTGTGACGCGCCACTCGCCGCCTTCGTGGAAAACGCCCCAAACGCCCGCGGAAAAATCCGGGTGGCGTACGTGGAATCGCCCGCCAATTTGGCCGCTTAGCATGTTGCCGCCCAAGTCGCGCACAACGACGTTGCACACGTAAAGATCGGAAATCAGCTTCAGCGGTGGCGTTTTGAGCTCAATCACGCCTTCGCCATCGAGATAAGCCGGCGAGGCGCCGTCGCTCTGCGTCGAGAATGTCATGCAATGCGTGTCGTCGTCGCGATCGAAGCCGATGCGCACGTCCGGGCGCTCCACGCGGCCCTTGGTTTTGTATTTCAGACGCACGCTCATGCGTTCGCCGAAGTCAAACACCGTGCTTTCTTCGCCGCGTTGGTTGAGGAGCTGCACGTCCGAGAATGTGATGCGTCGCCCGCCTTCCGGTTCGTCGAACCACGGCACGTCGGCCAAGCGGCTGTCGGCTTCGTAGATCTTCAAGCCCTCCGCGGTCGGACCATCGAACACGATCTGACCCTTCTTCAGGTAGATCACGCGCTGACACATGGTCTTGATGGAGAACATGTTGTGCGAAACGAACAGGATTGTCGCGCCGCGATGCTGGAGCTGTTTCGCGAAATTCATGCATTTGCGCTGAAAAGCGAAGTCGCCAACAGCCAGCACTTCATCCAGTAGCAGAATGTCTGGATCGAGGTGCGCGGCCACCGCGAAGGCGAGGCGCACATACATGCCGCTCGAGTAACGCTTCACTGGCGTATCGATGAATTCCGCGATCTCCGCGAATTCGACGATGGCGTCGAACTTGGCTTCGACTTCCTTGCGGCTCATGCCGAGGATCGAGCCGTAGAGAAACACATTCTCACGGCCCGTCAGTTCGGCATGAAAGCCTGTGCCGACTTCGAGTAGTGCGCCCAGGCGCCCTTTGATCTTGATGCTGCCCGTTGTCGGCGTCGTGATGCGCGACAAGAGTTTCAGCAGCGTCGACTTACCGGCGCCATTGAGGCCGATAATGCCGACATTCTCGCCCGGCGCGATGTCGAAATTCGCATCCTTCAGCGCCCAGAACGAGTTGCGGACGTTGCGCTCCTCGCGCGCTGCCTTCGACGCGAACATATCGCGCACGCCAGCAGCGATCACATCGCGCATGCTGTCGTGCCGCTCGGTGCGGAGCAAACGTCGATAGCGCTTGCCGACGCCGCGGCCGGAGATGGCGAAGTTGTCCATCAGATCACGTCCGCAAAAGTGCGTTCCATGCGGCGGAAGAACACGAGCCCGCCCGCCAGCAGGAAGATGATGACAACGCCGCTGACCGCGAGCGCCGCAAAATTCGGTTCACCCTGGTTGAACACGGCCCAGCGGAAGCCTTCGATCACGCCGACCATTGGGTTCAGCGAATAGAGGCCCTGCCACTGCGCCGGCACCATCGAGAGCGGGTATACGATCGGACTCGCATACATCCAGATTTGGATGATGAACGGCAGCGTATGCTTGATGTCGCGGAAGCGCACGTTGATCGGGCCAAGCCAAAGGCCGATCGAAAGCGCCAGCAGCGCCGAGATCACCATCAGCGGCGGGATCACCAGCATCTTCCAGCTCGGTGCGATGCCATAGAACGCCATCAGCACCAGCAGCACACAGAACGCGATCACGAAATCCAACAGGGGCGAAATCACGTTCGCGAGCGGCATAATCAAACGGGGAAAATAGACTTTCCGCACCAATTCCGCGTCGTTCACGAGCCCGGTGCCGGAGCGCCGCACGGCCTCGGCAAAGTACGTCCACGGCAAAACGCCGGCGAACGCGAAGACGGGATACGGAATGCCGTCCGTCGGCATGCGCGCGAAATAGCCGAACACGATCGTGAAGATGACGACGGCGAACACCGGCTGCAGGATCGCCCAAGCGGCGCCCAGCAGCGCTTGCTTATAGAGCACCTGAATGTCGCGCAGCATCAGCACGACTAAGAGTTCGCGATAACGCCACACGGCCCCGAGATCGAGGTCGAGCCAGCCGCGATCGGGCCGGATTTCGACGATCTGCTGTGCAGTCGCCGGCGCGGGGTGCGCCTCAACGCTCATCAGGCGCAGGCCTTCTTTAGCGCTTCAACAACAGTGATCTGCTCTTCGTCCGTCATCGAATGATAGAGCGGTAGGATCAGGCGGCGGTCTTGCGCGAATTCCGAATTCGGCAGGTCCCAACCGTTCTTGTAGAGATCCTCGCGGTGCGCGCACATGATGCCCCGGCGCGAAGCAACGCCCGCGTCGAGCATCGATTGCATCACCGCGCGCTGATCGCAGCGTTCCGGAAGCGTCACCGAATAGCTCTGCCAGTTCGAGCGCTTGTTCGCCGGCTCGTGCGGCGTCTCGATGCCAAGATTGTTCGCGAGCAATTCATTGTAGCGGGCGGCGAGGCGCCGGCGCGTTTCAAGAATTTCCGGCACGCGCTTTAATTGCTCACGGCCAACGGCGGCTTGAATGTCCGTCATCCGGTAATTGTAGCCCAGCACCGGGTGGGTTTCGAAGATTACCTGGTTTGAGCCGTGACGCACCGTGTCTGGCACACTCATGGCGTGCTGGCGCAGCAGCTTGAATTGCTTGTCGTAGGCAGGATTGCGCGTCGTCAGCATGCCGCCGTCGCCGGTCGAGACGATCTTGCGCGGGTGGAAGCTGAACGCTGCGATATCGCCGCGCGGGGCGCCAATGCGCTCCCACTTGCCGTCGATCTGGATTTCCGAGCCGATGGCGCACGCCGCATCCTCGATCACCGGCAGATTATGCTTCTTACCAATCGCGACGATCGTATCGATGTCGCAGGGCATGCCGATCTGGTGAACGCAAAGGATCGCTTTCGTCTTCGGCGTGATCGCGGCTTCGATCTTCGCCGGGTCCATGTTGTAAGTTTCGAGCTCGACGTCGATGAACACCGGCTCGGCGCCGCAATACTTCACCGAATTCGCCGTCGCGACATAGCTGTGCGACACGGTGATGACTTCATCGCCCGCGCCAACGCCAACGGCGAGCAGCGCCAGATGCAGCGCTGTCGTGCAATTCGAAACCGCCGTCGCGTGCGGCGCGCCGACGAATTCAGCGAACTCGCGCTCGAACGCCGCCACTTCCGGGCCTTGCGTTACCCAGCCGGACAGGATCACGCGCGAAGCCGCTTGCGCTTCGCGCTCATCCATCAGCGGCTTCATCAACGGGATCATCAGGCTACGTGCTCCTTATTGGCGCGCCACCAGGCGACGAGGCGCTCAAGGCCTTCATCAAGACCAACTTGTGCTTCCCAGCCAAGCAGGCGCTTGGCCTTTTCGGTCGAGGCCAGACGGCGCGGCACGGCGTTGACCTTGCGCTCGGGACCGTATTCCGGCGTCAGCTTCTTGCCCATCACGCGCATCAGCGCTTCGGCCAGCTCGTTGAGGCTGGTCTCGACGCTCGACGCCACGTTGAACACTTCGTCCGAAACGTTCGACTTCAAACCCGCGACGTTCGCGCGGGCGATATCGTCGATGTAGATGAAGTCCATCGACGTTTTGCCATCGCCGAGAATGAGCGGGGGTTGGCCAGCTTCGATGCGCTCCATCCAGCGGATCAGCACTTCGGTGTACTTGCCGTGGATGTCCATCCGCGGGCCGTAGACGTTGAAGTAGCGGAACGCGACGTAGTCCGTGCCGTACATGTCGTTGAAAGAGCGCAGCAGCCCTTCGAGCATGATCTTGGACGCGCCGTACCAAGTGCGGTTGTTGTACGGGTGATCTTTTTCCGTCGTCGGGAAGTTGTCGGCGAGGCCGTAGATCGAAGCGGTCGAGGCGCAGACGATTTTTTTCACGCCGGCAAGATGGGCAGCTTCCACCACGTTGAAGCTGCCGTTGCACATGACTTCCATGGCCTCGCGCGGATTTTCGGCGCACGCCGTGATCCGGATCGCCGCCATGTGAATGACAGCATCCATGCCTTCAGTGACGCGGCGCGTGGACTCGACATCGCGGATGTCGCCCTTCACGAGCGTCACGCGCTTATCCTTCAGGATTTCGGCCACGTTGTGCATCGAGCCGCGGACCAGATTGTCGTATATGACGATCTGACCGACATCCTCGCGCAGCAATTGATCGATCGTCGTCGAACCGATCAGGCCACAGCCGCCGGTGACGAGGATTTTCGCGCCTTCGATATTCATCGAGCGATCCCCGCATCCTTCTTGTGGAGTTCGATCACCGCAGCCGCGACTTCCGCCTGCATCTCAGCCGTCAGTTCCGGGTACATCGGCAGCGAAAGCTGCTCGGCCGCAGCCTTCTCAGCGTGCGGGAAGTCGCCGTTCTTGTAGCCGAGATCTTCGTAGGCCGGCAGATTGTGGATTGCGATCGGGTAGTGGATGCCCGATTGGATGCCCTTGGCGTTTAGCGCGTCTTGCCACTCTTGGCGCTTGGTCGTGCGCGTCGAGTAAATGTGATAAACGTGGCGCGACTGATCTTGCACGAACGGCGTATCGACGCCCGTGCCGGCAAAAAGCGCATCGTAGCGCTTCGCCGCTTCGCGGCGCGCCTCGGTCCATTTCTCAAGGTACTTCAGCTTCACGCGCAGAATGGCGCCCTGCATGCCTTCGAGGCGCATGTTGTAGCCCTTGAGGACGTGCATGTATTTCTTCTCGGCGCCCCAATCGCGCAGCATGCGGATCTTGCGCGCGTACTCATCGTTGTTGGTGGTCGTCGCGCCGCCTTCGCCATAGGCGCCGAGGTTCTTGCCCGGATAAAAGCTGAATGCGGCCATGTCGCCAATGCCGCCGACGCGCTTGCCATTCCACTCGGAACCATGCGCCTGGCAGGCGTCTTCGATCACGATGAGATTGTGCTTCTTCGCGATGGCCATGATCGCGTCCATGTCGCAGGCTTGGCCGTAGAGGTGGACCGGCAGGATCGCCTTGGTCTTCGGTGTAATCGCCGCTTCGATCTTAGCCGGATCGATGAGGTACGTCTTGGGATCGATATCGACGAACACCGGCTTGGCGCCCGAGTACCAGATCGCTGCAACTGATGCGACGAACGTGAACGGCGTCGTGATCACCTCATCGCCCGCGCCGATATCGGCCGCGAGCATTGCAAGGTGCAGCGCGCTGGTGCCGTTATTGACGCCCATGCAGTGCTTTGCGCCGCAATACTCGGCGAATTCTTTTTCGAACGCGGCGACTTCGGCGCCGAGCACGAATTGAGTGTTGTCGAGAATGTGCTGGATCGCGGCATCCACCTCCGGCTTGATCGAGAGGTATTGCGACTTCAGGTCAACGAAAGGGACGCTCACAGCGATTTCTCCGCTCGGGGAAGATGGATGGTTTCGCCGCGCGCCTTCATGGACGACGTCGCAGCTTCGATGATTTGAATGACGCGGGCGCCGAGGCGGCCGTCGCATGCAGTTTTCGATTTGGTCTCGATGGCGTTGACAAAATCTGCCGCGCCGGCCTTCAGCGCTTCGCTCTCATCCAGCTTAGGCGCCCACATGTCGCCGGTGCGATAGCCAACGCGCATCTGATAGATCTTCGCCGGATCGTCCGTGAACGAGACGCCCTTGTCGTAGATCTTCAATTTTTCCGAGGGCTGCAGGTCGTCATAGACGAACATTTTCTTGGTGCCGCCGACGAGAACCGTGCGCACTTTAACAGGCGCCAACCACGAGCAGTTCACGTGCGCGATCGCGCCCGAGTCATAGAACATCGTGATGTAAGCGAGGTTTTCCGGCGTGCCCGGGAAGTGATTGATGCCGCCCGCCGAAACCGCCGTGGGCTGCTCTTCCAGGAGATAATCCAGGATCGAGAAGTCATGCACAGCGAGGTCAGAAATCACCGATACATCGCGTTGGAAGAGGCCGAGATTCACCCGGGTTGAATCGTAATAGAGCACCTTGCCCAGCTCATCGCCGGCGACGAGGTCCTTCATCTTCTTCACGGCGCCCGTGTAGATGAAGGTGTGGTCGACGTGGAGAACGAGCTTCTTCTTCTCGGCCGCATCAACAAGCTGGCGCGCCTGCAGCGACGTTTCCGTCATCGGCTTTTCGAGCCAAACGTGCTTGCCGCTCTTCAGCGCCGCCATGCCGAGTTCGAAGTGCGTCGACACCGGCGTCGCGATCGCGATCGCGTCGATGTTCGGGTCGCGGAGCATCTCTTGGAAGTCGGTCGTCGTCTTCACGGCAGGGAAGCGTTTGTTGACGAGCTCGAGCTTCTTGGGGTCGAGGTCAGCCACAGCCGCCAGCTCGGCGCCCTTCAGCTCCGCGAAGTTACGGACGAGGTTCGGACCCCAATAGCCGTAGCCGATAACACCAATCCTGATCATTCTGATCGTCCTGCCTTGATCTATTGAAGCGCCGCTCTCGCGCTTGGTTATTTCCGTTTGTCCCGCACATCGCCGACGACTCTGGCCGGCACACCCGCCACAATCGCAAAATCCGGCACATCCTTGGTCACGACCGCGCCTGCACCGACGAGGGCGCTGCGCCCCACCGTGATCCCACCCATGATTGTGGCGTTCGAGCCGATTGAGGCCCGCGCCTTGATCCGCGTCTCGACGACCGACCAATCCGCTTCCGTCTGCGCCGAGCCATCCTCGTTGGCCGCCTGCGGGAAAATATCGTTGATGAACATCACCCCGTGCCCGACGAACACTTCGTCCTCAACGGTGACGCCTTCGCAAATGAAAGTGTGTGACGAAATCTTGCAGCGCTCACCCACGTGAGCGTTCTTCTGGATTTCGACGAACGCGCCGACGCGCGAGCCGGCGCCCACGGAACAGCCATACAAGTTCACAAGCTGAGGGTGATGGATCATCACACCCTCGCCCAGGCGAACATTGTCCGAAATCGGCATCGTTTGGTCCTCGTGTGCGCGACGCGATCGGCATCGCAATTTCCCTGCCGCGTTATGCTTAACTCGCACACCTCGCGCGACGGCAAAACAGCGTAGATTTCCGGGCCTTTTGACGAAGCAGGCGCCAGCCTCCAAGCCGTTGCGGCGCGAGAGGGAATTTCGCGCCTATTGGGACTGTGAAGCGCTTTCGCGCAAGGCGTTTTGCGTGACTGCGACGCTTTCGCCGCCAACGAACTTTACCAAGTCGCGGAAGCACGCGGCGGCGGAAAAGTGCGCGTTCGCGCATTGGAGCGCTGATGCCGCGAGCGCAGCGCGCGCTGACTTGTTTTCAAGCAGCCTGACACACGCGTCAGCAAACGCGCCCGCTTCGTCTGCGATCGCCATCGCGCCAGCGACCTGCGCCTCGACGCCTTGCGCTGTAATGTTCGTGCCGACGACGGCTTTGCCCGCCGCCAACGCCTCGACCAATTTGATCTTAAGTCCGGAGCCTGTGTAGAGCGGCGAGATCACCACGCCGGCCTCCGCGTAGAGCGGCGCAAGATCGCCGACCACGCCCAACATGGTTACGCCTTCTGGTGCGGCGCCAATCGCGCGCGCGACGGAGCCCGCAACTTTCAACCGCGCACCTGGTCGTTTCGTGCGGATTTGTGGCCAAATCTCCCGGAAAAACCACTCAAGGCCGACAATATTGGGCGCGGTGTTGCTGCCCACGAAGAACAGCTGATCTTCCTCGCCCGGCTGTGGCGCAGGCGCTGGCGTCGTCGAGTGTGGCGCCGTCAGCACAACGCGATCCGGCAGTGCGCCGCGCACCTTTGCGGCTTCCTCGTGCTGAATGGCGATCACGGCGTCCGCGATGCCAAGCAAACGGAATTCCTCCGTCGCGCCGATCTTCACCGTGTTGGTCTCAGCCTTGTCCGCCACGCGCGCGGACATGAGGTCGTGCATGATGATGGCGCTCGGCGCGGTCGGCGACATCGCATAAGCCGCGAGCGGCGCGGTGAACGCGTAATCGCAGAGCACTGCCTTCGCATTGGGCGCCGCATTGCGGGCCACCCAAAGCTGATCGGCGCGCGTCGCCGCCGCGCCTTGTGCATACTCTGCGGGCTGGCTGAGGCCACCCAGGCCGATCTTGCTCAACAGCCGATCCGCCACCGCCAGCGCCGACGCAATCCAGACACCCGGATTGCGCGCCAAAACCAGGTTCCCAACCCGCAACCCGCCGTGCACCAGATAGCGGTCGAACGCACTAATTTCGGGCCGCAGCTTCAGCACCGCCCAGCGTCCAAAAATCTTCGGCGAAGCGCCGAGATAATCGACGGCGTAGCCAGCGTCCTTCAGCGCGCCCGCCAGCGCCAGCACGTAGGCCGAACTCCCATTGGTCGCGCCGACGATGCGTTGCCGCGAAATCAGCGTCACCCGCCGCGGTTTCACCGCCGGCAGGCGCGGCCTCGGCCGCGCAAACCGCGCCATGAGCGGGGCCTTCAGCAACCAAAGCGCGCCAGGCCGCTCCAGCGCCGCGCCAAATGCGCTGCCGACATCGCGCGCCTTCAGCGCATCGATGAGCTTGGTGAACGCCCGCGCGTCCGCCCGCGCCGCGGCCCCGCGTTGGATTTCCGTCGCCAGCTCCCGATCGCTCCCGGCATCGAGCCGCGTATACGCCGCATCCAGATCCTCGATCGCCTTCAGATCCAGCCGGTGCGAGATAGATGCATTGTGCTTGCGATAGAAATAACCAAGCGCCGGATAGAGCCGGAGCTTCGCGCCGCCGATCATCAGGCGCAGCACTAACTCGGAATCTTCCCCGATGCGCAGCGTCTCGTCGTAACGCGCGCCCAGCGCGCGCCGATACACCGGCTTCAAATAACCAAGAGCCGGTCCCGCGCCGAGCAACCGGTTCGAGCGCTCGTACGCCGCCGCGCTCACCCAGCCTTCCGTCCCACCGCGCAAGTGCGCATGCGGCGGCTTCTCTATAGAATCATAGAAGGTGAGCAGATCGTCCGCCGCGATGTCGGCGCCGTCAGCCTCCGCCGCATTGATCAACTGCTCCAGCCGCTCTGGGTGGAGATAGTCGTCATTATCGACCACCGCGATCCAGGTCCCGCGCGCACGCGCCAGCGCGCGATTGCGCGCCGCCGCTGGGCCGGTGCGGGCTTTTTCGCTTGTGAGGAGAACGAGGCGCGGATCGCCGGCAGCTGCGGCCCGCGCCGTCGCTAAACTGTCATCGCTTGAGCCATCGTCGCTGACGATCAATTCAAGCGACGTCTCGGTTTGGCGCAGCACGGAACGCACGGCGGCGGCGATGTGCGCCGCGCCGTTGAGATTTGCCATAATAACGGAAACCCGCGGGCCCGCGGCGTTCGCGTTCATATTAACAAGCTGCCTCTTCTCACAAGTATCGCTGCAAGTTTTGCTCCGCGACCCATGCCGCGAAGGGAAGTCCATTGCCAGCCTCCGGACGCAGGCATACGCAAGTGACTATGAGTTTGATGCGGTTGTTCGAGCGCTCCCCGCCGCCCGCCGCAAGATTTGCCGAAGGGCGGGTGGGGTTTGCAGTCGGCGACATTCACGGTCGCGCCGACTTGCTGGCCGAGATGCTCGCCAAACTCGAGGCCCGTAACCTAAACGAACAGCGCGAAGCCGGCCCGCCCGTCTGTGTCTTCCTGGGCGACTACGTCGATCGCGGGCCAGACAGCGCCGCCGTCATCGAACTGCTGCTGAGCGGCCGGCCCTACGGCTACGAGACGCGCTACCTGAAGGGCAACCACGAGCAATCGATGCTCGGCTTCCTCGAAGACCCAATGGCCAATCGCGCTTGGCTCCTCCAAGGCGGCTCCGAGACTCTTATGTCCTACGGCGTCCAGCCGCCGCCGCCCATTGGCGCGGCCGAGCAGGATTGGTTGGCCGTTTCCCAAATGCTTCGCATCCGCATGCCGGCGGCGCATTTCGATTTCCTGAATCGGCTGGAGCGCTTCGCTGCCTACGGCGACTATGCCTTCGTCCACGCTGGCATCGACGCTTCGCGTAGCCTGGAAGAGCAGACCGACCAGGACCTTTACTGGGCCCGCGCGGCCTTCATCGCCTCCAAGCGCCCGTTCAGCCACCGTATTGTCCACGGCCACACGCCGGTCGATCGCCCCTATGCCGACCATCGCCGCATCGCCGTCGATACCGGCGCCTATGCCTCGGGCGCCCTTACCGCCGTCCGGCTCGAGGGCGAGCAGGTGGAGTTCGTCGCCGTCTCCAAGCGGCCCGCGGCTTAAGCGCCTTCCGCGACCTCGGGCCGGCTTGTTCGCCCGCGCAACGCGGTTTACACCCCGCCGACCAGCGAGGAGATTTTGCACATGGCGGAAGGCCACGGCGCGCACGGCGATATGGAAATCCAGGACCAGAAGGACACCTTTAGCGGCTTCCTCTCGGCCTCGGTTTGGGGCTCGGGTCTGGTCGCCCAATTGGTCGCGCTGCTGACGCTCGGTTTCGCCATCGGCACGGGCTGGTGGGCGGGCCTCGTCGCGCTGGTCGCGATTGGGGTTGGCGTTGGCCTCATCTTCCGCATGTCGGGCGTCTATTGGGCCGTCCAGATCGTGCTCTGGGTTGTGCTTGTTCTGGGTGGCCTCATTGTTCCGGCGCTGTCCGGCATGATGAGCTGATCCCTTGCGGATCGCCGTTCTGAAGGAGAGCGCGCCCGGGGAAACACGGGTCGCCGCGACGCCGGAAACGGTGAAGAAAATCGTCGGCCTCGGCCATAGCGTCACGGTGCAAGCCGGCGCGGGCACGGCGGCGAGCTTCCCCGACCAACTCTACAAAGACGTCGGCGCCGAAATCAGCGCCGACGGCGGCGCGAGCGCCGCTGACCTCACGATCAAAGTGCGCCGCCCGACGGACTCCGAGATCGGGAGTCTGAAGGCTGGCTCAGGCTTCATCTCGCTGCTGGAGCCGTACGGCGACAGGGCAATCATCGACAAACTCGCCGCCGCCAAGGTTGATGCGCTGGCGATGGAGTTTGTCCCGCGTATTAGCCGCGCTCAATCGATGGACGCGCTTTCATCGCAAGCGAACCTCGCCGGCTATCGCTCTGTCATCGAAGGCGCGGCGCTCTACGGCCGCGCGTTCCCGATGATGATGACCGCCGCTGGCACGGTCGCGGCCGCGAAAGTGTTCGTCATGGGCGTCGGCGTCGCCGGCCTCCAAGCCATCGCCACCGCGCGCCGCCTCGGCGCCGTCGTCAGCGCGACTGACGTGCGCCCCGCCACCAAAGAACAAGTCGCCTCGCTCGGCGGTAAGTTCGTTGCGGTCGAGGACGAAGAGTTCAAGCAGGCCGAAACCACTGCTGGCTACGCCAAGCCGATGAGCGCCGAATACCAAGCCAAGCAAGCCGCGCTCGTCACCGAACACATCGCCAAGCAGGACATCGTCATCACCACGGCGCTGATCCCAGGCCGGCCCGCGCCAGTGCTGGTCACCGAAGCGCAAGCCAAATCGATGCGTCCGGGCTCGGTGATCATCGATCTTGCGGTTGCGCAGGGCGGCAATTGCCCGCTCTCGAAGCCGGACGAGCTCGTCGAGATTGGCGGCGTGAAGATCATGGGCTTTACGAACCTGCCCGCGCGCCTGCCGGCGGACGCCTCTTCGCTTTACGCGAAGAACATCCTCGCGCTGTTGCCACTGCTCACGGACAAGGAAAGTAAAGCCTTCGCGCCGGCGTGGGATGATGAGATCATCAAGGGCGCCATGCTTTCTAAAGCCGGCGTGCTCGTACATCCGCACTTCGAGCCGAAGAGCGTCGCATGAACGATCAAGACTTCGCTCGGCGCTATTATGAGGCTTGGAACGCGCGCGATCTGAACGCGATCCTGGCGCTCTACGCCGACGACGTCGAGTTCTCGTCGCCCTACATCGCCGCCTTGGGCTTTTCCCACGATGGCGTCATTCACGGCAAAGACCTGCTGCGGCTCTATTTTGAGAAGGCGCTCGAACGCGCTCCGCAGCTCACCTTCACGCCTGAAGCGCTCCTCGTTGGCGCCCGCGGCCACACGCTGATCTATCGCAATCACCGCGGCGAACGCGCGGCCGAGACCCACGAGATGGAAGCCTCCGGCCTCGTCATCCGCGCGGACGCGACCTACACTACCGAATGAAGGTAGAGGAGGCGCGCATGACGAAATTTCCACGCAACATGCTGGCGGGAATGATCGCAGCGGTCGCCATGTTCGCCGGCGCTGCGCAAGCCCAAACGCCGTCGCCGGATGCAAGCCTCGCGCAAGATCTTTCAAGCTGCGCCGGCGCAGTGGCTGCGCAAGGCAATCTCGACGTGTTGGCTTATCCGCGCAACGCCTCTGGCGATTGGGCGCCGGTGCTGGGCGCCATTCTTGGACGCCTCAATCAAGAAGAGGGCGTCGAAGGTATGACGGGCCGTTACGCCGCCAGCGCCGCCAAGGATTTCTGGCGCGAGCAATCCGCCGCCGAACGTGAAGCCGCCGCCAACGCATGTCGCGCGCGCTTCGGGAGCAACTGAGCATGGTCGATCCCTTCGTTTTCTATCTCGCTATCTTCGTGCTGGCGATTTTCGTCGGCTACTACGTCGTCTGGTCGGTGACGCCGGCGCTGCACACGCCGCTGATGGCCGTCACCAACGCGATCTCGTCCGTCATCATCGTCGGCGCGCTCATTGCCGCCGGTGCAAGCGCCGGAACGGAAAGCGGTTGGATTGCGAAGGGCGCGGGCGGTCTCGCCGCAGGCCTTGCCGCCGTCAACATCTTCGGCGGCTTCCTGGTCACCCAGCGCATGCTCGCGATGTACAAGAAAAAGGAAAAGAAGTGAGAGCGCTGGTCGCACTCCTCGCCGGTTTTGCGCTGCTGACCACTTCAGCTTCGGCGCAACTGGTTTCTCGCTCCGAGGACGGCACGGTAGATTACTTGCTCGCCGCTCCAATCGGAGCGGATGCTCCTGTTGATTTGCGGCCCGGTGACGTCGCTTGGCGCGAGCGCCTTCGGCCAGCTCAGCTTGTCAGACTGACGAGTTCCGGCGTCGAGCGTATGCGTCCGGGCCGGACGCCTGGGTTGATGAGCGGCGAAATTCTGTTTGCTTATCGCCTCAGCTCCGGGTTTGCGTATTGCCCCACGCGCGCGCTCGGTCCCGGAAGCTCGCGCGTGCAGTGCTATCGCGATTTCGACGCCGACGGTGATTTCGACGGCGCGTACGTGACGATCTCGCGCGGCATCGAGTCCATGATCCTGCCGGGTGGCTTGCGTGGGCTGGTTCCGATGCCGCCGGTCACCTATGAAGCGGTTGACGTGTCGGAAGCGCCGGAGGTTGAGGCGGCGGTTATTTACACTGGTTGGCGCAACGGCGCGCCGCGCTTTCGCTTGCGCGTCGAGGACGAATGGTTGCGCGATGAGGAAGTCTGCGCGCCCGCCGGAGAAGGCGCGTGCACCGTCAACGCCATATTGCTTCGCGCGACGCCTCTTGATCGCGGTGGCGCGCGCATTGAGATTTTGGAGTCAGCGCCTCAGCGCGGTTTGAGGATCTGTTTCGAGACCGAAGCGCCTGGCAATCCATGTCGGGACTCGTGACGTGACCTCCGGGGATTGGCGCGCCCTCATCGAAGCATACTTAAACGGTCGGCTTTCCGCCGAGGCGTTCATGCGCCGTTTCGTCGATGCGTGGCGCAATTCCGGTTCGCCCGTTCCTGGCGCCATCGCCGCGCTCCAATCGCACGTCGAGGCCTTCGAAGCGCAAGTGCTTGAGGCAGGCGAAGAGGGCGCGGTCAATGATGACGAACTCCGGCAGGCCGCAGCCCGCGCGGTTGATAATCTCTCCGAAGAACCCGCCCTCAGCGCTCACACGTTCGACCGCACGCGCACGCGCGAAGATATGCGACGCTTTCAAATCGAAGTGCGTGGCTGCGCCGGCATTGGGTGCCTGATCGCTTTGATCTGGGTGGCGCTCTGCCTGCTTCAGATCATTTTTGTCAGCGAATGGGTGCAGCACACGCTGGGCTTCAGCGCTTGGCCCTCCGCGTTCCTCGGGTTCATCATCGCGTTCGTACCCATCGTCGGCAACGTGATCGCCTTTTTAGACGCAACACAAATTCGCGAATGGCCTGTTTGGCTGGCCGCCATCGTTTTCTTTGCCGCGCCCGCGGCGACTTTGATTTCCGGCTGGCAGCGTTGGCGCCAGTTCGGACCCAGGGGCTGACATGAACGCTGATCTCGCAGCACTGCTTTATCTTGTGTCTGGGGTGCTCTTCATCCTGGCGCTGCGCGGCCTTTCGAGCCCGGAGACGAGCCGTCAAGGCAACACGTTCGGCATGCTCGGCATGGGCATCGCTGTTGTCACGACGCTTTTGCTTATCGGGCCCGATACAACGACGTGGACGATCATCATCGGCGCCATCGCGATCGGCGGCGGCATCGGCGCCTTTATCGCGCGCTCGATCAAGATGACGGCGATGCCGCAGCTCGTGGCCGCATTCCACTCGCTCGTCGGCCTTGCCGCTGTCGCCGTCGCCGCAGCTGCGTTTTACGCCCCGCAAAGCTTCGGCATTGCGGAAGGCGCGCACATTCACATGCAGTCGCTGATCGAGCTTTCGCTCGGCACCGCCATCGGCGCCGTCACGTTCACCGGTTCGGTCATCGCGTTCGCCAAGCTCAACGGCAATATGTCGGGCGCCCCCATCCTGTTGCCGGCGCGGCACCTGATCAACATCGCGCTCGCGATCGCCATCGTCGTCCTCATCGTCATGATGGTGCAGTCGGGCGGCACGGTGACGTGGCACTTCTGGGCGCTGGCAGTGCTTTCGCTCCTGATCGGCGTTCTGCTCATCATCCCGATCGGCGGCGCCGATATGCCCGTCGTCGTCTCGATGCTGAACTCTTACTCCGGCTGGGCGGCCGCAGCGCTCGGCTTCACGCTTGAGAACGTCGCGCTCATCATTACGGGCGCGCTTGTCGGCTCCTCCGGCGCCATCCTCAGCTACATCATGTGCAAAGCGATGAACCGCAGCTTCATCAGCGTCATCCTGGGCGGCTTCGGCGCCGCCGATGGCGCGACCGCTGCGGCGAGCGGCGCCCAGCGCGCCTACAAAGCCGGCAGCGCTGACGACGCGGCCTTCATCATGCGCAACGCCTCCAAGGTCATCATCGTGCCGGGCTACGGCATGGCGAGCGCCCAAGCTCAGCACAGCGTGCGCGAAATGGCGGACATGCTGAAAAAGGAAGGCGTCGACGTGAAGTACGCCATCCATCCGGTCGCCGGCCGCATGCCCGGCCACATGAACGTGCTGCTGGCCGAAGCCAATGTGCCGTACGATGAAGTGTTCGAGCTGGAAGACATCAACAACGAATTCAGCACCGCCGACGTCGCCTACGTCATCGGCGCCAACGACGTCACCAATCCGTTGGCAAAGACCGACCCGCAAAGCCCGATCTTCGGCATGCCCATCCTCGACGTTGAGAAGGCCAAGACCGTTCTCTTCGTGAAGCGCAGCATGGGCGGCGTCGGCTACGCCGGCGTCGACAACGAGCTCTTCTACCGCGACAACACCATGATGTTGCTGGGTGACGCGAAGAAGATGACGGACGAGATCGTGAAGGGGCTTTGAGATGCCGACCGTTCTTCGCTGGAACGGCTACCGCTTCTACTTCTTCTCCAACGAAGGCGCTGAACCGCCGCATATCCACGTCGACAAGGCTGGAAACACCGCAAAGTACTGGCTTCAGCCCGTCGCGCTCGCCCGAAATATCGGCTATTCTGCCAAGGAGCTTCGCGAGATCGAAGCTAAGGTCGCCGCTGAGACGGCGGCGTTCTTGGAGGCATGGCGTGTCCATTTCGGCTGAGCTCGACGACCGCGTGGCGGATGTGCGGGTCACTGATGAAGCGCTGGAAGTGCACCTACGTGACGGACGTAGGATTTCCGCGCCGCTCGCCTGGTTCCCGCGGCTGGTCAAGGCGACGGCTTCTCAGCGCGCGAACTGGGAGAGCGCCGCAGCCGGTCATGGCATCCACTGGCCGGAGATAGACGAAGACCTGAGCGTCGCGGGTTTGCTTCGCGTTTCGAGCTAGAGTTTGAGCGCTCGCCCGATCCTTATTCGCTTTGTGGTTCATCGGAAGCACTGGCGGTCTGGTCAACGGTCAGGGCTTTTCCAAGCACTCACGGAAATACTAGAAGACGAGTCCGCTGCTCAGCTACGCCCCGCGATCCTCGATCTCTCGAAATGGTTCGATGCGAACCTGCGATCGCCGTTTCGAAACTCCACCCGACAGAGTCAGCCAGACTGGAAAATCGAACCGCAATCGCGCTCCATAAGTTGGATCAAGGTTGCCTCGAACGAGCATTTGTCCCGCTTGTTTCAACTCAGGGCGCTGGTTGAACAAGCGGGTTGGCAAGTTGACGAACTGCGAACGACCAAGCCCGAACGTGTTCTCTACGAGGACGAGCATCAGATTGTGGCTATCCCATTCTCTGATACGCCGACCTGAAGCGTCCGCATTGTGGGACTGTAACGCCCGCACTTCGCCACAAATGCTAGTGATCTAGCGCACGCGGAGGGACCATGGCCGACGTTTTCATATCCTACAAAAAGTCCGACGCAGACCGCGTCCGCCCGCTCGTCACGCATCTCCGCGCCGCCGGCCTCGAAGTCTGGTGGGACGAGGGCATTCAGCCCTCCACCTCGTGGCGCGCCGAGATCGCGACGCAGCTTGCCGCCGCCAAATGCGTCGTTGCGGTGTGGACGAAGGATAGCGTCGATCACGAACAAGGCGCGTGGGTGATGGAGGAGGCGACGCACGGCCAGGCGCGCAAGATCCTCGCGCCGGTGCGTCTCGATATGGTTTCGCCGCCGCTGGGTTTCGGCGAAACCCAGTACGCCGATCTCGCCGCGTGGAGCGGCGAAGCCAGCGATCCGCGCTTCCAGCATTTCCTCGGCATCGTCCAAGCCATCGTCCGCAGCGAACCAATCCCGATGGCGCCGCGCCCCACGCATTTCGAAGCGCCGGGTATCAAGCTCCAAGGCGTGACGATGGAGAACGTCAACATCCATGTCGGCCGGGATGACGAGCCCAGCAGCATCCAAGTTGGCGGCGCTTCAACCGAGGATGACGAGCCGCCGGCCTCGGCCGCGCCGCGCCGCCAGAAGCGCGAATTCTCGCTCTCCATGTTCGTCACGCGCGCCATCGGCGTCATTTTTCCGCTCGTTGCGATAGCGATTTTCGTGTTCTCGATGGGCAATTTGGCTTGCGACCAAGGCAACGCGCCCACCGCGTTCTGCAGCGCGCTTCACAGCATCACCGGAAAATGATTGTCTGAATCCGCATGAAGCGGTGGTGGTGGATAGCGCTCGCGGCTGTGTTGGTGTTGATCGCCGCGCCCGTGGCCGCGCTCGCGACATTCCAGCGGTCGCTCATCTATCATCCCCACCTTGAAGAGGTCGCGCCGAATTTTCCTCAAACCCAAGCCGTCCGCATCCAAACAGAAGACGGAGAGCGGCTCGTCGCATGGTATCGCGCGCCGCTTGAGGGGCGGCCCGTCTTTCTCTTCTTCGACGGCAATGGCGGGCGGCCACAGATTTGGGGTGGGCGTTGGCGGCGTATCGCCGAAAGCGGCGCGGGGTTTCTTGCCGTATATTATCGCGGTTACTCCGGCTCGACTGGCCATCCCACCGAACGTGGCCTCCATTTAGATGCGCTCGCCGGCTACGATTGGTTGAGCGCGAACGGCTACGAGCCACGGGATATCGTCATTCACGGCTTCTCGCTCGGCTCGGGTGTTGCGACGCGGCTCGCCTCCGAGCGCCCCGCGCGTGCCCTCATCCTCGAAGCTCCGTTCACTGGCGTCGATGACGTCGTCGCCGGATTTCTCACGCCCGCCGCCGGAATTTTGGTGCGCGATAGTTTCCGCTCGCGCGATTGGATCGGCCAGGTGCATATGCCGGTGCTCATCGTGCACGGCGATCGCGATACGGTGATCCCGTTCGCCCAAGGCGAGCGCCTGTACGAACTCGCCAACGAACCAAAGCAATTCGTGCGCATGCCGGGATCGGATCACGCAACGCTCGTGCGTGACGGCATCTACCCGCACATCGCGGCGTTCCTATCCCGGTATCCGGCGGAGTGACGATTGCTCGCGGCGGATGGCCCAGCTTCCGCTTGCGCGATTCCGATGCAAGAATGCGACGCTATGGCCGAACCCAAAACCAAGCGCACCAAAGCCTCTGTCGCCGCCTTCATCGCCGACGTTGAGAACGAACAGCGCCGCAAAGACGCCAAGGCGCTTGACAAGATCTTCCGCGCCGCGACCGGTCAGAAGCCGGCGATGTGGGGGCCGTCGATCGTGGGTTACGGCATCTACGAGTCGAATACAGGCGAGTGGCCGCGCGTCGCCTTTAGTCCGCGCAAGGCCAACCTTGTTCTCTACGTGATGGCCGGCGCCAAGGAAGCTGTGCCGCTTCTGAAGAAGCTCGGCAAACACAAGACCAGCGGCGGGTGCCTCTATCTCAACAAGCTTGCGGATGTGGACGAAGCGGTGCTGGCGCAGGTGATATCCGTTGCCTGGGCGCAAATGAACGCAAAATACCCTGCCTAAACGCGTCTCGCGCGGGAAGCTGCTGGACCTCCGCCGCGGCGCCCCTAAATTCGCCGGCCAGAAGTTGCGCCGGAAGGTTCTGCCATGCGTCGATCAATTGCTTTTGTTTCCGTGAGCCTTGCGCTTGCGCTCGCCGCATGCGGGCAGGGCGGCGACACGCACGCCGGCGGTCCATCCGCCTCCGATCCGGGGCCAACGTGCGCGCTCGTCGCCAACGCAACGTCACTCTTCGGCGATGATTTCGCCGCCGCTGAATATCGTGCCGAAGACGGCATGAGCGGCAATTGTGAGTTCGCCTCCGCGGACGGCGCACGCGGCGGCGATGTGCTGATCTACACGACGGCAAGCCTGGGCAACGTCACGCTTGATGCGCAGCTTGCCGAAGCACGCACCAAATGGGACAGCCAAACCGAAACCGAACTCGGCACGATCGAAGACCTCGGCGATCAATCCATCATCGCCACCGATCTGCCCGGCTACCAAACGCACATCGCCTTCGTGAAAAACGGCGCGCTCGTGCTCATCGCCGCGCGCTCGGGCGATGATGAGATCACCGGCGAAGCACTCGCGCGCGCGATGGCGCAATCGGTCTCCGGCGCGCTGCCGGCGGCGCAATAGAAAAAGGCGAGCGCCGCGAAGCGCTCCCCTCAATCTTTCACGCTTTCGCGCGCTTACCAGATCGTGACGCGATCGGCGGGCGCGAGATAAAGCGCTTCGCCGGGCTGCACATCGAACGCGGCGTACCAAGAGTCCATGTTCCGGACGGTGCCGTTGCAGCGATAGATCGACGGTGAGTGCGGGTCGGTCAGCACTTGGTTGCGCAGCGCTTCGTCGCGGATGAGCGAGCGCCAGGCTTGCGCCCACCCCAGGAAGAAGCGCTGATCGCTGGTCACGCCATCGATTGTCTCGCCGGGTTGACCATTGAGATGCAGGCGCGTGTACGCGTGGTGCGAGACCTGCAGACCGCCATTGTCGCCGATGTTTTCGCCGAGCGTCAGGCGACCGTTCACGGTGATGCCTTCCAGCGGCGAGAAGCCGTTGTACTGCTCAACGAGGCGGTTGGTGACTTGCTGGAAGGCCGCGACGTCCTGGGCGTTCCACCAATCACGCAGCACGCCCTGCGCGTCGGACTTCGCGCCTTGGTCGTCGAAGCCGTGGCCCATTTCGTGGCCGATAACGCCGCCGATGGCGCCGTAGTTCACGGCTGCGTCCGCGTTCGGATCGAAGAACGGCGGCTGCAGGATCGCCGCTGGGAAAACGATCTCGTTGAACACCGGGTTGTAGTAAGCGTTCACGGTCTGCGGGGTCATGAACCACTCGTCGCGGTCGCTCGCGTGGCCCAAGCGGCCGAGATCGAATTGCCAATCCCAGATTTGGAAACGCTTGGCGTTGCCGAAAGCATCACCAGCGCGGACTTCGAGCGTCGAATAATCCTTCCAGCGATCCGGATAGCCGATCTTCGGACGGAATGTTGCGAGCTTCTCGCGCGCGATGACCTTCGTTTCCGCCGACATCCACGGCGACTGATCGATGCGCTCGCCGTAAGCGCGGCGGAGGTTCTCGACGAGATCCACCATCTGCGCCTTGGCTTCCGGCGAGAAGTGACGCTGCACGTAGATCTGGCCAACAGCTTCGCCCAGCGATCCGTTGACAGCATCGACCGCCCGTTTCCAGCGCTCGCGCTGTTGCGGCTGGCCATTCAGCGTCTTGCCGTAGAAGTCGAACACGGCGTCATCGAACGTACGCGGCAACACCGCCGCGTTGTTGCGGACGAGGTGATAGACCATATAGCTGCGCCAGGTCGCGACCGGCGTACGCATGTAGAGGTTCGCCAACGGCCCGATGGCCGAAAGCTCGCGCACCACGATCTCGTTGACGTTGCTGAGCCCTTGCGACTCAAGCGCTGCGTCCCACGGGAAGTTCGGCGCCAGCGCGGTGATCTCAGCGCGCGTTTTCAGGTTGTACGTGCGGTCGCGCTCGCGGCGATCGGCGATTGGCCAATGCAGTTCAGCGATCTGCGTTTCCAGCGCCATGATCGCGCGCGCCTTGGCGCCGGCTTGCGGTTGGTTCGCGAGCGTCAGTAGGGCTTCCAGGTGCGCGACATAGGCTTCGCGGATGGCCGGGAATTGGCCGTCGCTGCGGCGATAATATTCGCGCTCCGGCAGGCCGAGGCCCGCATGCGTCATGCCCACGCAATAGCGATCGGGATTGCGTTGATCGAGCGAGATGTAAACGCCGATCGGGAAGTTGGTGGCGACGCCCGGCCGCGCTGCGATGCGCGCGAGGTCTTCGTGCGTGCGCGCGGCGTTGATCTCATCGATCTCCGCCTGCAGCGGCGCAAGGCCAAGCGTGTCGAGGCGATCTTGATCGAGATAGGCGTTGTAGAAGTCGGCGATCTTCTGCTGCACCGAACCGGGCGCGCCGCCTGCTGCCGCCACTTCCTCGATGATGGCGCGCTGATCGCGGTCAGCCTTGTCGCGCAGAATGTCAAACGTGCCCCAGCGTGTGCGATCCGCCGGGATCTGCGTATTCGCGAGCCACGTGCCGTTGGCATAACGGAAGAAGTCGTTGCCCGGATCGACGGTCAGATCGCGCGCCGCGAGATCGACGCCCCAGGCGCCGATAGCTGCCGGCGAACGCGCAGTCGTCGTCGATGAACCGCTGCCGGTTGCGCAGCCGGCAAGCAGCGCCAATGACGACGCGCCCCAGGCGCGACGAGTAAGCGTAATCATAGTGACTTTCCCTCCAAGTCCCTTGGTCTTTATTCGGCCGCGGCGAGTTTGCGCCGGCTGCCGCCATAGAGGCGCGTGTAGAAGCCGAACAGCCCCGTAACGGCGCGCTTAAGGTCGATCCCGATCATGTAGAAGGCTGGCGTCAGGATCAAGGTCGCGGGCATACAGATCAGCACGCCAAACGCCAAACTGATCACCATCGGCTTCAGGAATTGAACGATGGCGGCGTTCTCCAAGATCATCGGCGAGGTGCCGATGAACTCTGTGACGGACGTGAGGAATATCTGACGGAACCGCGAGATCGAGGCCTCGGCAATGCCGCGGTCGGGCTTCACGCGCATGATCTGGAATCCGAGGCCTTCCAGTAGCTCGCCGCGCTCGCGGTACTCCGAGCTGTCGTATCGCATCTGCGCGGATGTGCGCATCTCGACTGGGCCGCGCTGGAAGCTGCTCTCGGCGCCTTCGGCGATGATTTCCTCGTGCGGCTCCAGGTCGGGCGCGATGCCGACGTATTCGACGACTTGGCCATTCGGCAGGGTGATGTCGTGGGTTTCCCAAGACTGCCCTTCATCCGTCGGCAGTGGCGCGCCCGTGCCCTTGATCCGCAGCGCGAAGTAACCGCGGATTTGATTGCAGCGATCCACAAGCACCACGTTGTCGTTCACGACGACGCCGATCGCCGCGATCATGCCGAGCCATGAGAAGAGCGCAAAGCTAATCCCGAAGATTAAGTGCCCGAGCAGCGCGCCAACGATTGAGAACGGGATGACGCAAAGGATCATCACCGGCTGTGCGTAGGAGCGGAACGTCACCGCGAGCAGGAAGTAGATCGCGGCGAACGCCATCAACATCAGGCGGGTCAAATTCTCCATGAATTCGGCTTGGCCTTCGGCCTCGCCAATCGCGCGGCGCGACACCGTGTTGTAGCGCGCCTCGAAACCTGGCCAGAAGTCGCGATCGAGCGTGCGCATGATCTCGGCGCGTGATTCCGCGTTGACGAGGTCCGCCGTCACCATGATCGAACTCATACGCTGGCGTCGGTCGAGGCCGGTCACGCCTGGCGCAAATTCCCAGGTCGCCACTGAAGCTAGCGGCACTTCGCGGCCATCGTTCGTGCGGATGCGGAAGGAGCCGAGGCTCTCCAAGGTGCGTCGATCATCGCGCGGGTAACGGACGTAGACGCGCACGTCGTCGCCTTCACGCGGCAGGCGTTGCACTTCGTCGCCGAAATAGGCCTGGCGCACTTGGCGCGTAACGTCGCTGAGCGTGATGCCGAGTTGCTCGGCGCCCGGCAGCAGCGAGAAGCGCAGCTCTTCGTTCGCCGCATCCTGGCTGTCGCGCACGCTGGTCACGTCTGCGAATTGCAGCAGGCGCGCTTTCAGCTCTTCCACCGCCGCGTCGAGGTCTTCCTTGTTTTCACCCATGAGCGCGAGATCGATCGAGGGCGAGCCCGAGCCGGACAAGGAGAAGCTGATTTCGTCAGCATCCGGCACTTCTCCCAGCATTTGCTCCAGCCGTTCTGTGATCTGGCGAGAGCGCAATTGCGGGCGGGTTTCAGGCGGCGTCAGGCCGACATAAGCGCGGATCGAGTTTTCTTCGATCGATTGGCTCCACGAACGCACGACGCCGCGCGAGAGTTGACCGGTGTTTTGATCTTCAACCGCGTTCTCGCGCGTTTGTTCTTCCAACGCGCGGCGCGCCGCATCGAGTTGCTCGGCGACTTGCTCCATGCGCGAGAAGGGGGTCGTCTGCGGAAGCGTGATCGACACCTGCATGAAGTCGCCTTCGACTTCCGGCATGAATGTCTGCTTTACCCGCCCTGTCGTCATGAGGCCGACGCCGAGGATCATGATCGCCAGGAACACTGCCCAGGTGAGATAGCGGAATTTCACTGCCGCGCGCACCAGCGGGCCGTGCAGGTTTTCGGCGACCCAGACAACCGAGCGTGCGCAACGTTGTTGAAACGCCATGAGGCTCGCGAAGAAGCCCTTCTTGTTCGGATCAGGCAGCGTGACGTGCGCCAAGTGCGCCGGCAGAATGATCAAGCTCTCGATCAGCGAGAACACCAGCGTCGACATGACGACCAGCGAGATCGCCATCGTGAACTGACGTACATCGCCTTCGAGCAGCATCATCGGGCTGAACGCGATCATCGTCACGAACACCGACGCCACGAGGGGTTTCAGCACCATCTGGACGGCGAAGATCGAAGCGTCGACGCCGTGATGACCTTTCTCGGCCCTCTCATAGACCGCCTCGCCGACAATGATGGCGTCGTCGACCATGATGCCTAGCACCAAGAGGAAGCCGAACACGCTCATGAAATTCAGCGACACGCCGACATAAGGCAGAATGAAGAACGACCCCGCGAACGCGGTCATGACGCCGAGCGTCGCCCAGAAGGCCACCTTCGGGTGCAGCGTCAGCAACAGCAGCACGAAAATCAGGAAGAAGCCCTGCGCCGCGTTCTGGAAGAGGATGCCTAAGAGTGCGTCGTAATCTTCGCTTTCGTTGTAGATGGTCGTCACCTGAACGCCCGCTGGCAGTTCCGTGCGGAATTCGGTCAGTGCTTCCTGCACCGCCTTGTTCGTTTCCCAGATGTTGAACCGGTCCGCCGTCTGCAGCGAAACCAGCGCTGACGGCTCGCCGTTCATGCGCGAATAGAGGTTCGTATCCTGGAAGCCGTCGATGACGGTGGCGACGTCGCCCACGCGCACAACGCCGCCATCGGCCGTTTGGCGGATAATGATGTTCTCGAAATCGAGTTCGCTGTCGGCGAGGTTGCGCGCCTGGAGCTGGAAGTTGCCGTCCGCCGTGCGCACGTTGCCGGCGCCGACATTGAGCGAATTGGCCCGCACTGCGCTAGCCACTTCATCGAACGTCAACCCGTACGCCTGCAGCGAGGCTTCTGAGACTTCGAGTGAAACTTCAGGCGTACGCACGCCGACGACGATCGTATTGGCGCCGCCCGGCAGCAGCGAAATGCGATCGCGCAAACGCTCCGCCGTATCGCGCAACGTCCGCTCCGGCACATCGCCGTGCACACCTATGATAATCGACCAGTTGCGGCCAACTTGGCGCGAAACCTGGATCGGCTCCATGCCCACCGGCAAGCCCGAGATGGAAGACACGCGCGAGCGCACTTCTTCCGTCATCGCGTCGACATCTGTGCCGGGGTCGGCGTTGAGGCGCACCCACCCAAAGCCTTCGCCCGAACGCGAACGCACCCAATCGACGTTGTCGAGATCAGCCGTCGCTTCCTCGATGCGAACGACGACCTGGCTTTCCATATCTTCTGGGCTGGCGCCCGGCCACACAGCGTTGATGAACACGCCATCATCGCTGCCCGGCGGCCAGAACTCCTTCTCCATCTGATTGAAGGAGAAGATGCCGGCGACGACCGCGAACACCATCAGCAAGTTGCCGGCGACCGGATTGCGCGCCCACCAGGCGACGAGGCCGTTCAACATACGTCCGTTCCTTATGTGCTCGCCGCCAGCGGCGAGAGGTCACTCGATCAGCGGCGAATATCCAGATTTGGATCAGCTGCCGGTTGTTGTGGTTGCGGCGCCGGCGTGCTGGCGCCGCCTTCGCGGTCGATCGGCGTCACGGCCATGCCTTGGCGCGGCGATGTCAAGACTGACACGACGACCCGCTCGCCATCCGCGATGCCTTCCCGGAAGAGCACTTCGTCAGCCGTCGTTTGCGCGGGGCGCACTTGGCGGATGTCGATCGTGTTGTCAGGGCGAACGACATACACGAACTCGTTGCGCTTCAGCGCACTCCGCGGCGCCGCCACCAGCGTCTCATTGCCCGAGCCTTCAAGCCGCGCGGCGACGAACATGCCAGGCGCGAGCGGGGCAGCGTTCGACGCGGCGAACGGGTTCGGCACTTGCACCACGCCGTAAACAAGGCGCGTGCGCGCATCGACCGAAGCTTCAGTTCGCACCAATCGTCCTTGCCAGGTTTGCAAACGCCCGCCCGTCACCGTGCTCACGTGCGCAACCGGGCCAGGATTGGCGGCCGTCGCGGTGAAACCGACAGGTAAGCGCATCGAAGCTAGATCGGCGTCCGTCAGCGGCACGCGAATTTCCATCGCGTCCGTCGCGAACATCACCGCCACCGGCGAACCGGGGCCAACATAATCGCCAACATTGGCGCGCCGCTCGCGCACGCGCCCGGTGAACGGCGCGCGGATCGAAGTGCGGTTGAGATCGAGTTCAGCCGAACGCAGCGCCGCTTGCGAAGCGGCGAGCGCCGCGCGCGCCTGCGCCAGCTGCGGCTCACGCACCGCGAGCGGGGGAGGATCGCCGCGGCCGAGCGCTGTCCAATCCTGACGCGCCAATTCCGACTCAGCTTCTTCGCGCGCCAGCGCTTCTTCCGATTGCGCCACCTGCGCGCGCGCGCGCACGACAGCCAGTTCGTAATCGGCCGGATCGATCCGCGCCATCACTTCGCCCTCGGTGAACGAGCCGCCATCCGCGAATTTCGGGCTCGCCCAAACCAGACGCCCTGCGACTTGCGAGGCGAGAGTCGCTTCCACGCGCGGGCGCGTCTCGCCTTGCACGTTGAGTGAGATCGTCGTCGGCCGCGAATGGGCGACGCCGAATTGCACCGCAGGCGGGTGCGGCGCTTCGCCCTTTTCTTCAGGCTTGGGCGCCGTCGCCATCATGATTCCGAGCAAGCCAATGGCGCCCGCGATCACAACGAGCGGCGCTGCGAAAACCAAAATCCGACGCACGCCTGCCCAAAGGCCGCGCGGTTTGTCTTCGTCCTGCGCGGTTTGCGACGTCATGTTGAGGTCCATCTTGTTCATGGCGCGAGTTCCCGGTCTTCGTCGACGCCGCCCGTGCGGGCGCCGCCGCCAAGGGCGACGTGATAAGTGATGCGATTGGTGACGCGCTCGGCGCGCGCCGTGATAAGGCCGCGCTCGGCGTCGATGCGGCGCGTGTATGCGTCGATAAGGTCGAAGAGTGTCGCAACGCCCCTCGAATATTCGCGCTCGGCGAGTTCTTGCGCCGCACGCGCTTCTTCTGCCGCAATGCCAAATTGCGTTTCGCGCGTCTCGAGGCTTTGGTCAGCGCTGATTGTGCCTTCGACCTCGCGCCACGCCGCAATCGAGGTCAGCACGTAACTTGATGCCGCCGCACGTCGATCGGCCACGCTGGCGCGCGATTCCGCGAGCAGGGCGCCGCCATTGAAGATCGGCATGGTGAGCCCGGCGACCACGTTCGAAATCATGTTCACGCTGTCGTCGATGTCCGCGACATTGTTGCCCGGCGAACCCGGATTGAACGCCGTGCCCGTCAGCGTCAGCCGCGGCAGCATCGCCGCGCGCGCTTCATGAATGCGGAAACCAGCCGCGCGCATGCGATTTTCGGCGGCCAGCACATCTGGGCGCCGCTCAAGCAAATCCGCGGGCGCTCCCGCAGCTGCGATCGCGGTCAAATGCGGCAGCTCGCCTTCTGCGCGGAGCGTGCCGTCCGGATAGCGGCCCATAATTTCCTGCAGTCGCCGCGAGCGCACCAGAACCAAATCCTGCGCCGCTGCTTGTTGCGCGCGCGCCGACGCCACTTGGCTGCGCGCCGTCCGCAAGTTCAGCGACGAAGCGATGCCTGCATCGTAACGGCGTTGCGTGAGCTCGAGCGCGCGTTCGCGCGTCTGCAGATCTTCCGTGGCGAGCGCCAACAATTGCTGGCCTTCGATCAGGTCGACCCAAGCGATGGATGCTTGCCCGGCAACTGAAAGCCGCGCGCCATTGAGATCGTCTTCGAGCGCATCCGCGGAGAGGTCGGCCGCCATCGTTGCCGCCGTAAGCCGGCCCCAGAGATCGATTTCCCAGCTTGCGACAACGCTCGACGATAACACGTCCTCGGGATGGGTGCGTTCGCCCGTGCCTGGGATCGGTTCCTGAGAACGTGTGCCGTCAACGCCGACTCTCAAGCTCGGCAGCAGATTGCCGCCGAACGCGCCGCGTGCGCGCCAGCGCGCAGCACGATACTGCGCTTCAACAACCTGCAATTGTGGGCTGCCGGCGAGCGCTTCGCGCGCCATTGTCGACATCTCAGTTGAGTTCAGGTCGTCGAGCCATGTTGCCGCTGGGGAAGCAGCAAGCTCCGCGGCGCGATCTGCGCCGATCGCGTCGGCAGCGACGTAGGAATCCGGCTCTGGCGGCAAATGCCGTCCCGCGCACGATCCGGCGGCGACCAAAAGGCCGGCGCCGATCAAGAGCCTCACCCCGTTTCTCATGTTCCCTCTCAGCGCTACCGCTAGCCGTCGTCATATCGAAAGTCAATAAAGTCGTATTGCATTTCGATAAGGTTATGCCGCCTAACGGGTAGGCCCACGTTCCCCTGTACCCGGTTGGATGCCGGTTGCCCGCCGTTTGGATGCGCCAGCGCCGAGGCATCGACGAGCGGATGGATTTTTGCGGCCAGCGGCGCTGGATGTCTCAATGACGGTTGAGGCACGTCCTTTCCGACATCCGCTTGCTGCTCCGGGCGCCCGGGCCTAAGCCCCGCTAGGAAGCGATGGCAGTCAACGATTCTATGGCGGCGCGTGCGCGCCTGGACAAAGTGCCGGCCTTGGCCTGGGCCGCGGGCGGCCTTGCCGTGCTCGCCGCGGTCCTTGCCTTCACCACCAGCCCGCTCGCGGCCATCTTGATGGCGGCGGCCGCCGCTGCGTGCGTGTGGACCATGCGCGAGGCGGGCCGCTACGAGATCGCATCTGCGAGCGATCAGATAGAATTCGTCGGCCTCGCCGAACTCGCGCCGCTGCTTGAGGCGCTGCCCGATCCTGCGCTGCTCGTGAATGCCGATAACCGCATCGTCAGCTCGAACGCTGCCGCACGCCGGCAAATGCAGTTCGAAGCGCGGGGCCAGTTTCTTACCTCGATTTTGCGTCAACCGGATGTGCTCGACGCGGTGCAAGCCGCCGTTCACGACGGCGCCACGCGCGCTGTCGAATATGAAACGCCGACGCAGGGCGAGCGACACACACGCTGTTATGTTGCGCCCGTCACCTGGGGCGCCGATCGCGCAGCAATGCTAGTTTTTCACGATCAAACCGCGAGAATCAGCACCGAGCGCATGCGCGCCGATTTTCTCGCAAACGCCAGTCACGAGCTGCGTACGCCGCTCGCTTCGCTCACATTGTTGATTGAAACCATCGCCGGTCCCGCGCGCGATAGCGTTGAAGATCGCGACCGTTTTCTCGGCATGATGCAAGTGCAGGCCGATCGCATGCGCCGGCTGATCGACGATCTGCTGTCGCTCTCGCGCATCGAGCTCGATGAACACGTCCCGCCCTCGGATCGCGCCGATCTCGCGCAGGTCGCGCGCGAAGTGATCGATTCGTTCTCCGGTGTTGCGAAGGAGCGCGGCGTCTCGGTGAAACTGATTGCGCCGGGCGCGCCCGTGCGGGTGGTGGGCGAGCGTTTTCAGTTGGCGCAGGTTGTTCAGAACTTGGTCGATAACGCCGCGAAATACACGCCAGCCGGCGGGCAGGTTGTGGTCGAGGTGGGCGACTCAGGTGACCGCGAAGAAGTGATTGCCGAAGCTGGACGGCGCTGGGAAGAGGCTGGCCGCATTGCGTTGTTAACGCCCGCCGCCGCCGCGAACCGCTCCTACGCCTTTGTGCGGGTTGAAGACGCCGGCAAGGGCATCGACCGCCACTTCCTGCCGCGTCTTGGCGAGCGCTTTTTTCGCGTCGAACGCGAGCTTGGCGATGAGCGCGGTGGAACAGGCCTTGGACTAGCCATTGTGAAGCACATCATCAACCGCCACCGGGGCGGATTTCTCGTGGAAAGTCAAACTGGTAGGGGCTCAGCCTTCGCCGCCTATGTGGAATTGGCGGGGGAGGATTGAGGATGCGTAGGGCTTGTTTCACATCAGTGTCACGAAAGGCCCCTATGTGCACACTCGATAACGCATGGGTTCCGCGAAGGGGTCTGAGAGATGGAAGAATTTTCCGCCGCCGGCTCCGAACGCGCGCCACCGCCTAGCATGCCGGCTATGAGCGCCCCGATCGTCAAACAATCGGCTGGCGTCGCCACCGGCGCGCCGGTGAAGATCAGCGCCCGCGACGTGAACGTGTTCTACGGCGAGAAGCAGGCGCTGTTCGACGTTTCGATGGACATCCCGGATCGCGCGGTCACGGCATTCATCGGCCCGTCGGGCTGCGGCAAGACCACGTTCCTGCGTTGCTTCAATCGTATGAACGATTTGATCGAGAAGTGCCGCGTCACCGGCACGCTTCAGATCGAAGGCAAGGACGCTTACGCCAAGGGCGTTGATCCGGTCGTGCTGCGCACGCGCGTTGGCATGGTGTTTCAGAAGCCGAACCCGTTCCCGAAGTCGATTTACGACAACGTGGCGTACGGCCCGCGCATTCATGGCATGACCAAGTCCAAGAAAGAGATGGACGAGGTTGTCGAGAAGTCGCTGCGCCGCGCCGGCCTGTGGGACGAAGTGAAAGATCGCTTGGGCGCGCCCGGCACCGGTCTCTCTGGCGGTCAGCAGCAACGCCTCGTTATCGCGCGGACAGTTGCCGTGAACCCCGATGTCATCTTGATGGACGAGCCGTGCTCAGCGCTCGATCCCATCGCAACCGCGAAGATCGAAGAACTGATCGACGAGCTACGCACCAATTTCTGCATCGTCATCGTCACGCACTCGATGGCGCAAGCAGCCCGCGTCTCACAAAAGACGGCCTTCTTCCACATGGGCAAGCTGGTCGAGACCGGTGCGACTGAGGAAATCTTCACCAACCCTCGCGACTCGCGCACGCAGGACTATATTACCGGCCGGTTCGGCTGATCCAATGGCCGCGCCGAAACGTCAAAGGAGCGCGGCCGCAGCGCCGGCGCTCGCCCGCCGAGTGAAAGCAACAATGGCTGAGCATACCGTCAAAGCATTTACTGAAGAGCTTGATGCGCTGACCCACGAAGTCGCGCGCATGGGCGGGCTTGCAGAGGCTGCCGTGAACGACAGCCTGGCCTCAGTTGCACGACGCGACACCGAACTCGCGCAGCTCGTGATGCAGCGCGACGCCAAGATCGACGCTGCGCAGCGCGAAGTTGAAAAGCGCGCGATCAAGTTGTTTGCGCTCCGTCAGCCTCTGGCTAGCGATCTGCGCGTCGTGCTGACGGCGTGGCGCATTGCCGGTGAACTTGAGCGCGTGGGCGACCTCGCCAAGAACATCGCCAAGCGTGCGCTTATCCTGAACCAGGACGAGCCCATTCAGCTGACGCGTTCCGTCGATCGCATGGGTAAGATCGCTGCGCAGCATCTGAAGCAGGTGCTGGACGCCTACGCCAATAAGGACGTCCAGTCGGCGATCAATGTCTGGAACAGCGACGACAATATCGACGCGCACTACAACTCGCTCTTCCGCGAGCTGCTGACCTACATGATCGAAGATCCGCGCATGATCAGCTCCTGCGCGCACTTGCTCTTTATCGCCAAGAATCTGGAACGGATCGGCGATCACGGCACCAACATTGCCGAGTACATCCACTTCATGGTCACGGGTGAGGAAATCGCGACGCAGCGGCCGCGGGCCGATGTGGAATCCTCGGACTAGGGTAGCGAGCCATGGCCAAAGCCCCGCATGTTTTGGTTGTCGAGGACGAAAGCGCCCTCGCAGATTTGTTGAAGTACAATCTCGAAAAGGAGGGCTATCGCGTTTCGCTGGCCCACGATGGCGAAGAAGCGTTGGTAGTCGCCGACGAGAATAATCCTGACCTGGTCGTGCTGGATTGGATGCTGCCGAAGGCGCCGGGCATTGAGGTTTGCCGACGTCTGCGCGCGCGCCAGGAAACGCGCAATACGCCCATCGTTATGCTGACGGCGCGTACCGAAGAGACGGATCGCATCCGCGGCCTCGACATCGGCGCCGACGATTACATCACTAAGCCGTTCTCGATGAGCGAGCTTCTGGCGCGCCTGCGCGCCGTGATGCGCCGCATTCGCCCGGGGCTTGCCGACGATAAGGTGACGGCCGGCAATATTGTGATGGATCGCGTGGCGCATCGCGTGAAGCGTGGTGCGCGCGAAGTGCATCTGGGGCCAACGGAATTTCGCATCCTCGATCACTTGATGCAGCATCCCGGCCGCGTGTTCAGCCGCGAGCAATTGCTCGATGCTGTGTGGGGCTCCGACGTGTACGTCGAAGCGCGCACAGTTGACGTTCACATCGGCCGCCTGCGCAAGGCGCTGATGGTGGACGAAGAGACCGATCCCATCCGCACCGTCCGTAGCGCCGGCTACGCGCTGGACGTGGACGCCGCGTAGGCTCTGGCAACGGCAGTCCAGATTTTTGGCCGATAGCGTCGTCTGAGCGCCTTCGAATTTTGGGCCTGAGCAAGTCTAGGTTTTCGTGGACAACGCCGTGAGTCGTCATAGTCTCCGGCGGCGCAGCGAGGGTGCGCACATCAAACTGATGGGGAATGTGATGCTCAAGACATCTATGTTGGCTGCGGTCGCCTTGCTGACGGCCGGGTCCGCTTCGGCGCAGGAGTGGAGTGGCTTCTACGTCGGCGGAAACGTTTCAAACTCCTCGGGCGATTCATCGTCGGACGTTGTCACTGGCGGCGCATGGGCAGGTGAAAGCGCGACTCTGCGCAACGGTTTTGAAGACCTGTTGTCAGCGTCGCTTGATCCGGAAGGCACGGGCTTCGGCGTTCAGGCCGGCTACAACTGGACGCTCACCGATCACGTGGTCGTTGGCGTTGAAGGAAGTTACGCGCAGCTTGGCGCAGATGACGGCAGAGCGCCTGGTCAGACGGCGACGCCGTTTGGTCCGTCGCCGACATACGCGCCGGTCAACAGCATCGAAGCAGATGGGCAGTTCAACCTTCGTGGTTCGCTGGGATACGATTTCAACCCGCTGCTGGCGTACGTGACTTTTGGCTATTCGACCGTTGATGCCACAGCGTCGACCGAGGTCCTCAGCAGCGCCGGCTATAGCAAGGCCGGCGGAGACTCTGATTGGGTTGGAGGATTTTCGTATGGCGTCGGTGCGGCCATGCGCTTTGGCGGGCCTTGGTCAGCTCGTCTTGAGTATTCACACACTGAGTACGACGACATGACGTACGATCTGGCTTACCGTCCAGGCAGCACGTTTGTCTCGCCGGCATACACCGAGCGCGTCACTCAAAGTCTTGAACTCGACACCATCCAACTCGGTGTGAACTTCCACTTCTGAACATGTGGCGGGCGTCGTGAGACGCCCGCCCAACTCAGTCCCGATCCGCTAGCAGAGAGCGTGGATCGATCAGGTACTCGCGCGAGCAGAATTGGCACCGCGCGTGAAGCTTGCCGTCTGGCTCGATCAAATCGTTGATCTCGTCTTGCGGGAATGTCTTCATCACGCCGGTGAGGCGCTGTTCGCTGCAGGTGCAGCGATCTTCGAGCGGCGTTGGCGGCGTCATGCGCACGCCGTCTTCGTGGAAGAGGCGATAGAGCACACGATCGGCGCTGAGCGCAGGATCGACGAGTTCTTCATCCTTCACGCTGTGGAAGAGGATCGACGGGCGGTTCCAATCTTCTTCGGTGTCGCCGCGCGCCTGATCGCTGGCCAGACGCTGCATGAGCGCGCCGCCTGCGCGCCAGAGCGGCGGCGCATCGTGGCTCATGACTTCGCCGACGGCGAGGCGAACGCAGGTGTCTGTCTGTTCGCTAACGCGAAAGTAGTTCTCCGCGCACTGCGCCAGCGTATCGCCTTCGAGCGGCACAATGCCCTGGTGTGGGGCTTTATCGTCGCCCTCATCCAACGTCAGCACGAGATAGCCGGCGCCGAGCAGCGCAGCTGGCGGCATGCGATTGGCGTTGGCGAGCGTCTCACTCGCGCCTTCGGCCATACGCGCGTAGCCGCGTAGGCCGCCTGTCGTGTGCTCCGCCACGAGCAGCGAAACGGCGCCCTGACCTTGCGCTTGCACGACGAGACGCCCGTCCGTTTTGAGCAGCGAGCCCACAAGCGTGGCGAGCGTCAGCGCTTCGCCCAACAGCATGGCGACGGGGCGGGGGTACGCGTGACGACGCAGGATTGGATCGAGTGCGTTCGGCCCAAGCCGCGCGACGCGGCCGCGAACCGGCGCGCGATCGAGACTGAAGCTCGCGACGAGATCGTCCGGGGCGGCGGGAAGGCTAGACATGAGGGGGTCAGATGGGCGCTGCGGCGCTTGATGGCAACTAGAGTTTGCCGAGGCACCACATCAACACCGCCTTCTGTGCGTGGATGCGGTTTTCCGCTTCATCCCATGCGCCCGACTGCGGGCCGTCGAGCACGCTGTCGGTAACTTCTTCGCCGCGGTGCGCGGGCAAGCAATGCAGGAAAAGGGCGTCCTTGTTGGCGCGCGCCATCATCGCGTCATCCACGGCGTAGGGCGGGAAGGCGGCCATGCGTTCGTCTTTATCGGTATCGCCCATCGACACCCATGTGTCGGTGACGACGACGTCGGCGCCTTCGATCGCTTTCTTTGCGTCGTTGTGCGCTTCGATATCTGCGCCTGCGGCTTTGGCGGCGGCGAGTTCTTGGCCGCGCGGCGCGTAGTTTGCGGGCGTTGCGATGCGAAGCTTGAAGTCGAGCTTTTCAGCTGCATGCATGAATGACGTGCAGACATTGTTGCCGTCGCCAAGCCAAGCAATGGTTTTGCCGCTGATATCGCCCATGCGCTCTTCGATGGTGACGATATCGGCGATGATCTGGCAGGGGTGCGAGAGATCGGTGAGGCCGTTGATGACAGGCACATCGCTGGCGGCGGCGAAATCCACGACGTCCTGGTGATTGTTAGCGCGGATCATCACGGCGTCGACCATGCGCGAAAGCACGCGCGCGGTGTCTTCCACGGTTTCGCCGCGGCCGAGTTGCGTATCGTTGGCGTTGAGCACGATGGCTTTGCCGCCAAGTTGGATCATGCCGATCTCGAACGAGACGCGCGTGCGCGTCGAGTTCTTCTGGAAGATCATCGCCAGCGCGTGGCCATCGAGCGGGGCGTCCTCGTCGGGCGCTGCTTTCGGCCAATCGACGCGCGCGGCCTTGCGCGCGTGCGCTTCATCGATGATGGCGCGCAGATCTTCGCGTGACAGCGCGCTGATATCGAGGAAGTGACGCGGCCCCTCGATCACGCGCCGGCTTCCGCCATTTGCGCGGCGAGCACAGCGTCGATCGCATCGATCGCCTGGCGCACTTCGTCTTCCGAGATGTTGAGCGGCGGCGCGAGGCGTAGCACGTTGTCGCCAGCGACGCCGACGAGCACCTTCTTCTGATCGCGCAATTTGCCTTGGATGGGCTTGGGATCGATCTTGAGCTTCAAGCCGCGCAGCAAGCCCTTGCCGGTGACGGCGACAACGAGATCGGGGTGGCGATCCTTCAAGCTTTCGAGCGCTTGGGTGAGTTGGTTCGCGACCTTGTTCACGTGCTCAAGCGTTTGCGGCTTCGAGAGTTCGTCATAGACGGCGTTGCCGATGGCCATGGCGAGCGGATTGCCGCCGAACGTCGTGCCGTGCACGCCGCGGACCATGCCCTTCGCGGCTTCCTTGCTGGCGAGGAACGCGCCCATCGGGAAGCCGCCGCCGACGCCCTTGGCGACAGCCATGATGTCTGGCGAAACGCCGGCCCATTGGTGGGCCCACATCTTGCCGGTGCGGCCGGCGCCTGATTGCACTTCGTCGAAGATAATGAGGAAGCCGTTGTCGTCGGCAAGTTTGCGCAGACCGCGCAGATATTCATCGCTTGCAGCGCGCACGCCGCCTTCGCCTTGCACGGGCTCAAGGATGATCGCGGCGGTCGTCGGGCCAATAAGCTTCTTTAGCGCGTCGAGATCGCCCCAAGGCGCTTGAATGTAGCCGGGGAGGCGCGGGCCGAAACCATCGACGTAGTTCGGATTGCCGCTGGCGTTCACCGCTGCGTACGAGCGGCCGTGGAACGAGCCTTGGAAGCCGATAACGTCGATGCGCTCCGGATGGCCGTTGGCGCTATGATACTTGCGCGCCGTCTTCAGCGCGCCTTCGATCGCCTCGGTGCCGGAGTTCGTGAAGAACACAACGTCGGCGAACGTGTCGCGCGTGTATTTCGCGGCGAGCTCTTCTTGGCCCTTCACCTTGAACATGTTCGAGGTGTGCCAGAGCTTGCCGGCTTGTTCGGTCAGCGTCTTCACCAGGAAGGGCGGCGCATGGCCGAACGCGTTCACCGCGATGCCGGCGATGCAATCGAGGTACTTGTCGCCCTTCTCGTCCCAAATCCAGCTGCCTTCGCCGCGCACGAAGATCTGCTCCGGCGGCGAATAGACGGGAAGGATATGGCTTTCGGCGGCGCTCATTGAAGGCCCTCAAAAATTTGGGAAGCGGCGGTTTTGGTCCGCGCCGCTTGCAAGGTCAAGCGGTGCGTATCATCACCTTTTCATGAGACGAGACCACACCATTCCCCGCGGCGAACTGCATCGCCTGGTTCATCAATCCGTCGTGCTGCAAGGCAATCCGTTGGACGATCCGACGGAGCGAGAGTTGCATGTTTGGACGCCTCCGGGCTGGAGCCATGCGGAACGACTGCCGCTGCTGGTTGATCTCACCGGCTATTGGGGCGCGGGGCCGAACCACACCAACTGGAAGCCGGGCGCGGAGAATGTGCCCGAGCGGCTGGATCGGCTGGCGCACGAGGGGATGGCGCGCGTCGTCGTGGCGTTCCCCGATTGCTTCACCAAGCTCTATGGCAATCAGTATCTGAACAGCGCGGGGTCTGGGCGGTACGCGGACTATGTTTGCGATGAAATTGTCGCGACGGTTGAAGCGAAGTTTGGCTGCGGCGGCGTGGGCCGGCGCGGCGTGTTCGGCAAATCGTCGGGCGGTTACGGCGCGGCTTGGCATGGCATGAACCGCGCCGATTTCTGGAGCGCGATCTCGATTAATAGCGGCGATATGGGTTTTGATGCGCTCTACATTCCGGCGCTGCTCGACGACATGGATTTGTTGCGTAAGCACGGTAATTCGATCGAGCGCTTCGTACGCCATGTCGAAAGTCAGCCGAAGATGAAGGACAAGGAGCGCATGGCGCTCATGGATTTCGCGCAGGGCGCTTTTTACGATCCGGACCCCACGCAATTCCGCAATATGCGCCTGCCGCTGGACCCGCATACGGGTGAGTTCATCGCCGAACGCTGGAACAATTGGATGAAGCACGATCCAGTCGTGATGTTCGATACGTTGGGCGATGAGCTGCGGAAATTGAAGCTGATCTATATGGATTGCGGAGATCACGATCAGTTTCGCATTCATTTCGGCATGCGGCGCTTCTCAGCGAAGCTGAAGGCGGCGGGCATCGCGCACACGTATGAGGAGTTCGACGACGATCATAGCGACGTCGATTATCGCATGGATATCTTTCTCCCGCTTCTGGCCAAGGCGCTGCAATGAGCTTCGACCCGACTGACATCGATAGCGTGATCAATGCGATGTACGCGATGGTGTCGGGGCCGGCGGGGCCGCGCGATTTTGCGCTGCAAGCCCAAGTGTTTCATCCGGACGCCAAGCAGATGCGCACCGGCGTCGATGAACACGGCGCGCCGTGGATCAAGATCATGGGGCTTGACGATTATCGGCGCGATACGGCGCCGTTCTTCGCGGCCAACGGGTTCTTCGAAGTCGAGACGGCGCGGCGCGTCGATCAGCTCGGCAACATGGCGCATGCGTGGAGCGTCTATGAAGCACGCACGGCGCCGGATGATGAATTGCCGGAGCGGCGCGGCATCAATTCCATTCAGCTTTTCCGCGACGAACAGGGCCATTGGCGCATCATGTCGATGATCTGGGACAATGAGCGCGAAGGCGTGAAAGTCGCGCCGTTTTAGCGCTTAGATGCACATTGCGTAGAGAACGCACGCGGTTGCAATCATCGGAATGAATGTGAACACGAACAGTGAGACAATCACTAGAGATATTCCGATAGCCGCCGGTTTGTTCGTAGTCAGAATCGGGCCGATCAACGCCAGTGCCGAAAACACGGGCGTCATGCCGACGAACGGCGCCCATTTGTTATCGCTATGAAATTGCCAACCAGCGAGCCCCGATTGCGCCACTAGACTTTGTATCCATACGGATGCAATGGCAACGAGAGCGAGGCATACCGCCAAGCCGATTGCACTTGCTTTTCGTCCTGTGCGTGCGCCCCACCAGCTTATGAGCATTGTTAGAGGGAGGTACACAAATTCCACCTGCTAGCTCCGCAGCCGATAGCCGCTCTTGATCATGGCCCAGCTGGCGTAGCTGAGGGCGAGGGCGAGGCCGCCGGTGATGAGTGCGCCGGTCAGCAATGGCGCGTCGTGGTGGCCGATGAAGCCGTAGCGGAAGCCGTCGATCAGCGAGAACACCGGATTATAATGCGAGATGGTGCGGATCGGTTCGGGCAGGATCGAGGTTGAGTAGAATGTGCCGGAGAGGAACGTGAGCGGCACGATGATGAAGTTCGTCACCGCGGCAAGGTGATCGAATTTGTCGGCCCAGATGCCGCCGATGAGGCCGATGGCGCCGAAGATCACCGACGCGACGATGGCGTAGTAGAGCGCGACGAAGATGTTCACCGGCATGATGTTGGCGAGCCACGCGACGGCAATGAGTGACGCTGCGCCGACGAGCAGCCCGCGCGCAGCGGCGCCGACGATGAATGCGATGGTGAGCTCGAGCGCTGAGAGCGGCGGCATCAGGAAGTCGACGGCGTTGCCTTGCACCTTGGCGATGACGAGCGACGACGACGAGTTCTGAAAGGCGTTCGACAGGATCGACATCATGACGAGGCCGGCGGCGAGGCCGTCGGCGTAGGCGCGCGTGGTGCCCGGCCAATCGCCTTGGCGCACGAGGCTGAACACCATCATGAAGAGCAGCGTCTGGATGAGCGGCGCGAAGACGGTCTGGGCGCCGACTTTCAAGAAGCGCTGGATCTCACGGCGGATGAGGGTCTCGAGGCCCATCCAATTGACCGCCCCGTAGTGGCGCGAGGTGAGCGGGGCGGCGGTGACGCGCGTGTCCATATCGGGAACGGCCTTTTCATAATTTCTTAACGAGTCTTGGCGCTCGTTAACCATAAGCGAAGGGCTAAGGCCCCGTCGCGCAACAGATAATGTGCGTCGCGCCGAAGGAGCAGTCCTTGAGTTGCTTGTTAGTGATTTATTACCGGACTGGGGATAACTCTACTGCTAATGGTGTATCCCCTAAAATGAGACCACGATTAGTTGACTTCCTCTCCAGAAACGCGAGTGTGTCGCATCCCTGTCAAAAAGAGGCAGGGCCATGGGCCAAGGGGGCTTGATCATGGGTTGGACTGAAGAACGCGTAGCAACGCTGCGCAAACTGTGGGCTGAGGGACTTTCCGCCAGCCAAATCGCGAAACAATTGGGCGGGGTCACCCGCAACGCCGTTATCGGCAAGGTGCACCGCCTTGGTTTGGCGGGCCGCGCTACGCCGAGCCGGCCGGCCAAGCGCCCGGTCCGGGCGGCCCGCCCGCGGGTCGTTGGCCCTTCGGCGCCGCGCTTGCGCATGCCGTCGAGCGTGCCGAGTGTGGTCATTCCGGACCTGGAGCCGCTCCGGCTCGAGGACGGCAAGGCCGCTTCGGTGCTCACGCTCAACGAGAGCATGTGCAAGTACCCGATCGGCGATCCGAACGACGCGAACTTCGCGTTCTGCGGCCGTGGCGCCGCGGGTGGCCCGTACTGCGCCGATCACGCGCGGTTGGCCTACCAGCCGAGCCAGGCCAAGAAGCGCCGGACCGGCGCGCCGGACGAACTGCGCCGTATGCTGCGTTTGGCGGCGATGTAAGCGCATCGCTCTGATGACAAAGCAAAGCGCCGCGGCCGCGAGGCTGCGGCGTTTTTGTTTTGGCGCACGCGCTCGCGCCGTCGGCATTTCTGCCAACGTTGAAGACGTGGAGAGCAGGGCGCGCTTCGGCGTGAGCTCAAAAATTAGTTCGTGTGGGTTTGCCGAAGCGCGCCCTTGCGCGGAGCGTTTTCTCGACCGGCGGAAACTTGAGGCGTTCAAGAGCAGCTCGGGTGGCCATGCGTTTGAGCAGACGGCTGCAGAGTTTGCACTCCACACGAGGATCGGTGCGGACTCCTTCCGCAAGTCCCGATCGCCGCAACGCTGGGAGCCCGATTACGCGCTTTAGCGCCTG
>JAXMCH010000003.1:0-272665 GCA_046349455.1 Hyphomonadaceae bacterium | reverse complement strand
AAATGGCCCCCCCATCGAAGCGCCGATCGCCGTGCGCATCAGCGGCCCGGACCTTGCGGCCATCGGCGAAATCTCCGCTGCCGTCGAACGCATCGTGCGCGACACGCCCGGCACGCGCGATGTGTCGAACCCAATGGCGGAGCGCCTGATCGACCTCGATCTCAACATCAATGACGCCGAAGCGGCGCTGCGCGGTGTGCCCGCAGGCTCCATCGATCAAAACCTGCGCATCGCCGTTGGCGGCGCGCCCGTCGCGCAATTTCGCGATCCGGCGGGCGACGCATTCCCGGTCGTGCTGCGCGCGCCGCGTGAAGACACGCTCCCTGTCTCGGCGCTGCAGCGTCTCTTCGTGTGGAACGGCCAGGGCGCCGCTATCCCGCTCGCCGAGATCGCCGATCCGCGCCTCGAAAGCGGCCCCGCCTCTATCGACCGCGTGCAGCGCGAACGCACCGCAACCGTGCGCGCCTACACCCAGAACGGTTACCTCATCAGCGCCGTCACTGAGGACGTCGCACAACGCCTGGACGCGCTCCAGATGCCGCCGGGCTACACCATCTCGTTCGGCGGCCAAGCCGAAGCGCAGCAGCGCAGCTTCAGCGGCCTCGGCCCCGCCATCATGATCGCGATCTTCGGCGTGCTCGCGGTGTTGCTGCTTGAGTTCGGCAGCTTCGCCGTCACCGCCGTTGTCGCGTTCGTTATCCCGTTCGGCGTCATGGGCGGATTGATCGCGCTTTGGCTCGGCGGCGAGTCGCTTTCGTTCACGGCTATCATCGGCTTCATCGCCTTGATCGGCATCGAGATCAAAAACTCGATCCTGCTGGTAGAGTTCGCCAATCAGATGCGCGAGCGCGGCACGCCATTGCGCGAAGCCATCGAGCGCGCCGGTGAAGTGCGCTTCCTGCCCGTGCTGCTCACCAGCGCCACGGCGATCGGCGGCATGACGCCATTGCTGCTGGAAAATTCGCCGCTCTTTTCGCCCATCGCGATGGTGCTCATCGGCGGCCTGATCAGTTCAACGCTGATTGCGCGCATCGTTACGCCCGCCATGTATCTCTTGCTCGCGCCAAAGGACCGCGGCGAAGACGAAGCAGCGACGCAGACTAGTCCGGCGTAGAGGCGATCACGACGGTGCGCTCAAGACCCGCATCGCGATGCTGCAACGCCGCGCGATATTCCGGCACGTGCTCCATCGACAGGATCGCCGGCGGATTGGGATAGCGCATCGCCGCCACATCATCCCACGCGCCTACGGTCGGCCCCGCCTTGGCGGCTCGGACGACTTCAACGACAGCGCCATAAAACAAGAGATGCCCGCCCGTGCGAAACACGGTGCGCATGGCCACTTGCCCGTACCGCGCATAAGCCGCGCGACCTGAGCCGCCGCGCGCGTATTTCGCCGTCTCATGGTATTTGAGAAAGTTCACCATCGCGGGCGAATAGCTCGCCGGCTGCTCCAATAGCCGCGCAATCGCGGACGCGCTCGGCATCACATCGGGCCGAAACCCCAAGCTCTGCGCGTCCGTCGCGACATTCTCCGTCGAGGGCCGCGATAGCACGCCGAGCGCAATCAGCGTTCGCACAATGCCAAGCGCGATTTTCGGCGGCGTAAACACGCGCAAGCGTGCGACATACGCATCCTCGAACGCTTCATTCGCCAGTGGCGTCGCGCCCGGCCCGGTCACGATCATGAACCGCGACCAGTACGCATCGCTCGCGCCAATCAGCGCAAAGTCCGCGCGCGACGACCACAGCGTCCTTACGCCCGGCGCGAGCTTCGCCCCATCACCACCGCGCAGCGCAACGAACCAGACCGCGCCGTCCGACTTGATGCGATAGACCGGCTCCGCCGCGCCCACGCTCTGTAGCGCCAGCACAAGCGCCGCCACAGCCGCGATGACGACCAGCGCGATCAGCATCAATTGGACCAGTAGATATATTCTTGATCCTCACGCCACGGCGCGTTGAGCGGGACGTCGATCCGCACCGGCCCTTCGATCAAGGCAGGCCACAGCGGCGCCGGCATGTTGGCGTTCTGCGCTTCGATCATCGCCCGCATGGCGGCTACCCGCTCCGGCTCCTGCGCCGAAAGATCGTGTTGCTCGGTCGGGTCTTGCGCGAGGTTGAACAGCCACACGCGATCCGGGGTTTCGGAGACTTGCAGCTTCCAATCGCCATCGCGCACCACGCGATACGGCCCCGAGCGCCAGAACAAGCGCTGATGCGGCGCACCCTGCGCTTCCCCACGCAGATACGGGAGCAAGTTGACGCCGTCCGTTTGCGGTTGCGCCGGCGCGCCGGCGACTGCAGCGGCTGTCGGGAAGATGTCCATATGCGTCGCAGGACCCGCGATACGCGCGCCCGACGGCAGATGCCCCGGCCAACGCGCGAAGAACGGCGAACGAATCCCGCCTTCGAAGAACGTCGACTTCCAGCCGCGGAATGGCGCGTTGAGCCCAGGCTGGCCGACATACCATGCGCCGCCATTGTCGCTGACGAAGAACACCAGCGTGTTGTCGTCGATGCCTTGATCACGTAGCGCCTGCATCACACGGCCAACGCCGCGATCCAGCGCAACCAGCATCGCGCCGTACACGCGCGATGTGTGGTCTTGAATGCCGGAAAGCGCATCATAGTCCGCGCGCGATGCTTGCAGCGGCGTGTGCGGCGCATTGAAGCCGAGATAGAGGAAGAACGGCCGATTGCGGTTCGCCTCGATCGCCGACACCGCTTCGTCTGCAAAGTAATCGGTGATGTAGCCACGCGGACGCATGCGCGCGCGGTCCTCGCCGCTGCTCCAATCGACCGCATACGGCAGGTTGGCCCACAAGAAGCGGTCGATCGGATCGAAATCGACGCGCGCGTTGGCGACATTCGGATCGTTCGGCGGCAGATACATACCCGCGCCCTGCATGATGCCGAGGCTTTCGTCGAAGCCTTGGGCAGTCGGGCGCATATTCGCCACTTCACCAAGGTGCCACTTGCCGATCAGCATCGTATGATAGCCCTGCTGACGCAGCACTTCCGCGATCGTGACCTCGCTGGGCGGCAAGCCGAGCGTCTCGCGCGGCGGGACGTCGGCGACGCGCTCATCATGGAAGATTGGCTGGCGCAGGGCGCCAGGCGTGGAGTGCGAAATATAACGCGCAAACTCTGTCGGCGCTGAAGTGAACTCAAAGCCAAAGCGCGTCGGGTAGCGCCCCGTCATGATCGCGGCGCGCGAGGGTGAGCACGTTGCGTTGCTGGCGTACCCCTGATCGACCGAGACGCCCTGTTGGGCGATGGCATCAATGTTAGGGGTTTGCACCAGGCCATTGGCGAAACCGCCGCCATTGAACGAGATGTCGTTGAAACCAAGATCATCAGCGACGATGACAATGATGTTCGGCGGGCGTTCGCCGCTCGGCGCTTCAGACGGACCCGGCTGCCACGTGATGTCGCGATTGGCGCTGATCGGATGCTGAATGTTCCCGACGATGCCCGGCAGATAATACCAATATTGCTTGAACAGCAGAAACCCGCCGAGCGCGAGCGCCGCCAGCACACCGCCAATAATCGCAAGACGCTTCATCGCGCGCCCTCCCTAAAATCTGATGTGGCGCGAGCGTTGGATACCGCCGCTCGCCGGCAGCGAAATCACATCGCCATCGCGCATCGCCCAAACTGGGCCGGTATAATTCGTCTTGGCCGCGCGCACGAATATGTCCGTGAGCCCGGGAATTGGCGTCGTCGGCAGCAAGTGCGTGAGCGCGACCGCGCCGACGCCCGCCTCTTGCGCTTCGGCGCCGACCTGCTCGGGGCTCGTGTGATAGGTCAGGATATCGTCGAAGATATCGCCAACACCTGTGCGCCCCGTTTCGACCGCGGCATCATGCATAACGCGGTTGAGTTCCGTCGAAATCGCCTCATGCACCAGCAAATCCGCGCCATGCGCGACACGCGCGATCGTTGGCGTCGCTGACGTATCGCCGCTGATCACCAGCGACCGCCCCGCATACTCGACGCGATAGCCGTACGCATGATCGACGGGTGCGTGCACGACGGGAAACGCAATGATGCGCACGCCATCCGCATCATAGACGACATGATCCATCGCGCCCGGCTCGACGGAGAATTCCTCGGGAGCCAGCCCAAAGCCACTCGGCGGCAGCACGTCTTCGCCATGGTGCGCGATCCGGTAACCGCGATCGATCGTGTATGCTTCGTTCAGCGCCGTTGCGACACGCACCGTGCCCACGGGCCCCACCACGTGCAGCGGCGCCTGTGCTGAGGCATTCGCCCAGTGCTGCAACGCTAAAGGCGCCAGACCGTCAAAGTGATCCGAATGCAAGTGCGTCAGAAACACGGTCTCGATCGCGCTCGGCGAAACGCCCATTAGAGAAAGCGTCTCCGAAGCGCCCTCGCCCGCATCGAACACAAACACATGCCGCCCAGCGATCACAGCGAGACAAGGCCCGGCTCGGCTTCTATCGGGCAAGGGCGAGCCGGTGCCGCAGAACGCCGCGTGCAGCCCATCCGGCAGCTCATCCACCAACGACGCGCGCATTGCTTCCGGCGCCGCCCGGCGCATCAGGGCGACCGCTACCTCGGTTCTATAAAAATAAAGCGCGGCGCCGGCGGCAATGAGCACAGCCAACAGGCCGACGAACCAGCGTCCGACCTTCATTCCGCCCTCCCCAGCCGCTTGACGGGCTAACCGTTCTTTCGGCACTATGAGTGCCACTATATGAACCGGGCGACCGCTGGTCAATACGCGCCCTGGACGAGGAGGATACGCTCATGGAAATCCTGCGCACCCCTGAGGATTGCTTTGCCGGGCTGCCCGATTTCCCATTTTCCCCGCACTACACAGAAATCCCCTCCGGGACGGGCCAGACGCTCCGCATCGCCTTCATCGACGAAGGCCCGCGCGACGCGGCGCCGGTTCTGCTCATGCACGGCGAACCGACTTGGTCGTTCCTTTATCGCAAGATCATCCCGCTGCTTGTCGCCAAGGGCCACCGCGTCATCGCGCCAGACCTCGTGGGTTTCGGTCGCTCTGATAAGCCTGCGGCGCGCGAGGACTATACCTACGAGCGCCACGTCAAATGGATGAGCGATTGGCTTGTCGCCAACGACCTCTCACGCATCACGCTCTTCTGCCAGGACTGGGGCGGCCTGATTGGCCTTCGGCTCGTGGCCGCTTTCCCAGACCGTTTCGCGCGCGTCGTCGCCGCCAACACTGGGATGCCTGCTGGCTCAGGCTCGAACCCCGCGTTCGATGCTTGGCTCGCGTTCAGCCAGGGTGTCCCGGTGTTTCCAACAGGCCAGATCGTCGGCGGCGGCTGCGCGCAACCGCTCAGCGACGAAGACAAGCGCGCATACGACGCGCCGTATCCTGAAGAGCGTTACAAAGCCGGCGCGCGCATCTTTCCGGCCCTTGTGCCGATGAAGCCCGACATGCCCTCCGTTGCAGAAAACCAAGCTGCATGGAAAGTTCTTGAACGCTTTGAAAAGCCGTTCCTCACCGCCTTTAGCGATCAAGACCCGATTACGCGCGGCGGCGATGCTCACATGCAAGCGCGTATTCCCGGTGCGCGCGGCCAACAGCACACGACAATCGTCGGCGGCGGCCATTTCCTCCAAGAGGATCAGCCGGTACAGATCGCCGACGTGATCGACGCCTTCATCAAACGGTCAAATTAGTGGCAAGCCCCAAATCGAATATCGAGCAAATCGACGGGCGCCGGCAACGCGCAGACGCAAACCGGCGCCGCATCGCAGAAGCCATGCTCGATCTGCTGCGCAGCGGTGAAACCGATCCAAGCGCCGATCTCGTCGCCGAACAGGCGGGCGTTGGTCGCCGCACGGTATTTCGCCTCTTCAACGACATGGAAGGCGTATATCGCGAAATGCACGGCTTGATGACCGCGCAACTCGCGCCGATGTTTGATGCCCCCTTTGAAGCACGCAGCTGGCGCGAACGCGTCGATGAACTGATCGAACGCCGCGCCAAGATGTTCGAGATCATGCTGCCGATAAAGTCAGCAGCGGACGCGCATCGCTTCCGCTCGCAGTTCCTGCAAAAAGAGCATCTGAAGATTACGCGACTTCAGCGCGAAACGCTGATTGCGGTGCTCCCTGCGCAAATCGCGGGCAACCCCGATAAGATCGAAGCGCTCGATCTCATGGCCAGCTTCGAAGCGTGGCGGCGCCTCCGCCAAGAACAGCGTTTGCCGATCAAGCAGGCTGTCGCGACGCTCAAAACGATGGCGCGCGCGCTCCTCGGCTAGAGGCTCGCCGCCGTCCTGAAGCCCACATGCGACATGCCTAGCCCCGGATCGCCGGGCTGGCGCGAGCCACTGCGAAAGCGCGCACAGAAATTCTGCGCGCACAAATTCGACCCGCCCTTCAGCACGCGCGGTGCCTCGGTCATATCCCTGCCCACATCGTTCACGCCGGCATTGCCGACGTAAACATCGCTGGTCCATTCCCAGACATTACCGATCATGTCGTAGAGCCCGCGCGCGTTCGGCGGAAAGCAACCGACAGGCGCAAGCCCAGCATACCCATCGTCGGCCGTGTCCTGCACCGGAAAGAGGCCCTGCCAGGTATTGGCGACAGGGTGGCCCTCGGCGTCGAACGCTTCAGCACCGATGTCCGCCGGCGCCGGCGCATCGCCGCGCACTGCGAACTCCCACTCGTTCTCCGTTGGCAATCGGCGCCCCGCCCACCGCGCGTACGCCTGCGCATCCTCGAACGCGACTGCGACAACCGGGTAGGCATCGCGACCATCAATTGAAGAGTCCGGCCCCTCGGGATGGCGCCAGTCCGCTTGCGGATCGAGCCGCCAGCCGCCATGCGCGCGATCAAATACCGCTGCACCGAGCCGCTGCCCGTCTGGCCCCGCGCGCTCGGCCACCGTGACGTAATGCGTCGCGGCCACGAACGCTGCGTACTGCGCGTTCGTTACCTCGTGCGCATCGAGCGAAAAGGCTGCAACGTCGCCGACGCCGCCAACGCTCTCCTCCGCCTGATGGGTAATTTGTCGCGCGACCCGGCCAGCCGGAATACTGACCGCCGCATCCGCCGGAAACGCCGTGCACGTGCGCGCGGTTTGCGCCGCCGGCGCGCACGCCGCCAATCCCAACACCGCACAAGCCGCCAACGCGAAGTTCCGCATGCCATTCGCATGACACGAAGCGCGCACGAAACCAAGCGGCTGCGCGATCGAGGCTAGCGCGTGCAGGGGACAACCGGCAGAATGAAGCCATGACCGACTTTCAGCGCCGCACAGTTCTATCGCTCCCACTCGCCCTGCTCGCTGCGTGCAATCAAGGCAACGGCCAGCAAAGTCAGCGCGTGCAATTGCTCAACGTCTCTTACGATCCGACGCGCGAATTCTATCGCGACGTCAACGCCGCGTTTCAAACGCAGTGGAGGACTGAGCACCCAGGCGGCGCGATTGATATTCGCATGTCGCACGGCGGCTCAGGCGCTCAGGCGCGCGCCGTCATCGATGGCCTGCGCGCCGATGTCGTCACGCTCGCGGTGCCATACGACATTGACCAGATCGCCGCGCGCGGACTGATCAACGCCAATTGGCGCGCCAACCTGCCGAACAACAGCGCGCCTTATACGTCCACGATCATCTTCGTGGTGCGCGCCGGCAATCCAAAGAACATCCGGGATTGGAGTGATTTGACACGCGAGGACGTGCAGATCGTCACGCCCAATCCGAAAACTTCAGGGGCGGCGCGCTGGAGCTATCTCGCGGCCTGGGCCTACGCGCTGCGCCAGCCTGGCGGCACGCCCGAAACCGCGCGCGCGTTCGTGCAAAGTCTTTACGGTCACGTGCCGGTGCTCGATAGCGGCGCCCGCGGCGCCAGCACAACGTTCGCGCAGCGCGGCATCGGCGATGTGCTGCTCGCCTGGGAGAACGAAGCGCATCTGCTGCTGAACGAACAAGGCGCCGAGCGCCTCGCCATCGTCACGCCCAGCATGAGCATTCGTGCTGAGCCCGCCGTCGCCATCGTTGACCGCAATGTCGACCGTGCTGGCACCCGCGAAGCCGCCCAGGCCTACCTGCAGTTCCTCTATTCAGAACCCGGCCAAGCACTCGCCGCGCAGCACTATTACCGACCGTTCGATCAGGCTCTGCTCACCCAAAACGCCGACCGCTTCCCGCGAATTCCGCTCATCACGGTTGAAGAGGTCTTCGGCAGCTGGGGCGAAGCCCACCGCACCCACTTCACCGACGGGGCAATTTTCGATCAGATTTTCGAAGCAAGGCAGCCACCGCAGTAACGGCGATTGGCGCCGCAACGCCGCGAGACTATGTTCCCGCCCCTTGGTGATGGGGAAGAGAGACGGTCGGCGGCGGCTCACGTCCGTGTAAGGTTCGCGACAGGCAGGCACGAGGAAGGCCAACCCAAGCGTTGGCGCTTTTGCGTGTTTGACCACGCGCAAGGACGATCGAGGCCGGCGCCGCGAGCTCGCGCTGAACGAGGGTGACAGGTGCCGAATAGCAAAGGTCTCGTTTCGTGGCGCAACCAAGCGCCGCCCATTGAGATGCCCGCGCAAAGCGGCGCCCTCCGCTGTGTCGTCGCTATTCCGGCGCGCGACGAAGCGGCTTTGATCGCGCGCTGCCTCAATGCGCTCGCTGAGCAGAACACGCGCACGCCCTTTGCCGTGGTGCTCTTTCTGAACAATTGCACTGACGCCACGGCGGATGTGGTCCGTGGCATGGCCGATGCGCTGCCCTATCCACTCTACGTCCACGAAGCGCAGCTGCCGCCTGAGCTGAGCGACGCCGCCTGGGCGCGCCGCCTCGCCGTCAACGCCGCCTGTGCACTCGCAAGCGCCGACGGCGTCGTTCTCTCGACCGATGCTGACTCCTACGCTGCATCCACTTGGATCAGCGAATGCGAAGACGCCTTCGCGCACGGCGCCGACGTCGTCTGCGGCTTCGTCGCGCCCGACTTCACAGACGCGCCCTCGCTCGACTTTGAATCACTTCGTCAAGGCGCGATGGAGTACGAATACAGCCAGCTCGCCACCGAACTTGTCGCATTGGTCGATCCCGATCCGCGCGATCCCTGGCCGCGTCACAAACTGGAGACCGGCGCCAATCTCGGAGTCCGCACGCGCGTGCTCCGCGCCCTCGACGGCATCCCGCACATTTGCCCAGGCGAAGATCTGGCTTTCGTGCGCATGGCGCGCCGCGCCGGATTCACCATCCGACACGCCTTCCGCCCGCACGTTACGACATCGAGCCGCATCGATGGCCGCGCCTCCGGCGGCTGGAGCGCTGACTTGCGTGCGCGCGCCACCAACACGCGCGGCGAATGCCACGAAACACTTGAGCCTGCCGCGCGCATCATGCGTCGCACGCTGCTCCGGGTAAAAATGCGTGAAGCCTACGGCACAAGCGCCTTCCGCGCACACACCGCCCGCATGGTGTGCGCCAACGAAGCGCTGGGTCCGATCCTTGACGCGCCGACCTTCGAACAAGCCTGGGGCGCGCTTGAGGACGCCAGCTCTCTGCTGCGCCAACGCCCGCTTATGCGCACGACGCTGGAAGCGAACCTCGTCGAACTCCGCACCCTCGTTGAACGATGGCGCGCACAGACCGGTCAACACACGCTCGCGCCCATCTCGATCACCGCACCGAACGATTGATGTCGGATCATCGCGCTCACGCGAACGACGTCAACGGCGGCAAGATAACATTCCGCGTTCCAAGGCCGGTGCGGATCGCCGCGCTCACCCTATTCTACACGGCCGTCGCCAGCTTTTGCGTCTTCGCCATCGCGCACGCACTGGGCGACGGCGGGATTGGATCGGTCTTAGCGGCGCTCGCGGCCATCAAGCCAGGCAAGATCGGCGCAAGCGCCGTCTGCGTTGTGCTGATCTTCTTTGTGCTATGGCTCATCGAACGATTGGCGCTCGATCACGCCCGAGCGCCCAAAATCGCCAAGCGCAAAATCGGCCGCGCCCTCGTTGCCAACACAGTCTCACTCGGCGCCGGTTTCGGACTGCTCTCCGGCGGCGCCCTTCGCGCGCGTCTCTACGCACCCCTCGGCATTGACGCGCCGACCGCGTTCTACATCGCATCCACCGTGACCATAGCGTCGCTGCTCGGCGGCGGTTTCATCGTGGCGCTGGGGCTCATTCTCATGCCGGGCGAAGGCCTGGTTGATGAGCAATGGCGTTGGATCGGGTTCGGCGCACTGGCTGGCATCGGCGCCCTGCTTGTTCTCTGTGGTCGCAACGGCCGCGCATTCGATGTGCTTGGCCGGCGCATCGAACTGCCACACGCGCCGCGCCTCGCCTTCTGGATTGCGCTTGGCGCGCTTGACTGGATGTGCAGCGCGGCCGCGCTCTACATGCTCGTGCCAGAAGCCGGACGCCTTGCCTTCCCTGAATTCGCCGCGCTTTTCACAACCTCGCACTACATCGCGATGATGACAGGAGCGCCGGCGGGCCTTGGCGTGTTTGATGCGCTGATGCTCAACGCCGCGAGCCATGGCTCGGACGCCGGCGCCGTCGGCGCAGCACTGATCGTTCACCGCACGCTCAGCTTTCTGCTCCCCGTACTGTTAGGTCTTTTGGGCCTGCTCGCACTTGAAGCCGGCCGCCTTACCGCACATGGACAACGCAAAAGCGGACGTATCGCGCATGCGTTTCTCCAAGCCGCCATCGGCGCAAAGGCAAAGATTGCCCGCGCGCGGGCGACGCGCAAAGACCGGCTCTTCCTCGACGCCGCAGGCGCGCCGTCCATACCGCTCGGCGAACTCACCGGCGGCGGTGCAATCCTCGTGCTCGCGCCGCATCCAGACGACGACGTCCTTGGCTGCGGCGGGCTCATCGCCCGCTGTGTACGCGAAGGTATCGATGTGCGCGTCGCGTACCTCACCGATGGGCGACACTCGCATTTTGGCTCGCGCCTTTGGAGCGCCAAGCGCCTCGGCGAAGCGCGCCGGCAAGAAGCCATCGCCGGCCAGGCGCGACTTGGTATCGATGCATCGCACCTTACGTTTCTCAACGTTCAAGATGCGACGCTGCTGACCGACAAACGCGAGCAAGCGCGCGTCGTCGAAGCGCTTGAGGCCATCGTCAAAGCGGCGAACGTCACGCGCGTCTTCAGCGCCTGGATCCACGACCCGCATCCGGACCACGTCGCCAGCGCGCTTATCGCACAACGCCTCCACGAAAGATGCGCACGGATCAGCGTGGCGTCGTACGCCATCTGGGGTCGACTGTTGCCGGATAGCATCTTGCTGCGCGATAGATGCTGGCGCGCCGTGCGCCTGGATGTCCGTGACACACTTGAAGCCAAGCGCACTGCGCTGGCCGCGCACCGCACCCAAACCACGCGCTTGATCGATGACGCCCTCCTGGCGCTCCCGGCGCCGCACGGTTTCGACACGATCTTCCTCGCTGAAAGCGAGATCTTCCTGGTTTAAGACGCTGCCCGCAAAAGCGCGCTTGCAGGCACGGCCGTCAGCCCACGCACGGAATTGCCCAGTAAGAAACCCGATTGCAGCTCCTCAACGCGGACATCAGCCTCCGCCGCTTTTCCAGCATCGATCAACGCGCCGCGTAGAACACCGGGCAACAGACCACGCGAGAGCGGCGGCGTCACCAGCACACCATCGCGTTCGACAAACACATTGGTGAAGCTGCCTTCGGTCACGAACCCGTCGCGATCGAAGAACACCACTTCGTCGACTCCCGCCGCAGCCCGCGCGTCATCATAGAAGCCGCGCAACGTTGTTTTGTGCCGCAATCGAAAGTCCGTCTGCTCGACCGGAAGCGGCAGCAGCGCAACTCGAAAGTCACGCGTAAACGCTTGCACCGGCCGCTGCGTGATCGTCGCGCGCCCATCCACGGCGAGCGCCAAGCGCAGTACGCGCGCTGCACTGAGATCACGTGTTTCGTCATCCAAGGCCGCGCGAAGCCCCGCCTCATCGAACACGAATCCAAGCGCAGTGGCCGAACCGCCCAACCGCGCCAGGTGCCGCTCCAGCGCGTTGATCCCAGCGCCCGCGTCGAACCGCATCGTCTCGAACAGCTCGAACGGCGCGGCGCCCGCGGTCAAGAACGCCCCCTTGGTTCGGCACTCCTCCCATTCGTCTTCGACATTCGAGTCGAACACCACCGCCGAGCCAAGCCCGACTTCCGCACCACGCTCGGTGATGACAAGCGTGCGGATCGCGACACTGAACTCTGCCCTCCCATCAGGCGCCATCCAGCCGATCGAGCCGCTGTACGGCCCTCGCGCATCGCTCTCCAATTCGTCGATGATCTCCATCGCTCGGACTTTCGGAGCGCCTGTAATGGAGCCACACGGAAACAGAGCGCGCAGCACATCAACCGCGTCGCAATCTTCTCTGATCTCGGCGCGCACAGTCGATGTCAGCGTGTGTAGCGTCGGATAGGTCTCGACAGTAAACAGCTCCGGCACGCGCACGCTGCCGCGCTTCGCCAGCTTCGAGATATCGTTGCGCAGGAGATCAACGATCATCACGTTCTCGGCCAACTCCTTGGGATCGCCGCGCAAACGCTGCGCGGCCAACTGATCGAGCGCAGAATCCGCATGGCGCTTCGCCGTGCCCTTCATCGGCCGCGCTTCGATCGCGCCGTCGGCAGAGAGGCGAAAGAACAATTCGGGCGAGGTCGATAGCAGCCAGCTTGCGCCGTCGCAGACCAACGCGCTCCAGCCGCCGCGCCCTGCTTCTCGTAGCCGTGCGTAGGCTGCTTCCGGCGCGCCCATCACTGTTACATCGGCGCGATAGCTCAGATTCACCTGATAGATGTCGCCGGCGACGATGTAATCCTTCGCGCGCGCGAACACCCTATCATACGCTGCTCGTCCAACACGTGGCCGCGGCGCTGAGATCCAGGCGCCGGCGCCGTCCGGCAAACGCCGCGCGATTTCCTCGGGCGCAATACTCTCCACGGCTTCGAACACGCCGAACCAGACCAGCGGCGCCGCGTGCGCGCGCTTCGTCCCGCGCGCCAAACGCGGCTCGAACGCGCGCCCGGCCTCGTAACTCATCCAGCCGGCGACATAGCGCCCCGCTCGCAGCGCAGCGCGCGCGTCATCGAGCGCACGCCCCACCTCATCGAGCGTACGCGCCTCAATCGTCGTCACGGGATCCGAGAACAGCCGCCCCGGCGCAGCATTCGCGCGCGCATCTTCCAGCAGCACGAACGGCGCGCGCGTCAGCATCGCGCCACTCTCAACGACATGAAAGGGAATGGTGGACCCAAGCGGGATCGAACCGCTGACCTCCTGCATGCCATGCAGGCGCTCTCCCAGCTGAGCTATGGGCCCATCTTCCGTGAGCGCACGGCATCAAGCCGAGGCGCCCGTTTCAAGGAAGCGCGGAACCTACGCTGCGCCTCCCTGCCGTTCAAGCGCGCTAATGTAGCGCGCCCGAACGGGCCGCCTTTAGCGGCTTTCGTCCTCGTCGCCACCCGGCAGATCGCCGAGTTCGTCCTCGTTGAATTCTTCCTCGTCCTCAAGCATCGGCACGCCGTCGTCTTCGCCGGCGGCGTCGCCTATTTCGCCATCGTCCTCGGAGAACCCTTCCGGCAAATCGTCGCCCGCCGGCTTGGCGTCTTCATCTTCGTCATCATCGACGACCACCGGATCGGCCTCCGCCTCGGCGTCGATTTCCGGCGTTTCTTCAATTTCGTCTTCGTCTTCGTCGTCGTCGGCTTCGCCCTTGGCCTTGCCTTTGGCGTTCACTTCTTCGTCGTCATCGTAGGCCGGATCGTGCGCCGCAGCGCGCGCACGGGTGCGGCGGGCCTTCACGCCCTCCTCGTCGGGATTGAAGCTCGTGGTGCACTTGGGGCAGACGGCCGGGCGGCGGCCCAGATCGTAGAACTTCGCCCCACAGTTCGGGCAAACCTGCTTGGCGCCCAAATCGGTCTTGGCCAACCGGCTCTCCTTGACTCGCGACAGGGTCGCACCCCCATCGCGGGGCGCTCGCTTGCCACCTCCCGGCGCGCCTGTCAAAAGCTTTGTAAATCCTACTTCAGCGGCTGCCGGAACGGGTGTCGTCATACGCCTAAGAGCGCGATTCGCTGGGCCGCTGCGCGGAAGCGCCCGCCCGCCCGGCGACAAGTCCATCTCTCACCGCGCCCTCATTCTGGGGGCGCTGGCGCATGGACGCACGGAAGTTGAGGGCCTACTCGAGGCCGAAGACGTCATGTGCACGGCCGGTGCGGCGCGTCTTTTTGGCGCCAAGGTCGAGAAGCAGCCCGAGGGTCATTGGGTCATCGATGGCGCTGGCGGCTTCGGGCAACCCAGCGAAACCATTGATTGCGGTAACTCTGGAACCGCGGCGCGCCTGCTTCTCGGCGCCGCGAGCAGCTACAAAATCAGCGCCCGTTTCGATGGCGATCAATCCCTTCGCAAGCGCCCGATGAACCGCGTCATCGCGCCGCTTTCACAGATGGGCGCGCGGTTCGATGGCGCGAACAATCGCCTTCCCCTCATTGTCCACGGCGGCAAGCTGACCGGCATCACCTACCGCTCACCGGTATCTTCGGCCCAAGTGAAGTCCGCCGTGCTGCTGGCCGGTCTCAACGCCGAGGGCGAGACGGTGTTGATCGAGCCGGAACGCTCGCGTGACCACACCGAACGCATGCTCGAGGTCTTCGGCGCCAATTTCGACCAGGTCGAAATCGATGGCGCGTTGCATCCCCGGGTCCGCGCCGGCTCGCTCCAGGGCGCGCGCATTTATGTTCCCGGCGACCCATCATCCGCCGCCTTCCCGATCGCAGCCGCGCTGATTGTCGGAAAATCGGAAGTCCGCGTTCAGGACGTCCTGGTGAACCCGTTGCGGCTCGGCTTCTATGAGACCCTGCTCGAGATGGGCGCGACTGTTCGCTATGAAGAGCGTCGCGACCCGATCGGCGAACCCATCGCCGACATCGTCGCCACGACCAGCAAACTCTCCGGCGTCACGCCGCCGGCGCGCCGCGCGCCCGCGATGATCGACGAATTCCCCATCCTCTCCGTCGTTGCCGCGTTCGCGCAGGGCGAAACGCGCATCGTCGGCGCCGCCGAACTGCGCGTAAAGGAAAGCGACCGCATCACACTGATGGTCGAAGGTCTGCGCGCCTGCGGCGTCGATGCTGAGGAATTGCCGGATGGCCTCGTCATCCGCGGCAATGGCCCCAAAGGCGTACGCGGGGGCGCCCAGATCCGCACCCAAGGCGATCACCGCGTCGCGATGTCGTTCCTCGTGCTGGGCATGGCGTCGAAAGAGCCGGTCACGGTGGACGACGCCGAGATGATCGCCACTTCTTTCCCAGGGTTCGTCGATCTCATGCGCAACCTTGGCGCCGATATCGACCAGCTCTGAGCGCAATCTTAATTACATTTTACCACGCTCGAAGGCGGCTCCCTTAACGAGCGCTCGCCATACTTGCCGAAAACAAGGTGGGTTAGATGCGGGCCTCTGGCTTGCGCGCGCTTGTACTGGGCGTGTGCGCAATTTGCTTTGTCGGTACAGCGGAAGCGCAAGAAGCGAACGACTGGGTCGTGCGCGGCGAAGCGCTGGCCCGTCGCATCGAAGCAGAAAATCTCTCCATCACGGCAAATGTGCGCGAGCAGCGAGAAGCTCTGGCCGCGCGCCAAGCTGGCGAGGCGCGCCTGCAGACGCTCTACGATCTCGCTTCTGACGATTATATCGCATCCGACGCGGAAGCCGCGCCGCATTCGCTCGCTGCGCTTGAGCGCGAATCCGCGGCGCAACACAACACGCGATTTGCCGCTATGGCCGGCATCCTGCGCGCCTACGCGCCAGCCCTCGACGGCGACTACGTCTCGGCGCGACGCAATCTTTCGCTCGCGCTTCGCGACGAGAACGATTCTCTCGTCCGCGCCGCCGGCGAACGCCTGCTCGCCTACACGCTGACCGATCTCGGCCTATTCGGCAATTCCCTCGAAGCCGCGCGCGCCGGCCTTGTCCGTCTGCCAGACAACGCCGCGACACGTTCGCTGCGGTCGGGCCTTCACGACGCGATGGCCTACAACGCCGTACGCGTCGGCGATTACGCTACCGCGCTTTATCATTTGGAACGCACGGTCGAACTCGACACTGCCTCGGGCAAGCCAATCGACGGCGCCGTACTCATCAACAACATTGCCAGCATGATGGCGCAATCGGGCGCGCGCGACGAAGCGCTGCGTCTGGTCGATATACACCGCCGCGTCGCCGACCGGTCAGGCCTAGCCTCCAGCCGCTTCTTTGCCAGCCTGCTTTGCGCGAAGGTGAATTTCCTAGCCGGCAATTACGCCGCTTCTGTTGAGTGCGCTGAGCTCGCGCGCACTATCGATGGCGCCCCAGCTGAATATATGCCACGCGCGCTGGTCTTCCGTGTCCACGCTCTTGCTCGCCTTGGACGCGGCGCTGACGCGCGCGCCGCCATGCAGGAGCTGCGGGCCATCGCCGCCGAGCGCGGCGATCCGAGCCTCGCGGAAAAGCTCAATCTCATCGAACCGGAAGTGCTCGCCGCTGAAGGCAAGTTCACCGAAGCTTTCGCCGCCATGCGCGACGCTCACGTCGCCGCCGAGCAAAACCAGATGACGCGCTTCAACGATGGCGTGCGCGAATTGCGCGCCACGATGGAAAGCGAAGTCGCCCAGGCCGAGGAACGCGCACAGACCCAGTCCATCCGCTCGGAACTGCAAGCGCGCACTTTGGAGAAGATGACGCTGGCGATCCTCCTTGCCAGCGCCTGCTTGGTCGGCGTCGTCGTCGTTGCGTTGCTCATCTATCGCAGCCGGCGCGCCATGCTGGAAGCGGTTGGCCGAGCCGAAGAAGTGCTCGCGCGCCGCCGCGACGGCGAAACGCCCGCCAATGACGTCGTCGCCAAGGAAACGCCGACACAGCGTCTGCGTCGCATCCTTGACGAAATCGAGCGCCGCGACGTCGAACTGAAACGCGCCTTCGAAGAGCTTGAGGCCGCCCGCGCCAGCGCCGAGAGCGCCAACGTCGCCAAATCGCAGTTCCTCGCCACAATGAGCCACGAGCTGCGCACGCCGCTGAACGCCATCATCGGCTACAGCGAAATGCTGATGGAAACGGCGGAGGAACGCGGGGCCGATGAGGAGCGGCAAGACCTTGGTCGCGTTCACGGCGCGGCGCACCGCCTGCTCTCGCTCATTAATGACGTGCTCGACCTGTCAAAGATCGAGGCCGGCGGCATGTTGCCGAATGCAGCATTGCTCAGCGTCGACGCCATGGTGACCGACGCCATCGCCACCGTCACGCCCGCGGCCAGCGCCAATGGCAACATGCTGACGCTCGACGCCGCCTCGCCGCTCGGCGAAGCCGAGACAGATGGCTTCAAGCTCAGCCAATGCTTGCTCAACTTGCTCGCCAACGCCACCAAGTTCACCAAGGACGGCCAAATCAAATTGCGCGCCCAACGCCTCAGCGAAGCCGGCCGCGACTGGTTGGTGTTTGAGGTGGTCGATACCGGCATCGGAATTTCCGCCGAAGCGCAAGCGCGGCTGTTCCAGCCCTTTGTGCAGGCAGACGCCTCAACTACGCGCGTTTACGGCGGCACCGGCCTCGGCCTCGCCATCACCCGTCGTCTCGCCCGCATGCTTGGCGGCGATGTCACGGTGAAGAGCGCGCCGGGTCAAGGTTCCGCATTCACATTGCGCGTGCCGGCCTTGCTCGAAGCGGCGCCCGCCAACCGGGAACAGGCGCCCGCGCGCAACGCCGCCTAACCACGCATCGTTGAACGCAACTCTACGCGTGGCTCCGCGTTGGCCAGCGCAGAGGAGAGACACCGATGCGTACACCCCTGCTTGCCGCCTTGCTGCTGTGCACCACTGCCGTCGCCGGCGTCGCGCTCGCGCAAACGGACGCCAAACCTGTCTTGGATAGGCCAGCCGTAACAAACAGCGAGCTTGGCGAGCCCATGCCAAGCGCCGCCCCCACGCCTGATGCGCGTTCGATCGCCAGCGACCGGGAAGTCGGCGAAGCGCGCCGCGCCTATCGCAACGCCTGCAACGAATATGAATCGCCCGGCTTCTGCGACTGCGTTACGGCCGGCGTCGCGCAAGCCTTGATGCCGTCAGAAGTCCGTATCGCCGCGCGCACCATAGGCGAGCGCATCACAGCCGAAGGTGACGCCGCCTATGTCGGTGAGTCCGATCGCCCACCGGAAGGCGCCAGTTCAGCTGAACGCATCGAGCACGTGGAAGGCTATTACGCCGACTCGTGCACGCAGTTCCGCCGCTAGTCCTTCGTCTCGTCGACAGCCTCGCGCGGCGCGCCCCGCGCGAGGATCGACGTCGCGGCCAGATCGCCGGTGACATTGCCGAGTGTGCGGAAGATGTCCGGGATCACTTCCACTGCAATGAGGATACCCAGAACTTCCGTCGGCACACCGAGCGCCAAGCAGATCGGCGCAATCGATGCGATGAACGACACCTGCCCCGGCAAACCCACCGCCGCGATGCTGACCGCATAAGCGACCACGATCGCGCTGACGATGTGCACGAAGCTGGGCTCGATGCCGTAAAGGTGTGCGATGAAGAAGCACACGGCCAAGTTCGCCACCGGGCTTGTGAAACGGAAGATCGCAACCGCCAGCGGCAATATCACGTCTGCAACGCGCGGCGGAATTTGCAAGCCGCGCAGCGCCGCTTCCAACATGGCCGGCAATGATGCGAGCGAGGACTGCGTCGATGCTGCGATTGCCCACACCGGCGTCGCCGCCGCTGTGAACTTGCCGATCGGCTGACCGCCGAACATCACCGCGATCAACCACGCAATGAACGTCGATCCCGCCGTTACGCCAGTGACGATCACGACGTACTGCGCCAACGTGCCCGCAGCGCTGAAGCCGGCGTGCAGGCCAACACTCAGCGCCAACGCGAACACCCCGATGGGTCCCGCCAGCAGCACCCAGTGAACAATCACGATCATTGCTTCGGAGACGGCGCGGAAGAAGTTCACGATGTGGCCGCGCATGTCCGGCTTCAGAGTCGCCGCCGCAAAGCCGAAGAAGATCGAGAACACGACAAGCGCCAGCATGCCGTCCTCGGCGGCGGCCTTCACCGGATTGTATGGCGCAAGTCCCTGCAACCAGGATGCAAACGTCGGCGCTTCGGCAATGGTGACCGCCTGGTCGCCGACGCCCGCGACAAACGCGTCCGCCGCCGCGCGGTCGAGCGGCCAAAGCGCCAACCAACCATTGGTGGCGAGCGTGCTGTAGCCCGCCGCGAAAAAGAGAAGCACCGTGAACAGCGCGACCGCGCGCGCCACCAGCCCACCGGTCTTGGCCGTATCCGCAACCGATGCGATTGCGGTGACGAGAAGCGAAACCACCAGCGGCACGACCGTCATGCGCAGCGTGTTGAGCCAGAGGCCGCCAAAGGGTTCGATCACGCTGGTTATGCTGAGCAGCGTGGGATCGCCGCTGGCGCGCGCCAGAGCGCCCGCGACGAGGCCGACTATCAGCGACAGCAATACGAAGAGAGAGATGGATTTCACGCGCGCCCTCGAAATGCGAGACCCGCGGTCCTACCCCATGCTGTAGCGCCGCGCTACTCCGCCGCAATCGCTTCGCGCGCGGCCGAAGCCGGCGCCGCCGCAGCGGGCACCTTCTTCTTCATCTCCAACACGCCGTCTTCGATCTGCCCGAACCGAAGATCCATCATGTCGTGCATGTAGGATTGGTTCTGCTTCCACGGCGCTTTGGTCATTTGCTTCGGGAGCAAGTGCTCGGCGCGCGCAAAATAGCCCGACGAGAAATCCGCGAACGGCTTGTCGACGCGCGGTCCATCACCGACGCGCGGCGTCGCAGAGGCGAGGCCATACAGATCGAGATAGTTGATCAGGCGACAGACATACTCATTGATAAGATCGGCTCTGAGCGTCCACGAGGCGTTGGTGTAGCCGAACACGAACGCCATGTTTGGCACGTCCGAGAGCATCGCGCCCTTGTACGTGTAGCTCTTACCGACCTCGACCTTTTTGCCATCGACCGAAATCTCGGCCCCGCCGAGCATGCGCAAGTTCAGCCCCGTCGCGGTGATGATGATGTCCGCTTCCAGCTCCTTGCCCGACTTCAGCTTCAGACCTTTCTCGGTGAAGCGTTCGATGTGATCGGTCTCGATCGATGCCTTGCCCGACTTGATCGCCAGGAACATGTCGTTGTCCGGCACAAGGCACAGGCGCTGCTCCCACGGATTGTAGGGCGGCGTGAAATGCGTCTCCATATCGTAGTCCGGCCCGAGTTGTTCGCGGATCAGGCCAAGCAAGCGCTCGCGTGTTTTCGCCGGGCGATTGCGCGCAAGCCGGAAGAACAGCTGCTGGAAGATGATCTTCCGAAAGCGCGTCATGTCATATGCGAGCTGACGCGGCAGATTCTTGCGGCCCCAATTGGCTAGCGCATCTTCGGCCGGCATTGAGACCATGTAGGTCGGCGTGCGCTGAAGCATGGTTACGTGCGCTGCCTTATCGGCCATCGACGGCACCAGCGTCACCGCCGTTGCGCCAGAGCCAATCACGACAACGCGTTTGCCGGTGTAGTCCAGATCTTCCGGCCAATGCTGCGGATGGATGATCTGACCTTTGAACGAGTCCGTGCCCTCCCACTTCGGCAGGAAGCCCTCCTCGTAATTGTAATAGCCCGCGCAGACGTGGAAGAAATTGCAGGTGAAGCGCGTCGGCGCGCCGTCGTTCTCGACATCCACCGTCCACACTTGATCCGTTGACGACCAACTCGCGCCAACAACGCGATGCTTGTAGCGGATGTGCTTATCGATGCCGTACTCGGCGGCGGTTTCGTGCACGTACTTCCAGATCGACGGCCCGTCCGCGATTGCCTTCTCTTCTGTCCACGGCTTGAACGCGTAGCCCAATGTGAACATGTCGCTGTCCGAGCGGATGCCGGGATAGCGGAAGAGATCCCACGTGCCGCCCATGTCGGCGCGGTTTTCGAGGATGACGTAACTCTTGTTCGGACAGTCGCGTTGCAGGAAATAGCCCGCGCCAATGCCGGAGATGCCGGCGCCCACGACCACGACGTCAAAATGTTCGGTGCTCATACGAGACTCCGGCGCTCAAGTTGACGCCCTGTCAAGATAGACGCGACGGTATGCTGGGCGCCTCGCCATTGTCAGCCGGTGCTGTTAGACGCCCGCCCATGATTATCGCCGTCGATGGACCGACTGCTTCAGGCAAAGGCACGATCGCTGCGCGGCTCGCCAAGCACTACGGCTTGAAGCGGCTGGACACCGGCTCGCTCTATCGCGCTGTCGGCCTTGCGGTGCTCGATGCCGGCGGCGAGCCGGGCGATGAAGCCGCCGCCGTCGCCGCCGCCGAGGCGCTGGATCTCGGCGCCATCGATGAGAGCCGCATCCGATCTTCCGCCGCGGGCTTGGCTGCTTCCAAGGTCGCCGCCATCCCCGCCGTCCGCGCGGTGCTCCGCCGCGCCCAGCGCGCCTTCGCCGCCGACCCGGCCGGCGCTGTCCTGGACGGCCGCGACATCGGCACCGTCATCTGTCCGGACGCGGATGTGAAGCTTTTCGTCACCGCCGACCTCGAAGTTCGAACGAAGCGGCGTCTCAACGAATTGCGCGCCCGCGGCGAGACGATCGAGTTCGACGAGTTGAAGGCTCAGATCGCGGAGCGCGACAGCCGCGACGCAGGACGCAAAGATTCGCCGCTCTACCAAGCGCCCGACGCTCACCTCCTGGACACAACCGCTCTCAACATCGATGAAGCGTTCGCCGCCGCGCGTCGGATTGTGGACGCAGCGCGCGCTTAGGCCGGAAGCGGCGCCTGCGCACGCGCAGCGCCGCGCCATTTCTTCGAGAGCCGCACGCGCAGCATCCAGAATACCAAGAACGGCAACGGCGCGAGACCCGCGAGATAAAGCACCGGCGTATCCTGTAGCCATTGCGGGAACACTTGCATCTGGCCGAGGAACAGAGAACCAGTCGCCACGAACAGCCCGAACGTCATGCGCCAAACATGGCGCGCGACACGCTGAGCTCCAGAGATCCCGCCGCGCAGGACGAGCTTCAGGTCTGAGAGCGCGGCGACCGTGCTCACGAACGCGAATACATAGAACCCCTGATAGGGCGATCCGTCGAGCGTACCGCCCGGCGCGTGCGACGCGAGCCAGACCAGAACATACGTGCTGATCACGCCAACGATCGCCACGCCCAGGCCCGCGATCTCGAAGACGCTGACGCCCTCGCGACGCCGCGCCGTGAGCCATCCGGTGAAGACGAGATAGAACGTCATGAACCCAGCGACGGTCGAGATCCGGTCATGCAGCAGCGGCGCAACTGCGCCGCCAATGCCCGACATGATCAACATCGACACGAGGAATACATTTCCCGCCGCGCGGTGCAGCTTGCCGCCTTTGCGCGAAAGCAGCGCCACCGTGCCCGAGAGCAGGCCGACTGTGCCGCCGCCGATATGGCCCCAAAGAAGCGCCAGCGCCCCAATCCGCACCCACCAAGGCGCAGCAGCGTCGACCTGCAACTGATCGGCAGACGCTACGCCGGGCGCGACGACCGCGAGAATGAGCATAAGCGTAATTAAAACAGAGACTTGATTTACGTGCCGCATGATCCGCTCTGGTTTCGGCCGCAGCTCTAGCTCGACGGCCCATATCGATTTGCGATATCATCCGACAGGTCGCGCTCGGAACATGACGCAAGAGATCAAAAGCATGACTTCAAGCGCGCCAGCGGGGCGCAACGCATGAGCGCGTTGACCATCGGGGCCGGTTATCCGCGCGGACTGCTCGACTTCGCTGTGCGAAAAGGCGCCCGGCGCGCGGATTTGCTTGCGCACGCGGGTCTGAACGAGAGCGCCCTTCAGCATCAGGACAATCGCATCCCGCTCGAACGCTACGTCGCCCTCTTCGATGCGGCGGCGGCGCTCACTGGCGAGCCTGGCATCGCGCTTCAGTACGGCGAAGCGGTGCGTATGCAGGAGGTCTCCATTGTCGGCCTCATCTGCGAGGCGTGTGAACGGACCGCGGACGTCGGCGTCGAACTCAATCGCTACGCGGCGTTGGTCGTCGACGAAGATCGCGGCGAACCCGCCACGCTCATGCGGGGCGCTTGGCAGGACGGCAACGTCTGGATCGAGATGCCGGACAACGCACTGACCCGCGATTTTCGGATGGTGGAAGCCGAGTTTGCGCGCCTCGTGTGGAACGGGCGCGTGATGTTCGCCAATGAGCCGGCGTTTCGCGCGATCCGATACCCCGGCGAAATCCACTTCCGCCATCCCGATCCGGGCTATCGAACCGAATACGAACGCGTGTTCCAAGCGCCCGTGGTTTTCGAAAGCCATTGGAACGCCATGCAAGTGGACCCGGAATTTCTGACGCTGAAGCAGCCGCCGGTGAATCGCTATGTTTTTGGCATTCTGAGCGAACGGGCCGATGCGCTGCTGAAGGCACTCCAGGCCACGAAGACCACACGCGGCAGGGTTGAAAGCGCGCTTATCCCTGTGCTCCACCGAGGCGATGTCGGCATGGACGACGTCGCGGCGCAGCTCGGTATGAGCCGGCCCACACTTTATCGCGCGTTGAAAGGCGAAAGCGTCACGTTCGAGGTCGTGTTGGACGAACTTCGTCACAAAATGGCGCTGAGCTTCCTCGCCGACAAAAAAGTCTCGGTGAACGAGACCGCCTATCTGGTCGGGTTCTCAGAGCCAGCCGCCTTCTCCCGCGCCTTCAAGCGCTGGACGGGGCAAAGTCCCTCGACGGTGCGAAAAGGCTGAAGTGCAACCCTGAACCGGGGTGGCGAACACTTGCGCTAGGGGCAATGGTCTCTCTATAGAGGCGTCGGCGAAGGCCGCTGCCGCTCTGCAGCGCGGCGTTTGTGCGCTTGTGGCCGACCGGCCAACGGGCGTCGAAGCGTTTCGAACGACCTTCGCCAAGCCACATAGGACGGCGCCATGGTGGCGCCGAGACCGCCGGAGCCAACCGGCTGGCCCTTGTTGTTGTTGGAGTAAGTACACGTATGGCGAGTCAAGCCCAGAACACCCTCAACCCGACGCGCGACGATTTCGCGTCGCTTTTGGACGAAAGCTTCACGTCCCGCGGCATGATCGAAGGCCGCGTTATTCCGGCCACCGTCACTGCCGTCGAGCATGACTTCGTGGTCGTCGATATCGGCCTCAAGACAGAAGGCCGCATCCCACTCCGTGAATTCCTCGTCGATGACGGCGCCGGCCAACCGAAGCCGGGCGACATCGTCGAAGTTTATCTCGACCGCATCGAGAACGCGCTGGGCGACGCTGTCGTCAGCCGCGAAAAGGCGCGCCGCGAAGAAGCCTGGACGCGTCTTGAAAAATCATTCGCTGCGCAAGAAGCGGTCAATGGCGCGCTTGTTGGCCGCGTGAAGGGCGGCTTCACTGTCGACCTCGGCGGCGCGAACGCGTTCTTGCCGGGCTCGCAAGTCGACATCCGCCCGGTCCGCGACGTCGGCCCGCTGATGAACATCGTGCAGCCATTCGCGATCCTGAAGATGGACCGCCAGCGCGGCAACATCGTCGTCTCGCGCCGCGCTGTGCTCGAAGAGTCGCGTGCGTCCGAGCGTGCGGAAATCGTCGGCCAGTTGAAGGAAGGCGAAGTCCGCGAAGGCGTCGTCAAGAACATCACCGACTACGGCGCGTTCGTTGACCTCGGCGGCATCGATGGCCTGCTGCACGTCACCGATATGAGCTGGAAGCGCGTCAACCACCCGAGCCAAGTGCTCAACGTGGGCGATACGGTGAAAGTCCAGATCGTGAAGATCAATCCGGACACCCAGCGCATCAGCCTCGGCATGAAGCAGCTGATGAACGATCCGTGGGATGGCGTGGACGCGAAGTATCCGGCCGGCGGCAAGTTCAGCGGTCGCGTCACCAACATCACCGACTACGGCGCGTTCGTTGAACTCGAACCGGGCGTTGAAGGCCTGGTGCACGTCAGCGAAATGAGCTGGACCAAGAAGAACCTGCACCCGTCGAAGATCCTGAGCACGTCTCAGGAAGTCGATGTGCAAGTGCTGGACGTGGACGGCGAAAAGCGCCGCATCTCGCTCGGCATCAAGCAAGTGCAGAACAATCCGTGGGACGCGTTCGTCGCCGAACACCCGGTTGGCTCTGTCATCGAAGGCGAGATCAAGAACATCACCGAATTCGGCCTGTTCGTCGGTCTCAACGCCGAACTCGACGGCATGGTCCACTTGTCCGACATCGCCTGGGATGCGCAAGGCGAAGAAGCCCTCACCCGCTACAACAAGGGCGACATGGTGAAAGCCAAGGTGCTCGACGTTGATATCGAGAAGGAGCGTATCTCGCTCGGCATCAAGCAAGTCGCCAACGATCCGATGGCCGACGCCGACTACAAGCGCGGTCAGATCCTCACGGTCGAAGTTGTGGAAGTCTCGACCGGCGGCATCGAAGTCGCGTTCGGCGACGACAATGCCCTGCGTTCGTTCATCCGCAAGTCGGACCTCTCGCGTGATCGCCAAGAGCAACGCGCTGAGCGTTTCTCGGTCGGCGATCGCCTCGACGCGATGGTCACCGGCTTCGACAAGAACAGCCGCCGCGTGACCCTCTCGGTGAAGGCGATGGAACTCGCCGACGAGAAGGAAGCGATCGCGCAGTTCGGTTCGTCGGACTCGGGCGCTTCGCTCGGCGACATTCTGGGCGCCGCCCTGAAGGACCGCAAATAACCAGCTGGCCGTAAGGCCAACCCGGTAAAGCTAGGGCCCGGTGCGCACCCCGCACCGGGCCTTTTCTTTCCATATTTCAAGTCATTCGCGGGTTGACGCGGCCCGCCTCCGGCTCTTGTATCAAACGGGATCGGGAACCGGGGACCTCACCATGCTGCGCTCAGAACTCGTGAGCCGCCTGCAGGAAGAAATGGCGCCGCTGAAGGCCGCCGAAATCGAACACGCGGTCGACGTCGTGCTCGATGAGATTTCCGTCGCGCTCGCCCAGGATGGCCGCGTCGAGCTGCGCGGCTTCGGCGCCTTCTCGGTGCGTAGCCGCGAAGCCCGCACCGGCCGCAACCCGCGCACCGGCGCCGCCGTGAAGGTGTCCGCCAAGAAGGTCCCGTTCTTCAAGCCGGGCAAAGAACTCCGCCTGAAGGTCAATGGCGGCGAAGAGCCGTAACGCGCAGAAGCGCATCACATCATCAACTGCATTTGGAGCAACGATCGGATGTCGATGCTGAAGGAATTCCGCGAATTCGCCCTCAAAGGCAGCGTTGTCGATCTCGCCGTCGGTGTGATCATCGGCGCCGCGTTCGGCACCATCGTTTCATCGCTGGTCGACGACATCATCATGCCGCCGATCGGGCTTCTGCTCGCGGGCATCGATTTCAGCGCATTGAAGCTCATTTTGCGCGAGGCCGCACCCGCCGTTGGCGCCGAAGGCGCGCCGGGCTTTATCGCCGCGACGCCGGAAGTTGCGATCAACTACGGCAAGTTCATCAACGCCGCGATCAAGTTCGTCATCGTCGCGTGGGTGCTCTTCATGGTGATCAAAGGCATGAACACACTGAAGCGCAAGGAAGAGGCAAAGCCGGCCCCGGTCGCCGAAACGCCAGCCGATATCAAACTGCTCACTGAAATCCGCGACGCGTTGAAGGCGCGGCCGTAGGCGAATACCGATCAGGCGATGGCGCTTGCGTAGCGCCATCGCCATTGCCTATTGCCCACCCATGCCTGACGCGAAAATCTGCGGCATCACCACGTTCGAAGCGCTCGACGCCGCCATCGAAGGCGGCGCGCGCTTCGTCGGCTTCGTCACCTATCCGAAGAGCCCGCGCTTTCTGACGGCTGACAAGCTCGCTGCGCTCGCCGCGCGGGCCCGTGGCCGCGTCGAAACCGTGCTCGTTACCGTCAACCCGGACGACGCCCACCTCGCCGCCGGGGTCGCCGCCGCCCAGCCGGACTGGATCCAGCTCCACGGCACAGAGACGCCTCAGCGCGCCAGCGAGGTGCGCCCCTTTGCCCGCCGGGGTCTCATCAAGGCCGCTGGCATCGCCAAGCACGACGATTTCCTGACCCTGCCGCCCTACTACCCGGTGATCGATTACTTCCTGTTCGACGCCCAGGCCCCCAAGGACGGCATGCCCGGCGGCAATGCCTTGGCCTTTGATTGGAAGATCATGAAGGACGCCCAGGTGGGGAAACCCTGGTTTCTTGCCGGCGGATTGACCCCTTTGAACGTCAAAGAGGCGATCCAGGTATCCGGTGCAGACCTTCTGGACGTCTCCTCTGGCGTCGAAAGCAGGCCGGGCTTAAAGGACCCCCTCCTGATCGCCCAATTCTTGGCGGCTGCGGAAGTTTAAATCGCCTCATGGACGTGCGCCGCAATTGGCAGGACCTGCCCGACGCTGAGGGCCGCTTTGGCGCCTACGGCGGCCGGTTCGTCGCCGAGACGCTGATGCCGCTCGTGCTCGATCTGGAGCGCGCCTACCGCGAGGCCCAGGCCGATCCCGCATTCGCCGCGACGATGGACGATTTCTGGACCCATTATGTGGGCCGTCCATCACCGCTCTATTTCGCCGAGCGCCTCACCGCTCATCACGGCGGCGCGAAGATTTTTTTTAAGCGCGACGAGCTCAATCACACCGGCGCGCACAAGATCAACAACTGCCTCGGCCAAGTGCTGCTCGCGCTGCGCATGGGCAAGACGCGCATCATCGCCGAGACCGGCGCTGGCCAGCACGGCGTCGCCACCGCCACCGTGTGCGCGCGCTTTGGTTTGCCGTGCGTCGTGTTCATGGGCGCGACCGACATCGAACGCCAGAAGCCCAACGTCTTCCGCATGAAGCTGCTCGGCGCCGAAGTGCGCCCAGTCACGTCCGGCGCTGCGACGCTGAAAGATGCGATGAACGAAGCGCTGCGCGATTGGGTCACGAATGTCGCCGACACGTTCTACTGCATCGGCACCGCCGCCGGCCCGCACCCCTATCCGGAGATGGTGCGCGATTTTCAAAGCGTCATCGGCCGCGAAGCGCGTGCGCAAATCCTTGAGCGTGAAGGCCGTTTGCCTGACGCGGTGATGGCCTGCATCGGCGGTGGCTCCAACGCGATCGGGCTGTTCCATCCATTCATCGAAGACGAGAGCGTGAAGCTATACGGCGTCGAAGCCGCCGGCCACGGCATCGACGAGCGCTTCGAACACAGCGCCGCCATCAATGGCGGCCGCCCCGGGGTCCTGCACGGAAACCGCACTTATCTTTTGCAAAACGAAGACGGCCAAATTCTCGAAGGCCATTCGATCAGCGCCGGCCTCGATTATCCCGGCGTCGGCCCCGAACACTCTTATTTAGCTGACATAGGCCGGGCGAAGTATCTCAGCGCCACCGACGACGAGGCGCTTGCTGCATTTCAACTGTGCGCGCGGCTTGAAGGTATTCTCCCGGCGTTAGAACCATCTCACGCGCTCGCCCGCGTTGGAGATATCGCGAGGGATATCGGCAAGGGTGGCGTGATCATCCTGAACCTGTGTGGGCGCGGCGACAAAGACGTGTTCACAATCGCGGATGCGCTAGGAGCCAAGCTGTGAAGTTCGCACGTCTCTTCTTCTGCGGTATTGCCGCACTCGCCTTGCCAACCATCGCGCTCGCCAAAGAGACGCCAACGGTCGAGCCGACAGCCGCCACTGCCGCTGCACACCCATCGACGCTCTTCCCCGGCGCGCTCGACATCCCAGTCGCCGAAGGCTCGAACGTCCCGGCCAATTGCGAATTCCCGGACGCGCTACGCTCCAGCAGCACGGAGCTCGCTTGCGTCGTCGTCACCGGCGCTGAGCCGGACGATGTCGTGAACATCGAATACATTTCTTGGCTCGGCGAAAACGGCTGGCGCCACGCGGCCGACATCATCGGCGGCTTCACCGCCACACGCGAAACCGAGAACGGATGCGAGCAAGTGTTGAACGTTTATCCGCACAATGACGATCTGCGCAGCGGCATCTGGTTCGCGCTCGATCGCGAACCGCGCTGCGCGGCGGCTCAACACCAGACGCCATGACCGCGCGTCTCGATCAGAGATTTACGTCACTCAAACGCGACGGGCGCGCTGCGCTCGTCGCTTACGTGATGGCGTCCGATCCTGATCACGAGACATGTTTTGAGATTTTGCGCGGCCTGCCTGGCGCCGGCGCCGATATCATCGAACTTGGCTTTCCCTTCACTGATCCAATGGCGGATGGCCCAAGCATTCAGAAAGCCGCGCTGCGCGCGCTGAAGGCCGGCGGTTCGCTGCGCAACACGCTCGAACTTGCGCGCCGGTTTCGCGAAACCAACGCCGACACGCCGCTCATCCTGATGGGCTACGCCAATCCGATTGAAAGTATGGGCTACGATGCATTCGCGCAGGCGATGCACGCGTCGGGCGCCGATGGCGCGATCGTCGTTGATCTGCCTCCAGAGGAAGATGCGCCGCTGCGCGCCGCGTTCGCGCGTCATGCGCTCTCCATCATCCGCCTGGCCACGCCAACAACCGATGATAAACGCTTAACCAAGGTGCTCGAAGGCGCTTCCGGGTTCCTATATTATGTCTCGGTCGCCGGCGTTACCGGCGCGAATGCTGCAACAGCGAGCGCGGTGCGCGCCGCGGTGGAACGCCTGAAGCGTGCAACCAATTTACCAATCGCCGTTGGTTTCGGCGTGCGCGAGCCAGACGCGGCGCGCGCAATCGCTTCAACCGCGGATGCCGTCGTCGTCGGCTCCGCTTTTGTGGATGAAATCGCCGCGGGATCTCCGGATCAGGCGGTCGAACGTATCTTGCGTAAAGTCCGGCTTCTGAGCGAAGCTGTGCGCTCTGCGCGAGCATTTGAAGGAACTCCCGCATGAATTGGCTGTCGAATTTCGCGCGGCCCGGCCTCAAAAACAAAAAGGCCGAAGAAGATAAGCGCGACACGCCAGACAATCTCTGGGTGAAGGACCCAGGTTCGGGCGAGCTCATCTATCGCGCCGAGCTCGATGCCTCATGCTGGGTGATGCCGTCTGGCTTTCACATGCGCATTGGCCCCGAAGCGCGCTTCAAGCAGATGTTCGACGACCAGGCGTGGCAGAAGATTCCGCTGCCGAAGGTCGAAACCGATCCGCTGAAATTCAAAGACGATAAAAAGTACGTCGATCGCTTGAAGAGCGCGCGCGCCAAGGTCGGCCGCGAAGACTGCATGGCCGCGGGCTATGGCCGCATCGGCGGCGCGCATGCTGTCGTGCTGGTGCAAGATTTCGAATTCATGGGCGGCTCGCTTGGCATGGCCGCGGGCGAAGCCTTCATCGCAGCCGCCGAAGCTGCCGTCCGCCGCAAGGCCGCGATGGTGATGGTGACGTCCTCCGGCGGCGCGCGCATGCAGGAAGGCATCCTCTCGCTGATGCAGATGCCGCGCACGACGCTGGCGATCCAGATGCTGCGCGAAGCCGGCCTGCCCTACATCGTCGTGCTGGCCGACCCCACCACCGGCGGCGTGACCGCGAGCTACGCCATGCTGGGCGACGTGCACATCGCCGAACCCGGCGCGCTTATCGGCTTCGCTGGTCCGCGCGTTATCGAACAGACCATTCGCCAGAAGCTGCCAGAAGGCTTTCAGCGCGCCGAATATCTGCTCGACAAAGGCATGGTCGATCTTGTCTGCGATCGCCGCCAGCTGAAGGCGACTCTTTCAACGCTGCTCTCCGTGCTGATGCACAAGCGCGCGGTCGTCCAAGGCGACAGCGGCGAAGCGTTTGAGCTCACTACGCTTGCCGCCGACGAAACGCCCGCCAAAGGCAAGCAACAACAACGCAAGCAGTCCAAGAGCGTCCCGCGCGCCAAGGCGGCGGAGTAATTGACGGACCGCGCGCTCGAACGCTTCGAAGCGCTCTTCGGCCCCGAGTTCGGCCACGGCAAGACATTCGATCTCGCAAGGCTGCGGGCCTGCCTCGCGGCGCTCGGCAACCCGCAAGACAAGCTGCCGCCTGTCATCCACGTTGCGGGCACCAACGGCAAAGGCTCGACGATCGCGTTTATGCGCGCCATCGCAGAGGCGGCGAGCCTCAAAGTCCACGCGTTCACTAAGCCGCATCTTTTCGGCCTGCGGGAGCGCTTCACCGTCTCAAGCGCGCCTGCCGACGACGAAGCGCTCATCGACATCGCGCAGCAGATCGCGGGCGTCGCACCCGATCTGACGCAGTTCGATGCACAAGTCGCCGCTGCGTTCATGCTCTTCAGCGCGCACCCTGCCGATCTGGTGCTGCTCGAAACCGGCATGGGCGGACGCGATGATTCCACCAACGTCATCGCGCGACCCGCGCTTAGCGTGATCACGCCCATCGCGCTCGATCACCAGGATGCGCTCGGGCCCCGCCTCGAAGACATCGCCGCGCACAAGGCCGGCATCATCAAGCCGGGGGCGCCTGCCATCATCGCGCGCCAGGAAAACGCCGCGCGTGAAATCATCGAAGCGACCGCGGAGCGCATCGGCGCGCCGCTATTCCGGCATGGCGTCGAATGGGACGCGTACGCCAACGCCGGCCGGCTCGTTGTACGAACCGAAGCGCGCGCACTCGATCTGCCGCTGCCGGCGCTCACCGGCGTGCATCAGATCGACAATGCCGGCCTCGCCTGCGCGGCCATGATGCAGTGGCGCGACTTCAGCGACGATGCGATCGCGCAAGGCATCGCGAATGCAAGTTGGCCGGCACGCCTCCAACCGCTCACACGCGGCGCGTTCAGCGCGCCTATCCGCGCCATCGGCGGCGAAGTCTGGGTCGATGGCGGCCACAACGCGCACGCGGCGCACGCGCTTTCGCGCGCGCTTCAGCAGATGAAGACGCGGCGCGGCGGAACGAACATCGCCATTGTCGGGCTGCGCAAGCGCAAGGATGCGCTGAGCTTCATCGCGGCGCTCGTCGCTGGGGCCGATACCATCATCGCCGTGCCACTGTCGGCAGATCACGTCTCCGTCCACCAAATGGCCGCGCTCGGCGACAAGCTCGGCCGCGAGGTCGCGACCGCGCCCTCGCTCGCCGCCGCCATGCAAAACGCGGCGCAGTTGCCTGCGCCGCGTGTGCTCATCTGCGGATCGTTTCTGCTGGCCGCCGAAGCCTTGGCGGCGGAGAGCGCTTAGACGCTCTCGTTCAGCCACTCGACGATCTTCGACTTTGGCATCGCGCCGACTTTCGTCGCGGCGACCTTGCCGTCCTTGAAGACCATCAAGGTCGGAATGCCGCGCACGCCGTACTTGCCGGGCGTCATCGGATTGTCATCGATATTGAGCTTCACAACTTGAACGCGGTCGCCCATCTCGGCGGCGATTTCTTCGAGCGCGGGGCCGATCTGCTTGCACGGCCCGCACCATTCCGCCCAGAAATCGACGAGAACCGGCGTGCCGGACTTCAGCACATCAGCGTCGAAACTATCGTCGGAAACTTTGGTCGTAGCCACGCGGATTTCTCCTCACGCATTCAGATTCGTTGCATGGATGTAGGGGCCGCCGGTTAAGGTTTCAACTCCGACGGTACGCTTCCAGAACGAAGTCCAAGCGCTCGTCCGGCAAGTCCATGAAATGCGGCGATTCCGTCCACAGCAACGCGCAGGAGACGGGTTTTCCAGGGAAGATTTTACGCAGCACCTCACGGTAGAGCGCCAGCTGCAACACGTATGAATCAGGCGCGAGCGCCACGTCAGTGGGCGCCGGGCGATCGGTCTTGAAATCGAGCACGATCACTCGCGCGTCATCGACAACGAGCCGATCGACAATGCCCCGCACCGCCTTGCCCGCCGCTTCGCCAACGATCGGCGCCTCGGCTCGGCTCTTCGGCCCAAACACAGCGGCGAAGCGTGCATCGTTGATCACGCGCAGCGCCTCATCTGCATAGACACGCGCATCATCTTCGACGCCCTGCCGCTTCAGCCACTTCAACGCGGCCTCTTCACGTCGTTCAGGCGCGACATCTGGCAAGCGCTCCAACAAGCCGTGGATCAAACGTCCGCGCCGGAAACGCCGCTGCCCTTCGCCGCGCGGCGAGAACAGCGCCGGATCGATGCGATGCAGACGCGATGGCGCGGCGATCTCAACACGCGCAGCACCTGGAACAGACGTGCGCGCCCACTGCGGCAACGCGATTGCTTGCTGCGGCTCAAGCGCTTGCGCATCGGCAATGCGCGTTTGCCCGAGGCGTAAGCCCTCGCCGAACGGCGTCTCAACCTTCTCGGCGCCCAGCCGATCCAGCGCTTCATGCACTGCCGCGCGCCAGCTGACATTCGGCGCCTCGCCACTGCGCCATTGCGGGCCACACACGATCAACCGATCCCGCGCGCGCGTCATCGCCACGTAGAGCAGCCGCCAATGCTCACCCAGCATGCGCTCTTTATGCGCCGCGCGCGCCTCAGCGCTGGGTTCGTCATCGCCTTTCGAACTGAAGGACACAAACGGCCCGTCCTCTTCGTCGAACAGCAGGCCGTTGTCCGGCGCATCGCCGACATCGCCCGTGGAATCCGGTAGGATTACCACCGGCGCTTCGAGTCCCTTGGCGCCGTGCACAGTCATCACGCGGATAGCGCCCGTCTCGGCCTCCAGCTCGCGCTTGATCTGCTGTGCGTCGAGTTCAATGTCGAAGAGGAAGCGCTGCAGCGTCGGCGCCACGTGGTGCGGCAACTTCAGCGCGCGCTGCAACAATTCTTCCAACGGATCGCGCGTTTCGGGACCAAGCCGCGAGAAGAGGCGCAGCCAGCCCGACTTGCCGTCATGCTGCGTCTCCAGCGCCCAGCTCAGAAACGCGAACGGATCCGCCCCGCGCCGCGCTGTGAGCTCGCGCACAAACGCCCGCGCGTGGGCGTATTTCGCCTCGCCGTTCGCGAACAAGCGATCGATGAGCCGCTCGGCGCCGCGGTCATACGCCAGCGGGAAAATATCATCGTCGTCGCTGGTAAGATTGCACCATGGCCCTTTGAGCACGCACGCGAGCGAGAGATCATCGGCCGGATCGAGCGCCACTTGCATCAGCGCCAAGCAATCCTGCACCGCCAGCTCATCGCGCAAGACCATGCGGTCAGCGCCGGCGACCGGCAGCCCCTCGCGCTTAAATGCCTTGATCAGTTCGCGAAACATCGCGCCGCGTTTGCGCACCAGCGCCAGTACATCGCCAGCGCGCATCGGGCGAAGCTTGCCCTTCTCCCAGATCGCCTCGCGCGCCGCGATCATGGCCTTGATGTGCTTGGCGATGCGCTTGGCCAGCACGACATGCGCGCTGCTTTCGCGCTCCATGTCCATCGGCGCGTCCCACGGCTCGGCGTCGGCGATCACGGGCTTTGGCGTCACCGGCCACACTTCAACGACGCCGCTTTCCCTCGCACGCGCCGCCAAGTGCACGATCTCATCGTGCGCGCCGGGGCCGGCAACGAGCGGTTTGTCTCTCATCGTTTCATCGACGGCTCGCAGAATTTCCGGCGACGAGCGGAACGACGTGCGCAACTCCGGCGCTTTGAACTGCTTCTTCGCCGCCGCTGCTCGAGCTCCCAGACTCTGCGCTTCGGCAAGGAAGCGCTCCGGGTCCGCGCCCTGAAACGCATAAATGCTCTGCTTGGGATCGCCGACGGCGAACACGGTACGCTCACGTTCACGCGCACCGGCGCCTGCGAAAAATTCGTTCTCCAGCGGTGTGATCAGATCCCATTGCGCCGGGCTCGTATCCTGGCCTTCGTCGATCAGGATGTGATCAAGGCCGCCGTCGAGCTTGTAGAGCACCCAAGGCGCGGCGTCGGACTGTCGAAGCAGTAATTGCGCGTGCTCGATCAGATCATCGAAATCCAACACGCCCGCGCGCGTTTTGGCGTCGCCATAGGCTTCGTCAAGCTTGAGCGCCAACGCCAGCGCCGCGATCGCGTCCTCGGCGCGCTCAATGGCGTTCAGCGTATCGCGCGCTTCTTCGCAGGCCTCGAAGAACTCCCGCAGGCGCGGCTCGATCCAGGGATTCGCGTCGCCCAATTTGGCGGTCACGATCTTCTTGAACACCGTGCCGCTCGAGGTGAACGCTGTCGCGAAACACGCTTGGATGAGTTCGGCTTGCGGCGCATTGCGCTCAACGCACGCGAGCAGATCGCGGAGCCGCGCTGCCGTATTCTGATCCTGCGTCGACGACGTTTCCAGCATCGCCGCCGCCTCGCGGAAATCGCTCCACCGCCAGCGCGAGAGAAACGCACGCGTGTAATCCTCGCCGTTCTGCGTCACGCCGTGACGGTCACGCAGCTTTTGTGCGGCGAAGAGTTCGCCCCGGTGTTTTTCCGCGAAGCGATGAAACTCAGCGCGGCGCATGGCGAGGCGATCGAGCAAGCCTTCCAGGTGATCGCTGTAGAGCCGCTTCGCGAACCGGCGGAACGCCTCGCGCTGCCCACCGTCCGAGAGCGCGGCCTTGGCGCGCGCATCACCGAGCAAAGCCGCGGCTCGCGCCTCATCGGCAATCTCAAAGCCTGGCGGCACGTTGGCTTCGAGTGGGAAGCGCGCCAGCAAGCGTTCGCAGAACGCGTGAATGGTTTGGATCTTGAGGCCGCCCGGCGTTTCCAGCGCTTGCGCGAACAATGCCCGCGCCCGCGCGAGGTTCGCGCCGCCGGCGCCTAGAGCTTCCAGCTCAGCGGCGAGCTTGGCGTCATCCGCCACGCACCAACCGCCAAGGCGCTCGAACAAGCGGCGCTGCATCTCCGCGGCGGCCGCCTTCGTGTACGTGATGCACAGAAAGGCAGACGGTGTCGAGCCTTCAAGCAACAACCGCGCGATGCGATCGACGAGCACTTTGGTTTTGCCGGAGCCGGCATTGGCGGTGACGAACACCGAAACATGCGGATGCGCCGCCTCGCCCTGCGCGCGCGTGGCTTCGGTGACCGGATCGAGCGGTTCATCGCTCATTCGTCACCCATTTCGTCAGCCCATTCCTTGCGGCGCGCGAGCAGGTCGTAGTCGTCATACGGCTTCAGGAATTGCACGCGCGGCTTGGAATAGAAGGCTTGTTCTGCGTTCGCGTAGCGCTTGAGCAGGCTGCGCAAGGACGTCATCGCCTTCTCGGCGGCAAGCACCGGCCCGCCTTCCGCATCCACTTCCTGCGGCGCGGGCTTCGAGCCGCCGAACTGCCAATAGACAAGCTCGGTGGGCCTAGCTTTCGGCACGCCCTCGATAGCGCCGGCCATCAGCATTGCGGACTCCAACAGGAGCTGCGGGCTGAGGCCACTGTTCACTTGATCGTTCGTCGGCGGCTTGCCGGTTTTGAAATCGAGAATGGCGACATGGTCGGGCCCAATCTCGATGCGATCTGCGATCCCTGTGAGGGTCACACCATCCACCGGCATCTTGCCGTACTTTTCGCGATAGACCACCGCGCCGCGCGAACTGCGTTCGGCGAACCATGCGACCAGAGCGCTTACCGAAGCAAGCAAGCGCTCACGATCGGCGGCGCGGCGCTCCGGCGCGATGCCGTGCCAGCGGAGTTCTTCATCGAGCAGACGCGAGAGTTTGTCGGGATCGTCGCCATCGCCGAAGCGCTCGATCGCGCGGTGAACAGCGGTGCCGCGTTCGGCGGGGCCAGCTTCGGCGCCGATCGGATCGAGGTGATCGAGCTTCAGGATGCGGCTTGCATATATAGCGTAGGGATCGCGGATCAGCGTTTCGACTTGTGTGACGCTGATTTGCATGAGGCGCTTATCGGCGGGCGGACGCGGCTGCACTGGCTTGACCGGCGTAATCTCAGCCGGCTCGTCCAGCTTCTTGGCGTAGTCGACGTAGAGCGCCGCCGACTCGATCTCGGTCTTCGCGCCCTGCACCAGCGTCTTCAGCCGCCACAGCCAGCGCGACGCCAGCGTCGGCGAGCCTTCGCGGCGGAGCGCCCGCGTCAGCACGGCGTTCGGCGCGTTGGCGAGTTGCGCGAAATCGTGCGCGGCGAGGCCGATGCGCGCGTCTTGCGACGGCAGACCAAGCTTGTCGCGCATCGCGCGCGAGAGGAACGGGTCCTGCGCCGGCGGCGTCGGCCACACGCCCTCATTCAGGCCAGCTAGAATCATTAGGTCGCGACGCTGCAAGCGCGCTTCGAGCAGGCCCCAAATGGCCACACGCGCATCACCGGACGATTGCGCCGGCGCGACTTGGTGATCGTCCATCAAGCGCAACAACACACGCGGCGCGGCGTGCGCGGCGATGAGGCCAAGCTCGGCGCCGAACTGGTTGGCCTCGCGCAGCAATCGCGAAGCGGCCTCGCCGTCGCGGCCTTGCCAGACATCGTACTTGGTGAGGCTTTCCGCCGATTGACTGAGCGCGTCAGCGAAGGCGGAGAGCGACACTTCCTTCTGCGACATAATCCTCGTCAAAGGCGCCAGAGCTTCCGCCACCGCTTCCACGATCGCGCGCGCACGCGGCCAGTTCTTCACTTGCTCTTCCGGATCGCGCTCACCGAGTGCGGCGAGATCGGCAAGCGTGTCGTGGCGACGTGCGCCGCGCAGGCCTTCATGTTCGAGAATAGTGTAGCCGTATGTATCGCCAGCAAGGCCGACGCGCGGATGTTTCAGCAACGCCGCCAGCGCAACGGGCTCGGCTGGATCGTACGCCAGCTCGCACAACAACGCGATGAGCCGGCCAGCATCCGTTTCGCGCAACTGCGCGCCGTGCGAGACGCTGGGTTCGATGCCCCAGCGCGCGAGCTTGGCTTCGATGCGGCGCGCGAGACCAGCGTCTGGCGTGACAATCGCGGCGCTGCCGTTCGGCTCTTCCAACTTCTCGCGCACCATCAGCGCGATCGCGGTCGCCTCTTCGTCTTCCGTCGCGGCTTCAAGCAGACGCAGGCCGCTCGCCCCATTCTTCACGAACGCTTCGCCGCCGATTGCGCTCAAGCGTGCGATCCAGTCCGCGGTTTTTTCCGCCGGCGCCAACGCTTCGCGCATCAGCACGCGGCGCGCGCGGCCTTTTTCATCCTCGAACTTCAGCATCGGGACTTCGTGGCGCTCGACGCCCAGCGCCGCGAGCGTGTGCTTCAGTGCATATTGCGGATGCTGATCGCCAACGAGCCGCCAGCTTTCATTATCGAGATCAACGTCGATATTGGGCAGCACGACGACGCCCTTCGGCAGCCGTGAAACGACCTTCATCATCTCGCGTGTCGTCGCTTGCGAGCCGGTGGAGCCTGCGATGATGATCGGGCACTTAGGCGGATTGGTTTTCCAGCGCGCCGCGAGCGCGTGGCGGAGCGCTGCGCCGTGTTCGGCCGGATCGCTGACGCCCTGTTCCTTTAAGTGCGCAGGCCAGTAACTAGCGATGATATCGAGGAACGCCGCCGAACTCATCCAATGGCGCGCGAGATCGATCTCCTCGACCAATTTCGGCAGCTTCTTCCAATCGACTTTTTCCACCGTCGCGGCGCTGTCCAGCAGCTTGCCCAACTCATCAGCCAGCGCGATGGCGCGCGCGGGATCGTCGACGCCGTTCTCCGCAACGGAGCGGCGGCGGATCAGTGACGCGAGCTGCATGCGCCGCTGCATCTTGTCGATCGGCGGCAGGATATCATCGCTGATGGGATCGGCGCCCCAGATGTCAGGGTCGTCGTCAGCGTGCGGATCGCCGAGCGGGCGGATGGTCGGCAACAGCGCCGCGCCGCCGAGGCGATGCGCGAACGCGTCGATCAGCCCGCGCGCGGAGCGCCGGTTCGGCAGCAGCACCAATGCATCGGCCAGCGCGAACGGATCGTCATCGCGCTTCAGCGCGGCGATCATCGCTTCGGCCAGCAGATCCAGGAATGGCTCGGACGCCGGGATCGCACGTAACCGCGGCGCCGGGCCGCCGAACAGAGGTTCAGGCAGCCCGAGCGACAGCGATGTCATGGAGAATGCGCCGCCGCCAAGCGTGCTTCGGCTTCCTCACGCGCATTGGGATCGCCAACGTGCATCCAATAGCCGCCCAGCGGCGCACCATAGAGACGCCCCTGCGCGGCGAGCTTGCGCCATACGCGCGTCATCGAGAACGGCTCAAGCGGCTCACCGTCCACAATTGCGGGATCGGTGATGTAGGCGCCCATATAGACCCACGGCGCGCGCGGGCGATCATCGCGAAACGCGATGCGGCCGTCAGGCTCGGCGACGAAATCGCCGGCGCCTTCATAGCCGAGCTGCTCTTCGATCGAGGCGAGCATCAGCCGCGTGCTCATCGTGCTGGCATTGAACCCGCGTGCCAGCCGCGCGATGGCGGAGCCTTGCGGCTCTTCCCAGACGCTATCGATATTGCAGACGACGATCGGATCATCGCCCAGCAGCGGCCGCGCCTGGCGAATGCCGCCGCCGGTTTCCATCAGCATCGCGCGCTCGTCCGAGATCACGATCTCGATGTCGGTGCGGCGCTTCACGTGTGTTTCAAGCATATCGGCGAACGCGTGCACGTTGACGACGGCACGTTTCACGCCCGCCGCGACGAGGCGATCCAGCACATGATCGATCAGTGCGCGGCCACGCACCGTGACCAAGGCCTTCGGCCGATCATTGGTGAGCGGACGCATGCGTGTGCCGAGCCCGGCCGCGAGCACCATGGCTGTATGCGGGGTCAAGCCGCCTTCTCCAGATAAGGCCGCGCTACGTCTTGCACGAACGCGCGCGCGTCGCTGAGCGCCGGGTGATCAAGCGTGTTGGCTAGATGCGCCCACATGCGCGGCATGAATTGCGCGTAGCGCTGCTTGCCGTCACGGCTGACAAGGCGCGAGAAGATTCCGAGAATGCGCATCGTGTTAAGGGCGCCCAGAACGGAGAGCTCGCGGCTGAATTCTGCTTCACTCGCGCCGGTTGCTTCGAGATACGCGCGCACGGCTGCTTGATGCGCTGCGGGGCTGACATCGCGGCGCGCATCGTGCAGCAGCATGCTGAAGTCCCAGCCACGCCAGCCACGCACAGCGTCCTGGAAATCGAGCAGACCGACCCGGCGCAAGCCCTCGCGCTCAGGCAGCCAAAGCAGGTTTTCCGCGTGATAATCGCGGATGGTGAAGGCGCGCGGGAAGCCCAGCGCTTTGACGATGAGGCCATCGCGCACGCGCTCCCAACGCGCGCGCGCCGCGTCATCGATGTGAACGTCAGCCACGCGCGGTAGCCATTCGACGAACAGGTCCGCGTTCACTTCAAGCGCGAGCGCATCGTAATCCAGCAGCGGCCACGACGCGCCGTTCTTGCCTTCTAGACGCGTCGGCGCCGGCGGCGCGTTATGCACGTGCGCCAACACACGCGCGGCTTCCTCGTAGAGCGCGTTTTCGTTGGCGCCGGCTGGGATCACCTGCGCGTAGAGGTCATCGCCTAGGTCTTCGATGACAGCGTAGCCCGCCTCGCAATCGGCGCCGTAGATCGCGGGCGGCGCAAGGCCGATGCTTTCGAGATAATTCGCAACAGCCACGAACGCTTCGACGCGCGAAGCGGCCAAACGCGCGGTTGCGTTCCAACCCATCGTGCGGCGCTCAGCCGGCGTTGCGCCTGGCGGGCACGGCGCGCTCTCGGCGCTCTTGGGCGCATCCATCAGGATGGCGCGGTGGTTAGGAAGCACCAGGCGCTCGTAACGGCGCGTCGAGGCATCGCCTGCGAGCGGGATGCGTTGGGCTTCGGCGAAGCCCGTTTCGGTTAGTAACCGCGCGAGCGCTTCAGATCGTTCCAAGCTTTTCTCTCCAGGCGCCGTGCGCTTTGAGCGCGGCGTTGCGTCCTTCGCCGTGCGGCGTGAGTTCAATATCGAGACGATTGCGCGGCAGCTGTCCCTTGAGCCGCTCCGGCCATTCGATCAGGCAGGCCGCTTCGGCGAAGGCGTCTTCCAGACCAAGCTCCCAGGCGTCGTCCGGCCGCTTCAGCCGATAGAGGTCCACATGCCAGAGTTCGCCGCGGCTGCCTTCATAGGTTTGCACCAAGGTGAATGTGGGGCTCGGGGCCTCCTCCGGCTGGCCGGTCCAGGCCTCGATGGCGCCCCGGGCCAGGGTGGTTTTGCCGGCGCCGAGATTGCCGCTGAGGCAGACGACGTCCCCAGGGCCCAGCGCATCGCCCAGCCGCCGGCCGAGCGCCAGGGTCGCGGCGGCGTCCGCCAGCGTTATCTCGCGCGAATCATTGAGGGTTCCGGGGCTCACGGGCGCGGATGCTGGCCTAGCGGCAGCGCGGCATCAAGGGCGCCTTGCGCGTCCGCCGCGGACGCTTCAAACACTAAGCCGCTGTGAGTACGGGCGAAATCAAACGCATCATCATTATCGGCGCTGGCCAGGCCGGCGGCGAGACGGCGCAACGCCTGCGCCAGGCCGGCTTTGACGGCGATATCACGCTGATTGGCGAGGAGCCCTCGCCGCCTTATCAGCGCCCGCCGCTCTCCAAGGCCTACCTCAAGGGCGAGCTGCCGATGGACCGGCTGCTGCTGCGGCCGTCCAACATGTACGCCGAGGAGCACATCGCGCTGCTGACGCCGGTGAAGGCGGTGTGGGTCGATCGCGCCAACCGCAAGGTGCGCGTCGAAGGCGGACGCGAGCTTTCGTATGACGCGCTGGTGCTGGCGACAGGCGCCCGACCGCGCAAGCTTCCGCTCGTCGGCGCCGATCTCGATGGCGCATTTCTTTTCCGCACAGCCGCTGACGCCGACGCGCTGCGCCCGCGCATGGTCGCCGGCGCGAAGCTGATCGTCATTGGCGCGGGCTATATCGGGCTCGAAGCGGCGGCAGTTGCGCGTCAGCTGGGGCTCGATGTCACGGTGATCGAAACGGCGGTGCGGCCGTTGGCCCGCGTGACCAGCCCTGAAGTCGCGGGCTTCTTCTTGGATGAGCATACGCGCCAAGGCGTGCGCTTCGTGCTCGGCGGCCAGCCGGCGATCATCAAGGGCCAGGACCGCGTCACCGGCGTCGGCCTCGCCGATGGCGGCGAGTTGCCGGCGGACATCGTCATTGCCGGCATTGGCGTGACGCCCGAGATCACGTTGGCGCAGCATTGCGGGCTCACGATCGACAACGGCATCGTCACCGATGCGCAGTGCCGCACCTCTGATCCCAACATCTTCGCCATCGGCGATTGCGCCGCGCGCCCGATGGCGCATTACGACGATCGCGTCGCGCGGCTTGAGAGCGTTCACAACGCCGTCGAAGGCGCCAAGATCGTCGCCGCCACCATCATGGATAAGCCGGCGCACACGGTCGAGGCGCCATGGTTCTGGTCGGATCAATATGATCTCAAGCTGCAGATCGCGGGGCTTTTCCAAGGTTACGACCATGTCGCGTTCCGTGGCGTCATGGCTGACCGGAGCTTTGCGGCGTTCTACTACAAGGGCGATAAGCTGATTGCGGTGGATGCGGTGAACCGCCCGGGCGAGTATCTGGGCGCCAAGATGATGATCCAAAGCAAAAAGACTTTGCCGCCGGAAGTTATCACGGACGAGTCGCGGCCCATGAAAGAGCTGCTCGCCAGCGCACGTTGAGGATTGAACGGGACCCATGCCGAAAGTCACTTACATCGAACACAATGGCAAAGAGCACGTGATCGACGCGCCCGTCGGCCAGACGGTGATGGAAGCGGCGGTGAAGCATGCCGTGCCGGGCATCGACGCCGATTGCGGCGGCGCCTGCGCGTGCGCGACGTGCCATGTCTATGTCGATCCCGAGTGGCTGGCGAAGACGGGCGAAGCCGGTTCGATGGAGCAATCCATGCTCGATTTCGCCAACGACGTTGAGACCAACTCGCGTCTCTCGTGCCAGATCAAGGTGTCGGCTGAACTCGACGGGCTCGTCGTGCGGCTGCCGAAGAGTCAGCACTAGCGGTTAGTCGCCGCGCCCTTGCGCGGGCGCGTATGAGCCTGTTCAGTGTCGCCCTGAGGGAGACGACATGATGCGGGCTTTGCTTCTTGCTCTGGGACTGATGGCGCTGGCGGCGCCGGCCGGCGCACAGGAGCTGACGCCTGATCGCGCGGCGTTCCGCGCCATCTACGAGCAATTGGTTGAGATCGATTCCTCGCCATCGACGGGATCGTGCACGCGCGCGGCGGAAGCGATGCTCGTGCATTTGCGTGAGGCGGGCTACGGCGAGGCCGATGCACAGGTGATCGTGCCGGATGGCCGGCCTGATGACGGCAATCTGGTTGCGGTGCTGCGCGGCTCTTCGCGTCAGCGCGCGGTTTTGTTGTTGGCGCATATCGATGTCGTCGATGCGCGGCGCGAGGATTGGGAGCGCGATCCGTTCACGCTGGTTGAAGAGAACGGCTTCTTTTATGGCCGCGGCTCGGCCGACGATAAGGCCATGGCGGCGGTGTTTCTCGATCTCATGGTGCGCATGAAGCGCGAGAATTTCCGCCCGCGCCGCACCATCCGTTTGGCGCTGACATGCGGCGAGGAGACGTCGAACCGGATCAATGGCGTCGATTTCCTGCTGAATAATCACCGCGAATGGCTGCAGGCGGATTTCGCGATCAATGAAGGCGCGGGCGGCATTCTGTCGGCGGACGGGCAACGCCACATCGCGCTCAATGTGCAAGCGGGCGAGAAGATTCATCAGGTGGTGACGCTCGAAGTCACCAATCCGGGCGGGCATTCCTCGCGGCCGGTGCCGGAGAATGCGATCTATCGCTTGAGCGCTGGGATCGGGCGGATCGCGGCGTTTCAGTTTCCGGTCGAACTCAATCCGGTGACGCGCGCGTTCTTCGAGCGTATGGCGCCGATCACGGGCGGCGAGATGGGCGCGGCGATGAGCGCGATCGCGCGCAATCCGAACGATGCGGCGGCAGCGGCGACGTTGGCGCGTGATCCGAGCTTCAATGCGATGATGCGGACGACGTGTGTGGCGACGCAGCTTGATGCGGGCCATGCCGCGAACGCGTTGCCGCAGCGGGCGCGCGCCACCCTCTCCTGCCGCGTGCTGCAGGGGCACACGGCGGAGGAGATCCAGGCTGATTTGCAGCGCGCGCTCAACGATCCGCAGATCAGCGTGCAGATCGAGCGACGCCGTGAAGGCTCACGCGCGCCGGAATTGACGCGTGCGATCATGGGGCCGGTGGAGCAAGCGGTGAATCGCCTCTGGCCGGGCACGCCGATCGTGCCGACGATGACTGTGGGCGCGACGGACGGGCGGTTTTTGAACAATGCCGGCATCCCGACGTACGGGATGAGCGGCATGTTCTCAGCGCCGGGCGAAACCAACGCGCACGGGCTGAACGAGAAAATCCGCGTGCAATCGCTCTATGAGGGTCGCGATTTTCTGGAAGCGATCGTGCGCGCGTACGCGCGGCAGTAGCTCCCTCCCATTCCCGGGGCTTCGCGCAGCGAAGAGTCCGGGACCCATAGACACGACTGTCGACGTTTTACGCTCTACGTGGAGACAGTTGTGTTTATGGGTCCCGGACTGCGCTGACGCGCATCCGGGAATGGGTGGTGTTTGCGCACGCGCTCGCGCCGTCGGCATTGCTGCCAACGTTGAGAAGTGGAGAGCAGGGCGCGCCTCGGCGTGAGCTCTAAGAATAGTTCGTGTGGGGTTTGCCGAAGCGCGCCCTTGCGCGGAGCGTTTTTACGACCGGCGAAAACTTGAAGCGTTCAAGAGCGCCTCGGGTGGCCATGCGTTTGAGTAGACGGCTGCAGAGTTTGCACTCCCCACGAGGATCGGTGCGGACTCCTTCCGCTAGTCCCGATCGCCGCAACGCTGGGTATCCGATCGCGCCTTAGCGCCTTGTCTCCGTTCCCGGTCGACGTGCAGCAACAGACCAATGTTGCCGGCCTCTGGCTTTCGTTGTTCTCACCAGGGCTGAAGAGACTTGGCGTCGCCGCTTCGCTTCTTCGTCACGTTCGTTCCGTATCTCCTGCGTTGTTCAGGTTTGGTCGCGATCCAAACAACCTCCAGGCAGGAGATGGGTGGAGTATGCGCTGAGTTTTGGGGGCGTGGATAAGGGGCGATCTATCCCCTATTCTCGGAATTGGCTCAGCGGCCGCTTTTGGCCCTAAGCGGACACTGGCTCTGCATTGACGCTTCGCGCTAAAGTGCGTGTCAAACGCTGATGCGAGGACGACAAATGTCCGGACGGCAAATCAGAATGCTGTTCATCGCGGTGTCCTTTCCGGCGGCGCTTGGGGCGTTGGTGGTGCTCGGAATTTCCGCGATGGCCGCCGCACTAGTGCCGGTGGACGCCGCTGGCATTTTGAGGCTTTGGCCGATCTTCTTGCTGATCGCGGGACCATCGTTCTTGATTTTCCTCTGGTGGTTGATTGGCAACTGGCGCGAATGACCGCTATCGGCGAAAAGCGGACGCTCGCTCAGTACGACAGCCGCTGTTTCCAGGCGACGAACTTTGTCCAGCCGCCTTCGCGCAGCCACACGCGGGTTGCGCCGGCGAAGCTGATGGCGGCCCAGATCAATTCTTGGCCGATGGTGCCGAGATCGCCGACATCGAACTCAATTGATGCGCCGATGAGAACGAGAACGGCGCCGATGCCGTTGACGATGAAGAAGATCGGGCGATCGGCGCTGATCTTGCCCCAGCTCACCGCCGCATACATGCCCACGCAGCACGCCGCGCCAAGAATGCCGGAGAGTGAGAGAAGCGTTTCCATGTGGTGACCCCCGCGATTTGCGTGGGGGCAGCATGGGGGGTGTGAGCGCTTGTTGCGGTGACTCGGGTCACACGTCACTCACCCATTCCCGGATGCGCGTTAGCGCAGTCCGGGACCCATAAACACGACTGGTCAGCGCTCGCATCCAACTCGGCAGCAGTTGTGTTTATGGGTCCCGGGCTCTTCGCTGCGCGAAGCCCCGGGAATGGGTGAGGTGGTGGCTTGGGGATTGGGGTTGAATGTTGGGACGTGAAGATATGAACTGAGATCATGCGCGTTGATGAGAGCAGGCTCACCGCGACGTACATGCTGGCGAGCCGCAAGCATGGCACGATCTATTTGGGCTCAGCGCTCGACCTCCTTGTGCGTGTGCATGAGCACAGAAGCGGCGAAGGCAGCGCGTTTGTTGCGAAGTATGGAGTAACGCGGCTCGTCTGGTACCAGCCGTTCATGCTGATCGCCGAAGCGCGCGATCGCGAATACGCGATGAAGAAGTGGCTGCGCGAATGGAAGATCAACCTCATTGAGGAGGCTAATCCCGATTGGGATGATCTCTACCCTGCTCTTGTCGGAGCGCCTGCGATGAGATCACGCGAAGCGCCGGGCTAGAGCTTACGCCGCTTGACGCGCTGGTGGGATTGGTGGCGGGCCGGCGGCGGGCGGTGGGCCGTCGGGCAAGTGGCAGGTGACGGTGACGCCGCGGCCGGGTTCGCTGGTGAGCGCGACCCAGCCGCCGTGCATTTCCACGAACGAACGCACGAGCGCGAGGCCGAGGCCAGCGCCGCGGCGATCGCCGGATTGGAAACTATCGAACGCACGCGCTTGCTGCTCGAAGGCCATGCCCTTGCCGGTGTCGGTGACGGTGAGGCGCACGACGCCGTCGAGACGTTCGGCGGCGACGGTGATGGTATCGCCGCGTTCGGTGTGGCGGAGCGCGTTGGAGAGCAAGTTCACGATCACTTGGGTGATGCGCTTTGCGTCGGCGTTGATCTCGCCGATTTTCGGATCGCATTTCACGCGGATCGGCACTTCGGTGTCGCGCGCTTTGGAGGCGGCCATCTGCACGCTTTCGGTGAGCGTGGCGTAGATATCCATCGGCGCGAGATCGAGCTGGACGTTGCCGGCTTCGACCATGGCGACGTCGAGGATGTTGTCGATCAGTTTGGAGAGATTCCCGGCGGCTTCGATGACGGCGCCCACCTGATCGATTTGGCGATCGTTGAGCGGGCCGAAGACGCGCGCTTGCAGAAGCTCGGCGTTGCCGAGAATGGCCTGCAGCGGATCGCGCAATTGGTACGAGACGTTCTCGACGAATTGCCCCTTCAGCTTGTCGGCTTCTTCGAACGCTTCGGCGCGCTCGCGCAGCGCTTCTTCGACGCGGCGATCGGCGGTGATGTCCTGGAAGGCGACGAGGGTTGCGCCGTCCGGCAGCGGACGGGTGAGGAATTTCAGCACCGTCTCGTCGCTGCGGCGCATTTCACCGCGATATTCGGTGCGCGCTTCGGGCGACGGATCGGTGATGCGGCCGCGGACCTGGGCCCACACGGCTTTATCGTGGAAGAGCGGCTGGCAAAGCTCGACCACTTTTTCGAACGACATTTCGTCTTCGAGGGCGGTCGCTTCGACTTCCCACATCGCGGCGAAGGCGGCGTTGGAGAGCTTCAAGCGCCCATCGAGACCGAACACGACGATGGCTTCGTGCAATTTATCGAGCGCAGCTTTCTGGGTTTGCACGAGCGCGTCGTACGAACTCTTCAGCGCGACTTCGTTGGTGATGTCGGAGAAGATGAGCAGCATGCCGCCGCCCGGGTGCGGCTGGCGCGCGATGCGCAGCATGCGGCTATCGGGCAGCACCCACAGATCTTGCGGCAGCTCGTTCGGCTCTTGGTAGAGCGCCAGTTCGCGCGCGCGCCATTCGGCGTAGTTCGCGTGCGCCGGCAGCTTGCGCTTTTCCTTCAGGTAATCGAGCCACGCGGCGTGCGAGGGGCGATCTTGCAGGAAGGCGGGATCGAGGCTCCAGATCGCTTCGAAGGCGCGGTTGTGAAAGACGAGGCGCTTGGCCTGGTCGAACACGGCGATGCCTTCGGCGAGGTGGTTCAGCGTTTCGTCGTGCGCGCGCTGTTGCTTCGACAGGAGTTCGCGCGCGGCTTCGGAATCCGTGACGTCGATCGCCATGCCGGCGGCGCCGCCGGCGACCGGGCTCATGCGGATACGGAGCGTGCGGAGCTGGCCGCCAACGACAGCGGAGCGGGTTTCTTCGACGGCTTCGCCCGCTTCGATGGCTTTGCGCGCGAGATCGGCGGCGCCCTGATCGAGCTGCAGATTGCGCGTGATGGCTTGATCGAGCGATTTGGCTTCAAGCGCGGCGAGATATTCGGGGTTGGCCCATTCGAGCTTCAGCGCGCCGTTGACGCGCCACGCCATGAACGGCGCGCCGTTCCACATTTCCAGGAAGGCGGCGGGATCGCGGGCGATGACTTCGTGGCCGCTGCCGATGCGGCCGCCGGCTGTGCCCTCTTCAACGCCGCGCACGCTGGCGTCGAGAATCCAGGCGACAGCGCGCGCGCCGGCGGTGCGGCCGTCGACTTCGACATAGACGCCGTCCGGCGTAGAGATCTTGATCGAGAACGCAGCGCCGTCGCGCCGCAGACGCGTGATCGAGGGCGCGAGGCGCGTGTTGGCGCCGGTCGCATCCGTTGCATCGAAGACGGCGAGGCCTTGCAGGATGCGCACGGCCGGTTCGGCGGCGACAGCAGCGTCGGAGAAACGCAGCAAGCTCGCGAGCGCGAGCGGGCTGCCATAAATGCGCGGCTTGCCCCAATCGCCTTCACGCGCATCGAGCGCGTCTTCCCAGATCAGCACGACGCCGGGGTGCGCGCCGAAGATGGCGTCGGCCCAGGCGATTTTGTCTTCAAGCTCGCGGGCGCGCTTCTTCCACGCTTCGACGCCGCCGCGCGCGCCATCGGTGACGCGCAGCGCCCAAAGCAGCGACGCGACCGAAATCGACGCAGAGCCCCCTGCTACGAGCAGGCTTGCTAATCCGCCGTCCAATGCCGACCCCTAATTCCATCATAGTGGCGAAACGAATCGCCAGACCCCGACGGTCAGTCTCCCGCTGTTCGCGCGCGTTTGCACGCACACGCGCTGACGAGAAGCGTTAACAAGCGCTTAAAAGGGTGAACGGCGGGTTAAGTTAAGAAAGTTCAATGGGTTAATGGGGCGGCGTGGGCCGCCCCACGTTCCCGAGTCATTCGCCGATACGGCTATAGACGCTGCTCATCGGCGGCGCGCCGCGTGGCATCGGCTGAGTCGTCGTCAGCGTACCGCCGGCGCACGAATAACTCATCTGCAGATTGCCAGGACCGGGCGGGCCGCCGCCGCGGGATGAGGCGAACGATTGCATGTCGCCGCACATGTTGAGCCCCCCCTCGCGCGTGGTGGACCAGCGGCCGCCAGCTTGGGCGCTCATGTTGCCCCGCTCGGTGCGGTCGCGAATGGTGACCTCCGCGCTGCCGGTCATCATGCTCGTGAGAAAGGTGCCGTCGCGGTTGAAAGTGACGGTTTGGTTCGAGGTCGAGAAGTTGCCCGGCACGCCCTGCGACCGCATCCATTCGGCGGCGCCGCCGCTGGTGAGCTGCCATGTGCCGACGACGCACGCGGCGAGTTCGCGGCTGCCCATGCAGTCGCCGCAGCCAGCTTCCATCGTGCCGTTGATGGCGAGGCGCACGCGCGCGGGGCCGGCGTTGATAGCGACGACGCGATAGGAGCCGCCGGAGCCGGACATGGTGTTGATCTCAGTTGGGAGCGTTGACCAAGAGCCACCGTCTTCGGGGCGAGCGCCGTGGCGTTCGTTGGGAGAAACGCGCGTGCGCCAACGACCGCAATCGAAACCGGCCGTACCCCGCGCGATGACGAAGGGTTCGAGATCGACGTTCTCGACGCGCGTCGCGCTCCACGTCCAGACCGGGCCATCTTCCGGCGCGAAGCCAACGTCTGTGCCGTGCGGATGGCGGATTTCGCGATCGAGATAAGCTTGGGCGAAATCGAGCCAGCGCGATTGCGGAAGCGCGGACGCCATCGCGGCGCGTTGCGCGGATTCGGCTGAACTTTCGGCCATTTGGTGCAGGAAACGCATGACACCGGCGGGTGAATCTTCGCCGCCGAGCCACATGAAGAAGGGCGATGCTTCATAGGCCATGCGGTTGAGCGGCGTCGTTCCGGACGTGGAGTCGAACGCGTTCACTTCGCTGCGCGTGTTGCCGACGTCTGCGACCGAGAGCGCCGCAAACCAACTGGCCGCGCCTTCGAGCCACCAATTGCCGCCGCCGCCAACGCCGAGACCAGCCGGGCTTGCGAGTTGGCCGGGCGTTAAGTTTGCGGCTTGCACGCAGTGGAAGATTTCGTGCGCCGTGACCCAGGCGGCGTATCGGGCCCGGCTTGCGGGGCCGATGAGATAGACGACGATTTTGCACTCATCGTCGAACGTCGTTTCGGTCAACGCGGCGATATCGCTGAACTCGTCCTCCGCGCCTTCGCGCGGCGGCAAATCGTCGGCCAGCAGAATTGTTATGTTCTCGAGGTTGATGTCGCCGAGGCTACGTAGTGCTGCGGCGGATGAGATCACGCCGCGTTCGAACTCACCCATGGTGGCGGGATCGGCGATCCAATCGCCGTTGAGGTCGTGAATGATACGGATGACGCTTTCGCCCGCGCTCGTGGGGACAGCCACACGCATCCGCTCGACGCAATCGTATTCCACGGTGGCGAAGCGTTCGTCGAAGCCGGCGAGATAGGCGGCGTCGCACGATGGCGCCCAGGCGCGCGCTGGCGCCGCTACCGAGGCGCTAAGCGCCAGAAATACAAGAAGAAAAGCCCAACGCGCCCATTGGTGCATTGTGATTGCCCCGCCGATTGCGTCCCTCACCGACCATTCAGCGGGTGAAATGCAAGTTCGTCAAGACGAAGCATTGCGAATGCGCTCGACGGCTTGTTGTGCGGCGGCGACGGCGGGGCGGAGTTTGCGCGCGCGGCGGCCGCGGTCTGCAAGCTTCGTCGCGCCCGAAATGCGGAACACAAACGGCATGCGATAGCTGGCGCCGAAGCGAACATGCTCGTCGAACTTCGGTTGAAAGCGCGCGTGTTGCAGCGCTTCGCGCGCGGCCGTGAAGAAGACGTCGGACGGCCAAGCATCGACGCAGTGAATGTTCTTGGCGCGGCCATCGACACCGACTTCGAACTCTGCGATCGCAACGCCCTCGACGCCTAGTTGGCGCGCCAGCTTCGGATAGCGCGCGCGCACGTGGCCGATCGGCTCCCACGGCATCGCATCTTCGCCGCTGCTGGCGGGCGTGGGCTCGGGCGCGCGCCAGACGACACAGCATGGGCCCGATGGCAGACGCTGCTTCATGCGCAGCATTTCGCGGCGTTCGCGCCGCCGCGCCGTGATCCAATCGGCGGCGTTCACAAGGATGAGCACGATGGCAAGGACACTAGCGCCGGATGTCGTGAGCGAGGCCGCGGGACTCCAACCCTGCTGACGCAGTGCGCTCGTGAACGCCAAATGCACCGCAACAACGAACGCAAACAGGCACACGTAGAACAGCGCGCGCAATGTCAGCGCCGATGCAGTGCGTGTTGCCTGGACGAGCATTCTGCGCCCCTAGCGTCTCCCTGATCGGTTCTTGCACGGCCGCAGGCGCACGCGCAACGCGGCGCACGGCCGACCGGCGCCGGAGCTTGGGATAGCTTTGCGCAGGATCAACGCGCATGGCGCGGAGCTGTGCGGAGATGGCGCCATGAAGCGGACTCTGCTTGCATTGGCGCTGGCGGGCGCACTTGGCGCCTGCGCGCATGAGGGCGCCAATACAGAACGCGCGCCGAGCGTCGCGGAAGGTCGGCGATTGGCGGAGATCAATTGCTCTAGCTGTCACGCGATCGGCGCCAGCGGCGAGAGCCGCCACCCGATGGCGCCGCCGTTTCGTACGCTATCGCGCGACTATCCGGTGGATTCGCTCGGCGAAGCCTTCGCAGAGGGCATTCTCGTCGGTCATCCGGCGATGCCGGAGTTCCAGCTTGAGCCGGAACAGATCGACGATCTGCTAAGCTATATCGAAAGCGTCCAGGAGCGGAGCGCCGGCTAACGCCCCGGCGCAACGCGCTTGCGCGCGCTGGGCCGGGAGCGCCGCGCCTAGTAGCGATAGTGATCCGGCTTGAACGGGCCGGCGGTGGGCACGCCGATATAATCGGCTTGCTCTTTGCTGAGCTTGGTCAGCTTCACGCCGAGCTTTTCGAGGTGGAGCGTCGCGACCTTTTCGTCGAGGTGCTTTGGCAGCGTGTAGACCTCGTTCTTGTAGTTCTTGCCGTTCGTCCAAAGCTCGATTTGCGCGAGCGTTTGGTTGGTGAACGAGGCGGACATCACGAAGCTCGGGTGGCCCGTGGCGTTGCCGAGGTTCACGAGACGACCTTCTGACAGCACGATGATCTTCTTGCCGTCCGGAAATTCCACGTGATGGACTTGCGGCTTGATCTCGTCCCACTTGAAGTTACGCAGACCCGCGATTTGGATTTCGCTGTCGAAGTGGCCGATATTGGCGACGATGGCGTTGTTCTTCATCGCGCGCATATGGTCGACGGTGAGGACGTCTTTGTTGCCGGTGGCTGTGACGAAGATGTCGGCATGCGGCGCGGCATCTTCCATCGTGACGACCTGGTAGCCTTCCATTGCGGCTTGCAGTGCGCAGATCGGATCGACTTCGGTGACCATCACGCGTGCGCCGCCTTGGCGCAGAGAAGCGGCCGAGCCTTTGCCCACATCGCCGTAACCGGCGACAACCGCGACTTTGCCCGAGAGCATGACGTCAGTGCCGCGGCGGATCGCGTCGACGAGTGATTCACGGCAGCCATAGAGGTTGTCGAACTTCGACTTGGTGACGCTGTCGTTGACGTTGATGGCCGGGAACGGGAGCTCGCCCTTCTTCGCCATTTCGTACAAGCGATGCACGCCAGTCGTGGTTTCTTCCGATACGCCCTTCACGCTTTCGCGGATGGATTTGTAGAAGCCTGGCTTCACGGCCATGTATTTCCGGATCGTGCCGAAGAGCGCTTCTTCTTCTTCGTTCGAGTGGTGCGCGATGAAGTCCGGGTCGTTTTCCGCCTTCGGGCCGAGGACGCACAGCAGCGTCGCGTCGCCGCCGTCGTCGAGGATCATGTTGGCGTACTCGCCGTTCGGCCATTGGAAAATGCGGTGGGTGTAGTCCCAGTATTCTTCGAGGCTCTCACCTTTCACGGCAAAGACTGGCGTGCCCTTCGCGGCGATGGCGGCGGCGGCGTGGTCTTGCGTGGAGAAGATGTTGCACGAGGCCCAGCGCACTTCGGCGCCGAGCGCTTGCAGCGTCTCGATGAGCACCGCGGTTTGGATGGTCATGTGCAACGAGCCGGCGATGCGCGCGCCCTTCAAGGGCTGCTTCGGACCGAATTCTTTGCGCACGGCCATGAGGCCCGGCATTTCGGTTTCGGCGATCTCGATTTCTTTGCGGCCCCAGTCAGCGAGGCTGATATCTTTTACGACGTAATCTTTAGCGCTCATCGCGCGCCCTCCTTCGAGAGTTCGCGAGCGTCGTTTCCAAAGTGGAAGCCAACCGAGCCTGGCGGCAGATGCCGTCGCAACGCTCCTCGGCGGGCGCGGGCGGTGTAGCAAAGGCAGCTTGCAGTCGCCAAGGGGCCTCATGTGTGCAAATTTCCTGGGGTGCTCCCACAGTGACTTGGTGAGCGCCGCGCACACGATGCGGGGATAGAAACATAGCCAATCCGGCTGCGACGCCTTGGCGCTACTATTGGCCACGAGGACAGGTTGCGTCACCGGGAACAGAAACCCACGTCGGACGTGTGAGTTTCAACTTATGATTGAATCCGTTAACCAACGCGGTGGCCTACTCCGACGCGCCGATTCGGCGACGCGGCGCTGGGCCGGCGCTAGATCTCGTGGAGGCTCTGATGACATCAGCGCTACACCTTTGGGCGCGACAACTGAGATTTTGGAGCGCACTGGCTGGCATCTCCGCCCCGGTGTGGGCGCCGCTGCTTCTCTCAGGATTGTTGGGGACAATCGAGCAGGCGCAGCGCGCCGCGATCGTCATCGTCGTGACGTTGGCATGCGCGTGGAACAGCTTCCGGATTGTCGGCAATCTGGCGCGCGACCGTGCGGATCAAGACGGGCGCAAAGCATCTAGCGGCTGATCGTCGCCGCCGGCGCCAAACACTTTGAGCTGCACGTAGCGATACAAGAAAAACAGCGTGCCCGAGAAGCAGCCGATCATCGTGACCAATGACGCAACGACGAGCAGTATCTGACCTTCGCTCTCGCCGGGGCGATAGACTGTCATGATCAGCGTCGATGCGATGCAGAGCCAGCCAGAGATCATCACGGCTTCGTTGTACGCGATGCGGGGCGCGTCCGCCGGATCGGCGGTGACGCGACCGCTGCGCTTCAACTCAATAATGGCGCCGCGGATATTCTCGGGTTGACTGAAAATCACAACCATCATCGCAGCAACGATCGCGTTGATGGTGGCAAGGACCTCGGCGTCCATGCTTTCGGTCAAGCGAAACCAAATCGCGTTTTTCCGAAGAACGGATGAAGAAGGGCCGCCGACTTTCGCCGACGGCCCCGTTCAGAACGCTGTTCTGGGTGGACTAACCGGCCGTCCAGCGATCCAGGAGGCGTTTGGCGGCGTCGCGGCCGCCGATGCCGAAGGCGATGGCCACCGCAACTGCAACGGCGCCCAGGATAAGGCCGAAGGCGATGGCGATGATGTCGTTCGCGAGGCCCATGAAACGGAGCCCGACGGCGGTCGCCAGCGCGATGATGCCCCAGCGCACGAACGTCGAGATGATCTCGGACGACGGCTTGCCCTGCTTGGCGGTCGCCGCCGCGAGGATGTTCGCGAGCAGGATGCCAAGGGCGATAATCACGGCGCCGAAGAGCACGCGGCTGGCGAGCGTGAGCACTTCGCTCAGCATCTGCGCCATGGCGCCGAACTCGAGCAGACGCGCGGCCTCGACAGCGGCGAAGAGGACGATGCCGATCAGCACAGCGAGGCCGATCATGCGCGACGGCGGGAACGACGCGAACTTCACGGTGTCGATGCCCGGCGTGAGATCCATCTTCTCGCGGCCGACGCGGACCGGTTCGGCGTTGGCGATGGACGAGATGATGTCGTCAAAGCCGATGGACTTCAGGCCCTCTTCTGTCAGCGTCATGATCCAGCGGCCGATAATGTAGGCGATGAAGATGACGAGCGCCGCACCGATGACGCGCGGGATGGTGAGCAGGATGCTCTGCAGCATGTCACGCGCCGGGTTGGAGATGGCGCTGATATTCAACACGTCGAGGGCGGCGATGCCGACCGGGATGATGATGAGCGTGAACACGAGAATGCCGAGCAGACGCGCGAGGCCGGGGCCGCGCGGCGTGTGCGTGAGGCCGGCATCGACGAGGCGGCGATCAAGCTCGACGGCTTCGACCGTGGCTTCGACCATGCGCCGCACGATGGTGGCGAGCACAAAGCCGATGAAGAAGATCAGCGCTGCGCCGACGACGGCGGGCAGATAGGCCAAGAATGCGCGGAGCATATCATTGAGCGGCGCAACGACGGCTGAAAGCCCGAGCACATTCAGCGCGGCGATGAAGCCGATCAGCCATACGAGCCAATAACCGACCTCGCCTACGCGTTCGCCGACATCGACGGTGGGTTTCAAGTTGGCGGAGCCGGGGCCGTCGCGGCGCGAGAAGAATGGGATACGGTCGATGCCCTTGGCGATCGCCCATTTCACGGCCTTCGCCGCGAAGTGCGCGACCAGCAGGATAACGACGGCGAGCGCGATTTTCGGCGCCCATTCATAGACGACTTGCATCGTCGCTTGTTGGTTGACCGGCGGTGAAACCGGCTGCGGTACGGTTGTCATGACGAGCGCCTCCCACGCAGTGCGCGTTGCATTTGGGCCTCAGTGTTCAGCCGACGCAACGTCAAAGCATAGGATATGCACGCGCGAGGCGTGTGCGGCGCATGCTGCGTCCGCGAGATATTCGCGCGGCGGGCTTGGTTGTGCTTCTAGTTCAACGCTTCGGGGAACCGCGGCAGCGCATCGAAGTCTTCCTGCACATGCTCGCGGATGACGAGCGCGTTGGTCTCCGTGGCGAGCGCTTCGACTTTGTCCATCGACGCGAGCGTTTGGGCGCGATCACGGTTGAAGGTTGGCACCAGGCGGTTCTGGCGGCTTTCGGAGAGATGCCACATATCGCCTGTGAGCAGCACCGTGCCGGCGTTCTGCAGATTGACGCGCAGGATGGTGTGGCCCGGCGTGTGGCCAGGCGCCTGCACGATGACGACGCTGCCATCGCCGAAGACATCGTAATCGCCGTCGCCTTCGATCTGTTGGGTGCGGGCGTTTTCGAGGCGGTTGTAGTTGTTGAAGGATGATGCATCGGCGCGCGCTTCGGGGCGCAGCATGTAGGCGCGCTCGTCGGCATCGACGATCCAGGTGGAGGCAGCGAAGAGATTGCCGTTGCCGGTGTGATCGGCGTGCGCGTGGCTGAACGACACGAACTCGATGTCCGCGGGCGTCAGGTTGAGTTGCGCGAGGCTATCGACGAGCTTGCTGGTGCGCGAAAGCGTGGCGCCCATGTTGGGGTCGTTGAAGGCTCCGTCGGCGAGCGCATCGGGCAAACCCGTATCCCAGATGAGATCGCCGCTAGGGTGGCGGATGAGATAGCACGGCACGACGAGATTGCGGGCTTGGCCATCCATCGAGTGATCATCGGCGAACATGCCGATGTCGTTGAACGCGGCGCGACCGCAATCAATGGCATAGAGCTGAATGGCGGGGCCGCGCGCTTCTTGCTTCTCCGCTGAGGGGCTGCATGCCGCGAGGGCGAGCAGCGAAAGCGTGATGAGTGCGCGCTTGAACATCCGTCTCTCCTAAGGCTCCGGGTTCAAGCGTCTTTGCCGCCGAAACGCAAGCGCAGAACAAAGATCGTGCAAACGAGCACAAGACAAACGCCGTTGGCGATCGCGACGGGCAGAGATTTTGTGAGCAGGCCGAAGATCGTCCAGCAGACGAAGCCGACGATGGTGACGGCGTACATGCGCAGCGAGATAGCGGATGCGTCGCGCTCGCGCAGGATTTTCGCGATCTGCGGGACAAAACTCAGCATGGAACATGCGCCGGCAATGGCGCCAAAGCTGTTGGCAACCCAAGCCGGCGCATCGGGCATCAGGCGCGCTTTAGAACACGCACAATGAGCAACAAGATCACAGCGCCGATGAAGGCGGTGATGATGCTGTTGATGATGCCCGGCAGGAATACGAAGCCGATGGCGCCGAAGAGCCAGCCGCCGAGAATGGCGCCGAAAATGCCGACAACGATGTTGCCGAAGAGGCCAAACCCAAAGCCGCGCACAACGAGGCCGGCGAGCCAACCGGCGATGGCGCCGACAATGACCCAGATCAGAATGGTTTCGAGACTCATGGAAGTTCCTCCCTTTCGGACCCGGTAACGGCTCGCGGGGAGGAGTTGTTCCAATTAGGCGGGCGAACGGGCGCCGCGCACCTTTAGGATCAGCACGAGCGCGGCCAGTGCGGCGGCGACGGCGTTCCAGATGATGATCGAAGGTGCGCCGCGCAGCAGGCCGTATGTGCCCCAGAGCAGAGCGCCGGTGAGCACCATCGCGTACGTCAGCGCGGACACGCCGGACGCGTCGCGATCGCGGATGATCTTGAACGCTTGGGGCGCGAACGCGAACGCGCCAATGAAGCCGGCGACGAGGCCGAGCAATTCGGTTGAATCTGCGTGCATGTTTCCCCTGCCCGGAAGAGGCGCGTTATTCGCCTTCGTCGAACTTGTTGGCGAAGAGCGCTTCGATCTTGGCGAGCGCTTCCTCCGCTTGCGGGCCTTCGGCCTCGATCTCGAGTTCCGAGCCGATGCCGGCGCCCAGCATCATCAGGTCCATAAGAGAGCGGGCGTCCGCCTCTTCGCCTTCGCGGCGGACGAGGATCGTCGTCTCTTCATACGAAAGCGCGAGCTCTGCGACCTTGCGCGAGGCGCGCGCGTGCAGGCCGCGAATGTTGATCACCGGAATTGTGCGCTTCAGCCCCATGCCCAGCCCGTTAAGTGGCCGGACCGCCAGCCAATTCCACGGACGCTACGCGAATGTAGCGCCGGCCGGCATCTTGCGCGGCCAAGGCGGCTTCGGGAAGCTTCATTCGATCGCGCACTTCGGCGAGCTTGATCAGCATCGGCAAATTCACGCCGGCGATGACTTCGATCTTCACCTGGTTGATCACGGAGATCGCAAGGTTCGATGGCGTGCCGCCGAACATGTCCGTGAGGATGACGACGCCGTCGCCGCGATCAACACCGCGCACGGCGTCGATGATATCGGCGCGGCGCTCTTCCATGTTGTCATCGGGGCCGATGGCCACGGCACGCATCTGATCCTGGGGCCCAAGAACATGCTCGGCCGCGGCGACGAATTCGTCAGCCAGACGGCCGTGGGACACCACGACAACGCCAATCATTCAACGCTCCCGCCACCCGCCCTTTGGGTCGGTTAAGGGGGCGGATACTAGCCTTTCGCGGTTGCGAGAAAAGCAAAAGCCGCACTGAGCTTACAGTTTTCGACCGGCGGTCAGGGACGGCCGGGAGTCGCGAGCGGCAGCTCCACCACGAGCCGCGCGCCGGGCTCGCCGGTGCGGTTCTGGGCGTAGATCCGGCCGCTCAGGGCGGTGACGATCTGGCGGGCAATCGACAAGCCAAGCCCGGAATTTCCGCCAAAAGCCGTGCCTTTCGGACGCTGGGTGTAAAAGCGCTCAAAGATGGTCTCGAGATTTTCGGGCGGGATGCCGGGACCCTCGTCTTCAACCGTGGCGCGAACGATTTGGCCGTCTTTCCCGCGCACAAGCTCGGCGGACACGATGACGCGGCCCGCTTCCGGGCTAAACGAGCGCGCATTGTCGATGAGGTTGCGAAAGACTTGGCCGAGCGGCCCGGCCTGGCCGAACACGATCGCGCCTTCGGGCTTGGCGCCGCGGAAGTGCACGTGGACGCGGTGGCGTTCATCGAGATCGTACGCGCGGGTGATCTCGAACAGGAGCTGGCCGAGATCGACGCGCTCAAGATCGCCACGCGCGGTTTCCGCTTCGATGCGGCTGGCGCGGGCGATATCGGTGATGAGGCGATCGAGGCGCTGCACGTCCTGCGCGACGATGGCGAGCATTTGCTTCTGCTGCTCGGGGGTCGTCGCGCCCTGTGCGGAAGTCACCGCGGACTGGATCGAAGCGAGCGGGTTCTTGATCTCGTGGCTGACATCAGCGGCGAAGCGTTCGTTCGAGTCGATGCGGTCGGCCAGCGCTTCCGTCATCTGTTCGAGTGAATGGCCGAGTGCGCCGATCTCATCTTTGCGTTTCGAGACCTCGGGCAGCGAAAGCCGAGTCGATCCGGTGAGCCGCAGACTGTCGGCGGCAGCGGCGAGCCGACGCAGCGGGTTCGCGATAAAAAGCGCCAGCAAGAGCGACGACAAGAAAATGGCGATGGTGGCGCCGATCATGAACGGGATCATGCTGGCGCGCTCAGCGACGAGGATGCGTTCGACGTCGGCGCTTTCAATGGTGACGGTGCCCATCACCTGCTGGACGCGCCGCAGCGGCATGGTGACGGAAACGACGCGCTCGCCGCGATCGTTGAGGCGCTCGCCATAGACGATCTCGCCCCGCATGGCGCGGGCGTGCTCTTCGTCGAGGGTGATGGTGGGATGCCAAGGCGTGAGGCGCAGATATTCAACGCGCCGTGCGGCTTGTTGGATGGATTCGCCGATGCTCGCCTGTTGATCGACGTCCGGCAGCGGCCGCTCTTCGAGGCGATCGTAGATGACGTCGCTATCGGCAATGAGACGGCCGTCGGATGCGAACATACGCACACGCGGGCGGCCGACCCCCGGACGTCCGCCTTCGGCGATTGGCGGCAAGATGCGCGCGAGAACGGAGCGCACGGCGCTTTCGTTCACATAGGGATAGGGATCGCCTTCAACCGTGCCGGTTTCGATCAGCAGGTTGGTGATAAGCTCGCCCTGCGTGCGCAAATTGCGGAATTGCGCTTCGGTCAAACCGGCGCGCATCTCCGTCAGCAGCAGCACGCCCAGAATGAGGAAGGCGAGGCCGGCGAAATTCCAAATGAAGATGATACGGGCGATGCGTGAGCGCAGGAATGCGCGAACGCCTTCGCCGCGCTCAGGCTTCGTTGTATCGGTAGCCGACGCCATAGAGAGTTTCGATCGCGTCGAACTCGCCGTCGATGTCGCGGAATTTCTTACGGAGCCGCTTGATGTGGCTGTCGATGGTTCTGTCGTCGACATAGACCTGATCGTCATAGGCAGCGTCCATCAGCTGGTCCCGGCTTTTGACATAGCCGGGGCGCTGGGCGAGCGCTTGCAGGATAAGAAATTCGGTGACGGTGAGGCGAACTTGTTCGCCCTTCCACATACAAGCGTGGCGGTTTGGATCGAGCGTAAGCTCGCCGCGGACGATTGGCTTTTTGTCACTGCCGGGCTCCACGACGCCGGCGCCGGCTCGGGTGCGCCGAAGCAGCGCCTTCACGCGCTCGCTCAGCAGGCGCTGGGAGAATGGCTTTGTTATGTAATCGTCGGCGCCAACGTTGAAGCCGACGACTTCGTCCATCTCGTCATCCTTGGAGGTGAGGAAGATGACAGGCAGGTTGGAGCCTTGGCGAAGGCGCCGCAGCACCTCGACGCCGTCCATACGCGGCATCTTGATGTCGAGGATGGCGATGTCGGGTGGGGTTTCTGCCAGCGCCGCGAGCGCCGTCGCACCGTCCGTGTAGGAGCGCACGGTGTAGCCCTCGCCTTCGAACAGGACTTTCAGGGAGGCGAGGATGTTCTCGTCGTCGTCGACAAGGGCAATCGTGGGCATGGGGAAGCGTGGTTCCTGACTTTGCCGTAATGAAGTGGTTTGGGCAGTCTTAGCCGTCAATAGCAGTGATGGAAACAGGTTCCTGGCAGAGCGCACGCGGCCTCCCCGGAATTTGAGTGTGCAACGGGCGCTGCGCCCTCAGGGAGGAGAAGAATGATGAAAGTGTGGCGGGGTTTGTTCGCATTCGCTGCGATTTACAATCTGATCGTGGGCGGCGTGATGCTGGCGGCGCCGGAACGAGTTGCCGCGGCATTCGACGTCAGCGGCGCCGGCGGCGGCTTCATGATCGCGATGTGCGGCATCCTGATCGCGGTGTTCGGTGTCGGCTACGCGATGGTGTCGGCGGCTCTGGCGAAGAACCGCGGCATCGTTTGGATCGGGATGATCGGCAAGTTTGCGGTCGTGCTGCTGGCGGCGAGCCGGTTCGCCGCGGCCGGCGGGGCATTGCCGCTGGATCAAGTGGCGCTGCCGTTTGGCGATCTGGTGTTCGTGGCGGCATTTGCGCTCTTCCTCTGGCGCGGGCCGCGCTAGCCGTCGTCGCGGGAGTTCTGGAACGTGGGCAGACCGTCGCTGAATTTGATCCAGGCGATGTGGTGGCTGAGCCAAGAATGGTGCGTTGGCGGGAATGCGTCTGGGTCGTCGAGGCTTGCGGTCGTGACGTCGATGTAGCTGTCGTCATCTGTGCGCGCGTAGGTGAGCTGCGTGCCGCATTGGTTACAGAACTGGCGTGCGACGTTGGTTGATGAGGCGTAGTGCGCGGGTTTGCCTTTGGTGATCGTGAGTGTGGCGGGATCGACGGTGAGCCAGGCGACGACGGGCGCGCCGGAGATGCGGCGGCATGTGCGGCAATGGCAGATCATGCTTTGCTGCGGCGGCGCGGAGAGCGCGTAGCGGATCGCGCCGCAGTGGCAACCGCCTTCGATCTTTGCCTCCCCTACCATTGCGGACTCTCGACGCAATTCTCCATAGACACCTGGAGCCACGGATCACTCTCCAATCCAGCTCCTGAAGGAAGCACTGTTGGCGTTGAATCATCGAACACCGGGTAACCCCGCGTATCGGTGTGGACGTCCCAGTACCAAAGTCGGCCGTCAGCACGTTGGTAGGTGAAAAGGAGCTGGTTGCATGCGCCGCCCCCTGCCGGAAGCACACGAACGAGTCGCAGCTCGTCCTCCGCCGTACCGCGTGGAAGCGCCGCTTCGAAGTGTGAGTAGCGCTGACTTGCGTACATGTGGATGATGCCGCGTCTTGTCACTTCTTGCTGTCGCGCCGTGTCTCCGGTGATAATCGGGAAGTCGCGAGGAAAAAAATAGTAGCGGTAGCTGACTTCCCACGCGCCGAGCGCCAGGCCCCCGACCACGGTAACTCCAACAACCCATTTGAGCCAGCTGGGGATCAATGCGCAGCGCCCCAGGTGGCGCCGGCTTTTGCTTCGACGGTCAGCGGCACGGTGAGGATCGCTGCGGGTTCGGGCGCGGCTTCCATTACATCTTTTGCGAGCTTGCAGAGTTTATCGGCTTCATCCTTTGGCGCTTCGAAGACGAGTTCGTCGTGCACTTGTAGGAGCATGCGTGACTTGAGCTTGGCTTTCGCGAGCGCAGGCGGCAGGCGAACCATGGCGCGGCGGATGATGTCGGCGGCGGCGCCTTGGAGTGGCGCGTTGATGGATTGCCTTTCTCCAAATGCTCTTTCGCTTGGGTTTTTCGACTGAATGCCTTTCACCCAGATGCGGCGGCCGAAGATCGTTTTCACGTAGCCGTTGGCGCGCGCGAAGGTTTTGGTTTCTTCCATGTAGTCGCGGATGCCGGGGAAGCGTTCGAAGTACTTCTTGATGTAGGCGGCGGCCTCTTCGCGGGCGATGCCGAGATTGCGCGCGAGGCCGAAGGCGCTGATGCCGTAGATGATGCCGAAATTGATGGCTTTGGCGTTGGCGCGGATTTCCTTGGGCATGCCTTCGACCGGAACGCCGAACATCTCGGACGCCGTGCGGGCGTGAATATCGATACCTTCGGCGAAGGCTTGCTTCAGTTGCGGGATGTCGGCGACGTGCGCGAGGAGACGCAGCTCGATTTGTGAATAATCGGCGCTGACGAGGACGTTGCCGTTCTCGGCGATGAAGGCTTCGCGAATGCGGCGGCCTTCTTCGGTGCGGATCGGGATATTTTGCAGGTTCGGATCGTTGGACGCGAGACGGCCCGTGGTGCTGGCGGCGAGCGCATAGGTGGTGTGCACGCGGCGAGTCTCGGGATTGACGGCGGCTTGCAGCGCTTCGGTGTACGTGGAGCGCAGCTTTGAGAGCTGGCGCCATTCGAGCACTTTGGCGGGAAGATCGTGCTGCTCGGCCAGATCTTCGAGGATGCTTGCGTCGGTCGACCAGGCGCCGGTCTTGGTTTTGCTGCCGCCTTGCAGCTTCAGCTCATCGAACAGAATTTCGCCGAGTTGCTTCGGGGAGCCGAGGTTAAATTCCTTGCCGGCGATGCCGTAGGCCTCAGCTTCGTACTGCAGCATGCGCTGCGCGAAATCGCCGGAGAGGCGCGAGAGCATTTGCGGATCGATCTTGACGCCTTCGCGTTCCATAGCGGTAAGGATCGCGGGCAATGGGCGTTCGAGCGTTTCGTAAACTGTGATCAGCCGATTGCTGGCGAGTTCGGCTTTGAGCTTGCGATGCAGGCGCAATGCGGCGTCAGCGTATTCGCAAGAATAAGCAGCGGCGCGTTCGATCGGGACGAGATCGAAGCTTTGCTGCGCTTTGCCTTTGCCGGCGACGTCGCTGTAGGGAGTTAGCGTGTGGCCGATGTGTTTTTCTATGAGCGAAATTTTGTCATGATCATCGAGGCCGCCATAGAGCGTGTATGACGCCAGCATCGGATCGTCGTAGGGCGCGAGGGCGATGTCATGCTTGGTGAAGAGCGCGATGTCCCATTTGACGTTGAGGCCGACTTTGGTGACGGAGGCGTCTTCAAGCAGCGGCTTGAGTACGCCGAGGGCGGCGGTGATTGGAATTTGCGCGCCGGTGTCAGGCGCTGATTTCTCGGACGGCGCTTCGGAGGCAAAGAGTTCGCCGGCGCGAGACTCGGCGCCTTTGTGTTGCAGCGGAATGTAGATCGCGTCGTTGGCGCCGATGGAGAGTGAGAGACCGACGAGTCCGGCCCGGTTTGCGTCGAAGGAATCCGCTTCTGTGTCGATACCTATGGCGCCGGCGAGTTTGGCGCGGCGGATGTAGTCTTCGAGCGCGGGGAGATCGCGGACGATTTTGTAGGCGTCGCGTTTGAACGCGCGTTCGATTTCTTCGAGCACCGGACCGGTGCGTGAGCCATCGTCGGCGTGGACTGGCGCGGGCGCGGGAGCGGCGCTTGCATAGCTGGCGACGATCTGTACGCCCTTCTCTTTCGCGAAATGCTCGCGCACGCGGCGGCCGAGGGTGCGGAATTCCATGGCGTCGATGAATTGGAGCAGCATCGCCGGATCGGGCTCGCGGAGCGCGAAGGTTTCCCACTTCTCCTCAACGTCGACATCGTCCTTCAGTGTGACGAGTTGGCGCGAGAGACGGATTTGATCGGCGAAGTTGATCAGCGTTTCGCGACGCTTTTGTTGTTTGATCTCGTTGGCGCGCTCGAGGATGGCGTCGAGTGAGCCGAATGTGGTGAGGAGTTCGGCCGCGGTTTTTGGGCCGATGCCGGGGGCGCCGGGGACGTTGTCGGTGCTGTCGCCGATCAATGCTTGGGCGTCGACGACGAGTTCGGGGCCGACGCCGAACTTTTCCATCACGGCCTCTGGGCCGAGAATGCGGTTCTTCATCGGATCGTAGAGTTGAATGACGCCATCGACGATGAGCTGCATCAGGTCTTTGTCGGACGAGACGATTCGGACGCTGGCGCCGCTTGCGGCGGCTCGGCGCGCGTAGGTGGCGATGAGATCGTCGGCTTCAAAGCCGCCCATCTCGATGCACGGCAGATTGAACGCGCGCGTGGCGTCGCGGATCAGCGGGAATTGCGGAACGAGATCTTCGGGCGCTGGCGGGCGGTGGGCTTTGTATTCGGGATAGAGTTTGTTGCGGAACGTGACTTCGCTTTTGTCGAAGATGACGGCGAGGTGGGTTGGCGCTTCGGCGCCTTTCATCTCCTCAAGGAACTTCCACAACATGTTGCAGAAGCCGGCAACGGCGCCGACGCTCAGGCCATCGCTCGCGCGCGTCAGCGGCGGCAACGCATGATAGGCGCGGAAAATGTAGGCCGAGCCGTCGATGAGGTAGAGGCGCGGAGCGTCTTTTTTAGCCATGCGCCTATCTAGGCGCTCCGCCTCTAGCCGCCAAACATCTTGTTATAATCGGCGGGTGTGCCGCGGCGATGCCAGAGGGCGTCGGAATCGCCGTCGCGGAGGAAATCTTCCGCCGCGTCGCGGGCGGCGGCCATGGCGACGTTGAAGAGGCTCGTCGCGGCGCTGAGACGGCGCACGCCGAGGGCGCGCAGATGGGTTGCATCGGGCGCTTCGGGGCGAGCCATGATGTTGAGCGGCAGCTTCGTGCCTTCGACGATCGCGGAGATTTGCGGCGCGTGCGCGATGCCGGGAACGAAAAGCCCGCTGCCGCCGGCTTGTTCGATCGCGGCGGCGCGGCGGAGCGTTTCTTCGATGGCTTGCTCTGCCGGGACGAGATTCTTCAAGATCACGTCGGTGCGCGCGTTGATGTAGAGATTGACGCCCTTCTTCTCCGCCACAGCGCGGATGGCTTCGATTTTGCGCAAGTGGAGTTCGTGCGGCCACTTGCCGTCTTCGAGATTGATGCCGACGGCGCCGGCGTCGATCAGCTTGCCGATATTCTCCGCAGCTTCTTTGGGATCGTCGGAATAACCGCCTTCGGCGTCGCACGTGATCGGCACGCTGACGACGCGGGCGATGTCGGAAATCACGGTGACAAGGCGTTCGGTCGGGAAGTGATGGCCGTCGGCAAAACCTTGCGACCAGGCGACGGCGGCGCTCGATGTGGCGATGGCTTTGGCGCCGATATCCTGCGTGACGCGCGCGGAGGCGGCATCCCATGCATTGGGGAGAATGAGCAGGCCTTGGTGGTGGAGCGCGTGGAAGGTCGCGGCGGTCTCGGGGCGTGCGGGCATGGGGTTTGTCTCCTTGGGCCCTGTCTATACCCGGTCTGAGGTATCGGACGCGCCAAAAACGGACCTCCACAACGGCGTCGTTTTGTTGTGGGCGCCGCCTCTTCCCGCTAGCGTGGCGGAAGGTGGGGAACGATGGACCAAGATACGCCGGATATTCGCGAACTCGCGCCTGGAGCCAGGGTCGCGCCGGTTCCGCCGTGGGTGGACTTGGCGCCGTACGCGATCCCGCAGACGCCGAACCCGCACTTCATCTCGCACGGCAGCTGCGCGCTCTTGGACGATTCACAGATCGATCTTTGCGGCAGCGATGACCGCGCCTGGTTCTACCGGCGCGCTGATCTGATCACCGCGACGGCGGGCGCTGAACGCTGCGCGCAGTTCAGCGTGAGCTTCGATCCCGAGTTTGAGCACGTCGATATCCACAACGTCACAGTGATCCGCGGCGGTTCGCGCATCGAGCATGCGCATCGCGCGCAGTTCGAAGTGATGCGGCGCGAGAGCAATCTTGAGCGGCTGCATGTCGACGGGCGGGTCACGGTGCATTTGACGCTGCCGGATGTGCGACCGGGCGATGTGGTCGAAACGGCGTTCACGACGTTCGGCATGCGCAAATCGCAGGGCGGGCGCCATTCGGTGTTCGTGTCACTGGAATGGCCGGTGGGGATTATCGATGTACGGTTCCGGCAGCGCTCCCCTTCGGGGCGCGTGATCGCCGAACGTGGGTACAACAACCCGCCGCAAGGCACGCAAACCGAAGCGGACGGCATTGTCGATCGGCGTTGGCGAACGATGGAGCGCGAAGGTTTCAAATACGAACCGCTCGCGCCGCCTTGGATGATCCAGAGCGCGGCGCTGCAGCTTTCAGAATGGCGCGACTGGGCGGAGGCGGTGAACGTGTTCGCGCCTCTTTATGAGGATGAAGGGCCGCTGCCGGCGGAGATCGAGCAAGAGATTGCGCGGATTGCGGCGTCCGAGACGAGCGTTGCGGGGCGTGCAGCGGAGATTTTGCGCTTTGCGCAGAACGCCGTGCGCTACCACGCGATCTCGATTGGCGAAGGCGGCTATACGCCCCGCTCCCTACAAGAAGTGTGCGAGACTCGCTACGGCGACTGCAAAGACAAATCGAAGCTCTACATGCATATGGCGCGGCGACTTGGCGTCGACGCCTGCCCGGCGCTGGTGAATACGCGCAACGGCTATGCGCTGAACGACTGGCTGCCGAGCGGGACCGTGTTCGATCATTGCATCGTGCGCGTGACGGTGGACGGCAAAGTCTACTGGCTGGACCCGACGCGACAGATTCAGATGAGCGCGCTCGATAAGATGACGCAATGCCATTTCGGCTGGGCCTTGCCGCTGCGCGCGGGCGTGACGACGATCGAGAAGATGCCCGACCCGCCGGTGGAGTTGATCTCGGAGACGCTGGAGCAAGTGACACTCGGCGAAGGTCCCGAAACGCCGGTTTATTACGAGTGGGAACACAAATTTCGCGGCGCGCGGGCCGAAGGCGCGCGTGAGCAGTTCGCGCGCGAGGGTTCAGTCGGCGTGTTCAAGGCCTATGCGGACGACATTCGCCGCATGTGGCCGGAAGCGCGCGTGGTGAAGCAGGAATTGGTTTCGGACGATCTTGAACGCAACACGCTGGTGATCCGCGAAGCCTATGAAATCCCGGACGCGTGGATGAAGGGCGAGAACAACGTCGTGAAGTTTGCGACGCGCGATATTGCGCTGCGCGGCACACTGGCGCCGCTTGATCCCGGTGATCGGAAGTTGCCGGTGTATTTGGGGCAGCCGGGCCGACGCGTACGGCGCGTCGATGTGAAAACGGTGACGGAGCATCAAGGCGGCTGGATGCGCGGGCATCGCGCCGGCGAAGTGCTTTCGTGGAGCGATCAGATGCGCGTCGTCAGCCCAAACTATTTGGTGATCGAGCAGACCTTGGTGATCGGCTCGATGGTGCTCGCACCCGGTGAAGCGGAGACGTATCGCAATATCGAGCGCGATCTTGGCAGCAACGATCTCGTCATCAGCGAGACGGTGAACAAGAAGAACAAGTTCCTCAAAGGCGGCAAATCGCAACGCGAGACGTCGGCTTGGGACGTCATACGATGGGTATTCTTGGTATTGCTCGCGATCTATTGGATCGGGCGTATACTGGCTGGCGGTTAGTGGCCGCCGTCTGATCCGGGCGCCAGCACAAAGCGGCGGTCGCAATAGAGGCACTCGACGAAATCGTCTTCGCCCATGTCGTAAAAGACAACGGGGTGACCCAGCGCCCCGCCGCCGCCATCGCACTTCACGCGCTTTGACGTCACGGTGATCACTTCCGGCGCGGGCAGCGCATCGGGGTCGCCCGGCGTCATCTGGTCGGTGCGCGGATTGTCGTGAAGCTTGCTCATTATCTCGGCCGGCGGGTTGAAGCGCAAAGCGCGCGCCCGTACCTAGAGCGCATCGCGGACCCGCGCAATGCGGCAGCCCGCCCGGAACGCCTATGCTCGCACCCTCCCCGCCGCCTGAGTTCGCCATCGAAGCCCGCGGGCTCGACAAAACCTACCGCGCCCAGGGCAAGGGCCAGGCGGTGCACGCGCTGAAGGCGGTCGATCTCGTGATTCCGCGCGGCTCGTTCTTCGGCCTGCTGGGGCCGAACGGCGCCGGCAAGTCGACCTTCATCAACATCCTCGGCGGATTGGTGGTGAAGAGCGGCGGCACGGCTTCGATCTGGGGCCACGATATTGACGCCGATCCAATGAATGCGCGCGGCGCCATCGGCATCGTGCCGCAAGAGCTGAACATGGACCCGTTCTTCTCGCCCGGCGAAGCGCTGGAGATTCAGGCGGGCTATTACGGTGTGCCGAAAGCGGAGCGGCGCACGGAAGAAATTCTAAGGGCCGTCGGGCTCTGGGATAAACGCGACGCGTACGCACGCACGCTGTCTGGTGGGATGAAGCGGCGCTTGCTCGTGGCGAAAGCGATGGTGCATGCGCCGCCGGTGCTGGTGCTGGATGAACCGACGGCGGGCGTGGATGTCGAGCTGCGGCGCCAGCTTTGGGATTATGTGCGCGAGCTGCACGCCAAGGGCGTGACCATCGTGCTGACGACGCACTATTTGGAAGAAGCGCAAGAGCTCTGCGACACGATCGCCATCATCAATCATGGCAACGTGATCGCGTGCGAGCCGACGCATAAGCTGATTTCGCGGCTGGATCAGAAGACGCTGGTGGTGACACCGCAAGCGCCGCTGGCGCCGCCGGTCGCTGGATTTGAAGACGTGAACTTCGCGATGCGGCCGACGGGCGCGTTCGCGCTGACGTACAAAACGAGCGAGCACTCGGTTGAGGAAATGCTCGATCGCGTGCGCAATGCGGGGATCGCGATCAAGGATCTGTCGATCGAAGAGCCCGATCTGGAAGATGTGTTCGTGGAGCTGACGGCATGAAGTACGTCAATCTCGGCAAGAGCGGACTCAAGGTTTCGCGAATTTGCCTGGGGACGATGGCGTACGCGAATGGCGCAGGCGGCGCACATCCTTGGGCGCTGAACGAGGAAGCCGCGCAGCCGTTTTACAAGCGCGCCTTTGAAGCCGGGATCAATTTCTACGACACCGCCAATGTCTATTCGTTCGGGACGAGTGAGGAGTTCTTGGGCCGCGCTGTGAAGCGGTACGCCAAACGCGAAGAAGTCGTGATCGCCACAAAGGTGCACGGCGAAATGCGGCCGGGCGATCCGAATGGCAAAGGCCTGTCGCGCAAGGCGATCCTGACCGAGATCGATCACAGCTTGCGCAGGCTCGGCACCGACTACGTCGATCTCTATCAGATCCATCGCTACGATCCGGACGTGCCGATCGAGGAAACGCTCGAGGCGCTGCATGATGTCGTGAAGAGCGGCAAGGCACGTTACATCGGGGCGTCTTCGATGTGGGCATGGCAGTTCATGCAAGCGCTGGCGCTGCAAGATGCGAACGGCTGGTCGCGGTTTGTGTCGATGCAGAATTATCTGAACCTGCTCTATCGCGAAGAAGAGCGCGAGATGCTGCCGCTTTGTCGCGATCAGGGCATTGGCGTTATTCCCTGGTCGCCGCAGGCGCGCGGGCGCTTGGCGCGGCCGGCTGATGAGAAGACGGAACGCAGCGAGACGGATCAGTTCGGCAAATATCTCTATCGCAAGACCGCTGACGCGGATCGCGCCGTGATCGAGCGCGTGGGCGAAGTGGCGGCCGAGCGCGGGATTTCGCGCGGGCAAGTGGCGCTGGCTTGGCACTTCGCGAAGCCTGGCGTTACTGCGCCGATCGTGGGCGCGACCAAGATCGAGCAACTGGAAGAAGCGATTGCGACGGTGGACGTGGTGCTGAGCGCGGACGAGGTGAAGCGGCTGGAAGAGCCGTATGTGCCGCACGCTGTAGTTGGATTTGCCTGAAGGGCCAGCCCATGTGCCGGAACATCAAGACGCTGTTCAATTTCGATCCGCCGGCGACGGACGATGAAATCCGCGCCGCTTCGCTGCAATTCGTGCGCAAGCTCTCGGGCTACAACACGCCCTCAAAGTCGAACGAAGAGGCGTTCAATGCGGCGATCGATGATGTGTTCAAGGCGGCGCGGACATTGCTGACGTCGCTGGAGACCAATGCGCCGCCTAAAGATCGCGAGATCGAGGCGGCGAAAGCGAAGGCGCGCTCGGCGGAGCGCTTTGGCCGGCCAGTGGAGAGCTGAGATGCCGTATGTGAACATCAAGATCACTAAGACAGGGGCGACGGCCGAGCAGAAGGCCGAGCTGATCCAAGGCGCGACGGAATTGTTGCAGCGTGTGCTGAACAAGAATCCGGCAACGACGTTCGTGATCATCGAGGAAGTCGAGACGGACAATTGGGGCGTGGGCGGCGAAAGCGTAACCGCGCGTAACGCCAAAACACCGCGATGAACGCGCCTAGCCTCGCGTTTTACATCGCGCTTTCGACTGTTGGCGGCATTCTTATTCCGATCATGGCGGCGCTCTCGGGTGGGCTGGGGCGCACAATCGACAATCCGTGGATCGCGGCGGCGATTGTGTCAGGCGGCGGCTTTGCGCTGGTGCTGGCGTTTGCTTTGCTCAATGGCGGCATGAGTTTTTCGTGGGACGCGCTGGGACGCGCGCAGCCGCTGCAATTGCTCGCCGGCGCCGGGTTTGCCTTCTATTTGCTTTCAATCACGTGGGTTGGGCCGCGGTTTGGAATTGGCAATGCGGTGATGTTTGTGCTTGGCGGGCAAATCATCTCGTCGGCGCTGATCGATCATTTTGGACTGTTCGGCGCGCCGCATAAGCCGATCGATTTGCTGCGCGCGGCGGGGCTTGCGATCATGATGACGGGGATCGTCATCGCGCAGGTCGCCGCGAACAATTCTAAGCCGGCAGCCTAGGCGCGGCGCGAGCCCGTCTGCTTAATCTATTGAGCTTAGGCCGGGCGTTCGGCGAGGACGCTGACGGCGAGGAGATGATCGCCGTCGCGGTCGCAGCGTTCGTCGATGATCTGCCAGCCTTGCGACTTCAGGAGCGCCGTGGCTTGACCGATGCGCTCCATGCCGCGCGCGGCGCCGAGGAAATTCGACGGGCGGTCCAGGTTGGCGGCGCGCTGGGTGATGACGAGGCGACCGTTCGGGGCGAGCGCGCGCGTGATCTCACGCAGCGAACGGGCCGGATCGGACCAGAATTGGAAGCTGTTCACGGCGAAGGCGCGATCGAACATGTGGTCGCGGAACGGGAGGTCGACGGCTTCGGCGCGCATGACGGCGGCGCGGCCGGCGCGGACGTAATCGTGAACCACGTGCGCGGCGAAATGTGCGGCCGTGCCGGAATGATCGACGCCAGCGACGAAGCCTTCGCGCCCTACCCGCTTCAGCGCATCGCGCAGGCCCATGCCGGGGCCGCAGCCCAGTTCGAGGACGCTATCGCCGGGGCGCGGCGCGAGCAGGTTGAGCGCGGCCTTGTTTTGACGGCCATTCTTAAACGCCATGCCCGAAAGCGCGAGCGCCCCTAACGCCCCGTTCGGGTCTCCCCATATGCATTCTATGCTTTTGCAGCGCTCACGGCCGCCGGCTGTCATTGACGCGCGCATGAGGCTCTCCCAAAATGACAAGTCAGATGTCAAATACGACAAGTGAGTTGTCAAGTGAAAAAGCCGTCGCAAGCCTCGGCCGAGGATGTTCTGGACCTCTCAGTCGCGGTGATTGAATTTTACTTCAGGATCGAGGCGATTACGCAGGCGCTGGCGGGCTTCGCGACGGCGGGTGGCGAATGGGGCACGCTGCGCCAGCTCGTGAAGGAAGGGCCGCAGACCGTGCCGGACATGGCGCGCTCAAAGCCGGTGTCGCGCCAGCACTGTCAGACGATCGTCAACGCGTTGGAGGCGCAAGGGCTGGTCGAATTCATCGACAATCCGAAGCACAAGACGTCGAAACTGGTGCGCGCGACCAAGCGCGGCCGTGCGCGGTTTGAATCCATGCGCAAGCAGTTCTTAGCGGCCGCAGCCGACTACGCGCCCCTCTTCAGCGCGGCGGAAGTCGCGACGGCGACGGATGTGTGCCGGCGTGCGCGGGATATGATTGAGGTTTAGGGCGCCGTCGCTCCAAACGAAAACGGCGGGCGCTTCGTAGGGCGCCCGCCGTCTCGACAACCCCGAAGGGTCATGTGTTGCTTTGCGTCAGTGACGCGGCGCGCTTAGCGGCCGCCCATCACCTGGGCCTTCATCACGGCCGACTGGCGGAACGCCAGCTTCTTCGACGCCTTGATCTTCACCGGCTCACCCGTTTGCGGGTTGCGGCCCATGCGGGCCTTGCGGGCGCGGATCATGATCATGCCGATGTCGCCAATCTTCACCTTGGCGCCCTTCATGACGTAGGCCTTCACGACGTCCGTGTAGCCTTCGACCATCGCCTTAGCTTCCGACTTCTTGACGCCGAGGTGATCGGCGACGGACTGGAGCAGAGCGCTCGCCGTCACGGTCTTGCCGGCGGTCGCGGTGACCTTCACGGCCTTCGCCGGGGCCGGAGCGGCCTTCTTCGCGGTCTTCTTCGCCGGGGCCTTCTTGGCCACCTTCTTCTTCGCTGCCTTACGGGCCATTGATAGTTCCTCTCTTCAAAGGTTGTCGTGCGTTAAACTCAACGAACCGGCGGTTTAGCTGGGTTCTTGCGACCCTTCTCACCGCCGCGCCATCAAGTCATAGCCACCCAATTCTTGATGGAGCGTGACCGCGCCTTCCCTCAGACGCGCCGAAAACCCGCATTTTTAGCGTGTTTTGGCGCTCTCAGGCGGACTCCCTCGCATGAGGTCGCCTGAGTCGCAACGCAAAAAAGCTGATTTACAGCGGTTTTAGCGACAACCCGCCGCAGCGCGTTGTGCAAAACACGCGGTTTTTGCGGGATTCCGTTAGCGCAGGCCCATTCGGATCGAGCCATCGAGGCGGACGTCTTCACCGTTGAAGTAGGAATTCCGAATCATTTCGAGAGCGAGAGATGCGTATTCCTCCGGGTTTCCGAGACGCTTCGGAAACGGCACGCTCGCGGCCAACGCTTCCTTCACTTTCTGCGGCGCGCCCATCATCAATGGCGTCTCGAAGATGCCAGGCAGAATGGTGTTGATGCGGATGCCCTCGCCCGAGAGGTCGCGCGCGATCGGGAGCGTCATGCCGACGACGCCGCCTTTGGAGGCAGAGTACGCAGCCTGGCCCATCTGGCCGTCTTCGGCGGCGACAGAAGCCGTCATCACCATTGCGCCGCGTTCACCGACGGCGTCGAGCGGATCGAGCGTCAGCATGCCAGCGGCGGATTTGGCCACGCAGCGATAGGTGCCGATCAGGTTGATCTGGATGGTCAGCTCGAAAATGTTGAGCGGGAAGTGCTTGATCTCCCCGGTCTCCTTTGAGCGGCTGGCGGTCTTCATTGCCGAACCGATGCCGGCGCAGCAGACCAGGATGCGCTCTTGACCGTTGGCCTTGCGCGCGGCGGCGAAGCCTTCATCGACGCTTTCATCGCTGGTGACGTCGACCTTGCAGAAGGTGGCGCCGAGCTCGCTGGCGGCAGCGTTGCCAGCGTCTTCGTTGCGATCGAAGATGGCGACCTTCACGCCCTCGGCGCGCAGCTTCGCGACCGTCGCCTTGCCGAGGCCCGAAGCGCCGCCCGTGACGACAGCTGAAATGTCAGACGAAAGACGCATCGTTTCCTCCCTTGGCGCATGCGCGCGCCTCGCGTTGTAGCGAGCGCGCGCGCCGACGCAATTCTGACGCTACGGCTGGTTCGTTGCGTCACCAGGGCGCTCATCGCGCGACTGATGATCCTCAGGCGCGGGAGGTGGTGGCGGCGGTGGTGGTGGCGGCGCGACCGGCGGTGGCGCTGGCGGCGCAGGCGGAGGCGGCGGCGCAACCGGCGGACGCGTGAACGGCGGCGGCGACGGCGGTGTCACCACAGGCGGCGGTGGAACCGGCGGCGTCACAACCGGTGGCGGCGGCGCTGGAGGCGGCGGCGGTGGCGGTGGCGGTGGCGGCGCGGGCGGACGCGGTGGGGGCGGCGGCTGCGGCGGTGGGTTGGTCTGCGTGTTGCGCAGGTCGCGGATACGCCGTTGCGCTTGGTCGCGATAGTAACCGTCCGGGAAGCTGCTCAGATAAAAGTCGTATGCGTCGATCGTGTCTCGCGATGCGGCGCGATCCCAACCGGCGCGATCGTCATTGCGCAGTTGGGTGATGCGGCGTTCTGCATCACGGCGATGATAGCCATCCGAATAATCGCGAATGTAGCGCTCGTACTCGCCGATGCTGTCGCGGCGGCGGGCGCGATCCCAGGCGTAATCATCTTGGCGGCGATATTCGTCGAGCACGCGGCGCGCTTCGATCGCGTATGGCGAACGCGGATACGCGCGGAGAAAATCCGCGTAGCCGCCTGGCGAGTTGAGACGACGCGCGCGGATCCAGGCGCCCTCGTCCGTCGTCCAGAGATAATCGAGGCGGGCGCGCGCTTCGTCGCTGTTGGGCCCGTCAGGCCAAGCGTTGAGGAAGCCTTCGTAGGCTTCGATGCGATCGGCGCGCGAGGCATCGGCCCAGGCGGCGCGTTCCTCAGCTGCGAGACGCGGCGCGGCGAGTTCAGCGCGGCGCGCCTCAGCGCGTTGCGCGTCCGGCCCCCACGGATAGAGGTGGAGATAATTTTCGTAGGCGGCTTCGGTATCGAGGCGGCGGGTTTGCGCCCATGCGGCGCGCTCTTCCGTGATGAGCGCTTCGACCCGCGCGCGCGCTTCGGCGGCGTGAAGCGCGTTACCGTAGGTGCGCAGATATTCTTGATACGCGAAGGGGGAATCTTGCTGAGTGGCGAGCGCCCAGGCTTGCGCCTCTAGCTCTTCCGGTGTCGGCGGCGGCGTCGCGCAGGCCGCCAAGAGCGCCGCGATCGAAGCCGCGGCCAACATTTTCACGCGCCAAAAGCTAGACGCCATAGTGCTCCCCTCCGTGCCGTGCTCTGATGTAGCACACGTCCTGCCTGAACGGCGACGGAATCGGGGGCAAAAAGAATGGGCGACTTGACCCTCGGCGTTGGGTTCTGGGCGCTCGCGGCGCTGGGGCTAGTCGCGGCGGTTGTGTACGGGGTCTATTTCCTGCGCCGGCCGCCGAGCTTTTTGCGCGCGTTTGCGAAGACCGGTTTCATGGGCGCGTTTGCGGGGGCGTTGATCTTGGCGCAAGCGCCGCCCCCGCTGGTGCTGGCGATCCTGTTTTCGGCGGCAGGCGATTTCTTTCTGGCGTTCGACAAGAAATGGGTGCTGCCGCTGGGCATCCTCGCGTTTTTGGCGACGCAATTGCTCTACACGCTGATGTTCGGCGCAATCTGGTTTTTCTCGGGCGACAATTCTCCGCTGTGGCCGCGCTACGGCGCGATGGCGCTCGTGATCGCGACGGCGCTTGGGTTTTTGGTTTGGATGGGGCCGAAGCTCAAGTGGATGGCGCTTGCGGTTGTGCCGTACGCGCTGGCGATCACGCTGATGGGCGTTGCGGCGATGTGGTTGCCTTGGGCGGGTTGGCCCGCTTCGCTGGGTGCGCTCTTGTTTCTGATAAGTGATTTCGTGTTGGCGACGGAGCTCTTCCGGATGCCGGCTGATGCGCCGGCGCGAAGGGTGACCGCGCCTGTAGTATGGTGGACGTACCTGGCCGCGCAGATTTTGATTGTGACGGGGCTCATCTTGATCGTTCGGGCGGGAGTTTGAGAATGCGGAAGTATCTTGCCGCTTTGTGTCTAGCCGCTGTTTCAGCGTGCGGACCAACGCCCAGCAGCAGCACGCCCCCGGCTGAGAACGCCGAGACGAGCGCTGCGACAACGACAGGATGGGACGCAAACCTCACGGAGTTGCTGCCCTTCATCGATGCGTGCCTCGCCAAGTCTCCTGACACGCGCTGGATCAGTTACGCGGGCCGAACGGGAGAAGGTCTGGTGATGGTTCGCATGTCCGGCGGCACGGGGGAATTCGACTGCACCGTGCCGGATGACGATCCGAGTGCAGAGCGCGCCTTAGTTACTGCGCACCGCGATGACCTTCACATCGACGGCGAGGGCGCCGCCATTTTTGTGCGCGCGCCCGGCGAGAACCCCGGTGGGGCATGCTACACGGCGCCCGAAGTTCGGGACGGCAATGGCGTGCTGGTCGGTTGGATGGCCGATCCAGAAGGTTGTTAGGCGAAGGCGCCGGCTTCGATCAATTCGCGGACACGCGCAGTGTCGCCGGCAAGAGAGCGGTCTTGAACGAGATGTGGCGAGACGCTCCGAATTTTCGCGTGCGCTGATTGCAGCGCCGGCGAGGTTTTGAGCGGCGCGTGGAAATCGATGCCTTGCGCCGCGGCCAGCAATTCGATCGCGATAACATTTGCGGCGTTGCGTGCGATGTCGCCGGCTTTGCGGCCAGCGAAGGTCGCCATCGAGACGTGATCTTCTTGGTTTGCCGACGTCGGGATCGTGTCGACGACGGCGGGATGCGCGAGCGTCTTGTTTTCGGAGACGAGCGCGGCCGTCGTGACCTGCAAGATCATGAAGCCGGAGTTGAGCCCACCCTCTTTCACCAGGAACGCGGGCAAACCCGAGAGCACGGGATCGATGAGCACCGCGAGGCGCCGTTCACTGATCGAGGCGATTTCGGCGGCGGCCATGGAGATCATGTCGGCGGCGAACGCGACGGGTTCGGCGTGGAAGTTGCCGCCGGAGAGAATGGCGTCGTCTTCAGCGAAGACGAGTGGGTTATCGGTGACGGCGTTGGCCTCGATCTCGAGCGTCGCTGCGGCGCTATTCAAAACGTCGAGGCAGGCGCCCATCACTTGGGGCTGACAGCGGATCGAGTACGGGTCCTGCACGCGATCATCGCCTGTGAGATGCGATTTGCGAATGTCGCTGCCCGCCATAAGCGCGCGCAGGCGCGCGGCGACTTCGATCTGGCCCTTCTGACCGCGCGCGGCGTGGATGCGCGCATCGAACGGCGCGTCGGTGCCTTTCATTGCGTCAGTCGACATAGCGCCGGAGACGAGCGCTGCGTTGAACACGTCTTGGGTACGGAAGAGCGCATCGAGCGCGAGAGCGGTGGAGATTTGCGTCCCGTTGAGGAGCGCGAGGCCTTCCTTTGGGCCGAGTGTGACGGGCTCCGCGCCAATGCGTTGGAGCGCGTCGCGCGCGGCTATGCGTTCACCGTTCAAGCGTACGTCGCCTTCGCCAATGATGGCGCAGGACATATGCGCGAGTGGCGCGAGATCGCCCGAGGCGCCGACTGAGCCTTGCGCAGGGATGATTGGCAACGCGTTCGCGGTGAGGAGCCTTGCGAGCGTATCGACGACGACGCGGCGCACGCCGGAGCGGCCGGCGGCGAGCGTGACGATCTTGATCGCCATCGCGAGGCGCACGATGCGCGCGTCGAGTTCAGGACCGACGCCGACAGCGTGTGAAAGCACGAGGTTACGCTGCAGTTGCGCGAGGTCGGCGTCGTTGATGCGCTTTGAAGCGAGTTTGCCGAAGCCGGTGTTGATGCCGTAGAGCGCAGCGCCGGTGGCAAGGGCTCTTGTGACAGCGGCGGCGGATGCATCGATCTGCGCGTAGTCGGCGGCGGCGAGCGTGACGTTGGCTTTGCCGGACCAAATCTCGCGGAGCTGTTGGAGCGTGAGTTTCATTTAACGGATGCCCAAAGCAGGCAGATCGAGATGTTGTTCGCGCGCGCATTGCAGCGCTTCTTCGTAGCCGGCATCGGCGTGACGCATGACGCCGGCGCCCGGATCGTTCCAGAGGACGCGGGCGATGCGTTTGCTGGCGGCTTCGGTGCCGTCGCAGACGATGACGACGCCGGAGTGTTGCGAATAGCCCATACCGACGCCGCCGCCGTGATGCAGCGAGACCCACGTCGCGCCGCCTGCGGTGTTGAGCAGCGCATTGAGCAGCGGCCAATCGCTGACGGCGTCGCTGCCGTCGCGCATTTTTTCGGTTTCGCGATTTGGTGAGGCGACGCTGCCGCTGTCGAGGTGGTCACGGCCGATCACGAGCGGGCCGATCTCTCCTTTCGCGACCATTTCATTGAACGCGAGGCCAAGCCGATGGCGCTGACCGAGCCCGACCCAGCAGATGCGCGCCGGCAAACCTTGGAACGCGATGCGCTCCTTCGCCATATCGAGCCAGCGATGAAGATGCGGGTCGTTCGGGATAAGCTCCTTCACCTTCGCATCGGTTTTCGCGATGTCATCGGGATTGCCGGTGAGCGCGGCCCAGCGGAACGGCCCGATACCGCGGCAGAAGAGCGGACGCACGTAGGCGGGGACGAAGCCTGGATACGCGAATGCATCGGCGACGCCGTTATCCTTCGCGACTTGGCGGATGTTGTTGCCGTAATCGACTGTGGGGATGCCCATGTGGTGGAAATCGAGCATCGCTTTCACGTGCACAGCGATGGATGCACACGCGGCTTCGCGCACGGCTTCGGGATTTTGCGCGCGGGTCTTATTCCAGCGTTCGACTGTCCAGCCCGCCGGCAAATAGCCGTTTACGGTGTCGTGCGCGGAGGTTTGATCGGTGACGGCATCTGGGCGAATGCCGCGCTTCACCATCTCGGGCAGAATTTCCGCGGCGTTGCCAAGCAGGCCGACGGAGATGGCTTCACCTCTGGCGCAGGCTTCGGTGATCAGCTTCATCGCTTCGTCGAGCGTTTCGGCGCGCTTATCGAGGTAGCGCGTTTGCAGGCGCTTATCGATGCGATCGCTTTGGCATTCGATGGCCAAGCAGCAAGCGCCGGCCATCACCGCAGCGAGCGGCTGCGCGCCGCCCATGCCGCCGAGGCCGGCGGTGAGAATCCACTTGCCCTTCCAATCGCCGCCAAAATGTTTGCGGCCCATCTCGGCGAAGGTTTCGTAAGTGCCCTGCACGATGCCTTGCGTGCCGATGTAGATCCACGAACCGGCCGTCATCTGGCCGTACATCATCAGGCCTTTACGATCGAGTTCGTCGAAATGTTCCCACGTCGCCCACTTCGGCACGAGGTTGGAGTTCGCGAGCAGAACGCGCGGCGCGTCGGCGTGGGTTTTGAAAACGCCGACGGGTTTACCGGATTGGATGAGCAGCGTTTCGTCGTCTTCAAGACGGCGGAGGGTTTCGACGATCTTGTCGTAGCTCTGCCAATCGCGCGCGGCGCGGCCGATGCCGCCATAGACGACGAGTTCTTCGGGATGCTCCGCAACATCCGGATCGAGATTGTTCATCAGCATGCGCAGCGGCGCTTCGGTGAGCCAAGATTTGCACGAGAGCGTCGTGCCATGTGGTGCGCGGATGACGCGCGACGTGTCGCTGCGGCTGTTCATGAATGCTCCGGATTTGACGCGCGTGTTAGCGCGGACGCGCGCGGAGGTCCAGAATGCTCATGCGTCGCGGGTTTGGATCAGGCGATAGTCGGCGCCGCAACGCAGCACTTCCTGGAAATAACGATCGATCCAGAGCGCCGTCTCGCGCTCTGAGAGCGCGAGTTCGAGCCAGACGTAGCCGTCAGGCGTCCATTCTTCGATGCGCGTGAAGGTAAAATTGCGGAGATGTTGTTTGGGATCGATGGAGAATGGGTAGCGAGCATTGATTGTGCTGTGCAGGTACTGAACCCATACATCGTCGTTCGATTCATCGACCAAGGTGACGAAGGCGCCCTCCTCCGCAGCGTTGATCTCGCGGACAGCGGCTTCAATGAGATCGAGATTGCTCATTTACGCGAGGCGGCCGGCGACGACGCGCTCGCTGAGTAATTCTGCGCCGAGCCAGTAACTGAGCTCGGCCGGAGAGTTGATGTCCCAGATCGCGAAGTCCGCGGCTTTGCCGACTTCGAGCGTGCCGATCTCATCTTGCAGGCCGAGCGCGCGCGCGCCTTCGCGCGTGAAGCCGGCGAGCGCTTCTTCCGGGGTCATGCGAAAGAGCGTGCACGCCATGTTCATGATGGCGAGGGGCGATGTGAGTGGCGAGGTGCCGGGATTGCAGTCTGTTGCCAGCGCCAACGGCACGCCGGCGGCGCGGAGTTTGTCGATCGGCGGCAACATGGTTTCGCGCAGGAAGTAAAACGCGCCGGGGAGCAACACAGCGACCATGCCGGCGCGCGCCATGGCTTTGATGCCGGCGTCATCGACATATTCAAGGTGATCGGCGGAAAGCGCGCCGTGGTGCGCGGCGAGCGCGGCGCCATTTTGGTTGGAGAGCTGTTCGGCGTGGAGTTTGACGCGCAAGCCGTTGGCGGTGGCGGCGGAGAAGACGTAATCGGTTTCTTCCGACGTGAAGCCGATGTTTTCGCAGAACGCATCGACGGCGTCCGCTGCGCCGGCAGCGGCGATGGCCGGGATCATGACGTCGGCGACGAGTTGGACGTAAGCGGCGCGATCGTCTTTGAACTCAGGCGGGAGCGCGTGAAGGCCGAGAAATGTGCGCTGCACGCGGACCTTGCCGTGTTCAGCTAGCTCGCCTGCGGCTTCGAGCATTTTCAGTTCTGTTTCGAGATCGAGGCCGTAGCCGGATTTGATCTCGACCGTGGTGACGCCTTCGCCTGTCAGGCCGGCGAGACGCTTCGCTGCGCTCGCGATGAGTTCTTCCTTCGATGCAGCGCGTGTTGCGGCGACGGTGGAGACGATGCCGCCGCCTGCCCTTGCGATCTCCTCGTAGCTGGCGCCTTGCAGTCGCATCTCGAATTCGCGTGCGCGATTGCTGCCGAATACGAGGTGCGTGTGGCAATCGATGAGGCCGGGCGTGAGCCAGGCGCCTTCGCAACGGCGGACGTCGTGCGCGAGTTCGTCGGGCGGTTTGGGGAGATCGGCGGCGTGGCCGATCCAGGCGATGCGGCCATCCTTGGCGGCGACCGCGCCGCGTTCGATGGCGCCGTACGGCTTGGCGCCGGGCGTCATCGTGGCGAGGTTCGCGTCAACCCAAAGCGTGTCGAACATAACTCGTATCTACACATCCCCTCCCCTCGAGGGGAGGGGAAAGGGGTGGTGCATCCGCTGATGCGCATAATTCTGTGGTGCGGAGGTTCACCCCGCCCCCTGCCCCCTCCCCTCAAGGGGAGGGGAAGTCTAATGCTTACGCATGACAGACTCAGATTGCCGCTCGTGGTTCTCGGCCGCGGATTTGTTGACGCAGGATGGCGGGGCGCCGGTGGCGTTGCTGGGCGCGCCTATGGGGCTGGGTTCGATCACGCCTGGGCGCTGCGATCTGGCGCCGGAGACGGTGCGCGCCGCGATGAAGCGGATGAGCGTCTACGATCTGGAGACCGAAACTGATCTTTCGGCGCTGCGCGTGTTCGATGACGGCGATGTCAACATAGAAAAATTGCAGCCGGCGGAATCGCTTGCGCCAATCGTGGAGCGGCTCGCGCCGCTGACGCAGCAGCATGGGCTGACGATCGTGCTCGGCGGGAACAATGCGATCACGCGGCCTTGCGTGCACGCGCTGGATTCTTCGCTGCGGCGTGTGGGCGTACTAACGCTGGATGCGCATTTCGATTTGCGGGACACCGATTGCGGGCTGACGAACGGCAATCCGATTCAGGCGCTGTTGCAGGATGGTTTGCCGGGATCGCACATCGCGCAGATCGGGCTCCTGCCCTTCGCAAACACAAAGAAAGCGCATCAGAAGGCGAAGGGCGCTGGCATCTATGTCGCGTCTGCTGCGGCGTGCAAAGCGCAGGGGCTGGCGGCTATCGCGGCGAATGCGTTGGAGCGTCTCGCTTCGCGCTGCGATGTGATCCATGTGGATTTTGATATTGATGTGGTCGAGCGCGCGGCGATGCCGGGTGCGCCGGGCGCCCGGCCGGGCGGTGTGAGCGCGCAGGATTTCTTCGATGCGACGCGCCTGATTTGCGCGCACCCGAAGGTGCGCAGTGTGGATTTGACGGAGTTCGATCCTTCGCTCGACGTGGCCGCCATCAGTGCTCTGACGGCGGCGCGCTGGACGTGCGAAGTGTTGGCGGGGTTCCTGAAGCGCTAGTCGCCCAGGAACGTATGCACTTCTTGCATGAAGCGATCGAACTGATCGATCATGATGAAGTGGTAGCTATCGTCGATCTTCACGATGCGGGCGTTGGGCAGGCCTGCGTAGGACGCGCGCATGTAGGCATCATATTGCGCCGGCGTGATCGGGATGCTGGGCGGGATCACGTAGAGCACCGTGAGCGGCGCTGTGATGTGCGTGAGTTCGGGGCGCAGATCAGTGACGATGAGTTCGTGAAAGGCGTTGGCGACGGTGGCGCGGTCGCTGTTGCGCGCGTACTCGATCTGCTGCGGGCGCGCGCTTTCGGTGCGGACCATGCCGGCGATCATCTGCTCGGTTGTGGACGTGGCGCCGGCGGGCGCGGCGAGCATTTGTGTGCGCACTTGATCGGCGACGGGGCGCACGCTCTCGGCCGTTGAGCCCGGCGGGCCAAACATCGCGCCCATCCATGGAAACATATCGACGACCATGACGCGGCCGACTGAGTCCGGGTGGCGCGCGGAGACCATCATCGCGATGGTGCCGCCCATCGAGTGGCCGATGAGCGCGGGATGATCGAGATGTTGTTCGGCGATGTAGCGCGCGATCTCTTCGGCGACGGGCGCCGAGACCGGGCCTTCGGCGTTGGCTTCAGCGGGAAAGCCGGCGAAGCCTTTGACTTGCACGATGTGAACGCGGTGGTTGGTTTCGAGCGCGGCGGCAGTCGTGGCCCAGACGTCGCGGTGTGAGGTGAGGCCTGGGATCAGGATGACGTCGGCGCCGCTGCCACGGGTGACGACTTCGATGCGATCCGATGTGAAAGCTTGCGGCGCGGGGGCGCTTGTGGCGCATGCGCCCATGAGAAGTGAGAGGCCGGCAACGAGGCCGGCGACAAGACTGCGCCGTTTCATTCTGATCTCCAAAGCGAGTTCTGAAGCTATATCGCCGCTGATCTAGTCCGCGGATGCGTTCGGGCCAAATTTTGTGAGCGGGATGAGCATCGGCACGCGGCGGCGGTATGCGGTGTAAGCGGCGTCACTTACGTCGCGGCGAAGGATGCGCTCTTCAAGTTTGGCGCGGAGCGAAATGCCAGTGACGAGCACGAGCACGCCGGCGACGGCCTCCAGCCTCCCCCGCTCAATTGCTGTAGCGAGCGCGGCGAGGAGAAGGCCAGCGTACACCGGGTGGCGCACGATACCGTACGGGCCGGTTTCGACGATGCGGTGATCTTCGGTCGGCGCGGATGCGCCGGACCAGAGCGGGCCAAGATGCAAACGCGCGGCCCAGGTGAAAATGAAGCCTATGGCGCAGAGCACGAACATGGCCCAGCCGATCGTGGACGGCGTGACCCAGAGCACCGCGAAGGCGACGGGCCAGTATGATGCGATAAGCATGATGATCGCGGCGAGCGTCAGCACGCGGCTCGGGCTCTCGGCGCCGAGATCATGATGCGCGGCCGTGCGCGCGCTCCAGCCTGCGGCCAACACCCAGGTGATGAGCCACACGATCCACGCGGCGACGATGGCCGCGCCGGGCGTCATTCCATTGTCACCACGAGTTTGCCGGTGGCGGTGCGGTCCGAGAGTGCGCGGATCGCCTTGCCGCCGTCCTTCAGCGGATAGCGCGCGGAGATGCGCGGGCGGATTTTGCCTTCAGCGTACATTTTGAAGAGATCGCGCGTGTTGCCCTTGTGCAGCTCAGGCTCGCGCGCGACGGAGGCGCCCCAGAAGACGCCGACGATGGAGGAGCTTTTAAGCAGTGTCAGATTGAGCGGCGGCGTGGGAATGCCCGCCGGGAAGCCGATAACGAGGTAACGGCTATTCCAATTCATGGCGCGCAAAGCCGGCTCGCAATAATCGCCGCCGACCGCATCGTACACAACGTCAGCGCCGCCGCCGCAGGCCTTCTTGAAGGCTTCGGCGAGGTCCTTGCTTTCCTGCTTGGACATACCGCTCGCGGGGTAGATCACCGCTTCATCGGCGCCGCACTCTTTTGCGAAGGCGGCTTTGGCTTCCGATGAAACGCCGGCGACGACGCGGGCGCCCATGGCTTTCGCAAGCTCGATGGCGGCGACGCCGACACCGCCCGCCGCGCCGAGGATGAGAACCGTTTCGCCAGCTTGAAGCACGCCGCGATCTTTGAGCGCGTAATACGAGGTGCCGTAGGTGAGGATGAAAGCGCTGGCTTCATCGAAGGGCATCGCATCCGGGATCGGCATAGTGCGCGCGGCGGGGACTTTGACTTTCTCCGCGTAGCCGCCCCAACCAATGGAGCCGATGACACGCTGGCCGACTTTCACGTGCGTGACGCCGGGGCCGACGCTTTCGACAATTCCGGCGATTTCACCGCCCGGCGCGAACGGGCGCTCGGGCTTGAACTGGTATTTGTCCTCGATGATGAGCACGTCGGGGAAGTTCACGCCCGCGGCCTTCACCGCCAGCACGACTTCGCCCTCACCTGCGACGGGGTCAGGCAGGTCGGTGTATTCGAGAGATTCCGGCGGCCCGACTTTGGTGCTCAGCAGCGCTTTCATGAAATCTCCGTCCGATCGAGGTTCCGGCTAACCCGGAAGTGCTTGGATTGTTTGCCGCCACCCTGGAAAATGGTGCAAGGAAAATTGCATGACCCGTCGCGGCTATTTTCTTCGCTTGGCGCTTTCGGTGGTGATCGACCTCTTCGACTTTACGTTGGGGCGGATACCGATCTTTGGGTCGGTGACCGAGGGCGTCGGCACGGTGGTGCTGTTTGCGCTTTGGGGGCCGGCGGGGCTGGTGAACCTCTGGGAGCTGTTCGATTTCACCGACCAGGCGGACGCCTTTATCCCCACGGCGACTTTGGTGGCGCTCTATGTGGGCTGGCGCGAAGGCATGTTCGGGAAGGGTTCCAGCGTTGCGCCGAGGGATAGCGCAGGGTCAACCGAATAGGGCTATAGAGCGCCCATGAGTTCGACCTGGGCGATCGCCCTTCACGGCGGCGCCGGCGCAATCGCCGAGCGTGCTTACAAAGCTGAAGAAGAACACATGGCCGCCGTGCTCGATCGCGGCGCGGCGATGCTCGCCAAGGGCATGAGCGCGCTCGATGTGGTGGTGGCGATGGCCGGCGCGCTGGAAGCGAGCGGACTGCACGTAGCCGGCAAAGGCGCTGCGCCGAACGCGGCGGGTGATGTGGAGCTTGATGCGTCGGTGATGGATGGCGCGACGCGCGCTGCTGGCGCCGTGGCGGCGCTGCGCGGGTTCATCTCGCCGGTGCGGGTGGCGCGGGGGGTGATGGAGAAGACATCGCACGTGCTGCTCGTGGGCGATGGCGCCTGTGCGTTCGCAAACGATGAGGGCTTCGAGAAGGTCGACGATCCGGCGACATATTATGTGGCGGCGGAAAGTGGGTTGCCGGGCGCTGGCACGATTGGCGCCGTGGCGCTCGATACGAACGGCAAGTTGGCGGCGGCGACATCGACCGGTGGGCTGCAAGGCAAGATGCCGGGGCGCGTGGGCGATACGCCGATCATCGGCGCCGGGTGCTGGGCCGATGAGCGCGCGGCGGTTTCGTGCACGGGGCTCGGCGAATATTTTATGCGCGTGAACGCGGCGGCCGATGTTTCGGCGCGGATCGCGTATGCAGGGCAAAGCTTGGATCAGGCGGCGCAAGGCGTGATCGACGATGTGCGGCGTTTGGGCGGGTATGGCGGCTTGATCGCGGTGGACGCCAAAGGCAACGTCACGGCGCCATTCGCAAGCCAAGGCATGAAGCGGGGAATCGCTGCATCGTCCGGCCTTCGCGAAGTGAAGACATTCAAATAGGAGCGCTATCCATGAAGAAGCTCATCGCCCTCGCCGCTTTGGTTGCGCTTTCCGCGTGCGCGAGCGCGCCAACGCCAGGCGGACCGCGCATGGACTGGCGCTGCGATGGCGGCGCCGCATTCAGCGCGCGCATCTCCGGCGGCGGCGCGGCGGAGGTGTTCGCTGGCGGGCAAACTTATACTTTGCCGCATGCGCAATCGGGCTCTGGCGCGCGTTACTCGAACGGCAGCGTCGAGTATTGGGAGCATGGCGGCGAAGCGACGCTCTCGGGCGCGCATGGCGGGCCGTACAACAATTGCCGACGGGGCTAAGTGCGCGGCTATTTTGGGATTGGGGCCGAGGATATCTCGAAGCCGATGAATGTCGGGGCGCTGATGCGCACCGCGCATGCGTTCGGCGCGAGCTTCTTCTTCACCATCAATGCGCATCCGAAAGTGCGCGAGGCGTACAATAGCGACACCTCGCGCAGCTTCGATCACATGCCGTATTATCCGTGGAACAGCCTCGATGAGATGCGGCTGCCGAAGGGCTGCGTGCTGGTGGGCGTTGAGCTGACGGACGATGCGGTGGAGTTGCCGCGGTTTCAGCATCCGCAAGCGGCGGCGTATGTGCTGGGGCGCGAGCGTGGATCGCTTTCGCCTGAGCTGCTGGCGCGTTGCAAGCACGTCGTGAAAATACCGACGCGCTTTTGCGTCAATGTCGGGCTCGCGGGCGCGCTGTGCATGTACGACAGGCTGCTGGCGCATGGCGGCTATCCGGCGCGGCCGATCATGCCGGGCGGGCCGCCGCCGGAGATGACTGAAAAGCCGCGGCTGAAGCCCTAAATCGCGCATTGTGCCGACGCACGGCGCGGCGCAGAACAACAGCAATGACGGACATCGGCGCGGCATACGGAAAGCTCTCTGCAAATGTGCAGGGCGCGCTCTGGATGCTTGCGTCCGCCATCACGTTCACGCTGATGACGTCGCTGATCAAATTGCTGGGCGATGATTACTCGCCGGCGCTGCAAACGTTTTATCGGCAAGCGGCCGGGTTGATCGTGCTGGTGCCGGTGATCTTGCGCGATCCGGTGGGCGCGTTCCGGACATCGCGGCCGGGCATTCTGCTGTTTCGCTCACTCGCCGGGACGCTAGGGATGATCCTGGCGTTCTGGGCGTACCAGGAAATGCCGCTGGCCGAGGCGAACGCACTTTCGTTTACGCGCACGCTTTGGATCGTGCCGTTGGCAATTTTCGTGCTGCGCGAAAAGATCGGGCCTTGGCGGATGGGCGCAACGATCGTGGGCTTTGGCGGCGTGTTGCTGATGCTGCAGCCTTCGATCGCGAACGCTGTGGGGTGGCCGGCAGGCGCGGCGCTTGCGTCAGCGGCGCTGTTTGCGATGACCGTCACCGGCATGAAGGTGATGACGCGCGATCACTCGGTGACGGTGCTGATGGTGTGGTCCGCGACTTTGGGGTTCGTGCTGGCGATCCCGTTCGCGGTGCTGGAGTGGCGCTGGCCGAGTTTGGTGGATTTGGCGCTGCTGGCGGCGATGGGTGTGCTGGGGCTGCTGAACCAAGTGTTCTACATCAAGGGTATGTCGCTCGGGGACGCGGCGGCGATGGCGCCGATCGACTACACGCGGTTGGTGTTCGCGATCATCGTCGGGCTCGCGTTTTTCCACGAGATCCCGAACTGGATTACGATGCTGGGCGCGCTGATCGTGATTGCATCGACCTTGGTGATCACACTGCGCGAGCTGCACTTTAGGAAGCCTGCGCCGCCGCGCGTCGAATAGCCCGGCTTAACTGCGATTTTTGGTGTCGGATACGGCGTAAGCGGCGAAGCCTATTGCGGGGGCCGCGCGCGCTCCCCATAACCCGGCTCGTGAGCACTGCCCTTCCCTCCAAGCCTTCGCTGGCCGGCCTTTCCAAGACGGAACTGGCCGAGAAACTGATCGCCGTCGGCGTTGAGTCGAAGAAGGCGAAAATGCGCGCCGAGCAGCTGTGGCGGTGGATCTATCATTACGGCGTGACCGACTTTGGCGCGATGACGAATGTGGCCAAGGAGCTGCGCGCGACATTGGCGGAGCACTACACGCTCGACCGGCCGGAGATTGTCACACAGCAAATTTCGACGGACGGCACGCGCAAGTGGCTGATCCGGTTGGGACCGGGCATCGAAGCGGAAGCCGTGTTCATCCCGGGCGTTGGACGCGCGGGCGCGCTGTGCGTGTCCAGCCAGGTGGGCTGCACGCTGAACTGCACCTTCTGCCACACCGGCACGCAAAAGCTGGTGCGCAATCTGACGGCCGCAGAAATCGTCACGCAGGTGATGATCGCGCGCGATGCGCTAGGCGAATGGCCGACGCAAGATCGGCCGCTGAATGACGGCGACCGCCAGCTGACGAACATCGTGTTCATGGGCATGGGCGAGCCGCTCTACAATTTAGACAACGTCGATACCGCGATCGACGTGATCTCGGATGGCGACGGCATCTCGATCGGCCGGCGCCGGATCACGGTGAGCACGGCGGGCGTTGCGCCGCGCATTCAAGAATTGGGTGAGCGTACGGGCGCGATGCTGGCGATCTCGCTGCACGCGACGAACGATGAGCTGCGTAATCAGCTGGTGCCGCTGAACAAGAAATATCAGCTGGAGGAGCTATTCGCGGCGATCCGCTCTTATCCGTCGCTCGGCAACGCCAAACGCGTGACGTTTGAGTACGTGATGCTGAAAGGCGTGAATGACTCGCTGCCGGAAGCGAAGGCGCTGGTGAAGTTGCTCGCGGGCATTCCGGCGAAGATCAATCTCATTCCGTTCAACCCCTGGCCAGGCACCAATTACGAGTGCTCGGACTGGGCGACGATCGAGGCGTTCGCAGAAGTGCTGAACCGCGCCGGCTATTCGTCACCGATCCGTACGCCGCGTGGGCGCGATATTCTGGCGGCGTGCGGGCAACTCCGCAGCGAAAGCGTCAAGCAGCGCGCGAGCGAACGGCTGAAGGCGGAAGCGGCGCAGTGATGGCGCCGCGGCTCGCCGCGACGGCGTGCGCGATAGCGTCGTGATGCAGATGGAGGCCGTGTGATGGGGACGCCGCGTTTGGACGCGCAGGGTATCGTGCTGCGGCCGCTGGAGTTGGCGGATGCGGACGCGCTCTTCGCGGCGCACAGTGATGCGGAGACGCACCATTTTTGGTCGAGCCCGCCGCACGCGAATGTCGAAGAGACCCGCGCTTACATCGCCGAAACCCTGGCCCTGCCGGGCGCGCACGTGTGGGCTATCACGGAGAATGGCGGCGAGGCGTTGGGACGGGTTGGGCTTTTTGCCGTGCGTGCGGGCGTCGGCGAAATCGGCATCATCATGCGCCGCGAGGCGACCGGCCGCGGGCTTGCGTCAAAGGCTGTGCAACTTGTCGATGGCTACGGGTTCGACAAGCTTGGCTTGCATCGGATCGCAGCGGACATTGATCCGGACAACACAAGCTCTATTTCGCTTTTCCTGCGCGCCGGCTTCCAGCGCGAGGGCCTGTTGCGCGGCAACTGGAAGACCCACATCGGCATCCGCGACACCGTGATCATGGCAAAGGTGCGCGGCTAAGCGCCGGCGCCCAATTCTTAGGCGGCTTGAGGCGGCGCTCATGATGGATTCGGCCGGCGCATTGGCAGCGGCCCTCCCCGCGCGCAGCAAATCGCTATGACGCCCGATGAACTTTGCGCCCATGTGCCGGTGGCGAACTATGCCGCGGGCGACGTGCTGCTGCGCGAGGGCGAATCTTCCGGGCGGCTCTTCATCCTGGTGGAGGGCGCGGTCGAGATCGTGAAGAGCGGCTTTCAGATCAATGTCGTGAGCGATCGCGGCGCCGTGTTTGGCGAAATGTCGGCGTTGCTCGATGCGCCGCACATGGCGAGCGTGCGGGCGCTAACGGCGTGCCGGCTCAAGCGGATCGAGGGCGGCGCGGCGTTTCTGCAGACGAACAAGGAATTGGCGTTCTTCATAGCGCAATTGCTTGCGCAGCGGCTGAACGGTGTGAGTTCGTATCTTGTCGATCTGAAGCAACAATTCGCCGATCAGGAAAATCACCTCGGCATGGTCGATGAGATTTTGGAGACGCTGGTGCAGGAGCAGCGGCGGACGTTCACGCCAGGATCGGAGCGCGAGCCGGACTACTAGCGATCCAGTCCGGCAACGTCTCGAGCGCTAAGAACGGGCGTTCGAGCGGCGCGCTGAACTGGACACGCTCTGCGCCGGCGAGTGAGAGCCAGACCGCCTCGCCTCTTTCGGTATCGATCGCGATGTGCGTGGGTGTCGGGCCAATTTGGCGACCACAATTCAACACCCAAGTGTCGCCGATCTTGTCGGCCCAGGAGCCGCCGACTTTGAAGGGCGCTTCGTGAATGTGCCCGCTGTAGACGATGTTGGGTCGGTAGGTTGCGATCCAGGCGCTGAGATCAGCATCACCAAATGAGCGGCGACCATTCCAGCTTGTCGGCGAATCCGTGGGCGGGGCGTGATAAACCCAGTGCCACGCACGTTTCGGCGTTGCGGCGTCGCGCGCCAGTTGTGCGGCGACGGCTTCCTTGGACACAGGGCCATCCCACCACGGACAGACCGTAATGAGCGTGTCGCCGATCATGAGGGAATCGCCGTCTGCCGCGATGCCGAGTTGGCGCACGCGCTGCATCCAGCTTGCAGTCTTTTCGCCGGCGGCATTGCGCGCGTCGAGATCGTGATTGCCGGATGACACGATGAGTCGGGTTTGCTCGGCGAGACGCCGGAAATACTTGAGAAGCACGACGACCTGCACCGCGCCGTCGAGCTGGCCTGCGATGTCAATATGATCGCCGGCAACAACGACGAGATCGAAGTTGCGGGCGGCTTGCGCCGTCCAGTCATATTGCTTCAGCGCGTAGTGCAGATCGGAGACCAGCAAAATCTTCATGCACGACGCGCTTAGCAGAACGCAGCACAGCGCGAACGCATCTCAGGCGCGCGATGGGGGCCGGAGTCGCCCGGCGCCGCTTTCGCAAGCGCCGTGACGCGTTTCTAGTCAGCGTAGATTTGCTCGATGAAGTTGAGATTGCGGAGACCGGCGCCGCTGCGTTCTTTCACGTTGGTTTTGCCGGAGCGGATGCCTTGGATCATTTCGAGAGCTGACTTTTTCACCGGCGGCAATGCCGCGTCGCTTTCGCCGAGCGGCGTTACACGCTCACCCCAACGCACGAGGTGCGCGCAGACGGTGAGGCCGGCGCCGAAGGCTGGCATCAAGATGAGCGCGCAGGGCTTCACGCGGCCCTCCTCCAAGGCTTCCGCGAGCGCGACGGGGACGGTGGCGGCGCTCATATTGCCGTAGCGCTCGACCGTGAGCATCACTTTGTCCATCGGCACGCCGCTACGGGTCACGACAGCTTCGATGATGCGCATGTTGGCTTGGTGCGGGACGACGAGATCGATGTCGGCGGCGGTGACGCCGCACTTGGCCATGACGGCGTGGCTGGCTTGCACCATGCCGGTAACGGCGCGCTTGAAGATTTCCGGGCCGTCGAAGTCCCAATCGGTATCGCCCATGGTGATGCCGCGATTGACGTAGGCGGTGCCCATGCCACGCACACGCAAGGTTTGGCGCGCCTCCGCGATGCAGCCGAGTTGTTCGCCGAGGACGCCTTCCTGCTTATCGGTGGCTTGCACGACGACGGCGGCGCAGCCATCGCCGAAGAGAACGGCGACGTTGCGATTTTCCCAATCCATAAAGGGTGAAATCCACTCGACGCCGATGACGACGGCGTTCTTCACCACGCCGGTGCGGATCATCGCAGTGGCGGTGGAGAGCGAATAAAGGAAGCTTGTGCACGCGGTGTTGAGATCGATCGCCGCGGCCTTGGTCGCGCCGAGCGCGGCTTGCACGCCGGAGGCCGAGTTCGGCACCTGCTCATCGTTGCTGCAGCTGCCATAGACGATGAGATCGACATCCTTTGCATCGAGGCCCGCGCAGGCGAGCGCGCGTTTGGCGGCGATGGTCGCCATTTCGCTGGCCGTGACGTGAGATACGCGGCGCTCCTTCATGCCGGTGCGCGAAACGATCCATTCGTCATTGGTATCGAGGAACGTGGAGAGGTCGGCGTTGGTGAGGACCGCTGGCGGCATGCATTTGCCCCAGCCGGTGATCGCGGCGTATGTCATGGGTAGTCCCCGAATTGCTGGCGCATCGCTAGCAAGCTCGGGGGGCGACGTCACGCGCTGACAGCCGAAAAGGCGCGCTGCACTGCACCCAAGACCCGCCATCGTTGCGTATACGAGGCCGGGCGCCCGCGCCGACTCATGCTAGGCAGCGAGCATGCAACCGATTGCCCAAGCTACTGCCATCCTCCTCGCCGGCGCATCGCTCGGCTGGATCATGCTGTTTTCATTCGTGCTCTCGCCGGTAGCGTTCAAGACGTTCGACCAGGGCAGAGCCGAGCGGCTGGTGAAGCACGTCATGAATGCCGGCCACGGTATTTTGGGACTGATTGCGCTGGCGTCTGCTGTAGCGGCGCTATTGGCGGGCGCCATGGCCGGCGCAGCGGTGGCGGCGGTGGCCGGCCTTTTTGCGTTCATGTGCAAGTTCGCACTGGCGCCGCGCGAGGATCAGCCGTTGAAAGGCCACCGCGTGCTGAAGACGGCGCGGATTGTCGCGTCGGGACTGACAGCCTGCATCATGCCGGTGCTGATCGCGTCGATCGTGCTGACGCTGCTGAAGATCTAGGCGGCGACGGTGGCTTTGCCCTCTTGGATCGCGCGTCTGGCGCGTTCGATCCAGGTGGCGACATCGTCTTCGGTTGGCGCCGGCGCACTGCCCCAGGCGCGCTGACCTTCTTCCGACAATCCCCAGCGCGCGACGCCGTCGCAAAGTTGGGTCGGGTCCATCTCGATCAGTTCTTGCGCGGACCGCACGCCACAGGCGACGAGCGCTTGGGCTTCGCGTGATTTCAGACCCGGCACGGTGCAGGCGAGCAAGGCCTGCGCCTGCCAATCGCGGATCACTTGCGCGGAGATGTGACGCACATCGATGCGAGTTTCGCCCTCTTCCGGCTTCAACGCCAAAAGATCAGCGATGGTTTTGACGCCGATGTCCTCGAAGCGCTTGGCGGTCTTTGGGCCGATGGACGGCGCTTGCACCACAGGCGCATCGCTGTTGAGCGAAATGCGCGGCAGCGTCTTTTCTTGCTTCGCGCGCGGGGCGCCGACGGGAAGCTCACGCGGCACGCGCGGCTCTTTCGGCGGCTTCGGCAGCTTCGCGGGCGGCGTTGTGGCGTCGATGACCTGGAGCGCCGGGCGCGGCGGATCGAGGCTGATGACTTTGGGCGTTTCCTTGGGCGACTTGGGCGGCGCCGCTTTCGCGTTCTTTGGCGCATCGCGCGCGGGGGCGCCTTCGCCGGCCTTCGCGCCGAGTTCGCGCGGCCATTTTGCATCGAGCGATGAAAGCGGCGTCTTCAGAACTTCGGTCGCGTAGAGTTCGCGCACGGCCTTATCGTCTTCACCGAGCGTGCCGCGGACTTTACCGGTGCGGCGATATTCTTCGTACTGGGCTTCGACTTCCTTGCGCGCGGCTTTGTCGTCGAGCGTCTTCAACACGGCTTGGATCGGGATTTCGAGCGTGAGGAATACCGCGTCGAGAGTCGTTGGCACTTTGATCGGCTTCACGCCCGCTTCTTCGAAGGCGCGGTCGAGGATGCGCGCGAGACCAACGGCGGCGTGGCCGATCAGCTTGGCGATCGTGTCTTTCAGTTCTTGATCGAGGCCGGCCGGCGGATCTTTCACGCCCTTCGCCAGATCGTAGTGCTCGATGATGAGCTCGTAGTGCGGGTTCGACGCCTTGGCGCCGGCTTTGACCATTTCGGCCAGCCACTTCTCGCCTGTCGGCGCCTGGATGTCAGGGTAGCCGCCGAGATCGTTTTCGAGGATGTGCTGAAACGTGCCGTACGATTTTGAGAAGCTCCACTCAACGGCGCGGTGGATGACGTTCTCTTCTTCGGTCTGGTGCGTGTGGAATGGCTGGATCGGGTCCACGTAATAGTGGCTCATCACGCCGGCGGACCACGCGGCCTGGCGCCAATCCTTCGCGACCAGCGCGCGCACTGTGCGGCGATACCATTCCTGGCACGCCTCGACGGCGCCGCCCCAATCTTTGTCGCGGACGTGGAGGACGTGATTCTTGAAGTCCTTGAATTCTTCGTCCGGCGCCTTTGCGCCCTTCAGATAGTCGGCGTGGAAGTGGAGCAGCAGGTTACGCCAATCTTCCGCCTCGGCGCTGCGCAGGTGGCGCAACGCATCGACCGCCAAGCGGTGGTGATTTGACCGACAGCGGCTCGCGAAAACGACCGCATACAACAACGACATCTGCGCCTGGCCCCAGGAATGAACGCAGCGTTAAGATGTCGAAGGCTTTGGTTAGCGAGGGGTTAACCGCCGCGCACCAAGCCCCAATCTTCACAGAGAATGCGCACCAGGCGCTCGTGGCGGTCCTCGATGGCCTGCAGCGTCCATTCCTCGATCGAGCCGAGATCCTTTGTAACGGCGTGGATCGGGGCGTTGGGCGAGTTGAAATAGACCTCGCGCTTCTTCGGGTACGGCTTGTTATCGGCGTCCTTGTTCTGCTCGTAAGTGATGAGAACGAGGTTGCCCAAGAGGTGGGCGAGTTCGAGCCGCAGCGCCGAATCCGGGAAGAGCTGGTTCCACCATGGGCTGCCGCCTTTGGGGAGGACGTGCTCGACCGTGACGTCGTCGGTCATGGTCAGCAGGTGGCCGTTCGGCATTGCCGCTTCGAGGCGCATCATGAGCAAGCGGCGCTGGCGGTCGCGCTTGCGCGAGCGATTGAGCGTGAAGATGAACTTATCGTTCTCCGCCGGCGTCAGCAGCAGCGCGTCTTCGCTGTAGAGCGCTTTATCGTTGCCGACATTGCGGACGGCCTCGGCGTAGCGATCTTCGCGGACGCGGTTATCGATCACCGAAAGCTCGCAAGCGAAGGTGAAACGATCGAGCGCTTGGAAGAACTTCCGCGCACGCTCGGATTCGTGGGAGTGTTGCGCCAGAAATGCGATGGCGGCGGGCGCCCAATCCCATTTCTCGACTTGCTTCATCAGCGCGATGCGCCGGTTCACGTCGTTGCTGGTGGCGCCGACATTGATGGAGCCGGCAAAGATCGAGCGGAGCGAAAGCGAATAACGCGGCAGTTGGTCGAAAAGGAACTTATTGACGCCGCCAGCGCGATCGACGGCGGTGCGGAACGAGCCGAGGTCGCCAGGTGAAAGGATGGATTCGCCGGTGAGCAGGAACGGCATCATATAGAGCAGCCGCGCGAAATCTTCGCGCTCGAACAGGCTCTCCATTTCCTCCCACTTGCGCGCGGCGGCGTCGGCCTCGGCGCTTGGGAGTTTGGAGTTTTCGATGAGGTCGCTCTTGATAATGTCGGCGCTGGAGAGCGGCGAGCCGCGCTTGTTGAGCGTGTTGAAGACGGTTTGCGCGCAGCCGCGCTCGTCCGCGTCGACGACGTTGAGCGTGCAGCAGCGAGCCACGTACGACATGAAGGCGTCGACTTCGCGATCGTCTTTGATCTTATGGAATTCGGATTCGATCGTCCGCGCGGCGAGCGATATGAGATCGCGCGATTCTAGGCCGATTTCGGCATGGCGCGCGAGTTCGGTGATACGGCCGGGCTCTTGCACATAGCCGCGAAAGAAGTTTGCATCTTCGTCGCGCAGCAAAAGCCGCGGATTTTCGCCATCCATGATCAGCTGCTGGTATTGCTTGGAGCGGCCCGGGAGGCGATCGCGCGTGTAGCCCAGGATCATCGTCAACGTGGCGAGACGCTGCTGGCCGTCGGAGATTTCAAGCTTGCCGTTATTCTTCACCAGCACGATCTGGCCGATGAAGTAGAACGGCGCCTTGCGCTTATAGGCGCGCCAGAGATCCTGGATCAGCTCGCGGACTTCGCTGTCGGTCCAGGTATAGGGTCGCTGGTAGCGTGGGACTTTGAGCGCAGGCTTGCGCGTCAGCACCGCCGCTAAATTGAGAATTTGAGACACGAGTCCCATCGGCGTATCGCCGAAACCGCCCGCCATATTGCCCTCCCCGAGTAGGGATTGTTCGTTTGTGTGCGGAGGATCGTGGGACGATCAGTGCGGGCGCGCAATTTAAACCGCGCGGGCGCCAGCCATGCGGATGCAAATGTTTCCGAAACGACACGCATTGCTTAGGCGGATGCGGAATCCGTGAGCGGCGTGGCGTCGAAAAGCGGCGCGGGACCGATCTGCGCAAAGGTGTCGAAGCCGCGCGCGTGGAACGCCGGGAAAAGGCCGCGTGCTGCGTCGGCGGCGGTGAAACCGGCGCGGCGGACGCGCGCGCCGCCCTGCTCTGCGATCAGCACGTGCGCAACGCGGCGCGCAATGGCTTCACCAGAGTCGAGCCACACGGCCGGGCGCGGCGCGGCGGCGGCGAGGTCCTTCACCAACAGCGGAAAATGGGTGCAGGCGAGCGCGACGACGTCGATTTCGGCGCCGCCCGGCGCAGCGAAGAGGCCATCGATTGCTTCTGCTATCGCAGATGGATTGAATGTAGCGCCGGCAAGTTTTTGTTCCGCCGCTTGAACAAGCGCTGAGGAGCCAAAGCGCACCACGCGTTTGTCGGCGGCGAATTGTGCAATGAGATCATTAGTATAGGCGCGGCGGACGGTGGCTGGCGTGGCTAGAAGGCCGATAACGCCGGTGCGCGTGAGCGCTGCTGCCGGCTTAATGGGCGGCACCACGCCGACGACTGGAACGCCCAGCACCGCCCGCACAGCATCCAGAGCGATCGTGGAGGCGGTGTTGCAGGCAACGACGACGATGTCCGGCGTCCATTGATCGGTGAGGCTCTTCAAAAGCGCCGGCACACGGGCGCGCAACTCGGCGTCGGATTTCAGACCGTAGGGCAGCCACGCATTGTCGGCGACGTAGTCCAACTCAAGCGCGTAGCCGGACGCGGCGATCGCATCGAACACTGACAATCCGCCGACGCCAGAATCGAAGATCAGCACACGCTTCATCGCGTTAACCATTTGGGCAACCCAACACCACGCTCAGTTATTAACCAAATTGCTGATTTGGGTTTGCTTTTCGTCATTGGCGGTCAGCGCGAACACGTGCAGCACGTAGCTGTGGAAACCAGTCCTTAACCGAGTTTGCCAGAATCATTGCTCGGGTTAGTGACGCTAGGTGGGGTTTAGGTCAACGCGCCGCGGAGCGCGATTGGATTACGGGGTCGGAACATGAATGCCATCGGCAAATCCTCAGTCGTCTTCGTGACGCTGTCGGGCCTCTTTTGGGGCGGCTGGGTGCTCGGTTCGCAAACGCCAGAGGGCCAGGAAGCGATTGCGCGAGCCTACGAGGCTTATGCGCAGCAACAGGCGACGGCCAACGAGGACCTTTTCGATTCAACGGCGCTGCGCGCGATTGTCTGCGGCGACGCAAGTTCGGATCAGAGCGAACAGAAGCCTTGCCTAGCGGTGATCGCCGGCGGCCATCTCTTCATCGTCGACGCCGGTTCGGGCGCGGCGTCTTCGCTCAACCGCCACAACATTCCTTTGGGCCGCCTCAGCGCTGTGCTGCTGACGAACGCCGGCCTGACGCAAACAGCTGATCTGAGCGCGCTCTACGGCGAAAGCAGCCGCGGCGGCGATAGCTCGCTTCTGCCGGTTTACGGCCCGGGCGAAACGCAGCGTCTGGTCGATGGCCTCAATACGGCCGCTGGTCTGGACGGCGCATCGCGCGGCCTGCAGGCTTGGGGCCCCTCGCCAGAGCCGGGCCGCTCGGTCATCGTGTTCGAAGGCGACGGCCTGATCGTCTCGGCGTTCACGACGCAGGAAGACGCGTTCACGGGCCGCGTCGGCTATCGCTTCGATTATCGCGGCCGTTCGATCGTGGTTGGCGGCGACGGCCAAGTGGTCAGCGCTTCGGCTGCGGCGAACGCGGACGTGGTGCTGCAGGGCGGTGCGCAGAGCGAACGCCTGGCGCAGCTGCACGGCGGCACGTCGGCGGCGCAAGTTGCGGCGCAGGCGCATGCAGCAAACGCCGGCATGGTCGTGCTGACCGGCGCGGATAATCAAATGGCGGCGCAGGTGCAGGTCGCCGAAGCGCGCGCCGCGGGTTTCAATGACGTTGTCGCGGGCCGCGTTGGCATGCTCGTTGAGCTGCCGCTGACCAACAGCGAAATCAACGTCCGCCCGCTCTAAACGAACGCAGCAGCCAGAGTGCGATTTGGGGAGCCTCCGGGCTCCCCTTTTCGTATCTGCGATCCGGCGACGGACATCCGCACGCGTCGCGTTAAACTGCGATCGGAGGCGGATACATGCCCGATCTCAGGCTTGCTGCTTTGGCGGCGCATCGGTTCGGTTTTGGCCCACGGCCCGGCGAATTGCGCACGATTGCCGGCGATCCGCGCGGCTGGGTGAAAGCGCAGCTTGGGCCGCGGCGCGAATTGCCAGCGCAAATCGCGGCGCTGCCGCCGGCGGAGGACGATCTGCTGGCGTTCGGGCGCTGGCTGGTGCAGCGGCGGCTGAATGGCGGCAACGCGGCGCGTGTGGAAGAACGGGCCGAGCGGCAAGGCATCACGCGCGAAGAGCTGCAGCGGCTCTCAATCGAAGAGGATTTCGTCGCGACCTTTCGCCAGCGGGTGACGCGTGCTGTCGGGGCCCGCGTGGAAGCGGCGGTGACGAGCGATGCGCCGGCGCACGAGCGGCTGGTGCATTTCTGGTCTAACCATTTTACCGTCTCGACGGCAAAGCCTGGCGCAATCGCGCTGCCGCCCTCCTTCGAGAAGGATGCGATCCGACCTCATGTGGGTGGACGCTTCGCGGACATGCTGCTGGCTTCGACGAAGCATCCGGGGATGATCGTCTATCTCGATAATTGGTTGTCGATCGGGCCGAACAGCCAAGCGGCGCAGCGGCCGAACCGAGCGCGCCGTTTGCCGGGCGGCGGACGGCCAACGGGCATCAACGAGAATCTCGCGCGCGAGATCATGGAGCTGCACACGCTGGGCGTGAACGGCGGCTACGGCCAAGCCGACGTGCAGACGTTGGCGGCGATCATCACCGGCTGGACCTACGAGCGGCCGCGTTTGCGCGATCTGTTGAATGAACAAACGGCGACCCGCGATGGCGCGGCGCTGTTTGAGTTTGACGAGGACGCACACGAGCCCGGGCCGAAGACGCTGCTCAACCGCACGTATGCGCAGAATGGCGTGGCGCAAGGTGAAGCAGCGCTTGGTGATTTGGCGCGGCATGCATCGACGGCGCGCTTCATCGCGACGAAGCTCTGCCGGCACTTCATCGCGGATGCGCCGCCTGCAGCGGCCCTGGCGCGGGTGGAGCGGGCGTTTCGTGAGAGCGATGGCGATCTGCATCGGACGATGGATGCGCTCGTTGATTGCCCGGAGGCGTGGGAAACGCCGTTCACGAAGTTCAAGCGGCCTGAGGAATACGCGATCACGCTGTTACGCGCGGCGAACGTGCGCGAGTTGCCGCCGGGGGCGGGCATCGCTGCGCTGACGGCGATGGGACAACGTCCCTATTCAGCGCCTGGGCCGGATGGATGGGCGGACACGGCTGACGCGTGGCTGACGGCTGATCTTGTATGGAAACGGCTGGAGTTCGCGCAGACGTACGCAACGCGGATCGCGCGCGCGGATGTCAATCCGATTGAGTTGGGTGAAGCGTGCGTGGGCCCGCTGCTGAGCGACGAAAGCCGCACGGCGATCATGCGCGCCGAGAGCCCGGCGCAAGGCCTGGCGCTGCTGTTTGGCGCGCCTGAGATGCAACGGAGATAGGACGATGCTGAACCGCCGCCATCTTCTCGCGGGCGCGACGGGCGCTGCCGCCCTCTCCTTCCCGGTTTTCGCGTTCGGCCAAGCGGAGGCGACGGACAAACGGCTGCTCGTCGTTATCCTGCGCGGCGGCATGGATGGATTGGGCGCCATGCCCGCCATCGGCGATCCAACATATGCGGGCGTGCGCGGGCGCTTGGCTGTGGAGCGTAGCGCGGCGCTTTCACTGGATGGGACATTCGCGTTGCATCCGAACCTGGTGAAGATGCATCGGCTCTATGGCGCAGGTGAGCTACTGCCGATCCATGCATGCGCGACGGGATATCGCGAGCGTTCGCACTTTGATGCGCAGAATGTGCTGGAAACCGGCGGCGCGCGGCCGTTTGCGCGGACTGAGGGCTGGCTGAACAAGGCTCTCGGCGCCCTGCCGCATTCGCGGCCCGAGATGGGCATGGCGCTTTCGGCCCAGGCGCCACTGATCCTGCGCGGGCCGACGGCGGTTTCGACGTGGTCGCCCTCAGCTTTGCCAGACGTCGATACCGACACAATGCAGCGGATGCTCTCGCTCTACGAGGCGCGCGATCCTTCGCTGGCGAATGCGCTGCAATCGGCGATGGCGTCAAACGCGGTGGCGATGGATGCGGGCGCGGCGGAGATGAACGGGGCGGGGCCGCGCAACATCACCCCGATCGCGCAGATCGCGGCGCGGTTCCTGAAGGATGAAAACGGGCCGATTGCGGCGGTGATGGAGGTCGGCGGCTGGGATACGCACGCCAATCAGGGGCTAGAGCAAGGCGCGCTGGCGCGGGGGCTGACCGCGCTCGACAACGGGCTCGACGCATTCAAGACGGAGATGGGACCGGCGTGGCGCAACACGGTTGTGATCATCGCGACTGAGTTTGGCCGGACGGTTGCGCCGAACGGCGCAAACGGCACGGATCACGGCACAGCGGGCGCGGCGTTTCTGGCTGGCGGCGCGGTGCAAGGCGGGCGCGTGCTGGCGGATTGGCCAGGCCTGGCGCGCAGCGCGCTCTATGAGGAACGCGATCTGCGGCCGACGACGGATCTGCGAGCGGTGTTCAAAGGCGTGCTGGCCGACCATCTGCGCGTATCCACAGGCGCGCTGGAGCGCGACGCGTTCCCTGACAGCGGCGATGCACGCGCGGCGCAAGGATTGGTCCGCGCGTAACAGCCGCGGAATGGACTCGCTGCCGTGCGGGCCTAAACTCCGCGCCCATGCGCCCCGTCTTTCTTGCCCTCGCCGCCCTCTTCTGCTGCGCGACGCCTGCTGCGGCGGATCGATTTTCGCTGACGTATGATGGCGTGGGTTTGGGATTTGTGCCGCTTGGCGGCGTAACGGTCGATGCCGATGTGGGCGAAGACAGCTACGAGATTAGCGCGACGCTGCAATCACGCGGGTTGCTGAACCTCTTTGAGCGCACGAACCTTGAGGCGCGCGCGAGCGGCTTTATCCGCAACGGCGATGTGCATTGGGCGCGCTATGACCTGGATCATCACTACAGCCGCAAACGGCGTGTGGTGAATATGATCGTTGGTGACGATGGGGCGGTGGTCGCGACGATCGAGCCGAACTATCGCCTTTGGGGCGAACCGCCGGCGAGTGAAGAGCAACGACGGCGCTCCCGCGATCCGCTTTCGACCATCGTGGCAATGGCGATCGATGTCGGCGAGACCCGGCGCTGCGCAGGCGCTTACCCCACGTTCGACGGGCGCTTTCATTATCTGCTCGAATTGGGCGGCGGTGATATCGATCATTTCGACGATGCCGGCTATGAGGGCGACGTGTTGAAGTGCTCCCTCGCCTATATCGCGGTCGCCGGCTTTGAAGCCCGCGACGCTGGCCGCCGCCGCATTCCCCAGGGCGAGGTCTGGTTCGCGCTGATGCCGGACACAACGTTCGCACCGCCGGTGCGGATTTCGACGCCGCTTTCAGCGGGCGCGGCGACGATCCGGCTCGCGAGCTTTCGCCGTGCGCGCGTTGATGTGCAGCTGACGGCCACGCCTTGAACGCTCGCGTCGCCGCCGCTGAATTGTTGATGACCGTGATGGATGGCGGCCGAGCGCTGGAGGATGCGCTCGATTCCGTGCGCAGTTTCGGAGCGTTGGAAGGCCGCGATCGGGCATTCGCGCGCGCACTGGCGACGGCGGGGTTGCGCAGGCTGGGCAGCGTAAACGCAGTTCTGTCGCGCTTTCTCGATCGGCCGTTGCCCGACACGGCGCCGCATGCGCGGGCGCTGCTGCATATCGGCGCGACGCAATTGCTGGTGCTGGGCACGCCGCCGCACGCGGCCGTGGGCGAGACTGTCGAAGCGGCCAATTCGCTGCGCGAGACGCGCGGGTTCGCGAAGCTCATGAACGCGGTGTTGCGCAAAGTCGCGAGCAATGGCGCGGAGATCATGGCTTCGCTGCCCGTGGGCACGGATTTGCCGCCGTGGCTTTATACGCGCTGGCGCGCTGCGTATGGCGCGGAGGCGGAGGCGATTGCGCGTGCGCTGCTGACTGAGCCGCCGCTCGATGTGAGCGTGAAAACGGATGCGGAAGGCTGGGCGCAGCGGCTGCTCGGTGTGCTGACGCCAACGGGCAGCGTGCGGCTCACTGCTCCTTCGCCGGTGGACTCCCTGCCCGGTTTCGATAACGGCGCGTGGTGGGTGCAGGACGCGGCGGCGGCTCTGCCGGCGCGGTTGCTTGGCGATGTGCGGGGCAAACGCGTGCTCGATCTTTGCGCGGCGCCGGGCGGCAAGACGCTGCAGCTCGCGGCGATGGGCGCGCAGGTTACGGCGGTCGACAAGTCTGACGCACGGCTTGAGCGGCTGCGCGAGAATTCGGCGCGCACGAAATTGCAGGCGGAGGTTGTTTGCGCTGATGCGCTCGAGTTTCGCAGCGCCGGGCCGTTTGACGCCGTGCTGCTTGATGCGCCGTGCACCTCGACCGGCACGCTGCGGCGGCACCCGGATGTTGCGTGGCTGCGGCGGCCGACGGACGTCCGGGCGCTCGCTGAGCTGCAAGCGCGATTGGTGGCGACGTGCGCGGCGCTTCTGAAGCCGGGCGCGCCGCTGCTTTACGCGGTGTGTTCGCTGGAGCCCGAGGAAGGCCCTGGCGTCGTTGCGGAAGCGCTGCGAAACGGCTGGCGACGCGCACCGCTGACCAGCGCCGATACATTGGCGGAATTCATCACCGCGGATGGCGATTTGCGCACGCATCCTGGGCAATGGCCGCAGATCGGCGGGCTGGATGGCTTTTTCGCGAGCCGCTTGGTGCGCGGCTAACAGCGCGGCTACGGCATCGCCTTGCGCCAGCGGCCCCTGGCCGCTAACTCCAAGTGATGGCGCGGACGCTCATTGCACCTTCGATCCTGGCGGCGGATTTCTCGAAACTCGGCGAGGAAGTACGCGCGGCCGAGGAAGCCGGCGCCGACATGATCCATGTCGATGTGATGGACGGCCATTTCGTGCCGAACATCTCGATCGGGCCGACGGTGATCAAATCGATCCGGCCGCACACGAAGTTGCCTTTCGATGTGCACTTGATGATCGCGCCAGTTGATCCTTTCATCCAAGCGTTCCGCGACGCCGGCGCCGACATCATCACGGTGCATCCCGAAGCTGGCCCGCACGTACACCGCACGCTGCAAGCCATCCGCGCGACGGGTGCAAAGGCTGGTGTGTCGCTCAATCCTGGGACGCCGGTTGAAGCCGTCGATCCGATCATTGACCTAGTCGATCTTGTTCTGGTGATGAGCGTGAACCCGGGCTTCGGCGGGCAGAGCTTCATCGAAACGTCGCTGCCGAAGATCGAGAAGCTGCGCAAGAAGATCGACGCGACCGGGCGCGATATCATTCTGGAAGTCGATGGCGGCGTGAACGCGAAGACGGCGCCGAAGGTGATCGCCGCGGGCGCGACAGCGTTGGTGGCCGGCACAGCCGTCTATGGCGGCGACGCGAGCGCCTATGCTGACAATATCACGCGATTGAGAAGCGCGGCCTAGCCTCTTGAATGCGGCGGTCTCCCCTCCCCGCAGGCCATCGCGGCCAATCCCGGTGAGCGAGCCTTGGCGCGCTAATCCGTTCCACCGCATGCGTCTGGGCGACGCGGCGCCTGATCGCATCGAACACTTCGGCCGCGATCCGCGTGTCGGCAACGCCGAACGCGGGCGCGAGATTGGCCGCGGCGTGTGGCGTATCGCGGCTGAGCGCTTGCAGGGCGAGCACGCGCTGCCATGGCTGCCGGCGCATCCATCGCGGCATTTCACTGCGCGACTGCATTCGTTTGCGTGGTTGGTCGATCTTGCCGCCGTGGGGCCATCGGCGCAGGGTCGCATCGCGCAGCTGATCGATGCTTGGGTGGCCGAGCACGGCGAGTGGGATGAACTTGCGTGGGATCCCGAGATCACGGCGGAGCGCCTGTTCGCGTGGCTATGCTGGGGACGCGCGGCGTTCGAGCAAGGCGCGGCAGAGCAACGCGCCGCGTTGCTGCGATCGGCGGCGCGGCAAGCGCGGCTCTTAATGCTGGCGCAAAGCGAATTGGCTGAGCGGCATTTGGGTTCGATCAAAGCGGGCGCCGCGTTGATCCTTGCAGGCGCCGCGGGATTTCCAGAAGCGAACCGGCTCGTCGAGCAAGGCGAGGAAATGCTGCTTGAGGCGTGCGCAAAGCAATTTGCGCCGGACGGCGGCCATCTATCACGCTCGCCCGAGGCGCTGGCGGAATGCTTCTGCGATCTGATCACCGCGTATGAGTTGCTCGACGATCCGCCGCAGATTTTACGCGACGCGCTGCCGAAGCTGGCAAATATGCTGCGGATGTTGCGGCTGGGCGATGGCGGCTTGGGTTGCTTTCATGGCGGATCGGAAGGCTCGGGCGCATCGATCGAAGCCGCGTTGGCGCGATGCGACGGCGAAGTGCGCTCGTTCCAATTCGCGACGCACACGGGGTTTCAGAGGCTCGAAGCGGGGCCGTTGCGGGCGCTGTTCGATGTTGGCGGCGCGCCGCCGCTTTCTTACGCCGAGCGCGCCCATGCGAGTGCTCTGGCGTTTGAGCTTTCGAGTGAGCGCGAGCGGCTGATCGTGAATGTCGGCGCCGCGCGAGAGCTGGCCCCCGCGGCGCGGCAAGCGGCGCGCGCAACGAACGCCCACTCGACGATGGTGCTGGGCGACGCGCTCTCGGCTGTTCTGGAAGATCCGCGTCGTGGGCGCGGCGGCGGACGCCTGGTCGGGCCAACACTGGACGATGTGCGGCGTTCATCGGACGAAAGCGGTATCACGGTGCAAGGCCGGCACGATGGCTATCGCAGCCAGTTTGGCTTGCTGCATCGGCGCTACATTTTTGTTGATCACGACGGCAAAAATCTGCGCGGCATTGACGAGCTGATCCGACCTGTGCGCCACAAGGGACCAACGCCGAAACAGGATGTTCCGTACGTTGCGCGCTTTCACTTGCACCCGGACGTGCGCGCGCGGCTGATCGAACATCAGATGGCGCTGCTGGAAACGCCGGGCGGTCAGCGTTGGCGGCTGCGGACCGATGCGCCAGCGATCAATATAGAGCCGTCGATCTATTGGGGCGGCCCGGCGCCGCGCGAAGGCCTGCAGATCGTGCTCTCCGGCGCGGCTGATCCGATGGGACACGGCCTCGCGCCGCCGAATCGCGTGCGCTGGGCGCTTTCGCGGTCCAATTGACACAGCTATGCGCGTTGACGCGCGGGTGAGTCTGACCGTAGCAGAGGGCGAATTTTCAGCGCTTTTCGCAGGTTTCGCCAATGACCCAGGACATTCTTCCGATCAAACGCGCGCTGATTTCGGTGTCCGACAAAAACGGGCTGATTGATCACGCCAAGGCGCTCGCGGGACTGGGCGCAAAGCTCGTCTCCACAGGCGGAACGCACAAGGCGATCGCTGACGCCGGCCTGAAGGTTGAGGACGTGAGCACCGTCACCGGGTTTCCGGAGATGATGGATGGGCGCGTGAAGACGCTGCATCCGAAGGTGCATGGCGGGTTGCTGGCGCTTCGCGACAACAAAGAACACGCGGCGGCGATGAAGGAGCACGGCATTGAAGGCTTCGATGTGCTCTATGTGAACCTCTATCCATTCGAAGCGACTGTGGCGCGCGGCGCCGATTTTGAAACGTGCATCGAGAACATCGATATTGGCGGCCCGGCGATGATCCGCGCCGCGGCAAAGAATTATGGGTTCATTGCTGTCGCCACCGATGCGGACGACATGGCGGCGATCCTAGAAGAAGCGAAGACGCATGGCGGCACGACGTTGGCGCTGCGCAAGAAGCTCTCGGCGAAGGCGTTTGCGCGCACCGGCGCCTACGATGCTGCGATCTCCAATTGGTACGCGGAGCAATTGGGAGACACCTCCCCCACTTATCGCTCGCTTGGCGGCAAGCTGAAGCAATCGCTGCGTTACGGCGAAAACCCGCACCAGAACGCGGCGTTTTATGTGACAGGTGAGAATCGATTTGGCGTCGCAACGGCAACGCAGCTGCAAGGCAAGGAGCTGAGCTACAACAATCTGAACGACACGGATGCGGCGTTCGAATTGGTGGCGGAGTTCGATCCAAAGGAAAGCGCGGCGGTGGCGATCATCAAGCACGCCAATCCGTGCGGCGTGGCGACAGGCGCGAACTTGCTGGAAGCGTATCAGCGCGCGTTCGAGTGCGACTCTGTTTCGGCCTTCGGCGGAATTGTAGCGTTGAATGGCCGGCTCGACAAAGCGACGGCGGAAGTGATCGCGGAGATCTTCACCGAAGTCGTGATCGCCCCGGAAGCGGACGAAGATGCGGTCGCGGTGTTTGCGAAGCGGAAAAATCTGCGGCTGCTGGTAACGGGCGGGCTGCCCGATCCGGCAGCGCCGGGGCTTTACGTGAAGACCGTCTCCGGCGGCTTTCTTGCGCAGAACCGCGACAACGGGCGCATCACGGCGGCGGACTTGAAGTTCGTGACCAAGAAGAAGCCGAGCGAGGCGCAGGTGCGCGACATGATCTTTGCGTTCAAGGTCGGCAAACACGTGAAGTCGAACGCGATCATCTATGCGCGTGATGGCGCGACTGTCGGCATCGGCGCGGGCCAGATGAGCCGCGTGGACTCGGCGCGCGTAGCGCGGCTGAAAGCTGAAGACGTGGCGCACACGAATGCCTGGCGCGAGCCGAAGACGATCGGCTCGGTTTGCGCCTCGGATGCGTTCTTCCCGTTTGCGGACGGATTGCTGCAAGCGGTGCAGGCAGGTTCGACGGCTGTGATCCAACCTGGCGGCTCGATCCGCGACGACGAAGTGATCAAGGCAGCAGACGAAGCCGAGATCGCGATGGCGTTCACCGGCATGCGGCACTTCCGGCACTAGGTGAAGCGCACATCACCCGTAGTCCTGGCGGCGCTGCTGCTGCTAGTCTCGGTGCTGATGCCGGTTACTGCATTTGCCGAAACATTGGATCAGCGCACGGCGCGGCTTGTCCCCCATTTGATCGTAACGCGGCCCGAGGGCGATGGGCCCTTCCCCGTTGTGTTCATGCTGCACGGCTGCGGCGGGCAGCGACCGTTTCAAGACGGCATGGCGGAGGTTGCGCTCCGTGCTGGCGCGGCGGTTGTCCAGATCGACTCATTTGGGCCGCGGCGGATCGGACGTGCGTCGGCGATCGCTCTGGTGTGCACCGGCATGCGGCTGCATGGCCGCGAACGCGCGGGCGATCTTTATGCCGCGATGAGCTGGGCGCGGACCCAGAGCTGGGCCGATGCGGCGCGGTTCGGGGCTGTTGGGTGGAGTCACGGCGCATGGACGATCATGGATGCGCTGGCGCTGCGGCCAGATGAGATCGAGCGCGCGACGGGCTTAAGCGGGCTAAGTGACGAGCCGCTGCAGGGGCTCGCGGGCACGCTGCTGGTTTATCCGTACACGAGCGTCGCCAGCTATGCGGGTCGGCGCGATTGGCGGTTTGCGCCACATCGCAACATCGCGATCGTGGCGGAGCGCGATTACATCGTTGGCCCCACACGCGGTACGCTGGAGCGACAACGCGCGCGCGGCACACCGATGGAGATCATCGTGTTCGAAGGCGCGACGCACGCGTTCGAGGACGATCACGCCGAGGACCCGCGCGTACGCTACGACCCGGCAGCTACCGCGCGCGAGCACGACTTGCTGCGCGAGATGATCGCCGCGCTCTGACTAGCGCACTGCCGCCAGGAGGCCGTTGAACTCGGCGGAGATCAGCATCAGCTTTGCGAACGTCCACGGGCCTTGAGCGTTGAGTTCGGCGAAGGCCGAACGGGCGCGTGCGGCGGGCTGGCCTAGGCCGGCGATCCACGTGTTCGTTTGTTCGACGATCCAGGCATTGTCGGCGCCCTTCGGCGGGGCGCCGACGCTGCGGGCGGCAGCTTCAGCGAGCGTGAGCTGCGCTGCGCCGAAATCCTGCGCGGCGCGGCGCACAACCAGCCGATCCCAGTGCTGCTCCAGCTTGATGTTAGTGGCAAAGTCGCGGAGCGCATCGAGGCCAAAATCGGCGCCGACGGCGCAGTGCAACAGCGCCGCCTGGTGGACCGGCCACTTGGTGTGGCGAGCGAGATCGGCGACATCGAGCGCGGTGGTAAGCGGCGAGAGGATCGCCGCTTCGCGCGCCAGGTCCTCGGGTGCGCCGAGATCCACCAGCATCTTTTCGCGAAGCGCGACACGCTCACGTTCAATGGCGCTGAGCTCTTCCCAGGCGTGGGCGCGCTGGGCTTCGACGGGCTCGCGGTAGAGTTCCACGACGTCTAGGATCGATGGCGGCTTTTCGCCGTCGAAGCCTGCGGTGCGGGCGAGATACGTGGTGGCGCGGCGGAGTGCGCCGCCGACGCGCTGGTGCAACGCGATCTGGGCGGCGGCCGGCGCCTTGTTGTCGAGCGCGTTGATCCGATCAACCAGTTGCTCGAGATCGAAGATGCGGCGGGCCGCTTCAAACGATTGCGCGATGACGACGGCGTTGGCGCGCGAGACTTCGCTGACACGATCCACGAAAGAAGGCCCGCAGCGGTTGATCAGATCGTCGGCCAGCTGCGTCGCGATAATTTCGCGACGCAGGCGGTGGGTTTTCATCTGCGGCTCGAACTTCCAGATTTCCTTCGGGAAGTATTCTTTGAGCGGCTCAGCGAAGGCCGGATCGTCGGGCGCACTCGAAGCGACGAGTGCATCGAAGAGGTCGATCTTCGCATAGGCGACGAGCTTGGCGAGCTCGGGTCGCGTGAGGCCGAGCTTGGCGGCGCGTAGTGCAGCGATCTCGCCGGTGAGCGGCAGACCTTCGACCCGACGTGCGAGTTTGCCGGCGGCCTCAAGACGCTGAATGAAGCGCTCGTGGCTGTCGAGATCGTTCGCGGCTGTCGCCTGCGCGATCGAGATCGCGCCCGTCTGGTCGTAATTGTCCATCAGCACGAGATTGCCGACTTCGTCGGTCATCGACTCCAACAGCTTGTCGCGCGCGTTGGCTTTGAGCGCGCCGCCGCGGATGGCGTCGGCTAGGAGGATCTTGATGTTGACCTCGTGGTCGGAGGTGTCGACACCAGCGCTGTTATCGATGGCGTCGGTGTTGATGCGGCCGCCATTGCGAGCAAAGGCGATGCGGCCCTTTTGCGTGACGCCGAGATTGGCGCCCTCACCTACCACGAGCGCGCGCACGTCTTCGGCGTCGACACGGATGCCGTCATTGGCTCTATCGCCGACATCGGCGTGGGATTCGGCGCGGCCCTTGATGTAATTGCCGATGCCGCCAAACCACAGGAGTTCGCACTGGCTCTTCAGCAGGGCCGACATAAGCTCAACGGGGGTCACTTGCGCTTTATCGATTCCGGCGAGCGCGGCGATTTCCGGCGTGACGTCGATCGCCTTCAGGCTGCGCGAGAAAACGCCGCCGCCTTTGGAGATCAGTTTCTTATCGTAATCCTGCCAGCTGGTGCGCGGTGTATCGAAGAGACGCTTGCGCTCAGCCCAGTGCTTTTCGCAATCAGTTGGATTGGGATCGATGAAGATGTCGCGGTGATCGAAGGCGGCGAGCAGACGGATTTTGCGCGACAGCAACATTCCGTTGCCAAACACGTCACCCGACATATCGCCGACGCCAATGACGGTGAATTCTTCCTCTTGGATGTTCTTGCCGATTTCGCGGAAATGGCGCTTCACCGCTTCCCATGCGCCTTTGGCGGTGATGCCCATGGCCTTATGGTCGTAACCGACCGAGCCGCCTGAAGCGAAGGCATCGCCCAACCAGTGACCATATTCGGCGCTGATGCCGTTGGCGATATCGGAGAAGGTTGCCGTGCCTTTGTCGGCGGCGACGACGAGATAGGCGTCGTCGCTATCCCAACGAATGACGTTGCTCGGCGCTTTGATTGCGTCGCCAACGATGTTGTCAGTGATGTCGAGCAGGCCGCGCAGGAAGGTCTTGTAGGCTTCGACGCCGGCTTCTTGGAAACCAGGCGCGCCGCGTGCGGGCAAGCGCTTAGGATAGAAGCCGCCCTTCGCGCCGACCGGCACGATAATGGCGTTCTTCACTTGCTGCGCTTTAACGAGATCCAAGACTTCGGTGCGGAAGTCATCGCGACGATCGGACCACCGCAGACCACCGCGCGCGACGGGGCCGAAGCGCAGATGCACGCCTTCGACTTGTGGGCTCGCGACCCAGATTTCGCGGTACGGTTTCGGCGCTGGCAGCTCCGCGACAGCGTGCGAGTCGATCTTGAACGACATGTAGGCCTTGGGCTGCCCGTCAGCGCCCGGTTGATAATAGTTCGTGCGGCGGATCGCTTTCACGAGATGCGCGATACGGCGGAGCGCACGGTCTTCATCGAGGCTTACGACTTCGTTCAACGCGGCTTCGATAGCGAACTCGAACTTGCTAGAGCGCGCGGCGCGCGTTTCCATCGTTTCAGGGAGTTGCGGGTCGAAGCGCGACTTGAAGAATTTCAGGATGAGCGCCGCGATACGAGTGTTGTTGGCGAGCGCCTGCTCTTGGATCGATTGCGAGGGGTCAAGGCCGGTTTGCTGGCGATAGCGGGCGAGAGCGCGGATGAGCGCCGCTTCGCGCCAAGTACACGGGAGCGCGAGGATCAGGCGATTGAACCCGTCACTTTCGGCTCTACCCGTCCAGACGGCTGCGAAGGCCTCCTCGAATTTCTTGCCAGCTTCTTTGAGATCGATCGGCTTACCGTCGGCGGAGCGCGTTTCGATGTCGTGAATGAAAATGCGCTGGGCGGGATGCAGCGAACCTGCCTTGAGATGGAGTTCGTAATTTACTTCTGAATCTACGAAAAGACCCATGTTTTCGAGGATCGGCACCGTGGCCGAAAGCGCCAGCACGTCACCACGCGCGTAGAACTTGCAGCGCATGATATTGTCGGCGTCAGTCGGCAAGCGATAAGCGCGCGCGCGCATGATCTCTTCGTCACTCGCGGAGAGAATCTCCGCAGTGTCGATCAACGCCTCTGTGACGGGGTAACGCTCGCGATAGGCGGCGGTAAACACGTCTTGGAAGCGATTGGCGGCCTGCTCTCGACTATCGGTGGTGAACAGATCGGAGCGCATCAGCGCAGAAGCGAACGCATCTTCCCAGGTGTACGTCAGCGCTGCGACCTCGGCGTCGAGGTGGCGGTGATCGGGATCGTGGCGCGTCTTGTCGATGTCGGAGATGACGAAGAGCACGCGCGCGAGCTGACCTTCGCCGAGCTGTGGCTGGAAGCTCTCCACGACGCCGCCATAGGCGCGCGCGATGAGTGCGCCGACTTTTTCGCGAAGATCTGAATCGTAGCGGTCCTTCGGGATGTAGACGAGCGCGGTCGCGAAGCGGTTGAAGCGATCGCGGCGCGTGAACACGCGGGCACGCGGGCGATCCAGCAAGTGCAGAATGCCGCGCGAGATGCCGAGCAATTCTTCGCGTGCAATCTGCCAGAGCTCCTCGCGCGGGTAGTATTCGATGATCTTGCGCAAGGTCTTGGCGTTGTGGCCGCCGGGCGTGAAGCCGGCACGCTCCATCACCCACTCGGCCTTACGGCGCAGCACCGGAATGTTGCGCGTAGGTTCGGTGAAGCTCTCGCTAGTGAAGAGACCGACGAAGCGCACTTCGCCGATAGCTTCGCCCTTATCGTTGTAGCGTTTGACGCTGATGTAGTCGGCGGTGGCGCGGCGGTGCACGCGCGCACGGATGGTCGACTTCGCGACGATGAGCGGCGATGGCTCAGCGACCAGGCGCTTCAGCTCAGGCGTCAACACCATCGGTTCGGCGGAGGTACGCAGCACGTAGAGATCGAGATCGCGCAGAACGCCGAGGCATGACGCACTTTGGATCTCGGGTTCGTCGGGCTTGTAGCTGCCGTCCGGCAGGCGCTCGTAGCGATAGTCGCGCGATCCGAGGAACGTGAACTTGTCGGCAGCGAGCCAACGCAATAACGCGACGGCTTCGGTCTGCTCTTCCGCAGGCGCGTTGGTTTTTGCCGTTTCCAGCTCTTCGGCAGCGTGCAGCATGCGCTGACGCATCGCTTGGAAATCGTGGACCGAAGAGCGCACCGCCGTCAGCGTGGCGCGAACGCCATCAAGCAATTGCTTCGACTTTTGAGCCGAGAGGCGCGGCACATGGATCTGAATGAGCGAGTCCCGACCCTTGCCGTTTGCGGACGGCGCAAGCGGGTGGAACATCGCGAGCGCGGCGACGCTTTGGTCCGCCAGCTCGCCCATGACCGAGTCCACCAGGAACGGCATGTCCGGGCCGGCGATCTCGAGAATGTCGCGCTCAAGCTGGCGCCCGCCGGCGCCGACGCCGCGACGAATGCGCGACTGCTGCTCGTCCGGAGAACGTTCGCTGCGCCAGATCCAGAAATCGTGTGCGAGCGCGGCAAGGTCGGCGACGGAGAGATCACCGAGTTCATCGGCGGTCGCGTCCTCGTAGAGACCGCGCAGGAAGGCTTCGGCTGCGGCGTCTATGGCGCCGTTGGCGCGGAAGGCGGGCCAAGGGCCCTTCGCGGCGGTGTCGAGAAATTGGTCTGCGGTAGGCGGAAGTTCCGCGCGGGCGGCGGCATCCATGAGGCGTTTCCTAGAAGTCTGATTTTGGGCGCGAACCTAGCCTCCCCCACGGAAGGTGCAACCGGGGGAAGGCCGCAATTCGTCCCAAGCGCGGGGCGGCGCCTTGCGCGGATGGATGGACGCCAGGAACAGCGGCGCCGAGGGCGGCGTTCAAGTGCCATGTTTGTTCGGGATCACTTAGCCGTCGTCGCGCACTGGGCCCGCGATCAACTCCGCGAAGGCGTCGAATCGTATGAAGTTGGATTGCAGCTGCAACGACTGATCGATGCCGCCGAAGCGCTGCGAGTGGGATTGGCCCCAGACACCGTCGAAGCGGCAAACGTAATCAGCCTCGATGCGTACCGCTGCGCGCACGATGGCAGCGCTGATTACATCTAAGTTCTAGAAGAGAACGGCGCCGTCGGACGGGGACAAGCTGTCCGACGGCGCCTGCAGGCCTCGCAGCAGGCTGGGTGGGGGACGCACGCGGAGGCCTGTTCCGACGAAACGGCCGATCTGCGCTAGTTTAAGCCCCCCGAGAGCCCACGCACACAGAACGGTCGTCAAACTGACGATCGAACAACGCCGGCGCGGATCATTTCGTAGTGTAGTCGAAAACGCTCCGAGCCCCGGCGACGTTCTTCAACCTCAGCGATACATGTTCATCGCCGATTCGCAACATCAATTTGATCCGGACTCGGACTTATCCGAGCGCGGTGCATGCGGCACCGGCTTGCCATCGGCGGAGAGCAAAATTGCGATCCAACGAGTCGATGGAAATTGCGCCAATACAATCATGATCATCACGGTGAGCGGTGCGGCGAGAAACGCGCCGACGATGCCCCAGATCAATCCCCAGATCGAAAGCGCGAGCAGCACGACGACTGCGGAAAGGTTCAACGACTCGCCGGTCATTCGCGGCTGAACAAAATTGCCGATCACGAACTGCCAGACGCTGACCCCAGCGAAGACAGCTGCGACGGGGCCGAGCGTAGGAAATTGCACGAGCGCAACGGCCGTCGTGAGGACGACGGCGACGATCGATCCGATGGTTGGGATGTAGTTCAGGAAAAAAATCAGAAACGACCAGAACAGGGCGTTGTCCAACCCGATGATTACCAGGGTTATATAGGTCAGGGCCGTGATGATGAGGCTCATCACTGTTTGCACCCACAAATAGCGCTCCATTGAGGACCGGATGCGCATCAGGACTTCGCGGGTATTCTCGCGCATGACTTTGCCCCGGAAGATGAGATCGAGCTTGTCGCTCATCACGCTGGCGGCCGGGAAAAGAAACGCTAGGAATATCAGCGTGAAGATCGTCGCGGACGCCGCGTTCTGAATGCTCTCGGCCACCTGAGTCATGAGCCGACCAGGCTGCAATTGAGCCACCAGATCGCCAACCGTGGGAGAGCGCCCGGGGCTGCCGACCGCCTGGTGCAATTGGCTAAGCACTTGGTTCAGGCGGAATTCGTAGCGCGTCAGATCGCCTAGGATGGCGGCGACGTTATCGAACACCACGAAGCCGACAAGCGCGACGATACCCAAAACGACGATCAGCGCGATCGGCAACGCCAGCCAGCGCGGCGTGAACGGAATGCGCTTGTCTAAGGTCTCTGCAAGGCCGTCGATGGCCAGCCAAAGAAACAGCGCCATCGCGAACTGGGTCAAAGGTTCGCGAAGGAAGTAGAGCCCGGCCGCGATGACGCCGGTTGCGATCACCCAAAGCGCGCCGCGCTGCGAAATATCCAGGCTTGCCATACCGCCCTCTTGCGGCGCTGCCCGCTGCGGCGCAAGGCCCGGCTTGGCCTAAAAGCGCCAATGCGCCAAGCTGTTGCGCGAAGCAGGGAGTCGAGAACGACATGGCCGCAAGCATCGAATTCGGCGCCAGCCCGGAAGGCGTCCAGGGCCTTGCGCTCAAGCGCGCCAACCGCCACGGCCTGATCGCCGGCGCAACCGGCACCGGCAAGACGGTGACGCTGCAAGTGTTGGCCGAGGCGTTTGCGCGCGAAGGCGTCAACGTGTTCGCCGCCGACATCAAAGGCGACCTCTCGGGCTGCGCCTCGGTTGACACGACGCCACCAGCTTGGGCGGCGGCGCGCGCGGCGGAGATCAACATTCCGATTGCGCCGGAGGCGCAGCCTGTCGTGTTCTGGGATGTCTACGGCGAGCTCGGCCATCCGGTGCGCACGACGGTGACGGAGATGGGCCCGGTGCTGATGGGCCGCGTGCTGGAGGCTACGGATGCCCAGGCGGGGGCGCTGACGATCGCGTTCCGCTTGGCCGATGACTGGATCAAGGCGGGCAAGAACGAGGGCCTGCTGCTGGATCTGAACGATCTGCGGGCGCTGCTAACTTACATATCCGAGAACGCCGACGATATCGGCAAGCAGTACGGGCTGGTGACTCCGCAATCGATTGCGGCGCTGCAGCGCAAGCTGTTGCAGCTGGAGATGGATGGCGCGGACCGCTTTTTCGGTGAGCCAGCGTTCAAACTTGAAGAGCTGACGCGCGTGCGGCCGGACGGCAAAGGCACGATCAACGTGCTGGCGTCCGAGCGGCTGGTGCAGAGCCCGCGGCTCTACTCGGCGTTCCTGCTCTGGCTGATGAGTGAGCTTTGGGAAGAGCTGCCGGAAGTTGGCGATCTCGATAAGCCGAAGCTCGTCTTCTTCTTCGACGAAGCGCACCTCCTCTTCCGCGATGCGCCGAAGGAGCTGGTGAACAAGGTCGAGCAGGTGGTGCGGCTGATCCGCTCCAAGGGCGTCGGCATTTACTTCGTGACGCAGTCGCCGACAGACGTGCCGGAGCTGGTGCTGGGTCAGCTGGGCAATCGCTTTCAGCACGCGCTGCGCGCGTACACGCCGACGGATCAGAAGGCGGTGCGGGCGGCAGCGCAATCGTTCCGCGCGAACGAGAACGTCGATGTGGCGAAGGAAATTCAAGAGCTGAATGTCGGCGAGGCGCTGGTTTCGACGCTGGATGAGAAAGGCGCGCCGACGCCTGTGGCGCGCACCAAGATCCGCGCGCCGAACAGTCACGTGGGCCCCATTCTGCTGACGGAGCGCCAAGCGCTGATGCGCGCGAACACGGCGGGCCGTGCGTACGAGAAGGCCGTGGACCGCGAAAGCGCGCACGAAATTCTCGGCCGCCGTGCAGCGCAGGCTGCGGAGGCGACAGCGCGGGAAGAAGAGCGCGAGGCGCGGGAAAAAGAAGAAGCGCGGGCCTCGCGCACGCGCTCAAGCGGCAGCGCCGCGCCGCGGACACGCTCGACGCGGAACAGCAGCGGCGGTTCGCGCTCGACGGCTATTGAACGCCAAGGTGGACGCGTCGCGAGCGGCGTGATGAACACGATCGTGCGCGAATTGATGCGCGGCATCCTCGGCACGCCGCGCCGCCGGCGCTGAGCCTTGGACGCGGCGATTGAGAGCGAGATCGTTGTAACGGCTCCGCGTCTGCCGGAAGCGCCGGGCGAAGCGGTATATGCGCATGTCGAGATAGACCCGCGCGCGATCGAGGATGCGGTGCGGCTCGACCGCGCGCTCGCGGTGGCGCCAGCCGCTTCCCTCTTTCGCCGCAACGATAGCGGCGCAGCCAACCCCACCGTGCAAGGCTTGTCGCTGCGCGCGATCGGGCCTTCGGGCGCGGGGCGCGCGCTGGTGACGCTCGATGGTGTGCCGCAGCATGATCCTTTCGGCGGTTGGGTGATCTGGGGCGCGTTGGCGCCGGAGATGATCGAGGGCGCGGACATTGTGCGCGGCGCTGGCGCGGGCCCCTATGGCGCGGGCGCGTTGACCGGTGTTGTTGCGTTGCGGGAGCAGATTGGGACTGGCTTTGCGTTCGATGCGGAAGCCGGCGATCGGGACTATCGGCGCTTTAGCGGCGCAGCTGCGGCGCAGGATGAAACGTTTTCGGCGTTGCTCGGCGCATTCGTCGAGCACGATGATGGGTGGATACCAACGCACGATGGGCGGGGCGCGGCGGATGCGCCGCTTTGGCGCGATGCAGCGAGCGGCGTAGCGCGTGTGCAGGCGATGCACGGCGATGTGCTGATGTCTGCACGCCTATCAGGATATAGCGAAGCGCGCGGGTCCGGGCTTGTTGGCGCGGAATCGAGCGCTGACGGCGCCGCGGCGAGCGTGACGCTCGTGGCGCAACCCGGCACGGATGCGCTGGGCTGGCGATTGCAAGCTTGGGCGCGGCGCTCGGATATGAGCAATGCATTCGTCAGTGTGGCGCCCGATCGCAGCACGACGACGCCCGCTTCGCTGCAATATGCGACGCCAGCGTTTGGGTGGGGTGCGAATGGCGCACTGCGTTGGAGCAATGGCGAAGTTGGCATCGATGTGCGCGCCGCCGATGGCGAGACGCGGGAGCTTTTCTTGTTCTCCGGCGGCGCGTTTCAACGCACGCGCGTTGCAGGCGGCGAAACGCTGAGCGCGGGCGCGTATGCGGAGACGTGGGGCAGCTTTGGCGACACACTCGTCTCTGGCGGCGTGCGGCTCGATTGGTGGACCGCGCGCAGCGGCGAGCGCACCGAGCGCAATCGCGCGACTGGTGTGGCGACGCTTACGCTTACGCCGGATGATCAGAGCGCATGGGCGCCGACAGCGCGGCTGGGTGTGCGGCGTGATCTGGGTGATACATATTTCCGCGCGGCGGCATATGCGGGGTTTCGCCCGCCGACGCTGAATGAATTGCATCGTCCTTTCCGCGTTGGCAATGACGTGACGGAGGCCAACGCGGCGCTCGCGCCGGAGCGACTTTACGGAGTCGACGCGGCATTCGGCGATGATGCAGGCGATGTGACGTGGAGCGTTGGCGCGTTTGCAACGCGCTTGGTCGATCCGATCACGAATGTGACGCTCGGAGTTGGGCCTGGCGTCTTTCCGCCGGGCGTCAACGTGCCGGCAGGCGGCGTCTATCGCCAGCGGCGCAATGCGGGCGAGATTGATGCTGCTGGAGTTGAAGCGGATGCGCGCGGTGTGCGGGGCGATGTGTTCAGCTGGCGGGCGGCGCTGAGTTACACCGACGCGCGCGTTGATGGCGGCGCGGATGCGCCGCAGCTGACAGGGCTGTCGCCTGCGCAAGCGCCGCAATGGAGCGCGACGGCGGGTATTGTGTGGACTCCGTGGCGCGGGGGGCAAGCCAGCGTCGATGCGCGCTACGAAAGCGCAAGATTTGACGATGACCAGAATACGCGGCGGCTCGATGCGGCGCTGACTTTGGATCTGCGACTTGAACAAACCTTGGCGGCGCACACCGCGATGTTCGTCGCACTCGACAATGCACTGGACGCCAGCATTGAAACCGGCGCGACTGCGGACGGCGTCTTGCTTTACGGCGCGCCACAGACTTTGCGGTTTGGACTGACCTTTCGCCGCCAGTGACGCGCGTCACAGAGACAAAGTTCCGAGTTCACTATCTCTCGCTGGCAACAAACGCATCGTTTGCGAGTTTTCGAGGGAGAGGATCAATGTTCATGCGTTCCGCACTCATGGCCTGCGCCACTGTGATCGCGTGCGTTAGCGCGCCCGCGTTCGCCCAGTCTGCCAACGAAGCGCCCGCGCGTTGCGCGGAAGCGAGCTTCCGCATCTATTTCCAACATGGTTCGGCCTCGTTGGACGACACCACGGCTGAGATGTTGCAAGCTGCAGCGAGAAACCTTGAAGGTTGCGACTATCGCGAACTGCGCGTGGCGCTCGATGCATCGAGCCCGTACGCGTCGCAGCGCGGAGCGGCAATCACGGCTGCCGCGCGCGACGCTGGTTGGGACACAACGCGCATCGAAGCGCGGACGATGGTGCATCGCGCGTCATACAGCAGTGGCCCGGAATACGCGCAGGTGACCATGTCGCCGAATGCGAGCACGGCGCCCGCTACGCCGCTGCAACCAACGACACCAGATATCGGCGCTTAGTTGGAATGGCGGAGGCTCCGGCCTCCGCCGCTCAATCCACGATGCCGCTTTTCCATTCCGAATCCCGTCGCGGCAGCGCGAGATATGACTCGCTTCGCATTTCCATGAGACGTGAGGCGGTTCGTTCGAACTCAAAACTCTGGTCGCCGGCAGGATAAAGCAACTCTGGCGCGGCATCAGCGCTGGCCACCAGCTTTACTTTCGCCTCGTAGAGCGCGTCGATCAGAGTGCGAAAACGCGCCGCCTCCTCGCGCTTGGAGGGATTGAGCTTCGGGATATCCTCCAAAAGCACCGTGTGAAAGCGCTCCGCGATTTCGAGATAATCAGCGGCGCCAAGTGGACGCGCGCACAACTCGTCAAATTTGAAACGCGCGACGCCGGCCGCTTCGCGGTCCACTTTGAGGGCGCGGCCCCCAACGTCGAGCACTACCGATTGCGGGCGGGCGCCGTGGGTGAGACGCGCCCAAGCGCGGTCCATAGAATCTTCGGCGGCGGGACCGAGCGGAGCGTAGTAGACGGGCGCGGCGAGCAAGCGCTCAAGGCGATAATCGCGCGGACCAGCAAGCTGCGTGACGTCGAGCTTGGATTTGATGAGATCGATGAAGGGCAGGAAGAGCTGGCGGTTGATGCCGTTCTTGTAGAGATCGTCCGGCGGCCGATTTGACGTACAGACGATGACGACGTCTTCGGCGAACAAGCGCTCGAACAGGCGGCCGAGAATCATGGCGTCGGCGATGTCGGTGACTTGCACTTCGTCGAAACAGAGCAGCCGCGCTTCGTCGGCGACTTGTTTGGCGGCTTGCGCGATGAGTTGGTCCTGGCCGGCGCCTTTCGCGCGGGCGTCACGCAAGAAGGCGTGCCGCGCCAACATGAATTCGTGGAAGTGGACGCGGCGTTTCTTTGCCACCGGCGCCGTCTCGAAGAAGATGTCCATGAGGAGCGACTTGCCGCGCCCTACCGGCCCCCAAATATAGAGGCCGCGCGGCGGCTTGCCTTTCCCGAGCCAAGCGTCCGGCCTCCAGCGGCCAAGCGCCTTCGCCAGCGCGTCAAGACGCTCAGCGGCTGCCTGCTGATCGGCATCGGCGACCAAGTCGCCCGCTTTCAGGCGCTGTTTGTACGCAGCGAGGGGCGAACTCATCACTTCTCCAGCCCAGTGAAGGCGCTAAAAGCCTGCGGACGGCGGCGAAGGCAAGCGCCTGAAGCTCTTTGCTGGAACTTTTGGCCGTGCTTCCCTGGGCTTGCGCCCGAGTCGCGAGAGAACATGACGCAGACGGAAGCCATCGCTGGTTCGACATCCGCCGCTGCGGCGGGTGATAAGCACATCGTCGATGTGCTTATCGAAGAGCGTGCGCCGAAGCTCTCCAACGGCCCGCTTTGGCCGGTCCTGCGCCCGGTGCTCTACACAGTGCTGAACTACAACAAGGCCGTGCGCATGGCCGACACGATCGCGCCGATGAGCGGGCGCGATGCGTTGGAGTCCATCTCCGAGCTGCTGCATGTGAAGCGCGAATCCTACGGCGTCGATCGCATTCCGAACGCCGGGGCGTTTCTTCTTCTCGCCAATCACCCGACCGGCATTACTGACGGCATCGCGCTTTATGATGCGGTGAAGAAGGCGCGGCCTGACGTTTTGTTTTACGCGAACTCCGACGCTGAGCGCGTGTGCAAGCGCTTCGGCGAAGTGCTGATTCCGGTTGAGTGGGTGCTGGCAAAGCGGACACGTGAGCGCACGCGCCTCACCTTGAAGATGACGGATGAGGCTTTCGAGCAAAACCGTCCGCTCGCGATCTTTCCGGCGGGCCGGCTGGCGCGTGTGCGCGATGGGGTGCTGACGGACCCGGAATGGATGCCGACGGCCGCAAGCCTTGCGCGCAAGTATGAGTTGCCGATCCTGCCGGTGCATATGAGCGGGCCCTACTCGTTCTGGTTTCACACCTTCTCGAAATTCTCGGCCGAGCTCCGCGACATCACGCTGTTTCACGAACTGCTCAACAAGCAGGGCAAGACATACAAGCTGACGTTCGGGCCGCTCATTCCGCACGAGCACGTCGCGGGCGATACGACGAGCGCGATCCGGAAGCTGAAGCACTACATCGAGCGTGTGCTGCCCGATGCGCCGGATACGGCGTACGATCCGGAAGGGCCGGAATGCGCTTGGCGCGATCCGCCGAAGCCGCCGGCTTGAGTCGTTTCGACGGGCGCTCAATCCATCGTGATTATGAAAATTTGGCCATAGACGAAGGTCACGGCGCAGCGCACAGTGATCATGCGAGGGGCGGGTGTCGGAGGGAGGACTTCCAATGCGCGCCCGATTGTTGGCTTTGGCGTTCTGGGCTGGACTAGCCGCGAGCACGGCTGCCATCCCCTACATCCCGCCGCCTCAACAGGTCTATGAGGCGCCGATTGACCGCGCGCTCGAAAACGTCGCGGCGATGGAAGGCATCGAGCCCGCGCAGCGCGAAAGCGCGCTGGGGCGGCTCAATCTGCTGGCCTATGCGCGCGACAACGCCAACTTCACCTACATCACCGAGAACAATCAGCTTGATCTGGCAGGCAGCGTGCTCTGCTCAGAAGTGCGGCCAATGCGCTATCAGGAGGAAGAGCCAAACGCGCCGACGTTTGGGCCTGACGAGCGCTGCGCCGCCTTTGATTTTCAATTGGGGCCGCAGCGCGAAATTCGCGACACCACCCGACCGCCGACGCCGAGCGCGGGCGCGCTGGCGCGGCTGGAAGCAGCGCGCACGCACTATCAGCGGGCAATCGCGCTGGATGGCGGCAATCTGCGCGCGCGGCTGGGTTATGCGTACGTGCTGGACCGCTTGGGGCGCTTGAGTGAAGCGCGGCGGCAGCTGCGCTACATTCTGAAAGCCGGTTTGCCGCGCCTCGCGGGCGAGCAAGCGGAATGGGAAGATCACGCCGTGCTGACGGAAGCGGCAGCGCATCTTTCGCACTTGGCGCGGACGAACAGCGATCGCCGCCGACTCGCGCAATTGCAGGCGCGCCTCGAAGCAAGCCAGCCCATCATTTATGTGACTCCGATCGTGGTGCCTCTGCGCGACGCAGCGTTTGAGCGGTTGATCGACAATGGCTCGAACGTGGCGTTCGATTTTGCCGGCACCGGCGATGCGCGCGCTCAAGGCTGGCTGACGCCGGATGCGGCATGGCTCGTGTGGGATCCCGAATGGCGCGGGCAAGTACGGTCGGGCTTCGACATGATCGGCCAGCGCACGTGGGCGGTGTTTTGGAGTGATGGGTTCGAGGCGCTGCGCGCGTTGGATGACAATCGCGACGGCCAGCTCACCGACGGCGAATTGGGCGGGCTCTCGCTGTGGCGCGATGAAAATCGCAACGGCGTGAGCGACCCAGGCGAGGTGCTGCCGGCGAACGTGCACGGCATCGCCGCGCTTTCGGTGCGCGGCGACACAACGCGGCCGGGCCTGATCACCGCGCCGAATGGCGTACGCTTCGAGGATGGACGCACGCGGCCGCTCTATGATTGGACGCCGGGCTTGGGCGCGGCGCCGATCAGCTAGTTGCCGATACCGACGGCTGCGCCGCCACCGGAGACAGCGTCATCCGCATCCGCGGCGATCGCGTCGAGACTGTTGGCGCGGGCGATCTGGCCGATCATCACGGCTGACGGCTTGATGGCGCGGGCCATGGTGCCGCGATCAACGCCGACGAGACCGAAAAGCGGCGCGTAGCCGCTCATCCACTCAAAGTTATCGAGAAGAGTCCAATAGACGTAACCGCGGATATCGACACCGCCGGTCATCGCGGCGGAGACGCTTTCGAGTGCGGCGCGAATGAAGGCGCGACGGCGGGCATCGTCCTTCGTGGCGATGCCGCTTTCAGTGACGATGATGGGTGTTTGAGTTGCAGCCCACGCATCCCGGCACGTCGCGCCGATGGCTTGCGGGCGATACTCGTAGCCCATCTGCGTGATCTCGGCGCCCGGTGGCGGCTTGCGGCTGGCGCGGCCATCGGCGCCGAAGAGTGTGCGCGTATAGGTTTGGACACCGAGGAAATCGTCGCGCTTCGCGAGATCATAGTACGGCGCGTAGACGCGCTCCTTGTAGGCGCGCACGGCGGCTTCAGCGGCGGGCGATTCTTCGGCTTCGCATTCCTGGATCGACATGGTCATGCCGACCGGTACGTGCGGCGCGGCGGCCTTGATGGCGTCGCGCGACAGCGTATGTGCGCGGAGTGCCCGCGCGGTGTAGGCGTCGTTGCCGGCGAACAGGAAGAAGGATTCGATCGGTGCGCTGAGCGCTTGTTCGGCTGCGGCGGTGCGATCGGGATACTTGGCTTTCACGCGCTGCATTAATTCACTGAGCGCATCGGGCAGATTGATTTCGTTGATCGTGCACGCATAGGCGAGTTCGCCGGCAAGCGCTTCGGCGGTGGCTTCGCAATAGCGGGCAAAGCGATCGGGAAAGCGATCATCGCTCCAACCGCCATCACGCGCGACCCAGCGCGGATTGGTAAAGTGATGGAACGTCGCCATCGGCTGGATGTTGCGCTGCCAACAGGCATCGATGACGCGCTTGTAGTGATCGAGCGCCTGTTGCGAGAACGCGCCCTCTTCCGGCTCGATGCGGGCCCATTCGATGGAGAAGCGGTAGGTGTTGAGGCCGAGACCGGCGAGAATGGCGAGGTCATCGCCGTAGCGCGCGAACTGATCGCACGCGACGCCAGAGTGCTCGACGAAGAAGGAAGGCTTTGCGCTTTCGAGCGCCCAGCAATCGCTATTCCAGTTACCGCCTTCGACTTGGTGCGCCGCGGTCGCCGCGCCCCAAACGAAGTCGGCAGGGAATGTCACAGCTTACGCTCAACCATCGCCTTCTTGATCTCGGCGATGGCTTTCGCAGGGTTTAGACCCTTCGGGCAAACCTGCGCGCAATTCATGATCGTGTGGCAGCGATAGAGTTTGAACGGGTCTTCGAGCGCATCTAGGCGCTCGCCCTGCATTTCGTCGCGGCTATCGTTGATCCAGCGATAGGCTTGCAAAAGCGCAGCCGGACCCATGAAGCGATCGCTGTTCCACCAATAAGACGGGCACGAGGTCGAACAGCAGGCGCAGAGAATGCACTCGTAGAGGCCATCGAGCTTGGCCCGTTCTTCCTGGCTCTGGCGCCATTCGCCGTCCGGCTCGGGCGTGACCGTTTGGAGGTAAGGTTGGATCGCCGCGTATTGCGCCGTGAAGTTGGTGAGGTCCGGCACCAGATCCTTCAGCACTGGCTGGTGCGGGAGCGGTGAGATCGTGATGGCGCCGGAGGGCAGCTCGTCGATGCCCTTGGTGCAGGCGAGCGTGTTGCGGCCGCCGATGTTCATGGCGCACGAACCGCAGACGCCTTCGCGGCACGAGCGGCGGAACGCAAGCGTCGAGTCCATGTCGTTCTTGATGGCGATCAGCGCATCGAGAACCATCGGGCCGCAGCTATCGAGATCGAGGTCGTAGATGTCCCAATGGGGGTTCTCGCCGGTATCCGGGTCGTAGCGGTAAATCTTGAACTGGCGGACGCGCTTAGCGCCCTGGCGCGCCTTGTGGCGCTTGCCCGCTTTGACCTTGGAATTCTTCGGCAGCGTAAGTTCGACCATAGGCCGTTGATGGCGGGGGTCGCCGGGCTCGTCAAGGCGACCAGGGAGCGCGGGCGCGGCTTCGCCCGGCGCTCCCCTTTTGCGATCAATCCGCAGCTGGCGCTGGGGTCGCGCGGCCGTACCAGTCGATCCGCCGGGTGGCGATCATGGTCGCGGCGATGACCAGGAAGGCCACGATCGAGCCAGCCAGAAGCGCGAAGTCTTCCAGCGTCATCAGCACGTACATGGCAAGGTAGAGCCCAGTGAGACCGACCAGCGCTCGCAGTCCAACCGCCGGCGACTGGAAGGACGTCGCGGCGTAGTACGACAGAAGTGCGACCGTCGCTGCCGCAGCGACAAAGAACGCGGGGGTGAAGCCGATCATCTCTGTGATCGAGAGCAGCAGCAGGTAGAACACACACTGGGCGAGACCGACGAGAACGTACTGGGCCGGGTGCGCCTTGCGACCGCTGACGGCTTCGAAAATCAAGGTCGCCAAGAAAACGATGCCGATGAACATAATGCCGTACGCCACGGCGCGTGCGACGCCGCGATAGATGTCGTCGGAAGAGACGAAGCTGACGGCCATGTCGCGACCGGACGCGAGGCCCAGATTGAAGCTGTTCAAGTCGGCTGCCTTCTCCACGCCGCGGGCAACGAATGGCACCCGCCAGGAGACGGCGAAGCCTTGGTCCGTCGTCTGCAGTGACTCAGACGATTGGAACCAGCCCTCGGCGCGCACGTCGCGACGATCGCCGCGGATGGTCGCGGTGGTGTCTTGTGCGAAGGCGGCGATGGAGAAACGCTGCGCGCCGGTGAGTTCGAGGCGCGTGGCGACGGTGAAGTCCCGCGGCGTATCTCCAAAGCGCGCGGGTGCGGCGAAGGCTTGCAATGTCGTCGGCAGCGGCGCCGCCGGTGACGAGAACAAGCCGGGGCGTGAGTACTGCTCCGTCTGTGGCGGCGCGAGACTTAAGTCGGAGATCGGCTCAAGCGTGGCGGTGGAGCCATCGGCGAAGCGCAGTGCGGCAGCGTTGCGGATGGAGCGGCTATCGCTGACAAACATGACGATGCGCGCCTGAGGCCAATCAAAGCGATAGGAGTCGTCGACGCCTCCCATCGCTTCCGCCGGCTTGAAGGCGGCGTCGAAACTCGTGGTCGCCGTATAGATGGCGGCGCGATAGATGCCGAGGCGGCGATCTTGGACGGCGAGCGTGGTGTCGGCCGATCCCGTTTCGGCGAAAATGACGTAGGCGCCGCGATCGGCGCGGCGCTGGGTGCGGCCTTGATCGTCGGTGACTTCGATGGTGCGGGTGTATGGCACGATCAGCATGGGGCCGCCGACAACTTGTGACCCGCCGGCGTCGGCCCCGATTTGGGCGGTGACGCTGCGGGCCCGGCTTTCGCGCTCGCCGACGAGACCGCCCACGACGAGCAGCGGAATGCCCATCACCAGTACAAGCAAACAGACAAGCAAGAGCTTCAGGCCAAGCGATCCGCGCGGGATCAGGCCCGAGATTGGATTGGACGCCACATTTCCCTCCCCGCATGCCGGCTCATGACACGCGCGCAATAAAGGAGCGCCGCGATCAAGGCGAGATGTCGACGGAGACAGAGTTTTCTGGCGGCGCCCAGTCCTCTGTTTGTGGGGGCGCAGGCGGCTCGGCTGTCCAGGCGATCACAAATGCGGCCGCGCCCGCGAGCGCGCAGCCGAAGGACCACAGCAGCGTCGCCCAATCATAGCTTTGGCTCGTCTTCTGTTCGTCGGCGCCGCGCGCAATTGCGGCTTGTCGACGAGCCTCGATGAGGAAATAGCCGATCAGGAAAACGAACGGCAGCGCAAAGCCCCACGGCGCAGCTGTTGGCATCCACGCGCGCACGAACAGCCCGAGCGAGCCCACCAACAATCCACCGAGTACGAGAAACTCAGTGAGCGCTTGACCGCGATCGCCAAAGGCGACGCGCAGACGCCGGCGGCGCGCGCCCATTTCGGCAAACATTGACGAGAAAAACGAGGCCATCCGCGCGGGATAGCCTAGCCGGATGGCGTGGCAAAGGCTCGATTTCGTCCGGAACGCACACTAAGTTTCGAGTGCTCGGAGGGGTCGCATGAAGTTCAACCTCAAGACTGTCGGCATCGCGGTGGGCGCGCTGGTGGGCGTAATTGTGCTCGCAGCAGTGCTTTTCGTCGTGTTCTTCCCGAAAGAACTGGCCGCGCGCGAAGCTGAACGGCGCATCGAGGAAGCCACCGGGCGCGACCTCACCCTGGGCAATGACATTTCCGTGTCCTTCTACCCTGCGCTCGGCTTCTCCGTGAACAATGTGGCGCTGTCCAATCCGCAGGACTTCGAGAACGCGGCGCGCCGCGGCGGCGCGGCGGCGGCCGAAGCGCCGTTCATCTCAGCCAACCGCGTCGTGTTCGCTGTGAAGCTGCTGCCACTGCTGCGTGGTTCGGTCGAGGTGAAGGAGCTCATCTTCGACGGGGCGCAGGTGAACATGGTCGCCAAACAGGACGGCGCCAACAATTGGACGTTTCCAACGGAGGACACACCGGAAGATCAAACGACGCTGGAAGATTTGCGCCTGGATGACGTGCGCATGATCGATGGAACGATTTCGTTCGTCGGGGCTGAGGGCGGCGCGCCGTTGGTGCTGAGCGATGTCGATGCGAACTTGGCGCTTCAGTCACTGGACGCACCGGCGCAACTGGAGGCGGCGTTTGATTATCGCGGCGAACGGCTGGACGTCACGAGCGAGATCGCGACTCCCCGCGCGATGTTGGAGAAGGGCGAAACGCCGATGACGGCGCAGCTCGCTTCGGCGCCGCTCAATGCAAGCTTCAATGGCGTGTTTGACGCCGAGACAGGCGCGCTCAATGGCGCGATCGACGCCAACGGCGACAGCCTGCGGCGGCTTATGGCCTGGGTTGGCTCGCCGATGGGCGAAGGCGGCGGCTTCGGCGCTTATCGCGTGACCGGCCAGATGGCGCGTGAAGGCGAAACCACGACGCTGACGAACACCGACTTGCGGCTCGACAACATCAATGCGCGCGGCAACCTCACTTTGATCAATCAGGAGAGCGGCCGGCTGCGGATCAATGGCGCGTTAGCAGCGTCCGCAATTGATTTGAACACTTACTTGCCCGCCCCGGCGCAATCGACGAGCGGCGAAGGCGGCGTTGCCGTGAACACGGCATGGAGCAATGACCCGATCGACTTGACGGGCCTGCGCGCACTCGATGCGGACATCAATTTCACCCTCGGCAGCTTGCGCTTCCAGCGCATGAGCTTCTCTGACGTCGCGATGGCGATGCGGGTTGCGAACGGCGCGTTGGATGCGCGGCTCAGCCGCATTTCGCTTTATGATGGCGGCGGTACGGCGCGGCTGATTGCGGACGGCTCAGGCGGCACCCCGCGCATCGCTGTGGAGATCAACGCCCAGAACGTGCAGGCCGAGACGCTATTGCGGGACGCGATTGGCTTTGATCGCATCGCAGGGCGCGGGCGTTTGACGGCTTCATTTGTCGGCGCGGGTGTTTCGCAAGCAGCGATCATGCGGAGTTTGCGCGGCAATGCTTCGTTCAACTTCAATGACGGCGAACTCAAAGGTGTAAACTTGGCGCAGGTGGCGCGCACGGTGCAGGCCGCGCTTTCGGGTCAAGCCGTTGGCGCCGCGGCCTCGACTGATTTTGCAGAGCTCTCGTCGACCTTCACGATCGCGGACGGCGTCATGGCGACCGATAACTTGCGCATGCTCAATCCGTTCGTGCGGCTTGAAGGGCGTGGGCTGGTGAACATCGGCGCGCAGACGATTGACATGCGCATCGCCCCGCGCGCTGTGAACAACATCCAGGGCCAGGGCGGTGATGTCAGCGTCGGCGGGCTCGGGATCCCGTTCCAGATCAGCGGACCATGGTCCCGCGTGAGCTTCCGGCCAGCGCTTGAGGATGTGGTGCAGGATCAGTTGCGCAATGTGCTGAGCCAACAGGAAAGCGGCAGCCCGCTCTCGCGACTTGGCGAAGCTCTGTTCGGTCGTCAGCCCGCAGCGACGACAACGCCACCGGCTGAACCTCCTGCAACCACGACACCAGCGGAAGGCGGCGCGACGACCGAGACGCCGGCGCAGCCGGCACGCCCGCGCAATCCGCTCGAAGATCTCTTGAACAATGCCATCCGCGGATCGCAGAAGCAGGCTGAGCCTGCCCCCGCACCCGCGCCAGCGCCCTAGTTTTTCTTCTGACGCTCGGTCCAGAAGACCGCGATCTTGTTGCCATCTGGGTCGCGAAAGTAGGCGAAGTCGCCGAAGGCGCCACGCGGACCAGGCTTGCCTTCGCAGGTCGCGCCGAGTGAAAGCGCCTTATCATAAACGCGCGGCACGTCCGCCTGTTCGTCGACATTGATGGCGAGCATCGTGCCGTTGCCAGGGTGGGAAGCTTCGCCGTTGTACGGACGCGTCACCATGATCATCGGCCCCGAACCAAGGCGATACATGACGCCATGCGGCGTTGGGAAAAGCTTCTTGCCGCCGAGTTCGGCAGTGAGACCATCGTAGAACGCGCACGCGCGATCGAAGTCGCTGGCGCCGAGACAGACGTAACCGATTTGAGCCATGGCGTTTTCTCCTGCCGCTGGAGCGCGGCGTCTTGTTCTGGGCGCACTGTGTCGCGCCGCGCGGGCGCGGGCGTCAAGAATGCCGCTACGTCGTTGCCGCTTACGGCGTGGACTCCGTCGTTTCGGGCGTTTCCGCCGGCGCGGCGGATTGCACTTCATCTGTGGCGTTCTGCGTGCTTGCCGGCGCTTCAAGGCTGGCGAGCCACTGGACGCCTTCGCCCATGTTAGGATCGCTCGGCGTGCGGCCGGCCACGATCTGATCGCCGAGACCAGACCAAATCGGCGCCGCGTAAGGCTGAAAGAGCCGCACCGCCAAGTCCTGGTCGCAGAGATTGCGCTCGACGCAGATTTGCAGGGCGTCGAAGAAATCGAGCGTCACCCATAGATCATGGCCTTCGAGCGGCGCGTCGTTGTTGGCCGCTTCCATAACGCGTTGACGGCTCTGCAAACGCTCGCTGCTGTTGAACATCTCAAAGAGCGCGAAGGTTTGAACGACGCGCGCGTCCTCCATTTTGGCGACTTCTTCGTTGTAGGTTTGCAGCGCGGTGTAGCCGCCCACGCCTGCCGCAGCGATGCTGACCCACGTGCCCAACACGCCTGACCATGCCGCCAGGTTCATACGCTCTGCCATGTCTGAACTCCCCTCATTCCCGCGGGAACCCTAGGGGCGCGAACGCCGCGACTCAATCACGCAACGCGTAGCGATCAATACGTTCGCTCGCGTGCCAAGCGTGGCGTGCAAATGGCTAATACACGCGCTTCTTTGGCGGGATGTATTCGACTTCGTTGGTCATCGTGTTGGTGTGCACTGGGCGATAGTCGATCCGAGCCTTGCCGGTTTTCATGTCGAGCCAAGCGAGCGTGTGCTTCATCCAATGTTCATCGTCGCGATCAGGGAAATCTTCGCGCGCGTGAGCGCCGCGCGACTCGGTGCGGTTCAAGCCGCTCACGACGGTGACGACAGCTTGGCCGAGCAGATTGTCGAACTCGAGCGTTTCAACGAGATCGGTGTTCCAGATCAGCGACCGATCTGTGACCTTCACGTCCGGCGCTTCGGCCCAGACTTTCTCCATGCGCTGCACGCCCTCCTCCATGACGGGGCCGGTGCGATAGACGGCGCAGGTTTCCTGCATCGTGCGCTGCATTTTTTCGCGCAGACGCGCCGTGGGCGTGCCGCCGTTGGCGTTGCGGAATTTATCGAAGCGCGTGAGGTGCGCCTCGCCAGCATTTGCGGGAAGCGACGGCTGCGAGGCGTTCGCTTTGAGCTTGTCGGCGCAGCGTTGGCCAACGGCGCGGCCAAAGACGACGAGGTCGATCAGCGAATTTGAGCCGAGGCGATTGGCGCCGTGCACTGAAACGCACGCAGCTTCGCCGACAGCCATCAGGCCCGGCACGACTTCATCGGGATTGCCGTTCTTCAGCGTGACGACTTCGCCGTGATAGTTCGTCGGGATGCCGCCCATGTTGTAGTGGACGGTCGGCAGGACCGGGATCGGCTCGCGCGTGACATCGACGCCCGCGAAAATCTTGGCGCTCTCGGAAATGCCCGGCAGGCGCTCGTGCAGCACTTTGGGATCAAGGTGATCCAAGTGCAAATTGATGTGATCTTTGTTGGGGCCAACGCCGCGGCCTTCGCGGATTTCGAGCGTCATGGCGCGTGAGACCATGTCGCGCGGCGCGAGGTCTTTCACGGTTGGCGCGTAACGCTCCATGAAACGCTCGCCGTTTGAGTTTGTGAGATAACCGCCCTCGCCGCGCGCGCCTTCGGTGATGAGGCAGCCCGCGGGGAAAATCCCGGTCGGGTGGAATTGCACGAACTCCATATCCTGCAGCGGCAAGCCGGCGCGCAAAACCATCGCGCCGCCGTCGCCGGTGCAGGTGTGGGCGCTGGTGCACGAGAGATAGGCGCGGCCGTAGCCGCCGGTAGCGAGCACCACGGTTTGTGCGCGGAAGCGATGCAGCGTCCCGTCATCGAGCTTCCAAGCTGTGACGCCGCGGCAGACGCCCTCATCATCCATGATGAGATCCAGCGCGATGTACTCGATGAAGAAATCGACCGCGTGGCGGAGCGACTGGCCGTACATGGTGTGCAGCATGGCGTGACCGGTGCGGTCAGCGGCGGCGCAAGTGCGCTGGATCGGCGCCTCGCCGAAATTCTTGGTCATGCCGCCGAAGGCGCGCTGATAGATTTTGCCTTCTTCGGTGCGTGAGAACGGCACGCCCCAGTGCTCAAGCTCGTAAACGGCGGCCGGCGCGTTGCGGGTGAGATATTCGATGGCATCCTGGTCGCCCAGCCAGTCCGACCCCTTCACGGTGTCGAACATATGCCACTGCCACTTGTCTTCGCTCATGTTGCCGAGCGCGGCGGAGATACCGCCTTGCGCGGCAACCGTGTGTGAGCGCGTTGGGAAGACCTTCGTGACGCAAGCCGTTTTCAGGCCGGCTTGAGCCGCGCCCAGCGCGGCGCGAAGCCCGGAGCCGCCAGCGCCCACGACGACGACGTCAAACGTATGATCGATCCAAGTGTAAGCAGCCAACGGATCAGACTCCGAAATTCACGAGCAGCACGGCGAAGATCGCGCCAACGGCGAGCACCAACGGAAATACGGCATTGAGGAAAAGAAGGATCATCTTCGTCGACGGTTTCAGGATGTAATCAACGATCACCTCCTGCATGCCGATGGACATATGGTAGAGGCCGACGCACACAAGCAGGATAACGCCGACGGCATTCACCGGCTGCGAAAGAAAATCGATCGTCGAGACGTAGCTGCCGTTGCGGATGGCGAGCGCGGCGCTGACGACAAACCACGGCGCTAGTATCGCGAGGGCGATGGAAGTCGTCCGCGTCGCAATGAAGTGGCCGGTGCCCTCGCCCGAGGCCCCGTGGTGGCGAACACGGCCAAGCGGGGTGCGCATGGTGTTCTTCACTTCGCTCATGGGCTCAGCCTCCGAACGTCAGCAGCGCCCACAGACCGATCGGGGCGGCGAAGGCGAAGAGGATGGCGAACCAAGCGCTGGTGTCAGCGTCCGACGGCGTCAAGCCAGCGCCGGTATCGAACACGAGATGCCGGAGGCCGTTGGCGAGATGATACGCCATCGCAGCGACGAGCAGATAGAGCACGATCTGGCCGAGCGGCGATGCAATGAGCTGTGCGACCGGGGCGTATGCCTCAGGACCAGCGGCAGCGGCTATCAGCCAAATCGTCAGCAGTACGCCGCCGCCATAGAGGCCGACGCCTGACACGCGGTGCAGGATCGAACTCGCCATTGTGACGTGCCAGCGCCAGACCGACACGTGCGGCGCTATGGGTCGGTCTTCCGGGCGGATTACGCCGGCCATCGGGGCCTCTTGTGCTTGATATGGGGCCGGGAATCCGGCGGCGCGAGATTAGGGACGCGAGGCGCCAAGTCAATGAACCGAAATGCCGCTCCGCCCATCGAATGATGCATTGAACTGGAGGCGCGCGCGGCCAAGAATGGCCATCTCGGGGGAGAAACCATGATCCGCACGTTCGCCATCTGCTGCGCTGCCTTACTGGCCGCCAGCGCACCCGCCTTTGGCCAGGCCCGAAGCAATGGCCGACTGGCCTCGGTGGTGGACGCGTACGAGCAGTTCTCGCGGCGCGTTGACCCTCTGACGTCGAGTTCGGAAGGCGATCGCGCGGCATTGCGGCGGCTGCCGGATGCTTCGCGCGATACGGAATTGGCGCAGCGGGCGGAACTGGTGACGCTGCGCGGGCAGCTCGAGCGTGTGCCAACGCGCGGGTTGAACGACGAGGACACACTGAACCGCGCCTACCTGCTGCGCGTAATCAATCAGCAGATCGAAAATATCGACCTCGATTTCGGACGCGCGCCAATTGGTAACGGCGATGGCTTTTTCACTGCCGGCGATTACCTCGCCTACAACACGCCGATTCAGTCCGCCGATGACGCGGAGGCCTGGATAGCGCGCCTCGAAGCGCTGCCGCAATATTACCGCCAGAACATCGCGAACGCGCGCCGTGGGATCGAGACCGGCTACACGCAGCCGAGGATCGTCGTGGACCGCGCGATTGAAACGGCGCGCGCGCAACTGGGCACGCTGGAGGACACGTTGCTCGTGCCGTTCGCGGCGATGCCAGCGAACATGCCCGCGGCGCAGCAGGAGACGTTTCGCACACGCGCGCGGACCGTGATCCGCGACCAAATCTTGCCGGTCCACCGCGAAGCCGTGACGTTTCTGGAGAACGAGTACGCGCCAGCGGCGCGTGCGGGGCTTGGCCTGCGCTCCGTGCCGAATGGCGAAGCGCTCTATCGCTACCTCGTGCGCTCTTACACGACGACAGACATGACACCGGAGCAAATCCACGAGCTCGGGTTGCAGGAAGTCGCGCGTATCCGGGCGGCGATGGAGCGAGAAATACAAGCGAGCGGCTTCCGCGGGTCGTTCGCAGACTTCCAGCGTTTTCTCCGTACCGATCCGCAATTCTATGCGCATACCGCCGAGGAGCTGGTGCTGCGCTATTCGGAGACGGCAAAGCGCGCCGACGGGCAATTGCCCCGCTTGTTCGCGACGTTGCCGCGGCTTTCCTACGGCATTCGCGTCATTCCGGCTGAGGCTGCCGAAGGATCGACGACGGCTTACTACTCGCAAGGCTCAGCTGCGCTGGGGCAGGCCGGGACGTATTGGGTCAACACCACGCACCTCGATCAGCGGCCGCTTTATGAGATGCCGGCGCTGACGCTGCACGAGGCGATGCCAGGCCACCATTTGCAAATCTCGCGCGCGCAGGAACTGGGCGAACTGCCCTACTTCCGGCGCAACGCGTTCGAGACGGCATTCGTCGAAGGATGGGGCCTTTACGCGGAGTCGCTCGGCGAAGAGATGGGCATGTACCGCACGCCGTACGAGCGCTTCGGGCGGCTGAGCTATGAGATGTGGCGGGCGTGCCGCTTGGTGGCGGACACCGGCATTCACTGGATGGGCTGGGATATAGAGCAAGCGCGGCGCTGCTTTGCGGAAAATAGCGCGCTCTCGCCGCACAACATCCAGACGGAGTTGGAGCGCTACATCGCAACGCCGGGCCAAGCGCTTGCGTACAAGGTCGGCGAACTTACCATGCAGCGTTTGCGGCGCGAGGCGACGGAAGCGCTGGGTGATCGCTTCGACGTGCGCACATTCCACGATGAATTGCTGAGCGCGGGCGCCGTGCCCATGGATGTGCTGGAAGCGCGGATGCGGGCCTGGATCACGGCGCAACAACGGGCCAACCGCTGATGTTTATCGATTTCAATCAGATCGCCCGCATCGGAAAGATCGTCGCATTACTGGGGTTCTTCCTACCTTGGATCACGGTGTCGTGCTCCAATACGGAAATCCTGAAGGCAACGGGCTGGCAGCTTATGATCGGCGATCCGCAGCCGGCGGGGCCGCTCGAAGGCATGAGCGGACAGACGGATATCGATAAGGATTCCGAGCCGGCCGTGATCATCATCGTTGCTTTCGCGGTGATTGCGCTGGGATTGGCAATCTCGTTGCTGACGCGCGCCAAGACGGCGGCCATCGCGATGCTGGCGACTTCTGTGGTTGGTATCGGGATTTCGTATTACGGCGTTTCGAACTTAAGCACTGAGCTGCGGCGCGAGATCAGCGAGCAGCAACAGCAGCAAGGCGGCGGCGCATCGAGCGACAATCCGTTCTTCAGCGCCGATCAGCAGCGCGAGCTGACACAGGCTGTTTCGTCCGCGATCACGGTCGAAGAGAAGGAAGGCTATGTGGTGACACATAGCGGCTTGCTGCTGGCGGCGCTATTCGCGTTGCTGACGATATTCCGGCGGCGACAGCCCGAAGCGGCGGCGCCTGTGGCGCCGGCGTCTTAGCGTTTCGGGATCGCGGCCCAGTAGTCGAAGTCCAGGACGACGCTGGGATCATATTCGCCGGCTTCGTTCTTGAATGGGAAGTCGGTCGCGGAACGGTTCTTCACGGCGACAAGCCGCAGCCGGAGCGCGCCGACGTCGCCGAGATCTTCCGCCGCCAGCACTTCCGACCACGCATAGAGCGTATCGCCAGCGAAGAGCGGATTGACGTGGCGCCCGCCATTAATGGCGAGCATGAGTTGCGCGTTCGCTAGGCCGTTAAACGCCAACGCGCGCGCCAGGGAGATGGTTACGCCGCCATAGATGAGGCGTTTGCCGAAGCGTGACTCTTTTTGCGCCAGCGCGTCGAAGTGCACCTTCGCCGTGTTTTGGTACAGGCGCGTGGCGAGCTGATGCTCAGCCTCCTCCACCGTCATGCCATCGACGTGATCGATTTTCTCGCCGACCGCGTAGTCTTCGAACGCATGCGGCGAACCGGCGAGCGCGAAATCATAACCGCTGAAATCGAGCCCGGGGGGCAAGACCAAATCCGGCGTTGCGACGACGGGCTTCGGTGTGATGGGCGGTGCATCGGCGACGGGCGCGTTGGCGTCGCGCTTGTTGACCATCACCCAGCGCACATAGCTCAGCACCAGTTCGCCGTCTTGGTTGAAGCCGTCAGTGCGGACGGTGACGACGCCGGTCTTGCCGTTGGAATTTTGCTTGAGGCCAATAACTTCGGAAATCGCGTTCAGCGTGTCGCCCGGATAAACCGGCGCGAGAAAGCGGCCTTCGGCGTAGCCGAGATTGGCGACGGCGTTCAGCGAAATGTCCGGCACGGTCTTGCCGAACACGGTGTGAAACACGAGGAGCGGATCAATCGGCGCGCCGGGCAAACCACAATTTTGCGCGAAGCTATCCGCGGAAAAGAGTGCGTAACGAGAGCCGGTGAGCGCGATGTTGAGCGCCGTGTCCGCCTCGGTGACGGTGCGCGGCGTGGCGTGCACGATCTGTTGGCCGTGCTTGAAATCTTCGAAAAAGTTGCCGGGGTTGGACTTGGTCGTCATTGCGCCATCGCCTTGATTGCGTCAGCCACAGCGACAACGCGCTTGGCTTCTTCAAGATGAAGCAGTTCAGTCATGCGGCCATCGACTTTGATGACGCCCTTGCCTGCATTCTCGGGCAGCGCGAACGCTTCGATAACAGCGCTGGCGCGGGCAATCTCCTCCCCGGTTGGCGCGAAGATGGAATTGCAGACGTCAACCTGGCTTGGGTGGATCAGCGTCTTTCCGTCGAAGCCGAAATCGAGACCCTGGCGGCATTCGGTTTCGAACCCGGCGCCATCCGCGATATCGTTATAGACGCCGTCGATCGCGGTTAGGCCCTCGGCGCGGGCGGCGGTGACGGCGAGCGACATGGGCGCGAAGAATGCGGCGCGGTTGGAGCCGGCCCGAGCGCGAGTTTCCTTGGCTAGGTCGTTGAGACCCATCACGAAGGCCGAGAGCCGCGTGGCTTTCGCGGCGGCGGCGATCTCGCCGATGTTGAGGATCGCGCGCGGCGTCTCGATCATGACCCAGAGCGAAGCGTCATCTGAGAAGCCGGCTTCGGTCATCGCGTCGTCGAGCGCTTCGACCTGCTCGGCGCTTTCGACCTTCGGTGCCAAGATGCCGTCGGGCCGCGCACCGCCAGCCGCGGTGATGTCCTCGCGCCCCCACGGCGTCGTCAGAGCGTTAACGCGGATGATGACTTCACGTTTGCCGTAGCCGCCGGCCTTCACCATCGACGCGACTTGCTCGCGCGCGGCTTCTTTCGCATCGGGGGCGACTGAATCTTCAAGGTCGAGCAACAGCACATCTGCAGGCAGCGTCTTCGCTTTCTCCAGTGCTTTTGCGTTGGCGCCTGGCATATAGAGGCAGGAACGGCGCGGGCGTGCTGTCATGACTTGCTCGGATTTCCGGCGCGAGCGACCATCGCCCCGCCGAAGGCCCGAGGTTCTAGCCGCGTGAAGACTGTTCTGTCGATCCAAAGTCAGGTTGTCGGCGCGCGCGTCGGCAATTCGGTCGCGGCGTTCGCGATGGAACGGCTCGGCGTGCGCGTTTTGCAGGCGCCGACCGTGCTGCTGGGCCGTCGGCCGGATCATGGCCCGCCGGGTGGTGGGCCGATCCCAGCTGAAACGCTGGGCGCCCTCCTCGATGCGCTGGGCGCCGATGGCCAGTTTGGCGAGATCGACGCAGTGCTCACCGGTTACCTCGGCGCGGCGGATCAGGTGGGCGTCATCCTTGATGCGGTATCGCGCATTAAGGCGGCGAACCCGAAGGCGATCTTCGTCTGTGACCCGGTGCTGGGAGACGACGGGCGCGTTTATGTCAGCAGCGCGATTTCGGAAGCGATCATGCAGGGGCTTTGCCCGCATGCGGACTGGCTGACGCCGAACGCATTTGAGCTCGGCATGCTGACGGGGCGGACGATCGACAGTATCGCCGCAGCACGTGAAGCGGCGCGGAGGATTGGCAAACCTGTACTGTGCTCCTCGATCCGCACGGCGCTGGGATTGGGCAATCTGCTGGCTGCGCCAACTGGCGATTGGTTTTGCGAGACGGCGCGGCTGCCGCGTGCGCCGAAGGGCACAGGCGATCTGCTGTCGGCGCTGTTTGTCGCGCGGCGCGTGCGCGGCGATGCGCCGGCGATCGCGCTCGAAGGCGCAACGGGCGGCGTGTACGACGTGATCGTCCGGTCGATGGCGGCGGAGAGTGAGGACCTGCTGTTGCCGGAGGCGCAAGACGTGTTGACCGATCCGGTGACCTGGCCGCGCGCGCGCCATATGGAGCTGGCGTGATGGTCGATGGCTTTGTGGCGCCGGGCTTCGAGCGCGTGCGCGATGTGTTTGCCGAACAACTTAGCGAAGAGATGGGCGCGGGCTTCGCGGCCGTGCGGGATGGCGAAGTCGTCGTTGATATTTGGGGTGGCTGGGCCAATCGCGAACACACGCGGCTGTGGGTGAAAGACACGATCGTGCCCGTCTATTCGACGACAAAGGGCGTCAGCGCGATCGTTCTGGCCAAGTTGTTTGATCAAGGCTTGTTGGATTATGACGCGCCAGTTTCGGCGCTGTGGCCGGCTTTTGGCGCGCACGGCAAGGATCGCGTGACGATTGCGCAGACGTTGGCGCATCAGGCTGGCGTTCCTGGCTTTATCGATCCGATCGATCCAGACCTGTGGCTCGATCCGCCGGTGTGCGCGGAAGCGATTGCGGCGCTGGCCCCGCTTTGGCCGCCGGGAAGCGCAAGCGGGTATCATCCGCTGACATGGGGCTACATCGCCGGAGAGGTTGCGCAGCGCGCAGGCGGGCGTTCGCTTGGCACAGTTCTTCGCGAGGATATTTGCGCGCCGCTCGGCATCGATTTTCAGATTGGCACGCCTGAGAACGAGCATGCGCGCGCATCCGAGATGAAAAAGCCGACGCGGGGCGGCGACTTCGGTGAGATCACGCCGCCGCGCAAAGCGGCGTTCTTCAGCAAGTGGGCGGCGCCAGTGCGCGGCTCGACCCAATGGCGCAAGATTGAGATCCCTTCCGCCAATGGCCACGGCACGGCGCTGGGCGTTGCGCGACTCTACGAAGTGTATGCGACGTCGGGTTTCATCAACGGCGCGCGTGTGCTTTCGCAGGAAGCGTTCGATTCGCTCACCAAACGCCGCTGGAAGGGCGACGATCTGGTGCTGCCCTACAATGTGGACTGGCGCACCGGCATCATCGGCAACTCAAACAAGATCTACGGCCCCAATCTCGAGGCGTTCGGCCATTCTGGGGCCGGAGGTTCGGTTGGCTTCGGCGATCCTGTGGCCGGCGTTTCGGCCGGCTATGTCATGAACAAGCAATCGCACTTCATTATGGGCGATCCGCGCTCCCTCAAACTGATTGATGCACTTTACTCATGTCTCTGAAACGTCTTGGCCTTGAAGGCGTCGCGATCGTCACCGCGGCGCTCACCTTTGGTTACATGGTGATGCGCCTCATGGAGGCGCACAATCTTTCGCTTCCCAGCGGTCAACCTTTGTTCGGTGATTACATCGCGTTTTGGGCTGCCGGGCGCGGCGCACTCGAAGGGCATGCAGCGCAACTGCATGACCCGACGTTTATGTACCCGTTCCAAAAGACCATCGCGCTCGACGCGCGGTTCTTTGCACCGTGGAATTCGCCGCCGACATGGCTGCTAATTTGCTGCGTGCTGGCGCTGCTTCCCTATCCGGTCTCAGCACTGACATTCGCGATCTCGACGTTCGTGTTTCTTCTGCTCGTGATCCGCAAGTTCTTGCCGGATTGGCGATCGCTGATCTTTCCGGCAACGGCGCCCGCTGTGCTTTATCAGTTTGGCTCGATCCAAGCAGGCATGCTGATCAGCGGCATTACCGGGCTGGCGCTGCATTGGGTGGATAAGAGGCCGCGGCTCGCGGGCGCGCTTGTCGGGCTTCTGGCGATCAAGCCGCACTTGGCGATCCTCTGGCCGGTGTTCTTAGCGCTCTCGCGCCGGTGGACGGCGTTCGTCGCGGCGGCGGTGGCGGCCACTGCGTTTGTTGTCTTTGCGGGGTTGGTGTTCGGCTTCGATTCTTACATTCGCTTTTTCGAGAACCTTGAACGCTCGCAGGGCCTGATCAGCGGTCAGCGCATTACGACGCCGGCCTACGCGTCGCTGTTCGCGAACCTGCTCGGCATGCATGTGCCGCAAGCGATTGCGATGGGCGCGCACGTTGTGAGCGCAATTGGCGCGGTGATCGCGGCCGGCTACTGCTTCTTAAAGGGTGATCGCAACGCAGGCGGGGCGGCGTTGTGCGCGGCGACGCTGCTGATCTCGCCTTACATGTTCTTCTACGATTACACGATGCTTCTGATCGCCGGCGCGTTGCTGGGCGTGCCGCGCAACCTCTTCGGGTGGATCGTTGCGATCTTCGCTTGGGGCGCGGGGTACGCGATCGCACTGGCTGTGTATCAGGTGCTGCCGATCTGCCCGACGGCGGCGTGGCTCGTGCTGATCGCGGCGATCATGCGCGTAAGAAACGCGGCTTCTGCGCCGGCGCAAGAACAACACACGTGAGCGGGCCGCCGAAGCACGCGCCGGTATCGACATTGATGCGCTGCAGATTGTAGTGCGGCTCGAAATCGTGCGTCGGCGTGTGACCGTGGACGACGCAGATCCCCTCAAGCTCCGGCCGCGCGGGCCAGCGGCTCACACTGAAGAACTTGTCCGAGCGCGTCCACATGCGCAGCTCATCGCTGCAGTTCGGAAACGTCGTCGGATCGATGCCGCCGTGAACGAAGACAAGCTTGCGCGCTTCGTCGCGCCATATGGCCGGCAGCGTGCGGAGCCAGGTGATGTGGGACTTATCAATCGCGTCGCGCCAATCGTCACTGTCCCCATTCGCGCGCTTGTATGAGGCGATGGTTTCGTCGCCGCCGTTCTCGGCCCAGAAATACACGCCTATCGATTCTTGTTTATCGAGCGCATGCAGCATCAGCTCTTCGTGATTGCCTCGAATGCAAATGGCCTCGCCCCGCTCAGCGGCGGTCTTCGCGCGTTCGACTACGGCGCGGCTATCGAAGCCGCGATCAATGAGATCGCCGAGGAAGACGATCTTGTGCGCGGCGCCGCTACGCCGCGCATCTTCGCGGATGTACTCAAGCAGCCGATCGAGCTTCTCGATTTCGCCATGCACATCGCCGATGGCGTAATATGTGCAATCGTTCATGCGTGCTCACGCCGCCCTGGCGCGCCTCAGCGTGTCCCATGAGAAGAACACCAGACCCGCCCAAATCAACGCAAAACTGACGCCGCGCAAGAGCGTAAATGGTTCGCCGAACAGAATTCCCGTGGTGAACTGCAAAGATGGCGCGAGAAATTGCAGCAGGCCTAATGTTGTAAAGCTCACGCGCCGCGCGCCGAACGCAAACGCCATCAACGGGATAGCGGTGACCGGACCGGCAAACGCGAGCAGCAGCGCGTGCGACCAATCGCTGGTGAAGGCGAGCGGCGCCTCGCTGCTTGCCCAGAAAAGCAGGCCGAGCGCGAGCGGCGCGAGCGCCAGGCTTTCGATGAACAGACCGACCGCTGCCGGCACCGGCGCGCGCTTCCGGATGATGGCGTACGCAGACCAAGTTGCGCACAGAGCGAGCGCGGCCCATGGCGGCGCACCAAGCGCGAAGCCTTGCACAATGACACCGAGAAGCGCCAGTGCGAGCGCGATGATCTGCGGCGAGGAGATCTTCTCTTTGTAGAAGGTGACGCCGACGGCGACAGCGACGAGCGGCGCGAGGAAATACGCCAGCGCGGATTCGATCACACGCTCATGCAGCACGAGATAAACGTAGAGGCCCCAGTTCATGAAGATGAACAGCGCCGAGACGACAAGCGTGCCGATCATCGATGGCTTGAACGCGGTCGCGATCTCGCGCCAGCCGGGCCGCCAACCGCTCATCAAGAAGACAGCGATGAAGGCCGACGGCGCGGCCCAGAGGATACGTTGCGCAAGAACTTCGCGCACATCGACCGTTGCAAGCAGCTTCAGATAGAGCGGCAGGAAGCCCCAGACGACGTAGGCCGAGGCGGCGGCCATGAAGCCGGCGCGCTTCTCGGCGTCGGAGGGCGATGCTGGGAGTGCAGCGTCCGTCATAGCGTCGGCTTTCCGTAAGGCGTGGTGTTTCGGATGTGCATGAGCCGGTGCGGCTCTTCGATGGGCGTGAAGCCCAGCGGCGCATAAACGCCGTGTGCGTCTTTGGTGCCGAGCAGCCAGCGGCGCAGGCCTTGGAGTTCGGGATGCGCCTGCAACGCGCGCACGAGACCGCGCGCGACGCCCTGCCCCTGGTGTGCGGGCAACACGATCACATCGCAGAGCCAGGCGAAGGTGGCCCGATCGGTGACGAGGCGTGCAAAGCCGACGAGTGCGCCAGACTCATCGCGTGCGATGACGCAGATTGAGTTGGCGGCGGCGCGGGCAACGGTTTCGCGCGGAATGCCGGGCGACCAATAGGTCTCGGCCAACAAGGCGTGGATGACGTCGATGTCCGACGCCGTCGGCTGCTCGATTGCGATGCGCATCGTTTGGGTCCCCGCACCGCCTAGATAGGAAATGCGCGCGCGTTCGGCCACGCGCGCAACGACGAGTGGCGAACACTTTTTGTAACAAGTTGTGTTAGCGCGGCTCACAGCCGCGCAGCGTCTGAACTCAGGCCGCCTGAAGACGTTTAAACAGACCCTTGTTCAGCATCAGCTCGGCGATTTGCACGGCGTTGAGTGCGGCGCCCTTGCGGAGGTTGTCGCTGACGCACCAGAGCGAGAGGCCGTTCTCAACCGTCGCATCTTCACGCACGCGGCTGACGAAGGTGGCGAACTCGCCCACGGCTTCGACCGGCGTGATGTAGCCTTCGTCTTCACGACGATCGACCAGCATCACGCCCGGCGCTTCGCGCAGAATTTCCTGCGCTTCCTCGGCCGTGATCGGGTTCTCGAACTCAATGTTGATCGCTTCCGAGTGACCGACGAACACTGGCACGCGCACGCATGTCGCGGTGAGTTTGATCGAAGGGTCCAAGATCTTCTTGGTCTCGACCATCATCTTCCATTCTTCCTTCGTGTAGCCATCCTCCATGAACACATCGATGTGCGGGATGACGTTGAAGGCGATCTGCTTGGTGAAATGCTCTTTCACCATCTCGTCGTTCACGTAGAGCTTCTTCGTTTGGTTGAAGAGCTCGTCCATCGCGTCCTTGCCCGCGCCAGAGACGGACTGATAGGTGGCGACGACGACGCGCTTGATCTTCGCTTTGTCGTGCAGCGGCTTTAGCGCGACGACGAGTTGTGCAGTCGAACAATTCGGGTTGGCGATGATGTTGAGCTTGTCGTAGCCGAACACCGCGTCCGGATTCACTTCAGGCACGACGAGCGGCACGCGCGGATCCATGCGCCAAGCGCTGGAATTGTCGATCACGACAGCGCCAGTTGCGCCGATCTTGGGTGACCATTCTTTGGAGACCGAGCCGCCCGCGCTCATCAACACGAGATCGACACCGGAGAAATCGAACGTCTCGAGGTCTTTCACCTTAAGCGTTTTGTCGCCATAGCTGACTTCAACACCGATCGAGCGGCGCGACGCGAGCGCGAACACCTCATCGGCCGGAAACAGCCGCTCTTCGAGGATCGCCAACATTTCTCGGCCCACATTTCCCGTGGCGCCGACGACGGCTACGCGCAAACCCATAACATGCTCCTGAGACCGCAAATCTAGCGTGCGCCGGGCCAGTTCGCCACTAGCCCGGCTAACACATCCGTTAAGCTGCTGCTGTTTCGCGGCGGCCAAAGCCTTGCTCAGCCTCCGCCGCGAAGCGCATCCGTTTGCACGGCACGCTCTCGCCGCGGCCGAGCGAGAACATCGACTTCACTTCGCCGGTATAGGTAAAGCCGGCTTTGGTCAGCACACGGCCCGAAGCTGGGTTGTCGGCAAAGTGACCGGCCTCCAGAGCGCCCAGCTTCGAGGCGGCGGCGACGAAGCCGCGCGCCGCTTCGGTGGCGTAGCCCTGCCCCCAATACGGCCGGCCGATCCAATAGCCGACCTCGAACGTGCGGCCCTCGCGCTGATGTGCGCCGATGCAGCCGATCAAACCCTCGTCCTCTCGGTCGATGGCATAGACGAAATCGCGCTCAAGCGGCGCGCGGGCGCGCGTGATCATGATCCAGCCTTCGGCGGCGACGCTCGGATACGGAAGCGGCGTCATCGCAAGCATGCGCCCCACGCCCGGATCGTCGAGGAAGCACGCAATGCGTTGCGCGTCGCTCATGCGCAGCCGCCGCAGCTTCAAACGATTGGTCTCGATCTCGATCACGTCGCGCATAACGAGCCTCCTCTGGCTCTGGTTCGCGCGGGGCAAAGAAAAAGGGGCGCCGTGATCCGGGCGCCCCACGCTATCTCGGGAACCGGATCGCCCTGTTGTCAGGCGATCCGGGAAGGTCTCTTCCGTTTTCGCCTATTCCGCCGCGACTGCAATCGGCGCGATGGATACGTAAGTGCGGCCATCTCGCTTAGTCGCGAACTGCACCTGGCCCTGGCAAAGGGCAAAGAGCGTGTGATCGCGGCCGAGGCCGACGTTAGTGCCGGGATGGAATTTCGTGCCGCGTTGACGGACGAGGATCTCGCCGCCGTTCACGGATTGGCCGCCAAAGCGCTTCACGCCCAGGCGTTGGCCTTGCGAGTCACGACCGTTGCGCGACGAACCGCCTGCTTTTTTGTGAGCCATGACGCCCTCTTATTCCTTGCCGCTGCCGATGGCGGTGATTTTGACGTGGCTCTCGAGCTGACGATGGCCGTTCTTGCGGCGGTAGGTGTTGCGGCGGCGCTTTTTAAACACCGTGACCTTCTCACCCTTCGACGTTTCGACCAGCGTGCCCATCACGGTGATGCCGGACAGGTCCTTGCCGAGCTTCACGGTCTTGCCGTCGCCGGTCATCAGCACGTCCGAGAACGTGACTTTGGCGCCAGCGTCGCCCGCCAGCTTTTCGACGACGATCACGTCGTCCTTGGCCACCCGGTATTGCTTACCGCCCGTCTTAATTACCGCGAACATCGGACTTGTCTTCCAAAACTCAAGCGCGTCCGCACGAAGCTCGCGCGGACGGGGAGCGGCGATATAAAGGAAACGCTGGTGCAGCGTCAATGCGGATGCGGGACATTTTTTGGAGCTGAGCAGCGGCCCTTTGCCGGCCGCCGCTTGCCGCCCATTCCCGTGTTAATTCAGATATTTATGCGACACGTGTCCAGTTCATGATCCAGTTCTGACCCCACGTTCGACCGCCGTCGCGGGATGATGCTTGCCGCCACCGGCAGCTGGTCGGCGTGATCAAGTCCCAGACGCCGGCGTATTTTACCGGCACACCGTTATCGACATCGTCCGTGACGAAGATTCCAACGCCATTTTCGAAGCTGCCGAGCTGGCCTGGCGTGGTCACTACGCCGGAGCGAGCGTTCACCCAATGGTCTGACCAGACACGGTTTTCTACGTCGAGTAGCCGCAGGCCCATGCCGGAGAAGTTCCGGCTCGGGATACGGAGTTCTTCGACGCTGCCGACACCGGCGAGGATACCGTAGACCGTCGCCTCCCCCTCGTATTCGAGCCAAGCGCCGTTGACGATAGAGCGGTTGTGGATGCGCCACTCCCCGCTAAGGAAGTTGAAGTCGCCGGGGCGTCCCGGGGTTGGGGTGGTCGGCAACGGCGGCATGGGATCGAAGCTTGGCGGGGCGCTCACAGGCGCACCCGTCGCGCAGGCCGGCAGGAGCGCCACGCCGCCGGCGGCAATGAGCGCCCGTCTTTGCTGGTCCATTGCATGTCTCTCCCCTCGCGAAATCTGAAACGGCCGAGGAGCTTAGGCCGCTAAACCTGCCACCCTATGTCATGATTTTGTGCGATGATCGCGAAATGCGTGCGAGCCGTCTCTTATCGATCCTGATCCTTTTGCAAATGCGCGGGCGCTTGAGCGCCGAAGCGTTGGCTCAAGAGTTCGAAGTCTCCGTGCGCACGATCTATCGCGACATTGATCAATTGAGCGCTGCCGGCGTGCCGGTTTATGCCGAGCGCGGACGCGCCGGCGGGTTCGCGCTGCTCGACGGGTATCGCACGCGGCTGACGGGTTTCACACCGTCGGAGGCTGAAGCGCTGTTGCTTGCAGGCGTTGGCGATGCGGCGAGCGATCTCGGCGTTGGCGCGGAAGCAGCAGCGGCGCAACTCAAACTGCTCGCAAGTTTGCCCACGGACGCGGGCGCGAGCGCACAACGCGTGGCGTCGCGCTTTCATCTCGATCCCGTGAATTGGTACAGCCGCGCCGATCCGCCGGATATACTGCCCGCGCTGGCCGCCGCCGTTTGGCAGGAGAAGCGCATTCGTGTGCGTTATGAAAGTTGGAAAGACCTTGTGACGCGCGACCTCGATCCGCTCGGTCTCGTGCTCAAAGGCGGCATTTGGTATTTGGTCGCCGCCGCGAAGGGCCAACCTCGCACTTATCGGGTATCCAACATTCAGCACCTTGAGGTGCTAAGTGGGAAAGCGCTGCGTCCGCCGCGCTTTGATCTCGCGCGGTTCTGGACAGCGTGGGCGAAAGAGTTTGAGGCGCGCTTGCTGGGGGAGCGCGCGACAGTGAAACTTTCCCCCATCGGTCGGCGCATCCTGCGCGACGTCAGCCCAGCGGCGTCCGAGGTCGCCGAGGCCAGCCACCGCGCCTGCAAGCCGGACGGCTGGATCAAAGCCGAAATTCCAATCGAAGCGATCTCGCAAGCGCGTCGGCAATTGCTTCGCCTCGGCGCCGAGATCGAAGTGCTGGCGCCGGCGGAGTTGCGCAACGCGATCGCCGCCGAAGCGCGTGCGGTGGCGGCGCTCTACTAGGGCGCATCCGCCATCTCATCGATCTTTTTGACCTAGACTGGCGGAGAGGGAGGGATTCGAACCCTCGGTACGCTTGCACGTACTCCGGTTTTCGAGACCGGCCTATTCAGCCACTCTAGCACCTCTCCGGAGGCCCGCTTAATGACGAGCGCCGGGCCGGCTTGCAAGTCCGGCGCCTCAGTTTTTGTCGCTTTTGCTCAGAGCGCCCTTCCGGGCGGGCCGGGTTCAGACTTTTTGGCGACGGAAACACGTCGCGGCGTGGTCGTTCACGATGCCGACGCCTTGCAGCCATGCGTAAACGATTGTGGGGCCGACGAACTTGAAGCCGCGTTTCTTCAGGTCCTTGGAGATGCGCTCGGAGAGGTCTGTGGTCGCCGGGAAGGTGCGGCCATCGCCCTTCACGACCTTGCCCTCGGTGAACGACCAGCAATAAGCGGCGAAATCCTCGCCATTTTTGGTCATGTCGCAATAAATCTTGGCGCCGGCGATCGTGGCTTCGATCTTGGCGCGCGCGCGGATGATGCCGGCATCGGCCATAAGGCGCTCGATATTCTTCTCGCCGAAACGCGCGACCTTCTCGGGATCGAAGCCCTTGAACGCTTTGCGGAAGGCTTCGCGCTTCTTCAGTACCGTGATCCAGGCAAGGCCAGCCTGAAAACCTTCGAGCATGAGCATTTCCCAAAGCATGCGGCTGTCGCGCAGCGGCACGCCCCACTCTTCGTCGTGGTAGGCCTGCATGAGCGGATCGTCGCCGGCCCAGCGGCATCGTTGGAGGATCTTCTTTGCCATTGCTTGGGCCTAGCGGGTCGCCGGCGTGATCGCCAAGCGCTGAAGCGTGACGGCGCCATCGCCGAATTGGATCGGGGTTGCGGCGCCGCCGCGTTGAGCGATGGCGCGGCGCGAAGCTTCGGTGGTGAAGCCCGGCGTTTGGCCGATGATGAACCAATCTTGAGGCGCGGTGAGTGGTTCGGACAAGGTGATGATGATCTGGGCGCCATCGCAGGCGCGGCCTTGGCATGCGGCGTTGACGAAATCGGACTCCGGGTCGCCGCCGGTGTCGGCAAAGGAGGTTTCAACGCCGCGGATGGAGACGGAATTTGGCGCGGAGGTTCGCGGCATGCGCACAATGGCGCGGTAGACGCCGTTCATCCGCAAGGTGGCGCGAATGCTGCGGCCGTCGGCGCTGACCGTTACGCTTTCCAACGACGGCGTGGGTGCAGGCACAGCGTCGGTCGGCGCAGCCCAGGTTTCGTAAATGTCGCCCGGCAACACCGAGCGGGGCGTGAAGGCAAATCCGGCGTGCGCAAGGGTGACCGGCAGAGCGCGCGCGGACCAGCCGGCGAGCACGTAGCCCTCGCCGCTCGTGGCGTCGAGAAAGTAATTCAAGTTGAGCGCGCGCGGTCGGCTTTCGCTACTGGCGGGCGCGACAGCGGTAGTGGCGAGCGCGACGGCAAGCGCTGCGCCGAGGCCTGCAATAGTAAAGCGACGTTTGACGCCAAGCGCGGCAAAGATTGCGCCGAGCCATGTCAACGCCACGATCGACATCAGCAAGGCGATCGCGAACGGCATTTCGTAGCCGAGCGCCAACTCTATCAAATTGATCGTGGGCGCCCAAACCAGAGCCGCAACGAGCGCGGCGCAAGCGCCGCCCGTTGCAAGCGCGCGTGGCCAAATGAAGCTGACGACTGCGCCGACGGCGTACACGACCGCAGGGAGTACGAAGAGGATCGATGCGCCGTTCAGCGCAAACGACAATGCGAGGCCGAGCGCCGTGAACCAAAAGCCCGCGGCTGTACCAAGTTGCGTGGCTGATGAGATGCGCAAGAGAGTCGGTGCGGCGATCATGGCCAGCAGCGTCGCCAGAATGCAGACGGCGCGCATGGGCTCGGCGTGAGCGAACCAATAATCCTGACCAGGACGCGCCAACCCCATTAGGAAGCCGATGGCGAACACCAGAGTGGCCGCGAGAACGACTCCCAACAAGGGCGCTCCGAACGCGCGCCAACGGCCGTTACGGCCTGTGCGCCAGAACGCGGCGAAGGAGAGCAACGCGGCGACAGCGAGAAGCGTTTGCGCTGTCCAACTCGGCACGCTGATGAAGGCGCGTGAGGCGATATCGGTATAGACTTGCGGCGTGGCGCGATCGGCATTGGGGCTACGGGCAAGGGCCCGCGTTGTGGCGAGCGCCATGTCGCCCATGTGCTGGAGACTGGCGGTGTTGAAGGACCCAAGCGAGTCCTGCGGGGTGTGATAATCTTCCAGGCCATCCAAGAGCGCGATGTTGATGACGTCGAGGCCAGGTCGACGGAGCGCAGTGACGTCAGTCGAGTTCGATAAGAGGGCGTAAACGTCCGCCATCACCGAATTGGCGATGGGGCGCGGGGCGTTGGCGTACGCGGCCACGGCATCGCCGTTCGGCTGATTGCTTTCGAAGAAAATGGCCGGCCCACGCGTGCCGCGGGCCTCAAGATTCACCAGCGATTGGACATCCGCCATGAGCGGGTCATGTGCGAACGCGTGGGCGCCTAGAAGGCCGGGCTCCTCCCCGTCACTGATGAGGAAGATGATGCGCCGTTGCAGGGGCTCGCGGGCCATGAGGCGCGCGACCTCGAGCCAGGCCGCCATGCCGATGCCCGCGTCGCTTGCGCCTGGCGCAGCGGGAACGCTGTCATAGTGGGTGGCGGCGAGGATTGCTGGGCCGACTGCGGGACCGACCGAGAAGACGATGTTCCGGACGAAGGCGCAGTCGACGAGGGGTGACCGCGGTTGGGGTCGGCAGATGAAGGACTCGCGCACTTCGGGGCGAAAGCCGAGCGCTTCAATCTCGCGCAGCAACGCCGCGCGGGTGACGTCGGCGGCGGTGCTATCGACTGGATGAGGCGCTCCATCGCCAAGGATGCGCGCAAGGCGCTCCTGCGCGGCCGGCGCATTGAATTGATCGGCGGCGTTCGAGCTGCGAACGGGCGGCGGTGTGAGAACGCCCCCCGCTCCCATCAGGATAGCGAAGAACAAGACTAGCGCCGAGATAGAACGAGGGCGCCAGGCTTTTTCTTGCGTGCTTGCAGCGTCAGTCATGCAGTGGCTTTAGCAGAGAATTAACTTACGCACAGCGCTTCTCCGCGTTGGTTGACGAGACATGAAGAACCGCGCGCGTGACGTCTCAGCGTTAAGTGAAACGAGACACTTTTTGCGAAGCGGCGGCAACGCCTCGGCAACACATTCAAAGTAAATGTGGAACCGCGAGCCATGGGGAGCAGAAGCCCCTCGTGTGCGCGTGGGTCGACCGAACGTCGGCTCTTTCATGACCAGGATGGTCCGAAAATGACGATTACGAGCTTGTCCGCCGCGCAGATCGGCGCGCTGTCAGTCACGGCCATCCAAGGCCTTTCGACGACGACGATCGCCTCCCTTGCGCCCACACAAATTGCTGCGATCAGCACGACGGGCATAGGCGCGCTCTCAAGCACGCAAGTTACGGCGATCACAACCACGCAGATGCGTGCGTTGACGACAACGCAGATCCCGAACTTCTCAAGCGATGTCGTGTTTTCTTCAAACCAGCTCCTGGCGCTTAACTCGCCGCAGCTCGGCGTGATGACGACGACCCTTGTCGCGAATTTCAGCACAACTGCGGTCGCCGCGCTCGCCACCTCACAAATTCAAGCGCTTAGCGCGACGAACATCTCCGCCCTCGATGCGACCCAAACCGCGGCGCTCACGGCCACGCAGATCGCCAACCTTACTACCGCGCAGGTCTCCGGCCTCGACGCGACTGATATTAGCGAACTTTCGACGACGCAGGTGCGCTCGATCGCGGCCACGCAGATCGCGCGCCTGACGGCGACGGCAGTCTCGGCGTTGGACACGACCCAAGCGCGCGCCTTGACGACCACGCAAGTCAAGGAACTCACGACGACGCAGATCGCGGCGTTCACGTCGGATGATGTCGGCGAACTCACCGGCACGCAGATCGCGGCGATGTCGACGACACAAGTCCGCGCCATCAACGACACCAACATCGCGGCGCTGAACGACACGCAGATCGCGGCGCTGACGACCTCGCAAATCCAGGCGCTCTCCACGACGAGCCTTTCAGCTCTGACGGACACGCAGGTTGCGGCGCTGACGACGACGCAAGCCTCGTCGCTGACGGCCGCACAGATCGCGGGCCTCAACGCCACGGACGTGGCGGAGTTTGCCGCGACGCAACTCGCGGCGCTGACCTCGACGCAACTGAGAAGTCTCAGCGCCACGACCATGGGCGCGCTCGATGACACGCAGATGGCGGCGTTCACGGCGACGCAACTGCAAGCTTTCACGGCGACGACCCTAACCGCTCTCTCCGACACCCAGCTCGGCGCGCTCACGACCACGCAGATGGCCGCGCTGGCCACGACGCAAGTGCGCGCCTTCACAGCCGGCAACATGGGCGCCTTCACTGACACCCAGGTCGGCGCGCTGACAGCGACGCAACTCCAGTCGCTCACGAACACCGCGCTGGCGGCCCTGAGCGACACGCAAGTCGCCGCGATGACGACAACGCAAGTTCAGGGCTTGAAGGCCTCGCAGATCACGAGCCTCTCGGCGAACGACATCGCGGAGTTCACCAGCACGCAGATCGGCGCGCTAAGCACGACGCAGCTGAAGAGCCTGACGGCGACCACAGTCGGCTATCTGGCGGACACACAAGTCGCTGCGCTGACGTCGACGCAACTGCAATCGCTTTCCACCACGCAGGTCGCCGCCTTCGACGCGACGCAAGTTGGCGCGCTGGCCGCGACGCAAGTCGCCGCTCTCACCGGCGCTCAAGTGAAGGGGCTCACGTCCACGGCAGTCGGCGCGCTTGCAGACACGCAAATCGCAGCGCTGACGACGACCCAAGTCGCCTCGCTTTCGGTCACTTCGCTTACCTCGCTCAACGCGACGCAGATCGGCGCCTTTACCACCACTCAAATCGGCGCGCTGCAACGCACGCAGCTCGCCGCGCTCGATACGACCACCCTCTCGGCGCTCGATGAGACGCAGATGGGCGCGCTCAACGCCACGCAAATCAAGGCGCTGACGGCCACGCAAATTTCCGGCCTCACCGCTGAAGACGTGGCCGAGATGACGACCACGCAGATCGCGAACCTCGCGGCGACGCAAGTTCAGGCTCTGACGTCGACCAACATGGCCAGCATGGCCGATACTCAGGTCGCCGCGTTCACAACCAGCCAAGTCAAGGCGTTCTCGGCCTCTACGATCGCCGCCTTCACCGATACCCAGATCGCCGCGCTGACCACAACGCAGGTGAGCGCGCTCGGCGCCACGCAGATTGCCGGCCTCACCGAGACGAACGTCGCGGCGATGACCAACACGCAGATCGGCGCCATCACTGCAACGCAGATTGCGTCACTGACGGCGACGGCGGTCTCTGGCTTTGACAGCGCGCAGTTCGCGTCACTGAGCACGACACAGGTCAAGGCGCTGACGACAACGCAGATGTCGGCGCTCAATGCGACGGACATTTCCGACTTCACCAACACACAGATCGCCGCGCTGACGACGACGCAAATCACGGGTCTGACGACGACGAATGTCGGCGATTTGACCGAAACACAGATCGGCGCGCTTTCGACGGCGCAAGTGCAATCGTTGTCGGCGTCCAGCATCAGCAGCATGTCGGACACGCAGATCGCTGCATTTGCCAACACGCAAATCGCGGCATTGGCGTCCAACCAGGTGCAGGGCCTGAACGCCACGAATATTGGTGCGCTGACCACGACGCAGATCGGCGCTCTGACCAGCACGCAGATCGCGTTGCTGTCCACCACCAACGTTCGCGCCATGGCGGATACCCAAGTCGCCGCCATGAGCACAACGCAGGTGCGTGCGTTCACGGCTTCGCAGATTACCGCGCTTCGCACCACTGATCTTGGCGAGTTTACCGAGACTCAGATCGGCGCCCTCCTCGACACGCAGGTCCAAGCTCTCAGCACGACCAATTTTGCGGCGCTGGCTGATACCCAAGTGGCCGCCCTGACGACGACGCAGCTGGCCGCAGTTTCAACTGCTCAGGTGACCGCGCTGACGGAAACGCAAGTCGGCGCCATGACCACCAACCAGGTGCAAGCGCTTTCGACGACCCAGCTCCGCGCGCTCACCGCCACCAACCTATCGGCGCTCGATGCATCTCAGATGAGCGCGCTTACAGCGACCCAAATCGCCGGCCTGACCACGACGCAAATCGCATCGCTCGAAGCCACAGACATTGCCGAACTGGCCACGACCCAAATAGCGGCGCTGACTACCGCCCAGGTGAAGGGCTTGACGGCGACGACGGTGGCAGCGCTCGTTGACACGCAGATTGCGGCCTTTGACGCCACGCAGATTGCCTCGCTCTCAGCCACCAACGTCAATGGCCTGACAGAGACGCAGACGGCGGCGCTGACGGCTACACAAGTTGCCGGCTTGACGACGACGCAGCTGCGCGCGCTGACCGATACGAACCTATCCCACCTGGACGGGACACAAGTCGCGGCGCTGACGGCGACGCAGATCAAAGGACTTACGACAACCCAGATCGACGCGCTCGGCGCCGCCGATGTCGCTGAGTTCACCACGACACAACTGAGCAACCTGCTGACGACACAAGTGCAGGCGCTAACCGCCACTAACGTCGCCTCCCTTGCAGGCACACAGGTGGCCGCGTTCGGCGCAACACAGGTCGGCCGCATGACGACCGACGCGCTCGCTGCTCTCGACGCCACGCAGATGGCCGCGTTGACAACGACGCAGGTGAAAGGCCTTACCTCGACGCAACTCTCGGCGCTCGACGCGACGGACATTGCGGAGTTCAGCGAAACGCAACTCGGCGCGCTAACAAAGACCCAAGTGCAGGCGCTGACGTCCACAAACATGGCGTCGCTGGCCGGCACGCAGATCGCCGCTTTCAGCTCGACCCAGCTGCAATCGCTTTCCGCCACCACGCTTTCGGCGCTGGACTCGAACCAGGCGGCCGCGCTCACCACAACGCAGATGTCTGGCCTCACCACGACGCAAGTCGGCGGCCTGAACGCCACCGACATCGGCGAGCTTTCAGCCACACAAGTCGCAGCCATGAGCGGCGCTCTACTGGCCAGCCTCTCCACGAGCGCCGCCTCTGCGCTAGACGCCTCGCAAGTCGCGGCGCTCAACACCACACAAGTCCGCTCGCTGACGGCTACGCAAATCGCCGGCTTCTCGGCAACTGACGTCGCTGAGCTGACGACGACACAACTCGCCTCCCTCTCGACAACGCAAGTTCGGGCGCTGACCGCAACCAACATCGGCGAGCTTGCTGATACGCAGGTGGCGGCCTTTACGACGACCCAGGTGCAGTCCTTCGCGACAACGCACTTGCAGGCGTTGACGGATACGCAGATCGCCGCGCTGACCACGACCCAAGTGTCGTCGCTGCTCGCAACACAGGTGGCTGGCCTCACGGCGACAAACGTTGCAGCGCTGACTGAGACGCAGGCCGGCGCGATGACAGCGACGCAGGTTGCGGCGCTCTCCACCACCGCGGCTAAGGCGCTCGAGGCCACACAAGTCGCATCGATGAGCACAACTCTTATCCGTGCGCTGACGACAACCCAGATTGGCGCACTCGACGCGACGGATGTCGGCGAGTTCACGGAGACGCAGATCGGTGCGCTTCAGACCACACAGGTCCAGGCCTTCAACGCCACCAACTTCGCTGCGCTTAGTGACACGCAAGTCGCAGCGCTGACCGCCACCCAACTGCAGGCTGTCTCGACTACGAATGTGGCGGCGATGACGGAAACGCAAACCGGCGCGTTCTCGACCACGCAGGTCGCGGCGCTCACGACAGCGCAGGTGCAGGCGGTCAGCACGACAAATCTCTCGGCCCTCGACGCCACGCAAGTCGGCGCGCTCTCGACCACACAGGTCGCTGCGTTGACCTCGACGCAGGTCAGCGCGCTGTCGTCGGGCGACATCGCGGAGTTCGCGGCCACACAGATCGCAGCGCTTTCGGCAACTCAGGTTCGCAACCTCACCGCAACGAATGTCGGCGATCTGGCTGAAACGCAGGTCGCCGCGATGACCACGACACAAGTCCAAGCGCTGACGGCGACGAATGTCGCCGGCCTTGTCGACACGCAAGTCGCGGCGATGACGACCAGCCAGGTCGCGGCTCTCACCACGACGCAGCTCGCGGCGCTGGATGCCAGCGACATCGGCGAATTCGCGGCAACGCAAATCGCCGCTCTGACCACAGCGCAGGTCAGCGCGCTCGCCGCAACCCAATTGGCTGCGCTGGCGGACACCCAGGTCGCGGCGCTTACCGCCACCCAGCTTGGCGCCATCAGCTCCACCAAGTTCGCGGCGCTCGATGAAACGCAGGTCGGCGCGTTGACCGCCACGCAGGTCGGCGCGCTCTCGACGCTCCATCTGCAAGCGCTCTCGAACACGGAAGTTTCGGCGCTCGACGCCACGCAGGTTGCCGCCCTCAACGGCACGCAACTGCGGGGCTTCACGGCGACCCAGCTCGCTTCGCTAGCAAGCGGCGACTTCGCCGAGTTCAGCGCAAGCCAGGTCGCGCAGTTCAGCACAACACAAGTGCGCGGCCTCTCTGACACCAACATCGCCGCGCTCGCCGATACCCAGGTGGCGGCGCTGACGACGGCGCAGGTGCAGGCGCTCAACACAACCAACGTTAACGCCCTCTCCGGTACGCAAGTCGGAGCGCTGACAACCACGCAAGCGGCGGCGCTAACGACCACGCAGCTCGCAGCGCTCGATAGCAGCGACATGCTCGAATTCGCGGAGACGCAGCTTGCGGCCATGAGCGTGACGCAGATCAAATCGATCTCGGAAACCAACATGGCGGCGCTGGCGGACACGCAGATCGCGGCGCTGACGGCTACCCAAGTTGCGGCGCTCTCGACCACCGTGGTGCAAGCGCTGACGGAAACTCAGGTCGCGGCGCTGACGCTGGGCCAAGTGGCGGCATTCACAGCGCAGCAAGTGGCGGCCTTCACGAACACCAACCTCTCGGCGCTCGACGCCACTCAAATCGGCGCGCTGAATGGCACGCAAACCAAAGCGATCACGGCGACGCAAATCGACGCCTTGAGCGCCACAGACGTCGCAGAGTTCACAACGACGCAGCTGGCGGCGCTCGCCACCACGCAAGTGCAGGCGCTGACACAAACGAACATCGCCTCGCTGGCTGATACGCAGATCCAGGCTCTTACGGCAACCTCGGTCGCGCGCCTCAGCACCGAAGCTCTGCACGCCCTAGACACGGTGCAGGTCGGCGCGATGACCACGACGCAAGTAAAGGCGCTGACTACGACGCAAATCGGCGCGCTGGAATCGACTGACATCGGCGAGTTCAACGAAACGCAAATCGGCGCGATGGCCACCACGCAAATCCAGGCCTGGTCGACGACAGTGATCGCCGAACTGCAGGCTCTGCAGATTGCGGCGCTGACCGTCACCCAGATCCCGTCGCTCTCGACCACGCAGCTCGATCACCTGAGCACGACCAACATCGCGCTCTTCAACACCACCCAACTCTACGCCTTCACATCGACGCAGGTAGCGAGCCTGGATGGCGATCAGATCGAGGCCTACCTCTCGGTGGCCTAACCGGCAGTGGGCGGGCTCGGGCCCGCCTGCGGCACGGTTAATGCTTTGACAACGCAAATCAGCGGAGCGTCGCGCCCGCGCGCGGGGTGTTAACTCGTGCGCGGAGGAGCTCCATGTCTCAGAACGCGTTTCTGGCCGCGCTGCAGAAGATCACCGAAGGCGCGCTGCCGCTGAATGAGCTAATCGCGGCTGCTCAACAGCTTACGAATGCCGGCCAAGCAGATTCGGCGCGTCAGCTTTATCAGGTGTGGATCGCAATGAATGGCGAGCACCCCCTCGCCTTCATCGCGCACTTCAATTGCTCGACGCTCCAGCAACAGCTCGGCGACATGGCCGGCGCCGAAGCCTCGCTGCGCGCAGCATTGACACGCAACCCTGACTTCTCTCCGGCGCATATCAACCTAGGCTCGGCCTTGGAGCGACGCGGCGCGGCCAAGGACGCAGTGGAGCAATGGAAAGTCGGTCTTGAGCGCATGAGTGCGGTGACTGGGGACGCCATCGAATACAAGCTCACGCTGCTAAAGCAGATCAGCCGCGTGATGACTGACAACCAGCAGCACGAAGGCGCCGAAATTGCGCTGCAACAGGCGATCGACATCAACGCCGCCCAGCGCGACGTGCTGGAGCAATACGCGGCTGTGAAGCTTGCGCAGTGCAAATGGCCGATCAGCGCTATTGGGCCGAAGTTGCCGCGCTCGACGTTCATCAAGCACTTCCATCCGCTTTCAGCCTGCGCCTACGCCGACGATCCGCTGATGCAGCTTGGCCTTGCGGACAAGTACGTGCGCGCGCTCACGGAGGGCGATATCTCGGAGGCATCCGATCGCCGCAGCGCACCGATTGAGACGAACCGACGCTTGCGGATTGGATATGTTTCCTCTGACATGCGCTCACATGCGGTTGGCTATCTCATGGTCAACTTGTTCGAGTCGCACGATCCCTCGCAGATCGAGGTTTTCATCTACTATTGCGGCATCCCGGCCGACGACGAAATCAACCAACGCATCAAGGCCGCGGCCGAACACTGGACCGACATCCGAAGCATGAGCGACGACGAGGCCGCTGCCGCGATCGCGGCCGACGGCATCGACATTTTGATCGATGTGAACGGTCATACCCGCGATGCACGCCTCGGGGTTTTCGCACGCCGCCCAGCGCCGATCATTGTCAATTGGCTTGGCTATCCCGGCACGATGGGTGGACCGCTGCACCACTATATCATCGCCGACGACACTGTGATCCCGCCGGAGATGGAGTCGTACTATTCCGAGAAAGTGCTGCGCCTGCCCTGCTATCAGCCAAACGATCGCAAACGCGTCGTCCACGAGGTGACGCCGAGCCGAATCGAGGCGGGGCTGCCAGAGCATGCATTTGTGTTTTGCTGCTTCAACGCTGCGCACAAGATCACGCGCCACACATTCGCGCGCTGGATGGAGATCATGCGCCAGACGCCGAACAGCGTGCTCTGGATGCTCGACTACAACACCGAGACGAACACGCGCCTGCGCGCGAATGCCGAAGAGCTCGGTGTTTCCGGTGATCGACTCTATTTCGCACCGAAAATCCAGAACGCGCGCCACCTGGCGCGCTACCCACTGGCCGATCTGTTTCTCGACACCATACCATATGGCGCGCACACGACAGCATCTGACGCACTCTGGATGGGCGTACCAGTGCTGACGCTGCCGGGGCGCTGCTTTGCATCGCGCGTATGCAGTTCGCTGATCCGCGCCGCGGGCGTACCTGAACTAATCTGCGACAGCCCAGAGAGCTTCGTCTCACGCGCGATTGCGCTCGCTACAACAGACCGCTTGAGCCTTGCCTCGTATCGCGAGCGGCTGATCGCAAATCGGGACACGTGCGCGCTGTTTGATATCCAGTTGCTCGCGCGGAAGCTCGAAGGTCTCTACGCTCACATGGCGAGCGAATACATCGCCGGCCACCTGCCCCAGCCCCAACTCGCGAACCTAGATGCGTATCTCGACATCGGCGCCGCGTTCGATCACGACGCCACCGAAATCGGCCTGATGGACGACTACCACGCCTACTATAAAGCTGAACTCGCAAAGCGCGATCGCAGACGCCCGCTGATTGCTGACGGTCGTTTCTGGACTGACGAACGGATTACGCCGATCGGACCCGGCTCGATTGATCGCGCCGCTTAGCGCGTTTCAATCGCCGGGCCGCCGCCGAACGCACGATAGGTGGCGATCGCGGCGCTTGCCTGTTGTGCTTCAGCGTTGATGCGCGTGACTGTCGAGTCGATCAGTTGCTGCTCGACTTGCAAGCGATCCTGCAGGCTTTGGATGCCGGCGCTGTACGCCGCGCGCGATCCGCGTGCTGTCGTTTCCGCAGCCTGTTCCGCCGTGCGCGCCGAGTTGAGGCGCAAGCGACCCTGATCCAACGCGACGAGCGCGTTGGAGGCTTCGGCGACAGCTTGCGTCACGGTTTGGCGGTACGTGATCAGCGATTGGTCGAACTGGGCGTCGCGCTGGCGCGAGACAGCAAATCGTTGCCCCCAATCAAACAAGGGCATCGAGATGAAAGGCGTGCCGGTCGCGAGCGTCAGCCCCGCGCCGGTGGGATTTCCGATCAACGCGTCCGTTGTTGTGATAGCGCCGGTGAGATTGATGCGAGGCAACAGATCGGCGCGGGCGGCGCCGAGTTGTGCTGCGGCAAGTAGCGTTTGGGCTTCGGCGCGCGCAACGTCCGGCCGCAGGCGGATAAGGTCCGCCGGCGCCGCTGGGGCTGCCGCGAGTTCCAGATGCGGCACCGGCGCGTTTTCGGCCTCCATAGCAGCGCGGGCCGCTTCGGTTTCGGTTCCCGGCGCACGGCCGCGCAGAACGGCCAGCACGTTTTCGGCGCGGCGCTGCTCAATCACGAGGCCCGGCAGGCGCGCTCGCGTAGCTTCAGCGAGCCGACGCGCGTTGGCGGCATCGGCCTCGGAAGCGATGCCGGCGCGGTAGCTGGTATCGAGAATCTGCGCGAGTTCGTCGGCCGTTTGCACCGAGCGTTGGAGGGCGGCGTAGCTTGCTTGCGCCGCGCGCAGATCGACATAGGCTTGCGCGACATCAGCGACGAGAGATACGCGCGCGCCGCGGAGATCCGCCAAGGCGCTCTGCGCATTCGCGCGCGCGCCTTGGGCGGTCGCGCCGAGCGTGAAGAGCGGCACCTCCCAGGTGACTTGTGCGCCGTATGAGCCGCTCATCTGCTCGCGCTCGGCGCCGACGGGGACAGCGCCTTCGACAATGCGCGAATACTGGCCAGAGCCCGTCGCTTGCAGCTGCGGGAGATATTGCGTGATCGTCGAGTACGACAGTGCGCGCGCTTCGCGGACCCGCGAAACCGCCAGTTGGACGGTCGGACCGTCAGCGAGCGCCTCGTCGACTAATTGGTTCAGAGCCGGATCATTGAAGCTGCGCCACCAGTCGGTCACGGGTTGCTCCGCACCCTGAGGCGCGTCGCGCCAAACGCTCGGCAACGGCGGCGCTTCCGCCCGTTCGCTGGGCATCGTCACGCAGCCAGCAGCGGCAAGCGCGCAAGCTAGCGCCGCAGCACGGTAAAGGGTGCGGGACACGGTCATTCCTATGGCTCCACAAGCACTTAGGGCCCGCTAACCAAACTGGGGCACCCTACGGATCGGCGCTCAGGCCCTGCTCCGCGAGGGACAGGACTTGGGGTCGCAACTTGACGCCGTCCAGACTTAACATTTAAAGAACGAACATTCGTTTTATATGCGGTGCAGCGCTCCCGGGCAAGCCGGTGCGCGACAGGATTTGATCTTGGCTCGTCTCGCAGACCCCCAGCTCGCCGACCGCCGGCGCCGCCAGATTATGGACGCGGCCATCGCCTGCTTTCGCCGTCGCGGGTTCCACCAAGCCACGATGTCGGAGATTTGCGCCGAGGCGAACATCAGCGCTGGCGCCCTCTACCGCTACTTTAGCTCCAAGGCTGAGATCATCGGCGCCATCGCCGAGGACAAGCGCGGCGAGGGCGATACAGCGTTCCTCCGCGCCGCCGAGAAGGACGGGCTTCTAGCCGCGCTATCTCTCTCAGCGCGCGAATTCTTTGTGAAGTTCGCCGAAGGCGACGGCAGCCTGATCGCAGAAATTTTCGCTGAAGCCATCCGTGACGATGCGACTTCCGCATCGCTGCGGGCGGCTGATCGTCAAAGTGTCGCGCTTTTCACAAAGGCAATTCAAGTTGCCCAGGCGCGACGTGAAATCGACGACACACTTGACCCAGAAACCGTCGCAAACACCTTGTTTGCAGCCATTGAAGGCATAGGTCTGCGACGCGCCTTTCTTCGCGACACGGATGTGGAAGCGTCCGTTGCGCAATTTCGCGCGCTCGCTGAGCGCTATTTGAGCCATCGACCATGAATAAGCCCGAGCGCCCAGAATTGTTCAACAAGGCCGGCGGCCTTTTTAAGAGCGCAGCCGATGCTGGCGGACGCGCCTACACCTCCGCGCGCAGCGCAGGCCAGCGCGCATGGGATCGCGCAACAGCATCCGAGACCGAGGAAGGCCATCGCCGCAAGGTGCTGCTCATTATGGGCCTTGGCATCGCGCTGTTCATCGCCGTGCTGTTCTTCATGAGCCGAATGGGCGGCGAAGAGAACGCGCATACGCCCGTCTCCACCGCGCAGGCCGTCAGTGTTATCAGCGTTCAGACGACGAGTTTTTCGCCGCGCATCGATCTTAGCGGCGAAGCACGACCCGTGCGCGACATTCAAGTCGCGGCGCCGGCGAGCGGCGTCCGCATCCTCGAAATCCTTGTCGATGCAGGTCAGAACGTGCGCCAAGGACAAGCCATGGCGCGACTCGATACCAATCTCGCGCAAGCGCAAATTCGCGCCGCCCAAGCTAGCGTCGCCGAAGCACAAGCAGCGGCCGTTCGTGCACGTGGCGAATACGATCGCGCAGAATCGATCCGGGACTCCGGCGCGCTCTCAACCGAAGCGATTGAAGCGCGGCGCGCGGCTGCAGTTGCAGCAGATGCGCGTCTCGCTGCTGCGCGTGCGCAGATGCAGGAAGTGAATGCACGGCTCGGCGGCGGCTACGTGCGCGCACCCGCTTCGGGTCTTGTGATTAGCCGCACGGCCGAACTCGGCCGCAACGTCGACGGTCAGGTGCTCTTCCGCATCGCCGCGGGCAATCAGCTCGAAGTTGCGGCGCAGGTGGCGGAAGCCGAAGCTTTGATGCTGGAGGTCGGTCAGCCCGCGACGTTCACTTTGGTTGACGGCTCGACGGTCAACGCCACACTGAGGCGGGGCCCCGCCTCTATCGATAGCCGGACGCGCACTGGTGAAGCCCTCTTCCAACTGCCGGCTGGCTCGCGCGTTCGCGCCGGCATGTATCTGCGTGGCGAAGCCTCGTTGCCGGAGCGTGAAGTGATCACCGTGCCGCAGAGCTCAATCCTGTACGATAGTGGGCAGGCGTATGTGTATGCGGTCGACGAACAAAGCCGCGTGCACCGCACCAACGTGGCGCTCGGCACGCGGGATGGCACGGCCGTGGAGATCGTTTCGGGCCTCAGCCTGAATCAGCGCATCGTCGGCGCCGGCGCAGCGTTCCTCCAAGATGGCGAGCAGGTTCGCGTTCTCAGCGACGCGCCGCCAACGCCGCAAGGTGAGCAAATCCGCGGTCGCGAGGGCTAATCGATATGGCTTGGAATATTTCAGCCGGCTCGATCCGCAACCCGATCCCGCCGATCGTCCTTATCTTAGCGCTGCTGTTCGCCGGCTGGACGGCGTACGGACGCCTGCCGATCAACCAATTGCCGAACGTGGATTTCGGCGGCTTCACCGTAACAGTCGCACAAGTGGGCGCGTCCCCTGTCGAAATGGAGCCGCAGATCACGCAGCGCATCGAAAGTGCGCTGACCGCGGTTGAAGGCGTAAAGCGCGTCAACTCCACGATCTCACCGGGCGTTTCTGTGACGACCGTCGAGATGGAAAGCTCGACCGATCTTGCGCGCGCCGTCGACGATGCGCGCGACGCCATCAATCGCATTCGCTCGGAGCTACCGGCGGATATCAGCGAACCCGTCATCACCCGCATCGAGGCGGCGAGCCAACCCATCGGCTATTACGCTATCGAAGGCCAAGGGATGACGCCCCAGGACATCTCCTGGTTCATCGACAATGACCTGCAGCGCGAACTGCTCGCCGTGCCGGGCGTCAGCCAAGTTCAGCGCATGGGCGGCGTCGATCGCGAAATTCGCGTCGAGCTCGATCCGGCGCGCATGCTTTCGTATGGCGTGACGGCCGATCAGGTCAGCAGCCAGCTGCGCGCGCTGAACATCGATCTGCCTGGCGGCCAGGCTCAGATCGCCGGTCAAGCGCAATCCATCCGCACGCTCGGCAGTGCACAATCGGTCGATGACCTCGCGAACATGCGGATCATGGCCGCTGATGGCCGCGCGGTCCGTCTCGCGGATCTCGGAACTGTCACCGACGCCGCATCCGATCTTCAATCGGTGTCGCGTTATAATGGCCAGCCGGTCGTTGGCTTTCTCGTGCTGCGTTCCCGCGGCGCCTCGGAAGTGCAAGTGTTCGACCGCATGTCCGAGCGGATTGCGCGTATCGAGAGCGAAAACCCGCAAATCCACATCACGGAGATCGGATCCACCGTCGATTTCATCCGCGGCATGCACGAAAGCTCCGTCCACGCGTTGATCGAAGGCGCTCTGCTAGCGTGCGTGGTCGTGTTCCTGATCCTGAAGGATTGGCGCGCCACCTTGATTGCGGCCGCCGCAATCCCGCTTTCGATTATGCCAACCTTTGCGGCGATCGAGGTGCTGGGCTTCACGCTCAACATGGTGACGCTGATCGCGCTTGCGCTCGTGACGGGGGTGCTCGTCGACGACGCCATCGTCGAGATTGAAAACATAGTCAGGCATATGCGGATGGGAAAATCCGCCTATAGCGCTGCTTTGGAAGCCGCAGACGAAATCGGCCTCGCGGTCGTCGCCACGACATTCTCGATCATCGCTGTGTTCGTGCCTGTCAGCTTCATGGAAGGCGGCATGGGCGTCTTCTTCAGGGAATTCGGCCTGACGGTCGCGATCGCGGCGTTCTTCTCGTTGCTCGTAGCGCGCCTGATCACGCCCATGATGTGCGCATTCTTCTTGTCGAACAAAGGCCATGACGAAGAAGCCAAGCCCGGAACGCTGACGCTTGCCTATCGGGACATTCTGAGTTGGGCGATCCGCAGTCCGTGGAAGACCATCGGGATTGGCCTCGCGATCTTTATCGTTCCGTTGGCGCTTTTGTTCGCCGGCGCGATTCCTGCGGTTGTGATTCCGCGCTTTGACAACGGCATGATCCGCGCGCGCGTCGAAATCCCGCCTGGAACACCTGTGCTCGAAGCCGATCGCGCGCTCCAGCAAATGGCGGCGCGCGTCCGCCAAGCGGCGCCCGAAGTCGAAGGCGTGTTCACTTCGCTCAACGGCGCCGACGGCTCCGCGCCAGATGGGACGATCTACATCCAGCTAACGGGTCGGGACGAACGCAATCGTTCCGCCTACGCTATTCAGCAGGTGCTCCGCCCGATCTTGGCAGAATTCCCGGACTATCGCGCCGCCTTCATCCAAGACCAAGGCGGCAGCGAAGGCGCGGACATCACGGTTCAGTTTGTCGGACAGGACCCAGCGGCGGTGAACGCCGCGGCCGACCGGCTTGCAGCGGCCATGTCGCGCTCAAGCATGCTTGCCGACGTGCGCTCATCTTCCGCGCTAAGGCGACCGGAAATACAAGTTGAGCCACGAGACGAGGATATGGCGCGCCTAGGGGTGACGTCCGCAAGCCTGGCGGCAGCCGTCCGCATCGCCACCAGCGGCGACGCCGAGCAGAACTTGCCAAAGTTCGATCTGGCGGACCGCCAAATCCCAATTCGCGTCACGCTACGCCCTGACAATCGCAGCGACCTCGACGCCATTCGCTCACTGCCGGTGCAGTCCGCAACGGGGGCGCCTGTACGCCTGGACTCCGTCGCCAACGTGACCTTCTCGCTCGGCGAAGCGGCGATCGAACGGCGCGACCGCGAACGGGCAGTGACCGTGGGCGCGAACGTCGTGCCCGGTGTGCAACTTTCGACGGCGCAACAGGCGGTGTTCGCCCTCCCCGAAGCGCAGAACCAGCCCGGCGCGCGCCTCGCAACGGGCGGCCAGACTGAAGACTTCGCGGAAATGACGTCCGCATTCGGTACGGCGATGCTGTGGGGCGTGATCCTCATCTACGGCGTGCTGGTGCTGCTGTTTAAGGACTTCTTCCAGCCGATCACGATCATGACGGCGCTGCCGCTCTCGATCGGTGGCGCTTTCCTCGGCCTCATCATCGCCAACCAGCCGCTCTCGCTGTTCGCCTTCATCGGGCTTCTGATGCTGATGGGTCTCGTGACCAAGAACTCGATCCTGCTGGTCGATTTCGCGGTAGAGCGCATTCATGCCGGCATGAGCCGCAATGCAGCGCTGATGGAAGCGGGCATGAAGCGAGCACGGCCAATCATCATGACGACGTTCGCGATGTCCGGCGGTATGATACCGGCGGCGGCCGGCTGGGGGGTCGATGGCACGCTCCGCCAGGGCATGGGCGCGGCCGTGATCGGCGGCTTGATGCTCTCTACGCTTCTCAGCCTCGTGTTCGTACCAGCGATGTTCGTGCTGATCGACCGCTTGGAGCGCTGGGTGCAAGGCTTCCTGCCGAAGCCGCAAGCTCACGCGCCGATCCCAGATCCGTCTCACACACCGGCGGAATAGATCGCCCCAAGCCTGCGCGTCGCGCGCGTAGGACTTGTTTGGCACAACGTTTTATATATAAAATACATGGATGCGCATCGCCTGCGTCGGCGGCGGTCCGGCCGCCCTTGTCTTCGCCATCTCCATGAAGCTGCGGGACCCGCGGCATGACATCGTCGTGTTTGAGCGCAATGACCCGGGCGACACTTTCGGCTGGGGCGTCGTCTTCTCCGATCAGACGATGGAGAACCTCCGCGCCAATGATCCCAAGAGTGCGGATGAAATCGAAGCCGGCTTCGCCCATTGGGACGATATCGACGTCCACATTCACGGCGAGACCGTCACCTCCTCCGGCCACGGGTTCGTGGGCATTGGCCGCAAGCGGCTTTTGAACATCCTGCAGGACCGAGCCGGCGAACTCGGCGTGCGGCTGGAGTTCAGGACCGAGATCGAACCCACACCCGAACTCTTCGCTGCCTACGATCTCGTCCTCGCCTGCGATGGCGCCAACTCTAAACTCCGCTCATCCGATGCCGCACACTTCGGCGTCGACATCGACATCCGCCCCAACAAGTACATCTGGCTCGGCGCCAATAAGGCGTTCGAAGCGTTCACCTTTGCTTTCGAGAAAACCGAGTACGGCTGGATCTGGGCTCACGCATATAAATTCGAGGACAACGCCTCCACCTTCATCGTGGAATGCAACGAGGCCACTTGGCGGAGCTTCGGCTTCGACAAAATGAGCCAAGATGAAACCTGCCGCGTCGCCGAAAAACTGTTCGCCAAATATCTTGACGGCGCCACGCTCTCCACCAACGCCAAGCACCTGCGCGGCTCGGCTTGGCTCAACTTCCCGCGCATCGTCTGTGAGACGTGGCACAAAGACAATGTGATCCTAATGGGCGACGCGGCGCATACCGCACACTTCTCGATCGGCTCTGGCACCAAGCTCGCCATCGAAGACGCGATTAAGCTCGCGCAGGTCTTGCATAGCGGCAAACCGCTCGCGAGGGCATTGGCCGAATATCATGCCGAGCGCCAAGTCGAAGTGCTGAAGCTCCAGAACGCCGCGCGCAATTCAACGGAGTGGTTCCAGAATATAGATCGCTACGCCACGCTCGAACCGCTGCAGTTCACCTATTCCTTGCTCACCCGCAGCCAGCGCGTAAGTCACGAAAACCTACGCGTGCGCGACAAGGGCTTTCTCGATAAAGTCGAATCCTGGTTCTCGGGCGTCGAACAAGATCCGCCGCCGCCCATGTTCGCGCCGCTGAAGCTCCGCGACATGGAGGTCGACAACCGCGTCGTGGTCAGCCCGATGTGCATGTATTCCGCAATCGACGGCGAAGTGAACGACTTCCACCTCGTCCATTACGGCGCGCGCGCCAGCGGCGGCGCAGGCCTCATCTTCACCGAGATGACGGATGTCTCCGCCGACGCCCGCATCACTCCCGGCTGCGCTGGCATGTACGACGCCAAGCACGTCGCCGCCTGGAAGCGCATCGTCGATTACGTGCATGCGAACACCGGCGCGAAGTTCGCACTCCAACTCGCCCACGCTGGCCGCAAAGGCTCAACGCGGAAGCCTTGGAGCGACGACCCCAGCGACAAACGCGATTACTCCGATCAACCGCTCGAATCCGGTAATTGGGAACTCATCGCGCCTTCGCCGCTCGCATGGTCCGAGACGAACGCCATGCCGCGGGAAATCACGCGCGCCGATATGGATCGCGTCAAAGCCGATTTCGTCCGCGCCACGCTCATGGGCGAAGACGCCGGCTTCGACATGCTCGAGCTTCATTGTGGGCACGGCTACCTGCTCTCATCCTTCCTGACGCCGATCAGCAATCGGCGCGCCGACGAATATGGTGGCAGCATCGAAAACCGCCTCCGCTTCCCGCTCGAAGTGTTCGAAGCCATGCGCGCCGCGTGGCCCAAGCACAAACCCATGAGCGTCCGCATCTCCGCCACCGATTGGCACGATGACGGCCTCAGCGCCGAAGACTCTATCGCCATCGCCGAAGCGTTCGCCGAAGCCGGCGCCGATCTCATTGACGTTTCCGCCGGCCAAACCACGCCGTTCGCAAAACCCGTCTATGGTCGCATGTTCCAAACGCCCTTCTGCGACCGCATCCGCAACGAAGCGCGCGTGAAGACCATGGCCGTCGGCAACATCTTCGAACCCGATCACGTCAATTCCATCCTCGCCGCCGGCCGCGCCGACCTGTGCGCACTCGCCCGTCCGCACCTGATGGATCCAAATTGGTCGCTGCGCGCCGCCGCCGAGATCGGTTACGGCAAACTCGCACCACCCAAACAATATCGCACCGGCTATGCGCAGATGCAGCGCACGCTCGCACGCAAGGACTTGTAATGACCCACCACGTTTTCATCACCGGCGGCGGCACTGGCATCGGCCTCGCCACCGCTCGCGCGCTCGCTCCCACGGGTGCACGCTTTACGCTCGTTGGCCGCGATGGCGCACGGGCGGTAAGCGCGGCTGAAGAGTTTGAAAACGGTCAAGGCCTCTTTTGCGATGTCGCCGATGAAGCTTCCGTCGCCGCCGCCTTCGGCGCCGCACGCGACCGCTACGGCCCAATCGACATTCTGATCAACAATGCGGGCATCACGCCGTCCATGGCGCTTCACAACACGGATCTCGCGATGTGGAATCAGGTGATAGCGATCAACCTCACTGGCGCGTTCCTCTGCTCGCGCGCAGCTCTCGCCGACATGTACGCGAACAAGTGGGGCCGCATCGTCAACGTCGCCTCAATCGCCGGCCTCAAAGGCGGCATGTACATCTCCGCCTACTGCGCCTCCAAGCACGGCATGATCGGCATGACGCGCGCCCTCGCGATCGAAGCCGCCAAGCGCGGCGTCACCGTCAACGCTATCTGTCCAGGCTACGTCGAAACCGACATCGTCACCCGCGCCGCCGAAAACATCGCCAACAAAACGAAACTGAGCGAAGAAGAAGCGCGCGCCATGCTCTACGCCGGCAACCCCCAAGGGCGCCTCATAACCGCGGACGAAGTCGCTAGCGCGATCGCATGGCTCTGCAGCGACGGCGCAGCCGCGACGAACGGCGCCGCAATCCCGATGTCCGGCGGCGAGATCTGATGGCGGGAGCGCAAGACACCGTTCGTCTCTCGCTCCGGCTGCTCACCACGAGCCGCCTGATCGAACGCGAGGTCGATGCGCTCATGCGCGCAAAGTTCGATAGCACCATCGCCCGATTCGACTTCCTGTCTGCGCTCGACCGCCACGGCGCGCTAACGCTCGGCGAAGTCTCGCAGTATCTGCTCGTTTCAAACGGCAACGTCACGCAATTACGAGCACGCTTGAGCGAAGACGGTTTGATCGAAACGAGCCACGATGAAAACGACCGCCGCATCCAACGCGTGCGGTTGACCCGCAAGGGAGAAGTCGTATTCAAGCTCATGGCCAAGGCGCACGCGGCGTGCGTGGACGCGCTGCTGCGCGATCTCACACAATCCGACAAAAACGCGCTGTCGCGGTTGCTCGATGCAGCCAAAGCATCGTTGCGCCGCAAGCTGACAAAGGGAGCGGCGCCGTGATCAACGATGCCTGGAAGAGCGCCGACTATCGGGCCGAACATTTCTTGTGGTCAGTCAGCGATCGTGTCGCGACGATCACGCTCAATCGCCCCGAGCGCAAAAATCCGCTGACGTTCGAGTCCTATTCTGAACTCCGCGACCTCTTCCGCCGCCTCTGCTACGCTGAAGATTGCCGCGCCATCGTCGTCACCGGCGCCGGCGGCAATTTCTGCTCCGGCGGCGACGTGCACGACATCATCGCGCCGCTCACCAAAATGACGATGCCTGAACTCATGCGTTTCACGCGCATGACCGGCGATCTCGTCAAAGCCATGCGCGCCTGTCCGCAACCGATCGTCGCTGCTGTCGAAGGTGTCTGCGCCGGCGCCGGCGCCATCGTCGCGATGGCGAGTGACATTCGCTTCGCCTCGGCCAACGCCAAGACCGCATTCCTCTTCACCCGCGTCGGCCTCGCCGGCTGCGACATGGGCGCGTGCGCGATCCTGCCGCGCATCATCGGCCACGGTCGCGCCAGCGAACTTCTCTACACCGGCCGCTCCATGAGCGCCGAAGAAGGCGAACGCTGGGGCTTCTTCAACAAGCTCACCGAAACACCGCTCGCCGAAGCGCAAACCTTCGCACGCGATCTCGCCAACGGGCCGGCCTTCGCCCACTCCATGACCAAGAACCAGCTCAACATGGAATGGAATATGAGCCTCGAACAAGCGCTCGAGGCCGAAGCGCAAGCACAAGCCATCTGCATGAAGACCAAAGATTTCGAACGCGCCTACGTCGCCTTCGCCGCGAAACAGAAGCCGGTGTTCGAGGGCGATTGATGAGCGCCCACGTTGACACCTTCGTCCGCGACAACCTTCCGCCTCGCGATCAATGGCCGGAGATGAAATTTACGCTGCCGGAACTGCAATTTCCGGCCCAGTACAATGCAAGCAGCATGCTCGATGCAGCAATCGCGAACGGCCACGGCGCAAGACCTGCGGTGCTGCTGTCTTCCGAGACCATCACCTACGACGCCCTTCTGGAAGAGGCATCGCGCATCGCACACGTGCTGATGCACGACTTTGACCTCGTTCCCGGCAATCGCGTGCTCATCCACGCCTCGAACACACGCCTCTCACTCCCGGTTTGGTGGGGCGTTTTTCGCGCTGGCGGCGTGGCCGTCGGCACCATGCCGATGCTACGCGCCCACGAACTCGCCGTGATCCTGAACAAGGCGCAGATCAGTCACGCCATCGTTGACACTCACCGCGCCGACGAACTTGTGGCCGCTCAGCCAGCCGCGCCGGTCCTGAAGCACATCGTTACAACCGACGATCTCCTGGAGCGCATGGCGAAGGCGCCAAGCACTGGCGCCGCTGTCGCCACAGCCGCCGACGATCCCGCGCTCATCGCTTTCACCTCCGGCACGACGGGAACACCGAAAGGCTGCGTCCATTGCCATCGCGATGTCGCCGCGATGGCGGAAACTGTTTCTCGCCACATCCTGCAGCCGAAACCGACAGACGTGTTCATCGGGACGCCGCCCTTTGCGTTCACCTTTGGGCTCGGCGCCGGCATGATCTTCCCTGCGAGCGTCGGCGCCGCGACTGCGATCTGCGAGAGGCCCGGCTTCGAGGTGCTGACCGACACCATCGCGCAGCACAAGGCCACGACACTCTTCACCTCACCCACCGGCTATCGCGCGCTGATGAAGCAGGACCTGAGCAAGCTCACCTCGCTCCACACCTGCGTCTCCGCCGGCGAACATTTGCCCCGCGCCACCTCAGACCAATGGTTCGAGCGCACCGGCATCCGCATCATCGACGGCATCGGATCGACCGAGATGATTCACATCTTCGTCTCCGCGCGCGGCGATGACATTCGCCCCGGCGCAACCGGCAAAGCCGTCCCCGGCTACGAGGCAACGCTTCTCAACGACAGCGACGAGCCTTTCGACGGCGAAGGCGAAGGCCGCCTCGCCATCAAAGGCCCGACCGGCTGTCGTTATCTCGCCGACGAGCGCCAGAAAAACTACGTCGCTAACGGCTGGAACGTCACCGGCGACATCTACCGCCGCGACGCCGATGGCTATTTCTGGTACGTCAGCCGCGCCGACGACATGATCATCTCGTCGGGCTACAATATCGGCGCGCCGGAAGTGGAGAACACGCTTCTTACTCACGACGCCGTCGCCGAATGCGCCGTCGTCGGCGTGCCGGATGAAGAGCGCGGCCAGATCGTCAAGGCCTTTATCGTGCTCAATGCCAACGCCAGCGTCAGCGAACGCGCGCTGCAGGATCACGTGAAGGCGACGATCGCGCCCTACAAATATCCGCGCGCCATTGAGTTCGTCGCCGAACTCCCCAAGACCAACACCGGCAAACTGCAACGCTTCAAATTGCGCGAGCCGAAATGAAATTTACCCGCGACCTCATCATCCGCTTCGGGCATTGCGACGCGGCCGGCATTATTTTCTACCCGCGCTTCTTCGGCCTGGTGAACGAAACCGTAGAGGATTGGTTCGCCAGTCTCGGCCATTCGTTCAAGTCACTGCACGTCGATCAACGCAAGGGCGTGCCGACTGTGCGCTTCGAGTGCGAGTTCGTCGGCCCCGTCCGCATCGGCGACATGCTGCATCAGCAACTCGGCGTCGACTCGATCGGCAACAGCTCGCTCAATCTCAAGCACATCGCCTCGATCGGCGACCGCACCGTCGCGCGCTTCGATCAAACAATCGTCTTCACCGATCTCGCGACCATGCGCGCCGAGCCCTGGCCCGCCGATCTCCGCAAAGCCATCACCGATTTCGCAAAGCTCGAGGCATGAAAGTACTTCTCCCCGCAGGCTGGCCGCGCCCGAAGGGCTATTCGAACGGCATGGAAGCTGAAGGCCGTATTGTGTTCGTCGCCGGCCAAATCGGCTGGACGCCGGAGGGCAAGTTCGAAGCAAGCACGCTCCCCGCACAATTCGCCCAAACGCTCGACAACACCCTCGCTGTGCTTCGCGAAGCCAACGCCGGCCCCGAACACGTCGCGCGCATGACCTGGTACATCACCGACAAGCGCGCCTACCTTGCCTCCCTCGCCGATATCGGCGCGATCTGGCGCGAGAAGATGGGACGGAACTACCCGGCGATGGCTGTCGTCGAAGTAAAGGCGCTCATCGAAGACGCCGCGCTCATCGAAATCGAGACAACGGCCGTCGTCCCGCGCTAAGCTCGCGCTAAGGAGCTCTCATGGCAGACCATAGCCTGTTCGTCTTTGTCCGTGTTCAGAACGCGACGCCAGAAGCCGTTGGCAACGCCCTGCGCGATTCGACCGACAAGATCATGGATATCTATTCGATCATGGGCGAATGGGATTTGCTCGTGCGCATCGAGCACCCTGATCTAAATTCGATCCAAAAAGTCGTCACCGAGACGATCCGCGCCAATCCGAACGTTGCGCAGACCTACACAATCCTCGGCTACCAGCTTTACGGGTCGAAATGGCCGGGCTTCGATTATCCGGACTCGAAGTGAGCCGCGATCTCGAGAGAGAATACAACAACCGCGCGCGTGTGCCGGAGAACCCCGGCATCATCGCGAGCTGGGCGAGTGAGAGTGCGGCATACCGACAGTCCAAGCCGCCGCGGGAAATCCGATACGGCGAGGGCGAGCGGCACGTTTTCGATTTTTTTGAAGCAGGCGACGGGCCGTGCGTGATGTACATTCACGGCGGCTACTGGCAGGCGCTCGACAAGAGCTTTCACAGCATCCATGCGCGCGGACTGAACGAACTTGGCGTTTCCGTTGCGGTGCCGAGCTACGATCTCTGCCCCAACGTGCGCGTCGGCGATATTGTACGGCAGATACGCAGCGCGTGCCTTGTACTGCGTGACACGGTGCGTGCACCGCTCATTGTGAGCGGCCATTCCGCCGGCGGCCATCTCGCTGCTTGCATGCTCGCGACGGAAGACTATGTGCCCGCTGCCTACGCCATATCCGGCGTCTTCGAGCTCGCGCCGCTCATCCCAACCAGCCTCAACGAAAAGCTAGGTCTCGACGCCGCTGAAGCCGAATCGTTGAGCCCGATGCTCTGGCCAGCGCCTCGGGGTAAAACCCTCGATGCTGTCGTCGGCGAAATTGAGAGCGGCGAGTTTTTGCGCCAGAGCGCCGACATGGTCCGCGCGTGGGGCGGAGGCGGCGCTGAAACGCGCTACGAAGAAATAACAGGCGCCAACCATTTCACGGTCATCGCGCCGCTCACCGATCCGCACTCACCCATGTGCGAACGGATAAAACAATTGGTCGATCGGGCCCGCTAACGCGAGCGGCCGCGCGCGCTGACGGGCCAAATCGCCACAAGCGTTCCATCACGCACGACGTGGTAGTGATCATATAAATTCACGGTTGGATCGCAATGCGGCGCGGCAAGCGTAACGCGGTCCCCGACCTTGAACGGGTGATCCGGCGCGATTAGCGCCGCGTGCTCATCTCCCATAAAAGCGAACATCGAGGTGGCGGGCGCGCCCGAGAGCACCGTTGGGTTGCCCCCGTCCGTGGACATCGCTTTGAAACCCGCATCGATCGTGGCCATGCTTTGCGAGTTGGCGCTGATCACGTGCGAATCAATCTGCAGTGCAGTCTCGAATGGTGGCTCGACTTCGCCGCGTAGATCGCAATCGTTGTATTGGCGATCCATGAAGACGTAGGAGCCGACTTGCAGCTCATTGAGGACGCCAAGCTCGGCATCGATCCAATGTGTCCCTGTGCCACCGCCGGTGACGAGTTCGGGCGCCAAGCCTTCCGCGCTGAGGCGCTCAACAATACCCCGGAGATAGTCGGTGCGATCGACGATCGCGGCGCGGCGATCGGCGTAAGATTCAATGTGCTGCTGTGCACCGCAATAAAATTGAACACCCCCGAAGCGCAGAGCGGGCTCGTTCGCAATTTGCCGCGCCAAGTTCACAGCCGCCTCCGGCGTCGGAACGCCCGTTCTACGGATGCCCGGGTCAATGTCGACGAGCACAGTTAGCGGGCGACTTGCCTTCGCTACTGCGCGTGCGAGCGCGGCGACGTTTTCAGGATTATCTGAGGCGACACGCAGGTCATCGATCCGCACGTGCAACTCCGCCAAACGCGCGATCGCTTGCGGCGTCACCACAGGCGACGTGATCAGGATCGCTCCAACGCCGCCCTCAGCTAGCGCTTCGGCCTCGCCGAGCTTGGCGCAACACACGCCAACGGCTCCCGCCGCCAACTGCATGCGCGCAATATCGACGCTCTTGTGCGTCTTGGCATGCGGACGCAGCGCGATGCCGCGCGTCTTTGCGAAAGCCGCCATAGCCGCGATGTTGCGCTCAAGCGCAGCTTGCTCGATCACAAGCACGGGCGTGTTCAGCGCCGCGCGCGAGCCTTGTTGGCCAATCAGATGGTTGTGCAGATCCCAATCGTTCGCCACCTCACGCCTCCGCTTCAAAGAGCGCGCTGAGATGCGCGTTTACGAACTTGCCCGATGGATCGTGCGCGGCGCGCACGCGTTTGAAATCCGCCGCCTTTGGGTAGAGCGCGTCGACATCGCGCGCCGTCAGAGAATGGCGCTTGGCCCAGTGCGGCCGACCGCCGTGCGCGCGGAAAATCGTCTCCGCTTCCGCGAAGATCTCGCGCCACTTCATCTTCGCATATTGGTGCATGGAGATTGAGAGCCGTGCGCCATCATTGAACGGCGATAGCCAGATATCGTCGCCCGCAGTGATGCGAAACTCGAACGGGAACGTCACCGGCAGATTGCGCTTGCGTATCCAGGCGATGACTTCGCGTAGCGCCGTCCAACCGCTCGCGAGTGGCATCTCATATTCCATCTCCTCGAACCGCACAGAGCGCTCCGAAGGGAAGATCTGATAGGCCGGGCCAACGCGCCGCGTGCGCACACCCGGCTGCACAATGAGCGGCTGCAGCCGCTTGGTGAGAAACGGCAAAGCCGCGCACACGTCGCACACCATCTTGAAGGCCCGATCATCCATGTCGTTCATGCGCTTTAAGGGGCCTTCGTCGGGGACCGGATTGAGCGTCTTCAGCGCGACGTAGTCACCGTATGGGAATACGAAGAATTCGACATGCCGGTGGGTGCGCGTCATCTCTTCCCAGCGCGCGGCGATATCTTCAAAGGGATGCGACTCGATCTTCTCTTCGAGATGATAGGCGGGCAGCACATCGATCTCGATCGCCGTGGCAACACCAAGAAGGCCAAGCGACAGACGCTGCGCTTCGAACAGCTCTGCATTCTCAGTCCGGCTACACGTCACCACCGTGCCGTCGGCCAGCATGAGCCGAAACGCGCGCGCTGCTGTCGAGAGTGAGCCCAGAGTGGCGCCGGTGCCGTGCGTGCCGGTGCCCATGGCGCCGGCGAGCGACTGCGGATTCACGTCGCCCTGATTGATGAGTGATACACCCTCTTTCCACAACGCGTCGGTGAGTTTCGCGAGGCTCCAGCCGGCCGGCGCCCATACACGCGAGCGATCGGCGTTGAACGAGATGCGCCCCTCTAGTTCGGAGAGCTTCAGAAGCGTCCCGTCCGTCTCGCAGAGCGGCATGAAGGAATGGCCAGCGCCGACAACGCGCACTTTGCGCGCGGCGCTCACCAGAGCAGCGAGCTCAGATTCTGTGCGGGGCTCGGCTATGCGCTGCGGCTGGGCGCGCACGCTGCCCGACCAATTGGACCAATTCGTCATCCCGCGTTCGTCGCAAACGGCGCGCGATCGCGCAAGTTGGCGGAGCGGCAGGCCGGCGCGGTGCAAGGGACAGCCGCGCCGGCCATTCGCTTCACTCGCGCAACGGGTAGGAGAACACGGCGCGCGAGCCTGGTGGGCATGGAGACGCTGCCGCGCCAAGCCGCACTCCACACGACATGCGCCTTACATCGGCGCCAGGCGCGGTAACTGTTCTTTGCGCACGCAGAGTTCGCGAACGCGCTGGCGCCCGGCGCCGCATAGGTCTAGGGCAAGACCAATTCTTGAGGCTCCAGATGCCCTTTCGAATTTTAGTCGTCGAGGACGACAACAGCGCTGCCGAGTTCGTCTGCAACGGCCTTCGCCAGGAGGGCTACACCGTCGAGGTAGCGGCGAACGGTCCGGACGCGCTCCATATGGCGACGAGCGAGACCTTCGACCTCATAGTTCTCGATCGCAATCTGCCGGGCCTCGATGGGCTCTCGGTACTTCGGGCGTTGCGTGCGGCGCAGAGCGAAGTGCCGATCCTGATCCTGTCGGCGCTTGCGCACGCCGACGAACGTGTGCTCGGGCTAAAGGCCGGCGCCGATGACTATTTGGGAAAGCCGTTCTCGTTCTCAGAGCTGCAGCTCCGCATCGAGAACCTATTGAGGCGGCGCGGCGCAAAGGCGGTCGAGACAACTTTGCGCTGCGGTGATCTTGAGATGGACTTGCTGACACGTCGCGTTGTCCGCTCCGGCAAACCACTCGATCTGCTGCAGCGCGAGTTTCAGATTCTCGAGCATCTGCTGCGCCACAAGGACAAAGTCGTCACCCGTACGATGCTGCTCGAGCAAGTCTGGGACTACCGCTTTGATCCGCACACCAGCCTGATCGACACGCATATGAGCCGGTTGCGCAAGAAGGTCGATGAGAATTTCGATAAGCCGCTGATCCACACGCTGCGCGGCGTTGGCTATCGCATTTCAGAGACGCCATGAGCGAAGGCTTGGCGTTTCCACAATGGGTACGGCGGTGGAGCGTCGCGATCGTAGCGGCGATGGTGGCGCTGGTCGCGGCTGCGTGCGCCGCGGCGCTGTGGTTTGTCGATAATGCCGGAGAGCGCATCATTGCCGCCCAGGAGCGCCAAGTCTTGGCCGGCGAGCTTGATGTTTATTCGATCGTGTACGAGGCCCAGGGTCCAGACGCGCTGATCGGCGCAATCGAGGCGCGCGCACATACACCGTCAATTGATCGGCTCTACGCGGTGCTGGCGCCGACCGGCGAGTTGGCGGCGGGCAACATCACCAATTGGCCTGGAGACGTGGGTCAAAGTGAATCGTGGCGCGCAGTGCAAACCAATCGTGGTCCCGCGCACGTGGCAACGCGTATGCTCTCAGACGGCGCTGTTCTCCTTGTTGGGCGTGACGACGACACGCTGGCGGATTTTCAGTCGCGCGTGCTCGATGCGGTCTGGATCGCTATTGCGATTGTGACGACCACCTGCCTCGTCCTTGCCGCGGCTGTGACAGGGTTCGTGATGCAGCGCGTGCGCCACCTTTCAGACGTGGCGGTCGCGGTTTCGTCAGGCAACCTCTCCGCCCGCGCCGATGAAGCCGACGACGAAGGCCCTTTCGGCGATATCGCCCGCGCCATCAACGCCATGCTTCACCGAATCGAGACTCTCGTGGTCGGTCTGCGCACCGTGACCGACAGCCTCGCCCACGACTTGCGCACGCCGCTGTCGCGGACACGCCGCACTTTGGAGGCTGGCGTCGTCGCTGAAAGCCCAGCCGACAAGCAGCAAGCGCTAGAAACGGCACTCGCCGAGACTGATCGCACGCTTTCACTGTTCACATCACTGGTTGATATCGCGCGCGCCAATGGCGGCGTGTCGCGAGACGCGATGGAGGCGTTCGAGCTCAGCGAGCTGCTCACGGATGCGCGAGACCTTTTCGAACCGCTTGCCGACGAGAAGCGGCAGTCGATCGTGCTGGAGAACGCGCCGGCCCGTATTGTGGGCCACAAACCGCTCTTGATGCAGGCTGTGTCCAACCTTCTGCACAACGCGATAAAGTATGGCCCCGAAGGCGACGCGATCGCACTATCGCTGCATGATTCCGAGGGCGGCATAGAGATTCAAGTGCGCGATCACGGCCCCGGCATTCCCGAAACGCATCGCAGCGACGCAGTCCAGCGCTTCAAACGACTAGCTGACGGCGTCAATGATCAAGAGGGGCTAGGTCTGGGCCTTGCCATCGTTGACGCGTGCGCGCGCCTGCACGACGGCGCGCTCTATCTGGAAGACAACGCCCCCGGCCTACGCGCGCGCCTTGTTCTGAAGCACGCATCTGCGTCTGTCTGAGCTCCGCGCCTTACAGCGATGCAAGCCGCGGCTGAGCCGCCGTTCGGATAGGGCTGCCACAGTCCGAGCACAATGTCGGTCGCGAATCAGAAACGCCTCGCCGTTTTGGCGGCGCTTATTGCGGCAGTCGCAGCGCTGAGCCTCGTCAGCGTGCGCGGCGCTGCGGTCGCCGGCGTGTGCGTTGGTCTTTTCTTGTTCGCTCGCGTGGTCGGTCAAACACTGCGCTGAGTGCGCTCCACGCCTTACACACAATCCAGTCTTTCGACAGACCCAGGTCAGAGGAGCCACCTAGCTTGGTCATCAACGGAGCACCCATTCGGTAGCAAACGCACATCCCCTCAAAGCGCTCCGTACGCGCGTCACTCCCTCCCCCGCCCGACGCGTGTTCGACGGCCCGTCATCTCACTCCCCCACACCGAGTTGACGGGCCGTATTTTTTTGCGCCGACATAGACCCCCAACGAAAAGCCCTCACCTTGCGGCGAGGGCTCTCCATCGAACGCTCCGTGCGGGCGGAGCGATAAGACGCGGGGCGGTCTCCCCGCGTCTCCCGTGTTCACGCGATGCCGAGTGCAGTGCGTGTTTGGCTGTTGAGCCGTCCGTTGGCTTGGATGTTGTGCGAGCGTTGGAATTGCTCGAGCGCGCGCACATACGCCGTGTTGCGATGACCGTCGATCGGACCGGTGTAGAGGCTGAGTTCCTTCAGCTTCGATTGCGCGCGGCGATCCCAATTGGTGCTGACGGCGCGCGCGGATCGCTGCGTCGTTGCATGCTGGGCCGTTTGAGCGGCCGGCGCGGCGGTTGACGTCATCGGCGCGCTGCCGGTGGAGGACACTGGCGCGGCAGACGGCGGCGCAGCGAACGCCGGCGAGGTCAGCAACATAGCGGCCGCAAGACCCGACAGGAGGAGACGAGCTTTCATGTGGGATTTCCTCGACTGAAGTCGCGCCGCACGACGCGGCGTCGACGCACCACATTCGCCGATCCGTTTCGCGGCGCCCTGCCGCGACGCCTACATCGCTGCAAGGATGCTGGTGGAACGTGGATCGCGCAGGCGCGTCATCGCGCCAACAGCGTTCAGGAAGACGCAATGGTGGGCGCGACAGGGATCGAACCTATCGCGGGTTGGGCGCTATACCACGGATTTCATGGCGTTTCGCGAGTCGCCGAGCGGAGTTTTACACTTCGGTTTTACAGAATGCGCCGCGAACGACCTCAAGATTCGCCGTCTTTTCGCGGCCAGCTCACTCAACAATGGGTCCGGCATGGCGCTTAGCGATTGGCCGGGAATGGACCGAAGCAAGCCGCTGGACCCCGCACAGGAACAGGCAGAAATTCGCCGAAAGGCGTCATAGCCGAAAACGCATGACGACGCTAAACCATCCAGATGCGAAGCGAGCCCGTCGAGATTTACTCGGATCAAACGAACGCCGCCGTGATGCGCCATCCCGGTCGACGTTTTCCTGGGGTGCTCATTCAAGGGGACAGCTTATCTACTTTGTGCGCGGACGCGGACGAGATTTGCGAACGCATTGGACGTGGAGGCGAAGGCTTCGAGGAAGCAAATGAGCTTCGAAATGTGCTTTGGAGCTACCTCACTCATTATAAGACCGTCCTCGCCGAACACGGATTGCCGTTGCCGTTCAGTGACCGCGAAAAGCCCTAGAGATACGGGTGGCCGTCTATCCGTGACGAAGAAGTCGAAGCGAATGGCTGCCGCGCTCCAAACCCGCCGCCGGCTTGGTGGCCGAAGCAACGTCGTGTTGTCGCCGATTTCAGACAGTGCGGCGGCCCAGCATTGTGTCCGCCTTTGCACTGAGGTACCACGTTGCGCAATGATCTGCGGGGAAACTGATGGTTGGGCGCCCTCTAGCAAGTCTGTTGTTTCTCGCCTTGTTGTCCGCGTGCAATAGCGCGTCAGAATTGCAAGGTGCACGAGATCAAGGCATCCAGCGGGCCGTGAACGCGTCGATCGAAAGCTTGCGACAGAGCAACCCCGAAATCGCTGTCAGTGAGCCGAGCAACGGTTGGCTCGCGGCCGTTCGGTCGGCGTCGGGCGCAAATATTGATTGGCACCATTGCCGCGAGCGCTTGAAATGGCTTGCTCAACGTCAGCAGAATTGGGGACGCCCGACAGCGGAAGGGTACAGCACCGTCGGACCCGGGGGCGAGACGGTCGGGCCTACGTTTGAAGGTCTTTCGGCAAACGAAATCGCGGCCGCATCAGTCATTTGGGCAGGTGCGGAGTTGGATCATCGGATCGGCATATTGGAGACAAAGGACGCCATCGCACAAGCCACGCAGAGCACTATCGAATCTTGGACTGCGGGTGGTGAGCCGTCTCTTGCCGCCGAATTGGGCAGCGACCCTGCAATGATTGAGGCTTCTCCCGGCGCTGGTCCATCCATTGAAGAAAGCTCTCAAACCATTTCGCAAACATGGATCGCTCGCCAGATCGCCGAAGAGCTTGGCATTTTTCGCGTCACCCCGAACGACCTGGAGTGTATGCGCGCAGCCGGCTTGACGATATCCGAGGTTCGCGATGCTTCCGTAACAGACGCCAGCGGTGGCTAGCGGCTCATTCGCGCCGCCGGTGCAGTTAACCCGATCATTGGAAACCCACTGATTGCCTTTGGTGTAGCTTTTAGACTGGCGATCTGCGCGTGTCCTTCGACAGCGGCACGCAGCTTCAAGTGTTCGGCGATTGGCGTGGGCGGCGGCAATATCAATTTCTGCGAATGACCGAATTGGGCCAGCCTAGGCCATCCGGGCGATTTCCGCGACTGGCCTACTCGCTCCATTCCAGCCAGTGGGGTCGCGAACGCTGGAACGGCCTGAGTTCGCCGAAAGGCGACATTGCCGCTGACACAGGGTAGTGACGGCTATGGCCTTTCATATCACCCACCGCCTGGGGGCGATGACGAGACCCGCGGCTATCGGCCTTTCGTCCTTACTCAACGAACTCAAAGAGCACCCCGAGGATCAGGAGCATTGCAGCGTGTCGGTCACACATGAATCAGAATGGTGCCTAGCCGCTTACGGCGGTGGCTACGTGACCTGGGAAAATCTCGAAGACGGTCCGCCGCGTCATATGGATGGCGTGACCGACGAGAAACTGATCGGGCTATTGGAAAGCGCTCGCTCGCGATGAGATCGATCTGATTGAGCGCGAGCCTTGGCTGCCAGGCTACTGAGGTCAACGTCCGCTCCGGCCCAGCTTAGGCCGTTGAGCGAAATTCCGCGACTGACCTACCCGATCCAAAGCGGCGCGGCGGCGCAATACCCCGCGCGATAGCTCTCGATCGCCGATGGGCGGACAACCGTTGGTCTGCGAGGGCCGCAACTGCCGGAACGCTAGAGCGCCGCGCGAGCCGCTGTCGCTTTGATCTGCGGTCTCTCAGGGCTTCGGGCGGCGGCGGCAACGTCTCGCACGAGCCCTACAGCTGGTGCGTTGCTGCACGTTCGGAACTTTTGACTAGTGCGGCGATTGCGCCGGAGAGCACGAGCAACCGCACAAACACATCAATGCTGAACCCCGCAGCGTTGAAGTTTGTCACCACAAGAAGGACGTAGCCATTGTGGAGTGCATGAAGCGCAACACAAATCAGCAAGCCTAATATGGGACGCCCGCTTTTGCTCCATCTCCATACCAGCAACGTGAGCGCTATATGCAGCAGGATCGGGACTAATGTCCCAACTATCCCGGTCGCGCCCAGCGTTGCTCCGCCGTAGACCCATCTCGGCCAAGCCTCCCAAAGACCGAAGCCAAGACCCAAGGCAATGACCGAGACTGTTCGTAGATGTGGCGAGCGATGTTGGACCAATCGCACCGCGATCGCACGTATCGCCTCTTCGCACGCCGGGTAAAGCACGGCAGCTGCGAAGACCGCCTGCGTTGGCGAAGGCAGCAAGCCGCGAAGAACAGACCAACTCACGCCGGCAATCATACCGAACACGAAGAATCGTAACATGATCATCGCGGACGAGGCGTTTCAGGTCCGCCGTGCTGATACCAGTCCTCAATGGTGCTTGGCAGCTCCGACAGCGGTCTGCGCCCCTCGGTTAGCTCTCGCTGCCTCGCCTCACCGCCTTCGGCCGTCGCTTCAACAACTGGACCGGCAATGTCGTAGATTGCCTCTGCCCCCTCGCTCCCGACTAACTCGCGAACCCCTGACGTGATGGGATCTTTGATCCCTGCTGTAGCTAACTCGCCTCCTATTGTGCCGGCGAGCGCTCGATTGGGGTCGGTCTCTTCTCCAACCAGAGCTCGCGCAGCCTCATCGATTCGACGCTCCGCCTCTCGTGCACGCTCTTCGCGACGCGCTTGCCGGTCTTGCACCGCTTGCTCCCGCAGGCTCTCTTGGCGTCGCTGAAATCGCTCGTACTGGGACGCGTCCGGTGGGATGTATCCACCGGACCTGTGCGCTTCAATCATGTCTTCGTCAGGAGGGCGCATCCCGCTAGGATCGCTCAGATTTACCGGATCATTTCTCACGTAAGCGTAGAGGTTCTGGCTTTCGTCATACCCCACGGGATCGGTTTGCAGAAACCGCCCCACGACCGGGTCGTAGTAACGCGCCTGCATGTAGGTGAGGCCTGACGCATCTTCGATGTGGCCGGTGAAGCCGATATTGTCGGCGTGTGCGGCGTCCGATTGCAGCGATTGGCCGAAGGGCGTGTATTGCTCGCGCCAGAGGATCGATCCCGATGCATCGGTCGATGATACCGGCGAGCCAAGCTGGTCGTTGTGATAGTAGGTGGCGACGCCCGCGTTGGTCACTTCGGCGATCGCCATGCCGCCTACACGGAGATAGCTGACGCGATCTCCCGTGGTGATGTTGTCTCTGTGCAGAAGATCGCCCTGCAAACCGTAGACTGAATAGATGGTCTCGCCGTTGACGACTTGTCTCACGCGCCGGAGATGGCCGTCATAGACATAGGTTCCTGATCCAATCGTGGTTGGCTGGTTGCTGAAATCGTAGCCTAACGCCTGGCCTCGGACCGCATCGGTGGTGGCGTTGCCGCGTGCGTCATAAGTGTAGCTCGCCCAGACATTTCCCGTCGCCGTGTCACGCACCTGCGAGAGCCGGTTGGTCGGGCCGTCAAACTGCGTTTCGATGACGCGCGATCCCAATTGCTGGCGGCGCAGATTTCCAACCGCGTCATAGACGAACGCGCCACTGCCCCATTGACCGCTGGCCGTCAGCAGCCGCCCCAGACCGTCATAGGTGAACGCGCGATTGTTGCCAGCATCGGCACCATCGGTAATCGAGATGATGCGATTGTTGGCGTCGTAACCGAAGGTGAGATCCACGGCGTTCACGGCGCCGTTGATCGCGCGGATCGCCAGCGGCATTTGCCGGTTGGTCAGCGTCTGTGAATACACAAAGCCGTTGCCATAGGTGAACGCCGCCACCGCGCCGTTCGCATGATAACTCAAGCTCGTAGCATAGCTCCCGCCGCCTGAACGCTGAAGTGCGCTCGGGCGCCCGAGCGCATCAGGCGAATAGAGGATCGTCGGACCGCCAGGATAAGCCGTCTGCGTCAGCGAGCCCGCCGCGTTGTAAGAATGATCCGTCTGGTACGTTCGCCCGTCGATCACAAGCGCCTCGCGCGTTGGCAGGTTCAGGCTGTTATAGAGATAGCTCCAGGCGGCTGTGCCGCGCACGATGCTGAGCAGATTTCCATTGAGATCATAGCTGCGCGTGATGTCCGGCGTGCCAGCATCTGCAAAATCCGTCGTGATGAGCCGCCCCATCGCATCATAGGACAATGTGACGGCCGCGGCGCCGCTTGGCGCTGCGCAATTTGTCCCCGCCGCCGCGCCCTGCTGACTTGATGTCAGCTCATTGGCGTTGTTGTAGGCAAAGAGGGTGTGACCCGCTTCGGGCGTTATAGAGCGGCAAAGGCGCCGCTGGGCGTCATAGTAATTGTATGTCGTGTAATCGACGCTGTAGCCGTTCTGCGTGCCCACCTGGCGCACGCTTTCGATTTCGCCCCAGACGTTGCGATTGGTGTAGGTGGTGGTGGCCAGCGGTGTGTCAACGCGAATGACTTCATCGCTCTGCGGGCCATCATACCCAGTATAGTAGGTGTCCGTTTGATTGCCGACTGGGTCGATGACACGCCGCCGATGGCCCGACAGGTACTGAAACTGTGTCGTTGCGCTGCCGGGTTCAACCGTTGTTGCGGTTCGCCCGAGCGCGTCGAAAGTCGTCGTTATGCCTTCGGTCGATGTTGAACTTGTCGATGGATAGGACGTGAACGTGTTGCGCCCCAACGCGTCATAAGCCGAATTGACATAAGACGACCAACCGGTCGCGGTTTCCTGCGTCCGAACCAATGTCGGGCGCTGCATGTTGTCGTAGGTGATGGTGACGACGGCGGCGCCCTTGGTGATTGTTTGGGTCGTGTTCGCCGGCCCGAACGTGTAGGCGACCGCTGTCGGTGTGAACCCTGTCGGCGCGTATTGGGTGAGGCGCCCCATACTATCGCGCTGGTAGCTCGTCGCGAAACCGTTGGCGTCGGTCGAACTCATCAGCCAACCATTGTCGTCGATGGTCTGAAAAAGGTTCGAACCGTCGGGCTGGGTGATCTGCTGGGGGGCGCCACGTTTCCAGTTCAGCGCGTACGTACGCCTTCCCACGCCGTCCTCGAACCAATGGACCGCGCCCATCTGTCCGGCGCTCGTGTGATAGGCATATTGCGCAACTTGTACGCCATAGAGGCTCGCCGCGGTCTCACGGCCCAACGTGTCATAGGTGTAGTCCCAGGTGGTCCGCCCATTGACGCTGACGATATCGGGCAAGCCAAGCACCCACAGTGTCTTGTTGTGAGCATAGGTTGTTGTGGTCGTCCGCGCGGTTGTCGAAACATTGCTCGATCGCGCAACCGTCAACGGAAGGCCATAACTGTAAGTGGCGGATGCGGGCGTCGAATCGTAGGTGTTGACGGTCCTCCACCAATCGGACTCTCTGTTCGTCTGCACTTGTGTCGTTCGCAGCGGATGCGTGGAACTCCACGGCGTGTCGGCGGCGACAACATAGTGCGACGGCAGACCGAAGCCGGGTTCGCTGAAATACTGATATTCCTCGTTCTCGAGCACCGGGCCCGCAGCATTCAGCCGCGTCTCCCTGTTCCGCAAGGCGCCGCTTTGGGTCTCCCCGATCCAGTAGTGGTAATAGGTGAGATGAACGCCGGGACCGGTTACTCGTGTCCAGTTCGTACGATCGTTGGATGACGTGCCCGACTGGTTGTCTTGCTCGTATTCGTAGGTCCATGTGGCGGTGGGAATGCTGGGACCCGTCACGCGTTTTTGCGTAACAGACATAACCTGCGTTGTGACCGAGTTCTGGAGCGGCCAGTTGCTAGGTTCGCCACCCAATGGTGTCGCGGGAGGACAGAAAGGCGGCGCTCGCAATCGCTGATCGAATGCAAACCGATGACGACGTTGCTGAATAATGAACTCGGCCCGCGCACCCGACGGATGGGTTAGCGAAATCGTCTGCATGCCTACGCAATTGGGGTGCGGGCCGCCCGTCGCGGCCATGCCATCCAGCGAAAACGACCATTGCCGCGTGTCGGGCAAGGTGGCCGTTTGGAGCACCCAGCCAGGCGCTGCATCGCCTTCAAAGCTGCGCCAGATCGGATAGTCGAATTCTAAGTAGCGGTAAGCATAGGTCCAAGTACGGCCATTCGCCGTGACGCTTTGAATAAGGTGTGACGCGCCCGAATAGGATAGCGTTATGGTGCGACCGTCGTTGCTCGAAATCTGAGTGAGCCGCCCGGAAGCATCATAGGTGTAGTTGACCCAGTTGCCATTGACGTCGGTGACTTGCGTCGCCGCAAGGATGTAGATTTTCCGAGGCAGGTCCACGCCGTTTACAAAGCTCATGGACTCCGCCTCGCGCTCGATCAATCTATCGAAGCGGTAGACGTCACCGTTGGGTGCGTGCCCCACGAAGGTATTGTTGGCGCCGCACGTGAAATACCAGTTGGTGGTCGTCGCGTGTGTTGCGCCGGCTGGCCATTGAGGCCCGCTTGCAAATTCAAGCAACGGCGTATCGCTGTCGCCAACCTCAACCATAATCCCGTTCGAGTATTGGTTGCGGCTCACCACCGCGCCGTTCCAGACAACCCCCGAGAACGTCGTCGCGAAGGGCGTCGTGCAGGACCCAGTCCAGGGGCGTTGGGCCGCCGACGTCACGCGCATGCGCGGGACCCGCAGCTCCCAGTCGCCAAACTCCGCGCCATTGGGGTTGCCCACGGTCAACACGCCTTGGATGCGCCGACGCGCGATCGCGACTGGGAGATGCGAATTTCCTGGGAGCGAAACGTCGGTCTGAAAAAAGGTGATGCTCCCGGTGTGCGGGTCGATCCCGTCGCCGAACATGTCATCGCCGAAGGCGGTCAGCCGCTCGTCGGCCATTTGGCGCCTTGCCCAATCGATGTTCGGCAAAGTCTCAGCAAATGCGCAACTCGTGAGCCATAACGCCAGAACCGCCGCATAACTCGCCAGCGTCCAGGCAACGCGCGAAACGATCCGATTGCGATGAGTGTGCGCCACGCTCCTCCCCAAGAACTGCCCCACAGGGAAGCTACATCTTTTGGTTGCGGCGTTGCAAGGACCATCAATTTCTCTACGGTGCCATCGCTTGCGACCGAAATCTCGTTCTTGAAAATTTCTAAGCCATCTGCAGCGCTCCCAAGCACAGTGTTTTGCGAACGGCGCGATTGGTAGGTCATTGCGACGATTTCGGCGACTGACCTGCCCGCTCTAAAGCTGCCGGCGGCGCCCTGCCCGTGGGACCGGCATGGTCTCGCCGGAGGCAGACGTTCAGATCTTGGGTTATGTCGATACGGTCAAGCCTCTGAGATAGCGCTCCTCGGTCGGAGTCTTCGACAGCTTGTATTGGCATTTGAACCAAAGCGCTGCTTCGATCCAGAACCGATAGAGAAACTCCGGAAAGCTGTGCGCCGCCAAATGCGTAACACCCAATACTGCGCTGACGTGCTCGCGATTGTTCGGATCGTGCTCTTCAAGTGCCATCGCGAATTGAGTTTCGGACGAGGAAAGAACCACGACATTCCCGCTTGGGGGAATGAATAGATACCAACTCAAGCAGCCCTGCTGATCATTCAAAAACCGTATGATCCATCCTCTTGAGCCAAACGGCGCGGGCGTCATTCCCTGTTGCGGAAGGTCAAACTCGCAGCCCGTAGGGTTGAAGAAACGGCTCTGCATCTTTCGCGACCGAAAGAGTTGGAGGAAGGCCGCCGGGAGGCGCACGTTCGCATTCACGGCTTGCGCAAGTATCTGGTCAAGTTCGCCGTCGAAATCGCCACCGGCGGCGTCATCCAATCGCTCGGCTCTTTCGAAGTATGGCGCCAGCGCCTCCGCACCGCGGAGTCGCTTCGCATCTAACTTGGCGATCACCTGCCTGTCGAAAGGCGGGAGCCAAGAAAGGTCGTCAGGCGCTTCCACCACTGGTAACTTGTTCAACGAGGTCGCGCCGTACGTACCATCGACTGTTCGAACACCGGGAATGCGCCAGCATGTCCAGATTTCAGGAAAGCGTGGTTGCATGCTCACCTTTCACATTGCATAGCGCATCTCGGTCAACGTCTTCTTTGAGCCAACGTAGGTCGTCGCACAGAAATCCCCGACTGACCTAGTCGCTACAAAGCTGCCGGCGATGCCCTACCCCTCCGAACGGCTCACGTTCGGCGGAAGCAGACGTTAGGTCTCGGCTGGGCGTGGACCGAAGATCGTCATGCGCGGTGGTGCGACCCAATCGGGGTGGATACGCATTGGGAAGGTGCGCTTCCAACGTGATCGCACGTCGGCGAGCCGATACGCTGAGAAGTCCTGCTCAAACTTCGCTGGCGGCGCCGTCGCGGGAAACAACTCATAGAACGCCTCTGCGCCCGCCCACTTGGCGAAGCTGACAAAATAGCGCTCGTTTGCGGAAAGGCTCTGTTTGGCTGCGTATTGATCTACGAACGCTATCGCGCAGCGCAGCGTCTCGACATGCCGCCTGAGCAAGCTCAGTTGGTAGATTTCAAAGAGCGACCAGTAAGCGCGCGGACCTGTGGGCGCGGTGTTGATGGATTGGATAAGGCGTCGCGCCTCCTCGTAGCGCCCGCGCGAAGACAGGCCATAGGCACGAACCCAGCCGAATGCAGCGCGGAAGCGGTCGCGAATTCCCATTCTCACCTTTGAAATATCGGGCTCACCGGCGAGGCGCGCAATGTCCGCTCCGGGCCAGCCTAGGTCATCGCGCAGATTTTCGCGAACGACCTATCCTATCCATTCCAGTCAGTGGCCTAGCATGCGTAGCAGTGGCGTGTTCTCGCCGAAAGGCGACGTTCGCCATCATCCAGAGCTAGGCGTTAGGAACGGAGCAGAAAGCGTGAGATAGCCCTCGTGGCAGGCCTCGACGCAGGTACCGGTTTTGGGATCAAAGACCCAGAAGTCAGTCACCAACACATCATCCCAGTTTTCGACGAACTCGATGACCTTGAGCAGATCGGCCCGATCAGCTTCGGCGACGATGTCCGCGTTGTGCCCATCGGAAAAGAAAACACAGAGGCGATCTGAAAACATCGCCTGATGGCGAGTGAAAAGGCCCTCAATGTGCCGAGCGAAATCGTAGTCGGCACTGATCCGCTCGACGTGGCCAGCTTCCGGCCACTCAATGCCGGACACGCACCATTTGAAACGGCCGCTTAGAAACTCGTTGAACCGAGATAAGGCCCTTTCGCCATCCGAAAACGATGGCGCTCCCAGCATATCGCCCCTCCAGTTCTGACCTCATCGATGTGGTTTCCGCATTGCTCTCACGCGCAAAAAGAGCACATCAGCCGAGAGTCCGAAATGGGCCATCGTACGACATAGCCGCGATTTTCTTGACTGGCCTACTCTCTCGAAACCGGACAGTGATTTAGCGCACACAGCAACGGCTTGTTGTCGCCGATAGTGGACGCTGGGAGCCTATGCTATCCGACCGCATGGGTCACAATATTTCAGGCGTAGTTGCGCGACGCGACGCGCTCGCCACCGTGGGAGCTCCCTTAGCTGGGCAATCTCTTTATCGGCTCGCCGACGACTTCGTGTTTCTGCCAATCGACTACACTAATCTCGATGTTTTGGTTGGTGCGAGTGCGCCGCTTCATCCGTTTCAGTATCTGTCAGAGCCGTTGCTTGATCTGCTCAGGCGCGCATCAGAGGGCCGCACGTTAGTCTATGTCGAAACTGACTACTTCGGCGGGGCCGGAGGCCAGGGCAGCGCTGTATTTCGCAACGAACGAATCCGTTTCGGCCCGGAGTTCACCAAAGGCACGGGGGGCGCGATCAATGACGCGCTGGCGTGGTTAGACGTGATCGTGCGTCCAGGCCATGCAGATGCGTTCGAAACCATCGGACTCAATGCAGGCCGCCGCAACGACGAGTTTCCGCCGCAAGTGTCGCCTTAGCCAGCTTAGGTCATCGCACAGATTTTCGCGAGCGACCTACTCGCTCCAATGCGGTCGGCGGCTTAGCGCACGCAGCAACGGTGTGTTGTCGCCGATAGCGGACGTTGCCTCGGCACGGTAAGCTTCGATCGTCGCTGCAAGGAGACCGCGTGTGGACGCTACTCGTCGTCTCTATTGGACGCTTCTCATCGCGTCTTATCTCGCCGCAACGGTTACGTTCGTGATCAGCAATTCGATCCTCTTTTGGGGATCGGCAGGCTACGGCCCGATCACCCGCATCGCTGGTCCCATTGGCGTTCCAGCCTTCTTGGCTTGGGTCGTCCTAACCGCAATCATCCTCATTCGATACAAAGACGAGAGATGGCGAGTTCTTATTGGCGCTCCATTCGCGCTGTGGACGCCGCTTCGGCTGCTTTTCTATTTTGTATCCGTCATGCTCTCTCAGGTGCACGCGTAGTCAGCCGGTCGCACCCTGCTCGTGTGAACGGCTCACGATCGCCGATAGCGGTCATTCACGGCCCCTCAAAGTGTGGCTATGTTATCGAAGTGACTGTCGCGAGCTGCCTCGTCAATCCGACGAGACGACAAGTGCATACGCCGCGCGTCTCGAAGATGCGGGTGATGACGAAGCATTTATTCGCAAGGGTCTCGCCGAACATTTCGGCATGAACGTCGATGAGATGGGGGCTTTCTTCGAGAGCTTCCCGGCGGCTCGCCTTCGACACATCGCGTTGCTTCTGGAAAACGCACCCAACAGGACTGAATACAGTCTGACTGACCGTTCCGCGCACTGGTTGGCTGTGATCTTTCGGACCGGCGCCACTATCAGACCTCTGCTCCCCGGCCAGGCTGGGCCTGCGCCCGTTCGTTCGTCCTCTGCATGAACTTCTCATCTGGTCGGGCATTGAGGTCTCGACCAAGACAGGAGACTGCAAGGATGAACGAAGACGCTGAAATCAAGGCCGTGCTCGACGCACGTCGCGCGGGCTTGGAGACGAAGGACGCGAAGGCGAGTCTTCAAGGATTTGGACCGGAACCTGTGCTCTTCGACTTGGCGCCGCCTTTGGCGATCTCGGGCGCCGCGTCTCGACTGGCGCTGAAGCGTATGCCGCGTATGGACGCGAAAGCAATCCGATCTTCTCGCGCGTCGGCGGTCGCATCATCTGGCGCGGCAAGTTTGAACTTACGCTCACCGGTCCCCATGCCGAGGCGTGGGACGAATGTTTTATAGCAGAGTATCCGAGCGTAGCTGCTTTCGTCGAGATGATCCGCGACCCGCTGTATCGAGGGGCGGTGAAGCACCGCCCGGCGGCAGTTGAAGACTCACGCCTCATTCGTCTGGCGCCAGCATCGGCAGGCGCGGGGTTTGGGTCCGTCGCCTATAGATCCGCGACCGTCGTTGATGCATCCGAAGCTGCCGTTGGCACTGTAGCATAGCGAACGACCTAAGTTCGCGGAGAACAGACATTTGGAACGTGGCAAAGAGTTTTAGCCCGTGATCTCAATACCCAGCGCAAACATCTCCGCCCCCGATGCCAGCCTCCAACCAGACGTCTCGGATGAGTGGATCGGAAGCGATCTCCTCCACGGTGAAGCGTCGCTCGCCGGCATCCAGGAACCTGCAAGCAGTCGACGCGATGCTGCCAGCATCAGCGGCTAACATCGAAATGTCATACACCGAGGCCACGTCAACTCCGCCTGCGATCATGCTGTTGCCGTCCTCGGAGAATATGGCGCTATAGCGCCCCTCGAAATGCGCAAGAACTGCCAAAGATTGCCCACTGCGAATGATCGCAGCATCACCCTCTATCGTCGCGATACGCGTCCCGTCTGGGCTATAGTTTACGGTCCCTACTGCGGCTTCTTGATTCCGGGTGCGCGCTCGCACAGCATAGTCGGCGATCGATACTCTCACGATTTCCCCTCCCGCGCCGGCTACAACCACCTCTTCGCGGGCCGGATGGATGTCCATCCCGGTAATTCTGAAGCCAAGCGACGTAGAAGCTGAAACTTCCGTGTTGCTACGCCAACGCCAACGTCGCAACCGGCCATCAGTATCTGCGAGGATGAGCTCTTCCTCGCTGATGAAACCTACCGATACGTTCTCTGCCCCGCCTATCCGTTCGAGCCGATACAAAACTGCGCCGGTCCTGGCGTCCCATACGCCAACCGACCCCTCACTTGTGACGATCGCAATCAGGTTACCGGAAGGACTTGTATGCGCAGCGATAGCCCAATTCGAGAATCCCGCCAAATCGGCGGCGGCGCTCATGTCTGAGCGCATAATCATGAAGGCAGGAGGGAATGCACCATCTTCTCGATCGCGTGCAAAGAAGCTAATAACCGGTCCCGGAGCGCCAATCGACCACTGCGCATGCGTCGCCCGCGCCCTCCATTCAGGCCCAACGGCGCGGTTCGTAATGTCGCGCGAACCTGCGCTCCGCCGACTGCGAACAGTGTCGCCCCGGCGCCAGTAACGCGCTTCGGAATCGGTCTCGCCATACACCCACCTGTCAGACGCTCGTAAAGGCCGGATCGGCAACGTGGCGTCGGTCGGGAGCCAGGGGTTTAGCAAGTCGGTCAACCGTCGCGGAGACAAGTCGACGACATGAACTCGCCCATCGCTCGACATAGCAGCAACTTCATTTACGCCCTCTCCGCGAAATGCACACGCCACGATCGCAGGGGTTACAATTCGACCTGCATAAAGAACGGTTCTCGTTGATACGTGGAGCACTCGGAGGATACCGTTTCGGTCGCACGACAAGAGCGCCGAACGATCGCGACTGAGATCATGGAAATCACCCAGCGTGTCCTCAACATCCTCATCGCTTAGGCCGGGCAGACCGACATAGTCACCGGATACGAGTATCACGCTGCGACCATCACGCCCGAACGTGATTTCTGCGCCACCGTCAGAGGTACAGTCAACAACGCCCGCATCGTCGAGTGCACCGCCATTCCATATCTGGACATCGCAGCGATTTTCCACGCCTGCGCGCCGCGTTGCCAGAACAAGCGTGCGGCCATTCGGCGACAATCGAAACGACGCGAGGTCTTGAGCGACGGGGATAGTTGCAACGGTGACTGCATTCCCCACACTCATGATTTCGATTGTGTGGTTTAAGCGCAGAACCGCAGCGCGAGAACAGTCGGCGCTTATCGCGATGTCGCGCGCTGGGCTTATTCCGAGCGTCAGACGAGCATCGCCATTCAAAGGAACCACTTCCACGCCTTGAGTATCCCCTGAATAAGTTGTCGCGGTCGCACAACGGCCGTCGCCCGAGAACCAATAGCGCTTCGGCGACAGCGGGGCGTCGCCCATCGGGTTTGCCACCCAATGCTCAGGCGTGTCGCGAGTTTCTGTTCGCAGGTCAGAAAGGCGCACGCGTGTGAGCCGGGAAACTTGGCGGTTAGCTGCGTATGCGATGAAACTATCCCCATCGACATAAGCGTCTGCCGTTTCGCCGTAGTTGAATGCGAGCGTGCTAGAGTAGCTTGTCGGCGCCTGCAGAATCTCGCCGAGAACGTCTCGCACCTCCTCCGCCATACTTGGGCGCAGTTGTCGGCCGGCCAGCGCATAACGCAATGCCTGACGTGTTTGGCCCACCGCATAAGCGCCGTGCGCTCGCTCGATGAAGATGCGTGCTAAGGCCAGCTCAGCGCGGTCGCGCTGAGACGACTCGCCGGCCTGCGCCAAACGCGCAGCGGAACGCCCCTGAAAAGCTTCGAAGGTTTGCCATACAGCGGCAACTGCAAGTGTCGAGACCAAAACAAGCGCGAAGGTGAGTGCTTGCATCCGCCGCAATTGCGCCCTGCGCTCTCGCCGCTGCAGTTCATCGAGGCCTACACCCAAAAGGCCTGCGATGACTTTCAGGACACCGCCGGCGCGCTCGTCTTTGCCCTCCCGCAGATCCGCGCCCAAAGGTTCGCCGTTCTGCATTAACGCGGGAGGAAAGGATGTCTCCGGATCGCCCTCAATTATCACTGGGACAATACGGGCACCCCGGCCCAGACCACGAAAGTGCGCGATTTCTTCATTTACATGTTTGCTAGCCGCCGCCCGTGGCGAGCAAACCACTATCAACGCGTCGGATTGTGTGAGCGCCGCATCGATTTCTTCCCTCAACGTTCCGCCTGCTGGCGCGTCGTAGCGGTCGCGATATAGCTTGCCGACGCGCTTGCCAATTGGGCCAAACCGGCCTGTTTGCCCAACGAGCGCTGTCGGCACCCGATAGTTCTCGATCCGCTGCTGCAGCCAGCGCGCTGTTTCTTGATCGCTGTGGCTATAGCTTATGAAAGCAGCGTAGCGTTGAGCGTCGATGCTCTGCTGCCCATCCTCCATGCGCCCTCCCCCCGGCAAAGCCCCAGCCATGCCACATGAGCATCTCAACACCCGTCAGGGTCGAGGACTCTAGCAAGTCTCACGTGCACTTGAATACAGCCGGCAATGTCTTCATTGGGCCAGCGCCCGCCCATCCGTAATATTTCACGACCGGCTCACTCGCTCAATTAGTGACGCTCGCGTCAGCCGCCGGTGACTGGCTAAGTTCGCCGGGAGCGGACATCACGCTGGCCGAAGTCAAACGGTGGAACCAACGCCATGACCTCCGCCACAACTCGCGAACGTTGGTCGTCACACGCATGGGGGTCGACTGACAGGGCGAACCTCTTGCCGTTCAATTCGCCCTCGATCAGCACTCTCCCGCCATCCATCATGGGGCAATACCAATTTTGCCCGTTGTAGGCGCGCAAACGCTGGAAGTGAGAGAGGATCGTATCGGGCCTCGCGTCGGTCCTCTGAACCTCTATCGGGCCAACGCGATCCGCGCCGCTTCCGGTTAGCGCTGTTCGCGTCGCATAGTGCGTGACGCCGGCTTCCGTGACGACGGTGCCGATTAGGAAGCCGCTCATATAGTCCTTGGACCAGATAATTAGCTGCGGTCCCTCATGCGCGGTCGAAGACAGTTGTACTGCCTGCCGATAGAGGTCCGCTTCCGGTAAGACCTCATTGGAGCAGGACGCGGCCAGAAGCGCACAGGCCGCTAGGGCGATACGTTGGCGGGCCAAGCGCATGACGCCGTTGTAGGAGCGATGTCCGGATTGGGCCATGGCCCGTCATCGAGTACAAAATCACAACCGGCTTAGTCGCTCAAATCGTGACATAGATCACATTGGCTCCACTAGGGCCGACCGTCGCCGAACTCGGACATTGGTCTTTTCCGGCGCTGCGCGGTCGATGTCCAATCGCCCGGCGCACTTCATTTGCCGATGCTAAGCGACCTCATCTTTTGGCCATCGCAAAGCCAGTGCGACAATGCCAAGTGTGACGGCGATCTCGAGCGCCACCACGATCTTGTAGAAGAGATGCGGTGAGGTCAGGGTCAAGGCCTCGATCGCAGTATAGACCAAGCCGAAAACGACGTTTAGCCACCTGGAGATTTGCCTCGGCAAAAGTACCGAGAGCCCGATCATCAGCGCGGGGATCGCCAACATCGTGGAGACGCACACCATCACCGTTTCGGTCGCCGCGCCCAGCGGTCCGATCCGCCCTGCCTGCATCGCCTCGATTTCGCCGGGCATGTAGAGCATGAAGTAGTCATTGTAGATGTAAAGAAACATCAACGACGTCCACATAAACGCCAGCTTGATTGCGTTTGGCGCGATGACCTTGCGCATGATGTGCTTCCTTAGCTCTGGTCCGCTGCTGGTCGTGTCCGCCAAAGCGAGCGACGCGCGCCGAATACGAGCAGCCAAAACGCCATGAGGATTTCAGCGATACGCGGCGCGGCAAATACATCCGGCCAGATGCTCTCCCTATATCCGTCAACAAGCAGGCGCGCCGCAAAGTGGGCGACATAGCCTGCCCCCGCCAAGATGAGACCAAAGCCCAAGAGCGGCGGCATGAAGCCTGAGCGCAGCGCCAGATATCCAAACGGCAAGAGCCAGAGCCCCCACGGCGCGCTCTGCAGAAAATGGCCGGCGCGATACCGCGCGTACGCGTCGGCCACGGCCTCGGCCGAGGTTAACGCTGCGCCGCTCTCGACGATCCGCTGTATCTCCACCAGGGCGACAAGATTAGAAAAACCGAACGGCACGCTGATCAAGACGAGCATCGCCATGCCCGCGGCAGCGCCTCTATGAACCGGACGCAAGAGCGCATGCAGCGCCAGCGCAAGGCATCCGAACGCCAAGTAACACGTCGCCTCGGCAAGTATCGAGACACGCAAGAGCCAGTCCTGAGCCGCGATCGAGGCAGCCAGCGCCCCGGGTGTGTCGCCCACGAAGAGGCGCTCTGGCGTGAGGCCCAGGCTGAAGGTGCCGGTGACCACGACAAGCACGTAGAACGCCCCCGCCGAGCGGGCCTGCCCATGCAAGCCAGACTGAAGGTCGCGCGAGGAGGGAAGCTGTTCGTTCAAGACGGGCGCCTTATGTTGATCGGCTCACCTCCTATCGCTGGTCGGGGCTATGGCCATAGCGATCGGTAACACCCATCTGGCTTTTCGTTGCAACAATGGCGCAGATCCCAGTCTCTCCGACCGTTTCAGCAGGGTTTGCGCACGCCTTCGTTGAATTTGCCGCCGGCCGCGGGGCACAGCGCGCAAAGCTCTTGAGCGCCTGCGGGCCTGGCTTGGCGGAGCTTGACGATCCCGATGCGCGCGTGCCGCTTGGGGCGTTTCGAGCCTTGGTGCGAGCCGGCAAGACACTTACCGGCGATCCTGCCCTGCCGCTCGAGTTTGGCGCAGCAACAGACCTGCGCCACTTTTCCATTGCGGGTCTCATCGCCCATAACGCCGCCACCATGGCCGAAGCCCTGGTCCAACTGAACCGCTATGGCCGCCTCGTCGCCGATGTCGAAGGCGTGGGCGATGGACCCCGCTTTGATATCCGCTTGGAGAACGGCCGGCGCTGGATGCTCGATCGCCGCGCTAACCCCAACGCTTTTCCAGAACTGACCGAATCAACCTGGTCGCGTTTCATTTGCTTTACGCGTCACGCCTTTCCGCATCTAACGTACGCGCTGGCCGCGCAGGTGACGCATCCCGCGCCTGCCCACGCAGAAGCGTATGAACGGCTCTGGCAGGTGCCGGTTACATTCGCCGCCGGCCGTAACGCTATCCAGACGACTCTCGATTTCGACGACGCCATTGTTGCGCCGGACAATCGCTATGCGTTTGGGGTTTTAACCCAGCGGGGCGAGGCGCTGCTCGAAGAGCTTCAGCGCCAAAACACGCTGCGTGGCCAAGTGGAGGCCTTGATACTGCCGCGTCTGCATACCGGCGCCGTCAGTGTCGAGCAGATCGCGGCGCTGATGCAAACGAGCCGCCAGACCATCTATCGCGCGCTCAAAGCTGAAGGCGTGACCTTCGCCGAAGTCTTGGATGAGTTGCGCTGCCGCATGGCGCTCCAGTATCTGGAGGGCCGCAAGGCGTCGGTGAATGAGACGGCTTATCTCGTTGGATTTGCGGACGCTTCAGCCTTTTCGCGCGCCTTCAAACGCTGGACGGGACACGCGCCAAGTCGGGCGTTGGATATCGGCATTGACCATAAGAAACGCCCGTAAAGCGGCTAAGATCTTCAATCTGTCCAGGAAAGGTTTCGGCAGGCGAGCGCACTGAATACACAGCGTGATCCGGTGCAAGGCCGCTGAAACCGCTCCGTGACTTAGAGCCGGCGGCAGCTTTGGGCCAATCCCTGCCCTACTGCCATACCCTTTCGAATGGCAGGCATTGAGCGACTTCCTGCCGTTGCTCTGGGGGGCAAAGGCTGCTTCGCTTCGGTCCTACGAACCCGCGCTCTGACAACGGGCTAAGCTCAGCCACGTGAATGAAACAAGCGATTGCGTAGTGAAACGCGCGCAGGTCGCCACTTGAGGGAGGGATACTTCGCCATTGATTTGGACATGTTTTTGTCTTGGCAACGTTCTGCCAACATTCCGTGAAGGCAGATGTCACGGTTCTCGCGTTTGTCCTGACTTCTCGCTGCGGAAAATTTCGATTCAGCTGAACCCGGAGATATGCGGCGAAGAACTGGTGGCGCTGAACCGCTTCCTTCCACGCAATCGTACAACGCGGTGCAAATTCCGATTGGCGCCAGACAGCCGCTTCGGACAGGCGATTTCGGCCGTTCGCGGAAGAACTACACTCGGACAACGCACCGTTTCAGATCGCATTCACGCCGCGCAGTGAACGCTCCAGCAATAAGCGCATGCGCCTCTTACGCGCGCTGATGGGACTGGTTTGAAGCTCGAGATATCGGCTAGTTCGACATGAGGGTCTGCGACCAACCTATTGTGACAAGCGCTACAACCAAAATCACACCAGCGATCCAGAGCAACTCACCGTTTTGGCGTTTTGACGATGCTTTCACCGGCATCACCATCCCCGTTGCAGCCGGCGTGAGAGCCGCCATTGGTGTTGAGGGACTTGACATTAGCGTATCGCTCGCAAGCGCCATTGGCGCAGGCACTCCCTCAAGTGCGGGCGCGACCGGCTCGCTGGCAACGACTACGCCCGCTTGTGCGACGATTGGGATTGGATAGCCAAAACAATTCGCATGTGGCTCTTCACTAAGAGCAGCGCCAATCTGGGTGACATGCGCCAACGCGTCTCTATCCATCGTGTCGGTGAGCGCTTCGTAAGCGTCCGCCGGACTCTCATTCATCAAGAAGTCGTCCGCTTCACTTGGAAGTCTTCGCCCGAGACCTTGCCTAAGCGAGGCCGCCAAAATTTCGTGCGGGCGCCCCCCCAAAGCAATGGCGCGGCCCACATCCCATGCTCGGACGTCGTCATTGCTGTAATGAGCGTAGAGGATTTTCCCGGTTCGCCCGAACGCTAAGGACCTGATCGACTCCGACAGGCTGCCGACATGCATCAACTCTCGCAACGTCTCTCGATGCAAAATCCGCAACGACGATCGATTGCCGAGGACTTCAACACCAATCGCTATTGTGCGAGCATCCGGGGCAAACGCTACCGACGTAAACATGTACTCGCCAGGTGGCGCGCGACGGCTTCTGATCAAATTTCCAGTTTCTCTATCCCAAAGCCGAACGCTCAAGCCACCCGTGGAGACCAGAAACCGCCCGCAGCGACTCCAATCTATGCTTGAAACGTGCGTTTCGTGGTCGCCGAAAGTTTGGACGATCGCGCCGCGCAATACGTCCCAAATCTCAACCTTAGGCCCCACGCCCATTGCAAGCAGGTGCCCGCTCGGATCAAAGGCCAATACGGTCGCGCGCGGCGCATCGATCGCGAGTGTGGAAATCAGCGAGCCGTCCTGGCAATTCAGGACAAAAACACTGGAAGATTCCGTGACGCTGTCTTCGCTAAACGCAATACGTTTGCCATCAGGACTAATCTTCAGCGCCTCAATAGCCTCTTTGCGCTTCGACGCCTCCGGTCGTGTAAATGTGCGGCGCACATCATCTTTGATTGACATATACTCGATCGCATCGGCGTACGCGGTCGCATGCACATAAGCGCTTCCATCTCGCGCCATATCGGCTCTCCGACCAAGCCCTCCAGGCGGCGCTTCCGCCAAGAGGGCATAATCGGTCTCCGCAATCAGCCGGACGCCCCTTTCGTCGCTGATAAGGATCTGACCTGCGTCCGCCGCCACGCTCACATCGTAGGTCCTCACGCCCTCGTGCGCCAAACGCGCCACGCATAACGTGCGCCAAACGCTCCACGCTTGAAAATCGCCGGCGCTCCATGTGAAGACTTGCCGCGCGTTGCCGCTGAAGATCGCACCATCGAACGTACGCGGCGCTGCAGCGATGAGGACTGTGCGCTCCGAAGCATCGATATGCCAAACGGCGGCATATGTCGGATACCGCAACAACGCACGCTTTCCATCAGAACTTATGGAAAGCCCCGACGGCACACGATCTAACTTCCAATTGGCCGAAGACAGGACGCCGGTTTCGGTCTCGATCCAGACGGTCTCCACGTTGGAGTCGCCTAGACGTCCGTCTTCATAGATCGCCAGCAAGCGATCAGAATCAGGCGTGAAACAAAGCGCGGTGTTTCTAAGCGTGTGATTTCGCTCATAGTCGACCGTAAACGCGATAGTCTCGCGTCCGGTCCGCACTTCGTGGATACGAATCTGGCGCCTGTCTGCAATCGCGATCCACCGCCCGCAGGAACTCAATGCACTTGTGGGCGGGCCGGCATGGGGTCTCACCGCATTATGAATGAGAGTCTTGGTCTCTAGATCGTAAGCAGCGCCGCCAACGAGTACGGTCCGACCGCTGTGATCCACACATAGCGTCTGCACCGCCTTGTCTTGTACCTGCCATTGCTCCACAGGCGTTCCACCCGCGCTGAGGCGATGAACAATCCCTGCGTCGTCGCCAACCAGAAATTCATTTGAACCTGCAATGAAGCAAGCGCTTCGCAGCGCGACGTTCGAAATCTGGCGACTGACGCCCGCGTCTCCTGTTCTGAGGTCCCAGAATCTGATCTCGCCCTCATCGTCAAACGTCGCGACACTATTTGAGCTCAGCGGAATAAGAGCTGAGACTAGCGCGTTGATTTGATAGGAGCCACGCAGCCTGGTCTCGGCTATTGCGCGTGCGCCAGCGTCAAACAACTCAGGCACAAGTTCGAAATGAGGATCTTCCGCAAGATAGGCGCCCGTCGCCATGATACGAAGCGCGCTATCAAAGTGACCGGCTTCGATCGCCGCAGCCGCCGGACGTACAAAAGCTCGTCCAGTGATGCTACGCAAACGCGTACGGTCGCTCTCCTCTTTAGCGCGACTCGCGGACAGAAACTCTTGAACCATCTCGCCTGGAGGCGCCGCACCTGGCGGCCTTCTGGCGGCCCATTGGTCTGCCTGGGAAATCGCACCTGCGCGCGCCAAAGCCCAAGCGGGCCGCCCGTTCCTGACCCACGTTAAAGCTAATGCCGTGATACGCGCGCCCTCGCGCAGCCAGTCGAGATCGATCTCAATCGCAGCCACAAGCCGCCGAAACGAGACGTCAAAACTCTCAAATGGTAAGTGCGCCGTGCCCGCAGCTTCTGAAAACGGCAGCGACAGATTGAGGGAGGACAGACGCTTGGGCAAAGCTTGAAAATCGATCCGCCGTGCGACGATCGGAATGATGCGCTTGCCGAGGTCTTGCGCCCATTTGATCTCGTCATCGCAAACGCTTGACGTGGAAGCCTCGGGCGAAACCACAAAGATGACGACATCAGCTGCTGCTATGTTGTCTTGTAAACGCTTCCACCAATCATCCGACGGCGAGAGCCCGCCATCGATGCGCGCCTCATCGCCGCCTAGGTCATAATCGGCAAAATAGCCGTAAGCATGAAGCGCCTCGGCCAAAGCGCGGACGAGCACGATATCGGCGCGAGCATACGAAATAAAAACTCTAACCGGCCGCTCCGCAGCTTCCCCTGCTCGTTCCATCAATCAGTACGTCCACAACCAGCGCAACAATCCTGTACCACCCTTGCGATGCATGCAAGTTACGCGAGTGGAGCGCCTATCTGACGTCATCACCGTCCGGGGCGCGGCAACCGGGCTATAGCAGGACCACTTCGCTCGGCAGATGAGCCGGAGCCACCTTCGAAAGACCCGATCACATTCCTGACCGAACAAACTGATTTCCGGCGTCCCGATGTCCGTTTAAGGCCAATCTCCGCCGCCGCGACAAGATATTACGGACGGCATGCATGCGGGGCCATTCCAGTCATTAGCCGCTTCCGCCAATTGCCAAACCCTCGCCCCCGTGCAGGATCTTGCCTGTGACTGTGAGGATCTGCGGGCTTTCGCTCACGGTCGGCCGACTGCGGGCAATCCGAAATCGCTCAACGTTCGATCGTTCGGCGCGCTCAAGATTCATTCGGATACGCTTGCGAGTTCAATCGGCTTAATCTCAGCCGGACCGCGACCCGCTGGAAGTAACTTGCCCGCGCATCTCGATCGCGAGGCGGGCGGATCTCCGCGAGGACCGCCTCATCAAAGATCTGGATGCCCCAACGTTTGACGTATGGAAGAGTGGAGGCCGCCCGCGTGATCCAGAGGCGCGTCACCGAAACTGTTGTCATAGCACGTCCGGTCGTTTGTCAGGTCCATGGTCAAAAACGATGTAGCGAGCTCCATCTTTTTGAGCTTCCTCGAGCGCGTCGATAACTTCGAGAAAGAGCAAAGCTAACTAGTCGTCGCTACCGAGCGGAAACTCCTCCCAGGGCAATTCAACCACGTCCAGGTTTTCAAGATGGCGCGTGGCCTCGCGCCAATCTCTTTTGGATCGCCGTCTAAACATGAATGCTCCCGTATTGCTTTGGAGACCGGGTTGCGCGCTTAGCGATCATCTTCTGATGCATCTCGAAGGCGGCGCGCGGCGTCCTCCGCGAGCTTGCGTTTCGACACGTAGCGCTTGAGGATGGCCTCAACGCGCCCCTCCTCCCAGCCCATGAAGGCAGAGATTTGCTGCGCACCAAAGCCGGCCGAAGCGAAACGCGTCGCCGCCGTCCCCCGCAAATCGTGGAAGCGCTTGTTGACCCCGATCGCATTGCGCGCGTCCCTGAAGGCGTTGCCGAGCCCGCTCTGGGTCCAAGGTCGCCCGAGCCCGCTGGTGAGCGCTCTGGGCGCAACGCGCGGCGCGCTTTCCAACGCAGCTCGGGCTTCGGGAAGCAACGGTGGCGTGGCCAGGGTGCGTCCGCCGCTCTTGTTCGTAGCGCGTTCAATGACGCCCACGTCGAAGTCGATCTCTGCCCATGTGAGTCCGATGAGATCGCCCAGCCTTAACCCGGTGTACGCCGCAACTATGATCGCCCGTGCGCACTCAGGCGTCGCCGCGGCAGCCAATCGCCGCAATTCATCCTCGGTCCAAATGATATCCGATCGATTGGTGCGGTGGATTGCCTCGATGCCGCGCGCGGCGTTTTTCGAGACGAAGCTGTAGCGCACCGCCCACTGCAGCAACGCCGACAGCACCTCGATACGCGTGTCTGCGGCGCGCGGCCTGTCGGCGATTTCGTCTCGCCATCTGCGTATCTGCGCCGGCATCCGCTCCGATTTGAGCGCGACAATTGCGAGCTTGCCGAAATGAGCCTCCACGGCAACGAGTACGCTGGAGTAGAGTTTCTGCGTCGAAGCCGCGAGGCGCGCAAAATCGCCACTCTGCTTGTAGAGGGCAACCAAATCGCCAACGGTCTTTTCGCCTTGAGATCTAACCGCAGAAGGCAAGTAGCGTTCGGCGTGCGCCTGCTCATAGGCGCTGATGTAAGCGAGCGGGTGAGTGTCTGGATTCGGCAGACGGGGGCCGCCGCGGTAGGCGTAGTGATACTCCCGGCCTTTGGCGCGGACGACGTGGACCTCAGGCAAATCTGGACGCTTGGTTTTGCGGCCCACTAGGCGCGATCCGTGCATCGATCTGCGCGCGGCGGAAGCGTCCGCTGCGCTACGACCGCACAACAAAATCCTGCTCCGCTTCCCACGCCGCTAGCACCTCATCTGCCTCATCGGTCAAAGCCGGCGCTGCGGACTGCGCGGCACTGACTAGGACCGACCCATCCGCGCCCAAACGTAAAGCCACAGGCGCGATGCCTAACTCGACTGCCAATTTCGCAATGCGGCGCACCTGCGCATTTGGCGCGTATCGTGACACCCGCCCCTTCATGCCCGCCTCGCACGACGGAGTTCAGCCGGATTGTTCGGAACTTTACCGACATAGATGCGAAGACGCCGCCGAACTCGCCGCCGAGTTCGCCACGGTCCCCAGTGTTTGCGCACGATGCGATCAAAGAAGCCTCGAGCGGTCCATCCGTCTGCCGCCGCGCGTCGCAGATGCGCGGGATCCTCCTCATAGTGACGCGTAAGTTCTCGAAGGTTGAGGCAGGCTTCGGCGAACAAGTGCTCGCCCATCCCAGTCTCGCGCAGCCTCAGTCTCTCGAATGCGCAAAAAGAGCGGCGCATTTTTTGTCGCAAGCGCCTCAGGTTTGGAACCAGTATGTCGTTGACCGCCCAGGCATCCACTTCAATCGTGCCGTGATGTACGACCACGACGATTGCACCCGGCGCCCCTATCCGACAGATTTCTTCGACTATCCCGTCGAAATCATCGTCTCCTCTGTGCCCAAGCTCAAAAACGATGCGGTGCATCACACCCGTCCTGATGCTTGTGCGCGTCAGAGGCTCGCATCGAAACGTGTAGTCCCGTCGCATCGGAACATTTATGAGACGGAGATCGCCACCGGACGCGAAGTATGCACCGAGGTTATTGGCGGAACGGTAAGGCTGCGCTTTCGCTGCGTCGCAAAGCTCATGTTCTGGCTCGACACCATCCCAACGGCAGCTGCGCAGGCCGCTCCAGTTCTGCGTCACGAGGGCAGACCCGCAACGCAAATGTGCACCGCGAAGTTCATCACCAACATGAATGTTTAGCGCACTATGCACGAGCTGATTGGCTGCTCGGCTCCATAGAGTCTCTACATAGGGTGCGTCGACGAATGATGTCATACGTCACGCTTACGGCGACCAAGTTCGGCAATCGTCGCGTCATGCCAATAGCGAACGCCTTTGCGCACTCTGAACCATCGCGTCAAAATCCGCTCATTGCGCGCTCGCTGTAGTGTGCGGACGGAGAAGCATAATTCCTGCGCCATCTGTTTTTCCGACACCGCATAATCTTTGACCATGTTCGTGACCTCCTTGGAGGGCGCGAGATGGCCATTCCTGTCGGTATTGGCGATGCGCTAATGGCTTTTACTCATGGCCCAATAAGGGTGGAGCCCATCATCGCCTACGAGGGCGGCTCCTTTTTGCGCGCGATATTATGTGGATCGCCCTTGCCCAGAGAGGACCCCGGCCAGCGGACAAGCGTGCCCATCTTGGAGCGCAGACTCTCGCTAAGAGGCTTTTCCTTGGGAAACCTCGCGGCCCATTCGTTCTCAATCTCGGCTTCGACGACCCCCTTCTTTCCTGCGTTGGTGCGCGTAATTGAGAGTTTCGCGGCAACATTGAGCATAACCCTCAGGTACGGAGAAATCTGAGAATTTGACCGCTCATCGCTGCTCCAGAGGGGTTGCCCAAGCCACTGATCAACGCTTGTGCGCTCACAAACGTAGATCGCTCGCATCGAGCTATCGTCGACCATGTGCCAGCCTTGGAGGGCGCGACGGAAACGCTCCTCGTCGGCCCAAACCTCACGCCGCACCGCGCCAGCAGCTTTTGAGCCAGTGAACAAAAGCACCGGTAAGAGGCCGTCGCACAGCGCCTTTCGAAAGCGTTGCATCTCCTCCGCTTCGGCGGCGGCTGGGAAGGATTTTGCTTTGCAACCGCTTCGAACTAGATGCTCAAAATATACTTTGGCGAGCGGAACCACGTCATTTGGAAAGACATCCGCGGCGCCGTCGTAAATGAAGCCGAGGAAACCGCGTAGTTTTGAAGGGTCAACAGATTCACCTCCATCAACTTCCAGGGGCCAGTCCTCGTCATCCTCCAGTGATGTCATACGCATTCGCCTCCTCCCCTCATTCTACAGGAGCCGGAGTTCGTTGCGGAAGGCTTCTCGGGGGTCCGGTCAATGGACGGCCGCCGTGTCCTGGTGATCGATGTGCTGATCGCCCGGTCGCGCCGCAACAGCAGCGCCGAGCATGAAATCGCCTCGGTTCAATTAGACTGGCGCGATCCCTCATTAGGAGATGCTAGGTCGAGCGCCGATAGCTCAAGAACGCCGCGCCGCCGCAGGTCGTTGAGGACAAGGTCGACCCCAATCCAACTCACGCCTCTCGCCGTTGCTTCACCAAGTGCCGCTTGAAGAGAGGCGATGGAGATCGTTGCGCTGTCGTCCGCGAGCATGGCGTAGGCGTTCGTGGCGGCGACGTAGACCTGCGCTGCGTCGCGTCGCTGTTGCGCCTCGCCCCACTTGCCTAGCCGGCTGACGATGAGCAACGGCATCGCAACGACCCCGAAGACGACGGCAGTCGTCGCGACCGGCGCGATCCACTGAGGATCGAGACGGCCCGCTTCGATGCCCCACTTCGCCGTGATGATGAGAAGCGCGAGCGCCGACACCGTCAGCAGTGATCGCGCGAGAACGCTCAGCAAGAGTTTGCCGAGCGACGGGTGGGACACGGCGGCCCTGCTGGTTTCCGACCGGTCTGTCAGCACGGGGTTGGTGGCGAGTTCGAAACTCTTGAGCGCCATGAGCATGTCTGCGAGCACGCGGTCCAACAATAGGCTGCGCGCGGGCTGCCTGTAGTACTGGAGCAATGCGTCGTTGAGCCATTGGATACGATGCTCGTTCCAGTCGTGTGTCTTCACCTGGTCGGGGGCCTTATGTCGCCACACCCCCATTTCGCCCCACTCGTCGCCGGCCGACTGCACTTTCTCTAGGATATCGAGGTTGAGTCGCTTGAGCGTGCTTGCAAGCGTGCGCCCATCGGTGAGGGCTTCCGAACATGCGCGGGCCACGGCATCGCGGCTGAGCTGGTCCAAAATACGCATGTACAGTGTTGTTTGCGCCGGTTGGTCGTCCGAGAAGTATTCAACGCGCACCCGGTCGATGAAGGTGGCGCGGAAGGTCTCTGCTTCATCCGGCGTCAGTGCCGTGCCGTGCACCTAGCGCTCGTGCTTCTTCGAGGGGCTGTGGGAGCACAGGCCCCCATAGCCAGTTAATCCGCACCACCGGCACTTCGCGCCTGGCCCGTGGCGGTGGCGCTGGGTGGGGCTGTTGACGCAGACTGCTCCGTAGCCGGAGGAGCCGCAAAACTCGCAGTGCCCGGCGTCACCCTCGTGTTCGTGCTTCTTGTGCGGGCTGTTGACGCAGACGCCCCCGTAGCCGGTGGACCCACAGTAGCGGCACTTGCTCATGCCTCCTCCCGTTACACTGAAACGGTGTACATCAGGACGATGTGTAGATGGAAGGCCGGATTTGCCCCCGGCCCATGCCCACCTCGCGTTTCACCGATGCCTACGAAGCTTTCCTCGATGCGCTCGTTGCGCTCCGGAAACGCGCCGGCGTGACGCAAGTCGAACTCGCCGACCGTCTCGGCAAGCCGCAGCAGTACGTGAGCAAATCCGAACTGGGCGACCGGCGGCTGGATGTGATCGAGTTCGTGGCGATCTGCCGGGCGCTCCGTGTCGATCCCAAAGAGGGTTTTGCCGCAGTGCTTAAGCATCTGCCGAAATCGTTCGACATTTAGCGTCGCACCGCTGCAGTCGCCGGTGGGCGTGGTTGCCGTTGCGGAGCGAGGCGCGAGCCAGTGCGCAGCGGCCGTCTGCGCCGAGGGGTGGCGAAGCACGCCTCGCGGACCAAGCGGTGCACGGGTTCGAAGTTCACATAGCGCTCGTAAAGGGCGTCCCCAAGTTCAGTCGCGCCGGACGCGCGGATGGCGTCGATCGCCTCTTCGAGGTCAACAACGATGAACCGGACTTTAGTGGGATCGTCAGTGAGCAGCTTTGAGTATGCGTCGGCCGCGCGCTGCACGTCGCGGTTCTGGCGAGGCGCGATCAGCATGAAAACGCCGCGATCGTAGAGACCAGCGTCGACCATCGACTGAGCCAGCATGTGCGTGCGCCAGAAGCCCTGCAGCGGGTTACGGCGGAGGGCTTCGTCGTTGGGGTCGGTGTAGAGGCCGCTCGTGCGGGCGAGTTCGTCGTATCGCGGTCTCAGACGCGCTTCTGGCTCGGTGAGCGATTCCGAGTATTTTGTCTCGATGGCGATGAAGGTCTTGCCGCCATCGGGCGCTCGCGCCGTCGCGATAGCGTCGAACGCGCTGCCGTCACCTGTGAATGTTGGATCGCCGCGGCCAGGCGAGTGTTCGAATTGAATGTGCGTGATCTGCTTCGCGACACCGGGCGCAAGTCTCGCAAAGACCCGGCGCGCGAGCGCTTTGTCCTGCTTCAGCGGCGCGAACAAATTGAAACACAGCGGCATCGACGAAAGCAGATTGGCTTGCATGCGTTCGATATCCATGAGCGCGCCGGGTTCGCGATAAGCTAGGTCGCAACGGGCCTGGCCGAAGATTTCCGGGGAGAGGAAATTCGCACCGTTCTTCGCGGCGTCAGTGGCGAGACGGCTGCCGAGCCGACGGCGACGTCCCGCAGCATTAGTGTAGTGGCCTTCCGGCAGGTTCTGGCGCTCGCGCCAGAGGGCCTGGAGAAGACGAGCCGCCGCGCGGAAACGGGTGTCGTAGCGCTCGTGCACGTGATGCTTCCGGAGCAGCCGCTCCGGGATCAACGGCAAGAGTGCGGGATTGTGTAGTGCCATGCGAGAGCCTCCAGTCGGAGGTTCATGTCAAGTGGCCAGAACTTTCTTTCATCGCCCTGCCGAGAGCGAACTGAGTTTCTGCCAAAGGCACGCGGCCTCATTGATGGCCACGCCAGTGCTCTTCGATCATCCACATCGGCCGCCCCTGAAGACTTGCTCTGATGCCTTGAACCACTTGCTCGTAGTCATCCGAATTGAGCTTGGACCATCGCGTTTTTCGCGCCGCCTTCCATGTCGTCTCGCGTAGCCCGCCTACATCGAGGTCAAACATTGTGTTCAGCAAAAGTTCGTCGATTGGAGGGTGTAGCGCATCCACGCTCGGATGAGCCGCATGACCGCCGCAGACAAACCGCGCCTTCAAGTACACATTGATCAGTTTTGCTGCGACGCCGTGAGTGCAGCCGATACCTACGCGAGCAAACGCGGTGATCACGGCGCCACGTTTCTCGCGATGCCATTCGTCAACCGCGGTGTGATGCGGCAGTTGTTGCGGAGCGCACAGGGCGACTTCGAGACCGACATCCTCCAGAGCGCGTCGCCCAGTCTTGACGTCAAAGCGCGCCTCTTTGACAGACGCAGCGCGAGCGGCCGACCAAGCAGCGAACCGATGATTGTGCTGATTGATGTCGTACGGCATTCAACACTCTAACAATTGAGGTAAGCAGATGTGTCGCACTGATACCCGATCGTCGACCCCAGCAAACGTGGGAAGTGAGAACTTTTCCGCCGTTAGACCATCTCGCTCTCGAACAATTTCTTGAGAGTACCGTGGCCCAGGAGGCCCGAGAACTTGCGATAGTTGTTTTGAGCCTTTCGCCACATTCCAGCGACAATGGCCGGGTGCACACCAGCCTCGTGCGCTACATCGAAAATTTCAGTAGTGCTCGTGTACTCATTCGCACCGAGTTGTTGCCAAAGCCTCGGCGGCACTAAAGCATCGAGTGCGTGTTGGTCGGCTTCGGTTTCGATGTCATCGGACGAAGCGATTTCCAAATCGTCCAGTATGGCTTCCTGGTCCTTGCTCACGTGATCCAAGAGAATGTGAGAGCATTCGTGCAGAAGGGTGAACCAAAAATTGTCAATTCGATCATGCCTTAGCGTGAGTGCGACAACCGGCACGCCGTCTTTTCTAATCATCGCCGCGCCGTCGAGATGGGTGCCCGGCATATGAGGCAGGATGACAAAACAAATGCCGATCCCGGCAAGCACGTCTCGGGCGGCGAGCGCGCCGTTCGACCTCGCGCTGCACTTTGCGAGTTCTCGCAGAAAATCGTCGCCCTGACGGGAAAAAGACAGAGACGAAAAGCGGTCACAGCGTTCGAATGATCGCGCAATGGCCGCGACACACCAAGCGTCAAGCGCGACAGGGTCTGCGGTTGAAGTCGTACGTCGACGATATGCCGCTTGGAACGCGTCGCCGCAGATCTTGCTCCGAAAATCGTAGAAGTCGTCCGACATCTTCATCATGCCGAGCGATTCCAACCGCTTCAGAACTGCCTTTGCGGGTTGAGGCTTCGCAACGCGTTCGAAGTTCTCAACGTTGATGAGTGAGGCGAGTGGAATGCCCCAACGCTCATGAAGAGATCGGATCATATCTATCGTGAGCGGCCTCTGACCGGACAACACTTCGGAGACACGCGAACGACTGCCAATGTCTGGAACAAGATCACGCGGTTTGAGATCGAGTTGTTCCATACGGAATTTAATCGCCTCAAGCGCCGTAGGCTTCTCGATCGCTTCATTTTGCTTTTCATAAAGATCGATGAGCGTGGAGAGCACATCAGCCTCGTCCCCCGCCGGAGTACCTACGTCGGCGTCGGCCAGTTCTTCCAATCGTCTAATGGCCTCCGCGTAACCGATGTCATCGCGGATTACTTTCACTGCCATCTCTATCCTCCGCCCCCGACGGTTGCTGCGTCGATGAGATCGTATTCGGCGTGCGTGCCGAGGAATTTGATCAGCACAAATCCGATCCCGTAGTTCACGTGCACGACGAGTCGATATTTGTTGCCGCCAATATCGAACACGACGCGGTTGTCCCCGACGAAGCTGGCGCGGGGATAGTGTTGCTTGATGTCGTTGGGTGACCGCCACTGAGCAGCGCCGGCCTCCGCGAGCCAGGCTTTCAGCGGGCCCTGGGCATCCTTCCTTCCCGGAAGCTCCCAAAACGCTCGCAAGCGACGCCTCGATATCACTCGCATCACCGTAACTTTTCCGATTCTTGCTGTCAAGCCAATGTTCTAGTTTTGGGATCATCGGCTTTGTTCTTATCTTACGAACCTTTTAGGCGCGACCCGGAACGACTTATATTAGTTCCCGTAATGAGAACATTCTTATAGAGCAGAAAGTAAGACCAATGTCGAAAGAGATGGACGAATTGGCCGATGCCGACGCGGCTGTAGTGGAACGGCAGCGGTGCGCATTTTTCGTCAACGGAACCAAGTACTTCAGCGAGGATCCCGTTGTTGATGGTCGGGCCATTTTGCGCCTGGCTGGCTCCGCGCCACCAAGCGAGCATGTGTTGATCGAGCTGACCCGTCCGGGGTCGCGTACGATTGGCCTGGACGAAAGTATCGACCTCCGCGCGGATGGCCGGGAGCGGTTCCGGGCCTTCCTCTCCGACCGTAGTTTCAACTTCACCGTCGATGAGGTGGGTTACGAATGGGGCGCATCCACCATCAGCGAGATCGAACTACGCGACGTAGCCGGCGTCGCCGAAGGCAAGTTGCTGGTGCTGGAGCGCAAGGATGCGCCGGACGAGGTGTTGGAAGCTGGCGCAACGGTTGACCTCGCCTCGCGCGGGACTGAGCACCTGCGCAGCCGCCAGCGCTTGATCATCGTCACCTACGGCCCGGACGAGAAGGAGTTCACGCTGGAGCCGCGTGACTACAAGGGCGCCGAGCTGGCTTCGATCTTCGGCGTGCCGCCCGGGCACGTTCTCGATCTCGTTCCGCCCGATGCGCCGTTTAAGGAGATCGGCCCCAACGACACCGTGCATGTCAAAACTGGGATGCACTTCCTGTCGCATCCGCCGAAGGGCAGCTCGTCGTGAGGGATTGGCCCGCCGAAATCCGTGCGCTCAAGCGCATTTGCGAGAGGGCCGAGGAAGGCTCGGAGGGCGGCGTACGCGTCGCCGTCCTCCCTGACCTTGCGATCGCGGTCGCGGGCGCGAAGAAGCCCGTGATCCGCGATGCAGTTCTGTGGCCCGAAGCGCGCGACGGTTATCCCAGCAGACTCTTTCTATCGGAGCAAATCGAGCGGCCGGGGCTCAACTGGAACAAGACCTTCAACATGTTGGGCCGGGCTTGGCAGAGCTGGTCCTGGAAGGACGTCCCCAACGATGCGCCGTTGACGGAGATGCTCACCAATCACCTGCGGGCTTTCCGATGAATCTGCGCTTCAAAATCCCAAGCCGCATGCTCGCTGGCATCCGCGCGGACCTTCGCCGCCGCCATGCTTTTGCGCGTGAGCGCGTCGGCTTCATGACCGCCGGCGCAACCTGGCTCGATCGCAACACCATCTTGCTATTGGCGCGCGACTATCGGCCGGTCGAGGACGCCGATTACGTACCCGACCCGAGCGTCGGTGTGCAGATCGGTAGCGACGCCATGCGCAAAGCCGCTGAGTTTGCCTATCGATCGCGTTCCGCGCTGTTTCATATCCACACGCACGGCGGGCGGGGTCGTCCGGATTTCAGCGGCGTCGATCTGCGGAGCGGCCGGGAGTTTGTGCCGGGCTTTTTCAACGTGGTGTCGCGCATGCCGCACGGGATGCTGGTGCTGAGCGATGACGCGGCAACCGGGATGTTCTGGTGCAACGCGGGAGACGTTGGCCACTACATTACGCAGTTCGTCGATATCGGCGCGCAGCAGACCACGCTTGGAGCGGGTTGATGAACGCTTTCGTGCGGCAGAGCTTCCTTGGTGAGAACAGCGAACGCGTGCTGCGCTCCGCGCGCGTCGCGATCGTGGGCGGGTGTGGTGGCGGCTCGCACGTAGCGCAGCAGTTCGCGCACGTCGGCATCGGCTCGTATCTGGTGATTGATCCGCAGACAATTGAGGAAAGCAACCTCAACCGCTTTGTCGGCGCGACCCAGCGAGATGTCGAGCGCACGCGCCCGAAGATCGCCATCATCAAACGCGTGATCAAGGCCGTGCGCCCGTGGGCGCAGGTCGACGCTCGCCAGGCCTATTGGCAGACGGAAGGCGACGCGCTGAAGCGCTGCGATGTCGTCGTCGGCTGTCTCGACTCGGTCCGCGCAAAAGATGAACTCGAAGCGTTCTGCCGCCGCTTTCTGATTCCATACGTCGATGTCGGCATGGACGTACACGGCGAGGCGGGCGCTCACCTGATCTCGGGGCAAGTAGTGCTCTCGACGCCCGGCACGCCGTGTCTCAAGTGTCTTGGCGTTGTGACTGAGAAGGATCTCGAGCGCGAGGGTATCCGCTACGGCGAGGCCGGCGGGTTGCCGCAAGTTGTCTGGCCTAACGGGGTGCTGGCCTCCACGGCCGTTGGTCTCGTCGTGCAGTTGCTGTGTCCCTGGCACGCGGCTCCGCTGGATGCGGCGTATCTCGAATATGACGGCAACACCGGCACCGTCACGCCGAGCTACAAGCTCGCACACGCAGCCAAGCTCGGCTGCACCCACTATCCTTCGACGGAGCGTGGCGATCCAAGTTTTGATATTCGACAACCGCCGGCAGCGCAGCAGGCGAAGTCCAAGAGCTTTATCGACCGGCTTCTGGCGTCGCTAAAGTGAGTGCAACGCGACCCTTAGGCCGCCGCGCGAAGGCAAGAAGCGAGGACGACCTTCCACCCCGGAAGTACTCTCAATGCACAGTGCCGATTCAAACGGACCGTCTTAAGGATTCAAACGCCCTTAGATGATCGATGTGGTCTTGCCTTCAGCGCCACCACTATCCGGTCAGGGTATTGGCGGCTTCGGCCGAGATCGGCGACATCCGCGTGTTTACTGCAGATGAACTCGCGCAGCAAAACGCGGAAAGCATCGCGGCCGGGCTTGCCGTCGCCAACCCGAAAAGCGACAAACTCTGCGGCGGACGTCCTCGCTCGTTTGAGCGCTGCACCGAGCAACAAGATCGCGCGCTGTTTTTGATCCAGCTCGTCGTTGATGTCGCGATACGGCCCCCGGTAGCGCCGAAGATCGCACTTGCGAACCGTCGCCCAAGGCGGAATGAGGCGCGTCCAGTCGCCCGAAGCTCGTTTGATCATGCCGTTGTCTCCGCCGCACCGTGCGGCGTCGGCATATAGATGCTGAGCAAGCCGTCCCTCACATCCCCTGTCGGGACGCGCGCGATCCCGCGTTCAAAGGAACCGCGCGAGCGCCTTGAGCTGCCGAAGCGTTGAGCCATCGACGTCGCCGCCATCGAGACAGATTTGCAGCTGCTCGCCCACTACCTGCCGACGCGCCGCGACGACGGCTGCTTCCACAGCGGAGAGTTGCTGCGCCAAGTCGAGGCATGGGCGTTGGCGTTCAAGCATGGCGATGGTGGCGTTGAGATGCCCTGCCGCGCGCTTCAGGCGCTTGGCAATATCCCCTCTCGGTGGTTGCGGAAGTTTGCGCATATGTCCGTCTCCTCGGCGGCATATGCTGGGTGCCTGTCGCTTCAACCAGCAGGGCGGCCTTTAAGATCACGAGCAGCGCTTCGAACGAGGCTCATCGCGTGCTCGTCCATCTCAAACGCGACCAATGCGAAGAGGAGCTTGGCACGCGCTCCGCCGCTCGTAGTGGCGCGCGTCGCTGCGAGCTTGCCAATAGAGCGCGCCCTTCGCCCTCGTTGCCGATGACCCAGTTTCCGCGCGTCCCGCAGTTGGCGGGCAATGGAGTGCCCTCCGCGCATGATCGAGGTAAGTGCCAGGCCGTGTGCACGCGCGATCTGCGCAAGCCGTTGCTCGGCGGCGCGTGCGTTGCGATCTAACCGCATGATACTTGTGTGGCGTCGGACGCAACGCCCCGCGAGCGTGAGCGCGGGGTCGCACGAAGCTGCGCGATCGCTCCGGGGAAGCCTCACGCGCTGGGCTCGGCGGCCAACAGATAGGTGCCCAGATAGTCCGCGGCCGCTTGCGCCTTGGCGACTGCTGACAATAGCGCCCCGGGTTCGTGGCGCAGGAGCTTAAGCCAGCTTTCGAGGTAGGCCGCATGGTTCTCGATGTGCTCGACGGGGAGACCCAGTTCCGCGCCGACGAAAGCAGCGGTGAGTTCCGCGACCAATTCTTCTCGCGCGTAAGCAAGGCTCGAGGCCTGGGTGTTGAAATCACGGTCGAGCCGTGTGGGGTGTCCGGTCCAGTGGGCGCATTCGTGCGCGAGGGTGGCGTAGTAGAGCGCCGCGGAAGAGAAGGCGGCGCGCGGTGGCATGAAGATGATGTCGCGCACCGGGTTGTAGCACGCGCGCGCGCCACCGTGTTCGAGCGTTGCGGGAACACGGGCAAAACGTTCTGCCAGTGTCGTCTCATCTTCGGATAGGGGCGTGATTGGCGGCGCGTAGAAATGCACTGGCAGTCCGCTGACCTGCTCTGCGTTGAAGACGGCGTAGCTGCGAAGGACAGCGCCACGCGGTGGCGTCTGTTGTGCATCCCCCTCGTCTGCGCGGACGCCGTCGCTGTAGAAGACGATGTGCTGGCCGCGTTCGCCCCGCCGGACTGCGCCGCCGAGTGCAAGCGCTTGCTTGAAGGTGAGCCAGTGGCGCGCGCGATAGCCGTGTGTTTGCGCCGCTGTCCAGAGCACAATTGTATTGATGCCTCTGTACGCGACGCCGTTCGCGCGGAGTGGCAGGCCGAGCGCGGTAGCGCTGTCCCAGGGCGCAACCCAAGGGCGCGTTCCGTTGCGCAGCATCTCGATGATCTGCGCCGTGACGCGTTTGCCAATCCCCGCTCCGCGCGGTGTGTCGTGGGTGTCACGCGTGGCGGCTTCTGAAGTTTGGGTTGTCGGCATGCGTCGGGTTCTGGCGACGCGTGTCGGAGTTGCTGGAATTTGCTTGCTGCGCGTGACCCGGCGGTGCGCTTGATGTGTCGGCTCCTCGGATGCGCGTCCTGCGTGCCCGGTGTTGGAGCCTTTGAAATGAACCTCGCTGACAAGTACCACCCGCACGTTTTTGAAGATGTGCTGGGGCAAGAGCAAGCCGTTGCCACTGTTGTCGCGCAGCTGCGCCGCGATCTGCAACTGCCGATACTGTTGTGTGGCCCGCCCGGTGTCGGGAAGACTACGGTGGCGTTCATCCTGTCGCGCGCGTTGAATTGCGAAGCACCCTCTGCTTCCGGCTCGCCCTGCTTGGCGTGTGAGAAGTGCGCGGAGTTCGACACCGGTGATCGCGCGCACTTCTTCGTGGAGCTGAACGCTGGCCGTCACGGCGGAAGAGACCATGCCGCCTACATTAATGACTTTGCCCTTACGCCGCCGTTTGGCGGTGCGCGGCGGCGTGCCGTCTTCATTGATGAAGCGCACGCTTTGTCGAACGCGGCGCAGGATCAGTTGCTGCAAGTACTGGAGCTGCCAGACACCGCTGCGTTCGTGTTGGCGACGAACCAACCGGAGCGCCTGACGCCGGCATTGCGGTCGCGTTGTATTGTCGTGAAGCTCGACGTGCTGTCTGACGCGACGCTGATTGCGCTCGGACGCGCCGTGTGCGGCTGGGAGAGCATTGCGTTTGAACCGGATGCGTTAGCGATGGTTGCGGCGGCGGCGCAGGGTCAGGCGCGCGACTTTTTGACAAAGTTGGCGGCGGTAGCGGCGCAGGGTCCGGTGACGGCCGCGGGCGTCGGCGGCGTCTTGAATTTGGCGTGGGCCGATGTGGTGCTGACGGCGCTGACGCTTTTGTTGCGCTCCGGATATCCTGAGGCGGACGCGGCGCTGCGCGCGTGGTCGACGTTACCGGGGCTGAAGGCGCGCGCATTGCGGGATGCGCTCGCGTTTGTGGCGCAGCAGCGCTTTGCATTGACGGCGGGCGCGAGCGCGGGAGCGGTGCATGCCGCGTTCTTGGGTGCGTCGGCGTCGGCGGTCGATGAATTGGCAGCGGCGGTGGCGCAGCGCGCGACGGTGCTCGGTGTCGCGCCCGCGCTCTGTGTCGTGGAGTGGGGCGTGTTTTGGTCGGCGTGCGCGGCGGGTGTGCACGATGAAGGTGACCTCGCGTTGCGGCTGATGGAGTTCGCGTTGCGCGTGTGTCCGCCGGAGGTGGCGCTAACGCCCCTGCCCCCACCTGTGGTGCCGGTGGCGGTGCGGCCGGTGCGGCGACGCGCCATAGTGTGTGCGGCGGCGTGGCCGGATGCGGGACTGAATGCGCGCCGCGTGCGCCGCGACCTCTTGTCAGGCGAGAGCTTCCTCTATCTCGGCCGCACCTACCGCTTGAAGGTTGTCACCGACCCAGAGATTCAAGTGGGCCTACGCAACGGGCGATTGCTGATCTCCCAGCACCTGCTGAAGCGAGCACCATCAGCCCGAAAAGCGCTGCGAGACTTCTATATCCGGCGCGGCGAGGAAGTCCTGCCCTCCAGAGTGCAACAGCTCGCCAAGAAGGTCGGCGTGCAACCCGGTCGCGTCCGAGTCAAAGAACTCGGTTACCACTGGGCCTCATGTGGCGCGCGGGGCGATCTCAATTTTCATTGGAAGACCTTGATGGCTCCGCGAACCGTGCTCGACTACGTCATCGTCCACGAACTCTGCCACCTGCGCCACCGGGACCATTCCAACGCCTTCTGGAACGAAATCGACAAGATTCTTCCGAACTACCGTGAGCGCAAGCAATGGCTCCGCGCCAACGGCGCGTCGCTCGATATCTGACGCGGATGCTGCAAGGATTAGCACACAAACCTCGAGTGCGGGTTCGCGGAGAGTCAACAGACGAGAACGTAAATGACTAGCTCTCAGGAATTCAGCCTTCCGGTCTTGCAAGCCATCTCCGATTGGCAGTGCGATTATGACCAAGCCGAAAAGGCGAAGCGCGGAGCCGCTTTAGCTGCCGTCGCATCGCATCTACAACCGCGCTTCAAGACATTGTCACTCATGGCGTTTCGGAGGTTCGACCTCACTAAGACCCCACTTTGGCAACTGCTCGCAGATGGGCACTTACCGGAGACGATCTCGTCCTGGACCTTGACAACTGACGTGGCCAAAACATTCAAGGGCGGAGTTCCGCCGGCTGGCTGGCAAGGCGTGATCGTTCAATGCGCCCCGGCGGATGCTGAGGTCATTCTAAACCTCGCGACGCTCTACCGTGATGCGGAGTTCAAAAAAGCAATCGAACGACACAAAAGTAAGATCAGGGATTTCGACCTTGGCATGGGCCGATATGGCGCTGTCGAAGACGAGGTAGTGATCCGTCGCGAAGTACTGACGCCGGGAGACATCTATGCGCTTGGCGGCTACTCCAGCACTCCGGAACAGCTCGGCCGAGTCATATTCGGTCGCGATGTGACAGCTGACGAAATCGGTTGGATGCGCGCGAGTTTGCGAAAGCAAGGCGACGACTTCGGCCCGTGGTGGCTTGATGGCGAGCGCAAGGACAAGGTGCTGGAGCGTACACGCCTCCACATCCCTCGCCTCCTTGAGCAGAAGCGCCTGCAAGAGGTGCGTGAGAACGGCACCACTTAGGTCCGAAGAGTTTTACACGTTCGGCAGGCGTTCACGGCATTTTGCCGTGAGTTTTACAAACTAAGTGCTTGAAAAGATGGTGGGCGCGACAGGGATCGAACCTGTGACCCCCACGATGTCAACGTGGTGCTCTCCCGCTGAGCTACGCGCCCTTTGGCCTTGGCGGCCGATTGCGTTTGGGTGGAGCGCCTATACAGGCCCTCTCCGGATTCCTCAAGCCGCCGCGATCACGCGCTCGATCTCGACCACCAAATCTTTCAGGTGGAAGGGCTTGGAGAGAACTTTCGCGTCCTTGGGCGCTTGGCTCTGGGCCGACAGCGCGACGGCCGCAAATCCGGTGATGAAAACGATCTTCATGGCGGGATCGGCCTCGGCGCCGCGGCGCGCGAGCTCGATGCCATCAAGACCGGGCATGACGATGTCGGTGAGCAGCAGGTCGAACGAGCTGTGCTCCAACGCCTCCCATGCGGAGTCGCCGTCGCCATAGCCAGCGACATCGTGGCCCGCTCGGCTCAGGCTCGTCGTCAGGAACGCCCTGAGCGAGTCATCGTCTTCCGCCAACAAAATACGCGCCATGCGTCGCTCCGGAACCTCCGGCCCCCCTCAACCGGTAACCTCTAGCACAAGCCGGGTAAAGGCCGGCTGAACCGTCACACACAGCTCGTAAACAGGTGTAAATGTTGACGCCCTAAGCAAGCTCCGCGAACAATGTAGCCAATGGACCCGGCTGATCTCGGACAAGGCGTCGCGCGCGCCTTAACGGAAGGCGAAAGCCTCCCCGAGACGCATGTTGATCAACCCTACGTTCTGATCGAACCGCTGCGGCGCACAGCGCCGTTAATCTTTGCCTCACCGCATAGCGGACGCCGGTACCCGCCGGAGCTCTTGGCGGATGCGCGCGTAAGCCTCATCAGCCTGCGTCGTTCCGAAGACGCCTATGTGGACGAATTGTTCGCCGGTGCAGCGGCGCATGGGGCGGCCGTCCTTTCGGCGGCGGTCGCGCGCGCGTATGTCGATTTGAACCGCGATCCGACAGAACTCGATCCGGAAATGTTCGACGAACGACCGCCGCACAGCCCGCATAGCAATTCTGCGCGTGTTCAGGCAGGGCTAGGCGCTATTCCGCGCATCAGCGGCGATGGTCAAAACATCTATCGACGCAAGCTTTCATTGAGCGAAGCAGAGCGGCGCATGGCAAGTGTCCACCGGCCCTACCACGCATTGCTCGCAAACCTGATGGCCGAAATAAAAGAGCAGTTTGGCTGTGCTGTGCTGATCGATTGCCATTCGATGCCCAGCAATGCACGCGGCGCGCATGCGCCGGACATCGTTCTGGGTGACCGTTTTGGCGCCTCCTGCCACCCCTCAGTCACCGCGCTTGCTGAGGCGACGCTGCGGCGTTTGGGCTATCGCGTGGCCCGAAACGCGCCGTTTGCCGGTGGCCACATCACGCAGACCTACGGCCGCCCTACCACGCGCATGCATGCGCTCCAGATCGAGATAAACCGCGCGCTCTACATCGACGAACGCACGCTCGAACGCAGCAATGGCTACGCGCGTATTCGTGCCGACATGAGCCGCCTGGCCGAGGCGCTGAGCGCCGCGGCGCTTCATAAGAGCTTGGCCTAAGAAAAAACCGCCGGGTTTGTGGCCCGGCGGCGAAGGTCAAATAGGGAGGAAACGCCCGATAGGGCGGGAGCGGGATCGCGAAACCCCGCAACGCTCCGAACTTAGTTTGCACTGCAGCAAAATGCAAGGTGAACCAGGCGTCACGTTTTTGTAATTTCACGTACACGTCAGTTTTTGTTTGTGTTTTTTGAGGGCTATGCCATATTGCACATGCTCACATCCGCGTGCGGATGGATGGCGCCTAGCAAATCCTCACGCTTGCCGTTGAAGCGGGCGCCCGCTGCGGGCAGAAGCGCCCGTCAATCTCAGAAAGCTTGCAGTTCATGGCCGAGCGCCTCCGCAACCTCGCGATCATCGCCCACGTCGACCACGGTAAGACTACCCTTGTCGATCAGCTGCTCACCCAGGGCGGCGCCTTCCGTGCGAACGAAGCCCGGCAAGAGCGCGCCATGGACTCCAACGATCAGGAGCGCGAGCGCGGCATCACTATCCTCGCCAAGTGCACCTCAATCCTTTGGGAAAAGAACGGCGAAGAGTATCGGCTCAACATCGTCGATACACCCGGTCACGCAGATTTCGGCGGCGAGGTCGAACGCATCCTGGGCATGGTCGATGGCTGCGTACTCTTGGTTGACGCGTCTGAAGGTGTGATGCCGCAAACCAAGTTCGTGCTCTCGAAAGCGCTGAAGCGCGGTTTGAAGCCGATGGTCGTGCTCAATAAGGTCGATCGTCCGAGTGCGAACCCAGACCAAGCGCTCAACGAAATCTTCGAACTCTTCCTGGCGCTCGGCGCTAGCGACGAACAGGCCGATTTCCCGATCCTCTACGCGTCCGGCAAAGAAGGTTGGGCGAAAACGGAGATGAGCGGCGAGAACAAAGATCTGACGCCCCTTTTCGAACTCATCGTGCGCCACGTGCCTGAGCCGGAACCAATCGTGCGCAAAGACGAGCCGTTTGCGTTCCTCGTGACGATGCTGGATTCCGATCACTTCCTCGGCCGCGTTCTGACCGGCCGCGTAGAAAGCGGACGCGTAAAAGTTGGCGACAACGTCAAATCGCTTGGCCGCGACGGCAAGGAAATCGAACGCGGCCGCCTCACCAAGCTGCTCTCATTCCGCGGCCTGAAGCGCGTTCCGGTCGAAAGCGCTGAAGCTGGCGACATCATTGCTATTGCCGGCCTTACCGAGACGACCGTCGCTGACACGATCGGCGCCATTGATCTCGCAGCGCCGCTGCCATCAACGCCGATCGATCCGCCGACGTTGGCAATCACGGTCTCGATCAACGACTCGCCTCTTGCTGGCCGCGCCGGTGATAAGGTGCAAAGCCGCGTCATCCGCGCGCGCCTGCTTGCTGAAGCGGAATCCAACGTCGCCATCCGCGTGACGGAAACAGCCAACCGCGATGCATATGAGGTCGCCGGCCGCGGTGAACTGCAGCTCGGCGTTCTTGTCGAAACCATGCGCCGTGAAGGCTTCGAGCTTTCGCTTTCACGCCCAAAGGTGCTGACGCGCACCGAAAACGGCCAGACGCTAGAGCCGATCGAAGAAGTGGTGATCGACGTCGATGACGAATACACCGGCGTCGTCATCGAGAAGATGAGCATCCGCAAAGCGGAGCTGCAGGACATGCGTCCGTCGGGCGGCGGCAAGACACGCATGGTGATGCATGCGCCATCTCGGGGCATGGTCGGCTATCACGGCGAATTCCTCACGGACACGCGCGGCTCTGGCGTCATGAACCGCCTCTTCCATTCGTGGGAGCCCTGGAAAGGCGAGATCCCGGGCCGCCGCAACGGCGCGTTGATCTCGAACGACAAGGGCCAGTCGACCGCCTACGCGCTTTGGAATCTGGAGGAGCGCGGCCAGATGTTTATCGCCGATGGTGAAGACGTCTATGAAGGCATGGTCATCGGCGAGAACAGCCGTAGCGACGATCTCGATGTGAACCCGCTGAAGGGCAAAAAGCTCACCAACGTGCGCGCCTCGGGAAAAGACGAAACCATCCGCCTCACGCCGCCGCGCCGCCTTACGCTCGAACAAGCCATGGCCTGGATCGAAGACGATGAGCTCGTGGAAGTGACGCCGGCGGCGATCCGCATCCGCAAGGCCTATCTCGATCCGAACGAGCGCAAGAAGCAGCAGCGGGCTAAGGAAGCCGGTTAAGTCCGGTCAACGCGGCACTGGAAGCAGCCGAACTTCGATCGGATATGGACGAACGCGACGTTCTCGTTCTCCAATATCTCAGACGCTGCCTTGGTGAGCTCAATACCGCGCACGATGCGTCCGGTCTCGTAGCGTATCCATCCATCCGCGCCATAACCTCGAATGGCAGCATGATCCATGAAGGCGAACCATTGCGGCAGCGCATTGCTGTCGTATCGGGCGCATTCGGTCTGGTGAAGAAAGATGGGCCCGGTTTCGGCGTAAGGCTGCGGCGCGTCGAACGGCCGATAGGAAAGAACCAGCTTCGGTTCTCCATCCACGATCAAGCCCAAGCAATGGCGGCATGGATTTGCGCCACCCTCTGCGGGGATCACGACTGCGGCGTGTCCGTTTGCGTCGTCTCCGCCACTCCGCAGGCGATCAAACTGTTCGGTCGGGATTCCTCGAATGCGCATATCCGTCTCCTCGCTCACGAAGAGAGCACGGCGACGGCCCGCGCGCTGGCCGATTTCGGACGCCGCACTGGGTTAAGGCTGCGCTGGCGGCGGCGCGTGTACCCCGCGCCGCCATTCTTCGCGGTGTTGCGCGACTTGCGGGCCAACATCCACGGGCTGTGGGCATGTGTACGTGACTTCGCGCATTTGCGAACGATCTTCCGCACTCACCTGCGCGCCGTAGCAACCGATCTGCGTCAGCACTGCATTCGCCGCCGCGCCCCACCAGAGCGGACCCAACGTTGCATCGTTAGCGTAAATGGTGGCGTTCTGCGCGAGGAGGCTGCCGAGCGGCTGCGGGTCGCCGCGCTGAATAAGGATCGTCTGATCGCGCGGGTGAAACCAGAGCTGGAAGCGCTGGTTACCGACAAACACATCCGCATCGGGGTAACCGCCATTATAGCTGAGCGTTCGCTGCGCGGTGGCGCACGCGCCTAGCGCGAACAGAGACACAAGCAAAAGCGCGCGTAGCTTCATGACCAACCTCGTTGAGCGCGAAATCCTCGCGGCTGAAGATGCGCCGTGTCGGGCGTTCCCATGACGAAACCGTGGCCGCGCGGCGTTTACCAAATTGCGTGGCGCCGAAACGGCGCAGAACTCGCCCGGCGCGCGCGTTGCATTGGTGAATCGCGCCCAGAACAACGCAATTCGCGTCCCTGATGCGTGGCACGGCTCGTGCTCTCCACAGCTGCGCATAACAGGCGGGCCCATGGGGGAACCGCCGCGAACTCAAGGGCGCACTCATATGGCTAATGCCATCGACCTCCATGTCGGCAAGCGGCTCCGCCGCCGTCGCCGGCTTTTGGGCCTCACCCAGCAACAGCTGGCTGAGTCCATCGGCATCCGCTTTCAGCAAATTCAGAAGTACGAATGCGGCGCCAACCGCGTGACGGCTTCCCGCTTGTATGAACTCGCGGTCGCACTGAACGTGCCGGTCAATTACTTCTTCGAAGGCCTGCAACAAGTCGCTGCTCCGGCGACCCCGGGTGCTCCGGCCAACGACCGCGATCTGATCGCCGCCGACGTCCTCTCGCAGAAAGAAACGCTCGAACTGATCCGCGCTTACTACAAGCTCGGTGAACGTCCGCGCCGCCGCCTCTTGGATCTCGCCAAGGCGCTGCAAGACGAATCCACCGACGCGGCTTAATCGCCGCTTCGATCTGGGGAAACGGGGAGACGGGCTCGGCGCTGCCGGGCCCGTTTTCGTGTGCAACTCGCCGCGCGAAGCGCGCTATAGTCCACGCATGGCCGCGCACGACATCACCCGCTTCCTCGCCTTCGCCGATACGCTGGCGGACGCTGCGCGTACGGCAATCCTTCCCTATTTCCGCGCTGAACACGGAGTTAGCCACAAGGGCGGCGATCGCTTCGATCCCGTTACCGATGCTGACCGCGCCTCCGAAGAAGCCATGCGGGCGCTGATCGAACGCGAGTTTCCGGATCACGGGATTTACGGCGAAGAGTTCGGCGAGAGCCAAGGCGCCAGCGGCTATCAATGGGTGCTCGACCCGATCGATGGCACGCGCGCCTTCATAGCGGGATTGCCGACCTGGGGCGTGCTAATTGCGCTAAATTACGAGGGCAAACCCATCGTCGGCGTGATGGACCAGCCATATCTCGACGAACGCTATCGCGGTTGGAACGATGGCGCGAACGCCACCGCGCGCGGGGCAACGCGCACACTGAAGGCGCGCGCCTGCGACGCCATTGGCGACGCGATTATTTCAACGACAGACCCATATCTCTTCCGGGGTGACGACGAGATCGCCGCGTTTACGCGCGCGCGCAAGTCGGCGAAGCTCGCGCGCTACGGCTATGATTGCTACGCTTACTCGATGATCGCGGCCGGACACATCGACGCGGTGATCGAGAACAACCTAAAGCCGTTCGACATCTGCGCGTTGATTCCGATCGTCACCGGCGCTGGTGGGGGCGTGTGCAGCTGGACCGGCGGCGACGCTGCGCTCGGCGGTAGCGTGCTGGCTTATGGCGACGCGCGCGTGCGAGATGAAGCGCTCAGGCTTCTTTCGCTTTCCCGCTGATCACGTCGCGGATTACTTGCGCAAAGACTTCTGGCGGTTGGCCACCTTGGATGAGCCAGCGCTGGTTGAAAATCGCAGACGGCACGGCGTTGATGCCGTTGCTGCGCCAGAAATCTTCCGCTTGGCGTACCTCTGCAGCAAACTCGTCCGTCGCAAGGATCGCCCCCGCGCGTACAACATCCAGTCCTGCGTCGCGCACGGCATCAATCAGCGCGGCGTGATCGCTGGTTGAGCGCTGGTCCGTGAAGTTGAGCTTGAATAGCGACTCCTTCAGCGCAAGACCTTGACCTTCAAGCTCGGCCCAATGCAGCAGCCGGTGCGCGTCGAACGTGTTCCAGATGCGGCTCTCCGGTCCGTAGTTGAATGTGAAGCCTAAGGCCGCGCCGTGAGACTTGATCACTTCGCGCGCGGCGTTCGAACGCTCAGGCGTCGAACCATACTTCTTCGCTACGTGTTCAGCCGTGTTCTCACCTTCCGGCGGCATGTCGGGATTGAGCTCGAACGGCTGGAGGTGAATTTCCGCCATCGCGCCGGTTTCATCGAGCGCCTTCAGCAACGAACGCAACCCCACCACGCACCAAGGGCACGCAACGTCAGAAACGAAATCGATGCGAAGCGGCGGCGTCATCTTGGGTCTCCACGCGAGCAGCGTCGCGCAACATCGCTCTGCCTTCGCGGACCCGATGTGTCCAGCGCCTTATGCGGCGTTTGCCGCGGGCGGATGCACCATCGTGTTTATGGCCTCGGCGGTCACGGCTGTGCCGAACAGAAAGCCCTGCGCGTCATTGCAACCGATCTGCAGCAGGCGTTCGCGTTGCGCCTCGGTTTCAACGCCCTCGGCAATGACCGAAAGCCCCAGCGCACGCGCCAGCCGAACGATCGCGGCCACCACTGCGTCCGCGTCACGATCGAGGCCGAGATTGGTTATGAAGGACCGGTCGATCTTGATCTTCGAAATCGGCAGGCGCTTCAGGTAGCTCAGCGTCGAATAGCCGGTGCCGAAATCATCCAGCGCAAGGGCGAAACCGAGCTGCCGAAGACGTGCGAGATTGGCTTCGATCACATCGTCCTCGCCAACGAAAACGCCTTCGGTGATTTCCAGCTCAAACTGGGACGGCTTGACGCGCATCTCGGCGCACATCGCTTCAATCTCACGCGCGAAGCTCGGTCGACGAAGCTGCGACGCAGAGACGTTGACCGCCACTTTGAGCCCCTTCCAGCGGCGCGCGTCGCGAAACGCGCGGCGGAGCACAAACGCGCCCAGCTCGTGAATCAGGCCGCATTCCTCTGCCACCGGAATGAAAATGGCCGGCGAAACCCAGCCGCGGGTCGAATGTCGCCACCGGAGCAGAGCCTCGACGCCTGCCAAGCCCCCCTCGCGGCTGACCTGCGGTTGGTAGAACACCTCAAGCATGTCGTCCGCCAACGCGGCGCGAAGCTCACCTTCGATTTGCCGACGCGTGCGGAGAACCTGATCAAGGTCAGGTGTAAACATGCGATGACGCCCGCGTCCTTCGCGTTTAGCCGCATTAAGTGCGAGGTCCGCACGCCGCAACAATTCCAGGGGATCGGCATCGGCGTCGTCAGACAGCACTACGCCAACCGTACAGCCGACTGCCATGCGTGCGCCGCCGACGTCTATCGGCGCGGCCATAACCATTGCGCAACGGTCCGCGGCCATGGCCGCGCGCTGTTCGCTCACATCAGTCAGCACCGCCACGAATTCGTCGCCGCTCATGCGCGCAAGCATCGCTTCGGTTCCGACCGCTTCCGTCAGGCGCGACGCGGCGACGCGAATGAGTTCGTCGCCTGCTTGATGACCCAGCGTGTCGTTGATCTCCTTAAATCGATCAAGGTCGATATGGAGAATCGCAACGCTGCCACCGGCGCCCTCGCGCGCGCACGCAAGCGCTTCTGTGAGACGCTCGATGCACTTCACGCGATTTGGCAGACCCGTCAGGCCGTCATAGTGGGCCAAGTGTGTCGCATGGGTCTGGCTGGCAATGAGGCTCTGCGCCATGGTTTGCGTGCGGCGATAGAAGAAGAACAGTGCTCCGAGCAAGGCGGCCACGGCGAGCAAAACCGGAACGCGCGCATGGTGCGCAATCACTGCGCCAGGAGTCTGTGGCAACCAATCCAGGGTCGCCACATCGCGGCCCTCGATGTCGAGAATGCGCGCGTGAGCCTGGTCCGGCTCAAACGATGCATCACCTGGATGCACATGCACGTCGGCGAGCATAAAGCGACTTGCGAAACTCTGAATGACATTCTCATCAATCGTCATCGCCGCAATCACAATCGGCGCGCGAGGATGTCGGATCGTGGCGCGACCAAAGTCTGACTGAACGATCGTGCCAGTCAGGATCTGGATGTTGTCGCCTACCCACGCGACGGATGAGGCCTGTAGGGGCGGCAAGATGCGATCGCTGCGGATGTCCGTCGCGGCATGCCCGCGCGTGGTCTCCGCTTGGCGCAAGCGCGCCACAATCGGTTCCACGGCATCGGCGTAGCGGTCGTACACGGCGCGAGCCACGGTTGTGCCCGCATCGCTGGCGAAGACGACGCGGTTGTCGGTATCCAAAACGAAAGTCTCTTCGAAGCCCGCCGTCTGGTTAAGGAACAGGCCAATGTTTTCCTCGGCCCATTCTGGACTAAAACGGTTGTCAAGATTGATGACCGCTTCGTCCCAAACCGCTTGCGGTACGACGCGATGTCCGATCTCGGATTGAAACTCAGCCAGACCGTTGGTGACGACTTCCTGCTCTCGCGAAAGAGACTGCTCATCGACACTCGCAGCAAAGCGGCTGGAAACAAACAGCATCATCGCGGCGAGCGCGATCGCGATTGCGGCGATGGGCCAAGAAAATCCGGCGCGCACGAGCCGTCCTCTTTGCCGCAAGTCCATGTCGATCCCTCACCCAATCATTGGGATCATTCTCGTGCGAACTTGGATAATTAAGACCAAAACTCACTGCTAAAACCGTGGCTAATGGCGCTTAACGATAAAACTCCATGCGCCGATCGCGGAAGAAGCCCCACGCGGCGCGGTGACGATCGAGGAAATCGAGATCAAACTCGTACGCCAGCACCCCCTCCTCGGTGCGCTCCAGGCTTTCGACCAGATCGCCGCGATGATCGGCAATGAAGCTCGAGCCGTAGAATTTCTGCCCGCTGGCTTCCGTGCCAATGCGATTGCTCGCGACGACAGGGATAACGTTGGAAACGGCGTGGCCTTGCATCGCACGCCGCCAGGGATCGCGCGTATCGAGTGAGCTGTCGTGCGGCTCGCTGCCTATCGCTGTCGGGTAGAAGAGCACTTGTGCGCCTTGGATCGCCATCGCACGCGCGGCTTCGGGGAACCATTGGTCCCAGCAAATGCCAACGCCGATACGGCCGAACGCGGTGTCCCAAACTTTGAAGCCGGTATCACCGGGCCGGAAGTAGTACTTCTCCTGATAGCCAGGGCCGTCGGGAATGTGGCTCTTGCGATAGACGCCAAGCTGTTTGCCATCGGCATCCACGATGACGACCGAGTTGTAATATTGCGGACCATCGCGCTCGTAGATCGAGACCGGGATCACAACTCCAAGCTCTTTTGCTAGCGGCGCCATCGCGACAACGCACGGGTGCGTCTTCGCTTCATATGCCGTGCCGAACCACTTCTCTTCCTGCGTCGTGCAGAAATACGGTCCCTGAAACAGTTCAGACGGGAGAATAACTTGCGCGCCCTTGCCCGCCGCTTCTCGAACGAAGCATTCGGTCTTCGCGATGTTGGCCTGCATATCTTCGCCGTACGAAGTCTGGATCGCGGCAACTTTAATCGTCTTCGCCATCATGCAGGCTCCTGCTGAGTGATGCAGTGGAACGAGCCGCCGCCGGTCAGGATCGCATTTGACGACAGCCCGAGAACGCGGCGATCGGGAAATAACGACGCTAGCGCGTTCACGGCATCATCGCCGCTGCCAGAATAGATCGGCACCACGACTGTCGAATTGCCGATCAAAAAGTTCATGTGGCTCGCGGGCACGGGATCGCCATCTTCGTCTTCGACGAGGCCGACGGACGGAATGCGGATCACCTCTAGTTTGCGCCCTTTCGCATCGCGCATGGCGCCAAGAGAGAGCGCGATCTCTTCGAGCACGTCGTGATTCGGATCGTCGCGGTTCGCCGGCGATTGGCACACGACCTTACCGGGCGCTACGAAACGCGCGAGGTTGTCGATGTGGCCGTCGGTGTGGTCGTTGAGCAGGCCCTCATCGAGCCAGAGAATTTTCTCGACGCCTAGCGCACGCTTCAGGGCTACTTCGGCGCCCTCTTCCGTCCAGTGCGCATTGCGGTTTGGGTTCAACAGACATTGGCGCGTCGTCAGCAACGTACCTTCGCCATCCATCTCAATGGCGCCGCCTTCGAGGATGAAATCGTGGCGACGATAATCCGCCTTTGCCAGCAGCGCGATGCGGGCGCCGACTTCATCGTCATGCGGCAGCTGATACTTGCCGCCCCAACCGTTGAACTTGAAGCCGTGGGCGATCCCGGCCGCGTCGAAGATCGGACCGGTATCTCGAAACCAGATGTCGCCGAACGCGCCCGGGATGACCTCCGCCGCTTTGCCCAATGCAAGCTTCGCGCTGGCCTCCGCCTCGCGACCGTGCGCGAGCACGCGCATTGTGTCGCCCTTGCCGCCGTCCCAAAGCGCGCGAACCATCGCCGAGACCTCAGCACGGGCCGGGTCGAGATCCTCGCCCCAGAGATCGGCCGCTGAAGGCCACGCAGTCCAGATCGCCTTGTGCGGCTTCCATTCGGCAGGAATCGTCGTCATGGAGCGGTCCTTAGCGCATGCGAACGACGCCAGATAGGCATGATTGCCCCCACTGCAAGTGAGCGCTCATTCTGGCGCCCCGGCCATGCTTCGGCTAAGACCCGACCGGGGACAATTTCAGGACGCCGATGACAGCCAACCGAGCCGCTTTGGACAGCGCGACGCTCGCCTTCATCGCCGTCTTGGCGTTGATGACCGGCGCTCGGATCGCTGCGCTCATCTACAGCCCGCTCGGCCTCTACTATGATGAGGCGCAATACTGGGCATGGTCGCGCACATTCGATTGGGGCTATTTCACAAAGCCGCCGATGATCGCGTGGGTGATCGGCGCGACCACAACACTCGTCGGCACGGACGTTGAATGGGCCGTGCGGCTGGGCGCGCCGCTCGCGCACGCCATCGCGGCGACAGCCATCTACGGGCTCGGACGGCGCACGTTTGGCGCTTGGCCTGGGTTTTGGGCGGCGCTTGGGTGGCTGCTGCTGCCGGGCGTGTCACTATCGTCGAGCCTGATCTCCACGGATGCGCTCTTGCTGCCGATGTGGGCGCTCTCGCTTTACGCCATGTGGCGGCTGCTCGAGACGCGGAGCTGGGCCTGGGCCATCGCGCTCGGCTTCTTCTTCGGCGTCGGCGTGCTGGCGAAGTACGCTATGCTCTACTTCATTCTATGTACGGCCATCGCTGCGTGGAAGTTGCCGCCGGTGCGGCAAGCGCTGGCGAACGGACGCGGCTGGGCGGCAGGCGCAATCGGCATCGTCGTTGTCTCACCGAACATCTGGTGGAACGTGCAGCATGGCTTCGCCACAGCGCGTCATACAGCATCAAACGCGCGTCTGGACATCAACGACCTTTTCAATATCGATGAGTTGTTTGAGTTCATCACCAGCCAGGCTGGCGTCATCGGTCCCATCGTATTTGCTGCCTTGATCTGGGCGCTTTGGCGGGCCATGCGACGCGCATCGGGGCTTTCGTTCGAGGATAAGTTCCTCATCTCGTACATCGCACCGCCACTCGCGTGCGTGGCGCTGATTGCGTTCGTCTCGCGCGCCAATGCCAATTGGGCGGCTGTCGCCTTCCCCGCGATCGTCGTTTGGGTGACCGGAAGCTTGTTCCCCTCAGTCGCGGGCCGGCGTTGGCTGGTCGGCTCAGCGGTGGTGAACGCGCTTATTGCTGGCATCGTGGGAGTGCTGGTTGTGGCGTATCCAGCAATCTCCAATCGCGCTAAGAACATCGCTGGCACGCGCGGATGGGATGAGACGGCGCACGAAATTGCGTTGCGGGCCGCAGTGCAGCCCGGCGATCCGCCGTTCTCAGCTGTGCTCGTGGACGATCGCGCCACCTATTATGAGCTCAACTACTACTGGCGCGACGCGAGGCGCGCTGGCGCCCCGCTGCCGCCTCTGCGCATGTGGCTGCTGCGGGGCGAAGCGCACAATTCGGCCGAGGCCAGTGATCCGATGCGTCCTGAAGAAGGCGCGCGCGTCCTAGTCGTGCATTTGCGGCGAGACTACTTGCCGTTTGTCTCCGGCGATTTTTCTGTATTCCGCACGGTTGAACATTTGACCGTACCGCTTGGCGGTGGCCGAAACCGCGAGATGGAGATTTCAGTAGGCGAAGGCTTCGCGCCAGCGCCGCGCGACGAGGCCTTCATGGAACGTCTCAACGCGCCGAGCGGCGACTGAGCTTAGATCGGATCGTAATCGGGAAACGCGCTGCCGCCGCGTTCGGCAGAACACGCGTTGGCGCGGAACAGGCCAAACAGTTCGCGCCCCATACCCCGAGCATTAGCGGCAAGATCAAGCTGCGCCGGCGCACGCTCTCGCCAGTCCGCCGGCGAGATGACGTCTAACACCCCATTCTCGCCATCGACGCGCAGCAGGTCGCCATTACGCACCTTCGCCAGCGGTCCGCCTTCCGCCGCTTCGGGCGTGATGTGAATCGCTGCCAAGACCTTGCCGCTGGCGCCGGACATGCGCCCGTCCGTTGCCAGCGCAACTTTGAAACCGCGATCCTGTAACGCGCCCAGCAACGGCATCAATTTGTGCAATTCCGGCATACCGTTCGCACGCGGCCCCTGCCCGCGCACGACCACAACGCAATCGCGATCCAATTCGCCGCGCTTGAACGCCGCTTGCACCTCAGCTTGGCTGTCAAACACCAGGGCTGGCGCCTCAACGACCCGCTTATCCTGCGCCACAGCCGATACCTTCACGCACGCGCGCCCCAGCCCACCGGCAAGGAGCCGCAATCCGCCGTCGGCGGCGAACGGAACGCGCGCGCCGCGCAACACGGATTCATCCGCGCTGGTCGCCGGCGCGTCGCGCCACGACAGTGTCTCTCCAACGAGGATGGGCTCTTGCGCGTAAGCCCGCAGCGACTTGCCGCTGACAGTCGCGATGTCATCGTGCGCCAAGCCAGCTTCGATGAGTTCCCGCGTCAAGAAGCCCATGCCGCCGGCGGCGTGGAAGTGATTCACGTCCGCCGAGCCGTTCGGATAAATGCGCGCCATGAGCGGCGTAACGTGCGAGATCTCCGCGAAATCATCCCACGTGATCTCGATACCGGCGGCCAGTGCAATCGCCGGCAGATGGATGAAGTGATTGGTGGAGCCCCCCGTCGCCATCAGCCCGACCATTGCGTTCACGATCGCGCGCTCATCGACGACACGGCCGATCGGGCGATAGTCATTGCCGAGCCCAGTGATCTGCGCGGCGCGATGCGTAGCAGCGATGGTGAGAGCATCGCGCAACGGCGTGTTGGGATTCACGAACGCTGCGCCCGGTAGATGAAGGCCCATCAACTCCATCATCATCTGGTTGGAATTGGCGGTGCCGTAGAACGTGCACGTCCCAGGCGAGTGATAGCTCTCCGCCTCCGCCTGCAATAATTCTTCGCGGCCGATTTTGCCTTCAGCAAAAAGTTGGCGCCGCGCCGCTTTCTCTTTGTTCGGCAGACCGGACGGCATCGGCCCGCCCGGCACGAGGATCACTGGAAGCCACGGAAAGCGCAGCGCGCCGATCAGCAAACCAGGCACGATCTTGTCGCAGATGCCCAGCAAAAGCGCCGCGTCAAAGGTCGCGTGTGAAAGCGCAATGGCGGTCCCCAGTGCGATCGTGTCGCGCGAGAAGAGCGAGAGCTCCATGCCCTCAAAGCCTTGCGTGACGCCATCGCACATCGCCGGCACGCCGCCTGCGACTTGCGCCACCGCGTTCACATCGCGCGCGGCCTGGCGAATGATCTCCGGAAAACGCTCGTACGGCTGATGCGCCGAGAGCATGTCGTTGTATGCGGTCACGATGCCGATCGACGGCCACCTGCCGCCAAGCAGCTGAATCTTGTCGATCGCGGCGCAACCGGCCGACGTGTGCGCTTGGTTTGCTTCAGCCAGCCGCGTGCGCGCGGGCTTTGTCGCATCGTATGCATCAATCAGATCGAGATAGCGCTGCCGACGCTTGGCGCTGCGTGCGCGGATGCGTTCAGTGACAGCTTCGATTGTCGGATTGAGTGCGGCCATCGGCTTACTCCGGATCCCACCACGCGCGCCCGTCCCGATCGAGCAATAGCGCCGATTGTGTCGGACCATTTGAGCCAGACGCGTACCCGAACGGCTCCGCGCCCGATGCATCCCATGCGGCCAGCAACTCATCAGCCCAGCGCCACGCCGCATCCACTTCGTCACGACGCATGAACAGCGAAAGGTTGCCCCGGACGACGTCCATCAAGAGACGCTCATACGCGTCCGGGTAACGCACACCGAACGCATCCTCGAATGTGAGATCAAGCGGCGCCGCCTTGATGCGCAGACCGCCTGGCCCCGGCTCCTTCATGTTGAGCCAGAGCCGCACGCCCTCGTCCGGCTGCAACCGCAATACAAGGCGATTTGCGGCAACGCTCGATCCAAAGATAGAGACCGGCGTGTCCTTGAACTGCACGACGATCTCGGAGCGGCGCGTGCCCATGCGCTTGCCCGTGCGAAGGTAGAAAGGCACGCCGGCCCAGCGCCAATTATCGACTTCAGCCTTTATCGCGACAAACGTCTCCGTGCGCGTCGCCTTGCCAACTTCTTCCGCGTAGCCAGCTGCTTTCTGGCCGCCGACAAGTCCGGCCCTGTATTGACCACGCACAGTCTTGGAGGCGATGTCATTCGGCCCGACACGTCTCAGCGCCGAAAGAACCTTGAGCTTCTCTGTGCGGATCGCATCCGCATCCATCGAGTTGGGCGATTCAAGCGCGACCAAGCAGAGAAGCTGCAAAATGTGGTTCTGCACCATGTCGCGCAGCGCACCGGACTTATCGTAGTAGTCTGCGCGGCCTTCGACGCCGATCTCCTCCGCCACCGTAATCTGCACGTGATCTATCGTGGCGCGTGACCATACGGGCTCCACCAGCATATTCGCAAAGCGCAGCACCAGCAGATTCTGAACGGTCTCTTTGCCGAGATAATGATCGATGCGGAACGTATTGCGTTCCTCAAACACCGCGCCAACGCCTTCGTTGATTTGACGCGAGGATGCCAGATCGCGGCCGATCGGCTTCTCCAGAACAATGCGCGAGTCCGGCGTCGCGATGCTCGACTCCTTCAACCGCTGCGCAATGGTGACGAACAGAGATGGCGCCGTGGAGAGATAGAAGATACGTACATTGCCGTTGCCGTTATCGAGTGCACTCTTCAGCGCGCTCCACTCGCTCGCCGGCGCCGTCGCATCGACGCGCGCATACTCGACGTGCCGTAGGAATTCCGCGCACTTGGCTTCATCGACGCAAGCATCCGGCGAGAACTTGCCACGGCTCTCATGCACCATCTTGCGGAACGCCACCGTATCGAGATCGGATCGCGCGACACCGATGATCCGCGACTGCGGCGGGATCTGACCGTCCAGAAAGCGGTGCAGCAGTGACGGGAAGAGTTTGCGCAGCGAAAGGTCGCCGGTCGCGCCAAAAACCACTAGGTCGAACGGGGGAACGGGAATGAACTCGGCCATGCATTAAGCAAACTAGTGTTCGCTCTCGCGCGCAAACAGGGGCGCAAGCGTCTGTCGCGAAAAAAATGTCCCGCGACAATTGCGTTGCCATTTATGGTTCGCGGCGCCTATGGTCCGGCCAATGGCTGATGACGACAACCCACCCCCGAGGCGCGGCCTGGGCGGGGAAAAAAAGCCCACCATCAACGACGTGGCGCGCCTGGCCGGCGTGTCCAAGAAGACCGTGTCGCGTGTCATCAATCAGTCGCCATTCGTGAAGGACGAGACGCGCGAGAAGATCAACGCCATCATCGCCGAGATCGGCTTTTCGCCCGACCCGCAGGCGCGTGGGCTCGCCTTTCGACGTTCATTCCTGATCGGGCTCGTCTATGACAACCCGAACCCGCAATACGTCGTGAATATGCAGTTGGGCATGCTGGACGCCATGCGCGGCTCCGGTTACGAGCTCGTCGTCCATCCCTGCAATCGCGGCAAACCGACATTCCTCGCGGACTTTCGCCGCTTCATCGAGCGTCAGAAATTGTCCGGGGTGGTGCTGACGCCCTCGGTATCTGAGGATGATCGCGTGAAGGCGATCCTGGATGAAGTGGGCTGCGCCTACATCCGCATTGCCTCGGTGCCGGTCGATGAGCCCGAGCACATCATCGTTTCGAACGATCGCATGGGTGGGCGCGCCGCGGCCCGGCACCTCGCCGAACTCGGCCACACCACGATCGGCTTCATCTCGGGCCCGCCGAGCTTCCGCTCGTCACACGAACGGCGCGGCGGCTTTGAGGAAGAGCTGAAGGACCGCAAACTGAAGCTGCCTGACACGCACATTATGCAAGGCGCCTACACCTTCGATAGCGGCATCTCCTGCGGCGCGGAGCTGCTCAAGCGGAGCCCTCGCCCCACTGCCATCTTCGCCGCCAACGACGAAATGGCCGCCGGCGTGCTGCACGCCATCCGTCGAGCAGGGCTGAACTGCCCAGAGGACGTTTCCGTGGTCGGCTTCGACGACTTCCAGATCGCCTCCAGCGTCTGGCCGCCGCTGACTACTGTGCGCACGCCGACGCGCGAAATTGGGCGCATGGCGGCTGAAAAGCTCATTGGATTGAGTGACGAAGGCGAGGAAGAGGCCCACCTGCGGGAAGCTGCCCCCACCACCTCGCCGGCCCTGGTCGTCCGGGACTCGACCGGCCCCGCCCCCCGCTGAGGAAGCACAGGGGAAGCCGCTTGAAACGGATTCTGACACCGGTTACCAAGGCGGGAAATGTAGGGAGCCTGCTATGAAGATCGCGCTCATTATCGAGAACAGCCAAGCGGCCAAGAGCAGCATCGTTCATGACGCGCTGAAATCGGTGGCCGAGCCGTTGGGCCATCAGGTTCACCACTACGGAATGTACACGGCCGAAGACAAGGCCTCGCTCACGTACGTAATGAACGGTCTTCTCGCCGGCATCCTGCTCAACTCCAAAGCGGCGGACTTCGTGGTCACCGGTTGCGGCACCGGCATGGGTTCGATGCTCGCATGCAATGCAATGCCCGGCGTGTTCTGCGGCCTCATCGCCGACCCGACCGATGCCTTCTTGTTCGGCCAGATCAATGACGGCAACGCCATCGCCATGCCGTACGCCAAGGGCTTCGGCTGGGCCGCCGAACTCAATCTGCAAGATTGCTATCGCAAGCTCTTCGACGGCGAGCGCGGCCTCGGCTACCCGAAGGAGCGCGCGCAAATCATGGCGAAGAACCGCGGCATCCTAAAAGAGCTGAAAGCAGCGTCCTGCAAGGACATGCTGACGGTGCTGAAATCGGTCGATCAAGAGCTGCTGAAATCCGCGATCGCGGGCGAGCGCTTTGAAGACCTCTTCTTCGCCAACGCCCAAGACACAGCTATTGCCGACTATGTGCGTCGCGTACGCGCGTCGTAAGATAGAGCCATGAGCGGCAATCTGTTCAGCCTCGAAGGCAAATCCGCGCTCGTCACCGGCGGCAACGTCGGGCTCGGCCAAGCGATCGCGCTTGCACTTGCGCAGGCTGGCGCAGATGTCGCGAGCACCAGCCGCAGACCCGCGGCGGAAACCGGCGCGCAAGTCAAAGCTCTCGGCCGCAAGTTTCTCTCGATCGAGGCTGATCTCGGTTCGACCGCGCCCATCGCCGGCGTCATCGAACAGGCGCTCAGTGCGTTCGGCAAGATTGATATTCTGGTCAACAACGCGGGCATCATTCGCCGCAACGATTCCGTCGACTTCACCGAAGAAGACTGGGATGCGGTGATCGACACAAACCTAAAGTCCGCGTTCTTTCTCGCGCAAGCTGCTGGCCGCCACATGATCCAGCGCGGCAGCGGCAAGATCATCAACATCGCCTCGATGCTCTCCTTCCAAGGCGGCATCCGCGTGCCCTCCTACACGGCAAGCAAAAGCGGCCTCGCCGGAATCACCAAATTGCTGGCGTGCGAGTGGGCCGGCAAAGGCGTCAACGTCAACGCCATCGCGCCGGGCTACATGACGACCGACAACACCGAAGCCCTGCGCGCCGACAAAGCCCGCAACCAGCAAATCCTCGATCGCATCCCGGCGGGGCGCTGGGGTGCAGCTTCAGACCTCGGCGGCGCGGCGGTGTTCTTGGCGAGCAGCGCCTCAGATTACGTGCATGGCGCGATCATTCCGGTCGACGGGGGATGGCTCGCGCGCTGAGCGAGCTTTAAGAGGATCACGTGGCGCGCATCGTTTGCTTCGGTGAAATCCTGATCCGGCTCTCGGCGCCGGGCCGCGAACTCATGCTGCAGACGCCGCGCCTCGAAACACACATTGGCGGCGCCGAAGCGAATGTTGCAGTTTCGTTGGCGCGCTTTGGTCACGACGCACAAGTCGCAAGCGTTGTCCCAGACAATGCGCTTGCGCACGGCGCGCTCGCAGAACTCTGCCGCTGGAACGTGGGCACACAGCACGTGCGCACCGGCGATGGCCGCATGGGGCTCTATTTCCTGACGCCTGGCGCGGGGCTGCGCCCGTCCGACGTGCTCTACGATCGCGCGCACTCCGCCTTCGCGCTCGCTGCCGCTGATGCAATCGATTGGAAGGTGGCGCTTGCTGGCGCCGATTGGCTCCACGTTTCCGGCGTGACACCAGCTGTGAGCGCCAATGGCGCCGAAGCGGCGCTGCGCGCGGCCAAAGCAGCGCGCGCCGCGGGCGTCAAAGTTTCCTACGACGCCAACTTTCGCGCCAAGCTCTGGGAAGCGCGCGGCGGCGATCCTCGACCGACATTAGACGCGCTCTTTGCTGAGGCTGACCTCGTCTTCGCCGAAAGCCGCGACATCGCGCTCATCACCGGCGATAAGCCCAGCAGCAACACGCAAGCGGCGAACATCGCATTTGCCCGCTACCCAAACCTCAAGCGCATCGCCTACACCGAGCGCAAAATCGTCAGCGCCGACCAGCACGAACTTTCGGCGCATATGCACACGCGCAGCGGCGGTGTTGCGGCGCGCGCGCATGCTGTCAGTGGCATCGTGGATCGTATCGGCGGTGGCGACGCGTTCGCCGCAGGCCTGCTGCATGGCCTGAATTCCGGCTATCCGGACGATAAGACACTCGACTTCGCCCTCGCCGCCGCCTGCCTCAAGCACTACATTCCTGGCGACTTCAACCTCTCAACGGTCGCGGACGTGGAATTTTATCTCTCAGACTCCGGCTCGGACGTGAGGCGATGAGCGACAAGCTGCTGCCAGAGGATGTCCTGCGACTGTCGCCGGTGATGCCGGTTGTCGTCATCGACGATATCGGCCATGCGGAGCCGTTGGCGCGCGTGCTGCTCGCGAGCGGCATCAAGACAATCGAGGTCACGCTGCGCACGCCCGCCGCGCTCGACGCAATTCGCGCCATTGCAAAGAGCGCGCCCGACATGATCGTGGGCGCCGGCACAGTGCTCACGGCTGACGATCTCAACGCCGCCATCGATGCCGGTGCGCGCTATGCGCTCTCGCCTGGCGGCACATCGAAACTCCTCAAGGCCGCGCGCAAAGCTTCGATCCCCTTCATCCCGGGCGTCGCGACATCGAGCGAAATCATGCGCGGGCGTGAACTTGGGTATCGCTGTTTTAAGTTTTTCCCGGCTGAGCAGCTGGGCGGCGTCAACGCGTTGAAGGCGCAAGCTGGACCGCTGCCGGATACCCGCTTCTGCCCAACCGGTTCGATCACGCCCGAAAAGGCGCCCGCCTATCTCGCGCTCGACAACGTATTGTGCGTCGGCGGATCATGGATCGCGCCAGCCGACAAAATTCGTAGCGGCGATTGGGCGGCGATCGAAGCGGCGGCTAAGCAAGCGGCTGCGTTGCGTTAGAGCCGGTCGCGCAGGGCGTACCAGAGCATACCTAGGACGTGCAGTGGCGCCCGCAGCGCCGCGCCTCCCGGAAACTCGGGCGGCGCCAGACCCGACAACACCTCGAACAATTGCGCATCGCCTTCGATCGCCTCCGCGATAGCGGTGCCGACGATCGCCGGGAGGATCGTGCCCTGCCCCGAGTAGCCATGCGCGAAGAAGAGATTTCCGAAGCGCCCGATGTGCGGCAACCGCGACATGCTGATCGAAACGAGCCCACCCCACGCATAGTCGATCGCTACGTCCGCAAGCTGCGGGAAAACCTTCAGCATGAACGGCCTAACGAAACTCGTGATGTCAGCAGGCGGGTGGGGCGTATAGCGCTCGCCGCCGCCGAAAATGAGCCGGCCATCCGCGCTCATCCGGAAGTAATTCACGACGAAGCGCGTGTCGCTGACAGCAAGATTGTCGGCGATCAACGCAGACGGATTCTGCAGTGGCGCAGTCGCGATGAGATAGTTGGCGACAGGCATGATGCGCCCCGCGATGCGCGGCTCCAAGCCTTCCAACATGGCGTCGCAGGCAAGCACGCCATACTTGGCGCGCACCGCGCCGCCGGCAGTCTGGACATGAACGCCGCTGTTCGTGTCTATCGAAAGCGCGCGTGAATCTTCGTGGAGCGTAACGCCAGCCCGGCGCGCGGCCTCCGCCAAGCCAAGCGCATAGTTGAGTGGGTGAAAGTGACCGCCATAGCCATCCAGCAAGGCGCCATGCGCAATTGGCGACGCGAGCTTTGAGCGCGCTTCCTCAACATCAAGCACTCGCGCGTGCGGATAGTTCATCACGCGCTTGAGCGTCTCGACCTCTTCGCGCATCCAAGCTATGTCGCTCGGCTTTGCTGCGGCGGATAGGTGACCATTGAGCGACAAGTCGCAACGTATGTCGTGCATGGCCGCACGCGCCAACACGATGTCGCGCGCACGCAGCGAAAGATCGAACAACAGCCGCGCGCGCTCAACGCCATAGAGCTTCACCAGCTCAGTCGCGCCTTTTCGCCAACCTGGAATGAGCTGCCCGCCGTTGCGGCCAGAAGCGCCCCACCCGATGCGCCCCGCCTCAAGCAGAACTACGGAGAGCCCCGCTTCAGCCGCTGTCAGCGCCGTGTGCAAGCCCGTGTAGCCGCCGCCGATAACAACGACGTCCGCCTGCGCCTCTCCCTCGAGTTTTGACGCTGGCGGAAATGGGTTCGCGGTCGCGGCGTAGTATGACCGCTCCATCTCCAAACCGGAATTGAAGCTCACCTTAGACCTTCAAGAGCAGGTGGTCGCGCTCCCATGAGCTGATAACACCCTCGAAGTTGCCGAGCTCATGATCCTTGATCTGCTGGAACGCGCTACAAAAATGCTCGCCCAGCAACTCGATCACCGGCTGGCAATCCTTGAAGCGATCGAGACCTTCGCGCAGCGTGCGCGGCAACGTGCGCGCCCACTTATAGGCGCTGCCCTGCACCATGTCGTTCGGCGCGATCTTGTCGCGTATGCCAATGTAGCCACACACAAGCACCGCCGCGATCGCCAAGTATGGATTGGCATCAGCGCCAGGCAGGCGATTTTCGATGCGGCGATTTTCGGGCCGAGAAATCGGCACGCGCAAGCCGCACGAGCGGTTGTCGTAACCCCATTGCAAATTGATCGGCGCCGAGAAGTCCGGGCGCATGCGGCGGAACGAGTTTACGTTCGGCGCAAAAAGCGGCGTCACGTCGCCTAGGTATTTCTGTAAGCCGCCGACGAAGTTGCGGAACATCTCAGTATTGCCGTCGCCCTCCTCTGTGCCGAAGAGGTTCGCGCCCTTCTTTGCATCCACGACCGAGACGTGCAGATGCATCGCACTGCCGGGTTGGTTCTCCATCGGCTTGGCCATGAAGGTCGCGTAGACGCCGTGCTTCAGCGCCACTTGTCGCACGATGCGTTTGAACACAAGCACCTGATCTGACACGTGGACCGGATCGCCGTGATTGAAATTGATCTCAAGCTGCGCAGTGCCGCTTTCGTGAATCATCGTATCGAGATGAAGCGATGCGGCTTCGGCGTGCTCGTAGATCGTCTCGATCAGATCTTCATACTCGGTGATCGCTTCGAGCCCGTACGGTTGCGGCGATGTCTCCGAGCGGCCTGAACGCCCAGCGGGCGGCATCAACGGAAGATCAGGATCCGTGTTGACCTGGGTCAGATAAAATTCCAACTCCGGCGCAACGACCGGCTTCAAGCCCGCTTCTTCATACAACTTCAACACACGGCGGAGGACGTAACGCGGCGCGATGTCATAGGGTTCGCCGCTCGTGTGGTACGTATCGGCGAACACGAACGCCGTCGGCGTCTTGTAGCCGGGCGCGACACAAATCGTGTCGATATCGGGACGCAGCACGACGTCCGGGTCCTGCATCGAAATCGCTTCGTCCGCGTCGTCGGCATACTCGCCAGTGACGGTTAGCAGATAGATGCTCGACGGAATCCGCAGCGAACCATCTCGCTCACTTTGCAGGAACTTCTGGGCCGGAAACACTTTGCCTCGTATAACCCCGTTGAGATCTGGAATGAGGCACTCGATCTCGCCGATGCCGCGATCCTTGATCCAGTCCGAAAAACTCTTGTTCATAAGTCACACTCAATCCGCAGGTGCGCGAAAGCACTCGGCGCCATGAGGGCGCACGCGAACCGCATTTGAATTTCTTTCAAACGGGCGCAGTCCGATCTTGCATGTGCAGCCGCGAAGAGCTGCGTGCCGACCGCACCCATCCACCTTCATGCGAAGGCCGCGGGAACGCATTTGTCACCTGATATTGCCACTATGGCTGGGCGCACTTTGGCAAGTCAAGCGCGCGCGTCGCGTCGTTGAGTACCGTTCACCTCACATTTTTCCGTGCTTTCTCAGAATCCATCGGGTTAGCTGCCGCGCATGATCAAGAATGACTCGACGGCCGAAACGGGCCTTAACGCCTCGGTTTACAATGAGCTGCGGGAGCGGCTCGTTACGGGGCGCATGGGGCCGGGACACGAGCTTTCGACGCGCAGCATCGCTGCTGAGCTCGGAGTCAGCCAAACGCCTGTGCGTGATGCGCTTTCTCGCCTTTGCGCTGAGGGAGCAGTTTCCATTCGCTCGAAGCGACGGGTGCGTGTGCCGCCAATGACGCGCGAACGCTTTGCCGATTTGCTGCACTGCCGCCTGTTGTTGGAACCAGATGCAGCAGCCGACGCACTGCCGCATCTTACCGACGCGCACGTTGCAACATTACGCGCCGCGGATTCCGCGCTCGATGCGGCAATCGCGGGGGGCGACGCGGAAGCCTACGTGCTCGCGAACTACAATTTCCACTTCACGATCTATCGCGCCCAGCAAAAACGCACGCAAACTCAGTTGATCGAGATGCTCTGGGTGCAGTTCGGCCCGTTCATGCGGGTTGCATATGAGCGCGTATCCAATGCCGCGCTAAACGACTCACACCAAGCTGCGATCCACGCCATCGTCGATGGAGATGCACCGGCTCTCCGTCACGCAATCGCACACGATATCTCCGACGGAATGGGCCTCATCGCGCGCGCTGGATTCGATGCCCAGCTCGGCATCTCACCCTAACTATTCGGGATCAGGTTTCAGAGCACGCAGCGCTGGCTCGGCCTCGCGCAGGGACCGCGCGATGATGTCGACCATTCGATCGATCTCGGCGTGCGTGATGACCAGCGGCGGGCACATCACGATCGAATCGCGAATGCCGCGCACCATTAGACCGTTCTTGATGCAGGTGTCGCGCACCACCGGGCCGGCTTTGCCTTCCTTACCCGTGAAACGCTCGTTCGTGCCGGGTTTCGAGACGATCTCGACGGCGCCGAGCAGGCCGAGCGACCGCACTTCGCCGACCAGCGGATCGTCCTTCAAGCGCTTCAGCGCCTCCGCGAAGTATGGTCCGATATCTTTCTTCACGCGGCCGACAAGACCCTCGCGCTCGATGATCTCGATGTTCTTCAGCGCAACGGCGGCGGCAACGGGATGGCCGGAATACGTGTAGCCATGGACGAAATCGCCACCCTTCTCGCGCAGCACTTCCACGATTTTGTGTGACACGCCGACAGCAGAGATCGGCAGATAGCCGGACGACAAACCCTTGGCCATCGGCACAAGATCCGGCTTTACGCCGAAATGCTGGAATCCGAACCATTCGCCCAAGCGGCCAAAACCACAGATCACTTCATCGATCACCAGCAAAATGCCGTACTTCTTGCAGATCGCATCGACACGCTGCCAATAGCCCTTCGGTGGGATGATCACGCCGCCGGCGCCCTGTACTGGCTCGCCAATGAAGGCGGCAACGTTCTCGGGACCGACCTTCAAGATGCGGTCTTCGATCTCTTGCGCGCAGCGCGCGCTGAAAGCCTCTTCGTCTTCACCGAAGCCTTCACCGAATTTGTAGGGCTGCGCAACGTGCTCGACACCGGGGATCGGCAAGCCGCCGATCGGGTGCATCGCTTTCATGCCACCCAAGCTCGCGCCCGCCATCGTTGAGCCGTGATACGCGTTGCGGCGGCTGATGAAGATTGTGCGCTTTGGTTGACCACTGACGTTCCAATAGTGACGCACCATGCGCATCACCGTGTCGTTAGCTTCCGAGCCCGATGAATTGAAGAACACGTGCTGAAGATCGCCGCCCAGCAATTCCGCGATCTTGGCGGCAAGCATCACCGTCGGTGGCGTCGCCGTTTTGAAGAACGTATTGTAGAATGGCAGCTCGCGCATTTGCTGCGTCGCCGTGTCCACGAGTTCGTCGCGACCGTAGCCAACATTCACGCACCACAAGCCCGCCATGCCATCAAGCAGCGCGTTGCCTTCGCCATCATAGATGGTTGAGCCTTCCGCGTGCGTGATGATGCGGCTGCCGCCCAAGCTCTGCAGTTCGCCGTAATTGGCCTGCGCGGGAAGATGGTGTTCGACGTCGAGCCGACGCAGTTCGGGAATGTTATAATTGCGTGCCATCGTTGTCGTTTCCTCGTTTTGGTGTTGGCGCGTCTCGACCTATCGGGAGACGAGCTTTTCGCCGCGCAGTGCCCGGCCCAGGAGTTGAAAGAAAGTTTGACTCTGCGGATTTTCGTGCGCCTTCCACTCCGGGTGCCATTGCACCGCGAGAACAGGCGCGCCGTTTACTTCCGCCGAAATCGCCTCGATCACACCGTCTGGCGCTGTCGCTTCAACTTTGAGCCCGGCGCCGAGCTTATCGACACCCTGATAGTGCACGCTGACCACATCCAACTCGTCGCGTTCATATGCTTGCTTCAACACCCCGCCCTCTTTGAGGGTGACCGGATGGATGTGCTCGAAGTACTCAGCGAACGATTTATCGCTAGGCGCGTGGTGCGCGATAAGGTCATTCGCCTCCGCCATATCGCGTCGGAGCGTGCCGCCGAACGCGACGTTGAGTTCCTGGAAGCCGCGGCAAATGCCGAACACCGGTTTGCCGAGTTCGAGCATGCCTTCGATCAGATGCGCGGTCATCTCATCGCGCGCGGGATCGAACGGGCCGGGCGCATCATCTACCAAGGCGCCATAACGCTTGGGGTCAAGATTTGATGGCGTCCCGGTAAGCAGCAGGCCATCGAGCCGCGGCGCCACTTCCTTCGCGTGCATCAGCTCCGGCATCGCCGGCACGAGCAACGCCGATGCGTCAGCGTAGGTGATGGCGGAAACGAGATAGCGGGTCATGACCGCCTGCGCCGACTGCGTTTCGACAGTGCGGTTGCAGGCGATAACGCCCAAGACGGGTCGGGTTTTGAAAGTCATGGCGCTTACGACAACAACACCGCGGGCGAGCAAGCGTGCCACGCGAGCCAAACCGGCTCGTCCCAGGTGAAGTCTTCCTGGTCATAGCGCGTGAGGTTCGAACGAAACGTCTTCACGCGGCGCCCACCTTCAAGCTCGACTTCGTAATTGGTCTCGCTGCCGAGATAGACAATGTCGCGAATGACGCCCGGCACGACGTTAGTGCCGGCGGGCGCATCCTCCATCTTCATCGCGGTCGAACCTTCGGCGCGCTTGTGCATCTCGATCTTCTCGGGCCGTAGCGCGACCCATACCGTCGATCCCTTGGCGCCCGTAACACCGTGATCGAGATAGACCGGGGCCGTCAGCTCGGGGCAGCGCACCTGAGCTTCGTTGGGCTCGTCCTTGTCGAGGACGCCCTCAAACATATTCACCGACCCGACAAAATCCGCGACGAAGCGAGAGTTCGGGAACTCGTAGAGATCCGCCGGCGACGCCACTTGCGTGAGCAGACCGCGATTCATCACGGCACATCGCGTGGCAATGGCAAGCGCTTCGTCCTGATCGTGGGTGACCATGATAAAGGTGATGCCCACCTTCTCTTGCAGCGACGTCAGCTCCGAGCGCATCTGATCGCGCAGTTTGGCGTCCAGCGCTGAAAGCGGCTCATCCAACAGCAGCACACGCGGTCGCTTCACCAACGCGCGCGCCAAAGCCACGCGCTGGCGCTGACCGCCAGAAAGCTGGTCGGGCATGCGCCCACCAAGACCACCAAGTTTAACCAGCTCCAACGCTTCATCGACACGGCGCCTGATCTCACCGCCATCGACACCATCCATCTTCAGCCCGTAGCCGACATTGTCCGACACCTTCATGTGCGGAAACACAGCGTAGCTCTGAAACACCATGTTTACCGGCCGCTTATTCGGCGGGAGCTGCGCGACGTCTTTGCCGTCAATGAGGATGCGGCCTTCCGTCGGTGTCTCGAAACCGGCGAGCATGCGGAGCAACGTGGTCTTGCCGCACCCCGATGGGCCAAGGAGTGCGAAGAACTCCCCCTCCTTGATCTCGAGATTGACGTTGTCGACCGCGACCATCTTGCCGAAACGCTTGGTGACGCCTTCAAACTTGATGATTGCATTGTCCTTCACGTGCGGCGCGGGCTTTGGCGCGGGCGCGTTGGAGACGGCGGCGTCTGTCATGCGGATCAGGCCTTCTGGTCGCGAGGCGTGTTGTTCTGCATTTGCAGACCAACAGCCGTGAGGATGACGGTAACGACAATCAGGATCGTTGACGCGGCGTTGACCTCCGGCGTCACCGAGAAACGCAGCATCGAATAGACCTTCACCGGGAACGTGATCGTGTCGGGTCCCGCCGTGAAGAATGTGATGACGAAATCATCGAGCGACAAGGTGAACGCCAGCAAGGCGCCTGCAATCAGGCCAGGCTGCATATGCGGCACCAAGACATCCCAGAACGTGCGCCACTCGGTGGCGCCCAGGTCTTTCGCCGCCTCCTCCAGCTCACGATTAAACGAAGCGAGGCGCGCACGAACGACGGTGGCGACGAACGGAAAGGCAAATGAGATGTGCGCGATCGTAATGGCGCCGAGGTTGAGCGGCCACGGCAGTCCAGTGGGCCAAGGAAAGACGCGGGCGAAGAACACAAGCATGGCCACGCCCATACAAATCTCGGGCACGACAATCGGCAGCGCCATTGAGCCTTCAACCACCGTTTTCCCGGGAAAGCGGAAGCGCCACAGCATAACGGCGGCAAGCGCGCCAAGGATCACCGAGACAATGGTGCAGAGGAAAGCGATCGTCAGCGAATTGACGAACGCCTGAATCAACGAGTCGTTGTTAAACGCCTTCTCGTACCAATCGAATGTGAAACCCTGCCAGACGATGTTGCGGCGGCTATCGTTGAAGCTGAACACCATCAACGTCAGCAGCGGCAGATAGAGAAACGCCAGCACCGCGCCGACGATCACCTGCAACGGCCAGCGGCGCAGATACTCAAGCGGACCGGGCTTTGATTTCGGTTCGCGCCGATTGACGCGCGGCGTGGGCATGTTGGTGAGCGCTTCGTCAGCCATTAGCCTCTCCGCTCGCTGCGGCGTTGGATCAGCGCCTGCACCGCAATCGCGATGAACGTGAGGTACATCAGCAGGAAAGAAAGCGCCGCGCCGAACGGCCAATCATTGGCACGTTTGAATTGGCGCTCGATGACGTTGGCGATCATCTGACTATCCGTGCCGCCGAGCAGATCGGGCGTCAGGTAAGCGCCGAGCGCCGGGATGAACGTGATCAAGATGCCGGAGGCGATGCCGGGCGCTGCAAGCGGAACGACGACCCTGAAAATCGTCTGCATGTGACCAGCGCCGAGATCGAGGCTCGCTTCCATCAGCGACCGATCCATCCGATCGAGCGCGGAATAGAGCGGCAGCACCATGAACGGCAGATGCACATAAACGAGCCCGACGATCACGGCCGTGTTGTTGTAGAGCAGCGTCAGCGGCTCATAATCGCCGAGCGGCTGGAGGCCGACGAGCGTCATCAGCCCGCTGGCGTTGTTCCAGAGCCAGGCGAGCGCGAAGTTCACGTAGCCTTGCTCACGCAGCACGGCGATCAACGCGAACGTGCGGATCAGCAAGTTCGTCCAGAACGGCAGCATGATCAGAAGCAGCAGCCATGCCTTCATCTTCGGCGACGCAAAGGCGATGGCGAGCGCAACCGGAAAGCCAATCACCAAGCAGAACACCGTGGTGAGGCCCGCAATGACTAGGCTCTTGGCGAAGATGTCGAGGTAGAGCGGCTCGATCGCGCGCATGTAGTTCGCGAACGTGCCGGTGAGATCGATTGTGATTGGGCCGGTGTTTTCGCCGAACGAATAAGCCCAAATGACCGCCAGTGGCACGAGAAAGAAAAAGAGGAGCCAGGCAGTCGGCGGGATCGAAATCGCCGCGAATGCCGCTTTCGCCTGTTTCCAGGTTTGCTCCATAAACTCCCTCTCTCGCGTCGCAGAGGCCGCAGACGGCGTTGCTTACGCCGCGCTAATTCGCGTGAAGATTTCTTCGTACTGACGCGCCTTCTCATCGCCTTCGAACGCACCGTACTCGCTCTTGGCCATAACATCGGCGGGCGGGAAGATGACAGCGTTGTTCTTGTAAGAATCCGGCATCAGCGCACGCGCAGCGGCGTTGGGCGTCGGATAGAGGATCGTCTCGGTGATCTTCTTTCCAGCTTCGCCATCGAGCAGATAGTTGATGAAGGCGTGCGCATCATCAACGTGCGGAGCGCCGGCCGGAATGCAGAGGCAATCCGAATTGATGAGCGTGCCCTCTTGCGGCACCACGAAGTCAAACGCTTCGCCGCCCGGCGATGCCATCAACTGGGCGATGTCGCCGTTATACTCCATCACGATATCAACTTCGCCCGACGCGAGCAGATCCTGCCCGTTATCGGAGTGGAACTGCTTCACGTGCGGCTTTTGACGGATCAGCATTTGCTCGATCTGGCTCAGCATTGCGTCCGGAATGCCGTTCACCGAGTGGCCCAGATACTTGGCGCTCAAGCGAATAAGATCCGCAGACTCTGAAAGCAGCGCGAGCTTCTGCGAGAATTGCGGGCTGTCGAACAGATAGCGCCAGGAATTCGGCACAAGTCCATTCGGCATCTTATCTTTGCGGTAGCCAATTCCGAGCACGAGCCAAGTGTACGGCATCGAATAGCGACGACCCGGATCGAAGGCGGCGTCCTGGAATTCCGGCTGCAGATTGGCGAAGTTCGGAATCTTAGAGTGATCGAGCTCTTGCAGCATTTGCGCTTGGCTCATGCGCGTGACGAACTCGTTCGACGGCACGATGACGTCAAAGCCCGGATTGCCGGCGCGCAAGCGTGCAAACAATTCGTCATTGGTGGCGAAGAGACTCATCTGAACCGGCACGCCCGACGCTTGCTGGAAGTCCGCAAGCGTGGTTTCGCCGATGTAAGTGTCCCAGTTGTAGAAGTTGACGACGCGGCCACTGCTGCCGCCGCGGTTACACGCCGAGAGCCCGCCAGCGAAGGTGACGCCGATCGCCGCCGCGCCAAATTGCTGCAAAAGAGAGCGGCGCGACGCGCCCAGATACTTACCCTTGGCCATGAGTCTCGCCTTCCTCTTCATCCGTCCGCTCTCGCGGTCCCTCGGAGTAAGCCCAGGCGCCTACAAGCGCGCAATTCCAATCTGTTATCAATATCTGTGATCACGGAATTTGCTAGTTTCTTGTTCCGTGCCGACGAATGCTGCACTTGCGTTCAGCCTCGGTCGTTCTGCTCGCTGTCTAGGTAGCGAACGAGACGATTTTCATCGTCGAGGAGCGCCACCGTGGGCGTAAGCGGCACGTCGCTCAGCTCGAACCCCATGACGATGACCTGCTCACCGGTCTTGATGAGGTGCGCGGCGGCGCCGTTGATCGAAATGACGCCCGAACCGCGTTGGCCAGCGATGATGTAAGTCTCCAGCCGGGCGCCGGACGTGTTCGACACGACCAGCACCCGTTCCCCCACCCACATGCCCACGGCATCTACGAGGTCCTCGTCGATCTCGATCGAGCCAATGTAGGCCAAGTTCGCATCCGTGACGCGGCCATTGTGGAGTTTCGAACGAAGCACCCAGCGCATGAAAGTTCCCGATTGGCCCCAGGCCTCAGCAGGTGCGCAGATACCAGTCATAGTCGGCGCTGGGAATGACGCTTTGATAGCGCTCCTGCTCCACGCGCTTCACAGTCGAGTACATCCGCACAAAACGCTCGCCGAGATATTCTTTCAGCACTGCGGACTCCGCGAACCGGTCCACAGCCGCAAACCAGTTCGTCGGTATCCGCTCACCGGATTCGGCTGCGTGCGCGTAGCCATCGCCAACGACCGCGGGTCCGGGATCGATTTTGTTGCTGATCCCGTGATGCACGGCGGCCAACAGCGCCGCGAGCGCCAATGTTGGGTGGGCGTCAGCGCCGGCCACGCGATGTTCGATGTGGCGGGTGTTTGGCGCGCCTGCGGGTACGCGGAACGACACTGTCCGGTTATTGACGCCCCAAGTTGGCGCGACAGGCGCGTAGGAATTGGCTTTGAAGCGACGATAGGAGTTTGCGTTCGGCGCAAAGATCGCCATCGAATCCGCCAGCAGTGCTTTCATGCCGCCAACAGCGTGCGCCAGAACGGGCTCGCCCTCAGGCTTGTCCGACGCAAAGACGTTCTTGCCGGCCTTGTCGTTGACGCTGACATGAAGGTGCATGCCCGAGCCCGCGAGGTCCGCGAAGGGCTTGGCCATGAATGTCGCTTCGCAGCCGTGGCGCAATGCGACGCCCTTGGCGGCGCGCTTGTAAAGCACTGCATCATCGGCTGCGCGCAACGCATCGTCATGGTGCTTCAGCGTAAGCTCAAGCTGCCCTGGCGCATATTCACTGATGGCGCCCTCAAGCGGCACACCCATCGCGTCGGCAGCGATCCACAAATCACGGAGGAAGGCGCTCGCCTCCTCCACTTCGCGCAAGCCGTACACCTGGTGCTGCGTCGCGCGATCGTGTGTCAGCGGCGAAGGCGGAAGCTGAATGCCGCCCGAGGGCGTGCGGCGCGCGTCCACGAGATAGTATTCCAGCTCGCACGCCACGACCGGCACAAGCCCATCGGCCGCAAAGCGGTCGATCACGCGCTGGAGCACGTGGCGCGGATCGAGATCGTGAGGCTTGCCGTCGAGCTCGTACATCGCCATCGGCACTTGCGCGACATCGGCCCCCAACCACGGCGCCGGCGTGATCCGACCAGCGATGGGCCGCGCCACGCGATCTGCGTCACCATCTTCCCAAACCAAGCCCGTCGCTTCGACGTCCTGGCCGGTGATGTCGTTCACAAGGATCGAACCCGGCAGGAAGCGCCCCTGCTTGTACACCGCCTCGATCTCATGACGGCGCAACCGCTTGCCGCGCGGAACGCCCGCCATGTTCGTAAACAGAATTTCGAAGAACTGGATCTCTGGATGGGCGTCGAGAAAGGTCTTCACTTCCGATGGGTCGGCGATGGTCATGCAGCGGCCTTCAAGTATTCGGTGGCGAAGCTATCGACTGCCGCGACGAGGTGGTCAATCTGCTCCGTCGTCGTGGCGGGGCAGACCAGCATCATCATGTGAAACGGCGCGATCAGCACGCCGCGATTGATCAGGTAAAGATGCAGCGCGTGGTTCAGTTCGGCCTGCGCCAGCGCTGGGCGCATCTCCGCCGCGTTCTTCGGCGGCGTCGGCGCAAACACGATCTCCGCCCGCGCGCCAATATGGACGACGCACCAGGGCAGCTCGTGTTTGGCTATGATGCCGCGGAGCGCCGCAACGAGATGCTCAGCGCCGGCGAGCATCGCCGCGTATGCATCGGGCGTCGCCACTTCGCGCAAGGTTGCGCCAATTGCCGCGACCCCCATGGCGTTACCCGCGAGCGTTGTGCCGATGCCGGACCTGCCTGCAGCGCGCGGCGCCGCCGCGATCTGTTCCGCGAATGCTGCGCTCACGCCCCACACCGCCGCGGGAAATCCACCGGCGATCGCCTTGCCGACCACCAGCGCATCCGGCTGCAGCTCCCACGCCCTCGTCGCGCCGCCTGGCCCGCTTGAAAGCGTGTGCGTCTCATCAAGAATCAGCAGCGCGCCGGCCTTCTTCACCAACGCTTGCGCGCGCTTCCAAAAACCGGCCTCAGGCAAGATCATGCCGCAATTGGTCATCGCCGGCTCGGCCAGAACCGCTGCGACGTCGCCCTGCGCCAATGCTGCCTCAAGCGCGCCCAGGTCGTTGGACGGGATGGCGCGCGTGGTGCGCGTCATATCGAAGACTTGCCCGATAAGGCCTGCGTCCGGCCGCGTGCGCCCGTGGCGCAACTCGACGAAGCAATCTTCGACCATGCCGTGATAGCAGCCATCGAACACCACGATCACCGGCTTGCGCGTCACCGCCCGCGCCCAGCGAATGACAGCGCGATTGGCGTCCGATGCCGACAGCGTCGTCTGCCAGAACGGCAACCCGAAGCGCTCCGCCAGCAAAGCGCCGACGTCCGCTGCTTCAGTCGTCGGCAGCATAAACGTCGCGCCCCGCCGCGCTTGCTCCGCCACCGCGCGCGAAATTTCGGGCCGACCGTGCCCGAACATGCCCGGCGTGTCGCCTAAGCAGAAGTCGTCGTAGGTGTTGTCGTCGATATCGGTCAGCACCGCGCCATCACCATCTTCCGCGATGATTGCGGCGGGCGCGGCCCAATCCTTCATCCAATGAAACGGCGCCCCGAAAAGCCAGTGCGCGTCGAGCGCACGCGCCTGCGCTATGCTCTTGGGGTGCGTCTCATTGAAACGCTGCGTCTCGCGCGCGATGATCTCGGAGAGGGTCACGTAGCAGCCATCGCCTTCATGACGCTCCTTTTCGTGTGAAGTCGCAAAAATAGCTAGCGTGGTCTTGCTTGGACGCCCTCAGAATTGCGTTCGATCAAGGTGGCGTCCGGCGCAAAGGGCAAACCTTAGTCATTATGCAATCAGAACATCTCGACCATGCTCTCGCCGAAGAGTTCGCCGGCCACGCCGACGCTATTCACACACTCAAAACAACCAGCGCCCACTTCAGGTCATTGCTCGAAACGAACCACAGCATCTGGCGCGACATTCAGAATATCCAGTCCGGCGTCACACCTGCATCGGACGATCATCTGACGAACCTCGAAAAGCAGCGTCTGCGCTTATTGGACGAGATCGCGAAAGCAATCGCCGCGGCCGAAGCCTAAGGCGCCTCTTGCCGCGGTACGCGGCGCCGGCGCACAATACGCCATGCCCGATACGCCGCGCCCGAACTCGCTCGACTCATTCTGGATGCCGTTCACGCCGAACCGGGCATTCAAAGCCGACCCGCGCATGGTCGTGCGCGCCGAGGGTATGCACTATTACACGCCCGATGGCCGCGCGATCCTCGATGGCACCGCCGGCCTCTGGTGCTGCGCCGCCGGCCACGGCCGGCCGCGCATCGTAGAAGCCATCCAACGCGCCGCCGCCGAACTCGACTACGCCACCAATTTCAATCTCGGCCACCCGGCTGCATTCGAGTTCGCCAACCGTCTCGGCGAAATCCTGCCGAGTAATCTCGACCGCATCTTCTTCACCAACAGCGGCAGCGAATCCGCGGACACCGCGCTCAAGATTGCGCTTGCCTATCAAAAGGCGCGGGGCAAGCCCGGCAAGTATCGCCTGATCGGCCGCGAGCGCGGCTACCACGGCACTAACTTCGGCGGCATCAGCGTCGGCGGCATCGTCCGCAACCGCATGACCTACGGCCCGATGGTCGCCGGCGTCGATCACCTGCCGCACACGCTCGACGTTGCGCGCAATGCGTTCTCACGGGGCGAACCTCCGCACGGCGTCGAATTCGCCGACGCGCTCGAACGCATCGTCCAACTCCACGACGCCAGCACCATCGCCGCCGTGATCGTCGAACCCGTCGCCGGCTCTACAGGCGTGATCATGCCGCCAAAGGGCTATCTCAAGCGCCTGCGCGAGCTTTGCACCAAGCACGACATCCTGCTCATCTTCGATGAAGTCATCACCGGCTTCGGTCGCTTAGGCGCACCGTTTGCGGCGGACTTCTTCGATGTGAAGCCCGACCTCCTGACCATGGCGAAAGCCATCACCAATGCCGCCGTGCCCATGGGCGCCGTCGCCGCCAGCCGCGAAATCTACGACACCATCCTCGCCAACGCCGACACCCCCATTGAACTGTTCCACGGCTACACCACGAGCGGCCACCCGCTCGCCTGCGCTGCTGGCCTCGCCACGCTCGACACGTTCAAAGACGAAAAGCTCTTCGAGCGTGCCGCCGATCTCGCGCCCTATTGGGAAGATGCGATGCATTCACTGCGTGACGCGCCGCACGTCATCGACATCCGGAACCTCGGGCTCATCGGCGGCATAGAGCTCGAACCCCGGCCCGGTGCGCCCACTCAGCGGGCGCTGGAAGCTTTCAAGAAGTGCTTCGACGCCGGCGTTCTCATCCGCGTAACCGGAGATATTCTCGCTTTCTCGCCGCCTCTGATTATCGAGAAGCGCCAAATTGATCAGATCGCCGACACGGTTCGCAGCGCGTTGAAGCAGATCGCGTGATCTATCTTTCCGCCGGCTCACAAACGCAGCGTCCGCCCCATCAGGTGAAACGTCGCTTGCGGCGCACAGGCGACTAGCGTCCTCGGAATTTCGTGGCGTGATTTCCATACTTCACATCGACACCCTTGATGTGCGACGTGAGCCAGAACGAGAGAAACTGTAGAAAATCCCTGTCCACGACACCGCCCGCTTCTCGAATCTGCCGCGCGTGATCGCCGTAGCGCGTGAGCAGGCGCTGGTGCAGCATGCGGTGGGTGGCGAGATCGGGATACCCGATGCGCTCCATGTAGGCCTCTTCGTCCCGGAAGTGGCGAACACAAATGTCGGCCAACTCCTGCACGAGCTTGTTGATCTCGTGGCCACCCTTGCCGTTTGCGTCATAGATGCGGTTCATTGCCGCCAAGATGTCGCGATGATCGTCGTTCATGTCAGGAACGCCGATGTCGAGACTTTCGTCCCATTGCATCAACGGCATGCGAAACTCCTTTTGTGCGCCTGCGAATGCTCGCCGCGGGAGGTTCTGAGCGCGTTAATGTAGCTGCCTTTTCATAGCGCGATGATCTATACATTTCGGCCTATGACCGACGCGCTTCCGCTTCTCATTTCCAATCTCGGCGTCTCCGCCGTGTGCTTTGTCGTCCTCTGGCTGATCAGCATTCCACTGAAAGACCCCAGTTACGTTGATGCGTGGTGGGGTCTCGGCGTCGTTGTGCTTGCTTGGTCGACGTACGTGCAGCTAGACGCGCCCGGCCCGCACGCGACGGCGCTGCTCCTGCTCGCTAGCGCCTGGGGCCTCAGGCTTGGCGCCTATCTCTTGTGGCGCTGGCGCAGCCACGGCGCCGACCGCCGCTACGCCAAGTTGGCGCAGCGCGCTAAAGATAAGCACGGCCTCAACTTCGCGATGTTCTCGCTGCTTTGGGTATTCGCGCCGCAATTGCTGCTGCAGATCGTGATGGCCTTACCTGCGCAGCTTGGCCAAGCGACGACCGCTACCAGTTTGGGCTGGCCCGCAACGCTTGGCCTCTGGCTCGCGATTTTCGGCATCATTTACGAAGCCATCGCGGACGCGCAGCTCTCGCACTTCAAGTCACAGAGCGACAATTCCGGCAAAGTGATGGATCGCGGGCTCTGGCGCTACTCGCGCCACCCCAACTATTTCGGCGAGCTCTGCGCCTGGTGGGGCATGTGGCTGATCGCGCTCGACGCCGGCATGGGGCTTTGGAGCTTGCCTGGCCCGCTGCTCATCACCTTCCTGCTCACCCGCGTCAGCGGCGCGCCCACGACCGAGCCGCATCTGCAACGCACACGGCCGGACTACGAGGCGTACAAGAAACGCACCAGCAGCTTCATTCCGCTGCCGCCAAGAGCTTAACCGAAGCGCGAGCGCGCCTTCGCCGCGAGATCGATCTTGGGGAGCGGCCCACGCGACGCGAACTCGCCGACGCCCTCGCCTGAAGCCCAACTCGTTTCCTCAAACTTCTTGAGAATATTCGTCGGCAAGAACCGCGAGCGGATCGCGTACACGTGCTTGTCGCCACCTTTGCCCTGCTGCGTGTGATAGAAACGCTGCGGCGTGATCAGATGCAGCTCATCCTTCGCCCGCGTCATCGCCACATAGAGCAGCCGCCGCTCCTCCTCCAGCTCCGCCGTCGAGCCCGCGCCCAAATCCGACGGCATGCAGCCGTCGACAACATTCAGCACGAACACATTCTTCCACTCCTGCCCCTTGGCCGAGTGGATGGTCGACAAGATCAGATAGTCGTCATCCTTCGACGACTTGCCGCTTTCATCGCTGGTTGAATTCGGCGGATCGAGCGTCAGTTCAGTGAGGAAAGACGTGCGCGACCCAAACGTCGCGCCAATGCGCTGCATCTGATCAATATCGCCTGCACGCACGCGCGCATCGTCATAGCGCTCGTTCATCATCGGGCGATACCATTGCGCTGCGAGATCGAGATCGGCCGGCCACGTCGCGCCTTGCAGCTCACCAAGCATTTGCTTCAGCGCATCCCATGCCTCGCTCGCACCCGCCGGCGGCGCAGTATTACGCACAACGCCATACGCACCCGTCTCATCGACAGCATCGAGCATCCGCGATGCCTTCGCCGGACCAACGCCGGGCACAAGCTGCAACGCGCGGAAGCCCGCAATGCGATCGCCGCCATTCTGCGCCCAGCGCAGGATCGCTAGAAAATCCTTCACGTGCGACGCTTCGAGAAATTTCAGCCCGCCGAACTTCACGAACGGAATGTCGCGCTTCGCCAGCTCCAACTCCACCGGCGCCGAAAAATCCGCCGCACGAAACAGGATCGCCTGCTGCATCAGAGTCAGCCCGCGCTCGCGCGCTTCCAGCACGCCCTCGGCGATGTACGCCGCCTGCGCCGCCTCATCGCGCACGCTCACCAATTTCGGCGCCACACCACCCGCGCGCGTCGTGCGCAAATTCTTGGTGAAACGCTCTTTCGCCAGATCGATCACCGCGTTCGACGCATCCAGGATCGGCGCCGTCGAGCGATAGTTCTGCTCCAACGTCACCAGCCGCGCCTCCGGCGTGAACGCCTTCGGAAATTCCAGAATATTGCGCACATCCGCCGCGCGGAACGAATAGATCGACTGCGCGTCATCACCGACGACAGTCACGCCCCGCCCATCCGGCTTCATCGCCAGCAGAATGCGCGCCTGCAGCTTATTGGTGTCCTGATATTCATCCACCAGTACGTGGTCGAACCGCGCGCCCACCTCACGCGCCAAAGCCGGCTCATTCATCGCCTCGGCCCAGAGCCAAAGCAGATCGTCATAGTCCAGCACGTTCTGCTTCTGCTTCGCTTCGACATACGCCGCGAATAGCCGCTTCAGCTCCGCTTCCCACTCGCGGCACCACGGAAACGCCGCCGCCAGCGCATCGCCGATCGACTCATCCGCATTCACGACGCGCGAATAAATCGCGAGGCACGTCCCCTTCATCGGAAAGCGCTTCGCGCCCGTCGCCACGCCAAGCTCCTGGCGCACCATGCCCATCAGATCGCCGCTATCGCTGCGATCGTGGATGGTGAACTCCGGATTGATGCCGACCACCGGCGCCAGTTCGCGCAACAGCCGCGCGCCGATCGCGTGAAACGTCCCTGCCCACGGTATGCGCACATCGCCGGCCATCACCTTGCCGACCCGCGCAATCATCTCGCTCGCCGCCCGCCGCGAAAACGTCAGCAACAGAATGCGCGACGGATCAGCCCCGTTCGCAACAAGATGCGCGACGCGGCATGACAGAGTCTTCGTCTTCCCCGACCCCGCGCCCGCAATCACCAGCAACGGCGCGAGCCCATGCTCCACCGCCGCCCGCTGCTCCGCGTTCAAATCGTCAAAGGCTGCGCTGTTGATTCGCGACATGCGCCGAAGCTGCAGTGTTTCGTCTTTGTTCGCAACGCGAGGAGTGTTATCGCAATTGGGATGCGACTGTTCGATCAGAAAATTGTCGACTTGCTGCGAGAAGAGATCGGTGCGGAGCCGATCTTCTTTGTTGGCCTCGGCGCGTTCGACTTTCAGATCGCATTCGGCAACCTGAAGCGCGTTCAAAACATGCAAAAAGTCGAGTTCAGCATTGCGGGCGATAATTACACCTGGGAGGAAGGGGCGTCGGCGACACCAGTTTGGCTCCTAATCAATCAGATTCCGGTAGCGGTTGATCTCGAGTCCTCCGAGGTTCTTCGGATGTCATTTGCGAGCGGCGATCAAGTTCGCTTCCACACTGAGGACGGTCCATACGAATCTCAGATATTCGAATGGACAAAGCTGAATCGCAACGGAATTGGCTTGGAGATTTACTGAATGATCTCCCCAAACGGCATCGCCCACATTCAACTCACCGTTCGCGACGTCGCTGCGTCGCGTCCGTTCTATTACAAGCTGCTGCACGAAACCTTCGGCATGGCGATTCAGTACGACGTACCCGGCCAAATCTTCTACTGCATCGGCGCGCGCACCGGCGTGCTCATACGCAACGCCGAACCGCAACACCGCGACACGCCGTTCGACCAGTGGCGCATTGGCCTCCATCATTTCTGCTTCCGCCTGCGCTCGCGCGAAGACGTCGATGCGCTGGCCGCTTCGATGCAAGAGTTCGGCGCCAAGATCATTCGCACAGGCGAAGAAGGCCCCTGGGCGCCGGGTTATTATTCTACGCTGTTTGAAGACCCAGACGGCATCCGCATCGAAGCCCTCTTCATCCCCGGCGCCGGCAACCTCGACCGCATCAAAGACGCGCCACTCACACCCATCGGCTAGTCACCGCGCGCCGCGTTCCAGTTGAACAAAAAGTTCCGGTGCTCTGCCCACGTCTGGCCTTCGACGTGATCGCCGACAAGACACGCCGCCGTGTGATACGGCCCCACGCCATCGGTTGTGCGGAAGCTGACGCATGTGCGGCCGCGATCCGTGCGCCAACGCCCCGCTTCGATCTCGCTCTCATAGAATGATCCGCTCACCGTGCCATCGGGGTTCAACGTGAGCACCATGGGCCGCGTGTAGGGCTCAATCGGACTGGTCGACAGATCAACCACCCAGCTTCCCGCCAAGCCTGCAGCGGGCGCCGTCTGCGCCTGCGCCGCGCACGCCATGAGCGGCAACGCCGCCAAAGCCACAACCCATTTCATCGCGCCCTCCTCGTTTAAGAGCGCATACGCGGCAGCACGCATCCCAGATCAGCGCGCGCGACATTCTCCGGCGCGCGCATCGATCCACGCATTCATTCGCCGCGCCAACACAGCCAGCGGCAGCGCGCCAGATCCAAGCAGCGCATCGTGGAACGCGCGAATATCGAAACACGCGCCGAGCCGCTCCTCGGCGCGCGCCCTAAGATCGCGGATTTGGATTTCGCCGATCTTGTAGGCGAGTGCTTGGCCCGGCCAGCCGATATACCGATCGACCTCAAACTCCACTTGCGACGGAGACAACGCGCTGTTGTCGCGCAAGCACGCAACCGCCTGTTCGCGACTCCATCCCATCCAATGCATGCCCGTATCGATCACAAGCCGGCACGCGCGCCACATCTCCATCGAAAGCTGTCCGAAGCGTTCGTATGGCGTGCGATAAATTCCCATCTCGCCACCGAGCCGTTCCGCGTAGAGCGCCCAGCCTTCGACGTACGCCGTCACATCGTCATTGCGCCGATAGGCGGGGATGTCCGTCAACTCTTCGCCCAGCGCGATTTGCGTGTGATGCCCGGGCGAGCCTTCGTGCATCACCCACGCCGGCAAATCGTAGAGCGTGCGGCGTGTTGCATCCGAGCGCCGCAACAACACTTGCCCGGCCGTACCTTGCAACGGATTGCCCGGCCAGTAGCCGGCTGAACCGCCTTCTAGCGCGGCGGGAATGAACGTCACCGCCATTGTATTGCGCGGCAGACGCCCGAAATAGCGGGGGAGTTGGAAGTTGGCGCGATTAGCGATCTCACTCGAGATGCGCATCAATTCTTCCGCATCACGCGGATAAAACTGCGGATCGCTCCGCAAGAACGCCAGGAATTCGGCGAACGTGCCGTGGAATCCTGTTTCCGCGATCACCGCATCCATCTCGCGGCGGATGCGTGCAACCTCACGCAGACCCAGCTGATGGACTTCGTCCGGCGTCATCTCCGTCGTGGTGTGGCGACGCACGAGGTACGCATAATACGCGCGCCCGTTTGGCAACGATCGCGCACCGATCTGGGATCGCGCGCGCGGCAGATACTCGTGCTCAAGGAACGTCGCCAAGTTCTGCAGCGCCGGCTTGATTTGCGTCGCATAAATCTCGGCGCCGCGCGCCTGGAAACGCTGGCGCGTCGCTTCGGGCATTGTCGCCGGCAAGCGCGCCAATGGAACAAGCAGCGGGCTATCTGCATCAGGCAAAGCCGCCTGCGCTTGCACCGCACGTAGCGAGTTCATGACCACGAGACGCGGCTGCGTGAAACGGCTCGCCATGCCCCGGCGCATATTGGCGATCTGCACACCAAAGTATGCCGGGACCGCCGCCATGCGCGTCAGCCACGCTTCGGCTTCCGCCTCGTTGCGCAGCACCGTCACCGTTGAGGCGTAGTCAGGGTTGATGAAGAACCCTTCGCCATTGATGAACGGCACGCGCTCCTCGTCGAACGCATACCCCTCGCGCTGAATTGAAACGCGATACGCCAACGCATCGCGCTCGAGCATATCGCTCTCTGAAAGCCCGCTCAGCTGATCAAGGCGGGCCGCAATTGCCGCAAGCGCCGTTCGTCGCCGTGCAACAGCCTCCGGCGAGTCGTCCGGCCAACGCAGAGCCGCGGCCGCGTCTCCGCGCTGCGCAGCGCGGATCGGATCCATTTCCTCAGCGATCGCCATGTAGTCACTAACGACCCCACGCAAAGCAGGATCAGTTTGCGCATAAGCCACCGGCGAAGCCAGAACGGCAAAGGCCGCGATCAGGACAACAAAGATGATGCGCATGTTTCCCCCGAGAGCACAGAGGGACCACGTTTTCGCTGGCCTGGCAATCAGCCGGCTTCGAGCGCCTCGCTTGCCTCGAGCCAGCTCGCCTCCGCCTTTGCCAGCGCTGTCGCGGCGTGCGAACGCTCCTTCAGAAGCGACTCCCCGCGCTTCTGATCTTTCGTAAAGAGATCAGGATCAGCCAAAGCCGCATCGATGCGCGCCAAAGCTTGGTTCGCCTGTTCGATCTCTTTCTCCGCCGCCTCAAGCTTGCGGGTCAGCGTATATTTGGAGTGCTTTGGCTTGGGGTCCGCCTGCACGACAGCCGCCATGGCGCTGGGCTTGTCACCCTCAACCGCGGGCCGATCCGCGGCCGCGACGAGCTTGCGATAGTCTTCCAGGTCGCCGTCATACTGCCGCGCACGCCCGTGATAGACGAGCCACAAGCGATCCGCGCACGCTTCCGCAAGATAGATATCGTGCGTGATAAGCAAGACCGCGCCTTCGTAACCATTGATCGCGTGGATCAACGCTTCGCGGCTATCGATGTCCAAGTGCGACGTCGGTTCGTCGAGGATCAACACGTGCGGCTTCTGGTGCGCCATCAGCCCCAGCAGCAAACGCACCTTCTCACCGCCCGAGAGCTTTTCAACCTTCGTATCGATCTTCTCGACACCGAATCCCATACGCGCCGCCAGCGCCCGCAGCTTCGGTGGCGCCCAATCGGGCTCCAGATCGCGGACGTGCTCCAGCACGGTTTCGCCCGCGCGCAGTTCGTCCAACTGATCTTGGCTGAAATAGCCCATCACGGCTTTCGACGACGCGACCCGCTTGCCTTTCAACAATGCCAAACGCGCGGCGATCGACTTCACGAGAGTTGTCTTGCCCTGCCCGTTCGGCCCAATGATCACAATGCGATCATCATGGTCGAGACGCAGCGACACGCGCTTGAGCACCGGTTTACCCTCGACATAGCCCAGATCAGCCTCATCGAGCACAACCAGCGGCGACGCGAGTTCAACCGGATTGTCGAAATGAAACGGCACCGTCCGCTCTTCGAGCGGCACGGCGATATCCTGCATCTTCTCAAGCTGCTTGATGCGACTCTGCGCTTGCGCCGCTTTTGACGCCTTCGCTCGGAAGCGGTCGATGAACTTCTGCAAGTGCGCCTTTTGCGCATCCTGCTTTGCCTTCATTCCAACCGCGAGCGCCATGCGCTCCGCCTTCTTCTTCAGATACGCATCGTAACCGCCGACGAAGACTTCGAGCTTCTTGTCGTCGAGCGCCAGAATGTGCGTCACCGATCGGTTCAGCATTTCGCGATCGTGGCTGACACAGATCACTGTGTGCGGATAGTCGCGCAGATATTCCTCTAGCCACGCCGCACCTTCGAGATCGAGATAGTTTGTCGGCTCGTCGAGGATTAAGAGATCGGGCGCAGAGAAGAGCACGCCTGCCAGAGCCGCACGCATGCGCCAACCACCGGAGAACTCACGCGCCGGGCGCCGCAAATCCTCGTGCTCGAACCCGAGGCCCACCATGATCGCGCTAGCGCGCGCTTCACCGGAATAGCCGTCGATCTCGGCGAGCCGCATGTGAATGTCAGCGATGCGCTGGGGATCTTCAGCCGTCTCCGCTTCCTTCAGGAGCGACGTCATCTCCTCATCCGCGGCCATCACCAGATCGAGCAGCGGCCTATCCACCTGCGGCGCTTCCTGCGCCACGAACCCCATCCGCGCGCCACGCCGCACACGGATAGAAGAGTTTGCCTTCCCCACCTCGTCGCGGATCAGCGTCAGCAGCGTCGACTTGCCCGTGCCATTGCGCCCGACGAGGCCGACCTTCCAGCCCTCGGCGATGAACGCATTCGCATTCTCAAACAACGGCCGCGGGCCGAAGCGAAAGGTGAGGTCCGAGATTTCCAGCATGAGGGCGCGCTTCATGCACTGGCGGGGCCGGCGGGATCAAGGCAAGCTGTGCGGCCCGGGGATTTATGACGACGTTCCGCACGATCTTTTGCGCGCTAGCGCTGCTTTTGACGCCTCGCATCGCATTGGCTCAAGGCGAGGCCCCGGCGGGCGAGCGCGTAATCTACCGTGGCGCCACGTTGATCGATGGCGCCGGCGCCGGCCCCCGCGCCCACGTCAGCATCATCACCGAAGGACCGCTGATCCGCGACGTTGTCGCCGACGACACCCCTTACGCCACGACGCCGGGCGTCCGCATCATCGACGCGAGCGGCCTTTACGCGCTGCCCGGCCTTATCGATGCACACGTCCATATGGCGACGCCGCCCGACGCCAACTCCGCCCGCGCCGTACTGCGCCGCCAACTCTACAGTGGCGTGACCGCCGTCCGCGACATGGCCGACGATCTGCGCTCCATTTCCGAACTCGCACGCCAAGCACGACTCGGCGAGATCGAAGCGCCGGACATTTACTTCGCGGCGCTGATGGCAGGCCCCTCCTTCTTCGAGGACCCACGTACCGCCGCCGCCGCAATGGGCGAAAGGCCTGGCCATGCGCCGTGGATGCAGGCGATCGACGATCGCACCGATCTTCGACTCGCCGTCGCGATGGCGCGCGGCACGAACGCCAGCGCCATCAAGATCTACGCAAACTTGCCCGCGCGCCTTGTGCGCAACATCACGCGCGAGGCGCACCGCCAGGGCATTCGCGTGTGGGCGCACACGATGGTGTACCCGGCAACACCCGCGGAGGTCGCGGCGGCTAACGTCGATGTGATGTCACACGCTTGCAGCTTGGCGCACCAGGGCCAGAGCGCGCGGCCGCAGAGCTATGGGTCACGCACGCCCATCGATCCCGCGCCATTAATCGCCGGCGACAACGCCGCCGTCGACGCCGTCGTCCGCGACATGGCGCGGCGTGGCATCATTCTGGACGCCACTGTGCGCGTTTATGCCCAGCAAGCGCGGTTGCGCGCGCAAAACCCGAACATGCGCGCCGCGCTCTGCACGCCGGAACTCTCTTACGCGATGGCGCGTCAAGCATTTCGCGCCGGTGTTCGCATCGCGGCAGGCACGGATGGCGACACAGACTGGCAAGCGCCTTTCCCATCGCTCCACGAAGAGCTTGAGTTACTGCAGGATGAAGTCGGTATCCCGCCGCTCGAAGTGATCCGCGCTGCGACACAAAACGCCGCCGCCGCAGCCGGCCGCGACGACATGGGCGTCGTCGCGCCAGGAAAACTCGCAAACCTCGTGTTTGTCCGCGACGATCCAAGCGTCGACGTCTCGAACCTGCGCAGCGTCGTGTTTACGGTGCGCCGCGGGCAAGTGTTCGAGCGCGCTCATTACCGCCCGATCACTGCCGACGAAATGGCCGGGGGAGGATTGAATTGAATGATCTCAACATGCCACGCCGCGCATTGCTTGCAGCTGCTGCAGCTGCACCCGTGATGATTAGCGAAGCCTCCGCCCAAGCTGGCGCTTCGCGCTGGCGCGGCGCGTTGACAGTCAACGCGCTGGGCGGCCTTGGCAATCCGAATGCCGGGGACGATCCGCCAGGCGCCCGCATCCGTCTCGATGCGCGCACCTTGGCGGAAGCACATGCCTCCGGCCTCGATGCCGTGAATTGGACCATCGGCCATGTGTTCGGCGACGGCGATCCCTATGAAATAACAGTCAGCGACATCGCCCGCTACGATCGCATGATCCGCGATTACCCACGCGATCTCCTGAAGGTGCTCACTGCTGCCGACATCGAGCGCGCCCAGCGCGAGCGCAAGATCGGCATCATCTACGGCTTCCAGAACACTTCAATGCTCGGCGACAAGATCGAGCGCGTCGATACGTTCGCCGATCTCGGCGTCCGCATTTTCCAACTCACCTACAATCTTTCGAATGCCGTAGGCGACGGTTCGATGGCGCCGGGCAATCGCGGCCTGACTGATTTTGGCCGCCAAGTCGTCGCGCGGCTCAACGACAACCGCATGATCGTGGATCTCGCCCACAGCGGCCAAAACACTTGCCTCGACGCCGCGCGAACTTCGCAGCAACCTATCACCATCAGCCACACGGGCTGCCGAGCTTTGACTGACCTGCCGCGTAACAAGACCGACGAAGAACTGCGCCTCGTCGCCGAGCGCGGCGGCTTCATCGGCATTTACTTCATGCCCTTCCTGGCCCTCGACGGCCAAGCCCGCGCCGAACACGTTGTCGCGCACATCGAGCACGCAGTGAACGTCTGTGGCGAAGACGCGATCGGCATCGGCACAGATGGCGCCGTCACACAGATCGACGATTTGGACGCCTACGCTGAAGCGCTTCGCGAGGAGAATCGGCAGCGTGTCGCCGCCGGCATCGCGGCGCCTGGCGAAAGCCCTACGACGTACCCATTCGTGGTCGACCTACGGGGGCCGAGCCAATTCTACGATCTCGCTGAACGCCTCCGTGCACGGGGCCACTCGCGCACCCGCATTGAAAAAATCCTCGGGCGCAATTTCCTGCGATACGCCCGCAGCGTGTGGGGCGCCTGACGAGATGGGGCGCGCGCCATCTCATGTTCCCCATGCTGTGCGGCGGACCAAAGCGCCCTATATATGAGTCGTGTCACGGAGGGCCTCGCCCATGAACGCGACTACTCGCCCGCGCGTCGTCATTATCGGCGCAGGTTTCGGCGGCCTTGCCGCCGCGAAGGCGCTCAAGAACGCGCCCGTCGATGTCACCATCATCGATCGCCGCAACCATCACCTATTTCAGCCGCTGCTCTACCAAGTCGCGACCGCCGGTCTCGCGCCCAACCAGATCGCGACGCCGATCCGCGCCATCGTCCGCCACCAAAAGAACGCGACCGTCGAACTCGGCACCGTCGAAGCCATCGACACCGCAAAACGCGAAGTCGTCCTAGGCGACCGCCGCGTTGCTTATGATTTCCTCATCATCGCCACCGGCGCGCGCCACGCCTATTTCGGCCACGACGATTGGGAGCAATACGCCCCCGGCCTCAAGACACTCGAAGACGCTACCGAGCAACGCAAACGCATCCTGCTCGCTTTCGAGCGCGCCGAACTCGAACCCGATGCGAAAGAGCGGGAAGCGCTCACCACCTTCGTCGTCATCGGCGGCGGCCCAACCGGGGTTGAAACCGCCGGCGCCATCGCCGAACTCGCGAAGAAGGCGTTGGCGCGCGACTATCGCCGCATCGATCCAAAAAGCGCGCGCATCATTCTACTCGAAGCCGCGCCGCGCATTCTCACCAGCTTTCCCGAAACGCTGTCGGCTAATGCCAAGCGCGCGCTTGAAGGCCTCGGCGTCGAAGTGCGCCTGAACAAGGCCGTTACCCACGTTGACGAAACCGGCGTCACCTTAGACGACGGACACATCGCCAGCCGCACCGTGATCTGGGCCGCAGGCGTGCAGAGCTCGCCCGCCGCACGCTGGCTCAACATCCCCGCCGACCGCGCCGGTCGCGCCATCATCGCCGGCAATCTCCGCGCGCCCGGCCGCGACAACATCTTCGTCCTTGGCGACTGCGCCGCCGTGAAAGATGCAAGTGGCAAACAACTCCCGGGCGTCGCGCCCGTCGCCAAGCAACAAGGCGTCTATGCCGCGCGGGCGATCAAAGCGCACATCGAAGGCAGCCCGCTCACCGAACCGTTCGCCTATGTCGATTACGGCAACCTTGCCACCGTCGGCCGTAAAGCAGCGGTCGCCGACTTCCGCGGCTTCCGACTCACCGGCTTCATCGGCTGGCTCGTCTGGTGCGCGGCGCACATCTATTATCTGATCGGCTTCAAAAACCGCATCGCCGTCGCGCTCGATTGGACATGGTCGTACCTAACTTTCGACCGCGGCGCCCGCCTCATCACCGGCGACATCGAAGACGAACGTCCAGCGCAAGCCGCCAAACGCGACGCCGCTTGATTTAAACGGACTGGCGCGGACCAGCGGTAGCGACCTTGGAAGACTGGTGGACCCGAGGAGGATCGAACTCCTGACCTCTGCATTGCGAACGCAGCGCTCTCCCAGCTGAGCTACGGGCCCGTCCAGTGGGAGGCGCGATATAGGGCGTGCGCCGCTAAAGCGTCAACCGTCCCCATGTCATGTCGCACCCCGGGCCGGTTGCCGAATCCGCCCCACGCGGTTTAGACCCCTGGCATGATCCACATCCTGTTCGAGCTGATCCGTGCGCTCCTTGGCCTGATCCAGGTCGTCCTGATCGTTTACGTGGTCATCTCCTGGCTTTACGCGTTCGACGTCGTCAGCCGCCGCAACGCCTTTGTGAACTCCACTTGGGAATTCACGCGCCGCCTCAGCGACCCGATGCTTCGCCCGCTGCGGCGCCTCATCCCCCCGATCGCCGGCGTCGATCTCTCTGTCTTGGTGCTGCTGCTGATTCTGTGGCTGCTGCAGGTCCACGTGAGCTGGTGGCTCGAAAACCTGCTGCTCGGACGCGGCGGTTTCTTCTGAGCCGGCTGCGAGTCCGGCTGACGCCCGCCGGCGGCGCCGATCGCATCGATGGCCGAGCGCGCGACGGCGATGGCCAAGTGTATCTGCGGGCGCGCGTTCGCGCCGCGCCCGCGAACAACGAAGCCAACCGCGCGCTCGAAGCGCTGATCGCAAAGGCGTTCGGTGTGGCGAAGGGAAAGGTCAGCGTCGCGCGCGGCGCGACTGCGCGGCTGAAGACGATTGAAATCGAAGGCGCGAGCGACGCGGAGATCGCCGCTTTCGTGGACCGGTTCGAGGAGAAGGCATGAGCGGACGGATCATCGACGGCAAGGCTATAGCGGCGCGCGTGCGAGCCGATGTTGCATCGGCGGTGAAGGCGCTGCCCGGCCAACCGGCGCTGGCGGTCGTGCTCGTCGGCGACGATCCCGCGAGCCAGGTTTACGTGGCAAGCAAAGGCAAGGCGACCATAGAAGCCGGTATGCGCTCCGTCGAAATCCGGCTGCCGAAGGACACCACCGAAGCCCAGTTGCTCGCCAAGGTGAGCGAACTCTCCGCCGATCCCGAGATCGACGGCATTCTCGTACAGCTGCCGCTCCCAAAGCACATCAGCGAGCCAAACATTCTCGCCGCCCTCGATCCGCTGAAAGACGTCGATGGCCTCACCGAAGCCAGCGCCGGCAAGCTGGTGCTGGGCAAGCCGGGCCTGCGCCCCTGCACGCCGGTCGGCAGCGTCATCCTCGCCAAAACCGAGCGGCCCGACCTCACCGGCGCCAACGTTGTCGTCATCGGCCGCTCCATTCTTGTCGGCAAACCGGCCGCGCTCTTGTTCCTTGAGCAAAACGCCACCGTGACGCTCGCGCACTCAAAGACGCGCGATCTGCGCATGATTTGCCGCGGCGCTGATATTCTCGTCGCCGCAGTAGGCCGCCCTGAAATGGTGCGCGGCGATTGGGTGCGCCCCGGCGCGATCGTCATCGACGTCGGCACCAATCGCGTGCCCGCGCCCGAGAAGGGCGAAGGCAAGACCAAACTCGTCGGCGACGTGAACTTCAAGGAAGCGATCGAAGTCGCCTCCGCTATTACACCCTCACCAGGTGGGGTTGGGCCGATGACAATCGCCTGTCTGTTGCGCAATACCGTGCTCGCTGCATGTGCGAGACGGGGTTGGACCGTGCCCGAACCGCTCGCGGGAGGTTAAATGCGGCCTCCAGCGCTTGTGCGCCCCTAACCACGTCGTTAGCTTCCCGGCCACAACGGACCCAGGGAGGGGATCGAACGTGGCAAACACACCGACTACCGGAGGCAAAGTAACGCCTCCGCTCGGCCGTCTGTTCATGCGCAAGAGCGTTGAGCAGATGCATGCTGAGCATGCCGGCGGCGAACTGAAGAAGTCGCTCGGCGCACTCAACCTGATTTTGCTCGGCATCGGGTGCATCATCGGCACCGGTATTTTCGTTCTGACCGGCCGCGCTGCTGCGCTCTATGCCGGCCCGGGCATCATGATCTCGTTCGTGATCACCGGCCTGCTCTGCGCCTTCGTCGCGCTCGCCTACTCAGAGCTGGCTGCGGCGATCCCGGTTTCGGGCTCCGCGTATTCTTACTCTTACGCATCCATGGGCGAGTTCGTCGCCTGGATCATGGGCCTCCTACTTCTGCTCGAATACGGCGTCGCTGCTTCGACAGTCGCCGTCGGTTGGTCTGGCTACACGGTCAGCCTGTTGCATGATTTCGGGATAAACTTGCCCGCCGTGCTTACGGCAGCGCCTGGCGTCATGGTCACTGACCCAGTTACCGGCGCTGAAGTTGCCGGCGTTGTGAACCTGCCTGCATTGATCGGCATCGTCGCCGTGACCCTGCTGCTTTCAATGGGCGTGTCGGAGTCAGCGACGGTCAACAACATCGTCGTCGCTATTAAGGTGACGGTCGTGGTGGCCTTCATCGTCATCGGCGCGCGTTACGTGAACCCAGAGCTCTGGAACCCGCTGGTCCCGCCGCGGGAGCCGGCGCTGCCCGAAGGCATGACGCTTTGGCAGCAAATCACCGGCGCACTCGGCGACGTCGTCACCGGCCAGAACAACGGCGCCTATGGCATCGGTGGTCTGATTCAGGGCGCTGCGGTCATCTTCTTTGCATACATCGGCTTCGAAGCGGTCTCGACCGCCGGCGCCGAAGCCAAGAACCCAGCGCGCGACATGCCGATCGGCATCCTCGGCTCGCTGCTGATCTGCACGATCCTCTACATCGCGACCTGCGCCGTGCTCGTCGGGATCATCCCCTACACCGAACTCAACGACCCCGCGCCAATCGCCAAGGCGGTCAACGCCATCGGCCTGCCGTGGTTTGCGTTCCTGGTGAAGCTGGGCGCCTTCGCTGGTCTCACATCGGTGATGCTGGTCCTGCTCTACGGCCAAACGCGCATCTTCTACACGATGGCGCGCGACGGCTTGTTGCCGTCCGTGTTCGCTCGCGTGAACAAGAAGACGCAAACGCCGGTGCTCAACACGCTGGTCGTTGGCGCCATCGCAGCCGGTTTCGCTGGCTTCAAGGGCCTCGACTTCCTCGGTAACATCACCAACGTCGGCACACTTGTGGCGTTCGGCCTGATTTGCATCACGGTGATTTATCTGCGCTTCGCGCGGCCCGACCTGAATCGCCCGTTCAAGATGCCGGCCTGGCTCGCAATCCTCATTGCGGGGCTCGGCGCTGTCATGTGCTTCGTGCTGTTCATGTCGCTGATGTCGAACGCTCACATGCGCCAGTTCTTCGGCTGGTATCTGGCGGGCGGCGTCGTGGTCTACTTCATCTACGGGATGTGGAACTCGAAGCTCGGCCGCGGTATCGCCGTGACGGGCCACGAACAACCAAACCCGACACAGCCGAACCAATAGAGCTGTCCATCAACTCAAAGAGAGCGCCGTCACCTCCGGGTGGCGGCGCTTTTGTTTGCGCGCTCGCGCCCTAGATTGAGCGAGAAGGAACACGCTCATGCCCGAACAGAAAATTGGCGCCGCAGCGGCGATCGCACGCCTGGAAGGCTGGCGCGCCGCGGACGATCGCGACGCCATCGAGAAGGAATTTCGGTTCAAGGACTTCAACGCCGCATTCGGCTTCATGACCCGCGTCGCGCTCTACGCGGAGCGCAACGACCATCACCCCGAATGGTTCAACGTCTACAACCGCGTCGACGTCGCGCTCTCGACGCACGATGCCGGCGGCGTCACCGACAAGGACGTCGCCCTTGCCCATTTCATGGACGACGCCTTCCGCGAAATCACTGCGATCAAATAGCGCTCATAGGATCAGCGCACGCAGCCCATACGCCGCCACCGCGACCGCGATCAGCCCGCCCAACCAAAGCGCCACGAACCACAGCAAGCGCTTACCGAGCGGCCGCGGCGCTTCGCCCTCTTCCGGAGGCCCTTCAATGATAGGCGGCATCGTCGTCCACCTTGGCGCGGAAGATCCAATAGACGTAGCCGGTGTACGCCAAGATTAGCGGCAACATCGGCAGCGCACCGTACAACAGCAGCGCCAGAGCATTGTCAGCGGCGGCAGCGTCCGCTGGCGTAAATGCGAACGGCACGATGTAGGGCCATAGCGAAACGGCTAAGCCGACATAGCCGATCGCGAACAACGCCACCGCGTAGAGATAAGGCGCCAAGTGACGGCGGCCGGCGCCGCGCCACAACAAGAAACAAACACCGCCCGCAATCAACGGCAACGGCGCAAGCTTTATGAATACTGGCCAATCGATGCTCGTCATCGTCAGGCCCCAGCGCGCAGTCACGCGCGGATCGACGCCCAATGTCGCCAAACTTACCGCGCCCATGGCCAACGCAGTCAGCACCGCGAGTTGCTTCACCCAACGGCGCGCGCGCTCAAACAGTTCGCCTTGCGTCTTAAAGACCAGCCACGTCGCACCCAGCAGCGCATATCCGGCCACCAGCGCCACCGCGACGAGCAACGAAAACGGCGTCAGCCAATCCAGCGGCCCGCCCGCAAACGCGCCATCGCGGACAGCAACGCCTTGAACGAAGCCGCCCAGCACCAGGCCTTGCGCCACCGCCGCCCCAATCGAGCCTGCGGAGAAAGCAAATGTCCACCAACGCTTGCCGCGCCCGCGTCCATGATGGCGAAACTCAAACGCCACGCCGCGAAATATCAGCGCGATCAACATGAAGATGATCGGCAGATAAAGCGCAGGCATCAACGTGGCGTACGCTTTGGGGAACGCCGCAAACAAACCACCGCCGCCAAGCACGAGCCATGTTTCGTTGCCGTCCCACACGGGCGCGATCGCCGCTTGCATGTGGTCGCGCTCGCGTGAGTCCTTGGCAAATGGGAAAAGAATGCCGACGCCAAGGTCGAAGCCATCAAGCGCCACGTAGAGAAACACTGCGACGGCGATCAACACCGCCCAGATCATGGGAAGCTCAAGTCCGAACAAGATCAAGCCTCCTTCACGCCAGCGCCCAGCGGCGTGCCGGGCGGCTCATTGGTGTCGCGCGGCGGCGCCTCATCGGTGTCCGGGCCCTTGCCCATGAGCCGCAAAATGTAAAGCGCGCCGGCGCTGAACACGATTGCGTACGCAATGATGAAGAGCAGCAGCGATGTGGCGACAGAACTCGCGGTCACGGGCGACACCGCATCCGCGGTGCGCAGCACGCCATAGACGACGTACGGCTGGCGCCCCACCTCCGCCGTGATCCATCCGGCAAGCACGGCCACAAAGCCACTCGGCGCCGCCAGCACCAGCGCACGGTGATAAAGCTTTGCGCCATCCAACCGCTTCGAGAGCCACGCAACCGCGCCCCACACGCCAAGCGCGACCATGATGAGGCCCATGCCCACCATCACGCGGAACGCCCAGAACGTAATCCAAACCGGCGGACGATCCTTGGGTGCGAACTGATCGAGGCCCGGCAGCGCCTCATCCGGCCCCGCATTGTTCACGATTGAGCCGAATTCCGGGATCGCGACCTCAAAATGATTGCGCTCCGCCTGTTCGTCCGGCCAGCCGATGAGCACGGTTGGCTGCTGCGTCCGCGTCGTCCACCAGCCTTCCAGCGCCGCAACTTTCGCCGGTTGATGCTCGCCCGCTACGAGCCCGCTTTCATGGCCCACCATGACCTGCATTGGCGCCACGATCGCCATCATCAGGATCGCCATGCGAATAGCGGTGCGGCTTTCCGCGAGCGCCCGCCCGCGCAGCAGCGCAAACGCTGACGCGCCTGCCACCACCATCGCCGTCGTCAAGAACGCCGCGAGCACCATGTGCGCAAAGCGCGATGGCAGAGAGGGGTTGAAGATCACTTCGGCAAAATTCGTCGCGATCATCGTGCCATCAGCCGCAAACGCGAACCCTTGCGGCGTCTGCATCCAGGAATTGGCGGAGAGAATCCAGAACGCGCTGATGAGCGTGCCCACCGCGACAATGCACGTCGAAGCGAAGTGAAGCCCCGGCCCCACGCGTTTCCAGCCGAACAGCATAATGCCGAGGAAAGAGGCTTCCAGGAAAAAAGCCGTCAGCACCTCATAACCAAGCAACGGCCCGATGACGCTGCCCACTTGCGTCGCGAACACGCTCCAGTTCGTCCCGAACTGGTAGGACATCACAACGCCCGACACGACGCCCATGCCGAAGGAGATCGCGAAGATCTTCACCCAGAAGAGATAGAGGTTTTTGAACAGCGGCCGCTTAGTAAAAAGCCACAAGCCCTCCAGCACCGCCAAGAATGATGCGAGGCCGATCGTGAATGCCGGGAAGATGATGTGGAACCCGATCGTGAACGCGAACTGAAGTCGCGATAGCAATAAGGCGTCCCATTCCATCCACGGTGCTCCTGTCTGTCAGAGCATATACCGCCTCACGATAATGTCAGTGCGACGCGGTCGCACGGACGAGGTCATGCGACGAGGCGCACTTGGACAGCGCCGCGGCGCGCGGAATAGTGGACACATGGACGGACTCACGCGCCGATCTCTTGTGTGCGCTTTCACGCCGCTCGCCTTGAACGAAGCGCGCGCCCAAACGCCGCGCGTCGCCGCGCGCTCAGAAACGATCGACGTCGATGGCACGCGGCGGCGTTATCGACTGGTCTCGCCGCCGGCGCCGCGCAACGCGCCAATCGTCATCGCATTTCACGGCGTCGAGAGTTCGCCGGGAAACATGGCGCGCTCGTCGCGGCTTGATGAAGCCGCGCAATCCGAAGGCTGGATTCTTGCCTACCCCGGCGCGCTTGGCCAACGCTGGCCCTACTTCTCGCAGGAACGCACAATCGGCGACGTCCGGTTCAGCGACCTCCTGATTTCGCGTTTGATCGAGCTCGGCGGCGATCCTAACCGCGTGCATCTGACGGGCATGTCCGGCGGCGGCTTCTTCTGCAACGTCGTGGGATCGCGTCTGTCGGAGCGCGTCGCCTCGGTCGCCGCGCACTCGGGCGGCGCCGGCTTCCTCGCGCGCGATGGCGTCAACGCGACCCACAAATACCCCGTCATGGTCATCCACGGTATCGACGACGCCATCGTGCCGATCGAATCCGGCCGAAACCTCGCCGCGCTCTATCGCCAGGAAGGTCACGCCGTTGAGATGATCGAATATCCACGTTGGGGCCATCAGTGGGCGGCGCCCCTCGGCGTCAATCTCCGCATAGCGGACTTCTTCCGGCGCACGCCGTTAAGCTAGGGCTTGGCGACACGCCGGCGCCGACGCAATGTGGCGTGCACATCAAGAGGTATCCCATGGCAGGACGGGTTGCAGGCAAGAAGGCATTTGTCACAGGCGGCGCACAAGGCCTGGGCGCTGCGATCGCTTCAACGCTTGCGGCCGAAGGCGCCAAAGTCGCGATTGCGGATATCAACGCCGCCGGCGCAGAAAAACTCGCGGTTGAGCTCAACGCCAAACATGGCGCCGGCACAGCATTCGCCTTCGCGCTCGACGTTACAAACGAAGACCAATGGCTTGCAGCGCTCGCCGCCGCCAACGGCGCAATGGGCGGCATTTCCGCGCTCGTAAACAATGCCGGCATCTCTCACGGCGGCGACATCGAGGAGCTTTCATTCGCCGACTGGAAGCGCGTGATGTCGGTCAACGTCGACTCGGTCTTTCTGGGCGCGAAGCACGCGATGAAATATCTCCGCGACAATCAGCCGGGCTCTATAGTCAACATCTCCTCGATCGCCGGGCTCATCGCCAACCACAACACACCCGCCTACAACGCCTCGAAAGCGGCCGTTTGGCTCCTCTCAAAGAACATCGCGCTCTACGCCGCGCGCAAGAAGCTGGACATCAGGTCGAACTCCATCCATCCGACATTCATCGACACGCCGATCCTCGATCGCCTGCGCCAAGCGCTCGGTCCCGAGGTGGCCGAAGGAAAACTCGCCCGGCAGGTGCCTCTGGGCCGCATCGGACAACCCAGCGACGTCGCCAACGCCGCGCTCTATCTCATTTCTGACGAAAGCCGTTTCGTCACCGGCTCGGAGATCAAGGTCGATGGCGGCATCTCAGCGATGTGACTTGCCGCGACGCGAGATCGCGCCAAGATGAACAACATGAAAGCTCTCTACGCCGCCATCGCCCTTCTCACGCTCGCCGCCTGCGGCCAACCCGAGGCGCCCGCGGGTCAGCAACCGCAGCAGGGCGAGGCGAATGCCCAAGCGGGCGAACGAGATTCCGTCATCTTAGGCTCAACGCGCAATTTGCCGGATTGGCTGCTCGTCGCGCGCCAACGCGATTGCGCTGTCGGCGAAGAATGCGGACGGGGCGAAGTGCACTTCAACCAGCGCACCATTACGCGCAGCGCTGACGGCACTGCGGACATCTGGGTTCAAGTGCGCCACGCAACGCCGCAGCTCTATCAAATGGAAGACGCGACGACGCAGACCACCATCCGCTACGAAATGCAGCGCCTGCATTATCGCTTCAACTGTCAGACCTCGCAGTTTTACGTGGTTGAGCGTCAGATCATGGGCGCAGGCGAAACCGTCGTGGCGCGTGACCAGCCGCCGCAAATCTATCGCGCGCCGGTGCAAGGCAGCGTCACCGCGATC
>JAXMCH010000002.1:0-582170 GCA_046349455.1 Hyphomonadaceae bacterium | reverse complement strand
TTTCATTTCTCGGATCATGAATACGTTGAAGTGATCCGCCGCATCGAGACGCCGGCGAACGCGCTTTCGTTGGATACGCCGGCGCTGCAATTGCTGCGTCCGGAAGGTGCGTGGGACGAAGCGGGTGTACTCGATCGCTCTGCGCAACGCGGCGCGCCGGCATGACCGATCCGGCAGCGCCCTGGCTGATCTGTCTCAACCTCAACCGTGAATACGTAACGCCTGGTCGGCCGCTCTTCGCCGATGGTGGCGAGGAGGCGGCGGCTTGTGCGCGGCGCGTTATCCATCACGCGCGATCGAGCGGATGGACGGTGGCGCACGTACAAACGCGCGGCGCGCGCCTTGCCAATGCCGATCAGTTTCAACGGCCGATCGAGGCGCTGGAGCCGCTGCCGTCCGAACCGCTCTTTCTCGTGCGCTGGCGTTCGGCCTTCGCGCATACGGGACTGCGTGATCGCGTCAGTGCTGAGCAGCCTTCGCGCATCTATCTGATCGGCTTTGCGCTGGCGCACGAGGGCTTGGCGACGCTGCTGCATGGCTTGGACACCGGCCTGCCAGTGCGCGTCATCGGTGACGCATGCGCCAGCCCGCCGATCGGTGATCGCAGTGCAGCCGAGATCGATCGCGCCACGCTCGCCGTCGCCGGTTCGCTCTCGGCGCTCGCCGACAGCCGCGAAGTTCTTCAAGTCGCAAGCAACGTCATTGTAAGCCTAAGGGGGGCGTGAAGTGGCAGCCAAGGAAGACCGAAGCTCCGAATCTGACCCCGCGGCGATCGTCGAAATCGTCAATGCGCTCTCGCGCTTGCGTGCGTTGGTCGACAAGGCGAACCTGCCCGAGGGCGAGGGGCGCCAGAATCTGATCACGCATTTGGCGCTTGCCTCCATCGCCGCGCACAGTTTCCGTCTGAAGGACGACGACATTATCGCTATCGACGAAGATTGAGCCTTGCGCGCTTGAAAGGGGCGCGGCGCTGGGGCAAAGGCGCTCGTTATGCAACTCGCCCGGTTTCCGCGCCGCCGTTACACGCCGACTTTCACGCCGTTAGAGCATGCGCCCAATCTCAGCGCCGCTTTGGGTGGGCCCGAGATTTGGATCAAGCGCGACGACCTCCTGGGGCTCGCTGCAGGCGGCAACAAAACCCGCAAGCTTGAGTTTTTGGTCGCCGACGCGCTGACGCAGGGCGCCGATACGTTGATCACCGTTGGCGCGCCGCAATCGAACCATTGTCGGCTAACGCTCGCCGCCGCCGCGAAGGAAGGGCTAAAGTGCCGACTGGTGCTCGAGCAGCGCGTGGCGGGCTCGTACAATCCGAAAGCGACAGGCAACAATTTTCTCTACAATCTGCTGGGCGTCGAGAAGATCAGCGTCGTCAACGCGGGTGATGATCTCAACGCGGCGATGCAGGCGCATGCGGCGGAGCTCGAAGCGCAGGGACGCAAAGGCTACATCATTCCAGGTGGCGGCTCGAATGCGCTTGGCGCGTTGGGTTATGTTTCGTGCGCGCACGAAATCGCCGCGCAGAGCTTTGATCTTGAACTGAGCTTTGATCGCATCGTTGTCGCGAGCGGCTCGTGCGGCACCCATTCGGGGCTGCTCGTGGGCGCAAAGAGCGTGAACTTCGATGCGCCGATCACTGGGATCAATGTGCGCCGCCCGCGTGCTGAGCAGGAGGGCAACCTCTTGAAGCTCGCACGGGAGACTGCAGCCTTGCTGGAGATCGCCCCGCCAGAGGCGAAGGATGTCACCGCGCTCGATGAATGGGTTGGCCCCGGCTACTCGCTGCCGACGGACGAGATGATCGAAGCGGTGCGCATGACGGCGCGGCTGGAGGCTGTGCTGCTCGATCCGGTTTATAGCGGCAAGGCGATGGCGGGGCTGATTGGCCTTGTACGACGCGGCGAGTTGAAGCGCGGCGAGCGCGTGCTCTTCGTTCACACTGGCGGCGCGCCCGCGCTTTATGCCTATCAGGACATTCTACAATCGTGACCAAGACCATCGGCATTATCGGCGGCATGGGCCCTGCGGCGACAGTTGATCTCTTCGCTAAGCTCGTCGCCGCGACGCCGGCCGAAGCCGATCAGGATCATCTGCGCATTCTGATCGATAACAATCCGCGCGTGCCCAATCGCAATGAGGCTATCGCCGGCCGCGGGCCCTCGCCAGGGCCACACCTCGCCGCTGGCGCGCGCGGGTTGGAGCAAGCCGGTGCGGATTTTCTGATCATCGCGTGCAACACGGCGCATGCGTTCAAGCCGGAGATTGAAGCGGCGGTCTCGATCCCGCTGCTCAGCATGATCGACGCGACCGTTGATGCAGCGATCGAGAGCGGCGCGCAGCGTGTTGGTGTGTTGGCGGCGGATGGCTGCCGGCGGGCGAGGCTTTATCAAAACGCATTCGAAGCGCGTGGTGTTGATGCAGTGTTCCTGGCCGATGAGGCGCAGCAGGATTTTATGACGCTCATATTCCGCGTGAAGGCGGGCGATGTGGGCGATGACGTGCAGCGGCGCATGCAGCAGCTGGCGCTGAGCCTCAACGCGCGCGGCGCGCAGGCTGTGATCGCGGCGTGCACCGAAGTTCCCTTAGTGCTTTCGTCCGACACTCTGGCCGCGCCTGTGATCAGTTCCACCGATGCGCTGGTTGCACGCGCGATCGAATTCGCGAACCGGAACTAAAACACGCGCGCCTCGTTACCGGTCGGTGAGATTTCGACCGGAGGGACGCCCGTGATCGCTTACCGTTTCGAGCCTGACTATACGACGACCGGGCGCCACTACGCCCACCCGCTGATCCAATGGCCAACAATTTTCGCAGGCGCGATCGCCGCGATTGCCATTGGTTTTCTGCTCAATGTGCTAGGCCTCGCCATCGGCGCGTCCGCGTTCAATCCGTACGAGATCAACGCCCAGGACGAGACGATCAGCATTGGCGGCGGGCTCTATGTGATCTTCGCGCAGCTCGTGGCGTTCCAAGTTGGCGCGTACATCGCGGCGCGCGGTTCGCGCTATCCGGATCATTTCGGCGGCTTGTTGACCGGCTTTATGGTGTGGGCGCTCGCTGTCGCCGCTGCTGTCACGATCGCAACGTTTGCCGCTGGCCAAGCGGTTGGCGGCGATGCGTTGCCATCAGGCGTTGCGGAGACGATCGGTGAATTGAGCGACGCGACGGATGGCCAAGGCGCCAACGCCGCTGATCTTGCGACTGCGGAAGATACTGCTGACGCGCTCGCCGCTATCTCGTGGTGGACGGTTGGCGCGCTCTCGCTTGGCCTTGCGGGCTCGATCGCCGGCGGTTGGCTGGGCTCGCATCATCCGAAATGGGAATCCCGCCCGCGCCTCGAAGATGGCGTGCCGTATCAAGCAACCCCGCGCGTGTGAGGAGACAACGCCATGGACGAACTCGGTAAAGGTTGCCTTCTCTGGGTCATCGGCATTCCGCTGCCGATTATCATCCTGCTCTACATGTTTGGGGTGCTGAACTGAGCATCTAGCTCGAACCTTCATCCGTCTCCGGCGTCATGAAGTGGCCGTGGAGGGTGGCGATGGGCTGGGTTTTTTCGCCTTGCCAGGCCTCGGCTTGAACATTGGCGATGCGACGGCCGATCTTCACGACCTTGGCGCGCGCGAAGGTGTCGACGGGTTTGCCAGAGCGCAGATAGTCGATGCCGATATCGACGGTTTTCGGGAAACGCTCGCTCTTTGATGCAATGGCGAGTTGCGTCAGCGCTGTCACTTCAAGCAATGCGCCGACGACGCCGCCATGCAGCGCCGGCAATAACGGGTTGCCGACCAGGTGTTGGCTGAACGGCATGATGAGCGTCAGCTCATCGCCCTTGAGTTCAGCGCGAATGCCGAGGAAGCGCGCATAGGGCACACGCTCGATCGCGGCGGCGACGCGTTGCTGCGGCGTCTCGCTCATTTCTTCTTCCGCAAATTGGCGCCGAACTTCCGGCCATTGTTCGAATTGACCATGAACGCCGCCGCGACATGCGCGATCGGGTTGTCCGGCGTTTCGTCGTAAGCGACCGCGCGCACGAATGCGACGCTGCGGCCGAGCTTGTAGCAATGCGCCTCGGCTAGAACGCTCTTCTGCGGTGTCGCCGGGCGCATGTAGTCGATGCGGAGATCGATGGTGGCGACGGTGCTGGGCGTCTCCATCGCGGCCACCGCAGCCATACCGCAGAGCGTATCGAGGAATGTCGTGATCACCCCGCCGGCGATGACGCCGGTTTCCGGATCGCCGACCAACTCATCGGCGTACGGCACGAGGCCCCACACGCGCGCGGGCTCGATCTTGGTCACCTCCATGCGGATGGCTTTGGCCTGGGGCGTGAACTGGATCATGGCGCGCACACGCTTCAGCGGGTCGTCGCTGCTGGCGTAGCCGGTAGGGGCGGTCGGATCGTCGCTGGCCATGGGTCGCTGTTATCAGTGGCGGGGCCGCCTCGCCATTGTAAGAAATTGACGCGGCGTCATTATTGTGGTCGCTATAGCGTCACAAAAGCCAACCCGAGGACACCATGAGCGAAGCGGCCATCGAGCCGATCGGCAAGCGCGAGAAGACCAAGGTCGCCAATCGTCAGGCGATCTTGATAGCGGCCCGGCGCGTGTTTGCACAACTCGGCTACGAGGCGGCGACCGTGCGCGACATCATTCGCGGCACTGAACTCGCGTCTGGCACCTTCTATAATTACTTCAAGTCGAAAGAGGAGGTGTTCGAAGCGCTGGCCGATGACGGCGCCCGGCGCTTCCGCCCGATCCTGCGCATGGCGCGCGAGCATGCCCACTCTTTCAAGGATTACCTCCACAGCGCCTTCGTCGCGTACTTCCGCTTCATTGTGGAGGACAACGAACTTGAAGGCCGGCCCATTGATGAGCGGCGCCCGCACGTGCGGCTCGATACACCGGAGATGATGGCCGTCTATCAGGAAGTGCGACAAAGTCTTGAAGACGCTATCGCGCATGGCGATGCGCCGCGCGTCGATGCCGATTATCTTGCTTGCTCTTGCATCGGCATCGCGCAAGAGCTTGGCGCAGCAATGTTGCGACGGACGCCGCCAGATATTGACGCTGCGGCAGATTTTGCGACGGGCTTCATCCTCAATGGCTTGGATGGCGTGCCGCGCCAGGGCTAATTCAGATTTCTAGGAGTTGTGCGTTTGTCCTTGCTACGGAAGGCGCTTGTCCATCTTGCATTGTCGCGTTCCGACGAGGCGCTGATCAAAGCGTCGGGCGGGGCGCCGCGCACCGTGCGCGGCATGACGCTCGACCCGCGCATGCAGTTCCTCGAAGCAAACGCGCGTCAACGCGCTGAGCCGTGGGATCAAGTGACGGTCGAAAAGCTGCGCGCGCAGACGGAAGCGGGGGCTGAGCTTTTCGGCGGCGGCAAGGTCTCGGGCGTGCGCATCGAGAAAGTGTATGTCACCGGCCGCAGTCATTCAGTGCCGTGCCGGCTTTATCTGCCGACAGTGCGCGATAATTCAGCGGCGATGCTGGTCTATTTCCATTTTGGCGGCGGTGTTATCGGTTCGCTGGAAAGTTGCCATCGCCTGTGCGCGCTAATCGCGAAGGAAGCGGGCGCGCCGGTGCTTTCGGTCGATTATCGCCTCGCGCCGGAGTTCAAATTCCCAACGGGCCTCGAAGATTGCATCGCGGCTTATAGCTGGGCGGTCGATAACGCGTCTCGGTATGGCGCGCCGGTTGGCAAAGCCGCGATTGGCGGCGACAGCATGGGCGGACATTTCACAGCGATCATCGCGCAGGAATTCCGCAAGACGAAGCCGCCGGTGCTGCAGCTGATGATCTATCCGGCTGTCGATTTCCTCAGCGAAACGCCATCAATGCACGATTTCGCCGACGCTTGGCCGCTGACGGCCGAGACGGTCGATTTTTTCATGAAGCAGTATCTGCCCGAAAGCGTCGATCCGTCCGATCCGCGCATTTCGCCAATCCGCACGCAGGATCTGCGCGGCCTCGCGCCGGCGCTGATCTACACGGCGGGCTTCGACATGCTGCTCGACCAGGGGCACGCGTATGCGCAGCGTCTGGAAGAGGCGGGTGTGAAGGTGGGCTACAAGTGCTTTGACTCGCTGCCGCATGGCTTCGTCGCGTTCGCGTCGGCAACGCCTGCTGCCGAAGCCGCGCTCCGGCAGATCGCGCGCGAGACCGCGGCCGCTCTCAAAGGGAATCGCTAACTGTCCCAAACGCCAACCATCGACCGCGGCGCCTGGAGCTGGGCGCTTTTTGAATGGGCGCGCAATCCGTGGGTGCTGCTAGGCACGATCTACGTCTTTGCGCCGTACGTTTCGAACGTCGTCATTGGCGATCCCATCCAGGGCCAGGCGATGATTTCCGGCTGGCACAAAACTGCCGGCATCATCATTGCGCTCACTGCGCCGTTCCTCGGCGCAGCGACCGATCGCATGGGGCGGCGCAAACCTTTGCTGGCTGCATTCACCCTCGCACTGGCGCTGACGATCATCGTGCAATGGTGGGCGCTGCCTGGCGGGCAGGGTTTGCCGATGTGGGCGCTCGGTCTTGCCGTCACTGCCAGCGGGATTGCGTTCGTTTACACGGAGGTGCTGCACAACGCGATGCTGACGCGCGCTGCTCATCCGCAAGTGTTGTCGCAGGTTTCAGGGATGGGGCTGGCGCTCGGAAACGCGGGCTCGGTGTTGCTCCTGGTGTTCGTGCTCGTCACCATGGCGCTGCCGGGACAAGTACCGCTTCCATTCATTCCGGACGCGCCACTTTTTGGGCTGGACCCGGCGAAGTTCGAACCAAGCCGCGTAGTCACCGTCCTATGCGCAGTGTGGCTCATCATTTTTGCCATCCCGCTCTTTCTCTACACGCCGGACCTCATCACCACCGGCGAACGCTTCGGCGATGCGATGAAACACGGCGTAGGCAACGTTGTCCGCACGCTCCGCAAGCTTGGCGAATATCGCAACGTCGCGCTCTTTCTGATCGCACGCATGCTGTATGCCGACGGCAAGACGGCGATCCTCATCTTTAGCGGCATTTACGCAGCCGGCACGATGGGCTGGGGCCTGATCGAGATGCTGAGCTACGGCATCATCCTCAGCATTTTCGCTGTTCTGGGCGGTGTCGTTGGTGGCTGGCTTGACCACACGATCGGGCCAAAGCGCGCCGTTGTTGTCGAAATCGGCGTCACGTTCATGTGCCTCATCGCGATGGTGTCGATGACGGCGACGTCGATGCTTTTCTTCATTCCGGTCGATCCGAACGCGGTGGTCTGGAACGCGCCGATGTTCAACACGATGCCGGAGCTGGCTTATCTGGGCTTCGCGATCATCATCGCGATCTCGATCACTGCAGCTTATGCATCTAGCCGCACGCTGATGGCGCGCTTGGCGCCGGCAGGGATGGAGGGCGAGGTCTTTGGCCTCTATGCGCTTTCAGGCTCGGCGACGGCTTGGCTCGGCCCTTTGCTCGTCGAACATTTCACTGAAAGCTACCAAAGTCAGCGCGCCGGCTTCGGCTCGATCACGATCCTGCTTGTGGTGGGCTTCTTGTTGCTGCTGTTCGTGCGCCCGCCCGCGTCACCCCATGCGCGCAGCGGCGACGTACCCCACGGCTGAGGCGACGGCAGTTAATGTCGTGCCCCAAGCCATGTCGATCAATGTGAGTTTCACGTCCCAGCCGCGCAGCGTCGCTTGGTTAGAAAGATCGTACGTTGCGTAAGCGACGAAGCCTAACGCCGCGCCGTTGATCGCGGCTTTCGCGAGACTCGCCTTCTCAATGCCGGGCAGCACCGCGAAGAACACGATGCCGCTAACGTAGATGAGATAGAACGCGATCGCGCTCGGAGCGTCGAAGCGTGCGCTCATGAGATCACCTATGATCGGCCGGTAAAGCCGCGGGCCCATCTGGCTCAGCCAAACGGCATCAAGGCCCGCGAAGGCGAGGGCTGTAGCGACCCAGGCGACCACATAGGCGAGCATGCGCAAGTCTCCGTCGCACCGTGCAACGAAGAGAGTACGTCCAGCAGCTCGATTTGGTTCTCAGTTACGCCGCGCTCATCTGGCGGAGCTTCTTGTCGACCATGCGCTTTAAGCCATTGGCGACATTCTGGCGCTCTTCGCCGAGCGCATGCGGCAAGTGCACAAGCTGGTGCAGCGCGGCGACGTGGGTGCGCACAACATCCGCATCGAGGCGCTCGGTTGCACCTAACGCTTGCAGATAGCGCGCCATTTCCCTGGCGCCCAGCGTCAGGTTCGCGTCGCCGATCTGTTGGCCGACCTCGACAAGTTCCTGCACGGCGCGGAACACATCGCGCGCGGCCGATGCATTGCCGGTGACGAGTTCCTTTGCGCGTGCTTCGAGCGCAGCCACCGCGGCGCGACCAAGCTGCGTCTTCATCTCGAGTTCCGCCTCGTCGCCCGGAACCAGCGACGCGCGTTGAACATCATCGAGGCGGCGCAACGGGCCAGCGTACGCGGCGTCTTGCTTACGGCGTCGGCACGGGCCGACATACGTGGGGGTGGTGACAAACGGTTGCGGCTTGGTGATCACGAAGCGCACGCGCGCTTTCAGCGCTAACGCTGAGATGGGCTTGCGCAGGTAGCCGTCAACGCCAGCTTTGCGGGCTGTTTCTACATCGGTCAGCTTGCCGCGAGAGGTCAGCATGAACAGCGAGACGGCGCGGTTTGGCGCGTCGGGACTGTGGCGGACGCGCCGAACGAAATCGAGACCGGTGGTGAGCCCTTCTATCCATTCCACGAACACGATGTCCGGATTGATCTTGGTGAGAAGATCCCAGCCTTCCATGGTGTTGCCGGCGCCCATGGCGCGGCCGAAACCCATGATGCGCAACTGGTCGAGCGAAATCCCGCGCTCGTAGTGGTTCTCATCCACCACCAGCGCTGTTAGCCCAGAGGGATCGAATTCCTCTTCCAGCATTCTCGGCCGCAACTCCCCAGCCGGGCCACGTTATGAGCGATTGGTTGAGGAATGGCTGCGTGATTGGTTTACAAGGTGTAAAGCCGCACCCTTCACCGGTGCTCTTCGAGCGCGCCGATAATGGTGATCTTCTGCCAGATCTTGCGGCCGAGGCCGGCGGTCAGATTCTCGATGTCGTTCACTGCATTGATCACGACATTGTCGCGCATCTTGTCAGCATAAAGCGCCGCCAGCTTCCCGATCAGCGCGAGCATTTCGGCGCAATAGTCGAGATACCGGGTCAACTCGAACTGCGTCATCGTCCGCTCCGGCGAGGCGGCGGTCTTCTGCGAGTCGAGAACGATGGTGGGATCCTTGGTGAGCTGGTGCATGTCGATGACGTGCGCCAGCGAGCGAAGGCGGTGCAGCGCATCGAGGGCGCGGCGGCGTTTGGAGCGCTCCTCCAAGGTCAGCACAAACCAGACCGCGCCGCCGAACAGGATGAGCAGGTTCACCGCCGCTTCGAGACCCTGCACGAAATCCGGGGCCGAAAGCTCGCCTCCTTCGATGTGCAAAAATCGGAATGCAGCGATCTGCGCGGCAATGCCGCCGAGGATGAGCAGCAGGCTCACTAATCGCCAGAAATAGGATGGACGCGCCAAGTCCGCGGCGTCGCGAGCGCAGAACTTGGCGGTTTGAATGAGGTCGGCGCAGACGCTCGAGAGGCCGGCGCTCGGAAAACGCGCATCGATGCGCGCCTGCAGTTTGTCGAGCGTCTGAAGCACACGGTCGGCGCGGAGGTGTTCGTAATGTGCGCTCATGGCGTCGTGAGATTGCGCGCGCGTTGCACGGAGCGCTCGTTGAAGTCCTGGCCGAACGCCGAGCCGCGCAACTCTGTCACCGCTTCAGCCGCATAGCGCCGGCCGTTGGGGGCGGTCTGGCAGGTGATGTTCAGCGCGAAAGCATCGACCCGGACAAGCGGCAGGGGGCTGAAAGCCTCCGGTGTGAACAGCCGCACGCCGGCGAAGTCGTTGTCGGCCTTCACCATAGTGAACTCGCCGCGCAAGCGTGGCGCAAACTGGCGCGCTTGTTCGCTGCGTATGCTCTCGGGTGTCGGTTGAAAGGCGTAGGTCGCGGTCGTCGCATCTTCGCGGAGCAGGCGCACGTTTGCGACTTCGCGCATCTCCTCGCTGGCGCACCAGGAAACGCCTTCCATGTCTCGCGCCATGCGATCGAAGGCGCGCCGCTCGTCACTGCCCAAGTCTTCGCGGCGCGGTTGAACCAGCCGCAGCCGCGGCGATGACGTCGGCTCGAACCGGGCCCGCCAGTTTTGCTTCGATGTTTGCAGGTCGATGTCGAAGGCGTAATCGGCCTTCGCCGCCTGCGTCGTGGCGACGGCTTGCGTCAGGACAGCTGGCGCGGCTGGCTCGGTGGCCGCCGCCGCAGCGGCGATAACGCCTACCGCCGCGAAGGCGGCAATCCGCATCAGCTTAAACATGGCCGGGACCATGCCACGGCGTCGGCGCCGGCGCCAAGCTACGCTACATAAGGGCCGATGGACGCCCGCGCTCCGCTCCTGCCGCCACCGTTTGCCGACTGGTTCTCCAGCCGTGGCTGGCAGCCGCGCGCGCATCAGCTGGAGCTTGTCCGCCGCGCGCAGGCGGGCGCTTCCACCTTGCTAATCGCGCCGACCGGCGCCGGCAAAACACTCGCGGGCTTTCTGCCTAGCCTCATTGAGCTTGCGCCGGTCGCGGAGCGGGGCCTAAGGCGGCCGCATCGTTTGCACACCCTCTATGTCTCGCCGCTCAAGGCGCTGACGACGGACGTCGCGCGCAATCTCGAAGCGCCGGTGCGCGAGATGCAGCTCGGCGTGCGGCTCGAAACGCGGACAGGTGATACGCCCCCGCACAAGCGCCAGCGTCAGCGCGCGCATCCGCCAGACATTTTGCTGACGACGCCTGAACAGCTCTGCCTGCTCATCGCATCGGAACACGCGCGCGTGTTCTTCGAGGATTTGCAGGCCGTCGTCATCGACGAAATCCACGCCGTCGCGCCGACCAAACGCGGCGATCTTCTGGCGCTTGCGCTCGCACGCATCGCGCGCTGGGCGCCCAGCCATCGCCGCATTGGTTTAAGCGCTACGGTTGCGGACGAGGAAAGTCTGGCGCGCTGGCTTGTCGGGGCCCAGGCGCCGGAGCGAGACATTGTCGTGCGGGCGCCGGCTGGTGCGAAGCCGGTTGTGGATGTGTTGGACTCCGATGCGCGTATTCCGTGGGCGGGTCACACGGCGAGGCACGCCATTCCGGAAGTCTATGACGCCATCAAGCGTGCGAAGCTCGCGCTGGTGTTCGTCAACACGCGCGCGCAAGCGGAGATGACGTTTCAGGAGCTTTGGCGCGCCAATGAAGAAGGCCTGCCAATCGCTCTGCACCACGGTTCGCTGGATGTTGTCCAACGCCGCAAAGTGGAAACCGCCATGGCGGCGGGGCAGCTGCGCGCAGTTGTGTGCACGTCGACACTCGATCTCGGTATCGACTGGGGGGACGTTGATCTCGTGATTCAGATCGGCGCCCCCAAGGGCTGTGCGCGACTGGTGCAACGTATCGGCCGCGCCAATCACCGTTACAATGAGCCGTCACGCGCGTTGCTGGCGCCGAGCAACCGGTTCGAAGTGCTTGAATGCCGCTGCGCGCAGGAAGCTGTGGAAGAGGGCGCGCTGGATGGGCCGACGGAGCGTGTGGGCGCGCTGGATTGTCTGGCGCAGCACATCATGGGATGCGCGTGCGGTGAACCCTTCGACGCGGACGAACTCTACGCCGAAGTGATCTCGACGGAGCCCTACGCGTACGTCTCGCGTGCGCAGTTCGACCGCTGCATCGATTTAGTCGCCACGGGCGGCTACGCGCTACGCGCCTACGATCGCTATCGGCGCATTGTTCAGGATCTGCAAACCGGCCGCTGGCGCGCACGTCATGCCAGTGTCGCGCAGCAGCACCGAATGAATGTCGGCGCCATCGTTGAGTCCGAGATGCTCGACGTGCGTCTCGCGCACCGTGCATCGGATCGCGCCCGGCCTGGCGTGCCGAAAAGCCAAGGGCCGCGACCATTGATGGCAGGCCGGCGCCTAGGTCAGATCGAGGAATATTTCATCGAAGGCCTCACGCCCGGCGATACGTTCCTGTTCGCCGGGGAAATCCTGCGTCTTGTAGGCGTCCAAGAGACGGACGCGCTCGTCATGCGCGCGGCGAATGCCGAAAATCCCAGCATCCCTTCATACGCCGGCGGCAAGTTTCCGCTCTCGACCTTCCTGGCCGATCGCGTCCGCCACATGCTGCACGAGCCGAAGCGTCAGAAGACGCTGCCACCGCAAGTACGCGAGTGGATCAAGATGCAGAAACGCCGTTCGGTGGTTGCCGCGCCAGATGAGATGCTGGTCGAGACGTTTCCGCGCGCGGCCAAGCACTATCTGGTTTGCTATCCGTTTGAAGGAAGGCTTTCGCACCAAACCCTCGGCATGCTCATCACGCGCCGGCTTGAACGCGCGGGACGTCGGCCCATGGGCTTTCTCGCCAGCGAATATGCGATGGCGGTGTGGGCGCTGGAGCCGATGGGCGATCTCGATTTTGCCGGCCTCTTTGATGAAGACATGCTGGGCGACGATCTGGAAGCTTGGCTCGCCGAAAGCACGCTTATGAAAGCGACGTTCTCAAAATGCGCCGTCATCGCCGGCATGATCGATCGCAAAGTGCCGGGCGCCGCGCGCAAGACGAGCCGCCAAGTGACGTTCTCGACCGATCTCATCTACGACGTGCTGAAGCAGTACGAGCCGGATCACATCTTGCTGCAAGCCGCGTTCGCGGATGCTGGTGAGGGGTATCTCGATATCAAACGCGTCGGCGCGCTGCTGCGCCGCATCAAAGACAAGATTATTCACCGCGACCTGCCGCATGTGTCACCTTTCGCAGCGCCGGTGATGCTGGAGATGGGGCGCGTCGGCGTGCAGGGCGGAGCAGATGACGCGGTGCTGGAAGACGCTGCGTCACTGATTGCTGAGGCCATGAGCTGACCCGTTGCGCGGGTGGGCCGGATGGCGCACTCTGAGTGCCAATACATAGGGGGAGAGAATGCGGTTTGCGGCGATGCTGGCGCTTGGCCTGATGCTGACAGGGGCGGCTCAAGCGCAGGTGACAGACCAGACGCGCGCTGCAAACGCGCAGATGTCGCAGACCTTGCCATGGGCCGATCGCGAAGATGAGGATTTCGCCAGCCGCGGCTTCATCGCGCAATGGGATCAGCCGCAAATCCGCGCGGCTGACGGCCACGTTGTGTGGGACTTCAACGCGTACAACTTCCTGACGCCGGATGTGCCCGAAACGGTGAACCCGAGTCTGTGGCGCCAGGCGCGGCTCCTGGCGCGCGCCGGCCTCTTTCAGGTCAGCGACCGCGTCTATCAGGTGCGCGGGTTTGATGTGTCGAACATGACCATCGTTGTCGGCGACACGGGCCTCATCATCATCGATCCGCTGACGAGCACTGAGGTGGCGTCCGCTGCGCTGGCGCTTGCGCGACGCACGATCGGCGATCGGCCCGTGCGCGCCGTGATTTACACGCACAGCCACGTCGATCACTTCGGCGGTGTGCGCGGCGTGGTGGATTCAGCCGAGGTCGCGGCTGGCAACGTTCAGATCATTGCGCCCGAAGGATTTATGGAGCACGCGGTCACTGAGAACGTGATCGCCGGCAACGCTATGGGGCGCCGCGCGACGTATCAGTTCGGCGCCGGCCTTGCGCCTGGGCCGGAAGGGCAGATGTCGTCCGGCATTGGCCTTGCGATCTCGGCTGGCACGTTCACGTTGATCCCCCCGACGCGCACGATTTCGCATACGGGGGAAACGCTCACGGTCGATGGCGTGCGCATTGAATTTCAGGTGACGCCGGAGACCGAGGCGCCATCGGAGATGAATTTCTTCTTCCCTGATCTCGGTGTGCTCTGCCTCTCGGAGAACGCCAACGCGTCGATGCACAATATCCTGACGCCGCGCGGCGCGCTCGTGCGTGATGCGAAGGCGTGGGCCGATTATCTGACGGAATCGCTGCGTCTCTATGGCGATCGCACGCAAGTGATGATCACGAGCCATGCTTGGCCGCGTTTCGGCAACGATCGTGTGCGCGACTTCATTGCCGCGCATCGCGACGCCTACAAATATCTCCACGATCAAACCGTGCGCCTCATGAACGCCGGATACACCGATCGCGAGATCGCCGAGCAGGTGCGCCTGCCGGAGCCGCTTGCGAGCCGTTGGTTCAATCGCGGCTATTATGGCACGATGATGCACAATTCGCGCGCCGTGTATCAGCGCTACATGGGCTGGTACGATGGCAATCCCGCCAACCTCAATCCGCTGCCGCCGGCCGAAGAGGGCGCGCGGTTCGTGCGCGCGATGGGGGGCGAGGATCGCGTGCTTGCCGAAGGGCAACGCGCGTTCGATGAGGGCGATTATCGCTGGGCCGCCCGCGTGCTCAACAATCTTGTCTTCGCCAACCCGCAAAACACCGCCGCCCGGCAATTGCTGGCGCGCACCCACCGGCAGATGGCTTACCAGGCCGAAAGCGCGATCTGGCGCAACATGTATCTCTCTGCCGCGCGCGAGCTGGAACAAGGCCCGCCACAGCGCGCAGCCAGCGTGCAAAGCGTCGATCTCGTCGCCGCAACGCCGACGAGCTACATTCTCGATCTGCTCGCGGTGCGCCTCAATCCCGAACGGCTCGGCGCACGCCACTATGCGTTCAATCTCGTCTTCCCCGAGCGCAATGAGCGTTTTGCTGTGACCATCGCCAATGGTGTTCTGGTGCATGAACGCGATGTCACGCTGGCCGACGCGCCGACCATCACTTCAGCCCGCGCCACATTCTTGCAAGCAATGGCAACGAGCTCGATGGCGCGCGCTGTGCTTTCTGGGCAAGTCCGCATAGCCGGCAACAGGCGTAGCCTTGAAGGGCTGGGGGAAGTGTTCGATACACCCGATCCGAATTTTCCGATCGTCACGCCCTGACGAATCCGTTTTGATTGGAGCAGATGCCGCTTCTTTCACGCCCCGCACCGCGGCCTGAGCGCCCGCGCCGCGTAGCTCAGCGCGCCGCGCCGCCGATGGCCATTGCCGGCGCGACGGTTGAGCTAAAGCTCGGTGACACGCGCGTGGCGGCGTTGCCGGATGGCGCGCTCTGGATCGAAGACGCGCGGATGCTGATCGTTTCCGATCTGCACTTGGAGAAGGGCAGCGCCTACGCCGTGCGCGGCCAGATGCTGCCGCCTTACGATACGCACGCGGCTTTGGTGAAGCTGCAAGCTCTGATCGAGTCGCACGCGCCGGACATCGTGGTTTCTCTTGGTGATAGTTTTCACGATGGCGGCGGCATCGCGCGGATGGCTGAGCGCGACCGCGTCATGCTGCAAGCGATGATTGGCCGCTGCGATTGGATTTGGGTCGAAGGTAATCACGATGGCCGCGCACCGGAGACGCTGGGCGGCGTCGTGCACGACGTGCTGCACGTCGGCTCGCTTGTTCTACGCCACGAGCCCAGCGCTTGCGCTGCGCCCGGCGAGATCGCTGGACATTTGCATCCGTGCGCGAAGGTAAGCGGCCGCGGCCGCAGCGTGCGCCGCCGCTGCTTTGCGACGGATGGCGCGCGCATGGTGATGCCGGCGTTCGGCGCGTTCACCGGCGGTCTCAATCTGCGCGACGATGCGTTTGATCCGATCTTCCCGGAAGGCGCTGTGGCGCTTGTTCTCGGGCGCGACCGCGTTTTGCCCGCGCCGCAGGAGCGCTTGCTCGCCGACTAGATCCGGCGCAGCACGGTCGCCAGCGGGATCAGGATGCAGACGATCATTGCGCCGCCTGTGAGCACGCGCCGCAGCAGCGGATACCAATCTGGCGCGCCGGCGTCAGCGGCGCTCCGATGATCCCACACGTACTGCGCCGCAAAAATCCCCGCGAACGCAGACGATGCGCCAAGCGCAACCGGTACAATCACCACGAACAGCGCCAGCGCCCAAGCCGCGAGCGCCGGCAGCGCGCTGAACAAGAGCCGCAACCCATCCGGCGCGCGCGGCGCGCGCATCAACTCAAAGCCGCAGCGTATGCCGCCAAGAAATGAAAGCAGCGCAGCAGCATAGACTGAGAACGACAATGCGCCGAGGCGTGCTGTTTCGTGATGCTGTGAAAGCGAGACAAGCGCTGAGATCGCCAGCGGCGCAAGTCCGAGAAAGCCAAGGCGAAGCGCTGCGCGCGGCGGAAAAGGGAAAGGATCGTTCACGTACGCCTAAAAAAGAACGCCGCCGCCCAACCGGCCGCAAGCGCCACCAACACTGTAACAAGCCCGTAGAGGAATGACGCGTTGGTCGCGAGATCGTGAATGCGCCGCTCGATGCCGACGCGGGCGATGCCGATCGGGATACGTTGCGCCGAGATAAGCCGGCCATCGCGGAACAGATACGTATCGGCGTGATATTGCGCGATAGGGGCGTTCGCGGGGAGGCGCACTACAGCTCGGAAGAGGCCGCCTTGGTACATCGTCAGCCCGCCCCGCTGATCCGGCGCGGCGCGGCCGTAATATTCTTGGTAGAGGCCTTGCGCGCGCCGCAGACGCACCAGCGCGGCGCGATAGGCTGAAGGATCGCCGCCTGCCGGCACCGCGCTCGCGAGCTCGGCGCTGGCCGCCGGATCGAGCTGGTAACGCCAAATCGCTTCGGGATTGGCGATCGAGCGGAGCGGACGATTGCTCAGCACAGCGAAGAATGACGGAGCTTCGCTAAATCGTACCGGCGCGCCGTTCATCCAGAGCCCGAACACCCGGCGCTTGCGCATCACCACGGCTGGTTCCTCGGGACCGCGCACGACAACAACAATGTCGCCGCGTCCGCGCCGATCCGGATTCACGCCGAACACCGTGACGTAGGAGCCGCGATAATCGGAGCTGACCGTGATCTGCTCTTCGGCCACCGCAGCGGGCAAATCGGAACGCACATCAGGTTGCTGCTGCGCAGATGCGGGCGCAGCGCAAAGCATCAGGGCGAGGGCGGCGAGAAGGCGCTTCACCACAGGCCTCCACCCAACACGTACGGCTCAACAGGCGGCACCAGCAGATCAAACAGGAACTTGGCCGCCGCCGCCACCAGCAGCGCCCCCAACATCGCGCGAATGTGTTCGCTCTTGAGGCCCGCCCCCAGGCGCGCGCCGACCTGAGCGCCGATCACGCCGCCCAGCATCAGCAGCGCTGCGAGTACGAGGTCAACTGTCTGGGTCGCCGTCGATTGCAGGATCACGATAAGCGACGACACCACCAGCACCTGAAATAGTGATGTGCCGATGACGACGTTCGTTGGCATGCGCAGCAGATAGATCATTGCTGGGATAAGGATAAAGCCGCCGCCGATGCCCATGATTGCGGCCAAGGCGCCAATGCCGAAGCCGAGCGCTAGTGGCGGGATCACGCTGATGTAGAGGCCGGAGCGGGGAAAGCGCAGACGAAAGGGCAACGTGTGCGCGATCGTCTTCACTGGCCGGCGCAGGATGGAGACGCCTTTTGCCGTCCGCCCGCGCCACACGTGATAGCTTTCGCGCAACATCAATATGCCGACGCTCGCGAGCAGGAAGAGGTAGAGCAGCGAGACGATGAGATCGAGTTGACCGATCCGCAGTAGCCGCTCGAATAGCCACACGCCTGAAAAGCTGCCAGCAATGCCGCCTGCCGAGAGCAGCGAGCCCATGCGCCAATCGACGGACTTGCGCCGCGTTTGCGTCATGATGCCGGAGAATGACGTCGCCGCGATCTGGCTTGCGCCTGTTGCAACCGCCACCGGCGCTGGCACGCCAAGAAAGATCAGCGACGGCGTCATGATGAAACCACCGCCGACGCCGACAAGCCCCGACACAAAGCCGACGGCGCCGCTGACCAATAGGACAAGCAGCACGTTCACCGGCATTTCGGCGATCGGCAAATAGATCAACAGATCAGCTCTGAGTTGGGCGCCGCAGCACCTCTGGCCCGAGCGTTTATGGGCGCCGTCGCCTTGAGAGGCAACGGCGCCGCACGGTGAATTTTAAGGGGTTCCGCTTAGGTGGCGGGGCGCGTCGCCCAGGGGCGTGCGCCGAACTCACCATTGGCCACAGCGCTCGATGCGCGGGGGCGGAAGGCCTGCGCCCGCGCCCGGGCTTGCTGTGTCTGAATTTGCGGCAATTGCGCTTCCAACGCGGTCGCGCGCGCGCCGGCATCCTGGTCGCCCTGACGGGATGCCACCAAGAACCAGAACAGCGCCTCGGACGGGCTGGCGTTGACGCCGCGGCCCTGCGCGTAGAGGACCCCCAGATTGTATTGGCTGTCGGCGACGCCGAGCTCCGCCGCCTGTCGGAACCAGCGGAACGCAGCCGCCTCATCCAATGGTGCGCCTTCGCCGCGCGCGAAATAGACGCCGAGGTCATGCATGGCGCGGCGATTGCCGGAGGCTGCCGCGCGTTCGGTCCATTGACGCGCAACCGTGAGATCAGCGGGCACGCCTTCGCCGCGCTCGTACACCTTAGCCAGGCGATACTGCGCCATCGGGAAACCGCGATCGGCGGCGCGACGGAGCAGGTTGATGCCTTCTTGTGGACGGTTCGCCGCGATGCGTTGCAGAGCCAGTTCGTATTGCGCGGTCAGATCGCCTGCTTGCGCGGCTTGCTCAAGCGAAACGTTGCGCGGCGCCAGCGGGCCCGCCACGACGCTTGAGGTTTGCGTCACGTTGCCGCCGGGGGCTGCCGCGACAGGCGTGCCCGGCGTCGCCTGCGTTCCCGCAGCCGGCGCGCCTTCAGTTGGAGCGGCGAGTGGGTCGGTTGGCGCAGTCTCCGTGCCGAGCATTGGGTCGGCAGTTTCAACTGTGGGGGCCGGTGTCGTCGCCAAATGCTCTGGCGTCGGCGGGGGCTCGTTGTGAGGCGTTTCCTCAGACGCGCGGTTCATGTACCAGGCGCCGCCCATCAGCATGGCTGCAACGGCTGTCGCTGTCGTCCACAGCACGATGCGGCTGGAGCCGCGCAGGCTAAGCTTCGGCGCCGAGGCGGTTGGTTGATCGGCGCGCGTCTTGGGCAGCGATTGCGCTTGCGCTGCTTTACGTGCAGCGGCGAGATAATCGTTCTTGCCTGCCGGCGCCGGGGGCTCATCCTGATTGAGCGCGAGCGGCTCAAGCTCTGGCGCAGGCGCGAGTGCATCGTTCAGCAGCGGCTCGAAAGGCGTATCGTCGGTGAAGGCGTTCTGCGCGAACGTCTCCGTCGGCTGCGTTTCGGGAGCCGCTTCCAGCGTCGTCAGATCAAGATCGTCGGGTGTCCAGAACGTTTCGTCTTCTTGCGCTGCGGACGGCTGCGGCGGCGCGAACTCCTCAGCCGGTTCGTCGATCAGGAGATCGTCGGCCGGCGGCAGAGCAGCGGCGCCAAAATCTGTCGGCGGCACGAACACGTCTTCACCGGTTTCATCGACAAGCAGGTCGTCGATCTCTTCGGCGAAATACACCTCGTCCGGGTTATTCCGCGGCGGTGTCGTGTTGAGCGGCGGCAGTGGCGCAGCGCGCGTTGGCTGCGCTGCGTCCATCGGTGACACATAAGGCTGCGGCGCTGGATCGCTCAGATCGCTTCCGCCGAATGAGGGGAAGTCTTCAAACCGGCGCGAGGGCGTCGGGATCGTTTCCAGCGGTTCACCGCCGCCACGCGCCTCGTACTGATCCAGCTTCGAGGCGACGCTCGAAACCGCCTTCTGCACCGGTGCGATGGCTTCCTGAGAGTGCTGCTCGACTTCCGCCAGGCGCTGCATGATCGAGCTGATCGCGTCGGCGACACGGGCGCCGGCGCGCTCTTCGCTGTCGAGCATACGCTCGCCCATTTCGCGCGACAGCAATTCGTGACGCTGGTTGAAGCGCTCGGCCATGCGCGCGACTTGCTCGCCCACATGCTCGATGGCTTGCGCGCTGCGCTGCTCGACAGCGCCAACCCGATCTTCCAACCGTTCGGAGAGGCGGCCGACTTCAAGGCCCATGCGGTCGAACGCGGCGGCTTCACGGCGCTCGATGTCATCGAAGCGTTGTTCCAGCGTGTTGGCCATGCGCGACAGCTCTTCGCGCACCGCAGACGCCGCAGCGTCGTCGTTGCGTGCTTCGACGGCGCGCAGCCGCTTGTCGACGCTTTCGCTCATGCGCTTGATCTCAAGCGAGATCGCCTCGATCGTTTGCGCTTGGCGGCGCTCTGCTGCAGCGAGGCGACGGTTCACATCCGCCAGCGCGCCTTCAAGCCCTTCGCCCGCAACGCCTTCCAGCGCCGCTTGCAATTGACCGGCAAGCTCGTTGCGCGCTTCGCCGACCATTTGCGAAACTGATTGCGCCATCGTGTCGAGCCGCTGCTCGAGCATCGCGCGCACAACTTCGGTTTCTTGGCCTTCGACGCGGGCGCCGAGCGAGGAGACGGTTTCTTCGAGCGTGCGGATCGCGGTGTTGGCCGTCGATTCCGTTTCGGCGATGCGCTCAGCGAGACGTTGTAGCGCTTCATCAAGCGTCTTCACCGCGCCATCGACGTGCTCGGTCGTGCTGCCGCGATTTTCAACTTCGGCGAGGCGACGCTCGAACGCGGCGAGCGCGTCCGAAACCGGGCTCGCATCCGTTTTCTTTTCGAGCGAGGCAAGGCGCTCGGCAATATCCTGCTGCGCCTGGCGCAGTTCGCTGACATCAACGCCGCCGCCTGGGCCGGCAGTGTCTTCAACTTGCTTCACGCGCGCTGAAAGAGTGAGTTGGGCGTTGCGCAGATCGGCGATCGCAGCGCCGGCGGCCTGGCGCAGGCCCGCAGTGCTTTCGCGCGCCGCCGCTTCGGCGCGCTCGACGCGCGAGATGAGCGCCGCTTGCTCGGACTTCAGTTCCTCGACAATGCCAACGCGCCGCGAAATCTCGTTTTCGAGACGCACCACTTCTTCCAGGAGCGCTTCGCGCGTGCCGCGCGTCTCGGTCGTGGTTTCAGCGATGGCGGTTTGAATGGCCTGGCGCGTCGACGTTTCCGTCTCCGCAAGTCGCTCGGCCATCTGGTCTTGCAGACGGCGCAGTTCAGCAACCGCATCTTCCGAAGCTTGCGCCGCTTGACGCGCCGCTTCTTCAGCAACCGCGCGCGCTTCTGCCAACGTGTTGGCGATCGCGGCCTCGCGGTTTTGCATCTCGGTTGTCAGGAACGAAGCGGCCGCTTCAGCGCGGCGCGCAACTTCCTCAGCGACGGTGACTTGATGCTCAAGCCGTTGCTTCACGGAACCAAGTTCCGAACTCGCGCCTTCGAGAGCCTTTCGGCTCTCTTTGGTTTCGTATTCCGCCCGTTCAAGACGCCCACTCAGCGTCTCACCAGCAATACGGAATTGGTCGAGTGCTTCCGCGACGCGCTCGGCTGCTTCACCCGAAACAGCTTCCGCGTCTTCAATACGGGCAGCGAGACCGAGAACCGAACGGTCGATCGTCGCGACGGCGCGATCGAGACCAGTGACGGCAAGTTGCGTCCGGCGTTCGATCGATTCAACGCGCTGGGCAAGGCGCGTCGGATCGTTTGTGCGCTGACCCAGACCGCCGCCGCCGACGCCCCAATCATCTTCGTCATCATCGTGCAGCGAACTGGCGCTCATGTAACGCGTGCGCGCGCGCGGCGGCGTGGGCGCTGGCGTTGTAGGCGCCGCGTTTGAAGGCGCGCCGCCTTGGCTGGCGAGCGCTTGATTCAAATACTCACCTAGGCTCATGCCCTGGCGTGCGGCTGCTTCGCGTGCTGCCTCTCGCACTTTGGGGTCGATGCCCTTGACGCTCCAGCTTTGCGCACCGCTCATTATGCCCTCGCCGCGTTCTAACCGCGCGTCCGCGGCTCACGCCCAACCCCCAACAGGCAAATCTCGAAGGATTCGAGAATCGCCCACGACTTTGCAGTGTCGATGAAAGAGGTTCGCGTGTTAATGCCGGGTAAAATCGTAAACGGGGATTAGCCATGTCTGACACACCGCGCCAATTCGGACCCGAAACGCAGGGCGGGATCTATCTGCGCGGACTGGGTGGCGCGACGCCGGACATCCCAACGAATTTCATCGGACTCGAAACGGCGGCGAAACAAAAGATGTCGCCAGAGGCGTGGGCCTACACCGCAGGGTCCGCTGGTTTGGAAATGGCGGCGGACGCCAACCGCGCGGCGTTCAATCGCTTTCCAATCGCGCCGCGCATGCTCGCGGGTGCGGCGACACGTAATCTCGCTTGCGAAATTTTCGGCGCGCGCGTGGCGGCGCCCGTGATGTCTTGCCCCATCGGCGTGCTTGAGATGATGCATCCGGAGGCGGATCTCGCGGTGGCGCGCGCAATGGCGCGGCTCAATCTGCCGATGATCATCTCCTCGCAGGCATCAATGCCGATGGAGAAGATCGCGGAAGCTAACGGCGATGGCCCGCTTTTCTATCAGCTCTATTGGGGTAAGTCGGACGCGCTAGCGGAGAGCTTTGTAAAGCGCGCTGAGGCGATCGGCTGCCGCGCCATCTTCATCACGCTCGACACACTTATTCTAGGCTGGCGTCCGCGTGACCTCGATATCGGCTTCTCGCCGTTCCTGCGCGGGCAGGGCATCGCGCAATATACATCCGACCCCGTTTTCCGCGCTCTGCTGCCACAAACGCCCGAGGAAAATCCGCTGGGTGCAGCTGTGCAGTTCACGCAGCTCTTTTCCGATCCTGGCGTTGATTGGGCGCGCATCGCCAAGATCAGGTCGTGGACCAAGCTGCCTATCGTTCTGAAAGGCATCATGCGGGGCGACGACGCCGCTAAGGCCGTGAGCGAGGGCTATGACGGGATCATGGTCTCCAACCACGGCGGTCGGCAGGTCGATGGCGGCATCGGCGCGCTCGACGCTCTCCCAGGGGTAGTTGCCGCCACGGCAGGTAAGATCCCTGTGTTTATGGACAGCGGCATCCGCTGCGGCGCCGACATTTTTAAAGCCCTGGCGCTCGGCGCGACCGCCGTCGGAATCGGTAGGCCTTATGTCTACGGGCTTTCATTGGCCGGTGAACAGGGCGTCCAAACGGTTATGGAGTACCTGTTGGCCGAGTTGGATATCACTATGGCGCTCAACGGCTGCCAGACTCCAAAGGACATCACGCCCGGAAACTTACATCGGTGACGGGGTCGTCAACTTGCGTTGACGTTCGCGTAAACGGCGCCTATCGTTACGTCCAACAATAAGGGGAAACGAGAAAGGGACGGACGCGATGAATAAGAGTGAGCGCACGTATACGATTTCGCAGTTGGCCCGCGAGTTCGAGGTCACCCCTCGCGCCCTGCGCTTCTACGAAGATAAAGGCCTGCTGACGCCGCGCCGAGACGGCATGAACCGGGTCTATTCGCACCGTGACCGCGCCCGGCTGCAACTGATCCTGCGTGGCAAGCGCGTTGGCCTCTCGCTCATCGAGATCAAGGAAATCCTCGACCTCTACAAGATCGACCAGCGCGCGCAGGCGCAGACGGCGCTCAAGAAGTACAAGGCGCGCATTGTCGCCCTCGAAGCGCAACGCGAAGACATCGACGCCGCCATCGAAACGCTCCAGCAGAGCATCGCGATGACGGAAAAGTTCCTCGCCAAGCCCGCGACGCCCGCCGCGCTCGGCGCTGCGCGCGCGTTTGAAGCCGAAGCCAAGAAGCGGCTCGAAGAAGCGCACTGAAGGCAGTAGGGAAGAAGGCAGATAGGGAGCTGGATGAAATCCGGTTGCCAAACGCCATTTCCGATTGGAGCTGATGATGCCGTCCTACAAGGCGCCGCTTCGCGAATACCGTTTCCTCCTGAAAGATGTGCTCGACATTGAGCGCTACTCGAACCTGCCCGGGTTCGCCGACGCGCCGATGGACGTGATCGATCAGGTTCTCGAAGAGGGCGCCAAGTTTTGCGAAGGCGTGCTCGCGCCTCTTAACAAGGTTGGCGATGAGCACGGTTGCACCCGCCATGACGACGGCTCGGTGACGACGCCGCCTGGCTTTAAGGAAGCTTACGCACAGTTCGTCGCCGCAGGCTGGCCGGCGCTTTCCAGCGATCCGAATTATGGCGGCCAAGGCCTGCCGCACATCGTGGCGCTGGCGTGGAACGAAATGGTCGCCTCGGCGAACATGGCGTTTGGCATGTATCCGGGGCTCAGCCACGGCGCATACGAAGCTATCCATCAGCACGGTAGTGATGAGCAGAAGCGAACCTATCTGCCTAAGCTGGTCACTGGCGAATGGACCGGCACCATGAATCTGACGGAGCCGCACTGCGGCACCGATCTGGGCATGCTGCGCACCAAAGCCATTCCGCAGGCCGATGGCTCGTATCGCATCACCGGCCAAAAGATTTTCATCTCCGCCGGCGAACATGATCTTGCGTCGAACATCATCCACCTCGTGATCGCGCGCATTGAAGGCGCGCCAGCCGGCACGAAGGGCATTTCGCTCTTCATCGTGCCGAAGTTCGTCCTCGATAAGGATGGCAATCCCGGTAAGCGCAACGGCGTCGTGTGTGGCAAGATTGAAGAGAAGATGGGCATTCACGGCAATGCGACGTGCGTGCTGAATTATGACGACGCGACCGGTTACCTGGTCGGCCAGGAAAACAAGGGCCTCATGGCCATGTTCACGATGATGAACGTGGCGCGTCTGGGCGTTGGTCTGCAGGGCTTGTCGCAATCGGAAGTCGCGTATCAGAACGGCGTCGCCTACGCGAAGGATCGTCTGCAGGGACGCTCCATCACAGGCGCAAAAAATCCGGGCGGCCCGGCCGATCCGATCATCGTCCATCCCGACATCCGCCGCATGCTGATGGACACCAAGGCGTTCAACGAAGGCGCGCGCGCCTTTACCTTCTGGACCGCGCTCTACGGCGATCTCATGCACACCTCGCCGGACGAGAAGGTGCGCGAGAAGGCTGAAGATTACATGGCGCTGATGACGCCGGTGCTCAAAAGTTATCTGACCGATGGCGGCTACAAGAACGCCACCAATTGCCAGCAAATCTTCGGTGGTCACGGCTATATCGAAGAGCACGGCATGAGCCAGTTCGTGCGCGACGCCCGCATCACGCAGATCTACGAAGGCGCCAACGGCATCCAGGCGCTCGATCTTGTAGGCCGCAAACTCGGCGCCAATGGCGGGCGCGCGATCTTCGCGTTCTTCAACGAAATCGACGATTTCGTGCATGCGCATGAAGAAGACGCCGATCTCAAGGATTTCATTGAGACGCTGAAGGTCACGAAGGCGCAGCTGCAAGAAGGCGCCATGTGGCTGATGCAAAACGGCATGACGAACTTCGACAATGCCGGGGCTGCTTCACACGATTTTCTGAACCTCTTCGGGATCACGGCGCTCACCTACATGTGGGCGCTGCAAGCCAAAGCGGCGCTGGCGGCTAAGAAAAACGGCGGCGGCGCCGATCCCTACTACGAAACAAAGTTGGCCACCGGTCGCTACTTCCTTGCGCGCATGACGCCGGACGCTGGCGCGCACCTCGCCAAGCTGAAGAGCGGCGCGGGTCCAGTGATGGCGCTCAATGCGGAGGCGTTCTGATGGCGGTTCACACCGCCACCGTCACCTGGCAACGCGGCGATGATGATTTCGCCGCCGGCCACTATTCGCGCGCGCATGAGATCGCGTTCGATGGCGGCATAACGGTGCAAGGCTCGGCTTCACCCTCCGTGGTGAGGGCGCCGTATTCGCGCGAAGACGCTGTCGATCCCGAAGAATTGCTCGTGGCGTCGCTTTCGACCTGCCACATGCTTTGGTTTCTCGATCTCGCGCGCCGCGCCGGCTTCGTGGTCGATGCCTACGAAGATCGCGCCTCGGGCGTGATGGGCAAGGACGATCGCGGCAAGATTGCGGTCACGCAAGTGAAGCTCGACCCGCACATTTCGTGGGGCGGTGAAAAGCAGCCCGCGCCAGAGGAAGTGCGCGAGCTGCATCATAAGGCTCACGAAGCGTGCTTCATCGCCAACTCGTTCCGGGGCGATGTCGCGATCGCGGAAGGCGAGGCGCACTGATGGGTGATCGCCTTGATCTCACGACCAAGCTTGAGCAGAAGATCGCGCTGCGCGCGCGTTTGGATGCGCGCGTGCGTCAGGAGAACGCTGCAGAGCCTGCGGCGGCGGCCGACCCTGCGGCGCTCAAGGAAATGGACGAAGATCTTGATCGGCTGCGGCATCAGATCAGCGCGCTAGACGTCGAGATCGCCGAGCTGGAGCGCGAGATCGCCGACGGCGCATGAGTTTACCGCGCTTCGCTCAGCCCGAGCGAAGCGGTCAGCGGAGTAGGCGCGGCGACGCGTCGGGGACGACTCCGGTCCCATCCAGGGTGAAGCGGCGCCAAGCGCCGCAACGTTGGAGTACGGAAGATGGCTGAGGCCTATATTTATGACGCGGTTCGCACGCCGCGCGGCAAAGGCAAAGCGAACGGCTCGCTGCACGAGCAGACGTCGCTGCAATTGGCGACGCAGGTGTTGGAAGCAATCCGCGATCGCAACAACCTCGACACCAGCAAGGTCGATGACGTTTACATGGGCGTGCTTTCGCCCCTCGGCGAGCAGGGCGGCAATCTTCCGCGTATCGCGGTGCTCAACGCCGGCTATGCGCAAACCGTCGCTGGCGTCCAAGTCGAGCGCTTCTGCGCATCGGGCCTCGAAGCCTGCAACATCGCCGCCGCGAAAGTGAAATCCGGCGAAGCCGACCTCGCGATTGGCGGCGGTTGCGAAAGCATGAGCCGCGTGCCGATGGGCTCGACGGGCGGCTCGTGGGCGACTGATCCTTCGATCGCCATGAAGTCCTACTTCACGCCGCAAGGCGTCGCCGCGGACGCGATCGCGACCAAGTACGGCTTTTCCCGCACGGACCTTGATCAGTTCGCGGTGCAGTCGCAGCAACGCGCCGCGCAGGCCTGGAAGGAAGGCCGCTTCAAGAAGTCCATCATCCCGGTGAAGGACCAGCTGGGCGTCACGTTGCTCGACCGCGACGAATTCATGCGTCCGGAGACAACGCTGCAATCGCTCGGCGCACTTGAGCCTTCTTTCAAGATGCAGGGCGAAGTCATGCCTGGGTTCGACGGCGTCATTCAGCAGCGTTATCCGGAGATCGAGAAGATCGATCACGTGCACCATGCCGGCAACTCGTCCGGCATCGTGGATGGCGCCGCGGGTGTTCTGATCGGCTCCAAGGAAATGGGCGATGCGCTGGGCCTGAAGCCGCGTGCGCGTATCGTTGGCGGCGCCTCAATCGGCACTGAGCCCTCGATTATGCTGACTGGCCCCGAGCACGTGACGCACAAGCTGATGAAGCGCCTCGGCCTGACCAAGCAGGACATCGATCTTTGGGAGCTGAACGAAGCATTCGCATCGGTCGTGCTGCGTTGGGTGCAGGCGCTCGATCTCGACATGGAGAAGGTCAACGTCAATGGCGGCGCCATCGCGATGGGTCACCCCATCGGCGCAACCGGCGCGATGATCCTCGGCACCATGGTCGATGAGTTGGAGCGTGCCGACAAAGAGCGCGCTCTGATCACGCTCTGCATCGGCGCCGGCATGGGCACCGCAACCGTGATCGAACGCGTGAACTGATGTGAGGGCGCCCCGGCTGGTCGCGCGCGGCCGGGGCGTCACTTATCGAAAGCGGCAGCGCGCGGTGGGAAGATAACAAGGTAGGGTAGGTCCGATGGAAAACTTCAAAATCGACGTCGACAGCGACGGCATCGCGCTCATCACGTTCGACGTGCCGGGCCGCTCCATGAACACGATCACCGGCTCGGTGATGCGCGATCTCATTTCTCTCGTCGAAACGATCAAGTCCGACGAGAAGATCAAAGGCGCCGTCATTACGTCCGGCAAGACGACGGGCTTCTGCGCCGGCGCCGACCTTGGCGAACTCAACGAACGCGGCGGCGGCAAGCAAGAAGAGCCCAAGAGCGAAGAAGAGAAGCTGAAGAAGCAATTCGATCAGAGCTTCACGCTCAATCGCTCGCTGCGCGCGCTCGAAACCTGCGGCAAGCCGGTGGCGGTTGCGCTCGAAGGCCTCGCACTTGGCGGCGGTCTCGAAATCGCGCTCGCGTGTCACTATCGCGTCGCTGCCGACAACCCGAAGATTAAGTTCGGCCTGCCTGAATCGAAAGTCGGCCTCCTCCCGGGCGCTGGCGGCACGCAACGTTTGCCGCGCCTCATCGGCGTGCAGAACGCCGCGATGATGATCCTCCAAGGCGCCGATAAATCGCCGCAGGAAGCCAAGGGCCTCGGGTTCATCAATGAGGTCGTCGAAGCCGGCAAAACCGTCGATGCGGCGAAAGCGTGGGTGAAGGCAAATCCGAAGGCGATCGCGCCGTGGGATGTCAAAGGCTACAAGGTGAAGGACGGCCCATTTACACCGGGCGGTTCGATGGCGGCTGTCGGCGGCAACGCGATGGTCTCCAAGCAGACCAACCTCAACTATCCAGCGCAACGCAACATTCTGTCGTGCATCTATGAAGGCATGCAGGTGCCGATCGATGCCGCGCTTCGCATCGAGAGCCGCTACTTCATCAAGACGGCGAACACACCACAAGCAAAGGGCATGATCCGGACGTTGTTCGTGAACATGCAAGCGCTCGGCAAGGGCGGAAACCGCCCCGAAGGCTTCCCGACCTATGAGATCAAAAAGGTCGCCGTGCTCGGCGCCGGTCTCATGGGCGCGGGCATTGCTTACGTTCAGGCGAAGGCCGGCATCGAAACCGTATTGCTCGATGTCAGCCAAGAGAGCGCCGAGAAGGGCAAAGCCTACTCCAAGCGTATCGTCGATAAGGACATCTCGCGCGGCAAGATCACCAAGGAAAAGGGAGACGAACTGCTCGCGCGCATCACGCCCTCGACTGATTACTCGTTGATCAAGGGCAGCGATCTCGTGGTCGAAGCCGTGTTCGAAAGCCCGGCGCTGAAGGCCGAAGTGACGAAAAAGGCCGAAGCCTATCTCGCCGACACCGCTGTGTTTGGCTCCAACACTTCGACGCTTCCGATCACCGGCCTTGCTGAAGCTTCTGTGCGTCCGAAGAATTTCATCGGCATCCACTTCTTCTCGCCGGTCGAGCGTATGGGTCTTGTCGAGCTCATCATGGGCAAGGACACGAGCGCCGAAACGCAGGCCAAGGCGATCGACTACGTCATCAAGATCAAGAAGACGCCGATCACCGTGAATGACTTCCGCGGCTTCTACACCTCCCGCTGCTTCGGCACGTACCCAGCCGAAGGCGTGGAGATGCTGATGGAAGGCATCGCGCCGGCGATCATCGAAAACGTCGGCCGCCAATGCGGCATGCCGATGGGCCCGCTCGAAGTCTCCGACTCCGTCGGCCTCGATACCGCGCTGAAGATCGGCAAGACCAATGCCGAACTCAATCAGCAGGATTACAAGAAGGATCCGCGCGCCGCGATGCTGTCATGGCTGGTGGAAGATAAGGGCCGCGTCGGCCGCAAGGGCGGCAAGGGCTATTATGAGTATGGCGACGATGGCAAACCGACCCGCATTTGGCCCGGCCTCTCCGAAAAAATCGAGGTGAAAACCAAAGAATGCCCGCCGGAGCTGAAGCAGGAGCTCACCAAGCGCTTCCTCTTCCGCCAGTGCATCGAAGTTGCGCGTTGTTTCGAGGAGGGCGTGATCACCGATCCGCGTGATGCCGACGTCGGCTCGATCCTGGCCTGGGGCTTTGCGCCGTACACTGGCGGCTGCATCAGCTACATCGACTTGTTCTGGGGCACCGCCAAGTTCGTGGAAGAAGCTGACCGCCTCGCCGACACCTACGGCGACCGCTTCCGCCCGAACAAGCTCCTGCGCGAGATGGCGAAGACCAACCAGTCCTTCTACGAGCGCTTTGGCGCCAAGCAGAAGAAGGCGGCGTGACGCTAAACCAACACTGAAGCTGAACTAGGGGGTGCGCCGCGTGCGCGCCCCCTTATTTATGGGCCCATCATGACCTCACTCTCCGATCCGATCACGCTGCGCTCGGGCGCAATTCTGAAGAACCGCTTCGTCCTGGCGCCGCTCACCAATCTTCAGAGCCACCCTGATGGCATTCTGAGTGATGACGAATTCCGTTGGCTCACAATGCGCGCCGAAGGCGGCTTTGCGCTGACGATGACTTGCGCGGCTTCCGTGCAAGAAGAAGGCGTCGGCTTCCCGGGCCAGCTCGGCTTTCACGAAGATCGCCACTTGCCCGGTCTGACGCGCCTCGCCGGTAAAATCCGCGAAGAGGGCAGCCTCGCCATTGCGCAACTGCATCACGGCGGGCTGCGTGCGGTGAAAAATCCAACCGCGCCATCGGCCGACGAAAAGCTCGGCGCCCGCGCACTGACGACCGACGAAGTGCACTATTCACGAGATCGCTTCATCGAAGCCGCCCAACGCGCTGAGCGCGAGGGTTTTGACGGCGTCGAACTGCATGGCGCCCACGGCTATCTCATCTGTTCGTTTTTGAGCCCCGAACTCAACCGCCGCGATGATGCATACGGCGGCGATCCGGAACGCCGCGCGCGCTTCCTGTTCGAGATCATTGATGGCGTCCGCGCCGCGACCAAGCCGGGCTTCACGCTCGGCGTACGTTTGTCGCCAGAGCGCTGGGGGCTCCAAGTGCTTGAGGTCCGCAGCGTCGCCGAACGCTTGCTGCGCGAAGGCAAGATCGACTTCCTTGATATGTCGCTGTGGGATGTAAAGAAGGAGCCGGAGGACGAAGCACTGAAGGGCCGTACGCTCGGCTCTTACTTCAGCGATTTGCCGCGCAACGGTGTGGCGCTGGGCGCTGCCGGGAAAATCATGTCGGCGCAAGACGCGCGCGACGTGCTGGCGGCAGGCTACGATCTGCCGGTGCTCGGGCGCGCTGCTATCCTGCACCACGATTTTCCAAAGCGCGCGTTGGCCGACGCCAACTTCACCGCCATCGCCACGCCCGTCAGCGAAGCCTATCTGCGCGACGAAGGCCTAGGCCCGGTGTTCGTGAACTACATGCGCACCTGGAAAGGCTTCGTCGAAGAAGCGGCTGCTTAGGTCTCCAGAAGCCAACGTTGCTCTTCGTCCCTTCTTCTTAACCAGGAGAAAGGACGGGGAGCTATGCGTTCGGCCTTATTGACTTCTCAACCCTTTCCCACGATATCCGGCTCCAGCGACCGTTCCCGGACATTTGAGCCGATGAACGCGGTCCCACTGGAACGCCACCATCGACGTTCGGCTTTGAGCGCAAATAGCTCGCCGCCTTTCTTCGCCGTCGCATCGTTCCTGACCTGATAGAGCCCACGCGATGACGCGTGCCGGCTCGAAAGAGTTTAAGTGACCACTTTCCAAGACCTCGGCGTTAGTGCGCCGATCCTCAAGGCGCTCGACGCCGAGGGCTACACCCAGCCGACTCCGATCCAAATCCAAGCTCTGCCGATCGTGCAAAAGGGCAAGGATCTGATCGGCCTTGCCCAAACCGGCACCGGCAAAACCGCGGCGTTCGCGCTGCCGATCCTCGATCGCCTTCACAAAGACCGTAAGTTTCCCGGTGAGAAGGCGTGCCGCACGCTTGTGCTCGCGCCGACGCGCGAACTCGCCGCTCAAATTGGCGATAGCTTCCGCGTCTATGGCAAATTCTTGGGCCTCTCGACGGCCGTCGTTTTCGGCGGCGCTTCGATGTTCAAGCAGAAACAAGCCATGTTCCGCGGCGTCGATGTTCTCGTCGCCACGCCCGGCCGTTTGCTCGACCACGTCTCGCAGCGCAGCGTGCGTTTGGACAAGGTCGAAATCCTTGTGCTCGACGAAGCCGACCACATGATGGACATGGGCTTCATCCACGACCTGCGCAAAATCGCGACTATCCTGCCACGCGCGCGTCAAACGCTGTTCTTCTCTGCGACCATGCCGCCAGCGATCGAAGAGCTTGCCGCGCAATTCCTGGATCAGCCTGAAAAGATCGCCGTCACCCCGGCCAGCACGACCGCCGAGCGCGTCGAGCAAGTCGTGGTCCACGTCGACAACGCGAAAAAGCAGGACCTGCTGCACGCTCTGCTGGCCGATAAATCGATCAAGCGCGCCATCGTCTTTGCCCGCACCAAGCACGGCGCAGATCGCGTGGCGAAAAAGCTCGAAAGCGCAGGCTTCGAGGCTGAAGCCATTCACGGCAACAAGAGCCAAGGCCAACGTACGCGCGCGCTCGACGCCTTCAAGAAGGGCCACGCTCGCTTGCTGGTCGCCACCGAAGTCGCCGCGCGCGGCATCGACGTGGACGACGTCACCCACGTCATCAATTTCGATCTGCCGAACGTGCCCGAGCAATACGTGCACCGCATCGGCCGCACCGCACGCGCCGCGCGTAGCGGCATCGCGATTTCCTTCTGTGCGCCGGATGAGCGCGCCTACCTGAAGGACATCGAGAAGCTCTTGAAGCAAGCGGTGCCGGTGATGGAGACCGACCTCTCGCTCCGTGCGCCGAAGGCTGATGAGCGTCCGGTTCGCCCGAAAGGCCCGGCTGGCCGTTCTGGCTCGGTGCATCCCGCCCGCAAGCACGCCGCCAAGAAGCATCACGCTTCGGACACCCACGGCAAAGCGCACGCCAAGCAGGGCCACGCGCCCAGCCGCGCGCGCGACGAGGGCGATCGCCGTGACCGCAAGGGTAATTCGGTGTGGTCCAACAGCGGCGCGCCGCCGAAGTACCGCAAGCAAACGCGCAAGCCGACGAAAGTCTAAAGTTCCACGCCCACGAAAGCCCATGGCGCACCCCGCGCCATGCGGCTAGCGTGCGGCGATGGATACATGGATGATCTGGGCGATCGCGGCTGGCGCTGCGGCGGTGTTGATCCCGCTCGCGCTCTATTTTCTGCCGGCGCAAACCAAAATCATCATCGACACGCCAACGTCGACGGCGCGGGCGGAGATGCGCCTGTTGTGGGGTTTTGGCCCCGCAGTCATAGCGCGCGCAATTCCTCCGAAGAGCCACGGCACGCCGCTGGCGGTTTTCAATGACGCTGTCCGCATCGGTCATGCGCTGATGACACCCGGCATCGCCGATGCTGCGGGCGTCGCGCTGCGCAGCATCTACGAAATGTCGCCGCGCAAGGCGCAGCTGCGGCTCGCCTTCAACATCGGTGACAACGCCCAGAATTTGGTGGTGCAAACCGGCGCGCAGGCCGCACTTGCGCTTGCGCCAGCGGCGCTGCGCGAACGCGTCACCGTCATTCGCATTGATGCGCCGGGCGCCGAACTCAGTGGCGATTTCGAACTTGTGGCTTCACCCGCCAAGCTCAGCGCCATCTATAAACGCTTCAAAAATACCCGCGCTGCGCAGGAATTTCGTCGGCGTTTGAAGAAGAAGCCGAAGATCGACAAGCGCACCGGCCGCGAAGTCCGCGTCGCGTAGTTATTCACATTCCGCTTGCCTGCGACGCCGCGCGCGCCTAAACCGCGCGCCCCATGCGTAAGGACATGTCGAAAGTGATCGTGGAGCGCCCCCGCTGGGGTCGCGCTGTGGCGGGCAAAAAGCCCGGCCGCACGCGTGCGCTCGTCGATGATGATGGCGAACCTATCAAAGCAAAAGGCGCGCGCGAACCCAAGGGCCGTGACCGGAAGACCAAAGGCCTCAACGAAACGCTCAATCCGCTGAAGCGCTATCTCGCGTCAAACGTCGGCCGGCCGTGGGACAAGGTCTATTCCGAGATCAGCGAACACCTCAAGCCGACCTCGACTGTGCAGCAGCATGTCCGCGATCACTTGAAGGATTTCGTCGCGACGTCAACGCGCATGAAAGGTGGTGTTGTCGTCGTCACGCCGCGCTTCGGCGGCGAGCGCGCGCTGAGCGACGATTGGTGCTTGTATTACGTCCATCCGCGCACCGGCCTGCTGCGCAAGAACGAACACTACAAACGCTTAGGCGCACGGCAGAAAGAAGCTCGCATTCGGGAGGAGGCCGCCCGCGCCGCGCGTATGCGTGTCATCGACGCCAAGACGCAGCTGCATCTGCTCAGCGATGGCGCCTGGTGGGAGGTGAAACTCGCAAAAATCCCACTCTACGGAGTGGTCGATGATGTCGTGCAGCGCGCGCATCTCTCTGACTTGCCTTTGATCAAGCTCTATGGCCGCGACGGTGTTTATGCGCGCGACAAGCGCCAGCTCAACAAAGCCGAGATGAAACGCCTCAAGCTGCGCTAGCGCGCTTCAGCACGCCGAGCGAGCGTGTCAGCGTCTGCGCCGCGTAGATGACGACGCTGCAGGCGGTTGCGAAGAATAGTTCATTCGCCAACAAGCTCGCCACTTTAGGCAGCGGCACATGGCTAGCGTTCGCCGCCGCGTTGCCGACGTTGAGCGCGATCACGATGCAGGCGCTCAGCAAACCCACCAGCGCGCCGAACGTGGCATACGAAGACGCGCGCGCGCCGCCGCGCGCCACTAAGAGCGCAAGCCCGTAGCCGAGCAGGGCGTATTCCAAGCCTTTCCACGCACACACCGCCCAGAACAGCGGCGTCAACTGGTCCTGCGGCACGCTGGCCAGCGCTTGCACGCCCTTCTGCACGCCCTTGGCGGCTGCCCACGCGAGCGGCCCCGCGAAAAAGCCGATCCACCCCGCGATCACGGCGCGTGATTTCGAAGCCAGCGTGCCCACCGCGATCGCCGCGCACACCAGGATCGACCAGCTCAAGCCCTGCGCGAGTTCCGCTGCAACGCCCATTGCCTCGACAACGCCGCCCGCCCAAGCGCGCACGCCGATGACGGCGAGTTGCACCAGCACGCCAGCGATCACGGCCAACCAAGCCGCGGCGAGGATGCGGCGCAGCGCATCACGCGCCGCATTTGCCTCGGGAGTGAGCGCGATAGTCGTCATGCCGTGTTTGTGGATTTCGCACGCGTCCATCGTCAAGCGCAGGCTCGGTTGCGGCGTGACGGGCGGCACAACCAACAGCGGCCCCCTTCGAGGAAGGGAGCCGCCAAAAGGTTAGAGCGCTGGGCCGTGGGGGTAGTAGACGCGCTCTCGGCAATCTGAACGATCGGCGACCGCTTCTGTTCCGGACGTCAGACAGATTTTCCGCAGCCGTTTAAAGTGCGTCCGTCGAACACGACTTCGACCGTTGCCGGATATGGCGCGCCGCTCATCGCGTCCTCGCAGGGCGCGCGCCTTGCGGTGAGGCTAAGCGTGTGGCCCTGCACTTGCGCCTCAAAGCGGGTTGCGCCTTCGGCGGGGTTGGTGAGCGTGGCGGCAGGGAATTCGACCAGCGTCTGGCCGTAATCCATCAGCGCGACGATGCGCCCTTGCGTATAGACGTCGACCATCCAACCCGGCTCTTGCCCGACAGCGCGGAAATCGACGCCCGCGGCGCGCGCGCTTTCCCAGCTTGGCATTTGCGCGAGCGCGGCTTGGCTCGCGGGCGGCGCTTGGGTTGAGGGCAGGGGCGCGGGCGGCGTCGGTTCGCTCGGCGCTTGTGGTGAGCACCCGGCGAGCGCGAAAGCGAGGATCAGTGCGCGCATGGCGTTCTCCTGGAAACGAAAACGCCGCCGCGCTGTTCGGCGCGACGGCGTTTTGTTGGAGCCTTTCAGCTCTTAGCCCTGGAAGGCGCTGATATAGACCTCGACGCGGCGGTTGCGCGCGCGGCCATCATCCGTCGAGTTCGAAGCGATCGGGCGGCTTTCACCAAAGCCTTGCGCCACGACGCGCTGACGGATCACGCCGCCTTGCATCAGCACCGACGCGACGTTCATCGCACGACGCTCCGAGAGGTCCTGGTTGTATTCATCCGAACCAACCGAGTCGGCGTGGCCGTACACGTCCACGGTCGTTTGGTCGTACTCGCGCAGCACCGAGCCGGTGTTGCGCAGCGTGCCGACGAATTGGCTCTTCACGCTGTCGCGGTTGAAGTCGAACGTGAGGTCAGACGGGAAGATCAAACGGATCTGCGATTGGCTGACGCGCTCAACGCCGACGCCCGTGCCAGCAAGACGCTCGCGCAGGTTCTGATACGTGCGGTCCATGTAATTGCCGATCGCCGCGCCCGCGAGCGCGCCGATGCCGGCGCCGATCATCGCGTTGCGACGATCATCACCGCCAGCAAGCGTGCCGGCCGCCGCGCCAGCGATCGCGCCGATGATGGCGCCGTTCGCGGTGCGGTTCGCTTCGCGCTCACCGGTCACAGGATCGACTGTGGTGCAGCCGACGAGAAAAATGGCGGCAGCCGCCATGGTCATGAATTTGCGGAGCATAATACCCTCCTTATGCACAAAGCTTTGAGCTGATGGCGCTCAGTTCCAACACGGAACATCCTTCCCCCTGCCTGAGCGGGCGATGAACGGCCCGACTAATCGGGCGTCCCCGTGGCGATAAAGCGACTGAGCCGGCCAAACTGTTCCATCAAAACGCTATCCACAGGGGCGGCAAATTGGTCGAGGCCAAGGCCGGGTTCGCCTGATACGCGATATTCGATCGTGACTTTCGCCCCCGAGGCGTCCGGTGCAACCGTGAATGTCAACACGCCGCTAACGCCCATGGCCTGAAGCGGGCCCAGCCCACCCACTGTGCGGAGCGTGCGCACGCCCTCGTTTTCCATCACCGCGACGACGCGCAGGTGCTCGACCGATTGGCCATCGCTCCAGCGTTCGCACCAGCATCCGCCCGCGCGCGGATCGAGCGTCAGCCGCCGTGCATCGCCCGAATATGTGTGCGCAGAACTCCACCAACGGCCAGGCTGCGTCAGCGCCCGCCAAGCGCGGTCCGGAGTCGTTGTAACTGTTGCTTCACCACGAAGTACAAACGAAGTCGGCGACGACGACGCCACTTCAGCGTGGGCGACAGCCGCAGACATCAGCGTCAGCGCAAAGAGAAAACCCGTAAGAAGCCGCATATTTCCTGCCTTCGACGCCCACCAACGCGCCTCGGCGAGTGACGTCAAGAATTGATTTACCAATCGCGAAACCTGTTCCGGTTTTAACAAAGCGGCAGGGCTGTTTTGTCACAATGACGCCGCTTTGAGCGACGCCGCCTTGCCTCTGAACGCGCCGGCGAATGCCGACGACGCGCATGACGACGCCAAGCGCACGCGCGCGCTCATTAGCGTGGGCCGCGCTCGGGTCGCGAATTCCTGGCTGCGTGTCGGCGCCTGCGCGATCGTTGCGGTGGTGGCGACCTCGGTTGTCGGAAACGCGCTCCCGCTGTTCTGGTTCGCGGGTCTCGCCGGCGTCGTTGTGATGGATCGGCTGATCTATCAGAACCTTTTCACCGAAAGCAGCGCCGGACGCGCGCCCAAAAAGCTCGGCGGGCTCGTCGCTTGGACCGCGTTTCAGAGCTTCTACGGCAACATTCTCGCCGCGTTGCTTTGGTTTTCGCCCTACGTGCCGGGCGAAACCTTGGCCGTCATCTATCTCTGCGGCGGCCTCGCCAACGCTGCTGCAACGCTGCGCATGTCGCAACCGCTCTCGATTGCAGGAGCAGGGCCCACAATCGCCGTGCTACTTGGTTTGCCGCTGCTGGAATACGCCCTGAACGGCTTCCGCAATCCGCTCGATCTCATGCCGCTCGTTGGCGGCCTTCTGCTGCTCGGCTTCGGCGTCAATCTGTGGCGCAGCCTCGTCGCGTCTGACATCGCGCAGGCGCAAGCCGAAGCGGCTGCGTTGCGCGAACGTCAAGCCGCCGCCGCTGCCGCCGCTGCGAAGTCCGACGTCATTCGCCGCATGAACGACGAATTGCGCACGCCCATGACAGCGCTCATCGGCGCCGCTGAGCATTTGCGCCGCGCCGCGGCATCTCCACAAGCGCGCGCCCATATTGCGACGCTCGCGCAAGCCGGCGAAGTGCTGAAGCTCGTGCTCGACGATCTCTCCGATCTTGATCGCCTTGAGAACGGCAAGCTCCGCATCGAAACCAAAGCCGCCGATCCACGCGAAATTCTGCGCGGTGTCGTCAGCGCGTTCCGCGTCGCCGCGAGCGATAAGCAGCTTGAGCTTTTCGTCGACGTCGATCCCAACACGCCGGTGTCCGTCGAACTCGATCCGCTGCGCGTACGGCAAGTTCTGTTTAATCTGCTCGCCAATGCTGTCCGCTATACGACCCACGGCGGCGTGCGTGTGCGCCTGCAAGCGCTGCAGTCCGAACAGGACGGCCACGTGCGCCTCACGTTCGCGATCGCAGACACCGGCGCTGGCATGTCGCGTTCGCAACTCGCGCTGATCTTTGGGCGCGGCCGCGTTTGCACCGAAGGCGATGGCCCTGGCCTCGGCCTTGCCATTTCGCTTCGCCTCGCGCGGCTCATGGGCGGCCAGCTTCAGGCCAAGAGCGAACTCGGCGAAGGCTCGATGTTCGCCTTCACGCTCGACGCCCGCGTCCTCGCTGCGTCCACGCAACAAACCTCCGCCGCTTAAACTGCCGCAGAGCCCCACACTTGACCGGATCAGTGACGCATGTTCTGCTATTGCGAATTATTAGCAACTACGCTAAGGCAGGACTAGGCCATGGCCATCATGCTTCTCGTCGGCGCAGGTCGCCTCGCGGCTTTGATGGCGGCGGAACGGATCGAATTGGGGCGCGCGTCCTCCCGTGTCGCGGCTGCCTCTGCCCCCTCCGGCGCGTGCGTTTCGGTCACGCCCGTGCCGGAGGGGTCTTATTGCGAGAGGAACGAGGCAAGCTTGCGCGAGAGCGCCGCGCCATCGCGCGTCTCGCACTCCCACACCACCAGCGCCGACCAGCCATCGCCGCGTAACGCCTTGAGCGAGGCCTTGTCGCGCGCCACGTTGCGCCCGATCTTGGCGCGCCAGTAAGCAGCGTTGTCCTTCGGCTGACGCGCGCCGCGTTTGCAATCGTGCCCGTGCCAGAAGCAGCCGTGCACGAACACGACTTTGCCGAGCGCGCCGAACACCAGATCAGGTTTTCCCGGCAGTTGCGCGCCGTCCAACCGATAGCGCCTGCCAAAACCTAGCGCGCGCACCGCCGCGCGCACCGCAAGCTCGGGCGAGGTATCGCGCGACTTCACCGCGCGCATGATGGCTGAGCGTTTTGCGACGTCGAACACGTCCGCGCGCATCAGGCGCTCTTGCGTTGCCGCGCCGCGCCAGCCAACGGCGCCAACAGATTTTGCGACAACCAACGCACCACCGGCACGCACACCGCATCGCCAACCAAGTGCAGCGCCGCTGTCTGGCTCGCGGGAAGGGGATAGTGCTCGGGCACGCCCATTAGCCGAGCCGCTTCGCGCGGCGAGAGCAGGCGTGAGCGCACGTTCCGGCCTTCCACGAACAGCAAAATCTGCCGGCTCGATCCCCCCGCTGGCGTGCGCAAACAGCCAGCAATTCCATCAAATCGTGCTTCGGCGCGCTGCACGCGCTCACCGTGCTCAATGCGGATGCGCCGGAATACAGCGCCGACTTCGCGCCGTCCGCTTTCGCGCAGCGCATCGACACGCGCGATTTGTAATGCGCTCATCTGCGCCAGCAGCTTCTGCGTTTGCTCTTCGCTCTGCCACGTCACGCCCTGCGGCTCGTCGTCCAGCAGATCGGCGAGCCGCGTGTTGCGCGCAGGCGGCGCTTCCAAGCGCCACCACACGAAGTGCTTGCGCAAATTTTCCGGCATGCGCGCCACCACTCCGCGCAGGGCGGTTGAATGGAATGGTTCAGTCGGGCCTGAGCGCGCCAGATGCATCGGCGCATTGCGCGACGCGACGATGAAGAGCCGTGGCCGCGATTGTGGCGTGAACAACGCCGCGTCGATTTCCAACGCGCCGGCGCGATAGCCGAGATCATCAAGCGCGTGGATCAGCGCCGTGAAATCCGCGCCGCCGTGCGAGGAGAGAAGCCCGGTCACGTTCTCAAGCGCGAGCACGTCGGGCGCGCGATCTTCGTCGGCCAGTTTTTCGATCAGACGATGGAAGCCCCAAAAGGCGCCAGATCGCGGTGCGGCCAACCCGCGTCGGGCGCCGGCGAGCGAAAGGTCCTGGCAGGGGAACGAGGCCCAGGCCAAGGCCGCTTGGCCGGGCAAATCACTTGCGTTGAGCTTCCAGATATCGCCTTGGCGCATGTCGTCGCCGCCGAAAGCGGCCCGATAGGCGCTGGCCTTGGCCGGTTCGATGTCATTTGCGAACACGCAGCCGAAATCCGGCTCCAGGCCCAGGCGCGCCAAGCCGCCGCCCGCGAAAAACTCGTAAAGTGGGGCGCCGGAATCACGCTGCATGGGTCTATAGTAGCGCGTTGCAACGGCGCTGGCCTCATAGGCCGAACGGGGGAACCATGCGGACACTGCTCCGCTCTGTGTGCTTGGGCGCGGCGCTCGTTTTGGGCGCGGCCAGCCTTTCCGCCTGCCAGCGGCAATCCGCTGGCGACGCCGAACAATCCGCGACTCCGTCTGACGCAGAGCGCGAGGCCGAAGTCGCGGCCGAGCAACTCGCCGCCCTGGGCGGTCCGGCCAACGCCCAGCAGCGCGCGCTGTTCGAGGGCGAGTTCCAAGCTTCGGGCGGCGTTGCCGCCGACACGGGCGAAGCCGGCTCGGGCGGCTCGTGGGAGCTGCGCCTGCTGAACGACTATGCGCAATTCTCGCGCCCTGGCCTTGGCGAAGACGGCGGCATCACGGGTGAACGGGATTATCGCGAGCGCGGCCTCCGCGTCGTCGCCGGCGCTGTGACGATTACCATCACCAACGAAGTGTGCGCCGCCGGTGATGTGCAACTGCCCTACACCGCGAACGTTCTCTTCGAAGGCGTCGCCTATCAAGGCTGCGCGCGCCGCGGCATCGACGATAGCGGCGAGCGTGCAACATGGGCGTCGGTGCTGCCTGAACTCATACCCGCGATCGATACGTGCATTGGCCGCGCGACGTCGCGTCCCGTGCGTATCACGCACGCGATCTCACTCGATGGCGGCGATGTCAGCGTGCGTATGCGCGAGGCCAACGGCGCACGCCACGACTGCATCGTCAGCGCCGGCGAAATCGCGGTGTTTGAAACGCTTTCCGACGTTGACCGCCGCAGCGGCGAAGGCGATCCGGAATTCCAGCGCGGCGCTCAGCAACCACGCGCGCAAAACTGCCGCACAGCCGAACCCGCTGTCTCGCGCTCAGGCGAACAGCTTGGCTGGCTCATCCGCCGGTCTTGCTAGAATAAGTTGAACGGCCAGATCGTGTGCAGCCACTCGCCCAACCAGGCGGCGGCCATGACGCCGTATTTCGTGAAGAGATAAACCCAAATCACCGAGCCGACAGCGCACGGCACCGAAAGTAGCATCAGCAACCCATCGCGCTGCATCAGCGCCAAGGCCGTCAGCGTTACGGTCACACCCGGCGACAAGTTCGCGCCGAAGATCGGCAGGATCAGCACAAGCGCCATGATCAGCGTCTGAAAGCCGACGAGCGATGTCACCGGCCAGCGCGTCAAGAATGACAACCGCGGCTTGATCAGAAACTCAACGCGCTTCAACCCGCCAATCGCAACGCGCAGTGCGCGGCTGAAGCCTTCGCGTGGGAATGTCCAGGCGCGCACGCGCTCAGGCAGCCACAACCGCCGTTGCCCAAACATGAGCCCGAGCGCCGGCGCGATCATCAGCACGCCGAAGATCGTCGAGATGCCCGGAATATTCGGGATGCACATGGGCAGCGCCAGGATCAGCAGCAGCACGCCGTGCGCGCGCGAATCCAACTCGTCGATCAATTCACCAACCGTGATTTTTTCCCCCTGAAACGCCTCGGCGAGTTCTTCCAGCACCTCGGATGCTGCGCGGCCGGGGGTGTGGCGTGGGGAGGGGATCGCGGATGTGGTCATGTCGCCCTAGGGGCCGTCGTCACATGGGGCGCCGGGAGCACTTTGACCAGTGTGTTGCGATGTTCAGACCTCATCAACCATACGAGCGTAGCGAATTAGTCTCATGGCGCGCGCCATACCGCTCCTCGCCTTGCTTAGCCTTGCGCTCGCAGGGTGCGCGGGCGCGCGCCCGCCGACCGAGCTTGAAGGCCTCTGGAGCGCCGGGCCCGCTGCGTGTGCGTCTGGTGTTGGCGTGCGATTCAGAGCCGAAGCGATCGAAGCCGTCTATGATGACGAAGTCGAAACGTTGTTCGCGAACCCGCGTTACGAGGTCGAAGCCGACAGTGCCGACGCGTTCCGGGTCCGCATCGTCTATGATTTGCTTTTGCCCGGCGGTGATCGCACGGACGGCGCGTACGGCGTCCTGGTCCTTGCGCGCCAAGCCAATGGCTCAATCGCGCCTGCCAGCCATACCATAATGGATGTGCGCACGGGCGCTGCGCGTGCGCGGTTGATCGATGATCCCGCCGTCGCGCTGTTGACGCTTGAGCCATGCGGGCGTCATCCCTGGCGCCAAGACGCTTTGCGCGGGCGCGAGCACACATAGAAAAGGCCCGCAGAGCATAAGCTTCGCGGGCCAGTTCAGCTCTGAGAGAGGTGAGCTTAGTTCGATGCCTGCTGCGCCTGGATGTCGCCATTGCAGCGCGCAAGTTCGTCGGCCGTCAGCTGATCGCCTTCCGAACCGTAGGCGGTCACGCGCGAGCCGGCCTCACGCACGAATTGGCGGCACGAGCGCACGTTCGCGCCGTGATCCGGGCGCGCGAGGCAGGTGTCGCCAGTGCACGTCCACAGCGTGTTGACGGCGATAACGCGGGTTTGCTCGGTGACCGGCGTCTCGAGCTTGGCGGTGAACACTTCTCCGCGCGCGTAGGCGGCGCCAACGAAGCTGGCGCTGACGACGGCGGCTACGAGGATCGAGCGAATAGCGGACATGAAAAATCTCCCTGAAACGGTCGCGCTGGCCTGGGGAGGAGCGCTGCGAAGGAAGATGCCCGGTTCGCTGATGGCTGACAAGAGAAAATTGAACGAAACGACAAATATTCATCGATGATGCATTACCGTCTGGCAATGGGCTTCCGATGGACGGTCGCCCGCGCCTGCGAACATGGTTAACCGCGCCTCCCAATCTGGGTTAGAACGGCGCAGCGCGCATGCGCAGGGGGAGTGGTGGGATGACGTTTCATAAATTCGCGGTCGGCGTAGTTTTGGCGTTCGCGATGGTCGGCGTTCTGATCATGAGCGCGCTGGTCTTTAGCGCGCGTGATTTCCAATTTGGGCTGCAGCAGATCGCGCCCGAAACCGGCGGCCTCGTCTCATTCGCTGAACTGCGCGCCAATGGCGAACTGATCGATCAGATCGAAGATGCGACGCGCGGTCCCCGCGGCGAGCAACGCGATCTTGCCAACCAGATCGCTACCCTCGACGGCCAGATCCAAACCGGCGCCAACAGCGCCGATGAATCGCGCGCCGCCATTGTCGGTATGGTCGCTGATATCGAGCGCAACGCGAACATCACCGAAATCAGCGCTGCCGCGGATACATCCGCCGCAGCGCTTACGCGCCGCGTCGAAAGCCTCGCATCGCGCAGTTCGTTGGCGCCGGCCGATCAGCAACGCCTCGCACAGCTGCAAGCGCAAACGCGTCAATTGGTGGAGCAGGAGCAATCGCTCGATGAACTGAACGCCCAGCGTGCCGACATCGCCGCGCGCCAGCGTCTCGTCGGCGGCCAGGTGCAGGAGGCGGATCGCCGCATTCTCGCGCTGCAAGCCGAAGTCGTGCCGGGCGCGACAGCGTATGACCGCGTGCGCGGCGAGGCAGACGCACTGCGCCGCATGAGTCCGTTCAGCATCAGCGCCTATCTGGCGCAGGGCCACCCGGCGCTGCTGTCGACGACGCTGGTGCTGCTGATGGGCGCGCTCGGTGCGCTGCTCTATCTTTTTCCGGCCTATCTCAACCGGCCGCTGCCGGTGACGATGGCTGAGATCGTCGTGCGCCTCATCTTCGGCATGTGCGCCGCATTGGCCTTCTACGTGTTGGCGAACGCTGCCATTGCCGGCTTTGCTATAGCCTCGACCACGCCGGACGCCGCCGGCACCTCGTCCTCGCTCAACCCGTTCACGGTCTCGCTCGTCGGCATCGTGGCCGGCGTGCTCTCCGAGGACATCGCCAAGTGGATCCAGGAGCGGGGCCGCGGCTTCCTGACCCAGGGCGGCGTCGCAGCCGCCGCTGCGGCGAACCAGCCGACAGTGGTTGAAGACCCGAACGCCAGCGGCGGCCTCGTCAACAACCAGGCCATCTCCTAACCCTGCGACGCTTTCTACAGGCTGACGCCGCGATACGCGCTTTCGCGCGCGCGCAGCCATGCTTAGTGTGCGCCGCATATAAGAGGGAGAGCACTCATGGGTCGCGCTGTTATCGTTTCTTACGCCCGCACGGGCTTGGCCAAGTCCGGCCGCGGCGGCTTCAACGACACGCACGGCGCGACGATGACCGGCCACGCCATCAAGCACGCAGTTGAGCGCGCCAAGATCGACCCGGCCATGATCGAGGACGTCGTCATCGGCTGCGGCGCCCCGGAAGGCGCGACGGGCTCGAACATTGCGCGTCTCTCGCTCATCCGCGCCGGCCTGCCGGTCACATCCTCGGGCACGACGGTGAACCGCTTCTGCTCGTCGGGGCTGCAGGCCATCGCGCAAGCCTCGCACTACATCATGAACGAGGGCGCAAAGGCTGCCGTCGGCGGCGGCGTTGAATCGATTTCGCTGGTGCAGATGAGCGGCAAGGCCAACCGCTATCACATCACCGAAGAAGAGCTGATGAAGACCAAGCCTGAGCTCTGGATGGCGATGATCGAAACCGCGGACATCGTCGCCAAGCGCTACAACGTCGCGCGCGATTACCAGGACGAATATTCGCTTCGCTCGCAACAGCGCATCGCCGCGGCCCAAGCCGCCGGCCTCTTCAACGATGAAATCGTGCCGCTGAAGACGAAGATGAAAGTCGTCAACAAGGAGACGAAAGAGGAGAGCTTCGTCGACTACACAGTCACCAAGGACGAATGCAACCGCGCCGACACCACGATCGAAGGCCTCGCCAAGCTTGAGCCGGTGCGCGGTCCTGGCAATTTCGTCACCGCCGGCAATGCGAGCCAACTTTCGGACGGCGCTGCAGCCGTCGTGCTGATGGACGAAAAGGAAGCCGAAAAGCGCGGCCTTGAGCCGATGGGCTTGTTCAAAGGCTTCGCCGTTGCCGGTTGCGAGCCTGACGAAATGGGCATCGGCCCGGTGTTCGCGGTGCCGCGCTTGCTCGAGCGCCAAGGCCTCAAGGTCGATGACATCGATCTGTGGGAGCTCAACGAAGCGTTTGCGTCGCAGTGCCTTTATTCTCGCGATCGCCTCGGCATCGATCCGGAGAAGTACAACGTCAATGGCGGCTCGATCGCCATCGGTCACCCGTTCGGCATGACGGGCGCGCGTCTCGTCGGCCACGTGCTGATGGAAGGCAAGCGCCGTAAGGCCAAGCACGCCGTCGTCACCATGTGCATCGGCGGCGGCATGGGCGCGGCTGGTCTGTTCGAAGTCTTCAGCTAAGCGCCAAACCTAAGTGAGTTGGAGCGCGGGCCGTAAGGTCCGCGCTCTTTTCATGTCAGCACTTTGTGCACGCTATCGGCCGTGACGAGCCGCGCGCCGTCCGCGCCGGTCGCCTCTGTATGCACGAACACCAAGGTCCGCGTCTTGCGCGTGATGGTGGCGTCGATGCTGGCCGCGTCGCCTTCGCTCAGAAATTCCATGCTGATCGAAACCAGCGGCGCGCGCGCGTTCGCAGCTTCCGCCGCGCACGAGATGGCGGCTTCGATCAAGCGCGATGCAATAGTCGCGTCGCTCATTTCTTGCGCTTGATCGCGAGGTTGATGCGCTCGTGCGCGACTTCCAGCGACGCCCATTCGCCGACGCTCGCCATCTTGCCGGGCTCGAGATCTTTGTAGTGCGTGAAGAAGTGCTTGATCTGCGCAACCAGCAGCGGCGGCAAATCCTCATGCGTCTTCACGTCCTTGTAGAACGGATTGAGCGCATCGACAGGCACAGCGAGGATTTTCTCATCGACGCCTTTTTCATCATCCATGAGCAGCACGCCCACCGGCCGCGATCGAATAAGGCAGCCGGCGACAACCGGCATCGGCGTCACGACGAGAATGTCGATCGGGTCGCCATCCTCGCCGAGCGTATTGGGTATGAACCCGTAATTGCTCGGATAGAGCATTGAAGTGTGCAGGAACCGATCAACGAAGAGCGCACCGCTCTTCTGATCAAGTTCGTACTTCACCGGCAAGCCGCCCTGCGGGATTTCGACGAAGGCGTTGACCTCGTGCGGCGGGTTCGGGCCGGGGGAGACGAAACGGATGTCCATCGTCACATCTTCTTTCTGAGCGGCGCCAAGTCCGGGAAGTTCGGTTCACGCTTTTGCGCCCTGGCCGCGAAGGCTTCCATCATGTGTGGGGGCGAGAACATGCCCGCTTGCCACGTCGCGATATAGTCCAGTCCATCCGCGATGGAATGATCGCGCGCGTAATTGATCATGCGCTTGGAGCCGGCGACGGCCACCGGCGCTTTAGCCGCGATCTCGTGCGCCAATTCCATTGCGTGCGCGAGCATCGCCTCCTGCGTCGCGAACACGTCGTTCACGAGGCCGATCTCCTTGGCTTTCTGCGCCGGCAAACGACGGCCCGCATACGCGAGTTCGCGCACCCAGCCTTGCGGGATGAGATTGCAGAGGCGCGGGAAGGTGCCGACGTCGGCGGTCATGCCGATATTGATTTCGTGGATTTGGAAAAACGCGTCTTCGGTCGCGTAACGAATGTCGCACGCCGACACCATGTCCACGCCGCCGCCGATGCACCCGCCCTGGATCGCCGCGATCACCGGCATGCGTGCATTGTCGAGGCACGAGAACGAGTTCTGCAGCGTCAGCACGAATTGGCGGAACGCCTCGGCGCGCGAATACTGATCGCCGCCGCTGGCCGTGATGCTTTCGCCATCTGTGAAGACGGAAAGATCCATGCCGGCGGTGAAGTGCTTTCCGGTGGATGATATGACGATGGCCCGCGCTTTGGCGTTCTCATCGATATCGCGCACCAGCTCCGGCAGCTCGTTCCAGAACGCCCGCTGCATCGAATTGAAGGCCTCAGGGCGCGCCAATTGAATATGCGCGACCTTGTTCTCGATGCTGAGCTTGAAACAGGTGGGTTCGGTCATGGCGTCTGCTCCCTGGTTCATAGCGCTAGCACGTGCGGGCTTTGCCGTCATCGCTGCGGACACGGTGTGACACGCTGAACGTGGCGCGCGTGCGCCCGGTCTGGTACCAGCGCTTATGAGCGCACTTCCTCCATGCCCGGCCTGCGGCTCCGCCTTCACTTATGAAGATGGGCCACTCCTTATTTGCCCCGAGTGCGCGCACGAATGGACCGCCGCGCAAGCTGATGCCGCCGAGGAAGCGGATGTTGTTCGCGACGCCAACGGCAATGTTCTGGCTGACGGAGACACGGTCACCGTGATCAAGGACCTGAAGATCAAGGGGACTTCCCAGGTCCTAAAGGTTGGCGCGAAGGTCAAGAACATCCGCCTTGTTGGCGGAGATCACAATATCGACTGCAAGATCGAGGGTTTCGGCGCGATGAAGCTGAAATCGGAGTTTGTGCGCAAGAGCTGAGCGCTGTGTTACGCGAACACGACGCCGGTGAGAACAGCGGCGTAGTGGACGCCGGCGGCGGCCAGCACAAAGCCGTGCCAGATCGCGCGACGGAAGGGGAGTTTTTCCCAGACATAGAACGGGATGCCGATCGTGTAGAGCGCCCCGCCAATCGCGAGCAGGATGAGGCCAGCTAGCGGCACGCCGTGGAGCATAGGCCCGAGCGCTGCAACGACGAGCCAGCCCAAGGCGACATAGAATGCAATCCAAACTTTCTTGCCGATGCCTGGCAGGAAGAGTTTGCCGGCGGCGCCGATGATCGCGAGCGCCCAGACAATGGTGGTCATGCTGATCGCCCAGGCGCCGTCGAACCGAATGGTGGTGAACGGCGTGTAGGTCCCGGCGATCATCAGGAAGATCGCGGCGTGATCGAAGCGGCGCAGCAGTGCTTTGCGCTTGGGCTGCTCGGTCATGTTGTAGGCCATCGAGCAGCCGATCATGGCCATCACGCAGACGGCGTACACCGCGACCGCGCTCGCCATGCTGAGCCCGCCCTGCCAAATCGCGAGCCCGAGCGCGATGCCCACCGCAAAGGTGAACACCATGAGCCCAACGCCATGCACCCACCCGTCCACCAGTTTCTCGAGCCGGGTGGGGTAGTGCAGCTTGGGCAGGAGGTCCGAGAGCGTCATCGGGTGAAACAATGGCGTGTTCGCGTTGATTTGTCAGGCCCGGGCGGCTGACAGTTTGCGACGGTTTATTACGCTTGCCGGCGTAGGGGCCGGCCTCGGGGTGGGATACGGTGCGCACATGAAGAATCATCTGGATCGCCGTGTGTTCTTGGCCGCCGCGCTCGCGGCCACGCCGGCGTTCGCGCAACAGCCTTTGCTCAATGGCTTAACCCAGGGTGACGCTACGCGCGGGCTGCGCGATGCACTGGGGCTCGCGGCCATGAACGCGACCACGCATCTGGGCCAGCCCAACGGCTTTTGGAGCGATCCGCGCGTGCGCATTCCGCTGCCGGGCGTGCTCGGCCAATCGCAGCGCGCGCTCTCGGGGCTCGGCATGTCGGCGCCGCTCGATCAGTTGCAGGAGAGCCTCAACCGCGCTGCTGAGCGCACGATGCCGGAAGCGTCGCGCTTGTTCGTCAATGCAGTGCGGACGCTCACCATCGCGGATGCCATCGAGATCGTGCGCGGGCCGCAAGATTCCGCGACGCGCTATCTGCGCGGCCGCACCGAAACGCGGCTGACGTCGCTGCTGCGTCCGCCGATGACGCAAGCGCTGACCCAATCGGGCGCGTTCACCTTGATGCGCACGGCGCTGCGCGAAGTCGGCCTCTCCAGCATGACGGCCGATCTGCGCACTGAGGTCATTAACTTTTCCACGACCAAAGCGCTCGACGGTTGCTTCTTCTTTATTGGCGAGGAGGAGCGCGCCATCCGCCGTGACCCCGCGCGCCGCACCACGGACATTCTCCGGCGCGTGTTCGGCTGAGCCTGCTCGCCCGACGCGCGGGCGCGGCTTGCCTTTAACGGAGCGCCTCGCCATGGTCCGCGCCCGTGACTGAGACTGAACCTTCAGAGTTCCGCCGCGTTGGCTTCGAGGTGCCTGGCGGGCGCGTGGCCGGCATCGCCTTCGGCGCCGAAACGCCGACGCCCGACATCGTCTTCATGCACGCCACCGGCTTCAACGCGCTGACCTATCGCGCGCTGCTCGCACCGTTGGGCGACAAATTCCACGTCCTCGCGCTCGATGCGCGCGGCCACGGCCGCACTGAATTGCCGGCGAAGACTTGGGGTTACACATCCTGGCAACGTCATCGCGATGATCTGATCGCTGTGCTCGAACATTTCACCGCGCCAGTCACGCTCGCCGGCCATTCGATGGGCGCGACCGTGAGTTTGCTCACGGCTGGCGCGCGTACCGACTTAGTGTCTGGTCTGGCGCTGCTCGAACCGGTGATTTTGCCTGCGTCGGCGCGCGCGATGTCGCAATTGCCGCTAGCGCCTATGCTGCAACGTCGCTCGATGCCGCTCGCCGTCGGCGCAGCCAAGCGGCGCAGTGCCTTTGCGAGCCGCGAAGAGGCCGTTGAAGCGTTTGCCGGACGCGGCGTGTTCAAATCCTTTCCGCGCGAGGTGATCGCGGATTACGTCGCCGATGGTTTGATCGAAGATGGCGCCGGCGCTTTCAAGCTCGCATGCCGTCCGCAGTTTGAGGCCGCGACGTACTGCGCGCAGCGGCACGATCCATGGTCAGCGTTGCGCAAGGTTACGGACCCCTTGGTGCTGTTGCGCGCCGAGCGGCATTCAACGATCAGCGAGGCCAGTATGCATCGCATCGCGGCCATCAAGGCCGATGCGCGCGTGGCGACTGTCGAAGGCGCTGGCCACATGTTGCCGATGGAGCGGCCGGACCGCGCCCGCGCCGCGATTGAAACCGCCGCGATGCTAGCGCGCGCAGGTCGCAAATATCACGACGCGTTGGTGCAATGATCAGACGCTAATCGGCACGATCATTTTGGCGACGCGTGCGCGCGCTTCTTCGCTCGGCGCGATCGCCTTGCGCGTCTTGGTGTCGAACGTGAGCGCGACAGCTTCCATGCTCGCCCACGCCGCGCCGCTCTCTGGATCGACGATCCAATGCGCGAGGCGTAGCGTTTTGTCGCCGACTTCAGCGATGCCCGAGTGGATCTCGATAAGATCGCCCGCGTGCGGAAAGCGGCGGAAAGCGACGCGTGCTTCGACGACGGCGCCCGCTGGAGATGCGCCGCTTTCGCTGGCGGCGGCGTGGCGCCATTGCGTCAGCAGGTTCGGCACGGAATCGGAGATGCGGCCAACGAATTGTTCGCCGCGGAAGCGCCCGAACGCGTCGCACTGATCGGGCGTCACCAGCGCGCCGCCAATGCGCTGGGCTTTGATGGCGATGGCGTTCTCGCGCGAGGCGTCGGCCAGCGGCTTGGCGAGATCGATCGAGCGCGGCTTCGAGTGCTCGGGCGGCTCAACGGTCAGGCGCTTTGCCGCTTCGCGCGTGCGCGCCGACCAGGGAAACGCGCGGAATCCGCGTGTCTCGACGTGCGCGACTTTCAATGTGAAGCATGAACTCGGCGCGCCATCGTGATGGCGCATATCGAGGCAAAAAGTGGCGTCGCTGTCGCCGAACGCAATGACGCCGCCGTGCATGACAAGCGGGGCGCCAGGGCGCGCTTCTTTCAGGAAGCGGATATGCGCCTCGCGCGGCACGATGGTTGAACCCGCGTTGGCGCTGAACGCGCGCGGCACGCCCAGATGCACAGCCATATGCGCAAGGCCCGACATCGCGCGCTCAAGATGGAAGCGCACATTCAAGTGGCCGCCGTCATCGCATTCCCAGGTGTTGACGCTGCCCTGATAGAGCGGCGCGGGCAGGGGCGCCGGGTGCTTCATGCTGCTTGTTGGCATGTGGCGCAGACACCGCTGGCTTCGATCATGGTGCGGTTGATGGCGAAGCCATCCTTCTTGGCGGCGTCCGTGAGATCGATGAGGGCATGGCCGGCGTCAAACTCTTCAGCGCCGCCGCACTTTTCGCAGATGAGGAAGATTGTCGAGCGCGCGCACGCGCCGACATCACAGGCAACGAACGCGTTCAGGCTTTCGATGCGATGCGCGAAGCCCATCTTCACCAGGAAATCGAGCGCGCGATAAATCGTCGGCGGCTTTGCGGTCTTTTCGCCGTCGAGAAGCGGTAGGAGATCGTAGGCCTTCGCCGGGCCGTGGTGATCGAGCAGCAATTCCAGCACGCGCCGGCGCAGCGGCGTCAGGCTTTCGCCGGCGTCGGCGCAGCGCTTTTCCGCTTCGAGCATTTGCGCAGCGTGGTCGTGCGCGCCGTGGACGTGGGACATGATTTGTATGATCGCAGGCTCTGTCTTCGGACGAAAGATGGGGACGCCGCGCGGGCGATTTGAGATCGAACGTGGAATGGAACTTTACAAGAACATCTGAGTCGCGTATCAATCTGGAACATAGACAGAACGAGCTATGGATTGAGACGAGGGGCGTCTGATGAATGAAGCAATTTTCCGTGGAATTTCAGGTCGTTTGCACCGCTTCAGCGTGCATCGTCCGCACGCCCAATTCGCCAGCGCGCCGGCGGTTTATTGCTTTGCGCGTCCCGGCCCAGGCGGCCGCGGTTGGACGCCGCTGTTCTTGTCGCGAACTGGCAATCTCGAAAAGCGCCTAGCGAGCCACGAGCAATGGCCGCAGGCCCAGCTCCTCGGCGCGACGCACATTCTGGTGCACGAGCACGATGAGCGCGACGCCCGCGAATACGTTGAGGCCGATCTCGCCCAGGCGCTGAAGCCCGCCATGAACGCCCCGTTCTTCGACGCCGAACTGACGGAAGCTGCGCAAGAAAGCGGTGTGCGTTTGGTTTGGGCTGCCTGAGGCTAGTGTGAGGACGCGGGCGGTTGGCGCCTAAGCCAGCGCCCGCTGCCTTCGCGCACGCGCTCGCGCCGTCGGCATTTCTGCCAACGTTGAAGACGTGGAGAGCAGGGCGCGCTTCGGCGTGAGCTCAAGAATAGTTCGTGTTGGGTTTGCCGAAGCGCGCCCTTGCGCGGAGCGTTTTTACGACCGGCGGAAACTTGAAGCGTTCAAGAGCGCCTCGGGTGGCCATGCGTTTGAGCAGACGGCTTGAAGCTTGCGCTTCAACAAGGATCGGTGCGGCTCCTTCCGCTAGTCCCGATCGCCGCAACGCTGGGTATCCGATCGCGCCTTAGCGCCTTGCTTCCGTTCCCGGTCGACGTGCAGCAACAGACCAATGTTGCCGGCCTCTGGCTTTCGTTGCTCTCACCAGAGCTGAAGGCCCTCCACGTCACCGCTTCGTTTCTTCATCACGTTCGTTCCGCATCTCCTGCGTTGCTCAGGTTTGGTCGCGATCCAAACAACCTCCAGGCAGGAGATGCGTGGAGTATGCGCTAAGTTTCGAGGGGGTGGATAAATGCCATCTTATTCGTCTAGTGTGTTGGAGCCCAGCTGGGCGCTGATAAGGCGAGCACGAATGCGGACAACCTCATCGAGTGCCTTGCTTTGTGCGCTGGTGCTAGCGGCGCTCTGTGCTTCCGTAGCGCATTCGCAAGAGACATCGGCAACTCCCGCGTTCCCGGTTGACTGGGTAACGCGGCCTACGGGTCGGGATTTCGAACGACACTATCCTCGGCGTGCAATGCATTCCGGTCAGAGTGGGGTAACCATCTTGTGTTGCGTAGCCAACGAAGATGGCTCGCTTGCTTGTGAATCCGCTTACGAAAGTCCAACCGGCGCCGGATTTGGGCCAGCCGCAATCGAGATCGCGCAATCTTTCACAATGACTCAAGCGGACGCCGCAATTTGGCGAGCGTCCGGCGAGCGCATCAGGGTACCAATCTGGTTCCTTTGGGCCGTCAACACGTCAGAAGTGGAAGCGGCGCGCGAGGCAGTAAATCAGGCGACGCAATCCATATGCGCAGTGGAAACGCCCACGCCGCGTTCGTGACGTTGTAGCAAACCCCGCTCGTCTGAACGAGAACCGCGCTTGCCGCTTTCGCGCATGGGGCTATCTTCAGCGCCACCGGAAGGATGGGTGCCATGAGCTATGCTGTGGGCGCTGGCGATTTGGTTTTGTGCGTCAATGCGGCGCCTAATCATGTGACGGGCGAAGAGGTGCCGCTCGTTGAAGGCGAGACCTATCGGGTTTGGGGCGTGATGGATTTCGCGTGCCCGTGCGGGCGCTCGGACGCTTTGCTTGATGTTGGCGTCGATTTCGCGTGGTGCCAAACGCGCTTTCGGATTTTGCCGAAGCCGAAATTCAAGGCCGAGCCCAAGGACGAGAAAATCTCCGCGCCGAAGGTGAAGGAGACGGTGCGTTGATGCGCGCCTTGGCGTTAAGTTTTGTGATCGCGGTTTCGGCGTGCGCGCATGCTGCGGCGGAGCGGGCGGACGGGTTTGTCGATGCGGCGCGGATTGTGCCTGGGCTGCGCGTCGAGATGCGTTACGCGGGCGCGCATAATTTTGTGGGGCGGCGCGTCGATGGGTATGAAGCGCCGGTTTGTCTGTTGACGCACGAGGCGGCGGAGGCGTTGGCGGGCGTGCAGGCGGAGCTTGCGGCTTCGGGTTTGGGGCTAAAAGTTTTCGATTGCTATCGCCCGCAGCGCGCGGTGGCGGATTTTGCGCGCTGGGCGGCCGATCTCAGCGATCAGAGCACGAAGGCGGAGTTTTATCCGAACGTCGATAAGACGCGGCTGTTCGAGCTTGGCTACATCGCGGAACGCTCGGGGCATTCGCGGGGGTCAACGCTTGATCTGACGTTGGTCAACTTGGCGACGGGCGCGGAGGTCGATATGGGCTCGCCATTCGATTTGTTCGACACGCGCTCATGGCCGAGTGATGAGACGGTGAGCGCGGCGGCGCGCGCTAATCGGGCGATGTTGGCGGACGTGATGCGCCGGCATGGCTTTAGGCCGCTGCGTGAAGAATGGTGGCACTTCACGCTCGAAGGTGAGCCGCATCCGGATACGTATTTCGATTTTGTGGTGCGGTGAAGCGATCCCGGACAGCGCATTTGCGCGTCCGGGATGCACGACGCGGTTAGTTGAACAGGCTCGGCGCGAGGCGGTGGAACATGGCGGCCGGGCCGACGCCTTGGCGGCTGTCGGTGCAGAGGCGCGTGGAGACTTGGCGGGCGCCGCTATTGGTTTGCAGCACGCCCAAGTTCTGGTTGGCGCCGTTCTGCGTAATGGCGCCATTCAAGCCGTTGCCGACTTGCACGAGGCAGGCGTTGTTGTTGACGCCGTCCTGACGGATTTGGCCGGTGTTGCTCTGCCCGTATTGCGCGAGGCCGGCTTGGTTGGCGGCGCCGTTTTGCACGATCGCACCGCCATTGCCGGCGCCGGCTTGCGTCACCGTCGCGGTGTTGCGCGGGGCGATGAGGCCGAAGCCGCGGGTTTGCGCCGAGGCCGAGCCCGCCATCAGCACAGCGAGGCAGCACGCGAGAGCGGCGGTGCGTTTGAGGTTGAGATTGGCCATGGTCGTTGCGCCTTTAGAGACGGAGGGTGTCGCGGCAGATTTGGCCGCTGTCATCGGAGAGAGTCAGCACGGCGCGGACGCGTGAGCCGCGTTCGATGCTGATCTCGTTCTGGCCGAGCGTTGCCGCTTCGCCCGCTTCAAGATCGAGCGCGCCGCTTTGGCTGAGCTCGGCGCTTGAGCTGCCGCTCTTGATGATGGTGAGCGCGTAGTCGCCGTAGATATCTCGATCGGCGAAGGCGCGGCCTTCGATCAAGACGCCGTTCGATGTACGCGACGTGCGGATCTCGCAGGAGACGTTTTCATCGTCATCGCGCGCGGAAATTGCGACGGCTTGCGCGGGCGCGGCCGGCGGCGCCATCGCTTCAGCGGCGATCACAGCTTCGATCGGCGCGGGCGAAATGGCCGGCGCGTGCGCGACAGTGGCTTCGGTGCTGGCGGCGGCCGAACATGCGGCCAGCAGCGCGAGCGCGGAAATAGTCGAGAGTGTAAAACGTGGCATTGAAGTGCTCCCACTCAAAGGATGAGCGAGGCGGGAGGGCGTAAAAGCCCTCCCGCATGCTGGGCTTAGTTGTAGCCGCTTTGAACAACGACCGAGATGTTGCCTTCACCGCGTTGGCGGACTTCGACGTCCTGGCCATTGCCGATCTGGATGATGCCCGACGTGTTGTTCACGCCGTCTTGGTCGGTGACTGCGCGGCTGCCGTTGCCGATCTGCGCGACGCCGGCGACGTTGCCGTGTCCGGTCTGGATCGTGTCAGCGCGCAGGTTGCGGCCTTCTTGACCGGTGGCGGAGAAGTTGTTGGTGCCGAGCTGCGTGGTGGTGGCGTGGTTGCGCGTGCCGTACTGATCCATGCGCAGGAAGTTGTTGTAACCTTCCTGGACGCCGCGGGCGTAGTGGCGGTTACCGCCTTGGTTCACGACAGCGCCGTTGCGGTTGCCGGTTTGCACGGCGCCGGCGGCGTTGGCGAAACCCGATTGGTTCACGACGGTGCGGTTTTGCGCTGCTGCCGTGCCGACGCTCAGCGTGGCGATGATGGCGGTGGCGGCGACAAATGAGAGAAGACGCTTCATGACCTTATGCTCCTCGTTCAAGTGCAGCGCTCCCTCGCGTCACGCTCGAACAGGTGTGACCATGACGGATCGAAGCTGAGCCGAACTTGAACGGGGCGCTCAGTGTGCGGGTAAGCCGATTTTCTTGGCGCTAGCGGCGGTTGCGCTCGCGTTCGGCAAGGCGGCGCTGCTCGGGGATCCAGGTGCGGACGAGGCCATCGAGCACGCTCAAGGGCACTTCGCCGTTCAGCAGCACCGCGTCGTGGAAGCCGCGGAGATCGAAATCGGGGCCGAGTTCGTTGCGGGCGATTTCGCGCAGGCGCGCAATTTCGCGGCGGCCGAGTTCGTAACCGCAAGCTTGGCCGGGCCACACGACGTAGCGGTCGACCTCGGTGCTGATGACGCCGGGCGCGTCGCCGGTGGTTTGGACGAGATAATCGATAGCTTGTTGGCGCGACCAGTTTTGCGCGTGCAGGCCCGTATCGACGACGAGGCGCGCGGCGCGCCAAAGTTGCCAGCGCAGATAGCCGATGCGGCCGACGGGGTCGTTATCGTGAAAGCCGACCTCGTCGGCGAGCTGTTCAGCGTAGAGGCCCCAGCCCTCGCTGTAGGCGTTGAAGCTGATGAGACGGAGCAGCAGCGGGGAGTCCGTGATCTCCTGCGCGAGCGCGATTTGGAAATGGTGGCCTGGAACGGCTTCGTGGAAATCCTGCGTCGGCAGATCGATCTTCGTCATCTCGGAAAGATCGCGCAGGTTGATGTAGTAGATGCCGGGCGAGGCGCCATCGAGCGACGGCGGCGAGTAGTAGGCACCCGATTGGCCTGCTTCGGCGAAAGCGGGCACGCGGCGCACTTCAAGCGGCGCGCGCGGCAAGCGGCCAAACCATTGCGGGGCGCGGCGGAGCACATTGTTCACGCGGGCCTGCACGTCGGCCATCAATTGGGCGCGGCCTTCGTCCGTATCGGGATAGGCATAGCGCGGGTCGGCGGTCATCTGCGCGAGGCGCTGGCCCACCGGGCCTTCGGTGAGGCCGACGCGGCGGAGCGCGATGTCGAGCTGGCCGGTGAGTTCGTTGACGCGTTCGAGACCGATCTGGTGGATTTGCGCGGGCGTGAGATCGGTTGTCGTCTCGATCCGGAGCGCGGCGGCGTAAAAGTCGGCGCCGCGCGGAAGACGCGATACGCCGGCGGCGTCGGTGGCGTTGGGGCGATCGGCGCGAATGAACGCGGCGCTGCGCTGGAGCGCAGGGACGATGTTGTCGCGCACGATAACTTCGGCGCGCGCGAGATAGCCAAGATTGCGCTGTTCGACTTGTGGCCGCGTTTGCGCGTCGGCGGCGGCTGCGAGTTCGTCGAGCTTGCGGCGCAGGCTTACCATGTAGGGCTGCGCCGCCACTGGCTGGCTCAGCGCGTCCTGCAGCGCGCTGTATGTCGCGTCCATGATGAAGCCGGGCGGCCGCACGCCGTGGGCGGCGTCGACGCGGGCGCGTTCGGTTTCTGCATCGATCGCGACAGCGGTGGCGCGCAGGCGCGCGATGTAGGCCTCGGCGTCGGCGGCGTTGTGGATGTCGTGGCGCTCGTCGAGGAATGACGGAATCGTAAGGAAGGCGCTGTCGAGTTGGTTCAGCACATACGGCTGCGCGCCGCCTAGAGGCGAGAACGCGCCATAATCGAATGCGGCGCCACCGGCAGCGTTGGCGAACTGATCGCGTAGGATGTTGTAGGCGAGGAGGTCCTCGCCTTCGAAGCGGCTGGCGTCTAGCGCACGCAGTTCTGTGTAACGACGCAATGCTGCGCTGCGACGCGCCTCTTGGGCGATAAGGGAGCGGTCATCGAGCTTATCGTTGTAGCGCCCGCCCGCTGCGTCTTCGGAAACACCGGCTTGCGAGGCGAGTTCGGGGCTATCGCTCAGAAGCTCGCGCGACCAATCGGAAAGACGGCCCTCGAAGGCGGTCATCGGTTGCGGGCGGTTGGGTCCGCACGCGCTCAAAACCAGCGCTGAAAGCGCCAAAGCCCAAGCAATCGGCCGCATGTTCCCCTCGCCGCAACTCACACGCCAGCCCATGGCGTGGGGCCGAGGACATAGCATGCGTCGCGCGCTGGAAAAGCGTCCGGTCCGCAGTTGATTTGCGCTCGGCTGTTGCGGAAACCGCGCATTCGTGGTTGGACAGCGCCCCTGTGGTAGGGAACTCGCGGAGACACCCATGACGACCGCCCAAGGCGGCCAGCAGACGCTGGGCAAAATCCTGTTTTATCGCCAGTTGGAGCCTCTCTCCCCCGAGAAGCACCGTTCGCTGGGCGTGAGTTCTGTATCGAACCCGTTTTCGTTTCTGGCGGAAACGCACCTGGTGCCGCTGACGGTCGATGAATTTGGCCTGGCGGCAGTCTGCTACCCGATCATCTTCGACACGCAAACCAAGACGCCGCTGGCGGTCATGGGGCTGCGTCCGGGCATGAACGTTTTCCTCGGCGCCGATGGCTCGCTCGATCCGGAAGTCTATCTGCCGGCGTTCGCGCGGCGTTATCCGTTCTTGCCGGTGATCGCGGGCGGGGATCAGACACAAGGCCAACAGGCGCAAGAAGGCGAGCGCGTTGTGGTGTGCATCGATCGCGCCGCGAAGATGCTGTCCTCGACGCCGGAGCAACCGTTCTTCGAAGGCGATCAGCCCTCACGCTATACGCAGGAAGCCATTCAGTTCTGCCGTGAGTTCGATGTTCTCGGCCGCCGCACGCAAGAGTTTGCGAAGCTGATGGACGAGCATGGCCTGTTCGAGTTGACGCCGCTGGCGCTGCCGCGCGCCAAGTCGGACGGCACGCCGGATGAGCCGCAAAAGATCGGCGAGTACCTGCGTATCTCGGAGCAAAAGCTGAACGGCCTCGCGAAGGACGTTTATCTCGATCTGCGCGATCGCGGCGTGACGGCCGTGATGCATGCCCACCTGCTCTCGCTCGGCCTGTGGCCGAAAATCCTGAGCCGGGCGGCCCGCATCCAGGCTTCGACCCCGCTTAGCAACTAAACGGGCGTCTCATACGTAAGAACAAGCGCTCTTCCCGGCCGGGAGGGGCGCTTTTTCTTTGCCGCATTGGCGCTGGCTCCATCCGAAGGCAATTTCCACACCGATGCTCCGATTTCTTGCACTGATCGCGTTTGGGTTCATGGCGCTTGCGGCGCCGGCGGGCGCGCAGCCGCTGCCGGGCGAGCGGCAGGTTGAGGCAAGCCTGCATTCGGGACGCGCGGCGGTGGCGCCAGGCGAGCGCTTCACGATCGTGCTGCGCGAGAACATCCGCGAGCACTGGCACACGTATTGGCGCAATCCCGGTTCGAGCGGCGAGCCAACTGAGCTGACATGGACTGCACCGGCCGGCGCGAGCGTCGGTGAAATTCAGTGGCCGGCGCCGCGCGCGATCCCGTTCGCGATGCTGGTGAACTTTGGATACGAAGGTGAAGTGCTGTTTCCGATCGAGGTGACGGCGCCAGCGAATGCGCGGCCGGGGCAAGTGCTCAACTTCACGGCGGACGCGTATTGGCTCGTGTGCTCCGACATCTGCATTCCGGAAGAAGCGCAACTGACGCTTTCGGTGCCGGTTGCCGCGGCGGGGCGCGATGACGCGACATGGGGGCCGCGCGTGGCGGCAGCGGTGGCGGCGTTGCCGAAGCGCGAAGAAGGCGTTGAGGCGCGGATCACAGCCGGCTCGCCGGCGCGGCTCAGTGTGGCCTTCCCATACGGACAGGTCGTGCGCAACGCGCGCTTCTTTGCGTTTAGCCGCGACGTCGTTGCGCCGGCGGAGCCGCAGCATCCGCGCGCGGGTGCGGGCGGTTTGAGTTTCTCGCTGGCGCCGGGTGTGGCGAACAATTTGGGACAGGCGCCGCTGGAAGGCGTGGTCGCGTTCGATGTGCGCGAAGGCGGGCAATGGGTGCGGCGCGGCGTTGAGATTGTGGCCGCGCCCGGTGAGGCGTTTCCCGGGACGGATGAAGGGACTGCGGCCTTCAGCGATGATTATGCGTTGGCTGATCTCGATGGCGGCGGCGCAGCGGGGAGCGCATCGCAGGCGCCGGCGGCGCCGTTGGATGCGCTAGGCTTGTTAGCGGCGCTTGGGTTGGCGTTTCTGGGCGGGCTCATCCTCAACATCATGCCGTGCGTGTTGCCGGTGCTTTCGGTGAAGGCGCTGCAGTTCGCCGGTGGCGCGCACTCGGGTGAAGCGCGGCGGCATGGCGTGTTCTACTTCGCCGGCGTGATGGCGACGTTCCTGGCGCTTGCAGTGTTGCTGATCGTGTTGCGCGAAGCGGGCGAGGCCGTGGGCTGGGGCTTCCAGTTGCAGGCGCCTTGGATGACGACGCTGCTGGCGCTGCTGTTCTTTACGATCGGGCTCAATCTGCTCGGCGTGTTTGAGATCGGCGGGTCGTTGCAAAACGCGGGCGCGGGGCTGACGGCGCGCACTGGTGACGCGGGCGCATTTTTTACCGGCGCGCTGGCGGTGGTGGCGGCGACGCCGTGCACCGCGCCGTTCATGGCCGGCGCAATCGGCGCGGCGCTGACGCAATCGGCGGGCGTGACGCTGCTGATCTTTGCGGCGCTGGCGCTTGGGTTCGCGTTGCCGTTGACGGCGCTGCATTTCGCGCCGGGCTTGCAGAAGCTCATTCCAAAGCCTGGGCCGTGGATGGAGCGCGTGAAGAACGTGCTCGCGTTTCCGATGTTTGGCGCAGCGGTATGGCTGGCTTGGGTGCTGACTGAACAAGCGGGATCGAACGGCACGATCGCATTGCTGACTTTGATGGTCGCGCTGACGTTCTTCATTCTGTCGCTGCGCTGGGGCCGGTTATGGCTGATCTTTGGCGTGCTGCAGCTTGTGGTGACCGGCGCGTTTGTGTGGCGGCCGCTGCTGGGTATGGAGACGCAAGCGGTGCTGGCGTCGGAGCCGTGGAGCGTGGCGCGCGTGGACGAATTGCGCGCGGAGGGTCGCGGCGTGTTCGTGAACTTCACGGCGGCGTGGTGTGTGACGTGCAAGGTCAACGAATTGAGTTCGCTGTCGCAGCCGCGGGTGGCCGAGGCGTTTGCGGATCGCAATGTCGCGTATCTCGTGGGCGATTGGACCAATCGCGACGAGGCGATCGCAGCGGCGTTGGCGGAGTATGGCCGCGCGGGCGTGCCACTCTATGTGTATTATCCCCCGGACGGTGATCCGGTGGTGCTGCCGCAGGTGCTAACGCAGGATTTGGTGCTGCAGACGATCTCGGGAGAACGCCGATGACGCGGGCATTATTCGCGGCAGCTCGCGCAGCACGTACGGCGCAAGGCGCCGTACGTGCTGCAGCTGAAGTACGCCGGTTAGCGCTGGGCGACGTTTTGGGCTTGAGCGCGGTCGGCGGCGGCGCTGGCGGCCATCGGCGCGATCAAGATTGCATCGTCCAACAGAACACGAAGATTGGTGAAGGCTTCGGCGCGTTCGGCGGGCGTGTCGGCGGCTTGTAGTTCGTTGGCGCGGACGCGGGCGTCTTCAGCGATGCCGTGGAAGATGCAGGGCAGGTCTTGCTCGACGCCGGCTTCGCGCAGCGAGGCGGAGAGGCGTTCGGCGTCAACCGAGAATTCTTCGATATTGGTCAGCAGCGCAGGCGTAACCTCGGTTTGCGCCGTAATGGCGCGGGCTTCGGTTTCGACCTCGCTGGCGAGGGACGGCAATTCGGCAAGGCTGACGTTAAGCACAAAAGCGAGACAGGTGAGCATGGCGGCGGGCTCCTTCGCCCGCCAGGGGAGCAAGACTGGCGCCGTGATCGGGATTAGGGAGTGCGGGATCGGGTCTCAGGGGATTGCTGCGGCGCACATGAGTGCCTAATCCCATCACCGAACCCCGAAAACCGAGCCCCGACCCCGCATGACCGACGCTTCTATTCCCCGCCCAAAGCCACGCCGCGCGCGCGGGCTGATGGATCGGCGCGGGGTCGCGCTGGTTTCGGAGCGCGAGCTGATCGCGCGGATCTCCAAGGTTTACGAGACCTGGGGTTTTGAGCCGCTCGAGACGCCGGCGTTCGAGTACGCGGACGCGCTTGGTAAATTTCTGCCGGACCAGGATCGGCCGAATGAGGGCGTGTTCGCGTTCGAGGACGACGAGGAATGGGTGGCGCTTCGCTACGATCTGACGGCGCCGTTGGCGCGCTTCGTGGCGGAGAATTTCGATGCGCTGCCCAAGCCCTATCGCCGCTGGGCGGCGGGACCGGTGTGGCGAAACGAGAAGCCGGGGCCGGGGCGGTTTCGCGAGTTCTGGCAGTGCGATGCGGATACGGTGGGCGCGGCCTCGCCGGCGGCGGACGCTGAGATGATCGCAATGGCGTGCGCGGCGCTGGAAGCGGCGGGTGTGGCGCGCGGCGGCTATCAGCTGAAGTTCTCGACGCGACGTCTGCTGGATGCAGTGCTCGAGAGGATCGGCGTGCCGGCGGAAGCGTATTCGACGCGGCTGGTGGTGCTGCGCGCGATCGATAAGTTCGACCGGCTTGGGCGTAGCGGAGTCGAGGCGCTACTTGGCGCAGGGCGGAAGGATGAATCTGGTGATTTCACCAAGGGCGCCGGGCTCGATGCGAAGCAAGCAGGCGCGGTGCTGGATTTGGTGAGCGCGGGCGCGGGTGCGCGTGCTGAGGTGTTGGCGCGTTTGGCTGACGTTGGCGGCGAAGAGTCGATTGCCGAGCTTCGCCAGATCGATGCGGCGCTGCGTGCGCTCGGCGTTTCGGATGAGGCGGCCGCGATTGATCCAACGATCGTGCGAGGGCTTGAGTATTACACTGGCGCTGTGTTCGAGGCGCAGCTGGTTGGTGGCGATGGCGCGAACTTTGGCTCTGTCGGCGGTGGTGGGCGATACGATGATCTCGTCGCGCGTTTCCGTGGTGAGCGGATTCCGGCGACTGGGTTTTCGATCGGCGTGTCGCGTCTAGCGGCGGCGTTGCAGGCGCAAGCGGCGGCTGAGGCGGAAGGGCCGGTTGTTGTGCTGGTGATGGACCAGGCGCGTGTCGGCGATGCGCTAGCGATGGCGAACGAATTGCGCGCAGCAGGCGTGCGGGCCGAGGCTTATCTCGGCGCGGCCGGGATGAAGGCGCAGCTGAAGTATGCGGACAAGCGCGGCGCGCCGGTTGCGGTAATCCAGGGCGGCGATGAATTGGCAAAAGGGGTGGTGACGCTGAAGGACCTCAAATTGGGCGCGCAGGTTGCAGCCGGGCTTGGGGAAAACCGTGAGGCGTACGCAGAGTCACGAAAGCAGGTCCAAGTCGAGGTCGCGCGCGGTGATCTTGTTGCGGCAGTGCAAAAATTGCTCGCCAAATAGGCGCAATTCCGCCCTCGGTGCGACAAACTGCCTTGACCGGAACCACAGGCACGGTCAATTTCGCTGCGATCGCCTTCGTCGGGGCGGTCGCGTTTCGGGGAGGAGACGCCCTCTATAACGACGGAAGCGGCCGCGCCCTTGGAGGCGCGGCCGTTTGCTTTTCAGGGTTTGGTTTCGAATACGCCGCGCTGTTCGGCGATGTCTTCTTCAGTTGCGAGTTCGCTCGGTGTGCCAGCGTCGCCGCGGCAGAAGAGCGAGAGCACGAAGAGCCCCAGAAGCGCCGAGACGATGGAGCCGCCGAGCACGCCGAAGCGTACGGGTGTGGCGAGATCGCCGGCGCCGAATGCGAGCGTGCCGATGAAGAGGCTCATGGTGAAGCCGATGCCTGCAAGCATCGCGATGCCGAGCATCTGGCCGAACGTGCCGGGCGCCCGTTGCTTCAGCAGTGCGCTCGCGGCGTAGCTCGTGAAGGTGATGCCGATGGGTTTGCCGAGCACGAGACCAGCGCCGACGCCCAACGCGACGGGATGCAGCAATGTGGCGAGGCCGGCGCCCGCGAGCACGACGCCGGCGTTAGCGAGTGCAAAGATCGGCATGATCGCAAACTGCACCCACGGCTTCAGCGCGTGCTCGGCGACGATGAGCGGCGATGCGCCGTCGCGTCCGCGCATGGGGATGGTGAGCGCAGTGAGCACGCCTGCGATGGTGGCGTGCACGCCCGAGAGAAGCATGAAGCCCCACATGACGAGACCGAGCAACCAATAGAACCAAAGCCGCGTCACGCCGGCTTTGTTCATCAGCAGCATGACGATGAACGTGGCCGCGGCGCCGCCGAGCGCCCAGCCGACGAGGTGGGTGGAATAGAAGATGGCGATGACGAGGATCGCGCCGAGGTCATCGATGATGGCGAGCGCGAGCAAGAAGAGGCGCAGACCGCTTGGGACGCGCGGGCCAAGTAGCGAAAGAATGCCGATGGCGAAGGCGATGTCGGTGGCGGCCGGGATCGCCCAACCGCGCAGATAAGCAGGCTCGTGCGCATTGAACGCGACGTAGATGAGGGCAGGCGCGATCATGCCGCCGAGTGCGCCGGCGAGCGGGAGCGCCGCTTCGCGCGGATTCTTGAATGGGCCTTCGACGGTCTCGCGTTTCAGCTCAAGGCCGACATAGAGGAAGAAAATCACCATCAGGCCGTCATTGACGACGAGATGCAGATTGAGCGCGTGTGCGCCTTCGCCGATCCCGATCGTGCCAAACGCGGTTTCGAGCAGATGGTGGAAGCTCTCGCCCGTCGGCCCATTGAGCAGGAGGAAGGACGCGATGGTCGCGGCGATGAGAATGTAGCCCGGTATTGTATCGCGCTGCCACCAGCGGGGTTGTGCGTGTGTTGTCATGATTTTGTCATCGGGTACGTGTGGGCGCCGGTTGATGCAAGCAAAAGCGCAACGCTGTTCCGCCGATTTATGAGCGATGCTTCATATCTCGCACAACGCATTGAATCTACGTGTGCGCGCGCGACAGAAGCGTGACAGTGCAACACATTCTTCAAAGACTTGTAACCGCACTGTCGAACTCGGCCTTTAGCAGCACCGCCGCGGGCGAGGCGGATGGGCGCCTCGATCCCAGGGGGTGCTCTCATGTTTTCGAAGAAGTTTCTTTCGGGCGCTGCGCTGACAGCGCTGTCGTTCTCGATGGCGGGCGTGGCGCACGCGCAATCGTCGGGCTCGCAGGCGGCGGAAGAAGAGATGATCGTCGTCACTGGCGCGCGCGCCAACATTGACGGCGCGATCGTGGCCGAAACGGTGTCGAAGTCGCGCGCGACGATCACGACAGAGTTCATCGATCGCCAGGCGCCGGGGCAGACCATTCTGCAATCGGTCAACTTGATCCCAGGTGTAAATTTCACGAACAATGACCCGTATGGCTCGGCCGGCGGCAACCTCCGTATCCGCGGCTTCGACGGCAATCGCATCTCGCTGACGATCGATGGCATTCCGCTGAACGATACGGGCAATTACGCGATCTATTCCAACCAGCAGCTCGATCCGGAATTGATCGCGCGCGCCAGCGTCAACATGGGCACGACGGATGTCGATAGCCCGACGGCTTCGGCGACTGGCGGCACGATCAACTATGTGACGCGCCGTCCGACGGAAGATTTCGGCGTGATGCTACAAGGCGGCGTCGGCGACGACAATTTCGGCCGCGTGTTCGGTTTGGTCGACACGGGCGCGTTTGGCCCGTGGGGCACCCGCGGCTTCGGCGCTGCGTCCTACACGAACTACGACAAGTGGAAGGGCCCGGGTGAAATCGACAAGTGGCAGCTGAACGGCGGCCTCTTTCAAGAGTTCAATGACGGCGACGACTTCATTTTTGTCGGCGTTCACTACAATGAAAACCGCAACAACTTTTATCGCAATCTGAACTTGGCGCAGTACCTGGCCAATCCAGATACTGAGAACGATCAGCGCTGCATTCGTCTGACGCCGACCAACGGCGTTGCGGACAACGAGTCCAACCAAAACAGTGTCGTCACATGGAACGGCACGTTGACCACCAACACCTCGTGCACGAACTACTACAATACCCGCATCAATCCCTCGAACACGGGCAACATCCGCGCGCAGATGAGCTTTGGGCTCACCGACAATGTGCGCCTCACCATCGACCCGTCCTTCCAGTACGTGCTCGCCAATGGCGGTGGCTTCAGCACAGTCAGCGAGCGCGACGATCGTCTTGATCAATCGGGCGGCAACAGTGCGGGCCCGGGCCGCGATCTCAACGGCGACGGCGATGTGCTGGACACGGTGATGCTCTATTCGCCGAGCACGACAAACACGCGCCGCTGGGGCCTCAACTCATCGCTGATCTGGGATCTGACTGACCAGCATCGCCTGCGCTTTGCGTACTCGCTGGACTACGGCGAGCACCGCCAGACGGGCGACATGGGTTATTATGACGCGAACGGCAATCCAGAAGACGTGTTCGGCGGCAAGGACGGCAACGGCCGCCGTGTCCTGGGCGCCGATGGCAGCAATCTGCGCACGCGCGATCGCGCTTCGGTGGCGTTGCTGAACCAGCTCGCGCTCGACTATCGCGGTTACTTCTTTGACGACTCGCTGACGCTGAACCTTGGCGTGCGCGCGCCGATGTTCATGCGCCGCTTGAACCAGATGTGCTATTCGCAAGACGGTTCGAGCAACGTGCGCTGCACGACGGAAACGGCGACACCCGATCCGGGCACGCCAGGCAACGTGCTGCTCTCGGGCGGTGGTTCGACGTCGTATCTGCCGGCCTATCACGCGACGCTCGATTTCGAAGACATCCTGCCGAACGTTGGCGTGAGCTGGCGTTTCGCCGAGCACAGCTCGATCTACGCCAGCTACGCGGAAAGCCTTTCGGCGCCGCGTACGGACAACCTCTACACGGTGAGCCGCGGCGCGACGGCGACGTCGATCGATTTCTCGAACGCCGTGCCGGAAACGACCCAAACGATCGATCTCGGCTATCGCTTCCAAAGCGGCAGCACGATGGCGCAAATCGCGCTCTGGCACACCGACTACGAGAACCGCATCGTCAGCGCGTTTGACGATACGCTGGGCTTCTTTGTGGACCGCAACGTCGGCAGCGTCGAATTGCAGGGCGTGGATGCCCAGGTCGGCTTCGAGCCGGTAGATGGCTTCACCCTCTATGGTTCGGCGTCGTACATCGAGAGCGAGCTGCAGGATAACATCCCGCTGAGCGCCACGGGCTTCCTGCCGACGCGCGGTCGTGAGTTGGTTGAAACGCCAGACTGGACTTATGCGGCGCGCGCCGAGTGGGACGTCAACGACTTCCTCTCGCTGGGCCTGCAGGGCAAGTATGTGAGCCGCCGCTGGTCGACCGACGTGAACGATCAATCGGTGCCGAGCTACACGACGTTCGATTTCGACGCGCGCCTCGGGCTTGGTTTCCTCGGCTTTGAGAACTCGCTGATCCAACTCAACGTCATCAACATCCTCGACGAAGAGTATCTGGGCGGCATCTCCTCACAGACTAACGCACTGACCATCACCGACACCGATCCGGTGACGGTTGGCAACCAGTCGCGTGCGGGCTCGGCGCCGACTTACGCGCTGGGCGCGCCGCGCACGGCGATGGTTTCGCTGCGCACGCGCTTCTAACGACCATCCCTCCCTGGGACACAAACTGCGGAGCGGCTCCCCCTGGGGCCGCTCCGTTTCTTTTTTGGGTTAGGTGCGTTTGTAGACGCACCAGAGCGGGGCGCCATCGAGGCTGCCTTCGCCGCGAAGTTCGAAGCCGTTGTTGTAGTAGAATTGCAGGCTCGCCGCGTTTGCGGTGTCGAGATAGACGCCGCGTGATTTGGGATCGGCGCGCGAGCGCTCGCAGAAAGAGTTGAGCAGGGCTTTGCCGGCGCCTTTGCCTTGCAGCGACGGGTGCACGCCGATGACGCCGAGATAGTAGAAGATTTCGTCGGGTTGATGCGCGTCGTAGATCGCTTCGTACGCTTCGAGGCGTTTGCGGAATTCTGGCACGCTGGCTTCGAACGCGGCCCATTCTTTGTTGAGCGCGGGTGGCCACGCCGGCGGCGCTGTGTGGTTGCCCATCGTCGCGCCGCGGATTTCACCGTCTTCCACCAATACTTCCGCGGGCGAATCGAGCGCGATGCGCGCGCGGAGCAGGATGGAGAAGAAGGTCTCGATGCCGGCGGGGATGCCGCGAGGGTGGTGCGCGAAGAGGTAGAGCATGAGCGGATCGCGCTCGAAGGCTTGCACGAGCGTCGCGATGGTGCGTGGGGCGTCTGCGGTGGTTGCGGGTTTGATGGTGAGCATTGCGCGCAAACTAGCTGCGTTCCTTCTCCTGGTTAAGGAGAAGGTGGCCGAGCGCAGCGAGGACGGATGAGGTTTACTGGCGGAGAAGGGTGTGGCGGGGGGCGGCCCGGTTTTCGCCGGGAGCGGAAATCAGATTAGTCCGTGCGTGCGTTCCGGAGAGCATCGGCGACCGCCTCGGCAGATTCTAAATCGCCATGCGCCCCGATCTGCAATTGCCCACCTCGAATTGGCTCTCGTATGTATGGCGCAACAACGATGACGCCGTTGACCACCAGGGCTAGTCTTTGGTCGTGATATTTCTCGGCAAGGCTTGCGAAGGTCTCTCTTTGTGTCTCGGCAAGCGTCACGAGAATGATGGGCGCACCCCAGTTCTCATCAAATTCGGCTTCTGCGGACGCGATGTGCAAAGCCATAAGCCTTTCGCGGCTCACAAGCTCCTCTTGATCGATGCCTAGAAATGGAAGCCAAATGGCGCCCTCTTCCTCGGCGTCCGTCACGAGATAGACGCCATCCGGAATAGCCGCAGACTGAGCCGACGCCATGCCCGAAGTCCCAAGAAGAAAAAGGATCGCGAGAAGTCCTCGCCTTGTCCGGATCATGTCGTGACTATCCCGAATTTGGGCCTTTTACGCCAGGATCGAATGACCGCTTCGGGCCAACAGCAGACGCGCCAAACTCTTCGCCGACGGCAAACCTCATCCGGCGCTTCGCGCCACCTTCTCCTTAACCAGGAGAAGGGACGCCACACTTCGGACGCCGGTGCACAAACAAAAACGGCGGAGCTTGCGCTCCGCCGTTTCCGTTTTCGTGCTTGGTCCTGCATGGACCCCGGAATGGCGATGTGTCGCCATCCGGGGTGATCGACTGTTGTCGATCAGAAATCCATGCCGCCCATGCCGCCCATGCCGCCGCCTGGCATGCCGCCGCCGGCGGCTTCCTTCTTCGGGGCTTCGGCGATCGAGGCTTCCGTCGTGATGATCAGGCCCGCGACCGAGGCTGCGTCTTGCAGCGCCGTGCGGACGACCTTCACCGGATCGATGATGCCGGCCTTCACGAGGTCGACGTATTCTTCGGTTTGCGCGTTGAAGCCGAAGTTGTCGTCCTTGGTGTCGCGCAGCTTGCCGACAACGATCGAGCCTTCGACGCCGGCGTTCTCAGCAATCTGGCGGATCGGAGCTTCGAGCGCCTTCTTGATGATGTTGATGCCGACGTTCTGGTCTTCGTTGTCGCCCTTGATCGAGAGCTTGAAGGCCGAGCGCAGCAGCGCCGTGCCGCCGCCGGGGACGATGCCTTCTTCCACCGCAGCGCGGGTGGCGTTCAGCGCGTCATCAACGCGGTCCTTGCGTTCCTTCACTTCGACTTCCGTCGCGCCGCCGACCTTGATCACCGCAACGCCGCCAGCGAGCTTCGCCAGACGTTCTTGCAGCTTCTCACGGTCGTAGTCGGACGTGGTGTCTTCGATCTGCTTGCGGATTTGAGCGACGCGCGCTTCGATGTCCTTCTTGGCGCCCGTGCCGTCGACAACCGTCGTGTCGTCCTTCTTCACGACGACCTTCTTGGCCTTGCCGAGCATGTCGAGCGAGACATTCTCAAGCTTGATGCCCAGGTCTTCGCTGATGACTTGGCCGCCCGTGAGGATGGCGAGGTCTTCCAGCATGGCCTTGCGGCGATCGCCGAAGCCCGGCGCCTTCACGGCAGCGACCTTCAGGCCGCCACGCAGCTTGTTGACGACGAGCGTGGCGAGCGCTTCGCCTTCGACGTCTTCAGCAATGATGAGGAGCGGGCGTTGCGATTGCACGACGGCTTCGAGAACCGGCAGCATCGGCTGCAGCGAGGAGAGCTTCTTTTCGAAGAGCAGGATCAGCGGATCTTCGAGCGTCGCTTCCATCTTGTCGGCGTTGGTGATGAAGTACGGCGAGAGATAGCCGCGGTCGAACTGCATGCCTTCGACGACTTCGAGTTCGGTCTCGAGGGACTTCGCTTCTTCAACCGTGATGACGCCTTCGTTGCCGACCTTTGCCATGGCGTCGGCCAGGAACTTGCCGATGTCAGTGTCGCCGTTGGCCGAGATGGTGCCGACTTGGGCGATCTCTTCCGAGCCGCCGACTTTCTTGGCGCGCTTCTTCAGATCGTCGACGATGGCCGCAACGGCCTTATCGATGCCGCGGCGCAGGTCCATCGGGTTACGGCCCGAAGCGACGGCCTTCATGCCTTCGCGAACGATGGCTTGAGCGAGAACGGTGGCGGTGGTGGTGCCGTCGCCGGCTTCGTCGTTGGTCTTGGAAGCAACTTCACGAATGAGCTGGGCGCCCATGTTCATGAACTTATCTTCGAGTTCGATTTCCTTCGCGACGGTGACGCCGTCCTTGGTGGTGCGCGGGGCGCCGAAAGACTTTTCGATCACGACGTTGCGGCCCTTCGGGCCGAGCGTGACTTTCACGGCGTTGGCGAGAATGTCGACGCCTTGGAGCATGCGCTCACGCGCATCGGCGCCGAAATTGACGATCTTAGCAGCCATATGACTGATACCTCTGTGGTTGATTTAGTTGAGTGAGAGCGTGGGACGCGCAGCGGTTAGGCCGCGTCCTTTTTCTTCGCCTTCTTCTCTTCGATGATGCCGAGGATGTCCGACTCCTTCATGATGAGGAGCTCTTCGCCGTCGACCTTCACTTCAGTGCCCGACCACTTGCCGAACAGGATGCGGTCGCCGACCTTCACGTCGAGTTCGACGCGCTCGCCGTCTTCATCGCGCGCGCCCGGGCCGACGGCGACGACTTCGCCTTCTTGCGGCTTTTCTTGAGCCGTCTCGGGGATGATGATCCCGCCGCGGGTCTTTTCTTCTTCCTTAACGCGCTTCACGAGAACGCGGTCGTGCAGGGGACGAAAGCTCGCCACTGGTGATACTCCCTTGGTTAGTAAGGCCTTTTGCCCGCCAGGCGCGGTGTTAGCACTCGCCCCGCCTGGTTGCTAAGCCCGCCAGATAGGGGGGCGACGCTGGGGCGTCAACACCCGCGAGCCTGCGGCAGAGCCCCATTTTTGCGGTGGCCGCGGCGGTAGCTCCGTAGGACGGCGGCTTGCCTCGTTTCGCGCGTCAGGCGAGGGTGAGGCGGGTGACATGGAGGGGGCTCACATGAAGATGTTCAAGGCTTTGGCGGCGGCCGCGATGTTTGGCGCCAGCATGCTCGCGGGTGGCGTGGCCGCTGCGCAGACGCAAGCCTCGCCAGCGCAAACGGAATTGGCCAATCGCGTCGTCGATCTGATGGATTTGGATGAAGCCATTACGGGCATGTTCGATGCGATGTCGCCGATGATGGCGGCAAGCATGGGCCAGGAATTGCACCTCGATAGCGTGCGCCAGGCGCGGCTTTCGGTGCTGCTTGCCGAAGAATTCCGCAGCGCGACGCCGGAATTCATGACGCGGCTCGCAGCCGTTTATGCGACCAGCCTCAGCGAACAGCAGATGCGCGACACGATCGCGTTTCTGGAATCGCCGTCGGGCCAAGCTTGGCTCGACACGGAGAACCGCGCGCAGGGGCAGCTTGAGCAGATGGGGCAGGAGATCGGCATGCGCGTCGCATTGCAGGCGATGGTGCGCTTGAACGCCGAGAACACCGGCAACAATCGGCGGCGCTGATTGGCGCCTTGGTGCGTCGGCGCGCGTTGAGCCCGGATGACGCGCCCTGGTCCGAACGAGCCGCAACCCGATAGTCCCGAGCCGCCGCCGCAACCGCCGACGGAAGTTCCCGAGCCGCCGGTTGGCGATCCACCGCCCGCGCCGCGTCCGCCGCCGCCCGTAACGGCGCTCGCGCCGCGGCGGCGTATCACGCTGCACTGACATGTGACCCCCGTCGCGGTGCGATGGGCGATGCGCTGGCAGCGTGGTGCGATGGGAGGTTCGTATGAAGTGGACCCTTGGCGCGGCGGCCGCAGCCGCGATGCTGGTGTGCTTGGCGTCGTCCGCAGCGGCGCAGCCAAGGCGCGGCGACGTGGGGCCGCCGGCGACAGTCGTTCAGCCGGCGCGCGAGCGCGTCGTGCAAGCGCGCTATGTCGTCATTCCGGTGAGCATCTACGCGAACAATGAGACGGGCCCCGATTGGCCGGGCTCGGACGAAGTGTTCGCCGTGTTTCAGGATCCGGTTTCGCATTCGATCGTGCGCACGCCGACGTTCGGCGATGTCGATACGGGTGAGACGCGCTACTTCGCGCAGGCGCAAGCATGCATCTCACCGATCGGGCAGACGCTCGCAGGTGAGAACGGTCAGCCTGCTGCTTGGACGTGCCGCGAAGGCGGGACCACGGCGCCGCTCGCGTTCACAGTCGAATTGTTCGAGGACGATCCCGACGGGCCGACAAACATGCGGCCTTCGTATTATGGCGATTATTGCTCAGACGCGCAGGCCCCCGCGAACTGCAACGACGATCGCATCGGGCGATTGAGCTTCACCCACAGCGCCGAGGATTTGGCGACGATGACGGTCGGTGAAACGCGCGAGTTCAGGCGCTGGACGGGCGGTTATACGTTCACCTACCGCATCCAGCGCCTGGAAGACGTGGTGATCGAACCGACGTTCAATCGTCGGCGGCGTTAGATGCAAAAGAGCCGCCACGCTTTAGGCGTGGCGGCTCCGATTTGTCCCTCTATCGCGCGTCAGTAGTACATCAGCGCGTCGAGGACCATGCCGGTGGAGATGACGATCAAGAGGATGTCGCGATCGACCATCACATAGCGGCAGCCATACGGGGCAGGCGGAAGCCTGTAGTAGAGATCGTATGGGATCGGATCCCAGTAGATGTCGTACGGCAGGATGTAGCCGACGCGCCACGGGCGATACGGACGACGCCAGCCGTCATAGCCCCACCAATAATAGTTGGAGCCCCAGTAACCGCCGACGATCAGCGCGTAACCACGGTCGAAATAATAGCCGTGGCGAATGGAGCGCCAGTCGTTGTAGCGCGGGCGATCCCAATCGCGGTGATTGGTGTGCCAGCGGTTGTAGCGCGCGCGATCGCGGTCGCGATCATGGCCCCAATCGCCGTAATTGAAGTCGCGGCCGCGGCCGTTGCGCCAGTCATCGTTGCCGCGATGACGGCCATCGTTCCAATTGCCATTGCGGCCGCCACGGTCGCCGTTCCAGCCGCCGTTGTTGTCATGACCGCCGCGATCGCGGCCGTGATCGTTCCAGTCGTTGTCGCGTCCACCCCGATCGCGGTTGCGGTCGTTCCAATCGCCGTTGTCACGTCCGCCGCGGTCACGGCCGCCGTTATTCCAGTCGCCGTTGGTGTTGCCGCCGCGGCCTGGGCCGTTCCAGTCGCCGGGACCACGATCGCGGCCGCCGCGATCGCCACCGTTCCAGTTGCCGCCATTGGCGCCGCCACGGCCTGGGCCGTTTGCGTCCCCGGGGCCACCGCGATCGCGACCGCCACCGTTCCAATTGCCGCCGTTGTTGTTGTCGCGACGGCCCGGGCCGCCGTTCAAACCAGGCACGGTTGGCGGCGGGCCACCGGGATTCCAATTGCCGCCGCGACCGGCGTTGTCACCGCGGGGGCCGCGATCGCCGCCGCCGCGATTGCCGCCGAAATCGCCGTTGTTGTTGCCGTTCCAGTTGCCGCGATTGCCGCCTGGTTGGCCACCGGGTTGGCCGCCCTGGTTCGGCGGCGTCCATTGGCGCGTCGGTTGTTGAGGCGGCGGGGCCGGCTGGCCTTGATCGGGTTGACCGCGATTGCCGCGGTCGCCGCGGTTGCCGCCAAAGTCGCCGTTGTCGTTTCCACCGCGGCCTCGACCACCGCGACCATCGTCGCCGCGTCCGAAGTGTTCGCCGCCGTTATCTTGGCGCTGAGCATAGGCGGGCGTGCCCACCAAGGCCGTCGCGCTCAGAGCGGCAATCGCCGCAATGAGGGCATTTCTCATAAAGGGCTCCCGTGTGCGTCTGGAGGACACACCCTCGCAATGAGCACCGTGATCGCGGCGACCTGAACGGCGTCTGAATCGTGACAGGGATGTGTCTAGGCTTGTCGCTTCAAGCACATGCCGCAGATGAAGAACTTCGTCGCGCTGGCGACATGCTCGGAGATCTGCGCGTCGGTGAGTTGGTAGGCAGGGTCGGAAAGCGCGCGATAGTGATGGCGCCCTCGCAGCAGTTCCAGGAAATACGAGGCGACGATGTCGTGGTCGCCTTTGAACTCAGGCGCGCCTTTGCGGAGGTGATTTGCGACCACCTCACGGACGCGATCGGCGCCCACGGAAATGTAACGCTGCACAAGTTCCGGGAATTTGCGGCCCTCGCCGACGGTGATGCGGAAAAAAGACAGGCTGTCCTTGGCGAGAAGCGCGTGAACGAACTGCTTGCCGATTTGATGCAGGCCATCCTCCAATGAGAGGTCATCGACATTAGACGGCGCCATCGAGGCCAAGACCCGATCATGCTGGTCCTGCACGACGGCTAGGAACAGACCTTCCTTGTTGCCAAACTGAGAGTACAGGGTGGCGAGCGAGCCGCCGGCGAGCCGGACCACGTCGTTGACGCTGGCGGCTTCATAGCCCTGCTCAAGGAAAACCTCCCGCGCGGCCTCGAGAAATGCCTGGCGGCGCGCTACCCCTCTGTCGACGGGGCGCGCGGAAGAGGTGATTTCGGACGGGCCCACTACCACCGCGGTCGTACTCCTAAAGTATTTCCCAAGATAAACGTGCTGATTTACCGCGCAAGCTGCCCTTGTTCCTTCCGTAGCGGGGGCTACATTAGCATCGCGGCGCCATATTGTCGCCGAGGGATACCACATCCATGCCTGATGACGCCGGATTTCGGCTCGAAGCGGCCCGCGCCGGCGCTAAGGTGAGCGCCATGGCGCGAAGGCTGGGACGCCGCGGGCTCGCGATTATCGGCGCGAGCATCGTGGTTTTGATCGTAGGGGCGATGACCGTTCACTGGCTGGTGGACGGGCGCTTCCAGGTGTCCACAGAGAACGCTTACGTGCGCGCCGATATTTCGCTGATTTCGGCGAAGATCGAAGGTTACGTGCGCGCAGTGCCTGCGGTCGAAAACACGAGCGTTCACGCCGGCGACGTATTGGTCGAGATCGATCCCGCCGATTATGAAGCGCGTGTGACGGCGGCGCGTGCGGCGTTGGCCGAAGCGCGGGGCGCGCGCGCGTCGCAGCAGGCCGGACGCGCTCTGGCTTCGGCGGACGTGGCGCGCTATCGGCCGCTCGCGGAGCGCGGCCTGCTTTCGCCTGCGCGTATGCAGCAATTGGAAATTCAGGCGCGTCAGGCCGGCGGCGGATTGGCTGCGGCGGATGCAGGCGTGCAAGCAGCGCAAGCACAACTGGAACAAGCTCAGCTGGATTTGGAGCGAACCATCGTGCGCGCGCCGATCGATGGCGTTGTCGGCGATCGGCAGGTGCAGGTTGGGCAATTGGTTCGTTCAGGTACGCCGCTCATGTCGGTGGTGCCGGTGCAATCGGTGTATGTTGTCGCGAACTTCAAAGAGACGCAGATCGAGAATTTTCGCCCGGGCCAGCCGGTGACAGTGCGCGCGGATATCGCGCACAATCTGCGTCTGCGCGGCACGGTGGAGTCGCTCGCGCCGGCGAGCGGAACCGAGTTCTCGATCATCCCGACCGACACCGCGACGGGCAATTTCACCAAGATCGTGCAGCGTGTGCCTGTGCGCATTCGGTTGGAGCCGGGCCAAGAAGGGCTTGAGTTGCTGCGGCCGGGCCTTTCAGCGACCGTCACGGTGGACACACGCGAATGAGCGACGCCGCACCTGCGGCCAAGCCTGACGATTCGCCGCCGCTCCATATCTGGGTCGGCTTCATCGCCATGGTCGTCGGCCAGTTCATGGCGATCCTCGATATTCAAATCGTGGCGAGCGCTATCGGTTCTATCCAAGCTGGCGTAAGCGCCAGCCGCGATGAAATCAGCTGGGTGCAGACGGCGTATCTGATCGCGGAAGTGATCGGGATTCCGCTTTCGGGATTCTTGGGGCGCGCGCTGGGGACGCGGCTTTTGTTCTGCATCTCCGCTGTGGGCTTTTCTGTATCGAGCCTGCTGTGCGCGTTTTCGTGGGACATCTCATCGCTGATCATCTTCCGCGCGCTGCAGGGTTTCACAGGCGCCGCGATGATCCCGACAGTTATGGCGACACTCTATCTCGCGTTCCCGCAGCGGCTGCAGCCGATGACGGGCGCGATGATGGGGATGGTGATTACGCTGGCGCCTTCGCTGGGGCCGACGATCGGGGGCATCGTTGCGGAGACGCTTGGGTGGCGGGCGCTGTTCTGGGTGAACGTCGTGCCGGGTATTCTGATCACGCTGGTGATCTGGAACACGATGGAGTCGCTGGATAAGCCGCAGTTCAATCTGCTGAAGAAGATTGATGTGATCGGGCTCTTCGGCCTCGCAATGTTCTTGGGCGCGGCGGAATACACGCTTGAGGAAGGACCATCGAATGAATGGTTCGCATCGAGCGAAGTGACCATGTGGGCGCTGGTTTCGGCAATTGGCGCTGTGGTCTTCTTCTATCGCGCGTTCAGGGTCGAGACGCCCATTGTCGATTTGCGGCCGTTCTCGTCGCCGACATTTGCGGTTGGCGCCTGCCTTGGATTCATTTTGGGGTTGGGGCTGTTCAGCTCGGTGTTTTTGACGCCGCTCTTCCTGGGCACAGTGCGCGGCTATAGCGCGCTGCAGATCGGGCACACGATGTTCGTCCAAGGCGCGGTGATGTTCTTATCCGCGCCGATCATTGGCAGGTTCGGCCGGCAGCTGAAGGACACACGGCCTCTGGGCGTGCTTGGGTTTTTGCTCGTCGGCCTGAGTTGCTGGGTGCAAGCGCATCTGACCGCGGAGGCCGGGTTCTGGCAGTTGGCTTGGCCGCAAGTGCTGCGCGCGCTTGGCTTGATGATGACGTTCAACTCGGTGATGCAGCCGGCGTTGCAATCGCTGCCGCCGCAATTGGTGCATTCAGGCGCTGGCCTGTTCAACACGTTCCGCAACTTGGGCGGCGCGTTCGGGATTGCGGCGCTGGCGACCGTGCAGGCGCATTCATTCGCGCTGCATCGTCAGGAACTTTATTCGGCCGCTAACCCGAACAATCCGCACGTTGCTGGCATGATTGCCGGCATGGAGGCCTATCTGCAGCAAGCGGGCTCCGCTGATCCCGAGCGGCAAGCCTTGATGCGTTACGCGGCGTTGCTGGATCGCGAGGCGCTGGTGATGACGTTCAACGATCAGTTCTTATTGCTCGCGGTCGTGATCAGCTTATCTGCGTTCGCGATGTTCCTGTTGCGGCCGCGGCCGCGCACGGCGCCGCCGTCCCAGCAACAACAGATGGATGAGGCGATGGCGCATTAGCACCGCGCGTTAGGCGGTGATCGCCGCTTTGATGGCTTCGAGCATATCAGGGGCGAGCGGCGCCGTTTTCGAACCGTAGGCGCCTTCAATCGAGCCGTCTTTGCCGATGAGATACTTGTGGAAGTTCCAGCGCGGCAAAGCGCTCTCGCCCAATTCATCCGCGACCCACTGATAGAACGGATGGCGGCGCGCGGGAGGGACGATCTCGACCTTCGCCGTCATTGGGAAGGTGACGTGATAGGACGTGTCGCAGAACTCGCGGATCTCGCGCGCGTCGCCCGGCTCTTGGTGGCCGAAATCGTTGCAAGGTATGCCGATGATCACGAAGCCTTTGCCGACCTTGGCTTCGTAAAGCGCTTCGAGGTCGCGGTATTGCGAGGTGAAGCCGCACGCGCTGGCGACGTTCACCAGAAGCACGACCTGGCCGGCATAGTCGGCAAGTTTAATTTCACCTGGCTGGTCGAGCTTGGCGAAGCTGAAATCGTGGGCGGTGGTCATCGTTTGTAAAGTTCGTACGGGGAGGCGGGGCATTTAGACCTCTGAAGCGCCCTCGGCAATGCATGTGGCGTTCCGTACGCCGGGATGTTACAGCCAACGCATGAAAGCAGCCTTGCGTTTCCTCGACCGAACGCCCCGAATTTGAGGCCCGGACTGCGTTGAGCGCCAAAAAATTGGCTGCTCCGCGGGACCGGGACGGCTACATCACATTCGCTTCACTGGAGAATAGACCTGATGGCCGATGCGCCTGCTGGTCGCGACTATCGCGAAACCGTTTTTCTGCCCGACCTTCCGGGCGATCCCTTTCCGCTCCGCGCCGGCCTGCCGAAGAAAGAGCCGGAGCGCGTGAAGCACTGGCAGGAGATCGGGCTTTACCAATTGTTGCGGAAGGCAGCGGCGGAGCGGCCGAAGTTCATTCTGCATGACGGCCCGCCTTATGCGAACGGCGCCATCCATATCGGGCACGCGGAAAACAAAATCCTGAAAGACCTCGTCGTCCGCACCAAGCAGATGGCGGGCTACGATTGCGATTATGTGCCGGGTTGGGACTGCCACGGGCTGCCGATCGAGTGGAAGGTCGAGGAGCATTTTCGCTCGCAAGGTCGCAAGAAGCAGGATGTGCCGGCGGTCGAGTTTCGCAAGGCGTGCCGCGAGTATGCGGACAAATGGATCCCGCTGCAGAAGAGCGAATTCCAACGCCTCGGCATCGAGGGCGATTGGGAGAAATATTATTCGACGATGAGCTTCGGCGCCGAAGCGGCGATCGCGAATGAGTTTCTGCGCGTTGTGGAGACGGGGCTTGTGTATCGCGGCAGCAAGCCGGTGATGTGGAGCCCGGTGGAACGGACGAGCCTCGCTGAAGCGGAAGTGGAGTACGCGGAGAAAACGAGTCCGACGATTTGGGTGAAGTTTCCAATCGTGAAGGGCGAGGCGAAGGATGCGTCGATCGTCATCTGGACGACGACGCCTTGGACGATCCCAGGCAATCGCGCGATCTCGTTCTCGTCGAAGATCAATTACGGCGTCTATCGCGCTGACAGCATCGAAGAGGGTTTGGCGTTTGAGCCGTGGGTGAAGGTTGGTGACAAGCTTGTGCTTGCTGACAAGCTTGCTGAAGACGTGCTGCGTGCGGCGAAGGCTGCGTCATGGACGCGTGTTTCAAACTTCAATCCGGCGGGCGTTGTCGCGGCGCATCCGTTCCGCGGACACGGCTACGACTTCGATGCGCCGTTGCTTGATGGCGATCACGTCACCGATGATGCGGGCACGGGCTTTGTGCATACGGCGCCGGGGCATGGCGCGGATGACTTTGCGATCTGGGTGAAGCATTTCGGGCAGGAAGGCATTCCTTTCACCGTCGATGCGGATGGGCGCTACACGAAAGAAGCGCCCGGCTTTGAAGGCCTCGAAATCCTGCAGCTTGAGGGCAAGAACCTTGGCAAGGATGGGTCGGCGAATAAGGCGGTGATGGAGAAGCTGATCGAGGTCGGCGCGTTGTTGGCGCGCGGGCAGTTGAAGCACTCCTATCCGCACTCGTGGCGTTCGAAGGCGCCGCTGATTTTCCGCAACACGCCCCAATGGTTCATCTCGCTGGATAAGCCGTACGAAGCGGGCGGCGGGCGCACGTTGCGGCAAGTTGCGTTGGGTGAAATAGATCGCGTCGATTGGGGCCAGCATCGCATCGGCGATGAGCGCGATAAGAACCGCATCAAGGGCATGATCGAAGAGCGGCCCGATTGGCTGGTGTCGCGTCAGCGCAATTGGGGCGTGCCGCTGGCGATCTTCGTGTCGAAGGCGGACGGCTCGGTGTTGCAAGACGCCGAAGTAAACGCGCGCATCATCGCGGCGATGGAAAAGGGCGGCGCCGACGTGTGGTGGGCGACGCCGGCGCAGGATTTCCTGGGCGCCAAGTACAAGGCCGACGATTACGAGAAGGTCGAAGACATTCTCGACGTGTGGTTCGATTCAGGCTCGACGCACGCTTTCGTTGTTGGCGATCGCGACAAGCCGGCGCGACCCTCGTTCAAGAACCCGGAGTCGGTGCTCTACCTTGAGGGCTCGGATCAGCATCGTGGCTGGTTTCATTCGTCGCTGCTCGAAAGCTGCGCGACGCGCGGGCGCGCGCCGTATGATGAGGTCATCACCTATGGCTTCACCGTCGCTGAAGACGGACGCAAGATGTCGAAGTCGCTCGGCAACGGCGTCGAGCCGCAAGAAGTTGAGAAGCAATACGGCATCGAGCCGTTCCGGTTGCTGATTGCGTCGGCAGATTATCGCGATGAGCTGCGTCTCGGGCCGACGATCCTGGCGCAATCGACGGAGATGTACCGCAAGCTGCGCAACACGATGCGCTATCTGCTTGGGGCGCTTAAGGGGTTTGATGAAGGCGAGCGCGTGCCGCTGTCGCGCGATCTACCGTTGCTGGAGCGCTGGCTGCTGCATCGGCTCTATGAGCTCGATCGTGTCGTGCGCGAGGCGTACAAAACGTATCAGTTCCGCGACGCGCTTTCGGCGATCGTAGAGTTCTGCAACGTCGATCTTTCGGCGTTCTATGTCGATGTGCGCAAGGACGCGCTCTATTGTGATGCGCCGTCGTCGTTGCGGCGGCGGGCGTGCCGGACGGCGTTGGATGAAGTGTTCTCGCGCCTGACGGCGTGGCTTGCGCCGATCTTGCCGTTCACGACCGAGGAGGCGTGGCTCATTCGCTGCCCCGACAGCGTCTCCGTGCATTTGCGGACGTTCCCAGAAACGCCGGCAAATTGGGAAGATGATTTCGCCGGCGAAGAAGTGGCGAAGTTGCGCGAGGCGCGGGCGGTCGTGACCGGCGCGCTGGAAGTGGCGCGGCGTGAGAAGACGATCGGGGCGGCGCTCGAAGCCGCGCCGCGCGTTTATGTCGTCGATGACGAACTGCGAGCTTCATTGCTCGCCGTGGATTTCGCCGAACTCTGCATCACCAGCGGAATCGTTATCGAAGAAGGCGAAGGGCCGGCGGAGGCGTTCCGCTTGCCGGAGACGCCAGGCGTTGCAGTGCTGATCGAGAAAGCTTCAGGCGTGAAGTGCGCGCGCTCGTGGCGCTACTTTGATCCGACGACGGCCGATCCGCGCTATCCGGACATCACGCCGCGCGATGCGGAAGCGGTGATGGCGTGGGACGCGGCGCACGGGCGCTGAGGGTTCACTTAGAGTGCCGAGGTGATGCGCGGGCTGCGATCCGGCGCGGCTGCCTCGGCCATGTTGGCGGCGAAACGAAGCGGCGCATTGCCTTGAACCTGCCTGTCGCCCCGTCCATAAGCCGGCCATGCTGCGTTTTGGGCTCATCATTTCGGCGCTCGTGTTTGTCGCCGACCAAGTTTCCAAGTGGATCGTCCTCCAGGTCTATAATTTCAGTCCTCCCGGGTGCCTCGAGGTGCGCTCGAGCCCGCCGTGCCGGTTTGTGGAGCTGAGCCCGATCTTTGACCTGCAGATGGTCTGGAATCGGGGCGTGAGCTTTGGCTTGCTGCGGGCGGATCAGGACCTTGCGCGCTGGGGTCTTGTGGCGCTTTCGTTTGTTATTTCAGGGGTTTTCGGCTGGTGGCTGGTGAGCGCCGAGCGCAAGCTGACCGCGGTGGCGCTGGGGCTGGTGATCGGCGGGGCGCTGGGCAACGTGATCGACCGCATCCGTTTTGGAGCGGTTGCAGACTTTTTGGACTTGAATGGCCTCTGGTTCCCCTGGGTGTTCAACGTGGCGGACGCGGCGATCACCGTGGGGGCCATTCTGCTGGCGGTTGATATGGTGTTCTTGAGCGAGACCGAGCCGGGCAAAGGCACGCTCTGGGATCAGATCAAAGGCCGGATGAGCGGCCAAGGTGGACCGGCCGGCGGGCCAGGCCAGTAAATTGAGGACTGTTTTCTGGGGAGATTCGCCCCAGAACGGTCAAACTGCGGGCCGAACCCTCTTTGCTGCTGTGCGGCTTGGCTTGGGGCGATTGGCTCAGCTAGAACCGGCGCAAGAGATTTGAGGGAGTGGGCGTCTGATGCACAAACCTATCGCTTTCGTGGCCCTGGTTGCGGCGGCTGCCGCGACGAGCGGCTGCGGTACGGTCCAGCGCTCGCTTGGCGCGACGCGTACGGCGCCGGATGAATTCCGCATTGTGACGCAAGCGCCGCTGACGTTGCCGCCGGACTACAATCTGCGTCCGCCGCGTCCAGGTGAGCCGCGCCCGAGCGAGCTGGAGCCCGATAGCGAAGCGCGTGCTGCGCTGTTCGGCCAAGACGTGGGCGCGCAAGCGAGCCAAGGCGAGCGCACGCTCGTCACCGCCGCCGGCGCTGCTGCTACCGATCCGGAAATTCGCGACACGATCGACTTTGAGTCGCAGGGCATCGTTCGCCGCAACGAGAACTTCGTGAACCGCCTGTTGGCGTTCCAAGGTTCGAGCGCGCAATCAGCTTCGCCGCTCAACGCCGAGCAAGAAGCGCAGCGTTTGGAAGACGATGAAACGGTTCGCCGCGCTACGGGTGGCGGCCAAGTCGTGATCGAGCGCGACGCACGCGGCTTCAAGCTCCCGGGCACCTGAGCGCTCAGGTGGGGCGGGGATTCAGAGCTCTAATCGCAGCATGCGTGGCGGTGTTGGCGTTTGCTTCGGCGGACGCGCGCGAACTGCCCCGTCCTGAAACCTTCACGCTTCGAAACGGGCTGCAGGTTGTCGTGATCACCGATCGGCGTGCGCCGGTGGTGACGCACATGATCTGGTACCGCGTCGGCGCGGCGGACGAGCCGCGTGGCCATTCGGGGATCGCGCACTTCTTCGAACACTTGATGTTCAAGGGCACGCGCACGATCGCGCCGGGCGAGTTTTCGCGCACGGTCGCCAGGAATGGCGGCGAAGACAACGCGTTCACGTCCTGGGATTACACGGCCTATTACGAACGCATTGCCCGCGATCGGCTTGAGATCGCGATGCGCATGGAAGCGGATCGGATGCGCAATCTGCGCTTCTCCGACGAAACCTTCCTCTCCGAACGCGATGTGATCGGCGAAGAGCGCCGCCAGCGCATCGATAACAATCCTGGCGCGGTGCTGGGCGAGCGGATGCGCGCGATGCTGTGGCCGCATCACCCGTACGGCACGCCTATCATCGGCTGGCTGCATGAGATCAATGCGCTGGATCGCGAGACGGCGCTGCAATTCTATCGCACGTGGTACGCGCCCAATAACGCGATCTTGGTGATCGCAGGCGATGTGAACGCGGCGGAGCTGCGGCCGTTGGTGGAGCGCTATTACGGGCGCTTGCAGCCGACGCGGAATTTGCCGGCGCGCGTGTGGGTGAGCGATCCGCCGAATGTTGGGCCGATGCGGGTGACGCATCGCGACGAGAAAGTGCGTCAGCCTTCGCTGTCGCGTTATTATCGCGCCATCAGCTACGGCACCGATACGGGCCGCCAAGCGCATGCGCTCGATGTGGCGATGGAGATACTGGGCGGGTCGGAGACGAGCCGGCTTTATCGCGAACTGGTTGAAGGACGCCGCATTGCCGTGAGCGCGGGCGCGGGCTCTTCGACGGCGGGCCTGGGCGGCGGCAGCGTTTGGGTGAGCGCGACGCCGGCTGAAGGTGTTTCGCTGGAAACGCTGGAAGCGGCCGTGGATGAAGTGATCGCAGCGTATCTGCGCGATGGACCGACGGACGCCGAGTTGGCGCGGGCCAAGTCTTCGCTGGCAGCGGGCGCGGTTTATGCGCGCGACAGCCAAGAGAGCTTGGCGAACATTTACGGGTCATCGCTAGCGCAGGGCGAAAGCATCGATGATGTCGTGAACTGGGCCAATGATATCGAGGCGGTGACGCGCGACGAGGCGATCGCGATGGCGCGCACGACGCTTGATATGAATGCGTCCGTGACGGGTTGGCTGATGCCGCCGGCGGAGGGCGCACAATGATGCGCGCGTTCGTGCTTGCGGCGCTGGCGTTCTTCGCCTGCGCGCCGTTGGCGCCGGCAATGGCGCAAGCGACGACGGAATCGACGGCGGCGCGTCACGGTGTGCCGGCGCAGGAGATTACTTCGCCGGGCGGCATTCGCGCGTGGCTGGTCTCGGACGCGACCGTGCCGATGATTGTGTTGCGCGCCTATTGGCGCGGCGGCGTCGCGGGCCAACCGCCGGAAGTGGCGGGCGTGACCGGCGTGATGGCCGACATGCTGACCGAAGGCGCGGGCGAGTTGAACGCCAACGCGTTCAAGGAACGGCTGCAGACGCTGAATATGTCGCTGGGGTTCGGCGCCGATTGGGATGGCGTCGGCATGACGCTGACGACGCTCACGGAAAACCGCGACGCGGCGTTCGAGATGGCGCGCTTGGCGCTGATGCAACCGCGCTTCGATGCAGAGCCGCTTGAGCGCATTCGCCGGCAAATGCTGGTGGGGCTGCGCACGCGCGAAACCAATCCGAGCTTTATCGGCAATCTGGCGCTGGACCAGGCGCTTTATCCGAACCACGTCTATGCGCAGCGCACCTCGCGCGAGACGGTGATGCGGATTGATCGGCGCGCGATCGAAACGCGCCGCGCCGCTATTTTGAACCGCGCGACACTGCTGATTACGGTGGTAGGCGATATCGATGCGGAGACGGCGGGGCGGCTGATCGATCAGACGTTCGGCCAATTGCCGCAAGGCGCCGCGCCGCCGGAACCAGCCGATGCGACGCTCATCCCGCCGACGCCGCTGATCGTGCGTGAATTGCCGCAGCCGCAAAGCTTGGTGCTGTTCGCGGGGCCGGGCATTCAGGATGAGGATCCCGATTGGATCCCGCTGGCGGTCGCGAACTACATTTTGGGTGGCGGCGGATTTTCGTCGCGGCTGATGGATCGCGTGCGCGAGCAGCGCGGACTTGTTTATGGCATTGGCACCAGCCCCTCTGTACGCGAGCACGTGGCGCTGATCCGCGGTTCAGCGCAGACGGAAAATGGCGACGTGCGCGAGGCGCTGGAGGTGACGCGCAACGAGATGGCGGCGCTCTATCGCGACGGCGCCACGCAGGAAGAAGTGAACGACGCGATCACGTACCTGACCGGTTCGTTCGCGCTCGATCTCGATAGCAATTCCAAGATCGCGTCGGTGCTGCATGGCTACCAGATCGCGGGGCGCGACATTGGCTACATCAATCACCGCAACGATCTTATCCGCGCGGTGACGCGCGATGATGTGAACCGCGTCATCCGCCGGCTGCTCAATCCGGACGCGTTCACGTTTGTGGTGGTGGGCCAACCGGAAGGGCTGGAGACGCCGGCGGCGCCGGCGCAATAATACGCGCTACGGCTTCCCGAACGGCAGTAGTGACGCGCGCGCTTGGGCGGTGCTAAACCGGGTTTAGAGGACCCGGTATGGCTGAAGCTCTTGAGAAATTCCGCGCCGACACACGTGCTTGGCTGGAAGAGAATTGTCCGCAATCGATGCGCACGCCGATGGTGGGCGAAGACGATGCGGTGTGGGGCGGGCGAAACGCGAAGTTCGCGAACCCTGATGCGAAAGTTTGGCTTGAGCGCATGGGCGCCAAGGGCTGGACCGCGCCGATGTGGCCGGCGGAATACGGCGGCGGTGGGCTCAGCAACGCCGAGAACGCGGTGCTGCAGCAGGAAATGAAGCGCATCAATGCGCGCCAGCCGCTGTTTTCGTTCGGCATCTGGATGCTGGGACCGGTGCTGCTCGAATACGCGAACGAAGAGCAGAAGAAGGAATACCTGCCGAAGATCGTGCGCGGCGAAATTCGCTGGTGCCAGGGTTATTCGGAGCCGGGCGCGGGGAGCGATCTCGCTGGGCTGCAGACGAAGTGTGAAGACAAAGGCGATCACTGGCTGATCAATGGCCAGAAGGTTTGGACCTCGTACGCCAACTATGCCGATTGGTGCTTCTGCCTGGTGCGCACCGATACGAGCGTGAAGCACGAAGGCATCTCGTTCGTGCTGATCGATATGACCACGCCGGGCGTTGAGACGCGGCCGATCAAACTGATCTCGGGCGCGTCGCCGTTTTGCGAGACGTTCTTCACCGATGTGAAGATTCCGAAGGTGAACATGGTGGGCCGTTTGAATGGCGGCTGGGAAATCGCCAAGCGGTTGTTGATGTACGAGCGCACCAACATTTCGGGCTTTGGCTCGAATGCGCGCACGGATGTAATCGATATCGCGAAAGATAATGTCGGGCTGGATGATGACGGCGCGTTGTCGGATCGCGATCTCAGGTCGCGCATTGCCGAGCACAAGATGACGGAGCGGGCTTACGCTTTGTCGGTGCAGCGCGCGCAGGAAGAAGCGAAGGCGGGCGCCAATGTCAGCCACATGGCTTCGATGTTCAAGGTCGCGGGCGCGACGTTGAACCAGGAGCGCTGCGAGTTGATGGTTGAAGCTGCAGGCTCGCGTGCGTTCGGCTGGGGCGGCGAGGGCTATGGCGCCGACGAGCTGGCGGTGACGCGCGGCTGGTTGCGGTCGAAAGGCAATTCGATCGAAGGCGGCACAACGGAAGTGAACCTGAACGTCGTCGCCAAGCGCGTTCTGGGCCTGAGGGACACGCAATGACTTTCACGCTGAACGAAGAGCAGCAGCTCCTGAAGGATTCCGCGCGCGATTTTTTCCGCGAGCAGGCGCCGGTGTCGCGTCTGCGCAAGCAGCGCGATGAGAAGCAAAATGGCCGCGATCCGGATTTGTGGCGCGAGATCGGCGCGCTTGGCTTTGCTGGCGTGATCATTCCGGAGGAATTTGGCGGCGCCGGGCTGGGCTACGTGGCGCTGGGCGCTGTGCTCGAACAAGCGGGGCGCACACTTGTGGCTTCGCCGCTGCATTCGAGCGCGCTTGTGGGCGCAAGCGCGTTGCTGCTCGCGGGCACGGACGCGCAGAAAAAGGAATGGCTGCCGAAGATTGCTTCGGGTGAGGCGATCGCGACGCTCGCGATCGATGAAAGCGCGCACCATGCGCCGGGCAAGTCGAAGCTCAAGGTCGGCGGCGGCAAGATCAGTGGCGAGAAGAAGTACATCGCCGACGGGCACATCGCTGATCTTTTCATCGTCGCGGGCCAGGAGGGCGCGCTCTATCTGGTGAAGGGTGATGCAAAGGGGCTCACCCGGCGCGAGCTCATCACAGTCGATAGTCGTGGCGCGGCGGATCTGACCTTCGATGGCGTCGAAGCGGAAGCGATGAATGGCAGCGCGGAAGTGCTCGACCAAATCTTGGATCGTGCGCGTATCGGCTTGGCAGCGGAGATGGTTGGTCAAGCGAGCGAAGCGTTCGAGATCACCACTGAGTATCTGAAAACGCGTAAGCAATTCGGGCAGGTGATCGGCGGTTTTCAGGCGCTGCAGCATCGCGCGGCGAAGTTGTTCACCGATCTGGAGTTAACGCGTTCATGCGTGCTGGCGGCGCTGGATGCGCTGGATCGCGGCGACAAGCGTGTCGCGGAATATGCGAGCCTGGCGAAGGCGCGCGCGAGCGAGACTGTGCATCTGGCCACCAACGAGTTCGTGCAGATGCATGGCGGCATCGGCATGACCGACGCGCACGATTCAGGGCTCTACATGAAGCGCGCGCGCGTTGCCGAGGCGCTCTATGGCGGCGCCAGTTTCCATCGCGACCGCTATGCGAGCTTGCTCGGGTTCTAGGCGGCAGCCGGCGCAAGGTCGGCGTCGAATTCCTTGCGCCATGTGGTCACGAGCGCGCGGTTGTCGTGATCCCATGGGTGGAAGCCGGGCTTGAACCACGCGAAGAAGAGCTTGGCGCCTTTTCCGAAGATGCCAGGCTCACGCCACAGGAAGCGGTTCACCGCCTTCAGTGCGTCTTTCTTCGAGTAGCCGTCGGCTTCGAGCAGCATCGCGGCGTATTGCGCGATGTTGCGCGGGAACATGATGCCGACGATCGCCATTACCATGCAGCGGCGGAACCAGCGTTGGAACGGCGTCCAGTCTTTTGTGGCGATCATATAGACGTCGTAGGCGACGGCCTTGTGTTCGGTTTCTTCCATCGCATGCCAGCGCCACATGCGCTCAACGCCCGCGGGCGCGCCGTCGAACAGGTGCTGATTGGCGGCGTGGATGTCGGCCATCATTGAGGTGATGTGTTCGAGCGCGATGGTGGAGAGCAGCATGCGCATTGGCCCGCGGCCGCGCGCGATGGCGACGCGCTCTTTGATGCCGGCTTCGATTTGGGCGACCGGGTAGAAGTCGCGGTCGAGCAACTGATTGAGTGTGTGGTGCTCGCGCGAGTGGATGGATTCTTGAGCGATGAAGTTCCTCACGTCCTCGGCCAGCTTGCCTTCGCAGCGATCGCGATAGGCTCGGACGGCGTCGATGAACATGCGTTCGCCGTCCGGGAAGGTGAGCGAGAGCGCGTTGAAAACGGCAGTGCCTACGGGATCGCCGCTCAACCAATGGCGCCCCTTCGCGCCTTCGAAATCGAAGCGAATGTCGCGGGGCGGAATTTTCACGTCTGCTGGCGTGGTCTTTGTGGCGGTCTTGCTAGCGGTCATGGGGGAGAACTCGCGTATAGGATTGCCTTAAACTTGGATTTGGACTCTACTGACAAAAATGTCAATAAGAAAAGCCAGCAAGGCCCGGGTGCGGCGGGCGCCCGAGGATGCGCGCGCTAACATCTTGGCGGCGGCTGAGAAATTACTGATCGAGCGCGGGCCGTTGGCGCTCAAGCTGGCGGACGTGGCGCTGGCCGCGGACGTCGCGAACGCCAGCGTGATCCACCATTTTGGCTCCATCGACGGGCTGCACGCCGCGCTGATGGAGCGGATGGTCGGGCAGTTGGTGGCCGAGGTGCTGGCGATCGCCGATCAGGGCGGCGGGCGCGAAAATCAGCAAGAGGCGGTCTTTCGCGCGCTGTTCGAAGTGTTTGAGCGACGCGGCGCCGCGCGGCTGGCGGCGTGGCTTGAACTGACAGGCGAATGGCGGCGGATGACGCACATCCGCGATGCGGTAGAGAGCGTGGTGGTGCGGCGCGCATCGTTTGGCGACGTAAACCCGCAACAGGCTCAAGACTTGATCTTGATCAGCGTCACCTTGGCGATGGGCGCAGGGCTATTTGGCCACGCGCTGGCGGAGCTTGTCGGCAAGCCGCCGGGACATGCGCGCGGAGTCGCGATGGACATGCTGCGCGTGTTTCATGCGGCGCAAATGCGGGTGGCGCAAACTTGAGCGCGGTCTAGACTATCGCCATGACGACGATCGAGCAGGTCCGCGCCAAGGTCGCGATGCAAAAGGCGCTGTTGCCTGCGATTTATGGCGATATCGATTTCGACGCCGATCCCGAGCGCTTCACGCGCGATCCGAAGGACGCTGTGGTGCAGGATCGCGCGCCCTTGGGCGTTACGGTGACGAACGATGATCTGGAGCGCGTTCGTGCTTACACGATGCTGGGCGATGTCGTGGCCGACGCCTACGCACAACTGATGCCGCAATACGGCTTCCGTAAACTGATCGCGATGCTGACGGAAGCGTGCGAGCGCGGCGTGGAGAACGTCTCGAATGCGCCGCCGGAATTGATCGCGTTCGTTCGCGCAATGGAAGATACGCCCGCTTGGGTGGATATGAACTTGGTGCGCGAAGGCGCGCGGTTGGAGCGCAATGCGACGGCGCACTTGGCGCCGTTCGCAGTGCGTGGCGCGTTTATAGCGACGTTCATGAACAAATACTCGGCGCTGCCGATGGCGCTGACGGGCACGCTCAGCAGCGAAACGGCTGGGCGGCGGGTGAACGAGACGGCGTCGTTTTTTGCGACGACCGTTTTGCCGGGCGCGCTGGAGCGGCATGGGGAAGGGTTCAAGGCCGCGGCGATGGTGCGGTTGATGCACTCGATGGTGCGCTTCAACGCGATCCGCTCGGGGCGCTGGGACGCAAAAGTGTACGGCGTGCCGATCCCGCAGGTGGACCAGATGCCGGCGGGACTGATCCCGGTGTTTTTGATGGCGTTCAAGATGCTCGGCGAGGGCAGGCGGACGTTTACGGCCGAGGAGCGCGCGCGCGTTGAGGTGAGCCGCTATCGTTGCTTCTTGCTCGGGCTGCCCGAGGATTTGCTTGCCGACACGCCTGAAGGCGTCGTGCGGATGATGACGGCGCGCAATTCTACGCTGCGCCGCGGTTATGACGACGCGACCTGCGGCGAGCTCGTGCGCGCGACGCTCTCAGCCTATCTGCCGCCGGATCAATCGCTGGCGAACCGCGTGCACAACACAATCGAGAAGAGCTTCGCGAAGGCGTTCTTCCTGCGCGAGTTCCTGAAAGGCGATAAGAAGCGCGCGGCGCAGATGGGCGTCGATATCGGTCCGCGCGATCAGTTGATCTTCGTGCTGGGTGCGCTTGGTATTACGACGCGGATGTTGGCGTATCGCTTGGCGGATAAGGTGCCTGGGCTGCGCGATGCGGCGGATGCTGTGCTGGTGAAACGCGTGCGCGGCTTGCTCAAGCGTTACGGTCACGCTGAATTCACGACAGACGCAGCGAAGTACAAGCCGGCGCAAGGCGTGCGCGAAGCCGCATAAAGCTGGCAGCGCCGACGGGGCTCGAACCCGTTCCCCCGCATTGAAAGTGCAGGATCCTAACCCATAGACGACGGCGCCGTGTGCAAACGGGCGCTCATGTCGCTTTGAAAGAATGGTCTGAGCGGCTGGATTTGAACCAACGACCTCCTGCTCCCAAGGCAGGCGCTCTCCGCAGGCTGAGCTACGCTCAGACATCGGCTAGCGCCACATGAGCGCTAGCGCATCTCTCGGAAGGGTCGCGGTCGGTTCATAATGTTGTACAACATAGTTGAGTCAGTTGATCTTGCAATTGAAAAATGGTGGACAGGGGTGGATTTGAACCAACGCGCCGGTTAAGGACGGGGTCTACAATCCCGCGGTTTCAGCCTCTCACCCACCTGTCCATTTCAAACTCAAAAGATGCCCGTCCTCGACTCGAACGAGGATTTCCGGAACCAAACTCCGGCGTCCTACCAATTAGACGAACGGGCAGTGTTCAATCCTCGCGGAGGTAGTGCTTCCGCTCGGCGCCATCGAAGCGGCCGCTCTTCATGCAGCAGCGCTTGAAACAACCTCCGTGAATTGCACGGGCAAAGGTCGTTGCGACCGAGCTTTTCAATCAGATCGACATCGCAGCCGCACCTTGCGCTCGCCGCGCTTTACATGCGTTTCAGACGGATACCCTCTGCGGCGCTTGGAAGAGCGCTCGAAAGCAGGGCTGGTCATATGGATCGCGTTTCATCGTAACCTCCTAGTGTTTGTTCAAACTGGCGGCGCCGGCGGGACTCGAACCCGCCTCGCTGCATCGACAGTGCAGCATCTTCACCCATGGACCACGGCGCCGAATTCCTCGGTGAGGTGGCGACGCTTCGGCTTTCGTCCGAAGCGCCGCCACTCTCCCGCACCCAGTGCGCTAGCCCTTCACGCACACGACCTGGCGCAGCGTGTGCACCACGTCGATCAAGTCCGACTGCGCGGCCATGACGGCGTCGATGTCCTTGTAGGCCATCGGCGTTTCGTCGATCACGCCAGCGTCCTTGCGGCACTCCACGCCTTCGGTCGCCTTGCGGTGATCTTCGAGCGTGAACATCTGCTTGGCCTTCGTGCGTGACATGGCGCGGCCGGCCCCGTGCGAGCAGGTGCAGAACGAATCTTCGTTGCCCTTGCCGCACACGATGAACGACTTCGCGCCCATCGAGCCGGGGATGATGCCGAGTTCGCCTTGTCCAGCGCGCACCGCGCCCTTGCGCGTCACCCAAACGTCGGCGCCGAAGTGCTGCTCACGCGCCACGTAGTTGTGGTGGCAGTTCACAGCGTGCTTCTCGAGCTTGAACTTTGGCAGGTTGTCACGGAGCGCACGCAGGGTGCGTTCCATCATCACCTCGCGGTTGGCGCGCGCGTAGTCTTGCGCCCAGCCGACCGCCGCCACGTAGTCGTCGAACAATTCTTCGCCTTCCATGAAGAAGGCGAGGTCCTTGTCCGGCACGTGGTAGCCGAGTTCGCGGCGGCCGAGTTCTTCACGAGCACGCTCGATGAAGTACTTGCCGATCGCGTTGCCCGATCCGCGCGACCCTGAGTGCAGCATCACCCAAACGCGGTCTTCTTCGTCGAGGCAGACCTCGATGAAGTGGTTGCCGCCGCCGAGGGTGGCGAGCTGACCGGTTTGCGACTTGGCGGACGCCTTCGGGTGCTTGTCGATGATCGCGCGGTAGCGATCGTCTAGCCGCGAGTCGCGGTAAGACGTCTCCACCGAAGAGGGCGTGTCGCGGTGATTGCCGTTCGGGCCGTTGCCGTGCGGCACGTTCCGCTCAATCGCACCGCGAATACGCGACAGCGAGTCTGGCAAATCGTTCGCCGTGAGCGAGGTGCGCACAGCCATCATCCCGCAACCGATGTCCACGCCCACGGCCGCCGGGATAATGGCGCCCTTGGTCGGGATCACCGAACCCACAGTCGCGCCGATGCCGTAGTGAACGTCCGGCATTACCGCGATGTGCGAGTGGATGAACGGCAGCATTGCGACGTTGCGCAATTGGTTTTGCGCTTCGTGCTCAACTGGAACGCCCTTGATCCAGGCCTTGATCGGCGCGTTCGCGCCTTCGATTTCTTCATAACCGGCCATGACCGGTTCTCCTTCTCAAACAACGTTTTTCATCAGGCTCGACAACGAATTGCGATTGAGGCGCTGCATCTCTTTCAGCGCGCGGTCTTCCAACGGTGCGTCAAACACCGCTTCGACCTCCCAGGGGCCCTCATCGTCTAGCGTTTCAAGTTCAACCCAGGCGCCAACTTTCGCACCGCGCGCCTCTATCCACGCGACGGTGCGTTCAGTTCCGCGACGGAATCTGCATTGATAGAACGACACGCTTCTTCTCCTCGTTTTGCGAGTTCGAAAGCGGCCCGGAGCGAACATGAAAAACCCCTCCAGGCCGCGCCTTGGAGGGGTTTTTCATGCTTCCAATGTCCGAAGACGTCAGACGCTGAGATCCCTCCGCGCATACTGCTCCTGCTGCAGATCGCGATAAGCGACCGGCGCGGGCAAGCGGCGATTGATCTCAAACGTTTTCACGACACGTCTCCGAATGGGCGGCGCGTGTAGCATGCGATTTGTCGCGTTGTCACGCGGAAAAAGTACAACGCGCGCGCAGCGTGGCGCGGAAGTCTCACTTTGCGGCGTCGACATAATCGGGCGTGCGCACGTCCATGCTGGCAAAGTGTGAGCGATATTCGGCCGGTGTCATGCCTGTCTCGCGCTTGAAGATGTTGCGGAAGAACGAGACGTCTTCGTAGCCGACGGCGTTGGCGACGCTCTGCACCGATGCACGGTCGCGTTCGAGCATCGCCTTCGCCATTTCGATACGCACCGCTTGCAGGTACGCGCCGGGGAGGCGACCGGTCGCGGCTTTGAAGCGGCGCAGGAATGTGCGTGAGCTCATGGCGGCGCATTCGGCGAGCTGTTCGACGCCGATGTCCTCGATGAAGCGTGATTGCAGCGTCATCTCGGCGCCGCGGATTGCATCGTCGTTGTGCGGCGGTGAAAGCGGCAACATCGCGTAGCCGGATTGCGACGCGCGCGGCATGCTCAGCAGCAGCGCTTTCGCTGTCTGCACAGCGATGTCGTGGCCGCAGAGTTTCTCAACGAGATAAAGGCTGACGTCAGCCGCGGCAGTGAGACCGCCGCTGCAGAGGAGGCGCGCGTCTTCGGTAACGAGCATGTCCGATTGCCAGTCGACCTTTGGGAAACGCTTGGTGAGGTCGGAAGCAGCAGCCCAGTGCGTGGTGGCGCGGCGGCCATCGAGGAGACCGGCTTCAGCGAGATAAGCCGCACCCATACAAACGCCGGCGATGTAAGCGCCCCGCGCATAGTGATGCTGAAGCCAGGGGAGGAGTTTGCTGTTTTCCAGCAGCTTCTCATCGAGCGCCAACCCTGAGGTTGGGACGATGACGATGTCGGTGCGTGCGATATCGTCGATGCCGCCTTCCGGCGTGAGTTGAAGACCCGCGTATGGGCTTTTCACGGCCTTGCCATCCAGCGAGGCGGTTGTGACTTTGAACCGTGGCTCGGGGCATTCGCCCTGCAGTTCGCGCCACAACGCGCCTGCTGAATGAAAGATCTCGATCGGCATGAGCGCCGTTGAGGCATAGCCGTCGTCAAACAGAATGACTGTGACGTTGAACATTTTGGGCTCCGGCCGTGGCCGCAATACTACGCCATGCATGATCGAGACGCCATCAACCGCGTTGAGTGGTTGGGTCGATGACCGCGGTCACTTCGCTGATTTTGTTCGCGGGGAACCCGGAGATGCGGGCGTGCTCACGAATGCCGTCTTCGCTTTCGGCGAGGTAGATGCAGAAGGTTTTGTCCTTCACGACGTAGGATTGGACCCACTGGACCTTCGGGGCCAGCTGCGCCAGCGCGCCGTTGGACGTCTTGGCGGCGCCGGCGAGGTCGCCGCGGCCCATTTGGTCGACGCCGGGGATGTCACGTTCGATAACAAATTTTCTCATTGGTCTTTCTCGTTGTCGCCAGGGTTGGCTTAGACAACATGAGCGAAGCGCCAATGGGCCGGGAGCGGCGAAAGCGACAATCAACGATGGCGATTTTGCCAATCACATGTCGCGCGCAATGTCGCCATCTTCATCCGCGAGGCCAACTTCAAGCCCCTGCTCGATGAGGGCCTCCCATGCAGATTCGGCGGTGTCGGCAAAACGGAAGAGCGTGAGATCAGCCTGATCGATGACGCCGTATTTCACCAGCGCGTCGAAATTGATTATTTCGCGCCAATAGCCTTCGTCGAAAAGCACGATCGGCATTTCGGTAACTTTGCGCGTTTGGCGCAGCGTGAGGATTTCGAACATTTCGTCCATGGTGCCGAAGCCGCCTGGAAAGACGACGAGCGCCTTAGTGCGCATGGCCAGATGCATTTTGCGCATCGCGAAATAGTGGAAGTTGAAAGTGAGCTCCGGCGTTGTGTAGGCGTTGGGCTCTTGTTCGTGCGGCAGCGTGATGTTGAAGCCGATCGCGGGCGCGCCGACATCGCGGGCGCCGCGGCATGCGGCTTCCATCAGGCCAGGCCCGCCGCCGGTTGCAATGACGTTGTAATGATCGCCGCCGTCGTTGACGCACAAGCCGCCGCCGCGCTGTGAGGCGAGACGTCCGAAACTGCGGGCTTGGTTGTACCAGTAGTCGGCCTTGCCCGCGCCGCCTTCTCGAAATCGCGCAGACCCAAAGACGACGATCGTCGACATGATGCGCGCGCGGCGCAGCAGCATTTCGGCTTTCGAATACTCCAGCATAAACCGCACGCCACGCATGGATTCGCTGAGCAAAAAGTCCTGATCGAGCGCGGCGACCTTAAATGAGGGGCTCGCCATCTGCGCTGCATTGGCTGGCGGGGGAGGCGTCTCGTCTTTCATGCTGCTATGTTCTGTCCGCTAAATACCGAATCGCAATGCCCATACGCCGCCTGCCACCGGAAGCCGTCAACCGCATCGCTGCGGGTGAGGTGATTGAACGCCCCGCTGCGGCGGTGAAGGAACTCGTCGAAAACGCGCTCGATGCGGGCGCGCGGCGCGTGCACATCCGCATTGGCCGAGGCGGGCTGGGGCTGATTTCGATCGAGGACGATGGCGCCGGCATTCCGCGCGATGAGCTGGCGCTCGCGGTTGAGCGGCACGCGACGTCGAAGCTGCAGGCGGGCGAGAGCGGCGACGTTGATCTCTTGAACATCTACACGATGGGATTTCGCGGTGAAGCGCTGCCGTCCATCGGCGCCGTGGCTCGACTCAACATTACCTCGAAGGCGCGGGGCTCGGCTGATACTTGGGCGATCGATGTAGAGGGCGGTGTGCTGCATGCGCCGAAGCCCGCTGCGTGGGCGACGCTGAGCGACAGCGGCGCGCGTGTTGAGGTGCGCGATCTTTTCTTTGCGACGCCGGCGCGGCTGAAGTTCATGAAGTCTGAGCGCGCCGAGATGATGGCGGTGAGCGAGGTCGTTAAGCGGCTCGCGATGGCGCGGCCGGACGTGGCGTTCGTGCTGGAGCATGATGGGCGCGCGACGCTGCGGTTGAGCGCGGAGGCTGATCCGGAAAACGAGGGACGTCGTGCGAGGCTTGCGGCGATCCTGGGCGCGGACTTTGCGCCGAACTGCATCGCGCTGGATCAGACGCGCGGCGATGTGCGGCTTTCAGGTTTTGCGGGCTTGCCGACATTCCATCGCGGCACGCGTGAGCATCAGCATTTGTTCGTGAACGGACGTCCGGTGAAGGACAAGCTGATCGTGGGCGCCGTGCGAGCGGCGTACCAGGATTTGTTGGCGCGCGATCGCCATCCGGTGGCGGCGCTGTTCTTGGATTTGCCGGCGGGCGATGTCGACGTGAACGTGCATCCGGCGAAGACGGAAGTGCGGTTCCGTGATGCGGCGTTGGTGCGCGGACTGATTGTTGGAGCGCTTTCGCATGCGTTGGCGGGGGCGGGGCACCGGGCTTCGACGACGACTGCGCAGAATGCCCTGAATGCGGTGCGCGCCTACGAGGCGCCGCAACCGTTTTTGCGGCCGAGTGCAGGTGGCCAGACTTGGGGCATCGCCGAGGCGCGGCTCGCGGATGAGGACTTCGCCCGGCCGAGCGCGCGGGTGGATTATGGCGCGGGTGGCGGATTAGCGGAGGCGTTGGCGCCGGCTGATCTTGAGATGGCGATCCAAGTCGCCACCGCACAGGATCCCGAGGATGCGCGGTTCTTTCCGTTGGGCGCGGCGCGGGCGCAAATTCACGAAACCTACATCGTGGCGCAAACGGAAGATGGCATTGTCATCGTAGATCAGCACGCGGCGCATGAACGGCTCGTGTATGAGCGCATGAAGCAGATGCTGGTGAATGGCGGCGTGCGGCGCCAGGCGTTGCTCATCCCGGAAGTGGTGGAGCTTGATCCGAGCGAAGCAGAAGCGCTGGGTGCGCGTGCAGAGGAATTGGTGCAGCTAGGGCTGGTGATAGAGCCGTTCGGCGCGGGGGCTATTTTGGTACGCGAAACGCCGGCGTTGCTGGGGCACATCGATGCGGCGGGGCTGCTGAAGGATTTGGCGGACGATGTTGCCGAGCTTGGCGAAGCGCATGCGCTGAAGGAGCGGCTGGAAGAAGTGTGTTCGTCAATGGCTTGCCGCGGCTCTGTGCGCGCCGGGCGCAGGCTCACGGCGGATGAAATGAACGCGTTGCTTCGGCAAATGGAAGCGACGCCGTTTTCCGGCCAATGCAATCACGGACGGCCCACCTACGTGGAATTGAAACTGGCCGATATCGAGAAACTCTTTGGGCGCCGTTGAGCCCAAAATACCTTGAATCCGCCCGTATTGGCTTGCGATTACACTTGCCTTCCCTTGTTGGGAGAGGAAGATGCCCCGGCGAAGGATTCACTGGGGACCCGACATGAACGTTCTGGGAAAGACACTGGCCGCAGCAGCTTTGCTGGCTGTCACGGCGGCGCCTGCTTACGCGCAACAGCTCAATAGCGGCGCAAGCGGCCAATATGGCCAAGTGCGACTGAACACCGGCTTCACGCCAGATCCGTACAACGCAACGGTTTCTGCCGGCGGCGCTTACGACGCGTCGCAAATCAGCTCCGACTGCCGGGGCTACATCAACACGCGCCCGACATTCTCACTGCGCTACCGCGCCGGCACGCTGCCGCTTTACATCGCTTCGGTCGCGGATGCGGATACAACGATCGTCGTGCGCGCGCCAAACGGCTCTTGGAGCTGCGATGACGATAGCGCCGGCAATCTGAACCCAGTGGTTTCGTGGACGAATCCGCAAAGCGGCCGTTACCAGATTTGGGTTGGACGCTTTGGCGTGCAAAACGAAACCACATCGGCGGTGCTGCACATCTCCGAAATCGGCGCGCCGGAAACCGGCGGCACTGACAGCGCTGGCGGCCCGGACTTCACGCTCGATCCGGCTTACGGCGCTGTTGATCTCACCTCGGGCTTTACGCCTGACCCGCACACGCAAGGCATCGCCGCGGGCGGGTCGATCGACGCTTCGGTTGCTGTGAACGAGCAATGCCGCGGCTGGATCGCGCGCGCGCCGGACTATCGCCTGAACTGGACGGCCGGCTCCGGCTCGCTGCCGCTGATCCTCTCGGTCGACTCTGACTCTGACACCACGCTCGTCGTCAATGACGCGCAAGGCAATTGGGTCTGCGACGATGATGGCGGCAATGAAGGCCTGAACCCGGCGATCACGTTTACGAACCCGCCGTCCGGCCAGTACGACATCTGGGTCGGCACCTACTCGCAAGGCGATCTGCAGGATTCGACGCTGCACATCTCCGAGCTCTACTCGCAATAATCGGCGCTACAGCTGATTGAGGGGCCGCACGCTGAAAGGTGTGCGGCTTTTCTTTTACATATCGTTCGGGGAGCGAGCGTGCTTCACTGTCGCCAATGAAGTGGAGGCGACAATGCGGTTCTTTGGTGCAGTCGTGTGCGCATTGGGATTCGCCGCGGTGTTGGGGCTGGATGACGCGGCTGCGCAGTCCGCAAATGTCGACGCGCCGGATGTGACGCTCGCTCCAACCTATGGGACGATCGACTGGCGCACCGGATTCGGGCCTGACCCGTACGTAGTGCGCGTCGCGGCTGGCGGCTCGATCGACGCGTCTGCTGGCGTGAACGCGCAGTGCCGTGGCTGGATCGCGCGCGCACCGGACTATCGCGTGAACTATGTGCATATGGGCAACTTGCCGCTGATCATTTCAGTGGCTTCTGAAGCCGATACGACGCTGGTCATCAATGACGCGCAAGGCAATTGGCTTTGTGACGATGATGGCGGCAGCGAGGGGCTGAATCCGGCGATCACGTTCACGAACCCGCCGTCCGGCCAATACGACATCTGGGTCGGCACGTACGCGCCAGGCGATCTGCAGGACTCGACGCTGCACATCTCCGAGCTCTACGCACAATAATCCAACTACGTCGCTGAACGCGGGACCGCCGCTGTTCTTGTGTTTGCGGTAGCGCGGCGCGCGCCGGCGTGGTTCTGTTGGCGCGGGACGACGTGGGAGGAAGTGATGGTTGCGAAGTTTGCAAAGGCCGCGCTGGCGGCCCTGGTGATGGTTGCGGCGTGGACGGCGACGACGCCAGCGAGCGCAGTGTGGCTCTATTGGGGTTATGTCGGGCTGTCTGACCGGCCAACTTGCTTTGCGCGCTTGGAAGCAGCGGCGCGCGCGGCGCGCCTCGACAACATTCGCGTGGACCCGGACACTCAGGTTTCAGGCGGCCGCGGCGACAACCACACATATGCGGTGATGACGTGTGCGCCGGGCGGGCAATACGAATTGGCAATTATCATGGTCGCGACGGACGACGACGCTGCGGGACGGACGTTGCGCGATGAACTGAATTTGTACGTAACGCCGGCTACCAAGTAGCGCTTGGCGCTGCTTCGCCCGCAAGTTCGGCGATGCGGCGCGCGGCGCCTTTGGTGACGCCATCGGGCAAATCGCCGGGCGCGAAGAAACCGCGCTCGGCGATCTCGTTCTCGCTGCCGGTGGGCGTGCAGGGGCGCCACGTCTCGAAGACGTAAAGCGCAATGTGGTCGTTCGGGAAATTGGCGTGGTTGGAATAGAAGCCGAAGAGCTTCGGCGCGCCGACGGCTTCCACGCCGCCTTCTTCAGCCATCTCGCGGATGATGGCGAACTCGGCGGTCTCGCCCCTCTCAACGCCGCCGCCGGGCAAGTGCCAACCTTTCGCGTAGGTGTGGCGCACGAGAAGGATGCGGCCCTCGCTGTCGCGGGCGACGCCGCGAACGCCAAGTGTCATCGGGCGGCGCATACGCCACCAGGCGCGGAATACCGGCGTGATGATGGGCTCGAATCTCGTGCGCCAATTGCTCATTGGCGCTAAACTACAGAACTAAACGGGGTCCGACATCGCGCATTTGTGAGCGCGACATGTTGCGCGCGCTCTAGCTGCGTCGCGCGCTTGCAGGAGGGGGCGGTCTTTGTCATCCGCGCCGGCCATGAACCAGATCACCTTGCCGCCGCCGCGGATCGCGGGCGGGCCGTACGTCATGGGCGTGCTGAATGTCACGCCGGACTCGTTTTCTGACGGCGGCGCGGATGAAGGCGCTGCGGCGCCGCGTGCTTTGGAGATGATCGAGGCGGGCGCTGACATCATCGATGTTGGCGGCGAGTCCACGCGACCCGGCGCTGCGCCAGTGGATGAGCGCGAAGAGATCGCGCGGGTTGTCCCTGTGATCGCGGCTCTGCGCGCGGCGACGAAGGCGCCGATCTCAATCGATACGATGAAGCCTGGCGTCGCGATGGCGGCGCTCGCGGCGGGCGCCACGATCTGGAACGACGTGGCGGCGTTGCAGGCGCCCGGCGCGCTGGAGACGGCGGCGACGCTGCATCGGCCAGTAATCCTCATGCACATGAAGGGCGAGCCGCGCACGATGCAGGACGATCCGCGCTACGATGACGTGGTGTCGGAAGTGATCGACTTTCTGCGCGCGCGTGTTGCGACGGCGGTGGACAAGGGCGTCTCGGACATCTGGGTCGATCCCGGCATCGGGTTCGGCAAAACGTTGGAGCATAATCTAGCGCTGTTGCGGAATGTTCGCCGGATTAGGGACGAGACGGGCCGGCCTGTTGTGATCGGCGCGTCGCGCAAGCGCTTTATTCGCGCCATCGATGAGCGCGCGGGGGATGCGAGCAAGGACCGCCTCGGCGGATCAGTGGCGGCGGCGTTGCTGGCGGCGCAGAACGGCGCGGCAATGGTGCGCGTGCACGATGTTGCGGAAACAGTGCAGGCGCTGAAGGTTTGGCGCGCGCTCCAGCCCTAAAGGCGACGCAAGAACGATGGCGGCACGGCTTCCGTGAGCCAGACGCCGTTTCCAGTGACGTAGAAGACACGGCTCTCCTGCAGACGAGCAGCGTCGATCTCTAGGATCACTGCGCGCCCGCGCCTTGCGCCGACGCGTCGGGCGGTCTCGATGTCCGCCGAAAGATGCACGTGATGGCGCTTCATCTTGCTCAAGCCGCTCGCCATGATCGCGTCGAGGAAGCGGTCTACGGTGCCGTGATAGAGTACGGGGGGCGGGGTCACGGGCGGCAAGTCTAGCGCGATGCTGACGGAATGCCCCTGCCGGGCTCTAACCTGTGAAAGATCGGCGGTGAGTTCGAAGCGTTGCTTGTCGCTTTGCTCAACGAGTTGAAGGAGCGTTTCAATATCTACTGGCAGGCCCGCGTTTTCGAATGCCGCGAGCACCGCGTCGGTGTCGGCCCAGCCCTGCGTGGTCAGCGTCAGGTTAGCCTCATCCGGCCGATGACGCAGCCAGTACGAAAGTGTCTTGGAAATACGGACTTGGTCGGCCATGTGATCGGACATGGCACAAACTATCGAAAAACCCAAAGGCCGCGTTCTGATTGTCGCCGGATCGGATTCCGGCGGCGGGGCGGGCATTCAGGCTGACATCAAGACTGTCACCGCGTTGGGCGGATACGCGATGACGGCGGTGACGGCGCTTACTGTGCAGAACACGCTGGGCGTGACCAACGTGCACGCCGCGCCGCCCGAAATCGTGCGTGAGCAGATCGAAGCGGTGATGAGCGATCTTGGCGCAGATGCGTGGAAGCTCGGGATGCTCGGCTCGGCCGCGCACGTGCGGACGGTGCTGGAGGCTTGGCAGGCGGTCGGCGGCGGCGCGCCGATTGTGCTCGATCCGGTGATGATCGCGAAGGGCGGCGCGTCGTTGTTGGAGGAAGATGCGGTTGCTGTGATCCGCGATGAGCTGGTGCCGGTGGCGACGATTGTGACGCCGAATGCGCCGGAGGCGGAAGCGCTGACCGGGATCGAGGTGCGCGACCTCGATGGGCAGATCAACGCGGCGGAGATCTTGGTTGAGCAATTGGGCGCGTGGTCGGCGTTGGTGAAGGGCGGGCATATCGATGGCGCGGTGGTGCGCGATGTGTTGCTGACGCGCGAGGGGTATCGTGTGTTCGAGAGCCCGCGCATCGATACGCGCGCGACGCACGGCACAGGATGCACGCTGGCCTCGGCGATCGCAGCGTACCGCGCGCAAGGCGAGGCGTTGGAGCCGGCAGTGGAGAAGGCGCGGGCGTATCTGATGGGCGCGATCCGCAATGCGCCGGGTTTCGGCAAGGGTCACCAGCCTCTGGGACACAACTGGCCGTGCAAGCTCGCCTAGGAGGCGAGCGCCGTGCACGCTTAACCGGCGATGCCGCTGGTTTCCTGTGGCCCGAGTGGGCACAAGGAAAGTTATGAAAATCTGGATCGTGCACGCCTTCACGGATCGCGTTTTCACCGGCAACCCGGCGGCGGTGGTGCCGTTGGAGCGCTGGCTGCCGGATGCCGTGCTGCAAGCGATTGCGACGGAGAACAAGCTTTCCGAGACCGCATTCGTGGTGCCAACGGGGCTGCGCGGAAACTATCAGCTGCGGTGGTTCACGCCGGCGACGGAAGTGCCGATCTGTGGGCACGCGACATTAGCTGCGGGCGCGATGTTGCTGAGCGAAATCGATCCGACGCTGGAAGTTGTGGTGTTCGACACGCATGCGGGCGCGCTGATCGTGCGCAACACGCCGGAAGGCTACACGCTCGACCTGCCGCGCAAGCAGCGCACGCCGTGGACGCCGGACGATAGCGTGAGCGCGGCGCTGGGGGGCGTTGAGATTGTCGATGCGTTCATTGGCGAATACGCGAACGTGGTGCTGGAGAGCGAAGCCGATGTTGTTGGGCTGAAGCCGGATATCGCGGCGCTGAACACGGTGATCCGCGGGCCGCGTCAGGGCTGCCTCACGGTTACGGCGCCGGCGGATGAGGGCAAGCCGTACGATTTCGTGTCGCGCTTTTTCTGCCCGGGTGTTGGTATTGATGAAGACCCGGTAACTGGCTCGTCATTCGCGGACTTGGCGCCTTATTGGTGCGACCGGTTCGATCTGGAGAGTGTGGTGGGCTTCCAGGCTTCGCGCCGAGGCGGGTTCATGCGCGCAATCCAGACCCTGTCGAGCGTGCGCTTGCTGGGGCAAGTGGCGGTGTATCTGCGCGGCGAACTCGACCCGTCGCTGTCGCGCTTGCACAACCGGATGGACGATCATCCCGAGGCGCCGCCGCGCAAGCGCCGCCGCGCGCGCAAGGCCAAGCAATTGCCGGCGATTTTTGAGGATCCGATGCTGCCGGGGTTGGAGCCTGCGCCGAGCCCGCCGCCGGCCCTGCCGCCGCCGACCTCTCATCCCGCGCCGCCGGAAGATGATGGCCCGCCCGCGCCGCGCATTGTCGTGACCGGCGCGGAGTAACGCTCCTACTCTTAAGTCCAGCTAATCCAACGCTGTGCAAACGCCGCATTGCCAGCGACGGCGAACAAGCGCACGTACGTCAGCGGGCCATCCGCTCCCAACGGCGGACGCCCATCTGTGAGGATGGGAGATTAGTTGATGACACGCACCACAAAGCCGGACGTTCGTCCGGCTGATCCCCGATTTTCGTCGGGCCCCACCAAAAAACGTCCTGGCTATTCGGTTGAGGCGCTGAAAGGGGCGGCGCTCGGTCGCTCGCACCGCGCCAAGCCGGGCAAGGCCAAACTCAAAGAAGCGATCGATCGCACGCGCGCGATCCTTGGCGTGCCGGATACGCACAAGGTCGGCATCGTGCCTGCGTCCGATACGGGCGCAGTGGAAATGGCGATGTGGACGATGCTGGGCGCCCGGCCGGTCGACATCTTCGCGTGGGAAAGCTTCGGCGAAGAATGGGTCACGGACGCCAAACAGCTGAAGCTCGACGCGAAAATTTACACTGCGCCATACGGCCAATTGCCCGATCTACGCGCAGCGCGGAAAGAGGCGGACATCATCTTCACGCAGAACGGCACGACGTCGGGCGTGAAGATCCGCGGCTTCGATTGGATCGCCGCTGATCGCGAGGGCATCACGATCAATGACGCGACGAGCGCCGTATTCGCGCAGCCGATCGACTGGGCCAAGTGCGACGTGGTGACGTTCTCGTGGCAGAAGGTGCTGGGCGGCGAAGGCGCGCACGGCATGCTGATCTTGAGCCCGCGGGCGATCGCGCGGCTTGAGAGTTACACGCCGGATCGGCCGTTGCCGAAGATTTTCCGGCTCACCAAGAAGGGCAAAGTCGATCTCGAAATCTTCGAGGGTTCGACGATCAACACGCCCTCGCTGCTGGCCACCGAAGATTACATCGATGCGCTGAAATGGGCAGAATCCGTGGGGGGCCTCGAAGGCCTGCACGCGCGCGCCAATGCCAACACCAAGGCGTTGGCCGATTGGGCTGAGCGCACGGCGTGGGTGGATTTCCTGGCGGATGATGCGGCTGCGCGCTCGAATACGAGCGTGTGTCTCAAAGTTGTCGATGCGCGCGTGACGAGCCTCGATGATGAAGGGCAGGCGGAGTTTGCAAAGAAGCTCGCGGCGTTGCTCGAGAAGGAGGGCGTTGCGCTAGACGTCGGCTCCTATCGCGCGGCGCCGCCGGGACTGCGCATCTGGTGCGGCGGCACCGTGGAGGCGAGCGATCTCGAAGCGCTGACGCCTTGGCTCGACTGGGCGTTTGAAACGCTCGTCGCCGGCTAACTCAATCTCATTTCAGGAAAATCCAATGCCGAAAGTTCTGATCAGCGATGAGCTGAGCCAAGCCGCTATCGATATTTTCAAGTCGCGCGGCATCGACGTCGATTTCAAGCCGGGCCTAAAAAAGGACGATCTGCTTGCCATCATCGATCAATATGATGGTCTCGCCGTGCGTTCGAACACGAAAGCGACGGCGGATGTGATCGCGGCCGCGAAGAACTTGAAAGTGATTGGCCGCGCAGGCATCGGCGTGGACAATATCGATATTCCGGCGGCGACTGCGCGCGGCGTCGTCGTCATGAACACGCCGTTCGGCAACTCTATCACGACCGCCGAGCATGCGATTGCGCTGATGTTCGCGGCGGCGCGTCAGTTGGCGGCGGCGGATATCTCGACGCAGGCCGGCAAGTGGGAAAAGAACCGGTTCATGGGCGTAGAGCTCTACGCCAAAACGCTGGGGCTCATTGGCTGCGGCAATATTGGCGCGATCGTTGCGGACCGCGCGCTTGGGCTGAAGATGAAGGTCGTCGCGTACGATCCGTTCTTGAGCGCTGAGCGGGCGGTGCAGATCGGCGTGGAGAAGGTCGAACTCGACGAATTGCTGGCGCGCGCCGATGTGATTTCCCTGCACGTGCCGATGACGGAGAAGACCAAGAACATCCTTTCGCGCGAAGCGCTGGCGAAGACCAAGAAGGGCGTGATCATCATCAATGCGGCGCGTGGCGGCCTTGTGGATGAGGCGGCTTTGCGCGAGGCGCTGGAAAAGGAGCACGTTTCGGCGGCGGCGTTCGACGTATTCACGATCGAGCCGGCAAAGGAAAATGTGCTGTTCGGTGCGCCGAACTTTATCGCGACGCCGCACTTGGGCGCCTCGACGAACGAAGCGCAGGAGAATGTGGCGCTGCAGGTGGCCGAGCAAATGAGCGACTATTTGCTGACCGGCGCCGTCACCAACGCGCTCAACATGGCGTCGATCACGGCGGAAGAAGCGCCGCGACTGAAGCCGTTCGCGGCGCTGGCGGAAAAACTCGGCGCGTTTGCGGGCCAGATCGTCGATGAGGGCCTGGAAGAGGTCGAGATCGAATACGAAGGCGACGTCGCCAAGCTCAACATGAAGCCGCTTACAGCGTCAGTATTGGCTGGGCTGCTGCGGCCATTGTTGCAGGATGTGAATGTCGTCTCGGCGCCGGCGCTGCTGAAGGAGCGTGGTGTGCCGTTGACAGAGAGCACACGCGAGACGAGCCCGATTTACGACAGCCTGATCCGCATCAAGGTGAAGACGGGCGGCAAGTGGCGCACGCTCGCTGGTACGGTCGTCGCTGGTGCGCCAAAGATTGCTGAAGTGAAGCAGATGCAGTTGGAGGCGCACTTTCATCCGGTGATGTTGTTCGTCAACAATTCGGATAAGCCGGGCTTCATCGGTGCGCTGGGCACGATGCTGGCGGAAGCGGGCGTCAACATTGCGACGTTCCACTTGGGCCGTGAGAGCGCAGGCGAGGATGCGATTGCGCTGGTGGGGGTCGACCAGGTCGTCTCTGACGATCTGCTCGCACGCATCAAAGCACTGCCGCAGGTGCGCTACGCGAAAGTTCTGCGCTTCTAGGAACTGGCGCGGTCGCGCGACGTTGCACTCCCTAGCCCCCGCAGACAGCCGGGGCATGCGTGGGGTCGTGCCGAATGAAAATGAAGCTCTTTGGGTCAACGCTTTTGGTGGCGCTGGCGGCGGTCGTCGCGCCTGCACATGCAGGCATCGAGGAGTGGCGCTTGGGCGCCGTGGGGAACATACGCAGCGATCACGGCGACATCGTCGAGGGTAAGTACGACGACGCGAACGTGGAGATCGAGGCGGCGTGGAAATCGCCTGAGTTGCTCAACCTTATTGGTTCGCCGAGGCCATACGCGATTGCGTCGATCAGTACTGGTGACGGTGTGTCGTTTGGCGGTGTTGGTTTGTTGTGGCGCTGGGAATTCGCCGATGGCTGGGCGTTCGAGCCGGGCTTTGGCTACATCATCCACAATGGCGAGATCGATAACCCGTATCCTGGTTCGTCACCGGAAGGCGTCGCCTTCGAGGCGGAGCACCAATTGCTGGGTTCGCGCGATTTGTTCCGGTCCTCGTTCGCGCTTGAGCGGGAGCTTGGCGATCATGCCGGCATTCAGTTGTACTGGGAGCACATGAGCCACGGCCAAATCCTGGATGAGGGCCGGAATCAGGGGCTCGATTATGTCGGCGTGCGCTTCCTCTACCGGTTGAACGCAGATACCGCGAACCAGTAAGCTTCCTCCGACCGGCGCGGCGGGCTAGGTTCGCGCGCCTTGGGGAGAGATTCGATGCGGGGAACAGCAGCGGGCTTGGCGGCTTTTGGCGCGGCGATGGCTTTGGCGCCGGCGGCGCACGCAGATATCAGCAGCGTCCATGTCGGCGTGATGCAACACAATATCTGCGTCATCAATTGCAAGAACGCCGACAAGGAAGACGGCCCCAACGTCGAGTTTCAGGTGAACTTCGACTCGCCGGAATTTTTGAACTGGGCCGCTTCGCCTGAGCCCTACGTAATGGCGTCGGTGAACACCGCAGGCGAGACGAGCTTTGGCGGGTTTGGTCTCGAATGGCGCTGGCAGTTCGCGGAGCATTGGGCGCTGCAGCCCGGCCTTGGCTATGTTGTACACGATGGCGAACTCGAAAATCCGTATCCGGATGGCTCGCCGCAAGCGGCGCAGTTTGCTTCCGAGCACGTTCAGTTTGGCTCGCGCGATCTGTTCCGCACATCGCTCGGGCTGACCTACGATTTTGAGGGACCTTGGGAAACGCAGGTGCTGTACGAGCACTTGAGCCACGGTCAGATACTGGGCAACGGGCGCAACCAGGGCATCGACAATATCGGCATCCGCGTCGGCTACCAATTCGGCGGCTGAGCGCTTAAGTTCTCTCCGCGTGGGACGCGTGGGGATGAGACATGACGCGCAGGCTTGCGAGTTTTTTCGCTGAGGGCACGGGCAAGCGCCGCATTCTGTCGCTCGATGGCGGCGGGGTGCGTGGCTTTCTGACGATCGAAATTTTGCGGCAGCTGGAAGCGGAGCTGCGTCGCCGCAGTGGCGATCCGAAATATGTGCTCGCGCAGTATTTCGATCTGATCGGCGGCACGTCCACCGGCTCGATCATTGCGACGGGTCTGGCGCTCGGGTGGAGCGTCTCGGATGTCTGGGCGGCGTACGAAACGATCGTGCCGCGCATATTCGCAAAAGCTTCGGGCGTTGGCCTCTTCTCGCCGCGCTACAGAAACAAGCCGCTGGCGGACGCTTTCAAAGCCGAGTTCGAGGAGCGCGCGCTGGACTCCGCTGATCTCGACACTGGCCTCGCGATTTTCGCCAAGCGCATGGATCGCGGCAGCGCGTGGATGATGGTGAACAATCCTGGCTGGGTCTATTACGACAACAAGCACACGACGGATAAGTTCGCGCCGAACCACACCTTCAAGCTGCGTAGCATCGTGCAAGCGAGCGCTGCTGCGCCGCATTATTTCCGCGGCGTGAAAATGAAAATCGAACACGCCGGAGAGCGTGGCAAGAAGGCGCTGGATGCGCATTTTGTGGACGGCGGCGTTGCGGGGCTGAATAATCCCGCGCTCGAATTGCTGACGATGGTGCGTGACCCCGCTTACGGCTTCAACTGGCAGACGGGCGCGGACAATCTCTACCTTCTCTCGGTCGGAACGGGGTGGATCCGCGCGGTGAACCGCGCGCAGGGCATCATTCCGCGTATGATTGAAGGGTTGTTCGTCAAGCAGACAGTCAATGCGCTGCGCGGCATGATCACGGATGTGTCGCTGCAGCAGGTGGCGTACATGCAGGCGCTCGCGCGCACTGATATGCGTTGGTACATCAATTCGGAAAAGCAGTCGCAAGAGGGCAGCCCGTATCTGAAGGTGGGCGAGCCGTTGCTGCACTATCAGCGTGTGGATGTGCGGCTGGAGGAAGAGACCGATCGCGCGGGCGCAGTATTGCCGGAAAGCCCGAGCGCTCTAATCGGACGCGAGCTTTCGAATGGCGAAGTGCGCGGGCTCGATGAGATCACGAACGCCAAGCCTGAGAATCTCGAACTCTTGAAGGAGTTGGGACGCGCCGCTGGGCAGCGCTTCATTCGGGACGCCGCGCCACCGGCGGCGTTCGATCCAAACCCCTGGACACGCACAGGCGATCTTGCGCCGGCACGGTCGCGGCCGGTGACGGCGTAACAGCGCAGGACAGCGTTTTTGGCGGCTAAAACCTTGCTTTGGCAGGTGAAGCAGGCCAGGAAGCGGCACTGCGGGGCGGACGGCCCGGCAGGAGTTCTGGCATGTCAGGCGTAGTCGTCGTCGGCGCTCAATGGGGTGACGAAGGCAAGGGCAAGATCGTCGATTGGCTGTGCAACCGCGCTGATGTCGTGGTGCGTTTCCAGGGCGGTCATAATGCCGGCCACACGCTCGTTGTTGGCAACACCACATATAAGCTGGCGCTGCTGCCGTCGGGCGTGGTGCAGGGCAAGCTCTCGATCATCGGCAATGGCGTTGTTGTCGATCCGTGGGCGCTAGCGAGCGAGATCGAGAAGATTGAAGCGCAGGGCGTCAAGATCGCGCGCGACAAACTCGTGCTGTCGGATCAGGCCTGCCTCATTTTGCCGTTTCACCGCGATCTCGATGCTGCGCGTGAAGCGCAAGCGGGGGGCGCTTCCATTGGCACGACGCAACGGGGCATCGGCCCTGCCTATGAAGATAAGGTTGGCCGCCGCGCGCTGCGTGTTGCCGACCTCACCGATCCCGAGGCGATTGACTGGAAGATCGAGCGGCTGACGGCGCATCACAACGCGCTGCGCAAAGGCTTGGGTTTGCCCGAGATCGATGTGGCGAAGCTGAAGCAGGACATCGCCGAGATCGCGCCGAAAGTGCTGCCGTACGCGCAGCCGGCGTGGCGCGTACTGAATGCGGCATTTGAAGATTCAAAACGCGTATTGTTCGAAGGCGCGCAAGGCGTGCTGCTTGACGTGGACCACGGCACGTATCCGTTCGTGACATCGTCGAACGTTGTCGCCGGGCAGGCGGCGGCGGGGTCTGGCGTTGGGCCGCGTGCGATCACGTATGTGCTGGGGCTGGTGAAGGCCTACACGACGCGCGTGGGCGGTGGGCCGTTCCCAACCGAGCTGAAGGACGAAATCGGCAAGAAGCTGGGCGAAGTCGGGCACGAGGTCGGCACCAATACGGGCCGCGCGCGCCGCTGCGGCTGGTTTGACGCAGTGCTCGTGCGTCAGTCGATCGCGCTTTCGGGCGCTGATGGCATCGCCCTGACGAAGCTCGATGTGCTCGACGGGTTTGACGAGATCAAAATCTGCGTCGGCTACAAGCTAAACGGCAAGGTGATCGATTATCTGCCGGCGGGCGTGAAGGATCAGGCCGCGTGCGAGCCTGTCTATGAGACGCTTGATGGTTGGAAGAAGACGACGCGGGGGGCGCGGAGTTCGAAGGACCTGCCCGCGAAGGCGATCAAGTACGTCCGCCGCATCGAGGAATTGATCGGCTGCCCCGCGGCTTTGGTGTCGACCAGCCCTGAGCGAGACGATGTCATTCTGATGCGTGATCCGTTCAAGGCTTAGTAGGCGGCGCGCTCGACGCAGGATAGCAGGGCCGGAAGCAGGACATGCAGATCCTTGCTGTCGGTCTTCTCGCGCGTCCACACATCGCGCGCGCGCGCAAGCAGGTCCACAACATCCGCATCGTCTCGGCGCGTACGCAGGACATGCAGCGTCGTCGTGGAGAGATGCGGGATGCGCGCCTTCAGCTTCGCGAACCCTTCACTATCAAGCGGGTCGGCTTCGGCGTCGATGATGATGTGATCGGTGCGCAGCCGTTCGAGCACGTGCACTGCGGAAAGTGCGTCGTCGGTGGTGACCATCGTGCAGTGAAGCGGTTCAAGCAGATAGGGCACAACTGTGCGCACGGCCGGCGAGCGGCCAATAGTCAAGATCGTGCACATTGATCAGCGGAGCGCAGCAAGCTGCGCCTTGAGGCGCAACACCAGGTCGTCGACTTGATCGAGGTGCGTGTGCAGCGCGCCGAGTTGTTGGGAGAGCTGACGCATCAAGAGGTGCGAGCTTTCGTTGGCTTCGATCAATTGTTGCACGTCAGCGATAATCGCTTCGAGCGAGGTGCGCTCGGCGCGCGGAAAGGCGATCGGTTCGGACAATCCGTGTTTGCTCCGGTGGCATACCAATTGTGCGGGTATGTAGTGCTTCATGGGAACACGGACTTGTCATTTGGCGACAATGACTTGATCTCACACGACACTGCTCTTTCAGATTTTCCCTTTCTTCATCGGTGTTTTGCGGTGCCTGATCACATCAGAGCCAGCACGTTTCGTGGTTTTCGTGAGTACGTCCAAGAGCTTGGCGGCGAAGCCGAGTTCTATCTGCGCATGGGCGGAGTCGATCCCGCGTTGCTCAGTGACCGGGATGCATATGTGCCATTCATTTCTGTGGTGCGGACACTCGAGATCGCCGCGCTCGCACTCAACATGCCGGATTTTGGTATGCAGCTGGGCATTCGCCAGGAGCCAGGCATTACCGGACTGCTCGCGATCGAGCCGGCGGCGCCGGGGTTGGAGATCGTCGTTCATGACACGGTGATGGAGCAGCATGCGCCGCACATTCAGCAGACAGAGCGCGTGGTGGCTTTTCTCTACAACTGGATGCGCCGCCTTTGCGGTGACAATCGGGTGGAGGCGGAGGTGTGGTTCATGCATCGGCCGCTCGCGCCGCTACAAGCGTATCGCGATGTATTCGGCGTGACACCGCGGTTCAGGCAAACCAAGAGCGGCGTTGTCGTGCCGTCGGCGGTTCTAGATATGGAGCTTGGCGGACGCAGCACGTTTGTGCGCAGTCTGGCGATGGCGCATATGGAGCGAGTGGGTTCGCGTGACAGCAAGCCGGTGACCGATCGCGTGCGAGCGGCCCTCGATCTTATGATGCATTCGGGCGACGCCAACCAAGTCGAAGTGGCGCGGGCATTGGGCCTGCATGAACGTACGCTGCAGCGACGGCTGAAGGGGGAAGGCGCCGCATTCGAGGACATCAAAGACGCTGTGCGCCGGGCGCGGGCGGAAGAGTATCTGCGCCAGCGCGAACTGCCTCTATCGCAGGTGGCGGAGCTTCTAGGGTATTCCGAGCCCGCGGCGCTCTCGCGCAGCTGCCGGCGTTGGTTTGGCGACACGCCAAAGGCGGTGCGCAGGCGGCTGGCCGCCTAGAATCCGGCAAATACGCCTGCGGCGCGAGCGCGGCGCGGGTTTCCACACGCGCCCGCAAACGGCTACTCTCCGGACCTGATTTGCGGAGGACGACATGTCGTCTGAGGAAGACCACCAGGATTCTGAGATGACGGGCGGCGGGCGCCGTTTCGGTGTCGAGGAAGCCCGTGCGCGTGCGCAGCAGGCGTTGCGGAAGTCTGAGTTTATTCTCTCACGCGCCTACGGCTTGTTGCGCGAGCCGCAGAAGGAATGGCAGCAGATCAAAGCGGAAGAGACGACGGTCCCGAACATTTTGATCGGCTACGTTGCGCCGCTCGCGGCCATTCCGCCGGTGTGCGATTTGATCGGTTCGACGCTGTTTAACCGCATGCTGCAGACGGCGCCTGGCGATGCGCTTATCCGCGCCGTCATCACATGGGTGATGTCGATCGCGCTGGTGTATCTGCTTGGGTTTCTCATCAACGCGCTGGCGGACACGTTTGATGCGGACCAGGACGAGTTGAGCGCACACAAGATCGCTGCGTACTCGCTGACGCCGTCGTTTCTTTCGGGTGTGTTCGGGCTTTGGCCGCCGCTCTGGTGGCTCTCGCTCTTTGCGTTGGCGGCGATGGTTTATCTTATGTACCGCGGGTTGCCGATCTTGATGAAAGCGCCATTGGAACGCGCTTTGAGTTATGCCGCCAGCGTAACAATTGCGGCGATGGTTGCGTTCATCGTGCTGTTTTCGCTTTCCGGATGCGTAACGAGCTGATTGCGTTAGCGTTTGGCATAGTACGGACGTAGCATTCCGCAGCGGAATCGTTCGCTTGGGAGACGTCCATGACCATCGATCCGAATGCCAGCCCGTTCGCGCCGGGCCTCGTTGATCGCGTAAAGAACATCATCACCGCCCCGCAGGCCGAGTGGGATCGCATCGCTGCGGAGCCGGCTGATGTGCAGAAGCTCTATATGGGCTACGCGCTGCCGCTTGCTGTGTTAGCGGCCGTCGCCGGCTTTATCGGCATGTCGATCTTCGGAACGACGGTGCTTGGCGTGACGTATCGCATGCCGATCGTGACAGGCGCCGTTTCGGCGGTGCTGCAGGTCGTCGTGATGATGGGCTGCTTTTATATAATGGGCGTCGTGACCAATGCGCTGGCGCCGAACTTCGGTTCGACCGCTGATCAGGGCCAAGCGCACAAGTTCATCGTCTATGGCGCAACGGCGGCGATGCTGGGCGGCTTGTTCGCGATCTTTCCGCCAATCGCGATGCTTGGCTTGCTCGCAGCGATCTATTCACTCGTGATCGCCTGGATGGGCCTGCCGAAGATGATGAAAACGCCGGAGGATAAGCGTGTCGGCTATTTCGCCGTTATCGTCCTGATCTGGATCGTCGTGGCGTTGGTGCTGAATACGGTGCTTGGTTCGGTGCTGATGATGACTGGCGGCGTGCCGGGACTCGGCCGCATCTAAACTTCAAACAACGCAAACTGGCGCTCGCCCTCGCGCATCAGCACGGGGCGAGCGCAGTTATAAACGGGTACGCCGCGCGGCGTTGCGCCCCGCGACGTGCCGCGATGGGCGTGGCCGTGTACGACGGCTCTGACGTTCTCGAAGCGATCGACGGTTTCGGCGAGGCGTGAATTTCCGAGAAACGGGAAAATCTCGATGGGCTCGCCTCCGAGCGTGTCGGTGATCGGTGCGTAGTGCAGGACGGCGACCGCGCGATCGGTGCGCAACATGCGTAGGCCCGTTTCGAGCTTCATCGTCTCATCGAGACATGATTGCACGAACGTTTTCACGGCCTGCTCGCCGAATGACGAAAGCATACCTCGGCCAAAACCGCCCATTGCGCCCATGCAGCCGGCAAAGCCCACGCCTTGGATTTCGAACGCTTCGCCGTTGTCGAGCACGCGCGCGCCGGCTTGGGTGAGGATGGATTTCACTTCGTCCTGACAGCCGGATTCATGGTCATGATTGCCGAGCACGGCGACGATGGGAATGGACGCGGCTCGGAGATCCTCAGCAAGGATCTGCGCTTCGGCGGGCTTGCCATAGTTCGTGAGATCTCCGCAAAGCAACAGCGTATCCGCTTGCTTGCTGATCTCGCCAAACAACTCCCGATAGGGGCGGGTATGCGCTTCCGAGACGTGAAGATCGCCCAACGCGGCGATGCGCATGCGGCGCGCCGGTTCAGACGACAGCGTCATGACGCTCATCGATGCCTGCGCCGATGAGATCGGCGTAGCCCCACTCTGTGATGTCGGTGACGTAGTCGCGCGCGCTGAAAATGCGGCCGCGGCAGACTTTCACCTTCGAGGGCGGCATATCGAGATGCGATCGCATGCGCGAGATGAGTTCATCCATCACCCAGCGCGGGATGAGATCGCGCTCGCTGGGATAGATATAACGGAAGTTGACCAGGTGCGTGAGCAGCACCTCCCAATGAACCTCCATGTAGCGCATGAGGCGCGGCCAATCGATCGCGTCGTGCTGTTTCAGGATGACGTGCGCGACGTCCGCGCCGTCATAGCGATAGCGATCTTGAACAAAGATTTTGGACCAGATGAGCTCGGTTGGTTTGATGATCTGAACGTTGGTGCCGTACACTTCGATGTGCGGCGCCTCCTCGAACCATTCATCGGTGATCGCGATTTCGGTGGCGCGGCAGCTGTAGATGACGTCGAAGAAGTACTTGCCGTTATAGATTTTCGCGAGCCAGCGTTCGTCCTCTACCGCGATCTCGTAACCCTTCTCGCGAAAGAAGGAGAGGATGCGCGGGTAGTCGCTGGCCTTGCAAAAAATGTCGAGATCTTTGGTGGGGCGTACGAGCCCGGTGTAGGCGGTGACCGCGTAGGTGCCCGCCAGCAGAAACGGCGCATCACTTTCTGCGAGCAACTTCAAGCCTTCGATGTAGAAGTTCTCCGCTTCGGGTGGCGGCTGGAAAGATTGCTGCTCTGAAAAACTGGTCATGACCGAAGTGAACCGGCGAGGCGGCGCACGTGTTCCATCAGCCTTCTCGCTCTGGCTGCGGGCGCCCCGCGAGAAGTCGCGTGCAATCGGCGTCCTCGGCGAGACCTAAGTCCACGAACGGCAGCACGCCCGCGAGCGGCGCCAGCAGGGATCCGAGGGCTGCCGCGATGCCCGCTTGGCCCGCGGCGTCGCCGGCGTCGACGCCGATTTGTGGCGAGCGCAGGCGGCCTCGCACCGTGATCGGCGCTTCGATGCGCAAAAGGCGCGCTTCTTTGGGTTCGCCTTGCAATTGGAGATCAAGCGTTTCGTCGCGCAGGCTCACCGAGCCGCGGCCTGCGATAAGGACAGTCTCGGTGTCGATCAGAATTGAGCGCGTGCGGGCAATGCCGTTGTCGACGCGGAAGCTGGCGACGCCGCAGCGTATGTCGATTTTGCTTTCGTCGTCCGAGAGCAGGAGGCCGAGGCCGCGCGTCACGTTTATGCCGGTGAGTTCGGCCAGCGCTTCGCGCACTTCGCCGGATGGCGTGGCGAGCGTGATGTCGCCGCTGGCGTTGGCTGCTGCATCGCGCACCGAGCCGCCGCTGCCGCTTAAGCGCACGCGGCCGGCTAGGGCGCCCGTCAGCGGTGGGTTTCCGCTAAGCGCGAGGACTGTTTCCATGCGTACGCCAGTAAGGCGCATGTCGAGATCGACGCGGGGGACGTCTTGGCGCGCGTTGATGGCGAGCGCGCCGCCGAGGCGGCCTTGGCGCAGGTTCAACGTCAGCGGATCGAGGCGCAACAGGCCCTGGTCGAGATTTATGTCGAGCGCGAGTCCTTGCAGTGGGAAGCGATCGCTGCGCACGCGCGCGGCGCGGTACGTCACGCGCGCATCCATGTTGCGCACACGGCTGATGTCGAGTTGCGCATCGGGCAAGAGACGATCTTGCGCGGCGAGGTTCGCAGCCATCGCGCGTTGTTCGGGGGAGGCTGTTTCGCTGGTGTCCGGCGCGCCGCCGAGCACGGCCATGAGATCGTCGAAGTCGAGTCGGCTGGTGAGGAAGTCGCCTTCGAGCAACAGGCGGCCATTGCGTTGGCGGCTCGCGGTGAACGCGCCGCGCAGATCGCTATCGCCGACACGGCCTGCGACTTCCGGCATGCCGTATGTTTGACCGCGCCGTTCGACGCGGCCGTGCAGATTGTAGGGCGGCGTGTTCGGCAGTGTGAGGCCGATCAGGTAGTAAAGTTGGGCGAGATCGGGGCCGGAGGCGACGACGTCGGCGTGCCAGGCGTTGAAGTTGAACGGGCGATTGATGGCGCCGTTGGCTTCGATGTGCGTACCGGCGGCGCGAACGTCGGCTTGGAACGCGTATGGGCGATCGCGGCGCACGTTCAACAGCGGCGCGCCGGAGAGCGTGATCTCGAACGGGCGGTTGTTGATGCGGCCATCGCCGGAGAGTTCGAAGCGGCCGGGATTGCGGCGGTTGGCGCTCTCGCGGGTTGTGAAGGTTGCGTCGAGCGTCATGCGGCGTTTGTCGTCACGCAAGTTGACGCGGCCGCCGCGCAGCGCGAATTCGCGGATGGCGGGGAGATTGAAGTTGCGCCCGCGTTCGGCGCCCGGCGCCGCGGCCCAGTTGGCGTCGCCCTCGGCGCTTCGGTAAAGGTTGATGTCGGCGCCGTTGAGATCGAGCTGCACGATGTCGAACCGTCCGATGAAGAGCGGCAATAGGCGCACCGCGACTTCGGCTTCAGCGACATCAGCGAAGACGCCGCGATCGCGGTAACGCGCGGGATTTCCGATTTGCAAACCGCTGACACGCGCCTCGGGCGTGAAAGACCAGGGATCGACGTCGAGATCGCCGCGGATGACGATCTCGCGTCCGGTTGCAGCCGACGCCATGCGCGAGATCGGACCTTTGAGCGCATTCCAATCGGCAAAAGCGGCGAAGAGCACGATGGCGCCGAGCGCGCCGGTAACTATGCCGCCGGCCCACATACCGATCGTGCGCCAGGGCCATCTCGCGACGGCTTCGCCGCCAGTGCGCAATCTTGCACTTGCACGCGCAGCTTGGCGGCTGCTCCACGCGCGGAGCGCATTAAACTTGCTGCGCACGTCTATCGGCACGTTGTGCTTAACCTTGGACCTCTTGTCCCGCGCTGAGCCAACGCTCGCGCGCTGCATGCGTTCCTGCGCTTTTGAGGCGCGGCGCGTAGCGTTAATGCACGGAAAGGGATAGGGAATTGGCGCGGCTCTTGCGCTGCCGGGCGTCCCCATGGTGCTTCTCGCTTACCTTCCGGAAATCGCGGCCTTCATGATGTTATTCATGATGGCGACGCAGCTGCCTCAGATCGGGGCGCTGCTGATCCTGGCTGGCTTCGGTTTGGTTGGGCTGCTGTTCGTGTTCCGCACGTACGCGTTCGCGGACGCGTTTCGCCGGTTTTGGTGGCTGCTGCTGTTTCCGCTGATCGCCGCGCTCTCAGGGCTGTGGTCCGACCTGCCGGACATCTCGTTCCGCTACGGAGCGCAGTTTGCGTACACATGCTTCGTGGGCGTACTGCTTGCGTGCGTGATTTCGCCCAGGCGCTACGTCCAGGTGCTGGTGGTGGCGCTGTTCTTCTTCTGCCTCGCGTGCATCGCCTACGGGCGTCAGGGCACATCGGCGACCGGTATGGTGCTGATTGGGCTCACGGGCTCGAAGAACCAGATGGGCTACGCCGGCCAATTGCTGATGCTCGCGGGCGTCGCGGTGCTGCTGATGCGCAACACGCCGCAATGGGTGCGCGTCATCGGCATGCTGGCGCTGCCGCTGGGCGGCTACATCGTCTGGGGCACCAATTCATCGACGGCCGTGCTGATGGCGTTTGGGGGCATCGCAGTGCTGTGGGCGCTGTGGTTCTCGGAACGCCTGCCGCCGGGCGGGCGCTTGGGGGCCATAATCGCCGGCGTCATCATGTTTGCGCCGCTGCTGTTGCTGCTGCCGGAGGCGATCGCGTTCGGCAATCACTTCCTGTTCGACACGCTTGGCAAAGACCCGACGCTGACGGGCCGGACGTTCTTGTGGGAGCGGGCCGATCAGCTGATCGCGCGCAAGCCGCTGCTTGGCTACGGCTTCCAGGCGATCTGGATGGGCGATTCGACCGACACGATTGGCCTCAAGCGTTTGGCCGATATCGAGGACGGGCGGCAGTTTCACTTCCACCACCAATTCCGCATCGTCGCGGTTGATACCGGGCTGCTGGGGCTCGTCACCTTCGTTGGCGCGATGATCTTTGCGGGGCTCAACACGATCCGTCAGATGCTGCTGCGGCCGACCGTGGAGACGTCGTTCTTCTTCGTGGTGTTTGCGCTGATGGTGACGCGCGCGTTCACCGACCAGATCATCGGACCGTTCAACATGCACACGCTGCTGTTCTTCGCGGCGAGCGTCTATGCGTTCTGGCGGCCGGAGCGAGCGGTGCAAACAAATGCGGCGCCGCCGGTTTGGCAGCGCCGCGTAGGCAGTCCAGTCAGGGCATAGACCTTATGCTTCGGCTTCCGCCAGCAGACCTTGCTCTGAAGCGCGCTTCTTCATCGCCTTCTGGAGCTTTTCAAATGCGCGCACCTCAATTTGGCGCACGCGCTCACGGCTGACGTTGTATTGCACCGAGAGCTCTTCAAGCGTCGCCGGTTCATCCTTGAGGCGACGCTCCTGGATGATGTGGCGTTCGCGCTCGTTGAGATCGGCCATCGCTTCTTGCAGCAGGTTCATGCGCGCGCCGAATTCTTCAGTTTCGGCCAGGCGCGTTTCCTGGGTGCCGTCGGCCTGATCATCCGCGAGCCAATCCATCCATTCGCTGTCGCCTTCACCGCCGGCGCCGCCGATTGGGGCGTTCAGCGATGCGTCGCCTCCGCCGCTGAGGCGGCGGTTCATCGAGACGACTTCTTCCTCGGTGACGGCGAGCTTGTGTGCGATGGTGGCGACGTGCTCAGGGCGGAGATCGCCTTCCTCGAGCGCAGCCATTTCACCCTTCATGCGGCGCAGGTTGAAGAAGAGCTTCTTCTGGGCGGCAGTGGTGCCCATTTTCACCAGCGACCACGAGCGCAGGATGTATTCCTGAATCGACGCGCGGATCCACCACATCGCGTAGGTCGCGAGGCGGAAGCCCTTATCGGGATCGAACTTTTTCACGGCCTGCATGAGGCCGACATTGCCCTCGGAAATGACTTCGCCGATCGGCAAGCCATAGCCGCGGTAACCCATCGCGATCTTCGCGACGAGGCGCAGGTGTGACGTGACGAGCTTGTGCGCCGCTTGCGTGTCGCCGTGTTCCTGCCAGCTCTTGGCCAGCATGAATTCTTCTTCCTTGGCGAGCATGGGGAACTTACGGATCTCGGAGAGATACCGTTGCAGGCCTTGCTCTGGGGACAGGGCGAGCGTGAGCGCAGTTGATGCCATGTAGTGAACCCCTCCTTGCGGGCGGTTGGGAGCTACTGAGACATACGTCCGAGCCGGCGTCCCGGTTGCCGCGTGATCCTTAATATAGGGAGCGGTTCAAGCCCCCGCATGGGCGGACGCGAGGCCAATTCGTGGCTCCCCATTCGGCCTGGAACATACCGGGAACGATGCGAATCGGCAAGTGAAATGAAATCAAAGTCTAGAGTCGCAAAGCGGAACGTTTTGCGACGCCTACGACATATGGGGTGTCAGCTGCGTTTTGCAGCGCCCTCAGACGGCCGAAACGTTTCCGCTATGGCCCAGAGGCAAAGGGCGACTGTTAGGCCGATGAGGCCCCAGCGAGTGACCAAATCCAGCGTCGAAAGGTAAACGGGCTCAGTAATGCCCATGAGCTGAAGAGTGACGGCATGGGTCTGCCCGTTCCCGGGATCGGGGCTGCGGGGCAGGTATTCGAACATCCGGGCTTCGTTCAGCGCAAAGACAGCAAGGCCGGCGACCGACGCAAGCGTCCGATCTGCGCGAGGAAGTTCAAACATGGTCCACCCAAACAACCGCGCAGCGAGCATAATCTGCCGCGGTGCGCGGTGGGAGCGTGCGGCTGCAGTTCCTTGGCCGGAACTCAGAGTTTGCGCAAAACGTCGAGCAACGCTGCCATATCGGTGGGCAATTCGCTCTCGAAGCGGAGCTCTTCGCCGGTGACCGGGTGCTTGAAGCCGAGCACGGCGGCGTGGAGCGCTTGGCGCGGGAACGCGGCGACGGCGGCGGCCGCTTCGTCGGCGTGCGGGCCCTCGGCCTTGAAGGCGCGCTGCTTGCCGTAGAGCGGATCGCCGATGAGCGGGGCGCCGAGGTGCGTGAGGTGCGCGCGGATTTGGTGCGTGCGGCCTGTGTGCAGGCGGCATTCAAGAAGAGCCGCAGCCGGGCGGCCCATCGATGCGCCGGCTTGTTGGCCGTAGCTCTCGACGGTCCAGTATTGCGTGATGGCGATTTTGCCGGCGGTTGTCTCGGGATCGCGCGCGACAACGTATTTGCGGCGATCCTCGCTGGAGCGGACGAGGCGGTTTTCTATTGTTGCCGCGCGTTCTTTCGGCGCGCCGCGTGTGGCGGCGTAATAGACGCGTTCCAGGTCATGCTTGGCGAAGAGCGCCGCAAGGCCTGTGTGCGCGGCGTCATGTTTGGCGACAACGACAAGGCCAGTTGTGTCTTTATCGATGCGGTGCACGATGCCCGGGCGCGCGACGCCGCCGATGCCGGAAAGGCTGTCGCCGCAATGGGCGAGCAGTGCGTTGACGAGCGTGCCGCGCATCGAGCCTGGCGCGGGATGCATTGCCATGCCGGACGCTTTGTTGACGACGACGAGGTGCGCGTCCTCGTAGACGACGTTGAGCGGCAAGCGCTCTGGTTGCGGCGCTGCTGGCTCGGGCGGCGGCAATGTAAGTTCGTAGCGGGCGCCGGCGCGGGGCTTATCCTTCGCGTGCGTTACCAGGACGCCGTCGACAGTCAGCTTGCCGGCGCCGATGAGGCCCTGCACGCGCGAGCGCGAGAGATCGGGCCAGAGTTTACCTAGCCACGCGTCCACGCGATCGCCCGCATCTTCGGGCGCTATAGCGGCGCGTAGTGTGCCGTCGTTTTGTTCATGTTCGTCGTCCACGCGGGCCTTCTAGCTATCCCTTGCGGCAGCGTCATCCCAGGATGACGGAGACGGGTGTGGCGTGCGAAGAGAGCGCCAAAGGGGAGACGCCAGATGAGTAAACGTGAGTGGACGCGCCGTGGGGCTTTGGCGGCTGCCGGCGCGGCAACGGCAGCGTGCAGCGCGCCGAACATCGAGACCCCGGCGTATCAGGGCGAACTGGCGTTCAATCACGGCGTCGCCTCGGGCGATCCTAAACAGGATCGCGTGATCATCTGGACGCGGGTGTCGCCGGTGAATCCGGGGCCGGTGCCGGTGCGTTGGATCGTGGCCCGCAATCGCGAACTTACCGATGTTGTGAAAACCGGCGTCATCGAAACGAGCGAGGCGCGCGATTACACGGTGAAGGCGGATGTGACCGGGCTTCGCGCGGGTGCGCCATATTTCTATGGCTTTCGCGCTGGCGCGGCGGTGAGCGCCGTAGGCAAGACAAGCACGTTGCCGCGCGGGCGCACGGAGCAGGTGAAGCTTGGCGTCGTGTCGTGCGCGTCGTTCCCGCACGGGTTTTTCAACGCTTATGAAGCGCTGTCGCGCCGCGAGGACGTCGATGTCGTCGTGCATCTGGGCGACTACATCTACGAGTACGGGCTTTCGGGATATGGCGGCGAGACGGCGACGCAATTGGGCCGCGTGCCTTCGCCGGAGGTCGAGTGCACGCGGCTTGCGGATTATCGCGCGCGGCATGCGCAGTACAAAACCGAGCGCGAACTGCAGGCTGCGCACGCGGCGGCGCCGTGGATCGTGGTGTGGGACGATCACGAGACCGCCAATGATAGCTTTTCAACGGGCGCGGAAAATCATCAGCCGAACGAAGGCGAGTGGGCCAACCGCAAGCAGGCGGCGCTGCAGGCCTATTACGAGTGGATGCCGATCCGCGATCCGGAGCCGGGCCGCGCGTTCGAGGCTATCAATCGCTCGTTTCAGTTTGGCGATTTGCTAACGCTTATCATGGTGGAAACGCGCTTGCTGGCGCGCACGCAGCCGCTCGACTATGCGCAGCAGTTGCCGATCAAGATGCAGCGTTGGAACTTCGCGAACCCGGCAGCGCCGGTGGCGCTGCGCGATCACGAAGCGGATGTTCCGGCAATGCAGCTCTTGCCGGCGATCTATGAAAGCGTCGGCGATGAGTTGCGGCCGGTATTGGATTGGCGGCGTGCGCAGGGGCTGGTGCAGCAAGCACGCAATTTGCCGGCGGGCTTCTTCCTCGCGCCCGACGTCGATGCGATCAACGCGCTGCTCAACACGCCGGATCGTCAGCTGATGGGCGAGGCGCAGGAGCAATGGGTGGCGACGGAGTTGCGCCGCTCGAAGGAAGCGAACACGCCGTGGCAGGTGCTGGGCAATCAGGTGCTGGTTGCGCCGGTGAATGCGCCGGATCTTTCCGCGACGCCGGCGCCACTGGCGGATGCGTTGGAGCGTCTGCGGCCTGGCGTGAAGCAATTGCTCAAGCTGACGCGGTTTCCGTTCCCACTGAACACGGACAGCTGGGATGGCTATCCTGCTGCGCGCGCTAGGTTGCTCGCGTCCATCCGAGCGGCGGGCGGCAATACGATTGTCGTTACCGGCGATACGCATACGGCGTGGGCGAATGAGTTGAACGATGCAAATGGGCGCGTTGCGGTGGAGTTCGGGACAACGTCGATCACGTCGCCGAGCGATGCAGATTATTTCGTCGCTGCGGGCATGGATTTCGCCGGTGGCGTGCGCGCGCGCAATCCGCACATAAAATGGAACGATCCGCTGAGCCGCGGGTATCTTGTTCTGACGTTGACGCCGGAGCAGGCGAGCGCGGAATTCTTCAAGGTATCGACCATACTGTCGAAGCAATATCAGGAAGAGACCGCAGCGCGCTTTACGGTTGATGCGGATGCCGGGCCGGGCGTCGGGGCGATCGTGCAGGGCTAAGAGTTACGCGGCGCGCGCTTGCGGCGTTTCACGCTCGTCCGCAATCGGATCGAGCTTGACTGCGCGCATGAGCATCGCGTGTACGAATAGGTTCGATGCGTTCAGGTCGCGTCCGGAATGCTGCGCATAGCTGCGCAGAGTTTCGGCGAGGGCGAGGAATTGCTCGGCTGTCATGTTCCCAAGGTTGAGCTGAATCGGCGACAGCTTCGTGACTCAAACGCGACACAAACGTGGCGTGTTAGGCGTCGTATTCTTCATGATCGACGTTCGGCGCTTCGCCATCCGTGTTCATCGCCTGCATCAGCATACGGTGCACGAACAAATTCGATGCGTTGAGATCTTGCCCGCTATCGAGTGCATGCGAGCGGAGAACGTCAGCGAGGGAGAGAATTTGCTCAGCGTTCATAGGCGCACCTATCGATGGCCCCCGCTCATAGGATGCGGGCGTGAGCGCCAAGGTCAACTCTTTTCGCCGCCCAACCTGTTTACATTTGCTCTCATGCGCAGACCGAATGCTTCAAGTTCCGCGGAGGATTTTCCGTTTATCCATTGTTCCGAGAGTTCACCGAGCGCAGGCGCATATTTGAATCCGTGGCCTGAGCACGCGGAGAAGAGGAGTACGCGATCGTTTGCGGCGCTGGGTGCAATCAGAAAATTCTCGTCCGGCGTCACTGTGTAAAGGCAACGCGCCATGCGCACGGGTTTTGGATCATGCTTGGGCAGAAGTAGTTCAACTTGTTCGCTAAGTTGCGCTGCATCCGTTTCGTCTGGCGCCCGCACATCGTCGGGATCGGTGGCGCCACCGATGGCATGGAGGCCGAGCTTGTAGAGGCCGCGCGGCGCGGGCATGCCGTATGTGCCGACGTCGTTGTCGATGCACATGACGGGAAGCATGCGTGGTTCGGGTGTCGAGAACCAGCCGACGACGCGGCGTTTCACAGCCAGACGGCCAGCGAATTCCGGCAACAGCTTGGCCGCCCAGCCGCCGGCGGCGACGATGACGGAGTCGAACGCGTGCGTTTCGCCGTTGATGCGGAGCGTTGTGCTTTCAATCGGCCCTTCGATGCGAGCCCGGTGGGCGATGCGCGCGCCCCAGCGCGGCGCCTGGCGCAAGAGAAACGCGCGCACGGCATCCGCGGCGATAACGCCGACATCTTCTTGTCGAAAAACGTCCCATTCGTAAGGCATGGCGATATAGCCGCGCGTCAGTGTGTGGATCGCATCACCGCGCAAAAGCGAGGCTGGCTTGCGGCTCAAACGCTGGCAGGTGTCGACGAAAGGTGAACCACGCGGGCCGGCCATGAGGCCAGTCGTCCATTCGATGAGCGGTTGGCCGGCAAGGCCCTCCCAAGTGCGCCAGATTTCGCCGGCGCGGCGCGCGAGCTGAACGTAATGATCGCCTTCGCCCGGCGTTAGACGCATGATGCGCGTGTCGCCGTGGGAGGAGCCCAACTCGTGCATCGGTTCGAATTGGTCGAAGCCCGTCACGTCGTGCCCGGCCAACGCCAGGCGCGCGCAGATGCTGAGGCCAGCAATGCCCAGTCCGACGACGGCGACTTTCATCGCACACCTGTACGCGGGATTACGGCGGATTGGAAAGCGGCTAGCGTTGGTCCATGAGTCTGAAGGATCGGATCAAGGGTAGGGTCGAGGCGTTTGACGCTTGGGCGCGGCCGTGGGCGGAGCGCTCGAAGTGGCACGGCTGGGCGTATGAGTTTCTGCTTTTTGGACTGAAGCAGGCGTGGGCGTGCTTGTTCGGCGGCGCAATGATCGTGTTGCTGGTGGGCACACATTTGCTGTGGCCCGAGAATGCGCCGATCGCGCGCTATGATTTTCTGGTGCTGGCCGCGGTCGGTATTCAGGGCTTGTTGCTGGTCACCAAGCTCGAGCGGTGGGAAGAGGCGATCGTCATTCTGATTTTCCATGTCGTCGGCACGATCATGGAAATCTTCAAGACCGCGCACGGCTCGTGGATTTATCCGGAGGAGAACTTCCTGCGCATCGGCGGCGTGCCGCTCTTTTCGGGGTTCATGTATGCGTGCGTGGGCTCGTACATCGCGCGCGCGACGCGACTGTTCGAGATCAAATACATCAACTATCCGCCGCTTTGGACGACGTGGCTTTTGGCGCTGCTGGCGTACGCGAATTTCTTCGCGCACCATTATACGATCGATATCCGGCTGGGGCTGTTTGCGTTTTCAGCCGTGATTTTCGGGCGCGCCTGGTTCGTGTTCACGCCGGACCGCGTACCGCGGCGGATGCCGATGCTGGTCGGCTATCTGCTCGTTGCCCTGTTCATCTGGTTCGCGGAGAACGCAGGCACGTTCGCGGCGGCGTGGGTTTATCCCAGCCAGCGCGACGGGTGGCATATCGTGCCGATCGAGAAGATGGGCGCGTGGTATTTGCTGATGCTGCTGAGCTTTGTGCTGACGACTTTGGTGCACAAGCCTGAGCGGATGAGCGAGCCTGCGTTTCAGGCGGCGCAGCCGGCGGGCGCAGCGCCCATGTCGCAAAAGTCTATGGCGATCGACTGAAAACAAAAGCGGCGGACCACCGGTCCGCCGCTTCCATTGTCTTCACTGCGTGAAGCTCAGCCGTAGCCCGCCAGCTTCAGGAAGCGGTTGCGGAGTTCTTCGTTGGTCTTGAACTCGCCGGTGAACTGGGTCGTGACAGTCGTCACGTCCTTGTGGTGGACACCGCGGGTGGACATGCACTGGTGTTCGGCGTCGATCAGCACGGCGACGCCGCGCGGATGGAGCGATTCTTCCAGAGCCTGCGCGACTTGCGCCGTCATCGTCTCTTGCGTCTGCAGACGCTTGGCGAAAATTTCAACGACGCGCGCGATCTTGGAAATGCCGACGACGGAGTCCGTGGGCAGGTAGGCGACGTAGGCCTTGCCGAGGAAAGGGGCGATGTGGTGCTCGCAATGGCTCTCCACATCGATCTTCTTCAGCATGACGAGGTCGTCGTAGCCGCCGACTTCCTCGAACACGCGGGAGAGTTCGTCTTTCGGGCATTCATCGTAGCCGCGAAACCACTCGCGGTAGGCTTCGACCACGCGCTTGGGGGTATCCTTCAGGCCCTCACGGTCCGGATCGTCGCCGGCCCATGCGATCAGGGTGCGCACGGCTTCCATCGCCGCTTCACGCGAAGGCCGCTGTTGCTCCACCTCATCGGGCGAGCGCCACTTCAGAATTTCACTCATTGCGGGGCAGTGTCCTTAGTCTGAGGGACGGGGGTCGAGCCGGGAGGGTTCCGAAGACGTATACGCGCCAGTTGGACACCCGGACTTAACGCCCGCCCGAAAATTCACCTCAGGCGACGGGACCTATCAATGCGGTCCCAGACGGATATGGAGTGTAGCACAAGCTCCCGCTAGAACCCACCCCGCATGAATATCCAGCTGACAAACACGTTGACCCGGCGAAAAGAGCCGTTTGCCCCCACCGACCCGGCTCGCGTGACGATGTATGTCTGCGGACCCACGGTTTATAATCTGGCGCACATCGGCAATGCCCGCCCGCCGGTGGTGTTCGACACGCTCTTTCGGTTGCTGCGGCATGTCTATGGCGAGAGCGCCGTCATTTACGCCCGCAACTATACCGATATCGACGACAAGATCATCAATGCCTCGATTGAGCGGGGCGTGCCGATTTCCGACATTACGCGCGCGGTGGAAGAGCAATACGAAGCCGATATGGGCGCGCTCAACGTGTTGACGCCAACGCTACGACCGCGCGCGACAGAAAATGTCCCCGCGATGATTTCGGTCATCGAGAAGCTGATCGCAAACGGGGCGGCGTATGTTGTGCCGAGCGGGGTGTATTTCTCGGTCGCGGCAGATGCGGACTACGGCAAGCTATCAGGGCGATCACAGGACGATCTGAAGGCCGGCGCGCGCGTCGAGGGTGAGGACGACAAGCGCTCGCCTTCGGACTTCGCGCTTTGGAAAACGACGGCGAAGGAAGGCGAGCCCTCGTGGGATGCGCCGTTCGGTGCGGGGCGCCCAGGCTGGCACATCGAGTGCTCGGCGATGATCGAAGAAGAGCTGGGCTCACCGATCGATATTCATGGCGGCGGCATCGATCTCATCTTTCCGCACCATGAGAACGAGATCGCGCAGAGTGAGTCCGCGCACGGGCATCCCTTGGCGCGGGTCTGGATGCACAATGGGTTCCTGACGATGGATTCGACGAAGATGTCGAAATCTCTCGGAAATATCATCACGCCACGCGAACTTCTGAACGAGGGTTGGCAAGGCGAGACGCTGCGCTGGGCGTTGCTGAGCGCGCACTACAAGGCGCCGCTGGATTGGTCGGATGATTTGCTGAAGCAGGCGCAGGCCAGTCTGGACCGGCTCTATGGCGCGTTGCTGCGGTTGAAGGATGTGACGGCGGCGAGTGTCGAGGCGCCTGCGGCGATCGTTGAGGCGATCGCGGACGATCTCAATACGCCTGCGGCGATCGCGGAGCTCTCGGCGTTGGCGACGGCGGCCAACGTCGCCAAGAAGCCTGCTGATATGGCGAAGGCCAAGGGCGAGTTGCTCGCGGCGGCGAAGCTCTTCGGCGTGCTGCAGGACGATCCTGAACATTGGTTCCGGGCGAGCTTTGGCGAACAAGCGGCCGAAATCGATCGGCTGGTCGCTGAGCGCGTGGCGGCGCGGGCGGCGAAGGATTACGCGCTTTCGGACAAACTACGCGACGACCTCGCGGCGCGCGGCGTCGAAGTGATGGACAGCGCCAGTGGCTCGACGTGGCGGCGCAAGAGTTAGGGCTTGCGGCGCAGCGAAAGCGCTAAGAACAATGCGATCAGAGGAATGAGCGCCACGACGGCGTAGTGTTCGGGCGGGTGATGCGCAGCGTTCTCGCCTTTCGTTACCCATCCGGCGACGGCCGCAAGCGTGCGCTCGATCAGCGCCAGCATCAAGAACAACGGCACGAGTGTGCGATAGCGCGTGGCGACGGCGAGTTGCGCCAGGCCGTATGGAATTTGGGTGGCGCCCATCCAGGCGAAGACACCGATCACTAAAGCGCGCTGTGCGCCGAGATCGAGTCCAGCGATTGCTTCGGCGCCGCCGTCCGGTAAAAAGTAATGGATGGCGCCCGGGACGATCGAGCCAAGAGCAAGCAGCGCCAGGAACCAGGCCGAAGCCGCCGCGCCGCGATACTGATCGTTCGTGCTTGCCGGAAACATTTTGCCACCCCGCGCCAGCCTATCGCAAAGCGTGCGCTTTCCGCCATCTCTTCGCCTAACCGATGCGCACCATGAGCGGTGAGGGCAGGAGATTATGAATGCATCGCCGCGCATTGCTTTGGTCCGCCGCTGGCGCGGCGTTGGCGGGCTGCGCCGCTGCGCAGACGCCGCCCGCGCCGCACCCCGGGCCGTCGCCCATTCCCATTCCTCCGCCTGCGCCTTTGGTGACCCCGTTGCCTGATGGATTTGATGTTGGGCTTTACCGCGCTCTCGCTGGTTCCGGCGGGAATCAGTTCGTGTCGCCGTACAGCGTGCTTTGCGCGTTTGCGCTGCTCTATCCCGGCGCGCGCGGGACGACGGCGGCGGAGATGGCGTCAACATTTGGATTTGATGCGAACGTGGCTGCGCAGATCGCGCGCACGCGTGCGACCGCAGATGCACTCGCCGCGAACACGGGCGGCAGTGAGTTCACGGCGGCGAATGCGGCGTGGGTCGAGCGGACGATGGCGTTGAGCGCTGCTTACGCGCGCACGATCCGAGAAGAGCTTGGGGCCAGCGTCGAAGCTGTGCCGTTCATAGCCAATCAAGCGGCGGCGCTTCGTACGATCAATGCGTGGGCGGCGCGCGAGACACGGGATCGGATCCCAGAGATTTTGACCGAGCCCGATCCGGCGCGGCGACTGGTGCTGACGAACGCTGTCTATTTCAAAGGCCGCTGGAGCGATCAATTTTCCGCCAACGCGACGCGTGACGGCGATTTCTACGCTGAGAGCGGCGAGACGCGACGCGCGCGGCTGATGCGTCAGGTCACGCGGGCGCGCTACTATGAAGGCGAAGGCTTTCAGGCGGCGGAGTTTGCGTACGACGCGGGCGAGTTTGCGCTGGCGGTGTTTCTTCCGCGGGCGCGCGACGGCCTCAGTGCGTTTGAGCGCCAGCTGATGGGATCAACACTGGATCGGTGGCTTGTCGATCTCGATGCGGCGGAGCCCACGCGTGTGGATGTGACGCTGCCGAAGGTTGAGATGCGGACGGATTATGATCTGGTGCGGCAGCTGCAGGCGCTGGGTCTGCGCCAGGCATTCATGGACAGCGCTGATTTTACGGGCGTGACGGAGGCTGAGCGCCTCGCGGTCAGCGCTGTGATCCACAAAACGTTTTTGGCGATCGACGAAGAAGGCACCGAAGCTGCGGCTGTGACGGCGATTGATATGCGGGCGACGTCGGCAATGCCCCGGCCAGAAGCGCCGCCGATCGAGTTCAAGGCGGATCACCCGTTCTTCATCGTGCTCCGACACAAGCGCACGAACACCAGGCTTTTTATGGGACGTGTGGCGACGGTTTAGAGGCGCTTCTTCTTTGCGCCGGTCCATACGACGCCCGGATACCCTGTGAGCGGCTTTAACTTTTCTCCGAGATAGGTCCAATCTTGGAGCTGATCGATGGCAATGTGATAGCGTGGCTCGCGGCCGACGCCGCTGGTGAAGAGCGCGCGCGGGATGTTGATATTGTTCGGCGAGCGTTTGCGTTGATAGAGCACGGGTGTGCCGCAGCGGGTGCAAAAGCTGCGGACCGCGCCGGTTTCTGGCTCTTCGAAGTTTGAGAGCGCCTCTTCGCCGCGGATGAAACGCATGCGGCTGCGCCATGTGCCGACAAACGTAGCGTAGGCGGCGCCGTGGGCGCGGCGAGTGGCGGCGGAGTGATCGTGCCAGGCCCATTGCGCGGGCACGGCAATCTCGATGGCGATATCACCGCAGGCGCATTGCGCTTCGGCCCGCGTCGGTCCCGGGGCGCGCAGTTTCTCGCTCTTCTCTTTGGATTTCGCCAAGTAGGTCTCCCATGGCGATGTCTTTAGCGCGCGCCTGCCAGGCGGTCCCGCCTTGAAGATGCCGGCTCGCCGAACTAAGCCCCAGGGCAGGGACAAGGATAAATACATGCGGCTCGTGGTGGTGATGGCAATGGTTGCGGCGCTGGCGGCGTGCGCGTCGGCGGGCGGAGATATTCGCGACATCGACACAGGGCCTTCGCCGTTTCCGGTCCAGCCAGGCACTGCGCCGCGGCCGCCGCAAGAGGCCTCGCGCCAAGCTGCGCCGCCTGAAGGCGCTGGCGCGGGCGGGTTCGATTTCGGGCGCTGGCGCGCTGCTGATCCGGCTGTGTATGGCCCGGCCTTCCAAGCGCAGGTGCGTCAGCGTTTCGCCGGCCGCAATGCCGCGCAGATCCGCACGGACCTCGAAGCCAACGGCTTTGCGTGCGAGGATGCGACGAGGCTCGATTGCCGGATCGAGATTATGGAGCAGCAATGCGCTGTCGATTGGTACGTTGTGGTTGAGCGCGGACGCGAGGAGCCGATCGCCGGCTTTGACCGCATGTGCCTCGGCGCGCGCTAGGGTGAAGTGAGATGAAGCGGATTCTATTGGCTCTGTCACTGATCGCGCTGGCGAGCTGCGCTACGCCGGCCGGTGCGCCCTCCGCACCGACGGGCGATGACACTATTCCGGCAACGCCGGTCGATCTCGGCGCGTGGCGTACGGCGAACGAAGCAGCGACGCTTTCGGCGTTTCAGGATTCAGTTTCGAGCCGTTACGGCCAAGGTGTGCGGATCAGCGCAGCCGCCAGCGATCTTACGCGCAACGAATTCGCTTGCAGCGCTGCGCCTCCACGCGATGCGGGCCGGGGCGATCCGCCGGCGCAAGTTTGCCGACGCACCGTGACGGCGAGCGGCTGCACCCATACTTGGCAAGTGCATTTGTTCGATACGAATGGAGACGGGCGCCTAGCACGCACACGCGGGCTCTACGATCGCCGCTGTGGTGGCGATGGCCTATTGGGAGGGCCCGGCTGAGTCGCGCGTGGCGGGGATGCCGAGAAAGTCGGCTACGCCGGCAGGGTCGAGCACGAGCATTGGGTCGTAGCCAATATTGATCGCGACGTGGTGTTGACCGAGGCGCTGCAACGCTGCGCGCCCGGTCAGGGATACACGCGGCGCCGAGGGGCCCATGCGCCGCTCCAACAATTCGGTGTTCGTGAAGATGAGCGCGGCGCGGTCGTTACCCCGGAGCGGGCGCAGCAGGGCGGGCGCGTCCGGCGCGTTGGACTGGGTTACCAGGAAGACGTGGCTTTCGAGGAATTGGCGGCGGAAGGCGGGGCGCATCGCTTCGCTGCGATAAGCCGCTTCAAAAGACCGTTCGAGCGCGTTGGTCGCTTCGTAGGGCTGAAGCTGGACTTGCTGAGCCGCTGGCGGCGTCGGCGCGCTGGGTGCTGAGGTTTGCGCGGGCGCGGTGGTTTGAGCCCAAGCCGGACCGACCATCAGCGCGAATACGCCTATCGCCAAACTGCGTCGCAACATCGAAGCGTCTCCCACCTGGGCCGGGCGGTTGCTTGCCCGCCAAGGAAGGCCACATAAGGGCAAATGGAAGACCTCTACCACCCACGGATCATGGAATTGGCGGCCGACATACCGCACGTCGGGCGGCTCGATGCCCCCGATGGGGCGAGCACCAAGGTCAGCCGGGTATGCGGGTCCGTGGTGACGGTTGAACTGAAGCTTCAAGACGGCGTGGTCTCGGAGATTGCAGTGCATCCGAAGGCCTGCGCACTTGGGCAAGCATCCACAGGCGTTCTGGCGATGCACGCGCTCGGGGCGACACCAAAGGAAATTCGCGATGCGCGTGAGGCGCTGCACGCGATGCTGAAGGGCGGCGGGCCGCCGCCGGGCGGGCGATTCTGGGAGCTGCGGCACCTGGAGGGCGTGCGGGATTATCCGCCGCGGCATGCATCGACGATGCTGGCGTTCGACGCGGCCGTCGATGCGCTCGAGCAGGCGCAGAAGAAGGGCCGCTGAAAAACGATTGCCGAACGGATGGTGTGCGCCATAGTTGGCGAATGAAACGCGTCCTGTTGCCCCTCGTCATTGTCGCCGCGGCCTGCGCCAGCAGCACCGCGCTTGAGCCATTTTCAGTCGATGAACTTGTGGCCAACGCGCCGACCTACGTTGCGTCGCGATATGAGCGGGGCGAGTTACCAGCGGCGCTGATCACCGATCTGACTGCGGCGGGGTTTGAATGCCAACATAGTGCAGCTGGCAGCGCTTGTACGCGCGCGCGCCAAGCTTTCGCGTCATGCTTCGATGTCATAACGGTAGACATCACGTCAGACGCGGTGAGGGCCGAATCCGCGCGGCGCTGCATGGGCGCGGAAGAGTGAGCGCATCGCCGCCAATCACGAACGCGGACGCAAAGGCGTTGCGCGAGGCGGCGTTGAAATATCCCGAGACAGTCGAGGATTTTCCCTGGGGCCATGCCGCGTTCAAGGTCGACGGCAAGAAGGTCTTCATGTTTTTGGGCGGCAAGGAAGACGGCGGATTTTCCTGCTCGTTGAAGCTTCCGTTTCGGAACGATGACGCCTTGAAGATCAAAGGCGCCGAGCGCGCACGTTATGGGCTCGGCAAAGCCGGCTGGATCACGTTCACATTCGGCCCGAAGGCAAAGCCGCCGTTGGCGACGCTGATCGACTATTTGGATGAGAGCTGGCGGGCTGTGGCGCCGAAGAAGCTCTCGGCGGGCTTTGTTCCCGCAGCTCCAGCGAAACGACGAAAGGCGACATGAAATGCTTCCGATACGGGAGCTTTGTCGCTAGCGTTGGTCTCAGGACACGCGTTCTGGGGAGAGGGACATGATCAGGATTTTGGTGCTGCTGATTATCGTGGCAGGCATTGGCGGCTATTTCACGCGGCCGGACGAACCGAAGATGCGCACAGCGGCTGAAGCGGTTCTGAACGATCCGAGCTCCCTCGGCGAACTGATGGAAGGCGTCGGCGCCGCTGTGGCTGGTCAGCGCCGGTTTGACGATTATTACGTCGCCACGAAGTACACCGTCACAATCGGCGACAGCCCGGTTGTTGAGTGCTGGGGCGCGTTCACGCAAACACAGTGCAAGCGCGTCGACAATAGCGCGCAGCCGGCGTCGAACTGATGCGGCTGCTGTTGCTCCTGCTCGTGATTGGCGCGGCTGCCTATTTCACTGTGCCGACGCGCGAAACGCATGAGGCCGCGGTGCGCGCCTTCATGCAGGCGCAGACGCAGGAGCAAACGGGCGCGGTGCAGGCGCAAACCGGCATCTCGCTCGACAGCGTGGTGGATTTCGTGACCGGCATGGTCGCGGGGCAAGGGCGCTACGAGAGCTATTACGTGGCGTCCAAGTTCACGGTGGACATGCCGGGCGCGGCTTACCTGGAATGCTGGGGCGCGTTCACGCAAGTGCAATGCCGCCAGGTCGATCGCGGCGCGGGCCAGGGTTGAGCCAACGCCGCGAAGCACGTATATCAAGCGCATGAACCGGCGCTTCGTTACGACGACTACGTACTAAAGCCGGCGGCGCGAGATCGGGCGCGCCGCAGCGGCTGCGCATGGGCCCGGTCCTCGAACCCAACAAACCAAAGTCGTCATGTCGCCGAGCCTTCCTGCGCAGGGCCTTCTGGGCCTTATCCAGTTGTATAAGTGGACGCTCTCGCCCCTCGTCGGGCGCGATTGCCGCTACTTGCCGACGTGCTCGTCCTACGCCGCCGATGCGATCCGCATGCACGGCGCATGGGCAGGGAGCTGGATGGCGGGCGCGCGGCTCTGCCGGTGCCACCCTTGGGGCGGCGCGGGCTGGGATCCTGCGCCGACGGAGCTGCGCGCGCGCTCCTGGTGGCGACCCTGGCGCTATGGCGACTGGAAAGGCGGCTATCGCGCGCCGCCGAACGACATCGAATCCGATAAGAGCAAATCATGAGCATCTCTCTCAAATTTCCCGATGGCGCTGAGCGCAGTTACGACGATAGCGTGACGCCGCTCGCCGTGGCCGAAGGCATCTCGAAATCGCTGGCGAAGAAGGTTGTCGCTGCGAAGATCGACGGCGCTTGGTGGGACCTGACGCGGCCGCTGGAAGGCGGCGGCAAGTTCGAACTCGTTATGCGCGATAGCCCAGATGGGCTGGAAGTGCTGCGCCACGATGCGGCGCACGTGCTCGCACAAGCGGTGCAGGAATTGTTTCCCGGCACGCAAGTGACGTTCGGGCCGGTGACGGAGGATGGCTTCTATTACGACTTCGCCCGCGACGAGCCGTTCTCGACGGACGATTTCGAGAAGATCGAAAAGCGCATGAAGGAGATCGTCGATGCCGATCTGCCGATTATCCGCACGGTCTGGGAAAAGGACAAAGCGATCGCGCACTTCAAATCGATCGGCGAAATCTACAAGGCCGAGACGATCGATGAAGTGATCAAGCCGGGCGACGCGATCACGGTCTATTCGCATGGCGACAAGTGGGGCGATCTTTGCCGCGGTCCGCACCTGCCTTCCACCGGCAAGCTCGGCAAAGCCTTCAAGCTGATGAAGCTTGCGGGCGCGTACTGGCGCGGCGATCAGAATAACCAGCAGCTGCAACGCATCTACGGCACGGCTTGGGCTGATGAGAAGCAGTTGGAGGATTACCTCCATCGGCTTGAAGAGGCCGAGAAGCGCGATCATCGCAAACTAGGCCGTCAGATGGACCTCTTCCACATGCAGGAGGAGGGACGCGGCATGGTGTTTTGGCACGAGAAGGGCCTGACGCTGTGGCGCACGATCGAGGCTTACATGCGCCGCCGTTTGGAGAAGGCGGGGTACGTTGAAGTGCGCACGCCGCAAGTGCTGGACCGCGTGTTCTGGGAGAAATCAGGGCACTGGGAGAACTATCGCGCCAACATGTTCGTGTGCGAGACGGTCGAGGGCGAAGAGCTTTCACTGAAGCCGATGAACTGCCCGGGGCACGTGCAGATCTTCAAGTTTGGCCAGAAAAGCTATCGCGATTTGCCGCTGCGCATGGCGGAGTTTGGCGCCTGCCATCGCTATGAGCCGTCAGGTTCGTTGCATGGCCTGATGCGCGTGCGTGCGTTCACGCAGGACGACGCGCATATCTTCTGCCGTGAGGATCAGATCGAAGAGGAAGTGGCGTCGTTCATCACGCTGGCTTCTTCCATCCACGAGGATTTCGGCCTGACACGCGATCACATCACGCTCGGCACGCGGCCCGAGAAGCGCGCCGGAACGGAAGAGTTCTGGGACAAAACGGAAGCGCAATTGCTGAACGCGGCGCGCGCAGCGGGTGTTGAGCCGGTGATCGCGGAAGGCGATGGCGCATTCTATGCGCCGAAGCTCGACTTCCAGCTGAAGGACGCGATTGGCCGGACGTGGACGTGTGGAACGATCCAGAACGATTACGTTCTGCCGGAGCGGCTCGGCGCTGAATACACGGCTGAGGATGGCGCTAAGCATCGTCCGATCATGTTGCACCGCGCGATCTGTGGTTCGCTTGAGCGCTTTATTGGCGTGCTGATCGAGAACTACGCGGGTGCCTTCCCGCTCTGGCTTTCGCCGGTTCAGATCGTGGTTGCGACGATCACGCAGGATGCCGATGGCTACGCGCGTGAGGTGGCGGACGCGATGCGTAAGGCGGGTCTGCGTGTGGAACTCGACGTGCGCAACGAGAAGGTTGGCTACAAGGTGCGCGAGCACTCCTTGCAGAAGACGCCGGTCATCGCTGTCGTCGGCAAGAAGGAAGCCGAGCAACGCAGCGTGGCGCTGCGCCGTCTCGGCGGCGAGGCCCAAACGCTGATGGGCCTGGACGAGGCGATCGCCGCACTGGCCGAAGAGGCGAAGGCGCCGGACCTCAAGAGAGCGTGATTGAATGGGCCGCCGGCATGCTGGCGACCCATAAATCCCCGTAATCTGCCCTTCGCCGTCCCCAGTCCGCCACAGCCGCCCCTAGACGCCGCCATAAGGCCGCGACAGGATGTAAGGAGTCGGCAGGGCGCTTCCCGGGGGCGGAGGCACTATTGGAAGATTTTCCTTCACGCGAACGGATCACAGCCGCGACGCTGGAACCGCGTGTGAGCGCCATTGTCGTCGTTCAAAACGCCAAGCCTGGACCCGGGCGCGCCTCGCCGCTCGATCTGTGCCTGCGCGGCGCGCTGGCGGAACCTTCGGTCGAAGAGCTGATTATTGTCGATCTCGGCAATGAGCCTGAGGTGTCTTCGGCGCTGCGCGCATTTCAGGCCGATCGGCGCGATGTGAAGCTTGTGACTGCGCCGAACAGCCTGAGTTTCGCTGCAGGTCTGAATCTCGGTGCGCGGCATGCGCGAGCGCGCTGGCTGCTGTTCTTGGATTCCGACGTTGTGCTCCAACGTGGCGCGGTCTCGCGTTTGGCGACTGCGGGCAATGGTGTGCACACGCCCTGGATCATCGGCGGGCGCTTGATGGATCTCGAAGGCCGCGAGCGGCCGGTGGCGCGCGCGGGTGCGCTGAACGCGTTCTCCGCTGTTGCGGTGGCGATGGAGCTTGATGGGCCGAAGCGGCCTAAGCGCCGGCGCAAGTCGCCGTCGGGAACGCCAACAAAAGTGGCGGCGGTCTCGGGCGCGTTCATGCTCATGCCGCGCAGCGATTTTGACGACCTCAAAGGCTTCGACGAAGGCTTCGCGACCGACGCGGCTGATCTCGATCTGTGCAAGCGCGCGGCGGATGCGGGCGGCAGCGTGTTGTTTTTGCCCGCGGCGTCAGGTGTTCAGTTCGAGCGCGGACAGCGCGGACGCAGACAAGCGCAGGGGCTTGCCTTGTTTGCGGCCAAGAGCGCAAAGACGCCGCTTGAGAAGGCGTTTGCAGCGATCGCGGCGCCGACACTTTTGGTGCTTGTTGCGTTGAAGGATTTTATCGCGGGTCAGCCGCCGGTTGACCGTCAGCAGCCTCGGTAACTTGCCCAACAAAAAGCGCGACGCGATCGCCGTTGCCGAGGGCAATGCCGCGAACGGGCGTTTCTGCCGGCGTGAACGAGAGTCCACGTTGCTCAAGAGCGGCGGTGGTTTCCTGCAGCCTGCGCCCTTCGATGATCATGGAATCGCCGGCAGTGGCGACGTGGCCCGCGCCGGCGGGCGTCGAGAGCCGGATTGATGTGCGCGTGAGGAAAATGAGGCTTGGTTGATTGTAGCCAACAACCCAGAGCGGGCGATTTTCGCGTGGTGTAAGGCGCGCGCGGGTCAGAATGGTCGTCGCCTCGTTGGATACGAATAGATCATGCGCCTCCGGCAGTAATCGTTCCCGCAGGCTGAACGAGAGAGCAAGGGCGCACAAGATGAGCGCGGCCGCGCGCGCAAGCGGGCGCCGCACCATGATGAGCGCCGTGAATGCGGCGGCGACGACTCCGACTCCGATCAAGGCCGTCGAAATCGCCCGGCGAAGGTCGGCGCCAAAGTCGCCGGGCATGAATGTCGCGATCGCAGCCATCAGCGCGACAATGCCGATGCCGGTCACGGCAAAAAGCACAACGCCGGCGGGGTGCGTCGTCCGCCAGTCGCGGCCGCGCATGGCTTGCAGGCCGGCGCCGCAGAGAAGTGCGATCGCTGGGTATGCGGGCATGGCGTAGTGCGGGAGTTTTGTCGGCGCGAGTTCGAAGAAGATTAGAGTCGGCGCCGCCCAGGCGATGAGAAAACGCAGGCCAGCGTGCTCTTCATCCGTACGAGGTGAGCGGATGGTGTCGAATGCAAGCCGAGCGGCTGCAGGAAGCGCGTAAGTCGCGGGGAAAATGAGGAAGGGCAGCAGAAAGGTGTGAAAGCCCGGCAACGCAAAATGGCCTTCTTGGCCGCCTGCCAGCTTTGGCGCGATGTCACCGAACAACATGTCCGCGAAGAAGCGGCCGTTGGTTTCGAGCGAGATCGCGATTGACCATGGCGCGACGATGAGGATCGTGAGCAATGGCCCCGGCCACCAAAGCAGCGGCTTCATCCAGGCGGCTTGCCGCTCCCACGCGAAGAGGGCGATGAGCGTGAGCGCCGCGATGAGCGGTGTGACCGGGCCTTTGATCATCACGCCACAACCAAGCGCCGCCCAGAAAATTGCGGCGTAGAGTTTTGGGCGGCGGGGCGATGCGCGTAAGCGCGCGAGTGCGGCGAGCGCTAACGTCGTAAAACCTAGGAGCACGGCGTCGGTTTTGGCGGTCATGCCTTCGAAGCCGACGAGTACGCCGGCGGCGAACAAGCCTGCGCCCAGCAAAGCGGGACGCTGGCCGACGAGCGCGGCGCCGCCCCACAGCGTCGCCAAGGCAGCAAGCAGGAGTCCCAGAGCAGACGGCAAACGGTAGGGCCAGATGACGTTGAGACGACCCGTCAGAGGTTCGAGCGCTTGCACGGACGCCGCCTGCAACCAGTGGACGCCGACGGGCTTTTTGTTGCGCTCTTCGTCTTGCAGGCGAATGCGAACGTAATCTCCGCTCTCGACCATTTGGCGTGTGGCCTGAGCAAAGCGCGCTTCATCGCCATCCATCACTGGCACGCGGCCAGCACCGAACAGCGCCGACATAAGCGCGATCAGCGCCACGAGAGCGTAGGCCCTCCAGCCGTGGGCGTAGTCCTGCATCAGCGATGTGGCGGTTGGGGCGCGCATCGGAGCCTGGATACCGGGATTTGACGGCGGAAGCAGGGAAAGGCGCGTCTGTAGTGCGCTTCCGACGGCAGAAACGCCTAGAAGCGAACCTTACAGGGGGCTAAGAGAGCCCGCCCGCGAGCCTACGAAAGTCAGCCTTGCCCGAAACGATCGAATTCAGTGTGGTCGTGCCCGTGCATGACGAGGCCGGCAACGCTTCGCTGCTGGCGCGCGAGATTGCCTCGGTGCTGGACGGGCGTTCCTACGAGATGATCTTCGTGGACGACGCCAGCCGGGATTCCACGCGGGAAGAACTTGCGGCGCTGAAGGCCGAATTGCCGGCGTTGCGCATTGTTGGGCATCGGAAAAACGCTGGCCAGAGCCGAGCGGTGCGCTCAGGCGTGCTCGCGGCACGCGCGCCGGTTGTGGGCACTCTGGATGGCGACGGCCAAAATGATCCCGCCGATCTGCCGCGTCTGCTGGCCCGACTCACGCGCCATGATGCCCCCGCGGAGCTCGGCATGGTGGCCGGTAAGCGGACCAAGCGGCAGGATTCATGGAGCAAGCGGACCGCTTCCCGCATCGCCAACAACATCCGCAAGGCGGCGCTGAACGACGGCGCCGACGACAGCGGATCGGGGATCAAGGTCTTCAAACGAGACGCCTTTTTGCGCCTCCCATACTTCGACCATATGCATCGTTTCATGGCCGCGCTGATGCTGCGCGAAGGCTATGCAGTCGAGTTTTTGGAGGTTAATCATCGACAGCGGAGCGCCGGGCGCTCGAAGTACACGAATCTCGGCAGACTTGCCGCGAACATGACGGACCTTTGGGGCGTTATGTGGCTTCGAAGCCGGGGGCGTCTGCCAGGAGGCGCGGACGAGCTATGAATGACCGCATCGATTCCGGCGAACGACTGGCGCTTCGAACGGCGGCTACGCGGGGGCGTCGGCCAAGCACGCAACAGCAGGGGAGTCCCATGGGGGCCATTTTCAACGTTTTTCCGCTGATCCTGATCCCGGTTCTGACGTACAACGTCTGGGCATTTGGCGCGACGGCGGCCAATAACGGCGACGGCGCCGCGGTTCGTCAGCACCTCTCTGATGCATGGGTGCGCGTGCCGATGGCTTCGGGCGCCGAATGGATCATCGCTTTCGGCGACGTGCTTGTGCTTCTGGCGCTGCTGTTGCTGTTCATCGAATTGCTGAAGTCCACTTCGACCGGCACGGCGGCGATTTTCAATCACGCGCTGTCGATGCTCGTGTTCATCATCTGCCTCGTGGAATTCTTGCTCCACCCGGCGTTTGCCACGAGCACGTTCTTCGTGATCCTGGTGATGGCGCTGCTGGATGTGCTGGCGGGCGTGGTGGTTACGATCATCTCGGCGCGCCGCGACGTCGAGTTCGCGGGCCAACACTAAGACAGGTTTTGGAATGTGGCTGGGCAGTCGTTCCGCAACGCGGACGATTGCCTATTGCTGCGCGCTTTCGCGCGTTCACATGCACCACAAACCGAGCGCGAGCGCGATTGTGAAGTCGAGCCAGCGGCCGAATCGGGGAAGGATGAACGCCTGCATAAGCGGCGTTCTGCACGAACGGCGCCGGACTTAGGGTGGGTGACCGAATGTCCCTGTTTTTTGACGCCGAATGGTTCGACGCCAAACTGGCTGAACGTGGTTTGGATCGGGCGGCCTTGGCGTTAGCGGCTGGGATCGAGCGGGCCGAGTTGCATCTCATCTTCACGAACGAACGCGCGCCAACGGCCGAGGAACTCAGCATCTTCGCAGACGTACTGAAGGCCGGTGCGGTCGAAATTGCGCTCCGCGCGGGCGTCGCGAACCGCGAGCGGCCGCAGGGCGAAGATCCGGCGGCGCGAATTGAAAGCATCGAGGCGCGGCTGGACGCGATCGATAACTGGCTCGCTGAGTTCGAGAGCGCCAGTAAGAAGCGCGCTTAGGCGCTGAGATTTAGCACGATGCCTGGCTTCAGGCGGCTCTGCGGCGCCGTATAAGCGCCGCTGCGCGCCTTCTCTGGCGCAAGCACATGGTTGACGAGCGTAGCGGCGAATAGCGTTTCCAGGCGCTGACGTTGCGCCCGCCGGTCGTCGCGGCGGCGGTCCGCGCGACGCTGATCGCCGACTTCTTCGAAGTCCGCGTCGAGGACGGGATTGAGGCGGGCGGCGCTCATGCCGCGGGTGACTGCATCCCACGTGCCAAACGGAAATTAACCGCTATCGTTGGCTCTCAGGGAGCGAAACCATGCGGGACTATGCGGATTATGATGGCTTGGGCCTCGCGGGCCTGGTGCGCAAAGGCGAGGTGACGCCGCTTGAACTGCTGGATGCCGCCATCGAGCGCATCGAGCGCCACAATGGCAAACTCAACGCGGTCGTTCACAAAGCGTACGATGAAGCGCGCGCGACAGCGAAGGGCGCGCTGCCCGACGGCCCCTTCAAGGGCGTGCCATTTCTGATCAAAGATCTGGGCGTCAGGGTTAAGGGCTGGCCGCGCACGAGCGCGAGCCGCTTCGCCCAAGTCGAGGCCGATAGCGACGATAGCGAAATGACGAGGCGCTATCGCGCGGCGGGTGTCGTGCTGGCGGGAAAAACCAACACGCCGGAGTTCGGCATTCCGGGCGTGACGACGTCGGCGCTGTTGGGGCCTTGCCGCAATCCCTGGAACACGGATCACATTTCGGGCGGCTCTTCTGGCGGCGCGGCGAGCGCGGTGGCGGCCGGTATCGTGCCGCTGGCGCACGCGAGCGATGGCTTGGGCTCGATCCGGATTCCGGCGGCGTGCTGCGGATTGGTAGGGTTAAAAACGACGCGTGATCGCAATCCGAATGGACAACATGATGCCGACCGAGCGATTGGGCTGAGCGTTGACCACGTTGTGTCGCGCACGGTGCGCGATAGCGCGGCGATGCTGGACGCCACTGGCTATCCTGAGCCGGCGAGCCCGTTTGCGTATCCGGCCAAGGAGCGGCCGTATCTTGAAGAGATTGCGCGGGCGCCTGGTAAATTGCGCATCGCGTTTTCGAGTGAAACGCCGAGCGGCAAACCGATCGATCCGGAAATTCGCGCAGCGCTTGAGCGCACGGCGGAGACACTGAAGCAGCTTGGTCACGACGTGCGCGAAGAAGGGCTGGGGATCGACTATCGCTTGCTCTATCGGGCGCAGGGCATGGTTTCCGCCGCGAACTTCTCAGCGTCGATCCGTCGTTTGGTTGAGATTAAGGGCCGTGAGCCTGGAGATGAGATCGAAGGTCTGGCGCGACGCGGCTACGAAGCTGGTAAAGCGCTGACGGCGCAAGATGCAGGCTGGGGCTGGCAGCAATTGCGGCTAATGAACCGGGAAATTCTGGCGAAGTTCGAGACTTGGGACGTGTGGCTAACGCCGGTGCTCAGCACCAATGTGCCGCGTGTCGATTATCTCGATACGCTGACGGAGGATCTGCGCGAGTTTGATCGGCGGCAAGCGGCGACGTTCGGATTTACGCCGCCGTTCAACATGACCGGCCAGCCTTCGCTTTCGCTACCCTTGCACCAAAGCGCGAGTGGCTTGCCGATAGGCATGATGTTCACGAGCCGCTACGCAGATGAAGCGACGCTGTTCCGGCTTGCTGGGCAACTCGAAAAAGAGATGCCATGGATCGAGCGCAAGCCGCCGATTTGGAATTAAGCGGCGAAGTCCGTCGTCACGCGCGTGCCGGCGGCGCTGGTTTCGGTGTTGAGCGTAGCGTTGGCTTGGCGTGCGAACGCGTCAACCAGGCGCGTGCCTAGCCCGCCCTGAGGCGAAGCGTTGGCGCGCGCGGCGTCCATGCCGATGCCGTTGTCTTCAACGGTAAGACGCCAACCGGTGTCGCTGCGGCGGAACATGACGTTGACGTTGCCGTTCTCGCGGCCGGTAAAGGCATGCTTGGCAGCGTTGGTGACGAGTTCGTTGATCAGCAAGCCGATGGAGACTGCGCGGTCGCGGTCCATCAGCACGGCGTCGGCGCTGTGCGTGAGCGTGACGCCGCCATGAAGTGTGAGCGCTTGCGACAGCGTTTCGCAGAGTTCGTTGATGTAGCCGCGGATATCAACGGTCGCGACGTTGCGGTTACCGTCTCGATAGAGGTGGCGGTGAGCGCGCGAAAAGCTCTCCACGCGAGACAATAATGTCGTCAGCGCTTCCTTCACGTCCTCATCGCTGGAGCGCCGGCGTTGAATGTCGATGAGGCTCGACACCATCATGAAGTTGTTCTTCACGCGGTGATCGATCTCGCGCAGCAATAGATCGCGCTCCTCCAACTGTGCGCTGCGTTCACGCGCCGCGGTCCTGACGGCGTGGCGAAATATCTCCGCCAACCCAATGACGATGAGACCTGCGATCGCGATGACCACGAGGCGCGGGCCGTCAGCCGGCGTCGGCAGGCCAAAGCCCTGGCCGGCGTTAAGGAGAAAGTACCAAGCCAGAAGCTCGGAAGCCAAAAGCACTAAGAGCCCGGCTTGCCAGCCGGCGAAAAGCGCAGCGGCGAGCACGGCGGGGTAGAGCAAAGCAAAGGGTGCAACACCTGGCGCCACGATGTTGATGATCGCGCGCAGTATGACCTCCACGCCGATGCAGAACACCGCGAACAGAATTTGGCTAAGCCAGCCGGGCACATGCGGCGCGAAGCGATCGCGCACGTCGAACTCGCCCAGTCGAGAAACCAATCTTAGCGGCATTTGTAGTCAGCCCTACATGCACGGAACTGACCGTCAAGCTGATGCGCTAACGCGTGCTGCGTAAGCGTTTACTGTCTTGGCGCTTCGTGAGTAGAGACCGCTAGCGCGCCAAATTTGCTGGCGCCGCTGGCTTCGCGGGCGTAGCGTGCTTGCATGGCTACACATGCTTCAGAGGCGCACGCCTCATCGAGCGGTGGAGCAGCGACGCTGCCAGCCGCTTTCGCAATTGTTCTTGCTCTGATCTGGGGCGCCTACACGATGCTCGTGATTTACGAGATCGCGTCGCTGCCGATGCCGGCGATCAGCCCTTAGAGCGCGCCATCGCGTCGAGCTGCTTTTGCATCAGCTCCATCTGCTTGCGCAGTTCGGCGAGTTGCTCATCCTTGTCGGCTTCGTCCTCGGTCGACTTCACACCCGGCATCGTGGGCATGCCTGGCATCCCGGCGGCTGCGAACGGCGTCCACACCTTCATGGCTTGCTGGAAGAGCGCCATGTTGCGTTGGGTCTGTTCTTCGAAAGCCGCCATCGGCGTGGTCGCGCCGAACGCGCGCGACATGTTCTCGCGCATGGTGTCTTGCGCCTTGGCGAAGCTCTCCATGCTCATCTCAAGATACGGCGGCAGGAAGCCCTGCATCTGGTCGCCGTAAAAACGGATGAGGCGGCGCAAGAACTGAACCGGCAGCAAGTTTTGCCCGCGGCTCTCTTGTTCGAAGATAATCTGCGTCAGCACCGAGCGGGTGATGTCGTCGCCCGACTTGGCGTCGAGCACGACGAAATCGACGCCCTCGCGGACCATCTCTGAGAGATGGTCGAGCGTGACGTAACTCGATGCCGCCGTGTTGTAGAGCCGCCGATTGGCGTACTTTTTGATGATGACCGGATCGCCTGTTGAGGCAGTCTCAGCGCCGCCGGCTTCCCCCGCCGCCTGGCTGTTCGCATCCGCCACGGTGTGTCCTTATGTGTTTTGGCGCCCGCGAAGTGCGGGCTTTGGATCAGAATCCCGCTTCCTTCGCCGCAATGCAAGAAAAAGCCGCTGTTTTGGCGTGTCGAATGCGACGGGCCGGCTTGGATTTCGCGCGGCGCTTGTGCGATAGGAGGGGCAAGTCTCCGTTTTAGTCCAAGGCGCTAGCCTTCCTGGGAGCCACACCCATGTCCGATATCGTCATCGTCTCCGCCGCCCGTACCCCGGTTGGTTCGTTCAGCGGCGCTTTTGCTGCGGTGCCCGCACACGAGCTTGGAAGAACAGCGATCACAGCTGCGCTGCAGCGCGCAAAGGTCGACGCCAAGGATGTGTCGGAAGTGGTGCTGGGGCAGGTGCTGACGGCCAACCAAGGCATGAATCCGGCGCGGCAAGCCTCGCGCGCCGCCGGCGTGCCGGACGATGCGCCGGCGTGGAGCCTGAACCAGGTCTGCGGGTCGGGCCTGCGCGCTGTAGTGGTCGGCTACCAGCAGATCAAAGCGGGCGATGCGAAGATCATCGTCGCCGGCGGCCAAGAAAATATGAGCCTCTCGCCGCACGCCTCGCACATGCGCAGCGGCACGAAGATGGGCCCGGTCGAGTTTGCGGACACGATGATTAAGGACGGCCTGACCGACGTCTTCAACCAATATCACATGGGCATCACGGCCGAGAACGTCGCCGAGAAGTGGCAGATCACCCGTCAACAACAAGATGAGTTCGCGACGCTCTCGCAGCAAAAAGCGAGCGCGGCCCAGAAGGCCGGCAAGTTCAAGGACGAGATCGTCGCCGTGACCGTGAGGGGCCGCAAGGGTGATACGGTTGTCGAGAATGACGAGTACATCAAACACGACGCGACGATCGAAGGCGCGGCGGGTCTGCGCGCGGCGTTCAAGAAGGACGGCACGGTTACTGCGGCCAATGCATCGGGCCTCAACGATGGTGCAGCAGCGCTGGTGCTGATGACGGCGGATGAAGCGGCGAAGCGTGGCTTGACGCCACTGGCGCGCATCGCGTCGTGGGCCTCGCGCGGCGTTGATCCGAGCATCATGGGCACAGGCCCGATCCCGGCTTCGAAGGCCGCGCTTGAGAAGGCGGGCTGGAAGGTCGGCGATCTCGATCTCGTTGAAGCCAACGAAGCCTTCGCGGCGCAGGCTTGCGCCGTGAACAAGGACATGGGCTGGGATCCGGCGATCGTGAACGTCAACGGCGGCGCGATCGCGATCGGCCACCCGATTGGCGCATCGGGCGCGCGCGTGCTGACGACGCTGCTCTATGAACTGCAACGCCGCGGCAAGAACAAAGGCCTCGCTACGCTCTGCATCGGCGGCGGCATGGGCATCGCGCTTTGCGTTGAGCGATAAGCGCTCGCGTGCCGGCTAAGAAAGCGGCTGCGGAGCCGAAGAAGCACCGCATCTATTCGATGAGCTTTGCTAGCGTGTACCCGCTCTACGTCACCAAGGCGGAGAAGAAGGGGCGCACGCAGGCGGAGGTGGATGAGGTTGTCCGCTGGCTGACGGGCTACACTCAGGCCGGCCTGAACGCGCAGATCAAGAAGAAGACCACGTTCGAGGATTTCTTCGCCGGCGCGCCGAAGCTCAATCCGTCGCGATCGCTGATCACTGGCGTCGTTTGCGGTGTGAGGGTGGAGGATATCGAAGACCCGTTGATGCGCGAGATCCGCTATCTCGATAAGCTCGTCGATGAGCTCGCCAGGGGTAAGGCGATGGAGAAGATCCTGCGCTAGCGATGAGGGTCGTCGTGCGCTAAGTCCGATCCATGTTTCACGCCGCTCGTTCGTTCGCCTTCGGCATCCTTGCGCTCGCACTCTGCGGCTGTGCGACTGCGCCGCCAATGGACAACGCGACAGAGATCACGTTCGCCGTGAGCTCATGGGGCTACACGCAGGAGCAATGGACGGTGCGCGCGAGCGGCGAAGCCACGCTCGCGCTCGTGCCGCCGACGGCGCAGATCGACTCGCCGCCCGTGACATCGAGCGCGACGATCACGCCGGAGCAATTTGAGCGTGTGCGCGCGGCGATGGCGCCGCTCCGGCGCTATGTTGGCGTCACGTTGCCGTGCCCGAACCACATGTACGATGCGCCGAGCATCGGCGTGCGTTGGACGCAAGCGAACGCCGACCAAGCCCAGATCGGCTACTATACCGGCTGCAGCGATACGCCGGCGCGGCGGGAAGCTTATGACGCCATCATGGAAGGCAATCGCGTCTTCCATGAGGTGACGGGGCTCCACTAGCCGCTCGATCTGGGATAGGGCTTTGGCCGATGGCGGATGTTCAGCGCAAACTGACGACGATCCTCGCGGCGGACGCCGATGGCTACAGCCGCGGCATGGAGGCCGACGAGGTGCGTACGCTTGAGGCGTTGCGTGCGGCGCGCGGCGTGTTTCAGCAATTCATCGCGCGCCACCATGGCCGCATTGCCAATACGGCCGGCGATGGGCTGATCGCGGAGTTTCCTTCTGTCGTCGAGGCGGTGCAATGCGCGATTGAGGTGCAACGTGAACTCGGCGCCGACGCCAAGAGCGGCCTGCGCTTTCGCATCGGCATCCATTTGGGCGACGTGATCGTGGATGGCGCTGATCTGCTGGGTGAAGGTGTCAACCTCGCGGCGCGGCTACAGAGCATGGCGGACCCTGGCGGTATTCTGATTTCGCGCCAGGTTTATGATCAGGTGCAGAAGAAGCTCTCGGTTGGTTTCGAATATTTGGGCGAGAAGCGGCCCAAGAATTTTGCCGAGAGCGTGGCGGTTTATAGCGTCGGCGAAGGGCGCGGCGGGCAGATTGAAGGCCGCGCGGAGGACGCGTCCCCGGGGCGGCGTGATCGCAAAGCACGGTTCTTTGCGTTGACAGTTCGTCTGATCATTGTGTTGGCCGTGCTGTTCGCGATTGATTGGATGACGGGCGGCGCGTGGTGGGTGCAATGGCCGGCGCTTGGTTTTGCGCTTTATTTGGTCGCGCGGTCCACCGATCGCCCCTTCGGTTCGAGCTAGGGCGCCGTGCGTTGGAGGCTTACCGCCCTTGCGCGTCACGGTCCCTTCAGATGTGCTGATCGATCAAAATCTGATTGCCATCAGGATCGACCACAACGATGTGCGCGGGTCCCTGGGTTGACTCGTCGGCCTCAGCGATTGGCGTCACGTCGCTGGCTTTCAGGTGCTTCTGAATCTCGCGCACGTCGTCAAAGTCCGCCAGCGCTTTTGCGTCGCTGTCCCAGCCGGGGTTGAAGGTCAGCATGTTCTTTTCGAACATCCCCTGGAACAGGCCGATCAGCGTGGTGTCGTTTTTCATGATCAGCCAGCGCTGATCCTGGTTGCCGCCGAACACCGTGAAGCCGAGCTTTTCGTAGAACGCGCGCGAGGCGGCGATGTCCTTGACCGCTAGGCTGACCGAGAATGCGCCGAGTCTCATGGGGTGCTCTCCTTAAGCGCGCGCCGGCAGAACCTTCGGGTTGCGGAGTATCGCCGCCGAGATGAGCGCGATGAGAAGGCCGACCGGGAATATCTCGATGAACGTCATCGGCAGGCGGAAGAGCGGGTTGGCGTACATGACCTTCATCTCGTTCATCTGCGCGGCGAAGGCTTCCAGCTCGGCGGCGCTTACGCCTGCCGCCTGTTTCTGCTGGATCATCTGAGCCGTGTAATTGTCCATGAATGTGTAGTTCGTGGCGGCGAGGTAGATCTCCCAGCCGATCACGTAAGCGATGCCGGCGATGGCGGCGACGAGAAGGCCGAGGCCGAACGCGGGGAGGAATTTGATCACGCCGCCGAGGGCCTTGTTGCGGTGTTCGCGGATGGCAAGGAAGATCATCGACAGCGCAACGATCATGACCAGATAGCCGAACCATTGCGAGGCAAAGCCGTGGCCGTGGCCGCCGCCTTCGGCGATCGTTATCCCGAGTATAAGAACCCCGATGACGATGGCGCCCGAGATGGCGCCGTAACGAAGTGCGGTGGCGAACATGGATAGTGCTCCCTAGGTTGCGTGAGCGGAGCTAGGCCGCGTCGCAGCCCTATTTTCCATCACCCGAACGGGTGAAATCGTACAAATCAGGCGTTTAGCGCGTCATGTGTCAGGGGATAAGCGCCAGCTCGCGGGCCTTTTGAATGGCCTGGGTTCGGCGCTGGACTTCGAGCTTTTGGTAGAGACTAGCGATCTGCGTCTTCACCGTGTTGGGGGAGACGCCGAGCTTTTGGGCGATCTCCTTGTTGGAGCGGCCGGCCGCGAGTTCGGTCAGTACTTCTTGTTCACGCAACGTGATACCAAGGGCGGCGAGGGCTGCATCATTGCGCTCGAACGTTGCGGAGGCGGGACGTCGTGCTAGGCGCAGGCCCGTCCAGACGCCAAGCGCTGCGAACGCCGCCGCGATAAGCGCGATGTAGATCTCAACCGAGAACACGCGGACGAGATACTGGTACTGGACCCATTGCAGTACGAACGCGGCGCCAGCGAGCGCCAATCCGTAAAGGACTATGAGGCGCCACGGCAGCTTCACGGCGCGATGCCAAGCGCCCGCAGAACAGCGCCCTGGTCGAAATAGGGGCGCTCGCAGACGATCTTGTCCGTCCCCGGTTCGAACTCAAACGATGCGGCAATGCGAACGCGGAAGCTCTTGCCAGTCGGCTCTATGGTGCGAGCGCCGATCTTGAGGGGGCCGGTATGGGTTCCGGTCAGCCAGAATTCGACAAGCACGGTGTCATCGGCGTGCGCGATGGCGATGATTTCGTTGCCCTGGTCGGGGAACGGCGTACGTGACGCGGTGAAGTAGCTGCGCACGGCCGCTTCGCCGTCGAATACCTGGCCACCACCGTACATCTCGTAACGGGGACGCGCGAAGGTGGCTATCACGCCATCCCAATCGTGCGTGACTTCCAATGCCATGTGGTCGCGCACCGTCTTGATGCGGGCAGCGGCAAGTTCGCTCATAGGTCCTCCCGAGGTGCGGAATGGGTTGCCACGGCTGCGAACTCGCGCAAAGTGGCGGCGGGACACCAGAAACAACAAAAGTGGAGGATGGAAATGGCGCGGGTTGCACTTGTCACCGGGGGGACGCGGGGTATCGGCAAGGCGATTTCGGCGCGACTTAAGGCGGATGGATTCAAGGTTGCCGCGAACTATGCCGGCAACGCCGAAGCTGCTGAAGCGACGGCCAAGGAACTCGGCATCTCCGTCTACAAGTGGGACGTGGGCGACGCGGCGCAGTGCGCAGAGGGCATCGCCAAGGTCGCAGCGGATTTGGGGCCGGTGGATGTGCTGGTCAATAATGCCGGCATCACCAAAGACGGCCTGTTCCATAAGATGGCGCAAGAGAAGTGGGATGACGTCATCCGCGTCGATCTCTCTTCTCTCTTCTATATGACCCGCCCCGTTATCGAAGGCATGCGCGAGCGCGGCTTCGGGAGGATCATAAATATTACCTCCATCAATGGCCAAAAGGGCCAAGTTGGCCAGGTGAACTATTCGGCGGCGAAGGCCGGTATGATCGGTTTCACCAAGGCGCTGGCGCAAGAAAGCGCGAGCAAGGGCGTGACGGTGAACGCGATCGCGCCAGGCTATATCGATACGGACATGGTCGCGGCCGTGCCGGAAGATGTGCTCAAGAAGATCATCTCGACGATTCCAGTTGGGCGCCTCGGCAAGGCCGAAGAGATCGCGCACGCAGTGTCATTCCTCGCATCGGATGGAGCGGCGTTCATGACCGGCGCGACACTGACGATGAACGGCGCGCAATACATCGCTGGGTGAGTTGTAATCGGAACTTCGTTTGATGTTCGGGCGTTTGTTCTCCATTCCGAGGAGAATGAATTCATGGACAAAGAACACGTCAAAGGCGCGGCCGATAAAGCATCGGGCGCGATCAAAGAAGGCGTCGGCAAGATGACTGGCGATGCCTCGCTCGAAGCGAAGGGCAAGCTGGACAAGGCCAAAGGCGAAGTCCGCGAAACGGTTGGCGATCTGAAGGACGCCGCCAAGAAAGCGGACAAGCCGAACTAAGCTCGGCGCCCGAACAGGATGGAACGGCTCGTGCGTAAGCGCGGGCCGTTTCGTTGTCAGGGCTTGTAAACATATTCGAGTTTCAGGCCGTCTGGGTCGGCGAAGAAGACGGCATAGTAGCCCGGACTGTATTGAGGATACTCCGCCGGCGCATCGAGGACGTTCGCGCCCATGCGTTGAAGAAGGGCGTAGAGCGCATCGACGTCAGCGCGACTTTCAGCGGTCCAGGCAATGTGGTGAAGGCCCGGTGCGTAGCGATCGTGCGCGCGTGCTGCGTTCGGTCCTGACGTGGTTGCGATGCCGATGAAGCGCGGTTGGCCGGCGAGCCGGAAATCAACGAACTCGGGGCGATCATCGACGATCGAATATCCCATGAAGCCAAGCACGCTTTCGTAGAAGCCACGCGACGCCTGTGCGTCTGTCACAGTTAGATCGACGTGATGGACGGCGCCGCGCATTAGTGGTTCGCGCCTGGCGTCCATAGGAGATCGCCTTTACCTTGGCCGTTCGCGTAACGCGCGGCGACGAAAAGCAGGTCCGAAAGCCGGTTCGCGAACTTGATGGCTTCGGGAGAGATCGCTTCAACGTCGGCGAGCGCTACGATCGCGCGTTCCGCGCGGCGGGCGATGGCGCGGGCGAGATGGAGATGCGCGGCCGCGGGCGTGCCTCCAGGCAAGATGAAGGAATTGAGGGGCGTCAGCTTTTCGTTGAGGGCTTCGACTTCTGCTTCCAGGCGCAGCACCTGGCTCTCTTGAATGCGCAGCGGCTCAAACTTTAAATCGTCGCTGTGCGGCGTAGCGAGATCGGCGCCGAGATCGAAGAGGTCGTTCTGCGCGCGGTCGAGAATGGGATCGAGCACCGTGTCCGCAGTCGTGTAGAGGCGCGCGACGCCGATGGCGGAATTGGCTTCGTCGATGGCGCCGTAGGCCTCGACTCGGGCGCTCGCTTTCGAAACGGGTTCGCCGGTGGCGAGGCGTGTTTTGCCGCCGTCGCCCGCCTTGGTGACGATCTTGTCTAATCTGACCATGCAATGCGCCTCCGGCTTCAGCCGTGCGATTGCTTCCACCACATGGCGGCCACCAGGATCAAGATCGCAACGAATTGCACAAGCACGCGCATGCGCATGGCCTTGTTCGACCAGGAGCGGCCGAAATCGCCGCCGCGGAAGAGCGTGTAAATGCCGAAGCACAGCACCAGGAAAACCGCGATCAGGGCGACCGGGATCAGAAAACTGAAGATATCCATGACCGGAACCTAGGCCCGCCTGGGGGCTTGCGCCATGCGCCAGATCAACACCATGCTGGTTGGGCATGTGGTCGGGGCCGGCGGACTGCTAGGCTTCCGGAATGATCGAATCAGTTTTGCTTTTGGCCGCCCTCGGTGCGATGGGGGCTGCGGCTTGGTTTGCGTACCGCTCTGCCGGCGTGGAGCCCATTCGGGCCGAGCGCGACCGGTTGCGCGCCGAGATCGACGGCGTGCGCAAAGAGAACGTCCAACTCGCCGCGGATCTGGCGGCGGCGAAGGCCCAGCGTGCAGAACGCTCCGAGTCCGAAGAAGCGCGCTTTCTGGCCCTGGCGGCGAAGGCGTTGGAAGCTTCACAAGCCAGCTTCATGACGCTCGCCAATGAGACGTTCGAGAAGCACAAGGTCGCCGCGACCGGCGGCATGAAGGAAGTGCTGACGCCGGCGCAGGAAGCGTTGAGCAAGCTCGCGACATCGGTCGAGGCGCTGGAGAAGGCGCGCCTGCAAGATAAGTCCGCGATGGGCGAGCAGGTGAAGCAGATCGTCGACGCGGTTGGCACGACCAACAAGACCACGACGCAATTGCTCTCCGCGTTGCGCGCTTCGCCGAAGATGCGCGGCCGTTGGGGTGAGCAGACGCTGCGGAACGTGTTGGAGCTTTCGGGGCTCTCTGCGCACGTGGACTTCAAGGAGCAGTTCTCGACCACGGACGGTGAAGGCTCGCGCTTGCGGCCAGACGTTGTGATCAACCTGCCAGGCGGGCGCTGCATCGTCGTAGACTCGAAGGTGGCGCTTTCGGGTTATCTCGACGCGGTGGAAGCGACAGATGATGCGACGCGCGAATTGCATCTGAAAAAGCACGTCGCGGAGCTGAAGAGCCACGTGAAGAACTTGGCGTCGAAAGAATATCAGAAACACGTACCGGACACGGCGGAATTCGTGGTGCTGTTCGTGCCGGGCGAGAACTTCCTCGCGGCGGCAGCGGAGCGTGATCCGAATTTGTTCGATGATGCGTTCGCGCAGAAGGTCATCCTCACTACGCCGACGACGATGGTGGCGCTGGCGAAATCCATCGCATACGGCTGGCGTCAGGAAGACAGCGCCAAGAACACGCAGAAGATCGCTGAACTAGGCCGCGAGATGCACAATCGCATGGCGATCATGGTCGATAAGATGGCCAAGGTTGGCGACAGCATCGAGAAATCGGTGAAGAGCTACAACGAATTGGTCGGCTCAGTGGAAAGCCGTGTGCTGCCGCAGGCGCGCAAGTTCAAGGAACTCGGCGCGGGCGATGCGGGGATCGAGATTGCGGCGGCGCCAGCGATCGAAGCCGCGCCGCGCGCGCTTGCGCCACCGGAGCAACTCGAACTGATGCCGCCGCCGCAGGTCACCAAGCGCGGGCGTTAGCGATCGGCGGCGCTAGTCCGCGTCCCGCACGCGGCCGCGTTTGGACTTTACGTCGCTGCGGCGCGCTTTGCCTTCGAGGCGCTTCATCTTCGCTGCGCGCGGCACTTTGGTTTTCTTGCGCGGTTTCGGGCGGTGCGTCGCTTGTTCGATGAGGGCGACAAGCCGCGCTTGCGCCTCTGAACGATTGCGGTCCTGGGTGCGGTGCTCGTCCGCCCGAATGACGATCTCTCCCTCCAGCGTGAGGCGGCGACCCGCAAGGCGCTCGAGCCGCGCGCGCACGTCGTCCTCCATTTCGGTGTAGCCGTTGACGTTGAAGCGCAACTCCACAGCCGTCGACACCTTGTTGACATTCTGCCCGCCGGGGCCGGCGGCGCGGATGAAGCGCTCTTCGAGATCGCGCTCGTCAATCGCCAGGGTGGGAGTCACGGGAATCATGGAGCGAGTGTAACGGGCGAGCCTTCCTAATCGTTCAAATCCGGCTGAAACGGTGGGACAAAATTGAGCCGGCGGGCTACATGGCGGCGAACAAGGGAGGACGACCAATGCGTAAGCTGCTGGCTGGATTGGGATTTGCCGCGGTGGTTGCCGCTTGTGCAGGTGGCGCGGTGCCGGGCCTCATGATGCGCGAGGCGGCGATGCCGACGGCGACGTCGCCGAACATTGTGGCCGCGGTTTCAGATTCGCGCCGCCCCGAGACCGACACGACCCGGGATGCGCTGCGTCACCCGGCTGAGATATTGGCGTTCGCCGGTGTGCAGCCTGGTTGGCGCGTTGCGGATATTGGCCCCGGCGGCGGCTATTACACACGGCTATTCTCGGTTGCGGTTGGGGATGGCGGGCGCGTGTTCGCGATTGACCGGCCAAACGCGCCGGACCGGCCTGCGCGGCCGATCCTTGCGGTGGCGCCGAGCTATCCGAACGTCACGGTCGTGCAGCAGGGCTATCAGGGTTGGACCGTTGATGAGCCGCTGGATGCGATCTTCATCTCGCAGATTTATCACGACTTCTATCTGCCGCAGCTCAGCATCGATGTGCCGCGATTGAACCGCGAGATGTTTGCGGCGCTAAAGCCCGGCGGTGTGCTGATCGTGATCGACCACGCAGCGGCGGATGGCAGCGACATCTCGGTGACGAACACGCTGCATCGCATCGATCGCCAGCAGGTGATCAATGATCTGACTGCCGCTGGCTTTGTGCTGCAGGAAGAGACGGACGTGCTGCGCAATGCGGCGGACAATCGCAGCGAGCGTGTGTTCGAGAGCGACATTCGCGGCCACACCGATCAGTTCGCGCTGCGCTTTGTGAAGCCTGCCGCCTGATGCTGCTGCCGGAGAATCCAAACTATTTCACGCGCTCGCCGCTCGACCGCGCTGGGCATCATCGCAAGGATGAAGCTTGGTTGAAGGCGGCGCTGGTGAACGATCAGGCGTCGCTTCTGGTGTTCAACAAGGGCCGGCCGTTCCTCTATGAGAGCGGCGGCGGGCTCTTTGTGCGCTGGCTGGCGACGCCGGTGTTCGAGCAGTTGGGCGACAAGGATCAGCCGTTGATATTCCTGGGGCTTGACCAAAACGAAGCGCCACATTTTGCGTGCGAGATCGTGGATACTGAGGCGCTCGGCGATCTGGGCGTGTTCGAAGAATTGCGTCCGGCTGCGCCGCGCCTGGAGGCGAATAAACTCCCGATCATCGGCACGGCGCGGGCGCTGTTCGAGTGGCACAACCGCAACCGCTTCTGCGCAAATTGCGGGACGGCTTCGCGGGTCATTGAGGCGGGGTGGGTACGCAAGTGCGATGCCTGCGCTGCTGAGCATTACCCGCGTGTCGATCCCGTTTGCATCATGGTGCCGACGTTTGGCGAAAAGTGCTTCCTCGGTCGCCAAAAGGCGTGGCCGCGTGGGATGCACTCGGCGTTGGCGGGCTTCATCGAGCCGGGCGAGGCGATTGAAGAGGCGGTCGCGCGCGAGACGTTGGAGGAGGCTGGCCTGCGCGTGAGGCACGTGGAGACGCATTCGACGCAACCTTGGCCGTTCCCGCACTCGCTGATGATCGGCGTGTTGTGCGAAGTCGAAAACGACGAGGCGACAGTGGATACCACTGAGCTGGAGAGCGGGCGTTGGTTTACGCGCGAAGAAGCGCGTTTGCTGATCGCCGGCAAGCACCCCGACGCGTGGGCGCCGCCGCCGTTCGCGATTGCGCACCAATTGCTGAAGACTTGGTCCACTAAGGGCTAGTGGCACTCGGCGCAGTCGTCGCGCTGGGCGCGCTCGACTTGTATCGTTACGTGGCCAATGCCGAAGTGATGCGCGATACCGTCGGACACGCGCGCGAGGAAAGCGTCGTCATTGCCTTCAGGGCGCACGAGATGGGCCGTCAGCGCAGGCTTTGTCGCGCCCATGGCCCAGACGTGGAGGTCGTGCACCGCGGTGACGCCAGGTTGCTCAGCCAAGTAGCTGCGTACGGCTGCGACATCGATGTGAGCAGGTGCGGCGTCGAGTGTGAGGTCCAGCGATTCACGCAGCAGTCCCCACGTGCTCCAGAGGATCAGCAGCACCACGGCGACGGAGACGGCCGGATCGATCCACTGCCAGCTCGTCAGCCAGATCGCGCCGCCTGCGATGATAACCGCAGCTGAAACGCCAGCGTCCGCGAGCATGTGCAGATAAGCGCCGCGAACGTTCACGTCTTCCTTGCGCCCGGCGAGGAAGAGCATTGCGGTTGCGCCGTTGATCAGCACGCCGATGGCGGCGACGGCCATCACGAAACCGGCTTGTGTAGGTTCGGGTGCGAGAAAGCGTGTGACCGCTTCGGTGAGAATGCCGCCGCATGCGATGACAAGCACGAGCGCGTTGGCGAGCGCGGCAAGGATCGTGGCTTTGGAGTAGCCGTAGGTGCGCTGCTCGCCGGTTTGGCGCTTGGCGAGCCAAGCCGCGCCGCCTGCCAACGCGAGGCCAAGGACGTCTGAGAGATTGTGCGTCGCGTCGGAGAGGAGCGCGGTTGAGTTCGCGATGAAGCCGGCGGCGGCTTCCACGGCGACAAAGCCCAAATTCAGCGCGATTGCGATTGTATAACGTTGTCCGCCGGGCGCGGCATGGTGATGCGCGTGATCGTGGTGATCGTGTGCGTGCCCATGATGCGCGTGCATGTGCGCTGATTTGGTCGAGAATCGCGTGAACGGCAAGGCAGCATTGACAGGCGCGCGAACTCAATTCTCATGCGACCCGAGGGGATAAGATAACGTCATGCAGACACGCCGTACTCTGATGGCGCTTGGCGCAGCGGGCCTGGCGTCCTCTTGTGCGACAGCGCGCGGATTGGGCGGCGGCTTGATGCGTGATCTGCGTATGGCGCCCGGCACGCGCGCAGTGCGCTTGCCGCCGGTGCTGGTTGCCGAAGAGCGCATCATCCGCATCGACGTCGGCCTGCGTCCGTATCGCGCCAGCGGCTTTCGCGTGGAGCGCGAAGCGTTGGGCGACAAAGTGCTGGTGCACAATTACGGGCACGGCGGCGGCGGCATCACGCTCTCGTGGGGCACTGCAAAGATGGCCGTTGATCTAGGCTTCGATAGTTCGAAGCCGGATGTGGCCGTGCTTGGTTGCGGCGCGGTGGGGCTGGCGACAGCGCGGTTGCTGCAAGAGCGCGGCGCGAATGTTCGGATTTATGCGAAGGACCTGCCGCCAAACACGACGTCGAACATCGCGGGCGCGCAGTGGTGGCCTTCGTCGACATTTACTGAAGCGACCGCGACGCCGGAAATTCGCCAACGCCAGTTCGAGGCCGCGCGCTTTGCGTTTCGGCGCTATCAATCGTTGGTAGGCGATGCCTATGGGGTGAGTTGGGAGACGAACTATCATCTCTCAAACAAGCCGAACGCGACTTATCCCGCTGCGCTTGACGATCCAATGCACGCGCTCGTCGTCAACCTGCGCAGGCTTGCGTTTGACGAGCACAATTTCCCGGTCCCGTTCGTGCGCCAGTTCGACACGATGATGATCGAAACGCCGCTCTATTTGCGCCGCATGGAATTGGATGTGCGCCAAGCCGGCGGGGAGATCCACGTGCGCGAGTTCGCGGATATTTCGCAAGTGCAGGCGTTGCCGGAGCAGACGATCTTCAACTGCACGGGGCTCGGCACCGGGCGCTTGTTCGGCGATACGGAGATTGAGCCTGTGCGTGGTCAACTCGCAATTCTGCTGCCGCAGCCCGAAGTGAACTACAACACGATCGGGCGCGGCTACATGTTTGGCAGGCGCGACGGGATCGTGCTGGGCGGCACGTTTGAGCATGGTGAGTGGTCGCTAGAACCGAATCCGCAGGCGATTGCGGGCATTCTTGCCGACCACCGCGCCGTCTTTGGCGCAATGCGGGCCTAGAGCGGCATGAAGATCACGCGACCGCCACGCGCGCGCGCCGTTTGGCGTGCTTCGCGGCAATCGCTTTCTGCAGGCTGATCGCCAGCGGCGACGTCATTTAACCAAGCACGGCAATACCCACGGCGCGGCAATGCGCTTTCCGGCACGCCGGTGAAGTCATTGCGGCCTTCGAAAGCGGCGCGCTCGACCAAGCCCTCGCCGGTCTGTTCCATCACGCGGCCGCCCCACGAGCGCGCGAGCCACGTCGCGTGTTCACATTCCATCGGAGCGGGCTGATGTTCGGCCGAGAGCGTGTCATACTGGATGCGGCATTGGCCCAGATCCATTTCGCGCTGCGTGGTGACGCTGATGCTGGAGACGATCGCCGATCGTGTTTGCGGCGCCTCTTGCGCGCGCATGCCCGCCACCGCTGACCCACCGAGCGTCAACAGCGCGAAGGCTGTGGCTAAACCGGAGGCGGCGATCTTGGTCATGGCTCCCTAACACTCCCGCGGTCAGGAGGTTTCCTGATCACAAGATGAATGTAGGCGCCGCAATGGATGCGCGATGTGACCTTTGTCACGCGTAAAAACCTGATCCATCACAAGGTGTTGAGCCAGCCCGCGCGCAAAGGGGAACGAGGGTGTAGGCGGCGGGTTATCTGGCGGCAAAAGGGGCGGGCTGGCTGTCATCACCGCTTCTCACAATTCGGGGACAACCCTCGCATGGCTGATGTCGTGATCGTGTGCGTGCGCAAGGACGTGGTCGCAGCGGAAGCGCTCGCCGACATGTTCGAGGCGATTGGACTCTCCGTGTGCGACGCCAGCGTAAGCGACGAGGAATTGCGCGCCAGCGGCGCGGCTGTGGTGGTGTGGTCAGATGATGCGGCGCAGTCGCCGGCGTTCTTGCGCATGGTGGAGCGGATGATGGTGAGCGGCAAAGCCGTGTTTGCTTCGATCGCGCCGCTGATGTCAGCGCGGATTACGGGTCTCAGCGTATTTGATCTCGCGCGCTGGCGCGGTGATCCGAATGATCCGCTTCTTGATGCTTTGTGCGCGCGCGTCAATGCGATGGCGCTGAAGGCGCGGGCGCCGCGCGATCTGGAGCCGGAGCGTGGCGAGCTGCACGCCTACGCCGGCTAAGAAAAAGGCGCGGACTTCGCAGCCCGCGCCTTAGAACTTCCAACCCAAATTCCAACTCAGCGTGCTATTGGCACGCGAGGCATTCCTCGTAGTCTGTGCGCTCGGCCGGCATCGTTGGCTCGTCGGCGACGGCCTCGCCTTTGCCTTCGTCGCCAGCAAAGCCTGCGCGTTGCACTGACTTCGAGCGGCAATAGTACAAGCTCTTTACGCCGCGCTCCCATGCCATCCAGTGCAGCATGTGCAGGTCCCACTTATCGACATCGCCCGGGATGAAGATGTTGAGGGACTGCGCTTGGCAGATCAGCGGTGTGCGATCGGCCGCGAGTTCGATGATCCAGCGTTGATCGATTTCGAAAGCTGTTTTGAAGATCGATTTTTCGTCTTCGCTCAAGCAATCGAGGTGCTGGACGGAGCCTTCGTTCTTCAGGATCGAGGACCACACCGCCTCGGTGTTCTTGCCTTTCTCCTCGAGCAGCTGCTCGAGATATGGGTTCTTCACCGCGAACGAGCCCGAGAGCGTCTTGTGCGTGTAGATGTTGGCCGGAATCGGCTCGATGCCGGCTGACGTGCCGCCGCAGATGATCGAGATCGAAGCCGTCGGCGCGATGGCGAGCTTGTGGGAGAACCGCGCCATAACATTGTTCTCGGCGGCATCCGGGCAAGCGCCGCGTTCTTGTGCGAGCTTCACGGAAGCTGCGTCGGCGCCGCGACGGATGTGGCGGAAGATGCGGTTGTTCCACACTTTGGCCATCGCCGATTCCATCGACACGCCTTGCTTTTGCAAGAACGAGTGGAAGCCCATGAGGCCGAGGCCCACCGAACGTTCGCGCATCGCGGCGTAGATGGCGCGTTCCATTTCTGGCGGCGCGCGCTCGATGAAGTCCTGCAAGACGTTGTCCAGGAAGCGGAAGACGTCTTCCATGAAGCCTGGGTCTTTTTCCCACTCGTTGAACGTTTCGGCGTTCAAAGAGGAGAGGCAGCACACAGCGGTGCGCTCGCGGCCGTTATGGTCCATGCCGGTGTGCAGCATGATTTCCGAGCACAGATTCGATTGGCGAACCTTGAGGCCAAGCTTCTTCTGGTGCGCCGGCATCGCTTTGTTCACGGTGTCGGAGAAGATGATGTAGGGCTCGCCCGTTTGCAGGCGGAGCTCAAGAATCTTCTGCCAGAGCTTGCGCGCGTTAACGTGCTTCAGCGCTTCGTTGTTCTTCGGGCTGCGCAGCGCGAACGGCAGATCATCGCGCACCGCGATCATGAATTCGTCGGTGATGTTGATGCCGTGGTGGAGGTTCAAGCTCTTGCGGTTGAAATCGCCGGCCGGCTTACGGATTTCGAGGAATTCCTCGATCTCCGGATGGTGGATGTCGAGATAGACAGCGGCCGAGCCGCGGCGCAACGAACCTTGGCTGATCGCGAGCGTCAGCGAGTCCATCACGCGCACGAACGGAATGATGCCGCTCGTTTGACCGTTCTGGCCGACTTTTTCGCCGATGGAACGAACGCCGCCCCAATAGGTGCCGATGCCGCCGCCGTTCGAGGCGAGCCACACATTCTCGTTCCACGTATCCATAATGCCGTCGAGTGAATCGCCGACTGCGTTCAAGAAGCACGAGATCGGCAGACCGCGCTCGGCGCCGCCATTCGACAGCACAGGCGTCGCCGGCATGAACCAGAGCTTGGAGATATAATCGTAGATGCGTTGCGCGTGTCCGATGTCGTCAGCAAACGCGGTCGCGACGCGCGCGAACATGTCTTGATAGCTTTCACCCGGAAGCAAATAGCGATCTTGCAGCGTCGTCTTGCCGAACTCGGTCAGCAGCGCATCGCGGCTCGGGTCCGTAACGACCTTCTCAACGACCTTCAGCGGACGCAGAGGCTTAGGCTTGCCGCGATGGACCTCGCCCATGCGGTGGACCCCCGCTTTTTCCGCTCGTGCCTGCATTCGAATGCCCCCGAATTTAGCTCTGTGTTAATCCGACTCGGGCCTCGGCCAAACCACATGCCCTTGGGCGTGACCGCGAACCGTACCGCTATATCTAGTGATGCCACCGGTTAATTCAGGGTCAATGGGAGAACGCCTGCAGCGCCAATTTTTGCGTGTCGAATCTGTGAACACACGGTCGCTGACGTGGCTCCTTCGTTAACGCAAGGCCGGGTTTGGGGCGGCATCTGGAGCCCGTCACGAGGGCCTTGCGCCGGGTCGAAATCTGGCCTTTTTCAGGCAAATGAGCGAAGCGGGCGGGCAGGGAAAAGCGGCGTTCGCCGCGTTAACGGGTGCGGCTTTGATCGGCCTGTCACCGGTCGCGGTTCGCATCTCGGAACTGGGTCCACACGCCACCAATCTGTGGCGATTCCTCTTCGCGCTGCCGATTCTCGCCCTCTGGGCAGGATGGGCGCGGCCGATTCCAACGACTCGGCAGACCAGCTGGATCCTGGGCGCAGGGGTGCTGTTCGGGATCGAGGTCTCGCTGTGGGCTGCGGCGCTGGGACTGACCACGGTGACCAACGCCACGCTCCTGGCCAATCTGACGCCCGTGTTCGCGGCGGCCTTCGGCTGGGTGCTCTTTAAGGAGCGCTTACGTGGGGCGGTTCTGGCAGGTGGGATCACGGCGTTGGCGGGAGCGGTGGTGCTCGCGATGGCGCGGGCGCACTCGGCCGTGGGGCCAGCGACGCCTGAAGCCGGCTGGTTCGGCGACGCGCTCGGGTTCTCGGCCGCGATTGGCTATGCGGGCTATCTGCTGATCGTGCGCGCGCTGGGAAAAAACGTCAGCGTCGGCGCTGTGATGTTCTGGGCCACGTTGAGTGCGGCGGCGGTGTGCGGTGCGCTGGCGCTGTTCTTTGGCGAAGCGCTGCTGCCGCGCACGGCGCTGGGCTGGACTAATTTGGTTGGGCTTGGGCTTGTCGTGCAGGTCGGCGGGCAGGGGCTGATTGCATACGGCGTAGGCCGCTTGCCGATCGTGGCGTCGACAGTGCTGCTATGGATGCAGCCGCTCGTGGCTGCGGTGCTCTCATGGATATTGTTCGACGAAACGCTGGGCGCGCTCGCGTTGCTCGGCGCAACGCTGATCCTTGGCGGTATCTACGTCGTGCAGCGCTATCGCGCTTAGTGGTGCAGCGGGCGCATCCAGCGCTGCATTGGGCACGCGACGCTGGAGTCGTGATCGCAAGCGCGGGCGCCGGTGGCGTAAACGAGTTCAGCGCGGCCGATCAGATTTTCGATGGGAACGGGGCCCATGCCGCTCCAGCGGCTGTCGCGTGAATTGTCCCGATTATCGCCCATAAAAAAGACGTTTCCTTCCGGCACGCGATACGGACCGAAATTGTCCAGTGGGGCGTTCGGCGTCAGATTATGGACGGCGTGCGTGTAGCCGTCCGGCAGCGTTTCTTCGTAACGTTCCGCCCATTCGCGGCCACGCGGATAAGCGGCGCGGATCAGAAGGTGCGGCTGGGTGGTTTCAACGGCGCGGTTGTTGATGATGAGTTCGCCGTTGCGCACTTCGATGAGATCGCCAGGTAGACCAATCGCGCGCTTGATCATCACTTCGCCGCTGTGCGGGTGGATGAAGACGGCGACGTCGCCGCGGCGCGGATAGTTTTCGAAGAGGCGATGTTCTGCCGCTGGCATCGAGCGGCCGAGATCGAACGGGAGTGAGTAACGGCTGTAGCCGTACGCAAACTTTGCGACGGTGACGCGATCGCCGACTTCCAGGTGGGGCACCATGCTTTCGGACGGAATCTCGTACTGCGCAAAAGCGACGGTGGTAAAGCCGATGTAAGCGACAAAGGCGCCTGCGAGAGTCTTGATCCATTCGATGATCTCGGCGCGCCAACGCTGCATGATCCAACTCCCAGCAAATCTGTGCTGGCGCGAGGGTGAGGAGCGAACTATGTGCCGTCAAGCCGGAAGCGGCGGAGGCGCCTCGTGACGCGTGCAATGGCTGCAATTCTAGGCGGGTTGAAGGACGTAATCTTCGGCCGCCTCACGCTGCTGGCGCTTTTGAACCTCGCCATCGCGGTGGCGCTCACGGTTTTCGCGGCTGGCGCGCTAATCAAATATGTCGTGCCGCTTATTCCCGATGGCGGAGGCTGGTTAGCGAACGTTTCGACGGCGGGTGAATTTGCTGCGAGCGTCGCGGTGGTGGTGCTCGCGATCGCGCTATCGCCGGCGATTTCGATGGTCGTCGGGGGTGTGCTGCTCTTTGATGTCGCGACGGCGCGGATCGAGAAGAAGATTGGCGCGCCGCCCGCGCGCCCCGTGCCGCTTGGCGAAGCGATCTGGAATAACACGCGCATCGCGCTGCCGGCTCTGGTGCTGAACCTGATTGCGATCCCGTTCTATTTTATCCCGGTGATTAACGCGGTCGTGTTTTATGGGCTGAATGGCTTCCTGATGGGCCGGGAGTACGCAACGGTGGTGGCTGCGCGGCACATGAGCTATCGTGAGGCGGTGGCGCTCAGAAAGCGCAACGGGCTCGCGGTGTTCTTTGTGGGGCTCGCGTGCTCGGTGATCCCGTTCTTTGCGCCGCTTGTGGGCGCGAGCGCGATGACGCGACTGATCCAATCGCTGCGCTAAGGCTTACGCCAGAAGCGATAGGTGGCAAGCGGCGCAAAACCTTCGCTCTCGTAGAGCGCAATCGCAGGCGCGTTGTGCTCGTCCACCTGCAGAAACGCGACGCTCGCGCCCCACGCTGCGCAGCGCGCCATCAGCGCGCGGAAGATTAGGCGCCCCAAGCCTTGGCGGCGCGCCTCCGGCGCGGTGCGCATCAGGAATATGCCGGCGAGATCGCCGGCCGCCGCGCACATGCCGATCGCTACGGTGCGCGCATTTTGCTCGATAGTGGCGAAGGCAGCTGGCTGCGGCGCGCGGAGTGCGATGCTTAGGCGCTCGTCGTACTCGGCGTCGTCTTTTGAGGTTTCGCGAATGACGCCGTCGAAGGTTGCGGGAAGCGTCTCGTGAATTGATACGCCTGCTGGCTTCGCCGCGCCCTGAACCTGTGCCGTCATGATCAGGGTTGGCATGTGGCAGTTGTAGCCTCGGCGCTCAAGACGGGCGGGAAGGTCGGTGGGGGCGAAGGCGCTGTCCGTCAGTTTGAAGCGTGGCGGCAGGCCGCGTGCTGCGTACCAGGCCTCGACGTTGTCGATCGCGCCTTCAACGTCGTTGCCTGTCCAACTGAGCGGCCAAACCGCGTTCACGCGGCCGGTGACGCCGCCGGCGGCGAGGTAGAACCAACCGTCACGCTCTTCGGTGACCGCGGCCGGCCAAGTCGTGATGGTCGCCAGATCAACGTCGCGCGCGTTCACGCCCGCGCCGCGACGAGTTTAACGACGTCGCTCATGATGCCGGCAATCTTGAAATCCTTCGGTGTGTAGACGCCGGCGACGCCCATCTGTTTCAGCGCCAATGCATCCGCCGGCGGGATGATGCCGCCGACGACGAGCGGCACGTTGTCTAAGCCTTCAGTGCGCATGAGGCGCACGACTTCTTGCACAAGATCGAGGTGCGAACCGGAGAGAATGGAAAGGCCGACGGCGTGCGCCTTCTTCTCCTTCGCCGCGGAGACGATTTCCGCCGGCGTCAGGCGGATGCCCTCGTAGATCGCGTCCATACCGACAGCGCGGGCGCGGGCGGCGATCTGTTCGGCGCCGTTAGAGTGGCCGTCGAGACCCGGCTTGCCGACAAGGAAGGTGAGTTGGCGGCCGAGCTTTTCGCTGAGCGCGGCGACATCGCGCTTCACGCTGTCGATGTCCTCACCGCCGCTTTCTATGACGAGTGCGACGCCGGTTGGGCCGCGGTATTCGCCATAGACTTCGCGCAATGTGGCCGCCCATTCGCCGGTGGTGACTCCAGCTTTCGCGGCGGCGACGCTGGCTGGCATGATGTTGGTGTCGTTTTGTGCGGCGTTGCGCAGGGCGCTGAGCGCGGCTTCAACGGCCTTTGTGTCACGCGCGCTGCGCCAGGCTTTGAGGCGCGCAATCTGTTCGGACTCGACGGCGAGATCGACGGTCTGGATGTTTTTCTCGCCGGCTTCGAGCGGCGAAGGCTCGCCTTCAGTGAAGCAATTGACGCCGACCACCTTGAGTGCGCCGCTTTCGATCTGCTCGATGCGGCGGCGGTTGGACTCGACGAGCGCCGCCTTCATGTGTTCGAGCGCCGACGCCGCGCCGTCGGCGGCCTCGATGTTTGCAAGTTCAGCACGAGCGCCCTCAATGAGTTGCGCCACTTTCGCTTCGATGACGTGTGAGCCGTCGAAAATGTCCTCGAATTCGAGGAGATCGGTCTCGTAAGCCAACACTTGCTGCATGCGCAGCGACCATTGCTGGTCCCAGGGGCGTGGAAGCCCAAGCGCCTCATTCCAAGCCGGCAGTTGCACGGCGCGGGCGCGGGCGCCTTTGGAGAGCGTAACGGCAAGCGTTTCCAGCAAGATGCGGTAGACGTTGTTTTCAGCCTGCGGTTCTGTGAGCCCGAGTGAGTTCACTTGCACGCCATAGCGGAAGCGACGGGCTTTTTCATCGCTGACGCCATAACGCTCGCGGCCGATCTCGTCCCACAGTTTCACAAACGCGCGCATCTTCGAAAGCTCTGTCACGAAGCGCATGCCGGCGTTCACGAAGAACGAGATGCGGCTGAAGACTTCGGTGAAGCGTTCGGGCGCCACTTCGCCGCGCGCTTTCACTTCATCAAGTACGGCAATGGACGCGGCGAGCGCGAAAGCGAGCTCTTGCTCCGGCGTCGCGCCGGCTTCCTGCAAGTGATACGAGCACACGTTCATCGGATTCCACTTTGGAATCGTGTCGAGGCTCCAGGCGATGGTGTCGGCGGTGAGCTTCAGGCTCGGCGCGGGCGGGAAGATGTAGGTGCCGCGCGAGAGATATTCTTTGAGGATGTCGTTCTGCGTCGTGCCGGTGAGTTTCTTCGGGTCGGCGCCTTGCTCCTCCGCCAACGCGACATAGAGCGCGAGAAGCCAGCCCGCCGGCGCATTGATCGTCATTGACGTGTTCATCTGTTCGAGCGGAATGCCGTCGAACAACGCGCGCATATCGCCCAGGTGGCCAACCGGCACGCCGACTTTGCCGACTTCGCCGCGGGCGAGGATGTGATCGCTGTCGTAGCCGGTCTGGGTCGGCAGATCGAAGGCGACGGAAAGGCCAGTTTGTCCCTTCGCCAGATTGGCGCGGTAGAGCTTGTTGGACTCGGCCGGCGTCGAGTGACCCGCATAGGTGCGGAAGATCCACGGTGCGTCGGGGGCGTGTTGGAAAGGCTTCTGGCTCATCGGGCGCTCAAGGAACAGCAAGCCATGCTGCAGCGCAAGAAGGCGCGTAGCTAGTCAAAGTAGCGCTGCGCCGAAAATTTCGCCGAACCTGGGAAAAGCGCCGATCTGACGTGGGGTTTCGGGACGCCCAGCCGACGTTGCTCCCGCCGGGGCGCCCACCTGTTCACCAATTTGCCCGCGTCGATCTTATTGCGCAGTGCAGCAAAAAGGGTCAGTCTCGCAGGCCCCAGGGAGAGACGAATGGCGCAGGCGAGCCTTAAAGCGGTAAAGGATATCTACGAGATCGGTGAGATCCCGCCGGCGTATCACGTGCCAAAAACCATGTGGGCGTGGGCGATCCGCAAGGAGCGTCATGGCCGGCCGCTGAGCGCCATGCAGCTCGAACAAGTCCCAGTGCCGACGATTGGTGAGGACGAGGTCCTCGTTCTCGTTATGGCCGCGGGGGTGAATTACAATGGCGTTTGGGCCGCGCTCGGTGAGCCGATGAGCGTGCTCGACGTGCATAAGCAGCCGTATCACGTGGCCGGTTCGGATGCGTCCGGCATCGTTTGGGCCGTGGGCGCCAAGGTGAAGCGCTGGAAGCCGGGCGACGAAGTCGTCATTCACTGCAACCAAGACGATGGCGACGACGAAGAGTGCAACGGCGGTGATCCGATGTTCTCGCCGACGCAGAGGATTTGGGGCTACGAGACGACAGACGGGTCGTTCGCGCAGTTCTGTAAGGTGCAGGCGCGCCAGCTTATGCCGCGTCCGAAGCATCTCACCTGGGAAGAGGCCGCTTGCTACACGCTGACGCTGGCGACCGCGTATCGCATGTTGTTCGGCTGGCGTCCGAACGTGCTGCGTCCGGGCCAAAACGTGCTGGTGTGGGGCGCCTCTGGTGGCCTCGGCGTGTTTGCCGTGCAACTTTGTGCGGTCAGCGGGGCGCACGCGATCGGCGTTGTGTCCGACGACAGCAAGAAAGATTACGTGCTCTCGATGGGCGCGAAGGCCGTGCTCAATCGCAAGGAATTCGATTGCTGGGGCCAACTGCCGAAAGTGAACGGCGAGGGCTTTGCAGAGTACATGAAGGAGGTCGGCAAGTTCGGTAAAGCCGTGCGCGCCATCACTGGCGGCAAGGATCCGGACATCGTGTTCGAACACCCGGGTGAATCAACGTTTCCGGTTTCGGTCCGGATCGTGAAGCGCGGCGGCATGGTCGTCATTTGCGCCGGCACCACGGGTTACAATCTCACCATGGATGCGCGGTACCTGTGGATGCACCAAAAGCGCGTGCAGGGATCTCACTTCGCGCACCTCTATCACGCGAGCCAAGCCAATCAGCTCGTGATCGACCGCCGCATCGATCCGGCGATGTCGGAAGTGCTGCCGTGGGACAAAATCCCCGACGCGCACGAGAAGATGCTCGACAACAAGCACGCACCAGGCAACATGGCCGTGCTGGTAAACGCGCAGCGCTCGGGCCTGCGCACGTTCGAGGACGTGCTGGAACTGTCCGACGCGCGGGGCTAACGGCGCCCGCGCCAATTGATTTCCCGCGCGGAAGGGCGTCCAATCTCCAACGGCGCGGTCGGGAAGCCGCGCCTGACGGGGGAAATCGGCTTTATGGTGCGGCTCATACTCGCCGGCGTTGCGGCGCTCATCTTGGCTGTCGTTGGGTTCGTCGGATACCGGACGTACTCCTTCACCGCGCCGCCGCCGCCAGCTGCCGTGCAGCTGCCGGACACGTCCACCTATCAGCTCGATATGAACGCTGCCGCGCGACGCATGAGCGAAGCGGTGCGCTTCCGCACTGTGTCTTTGGTTGAGCCGGGCGAAGACCGGACGCCGTTCACGCAATTCCAGGCCTGGATGATCGCGAACTATCCCGCATTCCATGCTGTCGCGCGGCGCGAAGTCGTGGGCGATCTTTCGTTGCTTTACACATGGGAGGGCAGCGATCCGGGGCAGCCGCCATTGTTGTTGCTCGCGCACCAGGACGTCGTGCCGGTGCCGGACGATACCCTGGAAGCATGGACGCATGAGCCGTTCGGTGGCGAGATAACGGGCGATGCGATCTGGGGCCGCGGTTCGATCGACGACAAAGGCTCGCTCGTGTCGTTGCTTGAGGCGGCGGAGTATCTAGCGGCGCAGGGGCGACGTCCTGTCCGCACGATCATGTTTGCGTTCGGGCACGATGAGGAAATCGGCGGCACGGAAGGCGCCGTGCGGATTGCGGCGCTGCTTGCTGAGCGGGGTGTCCGCGCATGGTTCGTTCTGGATGAGGGCATGGCGGCCGTCGCCGAGCATCCGCTGACCGGCGGGCCAGCTTCCATGATCGGCATTTCCGAGCGCGGTTTTGGCACGATGCGCGTGCATGCTGTCGGGCAGCCCGGGCATTCGTCGATGCCGCCGCCGCAGACAGCGGTGTCGCTGGTGTCGGAAGCGGTCGTTCGCATTCATGACATGCCGATCGAGCAAAAGCTCGAAGGCGGGCCGGCGCTGGCGATGATGCGCGCTCTCGCGCCCGAGCTTTCGCTCACCAACCGCATGGCGGTTTCGAATGAATGGCTGTTCGGCCCGCTGCTGCGCCAACGCATGGGGCAGGACCGCACAGCGCGAGCGCTCATGGGCACGACAGTTGCGCCGACGATGATCAATGGCGGCGTTCGCCCGAACGTGCTGCCGGCCGAAGCGACCGCGATGATCAATTATCGCTTCCATCCGCGCGACACGGCGGCGGACATCCTGGCGCGTGCGCGTGCGGAGGTGGCGGGGCTCGAGGGCGTGGACGTCGACTGGGCCGAGCCGCCGCGCGAAGCGACGCCGATGTCCAGCACTACAAGCACCAGCTACGCACTGCTCGCCGCGCTTTCGCGTGAGATATTGCCCGACGCGCCCGTCGCGCCCGGGCTTGTGTTGGCGGGCACGGACTCGCGCAACTATTCGGACGTGGCCGAAAACGTGTATCGGTTTCAGCCGATGCTGTTCACTGCCGAGGATCTCGAGGGCATCCACGGCACGAACGAACACCTGACGCTTGCCAATATGGAGCGCACTATTCGCTTCTATATCGGCCTCATGGAAGCGGGAGCGATGCAATGATGCGGACTTTGGTTTTGGCGTGCGCGGCGGCGCTCGCGGCTTGCGCCCCGGCGCAGGAGGCAAAGCAGGAGGCGCCTGTGTCGACGACCACCAGTGCTGTTGCGGCGCCTACGCCGGAAGATGTCACCGTGCACATTACGGCCGAGCAAAATGGGCAGACGATCGAAGTGGGCGTGAACCAGCGCTTTGCGGTTGAACTCGTCGGCGTGCCGACCGCCGGCTACGTTTGGGCGCCCGCGCAAGTGCCAGCCTTCATCACGCGCGCCGGCGAGGCCAGCGGCAACACCACGGCGGCGCAAAGCCAGCCTGGCTATGTCGGCGGCAATCACTGGGAAGTTCTGATGTTCGCAGCGACGACGCCTGGCACAGGCGAACTCGTGATCGAGCAACGCCGGCCGTGGGAAAGCACCGAACCGGCGAGCGGCACGTTCCGCGTCACCATCGTTGCGCACGAGTAGTGCGCAGCATCGTCGCATCGTCTGAGCTGGGGGTTCTGGCGCGGCGGTGTTTGCTGTATCCCAGCCTACGATGAGCGATCTTCTTCGTGACCTTTGGTACTTCGGCGCGACATCGCGCGAGCTGAAGCGCGGCAAGATGTTCCGGCGCGAGATTTTGGGCGAGCCGGTCGTACTCGGTCGCGATGAGCAGGGTCGGGCGTTTGCTTTGCGCGATATTTGCCCGCACCGCGCTGTGCCGCTTTCAGCGGGCCGTGTTGCCGATACCGGCGGCGTGCAGACGGTGGAGTGCCCCTATCACGGATGGCGCTTTGGGACCGAGGATGGAATCTGCAAGCAGATTCCGTCTCTGGTGGATGGCCAACCTTACGAAGCGGGCCGCATTCGGGTGCGGCGTTTTCCGACGCATGAAGCGAATGGCATTGTTCTGGTGTTCGTCTCGTCAGACGCGCGCTTTGCCGGCGAGCCGGCGCCGGCGCCGGATTTCGGCTTGGGCGATCTGGTTGAGCCGAAGTTCGTGATTCACCGCATCTTCGATGCGACTATGGACAATGCGGTTGTGGGGCTCATGGACCCTGCGCACGTGCCGTACGTGCATAACCAATGGTGGTGGCGCCCGCCCAGCGCCGGCAAGAAGCTGAAGGAAAAGCGCTTTGTGCCGCGCGAACGTGGTTGGGCGATTGAACGCCACGCGCCGAGCGGCAATTCGCTAGCTTATCGCGCGCTGTTCGGCGGCGAGGTGACGACCGAAATTTCGTTCATGCTGCCTGGCTTCCGCTGGGAAGTGGTCGACAATCCAAAGTCGCGGCTCTTCACGCTGACGTGCCTGACGCCCGAGAATGAGAATTCCACGCGCATCACGCAGGTGACGTATTGGAAAAACGCGCCATTGCTTGACGCAATGAAGCCGATCCTCGTTCCGGCGGGCCGCGAATTCCTCGATCAAGACGGCCGCATGGTGGATTTGCAGAACACCGGTCTGGCGTACGGGCCATCGATGCTTTGGATCGACGATATCGACGTGCAAGCGAAGTGGTACCTGAAGCTAAAGCGCGAATGGACGAAGAGTCGCGAAGAAAACCGTGAGTTCGTCAATCCAATAGAGCCATCGACGCTGCGCTGGATGAGCTGAGCTTAGTCCGCAGGCTTGAGCACAACTGGGATGCTAATTTCGCGCTGGCCGGGCAGGCCGCTCGGCATGTCTTCTTTCAGCACCAAAGTTGCTTGGGTTTCGCGTTCGACGTCGAATTCAAGATCAGCGGCGTAGGGGACTGGGCGTTCTGTCATCCAATCGGCCTGCGCGCGCGCCGGCGCTTCGGCGATCAGCGCGCCATCGGCGCTGCGCAGCTCCGCCGGGAACTGCGCTTCGAAGAACCAATCGCCGGGCGCGGTGCCTTCAACATGCAGCGGACTTGAAACGTGCGCGCCCGTTTGCGGCGACGCTACGACGATGCTGACACTGGTTTCTGACGTGGTCGCGGCAGGCTGTTCCGGAGGCGGCGAGCACGCGGCGATGCTGAAAAGAAGGAGGGCGGCGATTCTCATCGCCGCCCTTTTGACGCTTGGCAATGGCGGCAACAAGGCCTGTCGCTTAGGCAGCCTGCCGGCGCCCTGCTTCAGCCACTTTAAATTGACCGACCAGTTGGCCGAGGCCGTCTGCCTCATCGGCCAACGAGCGGCTGGCGGCGGTGGTTTGTTCGACCATCGCTGCGTTCTGTTGGGTCACCTGATCCATCTGGTTGATGGCGGTGTTCACCTCCGAAAGGCCGAGTGATTGTTCCTTGGCGGAGGCGGCGATCTCGCCCACGAGTGCGTTGATCTCCGTAACTTTTGCAACGATCGAGGCGATCGCGTCGCCGGCGTTGTTGATGCGCGCGACGCCCGACTGCACGTGATCGCCGCTCGTCGCGATGAGAGACTTGATCTCCTTGGCGGCGTCCGCCGAGCGTTGCGCCAGAGCGCGAACTTCGGAAGCGACAACTGCGAAGCCACGACCCGCATCGCCCGCGCGTGCGGCTTCAACTCCGGCATTGAGGGCAAGCAGATTGGTCTGGAAGGCGATCTCGTCGATCACGCCGATGATCTGAGCGATCTGTTGCGAAGATTGCGCGATCTCGGTCATGGCGCGCACGGCTTCACTTACGATCTCACCGCCGCGCTCCGCTTCAGAGCGCGCATCCGCGACGGTGTTGTTGGCGTGCACGGCGCCTGCGGCGGTCTTGGTGACGGCTGCGGTGATTTCGTCCAGCGCTGCGGCGGTCTCTTCCAGCGAGGCGGCCTGCGTCTCGGTGCGGCGGGAAAGGTCGTCAGCGGCGCGGCTGATTTCATTTGTGCCGCTGGTGATGGACTGGGTCGACTGGGCGACGCGCGCCATTGCCTGCTGCAACTGGCGCACGGCGCCATTGAAGTCGTCCCGGAGCTTCTCGTAGCGGCCGGCGAAGCGTTGGGTAACCTGACGGGTGAGATCACCTTTAGCGACGCCGTCGAGCGCGGCCGCGAGGCTCTCAACCACTTCATTCTGCTCTTTTTCTGTAGCGGCGCGGATCGCTTCATTGCGCGCGCGTTCCTCCGCGGCCTGCGCTTCGAGACGCATCTGCTCAGCGGCGGCGCGATCCAACGCGATTGCCGCGTCTTTGAAGACCTGAACTGCGCCGGCCATTTCGCCGATCTCGTCTTTACGACCGATGGCAGGCACTTCAATTGTCTTGTCGCCTTCCGCCAAACGCCGCATCGCGTCCGTCATCCGTGTCACGGGCGCCGCGATCATGCGGGTAAGAGCGAGGCCGACACCGATGGCGAGCAGAGCGGAAATGATCAGGCCGCCGATGACCACCATCCCAACCATCTGCGCGGCGGCCTCAGAGCGCGCCTCGTTCGCGGTAAGCTGAGCGCGTTCGGCTTCGATGAGCGCATCAATCGCGTCCTCCGCGGGGCCGATCAATTGGTCGGCGCGGCCGTCATTGCCGACGAGCGCTGCGGCTTGGCTGCGTGTGGCGGGATCGCGTGCAAGGCGCGCGGCGAGGGGGATGATGCCGTCGTACCAAGCGTCGGCCGCGGCCTCGACGGCGTTGATGCGTTCGAGTTGCTCAGTCTCGCTGGCGGCAAGCTCACGCATCGTCGCGAGCGCCTCTTTGAACTTGGCCCGGTGGGAATCGACGCGGCCAAGATAGTAAGTATCGAGACTGACCAGCCAGCCGCGCACTGAGTTTTCTTGGCGGGCGAGGCGAAACTGCGCGTCGGCAATTGCACTGAGCGTGGCGTTGCCACGCGCGGTCTCAGCGCGCGCTTCGTTCATCGTGTTGACGTTGGCGAGCGTCACGCCGCCCGTGCCCGCGATGATTGCAATGATCGCGGAGAAGCCGAGGACGAGCTTGCGAGAAATTTTGAGATCAGAAATCGAAATCATAGAAAGCCCCAGGCGCGAGATAATTCGCATGTGCTAGTGCGCTCGCCCGTATTAAGCATTCCTGACCGCAACTGCGTTTGCAGAGCACGCGCTGACCGATTGCACTGCGTGCAAGTTCTGATTAACCAGAGAACTGCATCCCATCAGCGAGCATTTGGACATGCATGTGATTGGAGATGGCATATGCAAAAAGTAATAGTACGCGCTGTGGGCATGGCGGTTGGCGCAGCAGCGTTGGCAGGCGTCGCGCATGCTGAAGAAGCAGCGACGCTGTCTGATGCGATCACCGGGGGCGAGCTCATTCTTGAAGCGCGGCCGCGGCTCGAACTGTTCGAGCAGTCAGGTCAGAACGACGCGGAAGCATTCACGCTGCGCACGCGGCTTGGTTGGAAAACGGCCAGTTGGCATGGGCTGACGGGCCTCGTTGAGATCGAGGACGTTCGCGATCTCGGTGGCCGCTACAATGATGGCATCCCGCCGGTTGAGCCCTATGCGTCGATCCCCGATCCCCAGGGCACGGAACTCAATCGCTTGCAACTGGCGTGGCGCGCGAACGAGCACTTCACGGGCACGATTGGCCGCCAGACGATCGAGTTCGACGACAAGCGCTTCATAGATGCGTCTAACTCGCGCCAAGACGCGCGGACGCTAGATGCAGTGCGAGGCGACTTCACGTTCGGGAGTCTAAAAGCGACCTACGCGTACGTCGATCAGGTCAATAACACGACCGCGGAATACAATGATTGGTACAGCGAGAGCCATTTGTTGAACGTGACGCAAACGTTCTCGCCAGCGTTCAAGCTGACTGGCTTTGTATATGCGCTGGATTTTGATACGGCCTCAGCGATCAATCAGTCATCGCGCTTTGTGGGCGTGCGCGCTTCAGGCCGCGTCGATGCGATGGACACGCATTTTGACTACGCGGCGAGCTTCGCCAACCAGACCGACTACGGAAACTCAACCGTCAATTTCGATCTTGACTACTGGCAGGCTTCGCTCACCGCGACGCACGGCGAATGGGCAGGCCGCGTCTGGTACGAGTCTCTTGAAGGTAATGGCGCGCGCGGTTTCTTCGTGCCGATCGGCTCCAGCAACAATTTCCAAGGCTGGGCCGGGGCCTTCACGACGAAGCCGGCAGATGGCGTCAATGATTTCAACGTCGGCGTCACTTACAGCCCCGAGTGGGCGCCCGACTATCTCGACGACCTCGCTTTCATGGCGCGTTGGTACGATTTCGAAGCCGAGCGAACCGGGGTGGATTTCGGCAACGAGTGGGATCTGTCGGTGAGCGCCAACATCAGCGAGCATGTGAACTGGTCAGTTGAGTACGGCGATTACGAAGCCGGCGACCCAGGCTCCCCAGTGTCGCGCACACGCACCCGGTTTATGCTCCAGTATAAGCTCTAAGGCTGACTGTCGCTGTAGAGCGCGTTGGCCAGTTCCGCTTCGCGCCTTTGGGCGATGATGCGGCTCGAAAGCTCGTCCGGCACGCCGATGCCGTTGAGAAGCGCTTCGCCAAGTTGGAGCGCCGCCTCGACGGCGTCGGGGCTCGCGAGCGTGGCCCCAGCCGCGTGAAGTCTGCGCGCATGTTCGCTGTCGCGTGCGCGGGCATAAACCGGCACGTGCGGCCAGACACGTTTGGCTTCCTTCACGATGAGTTCCGCGGCAAGTGCGTCATTGATAGTGACGACGATGGCGGCGGCGTTCTCGGCGCCTACTGAAGCGAGCACCTGCGATTGACTGGCGTTGCCGAAATAGACCTCGTGGCCTTGCTTGCGCAGCGCGGCGACGGCTGAAGCGTCACCTTCAATTGCGACGTGCGGTATTTCTTGGGCGTCGAGGATGTCAGCCAATGTCTGTCCGACGCGGCCAAAACCGGCAATGACGACGTGGCCGTTTTCGCTGGCGGCATCCTTCGGCGGCGTGGAGCGTGTTGGCGCTGCGATGCGCGCCGCGATCCGCGCGCCGAGGCCAGCGACAAGCGGCGTCACGAAGATTGAGAGCGCCGTCACCAGCAGCATGTAATCGGCGATGTCGGCGGGGATGGCTTCGCTGACGCGTGCTGCGGCGATGACGACGAACGCGAACTCGCCAGCCTGGCCGAGCACGAAGGCCGTTTCGATGGCGCGTGGCCAAGTGAGGCCGAAGACGCGGGCTAACGGCGCGATGATGGCGCCTTTTAGAGCGAACAGGCCGATGACACCCAGCACGACAATAAGCGGCTCGCGCAGCAGCAGCGCTAGATCGATCTGCATGCCCACGGTGACGAAGAAGAGTCCGAGCAGCAGGTCTTTGAAGGGATCAAGGTCGGCTTCGATTTGATGACGAAATTCTGTCTCGGCGAGCAGCAGGCCCGCGAGGAACGCGCCGAGCGCCATCGAGAGCCCGGCCATCTGTGCGGCTGCCGCCATGCCGATGGCGGCGAGCAATGCCGCCGCGATGAAGATCTCGCGGCTGTTGGCGGAAGCGACCCACCGAAAAAGCGGACGGAGCACGAGGCGGCCAATCAAAACAATGACGGCCAGCGATGTAATGGCTGTACCTAACGCCGCGAGCACGCCGCCGCCGCCGAACGCCCCGCCGTCGGGCGCGAGTGCCGCGACGAGAAAGAGGATCGGCACGACCATGAGGTCCTGCATCAGCAGAACCGAAAAACTGGCGCGTCCGACGGATGTCGAAATCTTGCGCCGCTCGCGGAGGAGCTGGAGGACGAGCGCCGTGGAGGAGAGTGCGAAGGCAAGGCCTAGCACCGCAGCGACGGAGAACGTGTTGCCGAACGCGAGCGCGACGAGGCCGATCGCAAGCGCGGAGAGGACGACTTGGGCAAGGCCCAAGCCAAACACGAAGCGCCGCAGGGCCCAAAGACGCTCGAATGAGACTTCGAGGCCGATGACGAACAGCAGGAAAACGACTCCGAACTCGGCCAGAAGCAGCGTCGGCTCAGCCTCGGTCAGCGCGAAGGCGCCGAGCCAGGGCCACGTCTCGGCGAGCCGCCCCAATACTTGAGGGCCCATCGCCACGCCGATGATGAGAAATCCCATCACGGTGCTGATGCGGGCCTTCTTGAGGGCAGGGATGAGCACACATGTCGCCGCCAGAAAGACGAGCGTCTGCGTGATGACTTCGCCTCCCGCGCTCCCGTGCTCCATCCGACTCTCTCCTGTGGCGCGGCGCCGCAAGGTCACGCCAGTTGGGGGTCTTTCGCAAGTGCGAAAGACCGGCTTTAGTGGCCCGACTCGCGAGGGAATGCATGAGCGCTAGCCTACTAACTCAACTCGACGCCGCTTTGGCTGCAGCCGAAAGTTACGCAGCTGCAGCGAAGGCTGCGGTTCGGCCGCTGGTGAGCAAGGACGGCAAGATTGATCGCGTGGCGATCGATCGTGAGCAGCACGTTGTTCACGGACTCGCCTGGGTGACGACTTACGCGGAAACGTTGCGCGAGGTGCGTGATTGGGCGCGCGCGCTGAGCGCAGCGGGAAAGTTCGGCGAAACGGAACAGCTGTTGGCCAAGCTGCTGGCGGCAGAATACTCCGCTCAGCTCGCGGGTGGCTTGCCAATGACGCAGGTCGAGAGCATTCGCCCATCGGACTTCGGTATCGACGCGCCGCCTGTAGCACTCGCGGTCACGCAATCGGAAAAGACCCGTCTCGCCGCGCTGCTACACGATTCCCAAGGACGTACGACGTTTGAGAACACAAATCTCGACGCCGATTTCGAGATGATCCGCGACCAGTTCCGCAAGTTCGCGGACGATCGGATCGTTCCACATGCGCACGGCTGGCACTGTCGCGACGAGTTCATCCCAATGAGCATCGTCGAAGAGATGGGCGCACTGGGCGTTTTCGGCCTGACGATCCCCGAGGAGTATGGCGGCTCCGGTCTCGGTAAGACCTCGATGTGCGTCGTGTCGGAAGAACTATCTCGCGCCTGGATCGGCGCGGGGTCCCTTGGGACGCGCAGTGAGATTGCGGCAGAGCTGATCCTCATCGGCGGCACGGATGAGCAAAAGGCATACTGGCTGCCGCGCATCGCAAGCGCCGAGATTTTGCCGACGGCGGTGTTCACCGAGCCGAACACTGGAAGTGATTTAGGCTCGTTGCGCACACGCGCCATCAAAGACGGCGACGATTACGTCGTGAGCGGCAACAAGACTTGGATCACGCATGCGGCGCGCGCCGATGTGATGACCCTGTTGGTGCGCACCGATCCCAACACCAGCGGTTTCAACGGGCTCTCGATGCTGCTGGCGCCCAAGAAGCGGGGCGATGACGCCAATCCGTTCCCAACGCCGGGCATGACCGGTGGTGAGATCGAGGTGATCGGCTATCGCGGCATGAAGGAATACGAGATCGGCTTCGATGGCTTTAAGGTGCCTGTCGCGAACTTGCTTGGCGGGGTTGAGGGGCAAGGCTTCAAGCAATTGATGGCAACCTTCGAAAGCGCGCGGATTCAGACCGCGGCGCGGGCTGTTGGCGTTGCGCAGAGCGCGCTCGAGTTGGGCTTGAAATATGCGATCGACCGCAAGCAATTCGGCCAAGAGATTTTCCACTTCCCACGCGTGTCCAACAAGTTGGTGATGATGGCGGCGGAAATCATGGCGGCGCGTCAGATCACGTATTTTGCGGCGCGCCGCAAAGACAGCGGCAAACGGTGCGATCTTGAAGCCGGCATGGCGAAGCTGTTGGCGGCGCGTGTTGCCTGGGCGGCGGCGGACAATGCACTGCAGATCCACGGCGGCAACGGCTTCGCTATCGAGTACCCAATCAGCAGGGTGCTGGCGGACGCGCGCATTCTCAACATTTTCGAAGGCGCCGGTGAAATTCAGGCGATGGTGATCGGGCGAAGATTGCTGGAAGAGGGCGTGAACTAGCGCTATTGAACGCGTGAACTCGGAGATGCGAGGCAAGATGCGTGGTTTGCTAGCTCTGCTTGCATTGGGACTGGCTGCGTGCACCCCGCCGGCGCCAACGGAATTTCCGCCCGGCACGGAGATGACATTCATGTCCGCGTGTCAGCGGCAGGGCGCGCCTGAGGGCTATTGCGGTTGCGTGTGGGATCGTATCGAGGCGGAGGTTCCGCCGGGCGAGTTCATGGCGTTGGAGCGGTTGTCAGGTCCTGAGCGGGAAGCGCACCCGCTGACGCGGCAGATTGCGGGCTATGCGCTGGCGTGCCGGCCGACGTCCGCACCGGCCGCGACGCCGGTGGAGACCGCGGAACCGAAGCCGGCGCCCTAGCGTTGAGGCCGCGATGCAGGAAGGAACGTTCCGCGCTGCCATGACGGCGATAGCGACCGCGAGCGCGCTGGCTGCGGCCGCTTGCGCGTCGAGTGCGCCGCAAAATGCGCTCTCCGGAACGCGCTGGGCGGTCGAGAGCATTGGCGGTGCGCCAGCCGCAGGGGCTACAATCGAGTTTAGCGCAGAACGCGTCGCAGGCGCCGGCGGATGTAATCGCTTTTTCGGCGGCTACGCCGTGAGCGGTGAGAGCATTTCCTTCAATGACGTGGGCTCGACGCGTATGGCGTGTGCGCCCGAAATCATGGCGCGTGAAACTGCGTTTTTCGGTGTTCTCAACAGCGCGCAGCGCTACGCCCGCATCGGCGATCGGCTTGAGATCACCGCCTCCGACGGCGCCGTGCTTTCGCTTCGCGCGCAATAGCCCGCTAACGACTCTTTGCGGCGCCCTTTTTAACCGTGTTGATGCATAATGAGTCTCGCGTCCGGCAATTCTTGCCGAGCGGAGATGGCGATGCTTAAGAGCCTTGTCGTATTGTGCGGCGCTCTGGCGCTGTGCGCCTGCGGCGCCCACGCCCAAAACCCCTATCCTCAAAGTGCGCAGGCAGCGTTTGAAGCGTCGTGTCCTGCCGACGGCGATGGCGTGTGCAGCTGCACCTGGGAGCAGATCACGCGCTCAATGACGTACGAAGAATACGAGAATGCGCTCGCGCGTTTCCGTGAGACGGGGCTCATGGAGCCCAAAATCACGCGTGCACGAACGCACTGCATCGAACATCGCCACACCTGATACGGATCAGGCTTTTTTGAATACGATCCGATCGGCGCTCCACGGCCCGCCGCCAGCAGCTGCGATGTAGAGGAAGATGAAGCAGAACAAGATGGCTGCGTCGCCGCCGTTTTGTACTGGGTAGAATGATTGCGTCGCGTGCGCCATCCAGTATGCCACGGCCATCATGCCCGAGAGGATGAAAGCGACCGGGCGCGTGAAGAGGCCGAGCGCGAGCAGCACGCCGCCGCCAAATTCAAGAATGCCGGCGAACCACATCAGCGTCATTGGCTCAGGCGAAGTCGCGAACATTTCAGTTGGCGGAAACCCAAGAAGCTTCGTCGTGCCGTGTTCAATGAACAGAAGCGCGCTGACGATGCGCAAAATGCTCAGCAGCGGTGCGGAAAATTTGTCCAAGCCCATTTCAGTCCCTCCGGAGGGCGAGACTGCGACCGCACGGCGCGGGCGTCAACGCACACGCGTGGTACTTAAGTATGATCAGCCTTGGTCAACGAGCGAAAGGCGCGCCACGATTGCGCCTTTGGCGAGAATTGCACCGGGCGCGATGACAGCATTGGCGCCCACGCGCGCGCCGTCGCCCAGCAACACACCGAATTTATCGATGCCGGTGTCGAGCAGTGCGTCGCCGACCTTGATCCGAATGCGCTTATCTTGGCGCTCGTTGCGGTAGTTCGCGATCATTGCGCCGGCCTCGATGTTGACGCCGGCGCCCAGCACGGAATCGCCGACGAAGTTAAGGTGCGCGAGCTTGCTGCCGGCGAAGAGGAAACTCGTCTTCAGTTCAGCTGACGGGCCGATGATCACGTCGCGCTCGAGCCAGCATCCACCGCGGATCAGCGCAGTTGACGCGACAAAACAGTTTGGGCCGATAAAGGCGGGCCCTTTGACAGCCGCGCCGGATTCAATCTGTGCGGTGCGGTGGATAGCAACGTCACCGGTGACAATGAACTCATCACCGCACGCGGCAACGCGTTCGCGCACGATCCGTTCGGCGTCTGCGGTCAGCTGCCAAGGCGCCGCGTCGGCGAAGGCGGCAAGGTCCGATTGCGCAAGCGAAGCTATGTAGTCGCAGACGCGGATGGTGCTCACGATGGGCGCCGGCTTTGGAGAGCGGCGAAGAGCGTGCCGTCGTCAAGAAGGTCTAGCTCCCCGCCAACGGGCACGCCGTGCGAGAGCCGGCTCACTGTGACGTTGAGCGGTTGCAGGCGCTCCACGAGATAGTGCGCGGTGGTTTGACCATCGACCGTAGCGGAGAGCGCCAGGATCACTTCGCGCACGCCTGGCGCACTGGCGCGCTCCATCAGCTTGGAGATCCGCAGGTCGTCTGGCCGCACGCCATCGAGCGCCGACAGGACGCCGCCGAGAACGTGGTAGCGGCCCTTAAAGGCGCCGGCGCGTTCGAGCGCCCAAACATCGCCGACTTCGGCAACGACGCAGATGAGGCCGTCGTCGCGATCTGGTGCAGCGCAGAGCGCGCACGGATCTTGGGTATCGAGCGCGCCGCAATTGGAGCACGCGCCAACTTTCTCCGCCGCTTCCGCCAACGCGTTGGCGAGCGGTGTCATCAGCAGGTCCTTCTTCTTCAGCAGCTGCAGCGCCGCGCGCCGAGCCGAACGCGGCCCGAGCCCCGGCACTTTGGCCAAGAGCGCGATCAGCGCTTCGATTTCAGGCGCGGCGGTGGCGTTTTTGGAAGAGCGCATCGCTCCCGATGTAGCGTGCGTCGCGTCCGCGCGCGAGAGGGGCTACTGTGCCGCTTGGGTCGTCGGATGGTCGATCAGATCGACGTATGCGCCATAGCCCTCGGCTTCCATACGGTCACGCGGGATGAAGCGGAGGGCGCAGGAATTGATGCAGTAGCGCATGCCGCCGCGCTCGGCGGGGCCGTCATTAAAGACGTGTCCCAAGTGCGCGTCGCCCTGGGAGGAGCGCACTTCGGTTCGCACCATGCCGGCGGAGGAATCCGTGTTCTCCCGTACGGAGCTGATGTCGATCGGGCGCGTGAAGCTCGGCCAGCCTGAGCCGCTGTCGAATTTGTCCGTCGAAGCGAACAATGGCTCGCCAGTGCGCGCTTCGACGTAGATGCCGGCTTCGTGGTTGTTCCAGTACGCGTTCTGAAACGCGCGCTCGGTGCCGTTGTGATCCATCACCCAAGTGCGCAGCCGCTCCAATGCGCCTTCGTCGCCTTGCGCGGCGCTCTGTTGGGTTTGGGCGTAAACAGCGAAACCGCCGAGCCCAAGTGCGATGATGGCGCCGGCGAGGAGAATGGGGAGGGGCTTCATACGGGTAAACTCCGATGTCGCGAGCTTATACGCGCGAGACCCCCGGAGCGGTTACTCAGAACGGCATCTTGAAGCCGGGCAGGATGCCGAGGCCGCCCGAAAGGCCCTTCATCTCTTCGTTCTGCGTCTCTTCAAGTTTGCGGCGCGCATCATCGTGCGCGGCCTTGATGAGGTCCTCCACGATCTCGGCTTCTTCCGGCTTCAGCAGGGAAGGATCGATGTTGAGGCTCAGCAGCGCGTTCTTGCCGGAGATGCGCACCTTTACCATGCCGCCGCCGGCGGAGCCTTCGACCTCCATGGCTTCGAGCTTCTTCTGCGCCTCGTTGATCTTGGCCTGCATGGCCTGCGCTTGGCGCATGATCTGCGAGATATCCTTCATCGGTCGGCTTCCTTCTTGCGCGCCGGCGCGGTGGGAGAGGTCTGCTTCTGAGGGAACGGCGCGACATCGCCGCCACCGTTTTCTTCGACAGGCATGCGGACGCCAATGATCTCAGCGTTCGGAAAATGCCTCAACGCTTCGGCGACGAAAGGTTGTCGTTTCAGCTCCTCCAGCTTGCGCTCTTCATCGCGGCGGCGGCGCTCAGCGATGCTCTCAACGGGCGCCGCCACTTCATTCGTCGTGCGTATGGTCCACTCGAACGGCGTGCGTTCTTCGAGAAACGATTTGAGCTGGCGGACGAGGTCGCGCGGTTGATCCGCCGTTTGAACGAAGACGATCTCCCCTTGCGGCGAGAAGCGGGTGACCTTCAAACGCTCAAGCGCAAGTTCGAGATCGATATCCCGCTCTTCGGCGACGGCCGCGGTGACATCCTCAAAAGACTTGAACGGCGTATCAATGTCTTGAAGTGAGGAAGACGGCGTGATCGGCGGCTGCGGTTGGGTGCTGGCTTTGTTGACTGTCGGCGTTTGTGGGGGTGGTGCACTTTCGCCAGCGGGCGCGCCCGCACTCCACGATGCGGCCGGGCCGTCGCGCAGTAGGCGTGCGGCGTCTTCTGGCGGCGGCAGTGATTGCGCCGTGCAAAGACGAACCATCGCCATCTCGACGGCCGCGATGGGATCGGGCGCCTTGCCGGCTTCTTCGAGCGCCTTCAGTAGCATTTGCCAAAGCCGAGAGAGCTGCGCGGGGCTGAGTTTGGTTGCGAGGCCGCGCACGCGCGCGACCCAGTCGGCGCCGCCGATGATGCGCGCTTCAACGCCCAGTGCTTGGGCGCGCGCCGCCTCATGGCCGATATCAAGCAGATCGCGCAGGATGAGCGTCGGATCAGCACCGCTATCGTATTGGCTGCGCGCTTCAGTGATGGCGGTTTTCGCGTCGCCCTTGGCAATGGCTTCGAAAAGATCGAGCACACGGCCTCGGTCCGCGAGGCCAAGCATGTCGCGCACGTCAGCGGCTGTGACAGTTTCGCCAGGCTTCTGCACCAGCGCCTGATCGAGCAGCGAAAGGCCGTCTCGCGCCGAGCCTTCGGCGGCGCGAGCAATGAGCGCGACCCCGTCTGGATCGATGCCGACGCCTTCTTTCGTGCAGATATTGGTTAGGTGCTGTGCCAGTTGCTCGCTGTCGATGCGTTTCAAGTCGAAGCGTTGGCAGCGCGACAGCACGGTGACCGGCACTTTGCGGATTTCCGTCGTCGCGAACATGAACTTCACGTGCGGCGGCGGTTCTTCGAGCGTCTTCAACAGGCCGTTGAACGCGGCCGTCGAGAGCATGTGCACTTCGTCGATGATGTAAATCTTGTAGCGCGCCATCACGGGCGCGTAGCGAACGCTATCCAGGATTTCGCGGATGTCGTTGATGCCGGTGCGGGAAGCAGCGTCCATCTCGAACACGTCGGGATGGCGGCTCTCCATGATCGCTTGGCAGTGCTCCCCCGGCGGATCGAGTTCGATCGTGGGCTGATCGATATCGCCCCGCTTGTAGTTGAGGGCGCGCGCCAGCAGCCGCGCCGTGGTCGTTTTGCCGACGCCACGAACGCCGGTCAGCATTGTCGCGTGCGGGATGCGGCCAAGCGCGAACGAATTGGCGATGGTCCGGACCATTGCCTCCTGGCCGATCAGGTCCTCGAAGGTTTTTGGCCGATATTTCCGAGCCAGAACGACATAGCCGCCGCCTGGATCGTCGCCGAAGAGGGAAGTGGATTCGCTCACCCGCCAAACCTAAGGCTTTCGCAGGGAAATACGACCCCTCTGTCAGCTGGGACAGCGGTCCGAGTTGGCACTCTGAAGAGGTGCAGACAGGACGACGACCCGTACGCAACCCGTTGCGGCTGCTTCCTTCCGGACCTGACCGGGTTGGCGGGGCGGCCGTCCGCCGCCTGCCTGCGCGCCTCATATCGCAATCGAAGGGGTTCGGGGCAAGCGCCCGTCGCTGCGGCAAGGCGCGCGCCCGAAAATGCACAGGAACGAACCCTGGGGTCGGCGCGTTTTTGCCTCGAACACGACAATTGGAGGCCGCGCTTGAGGCGCGGACACGCAAATGCTGCGAACCCTGATCTTTGCTCTCGCGACCGCTGCACCGAGCTTGGCCTTAGCCCAGCAGGCGCCAAACCAGTTTCCCGAATCCCCGCTGGGCCAGGACGTCCGCGGCGACGATGGCGCCATTATCGGGCGGGTGACTGCGGTTGCCCGCAACGAGCGGGGCGACGTCGAAGCTGTCGAGATGCCGGGTCTGGAGCCCGCCGATGCGCCGTCAAACGAATTGGTCGCTGAACGCAGCGATGGGTATATCCGCGTGAACGATCAAATCCGCGCCAGTGCGGAAGTGCGCCGTGAACGCGTTGCCAACGCTCAGATCCGTATCCGCTAACGTCGCAGCAGATCCCAACCACCGGCAATGAACGCCGCGCCGAACAGCGCGCCCGCTGCGATGAAGTGGTACGGCGCTAGTGTGGGTATGGAGCTAAGTGCTCCCGCAGCGACAGCGGCGCCAATCCAGAGCAGCGGCGGCCACAATGGTTTCTCCCCGCCGCGAAGCCACGCGAGGCTTAAGCCAAGCGTTGCGATAACAAGCGTGATCGCACCCTGCTCGTAGGTCGAAAACCCGAAGACGTCGGCCTCCGGCCCGCCGATGAACGAGAGCGCTGCAGCGCCGACGACGAAGCTGGTGAGACCAAGAAATCCGAGCTTATCAGCGCGCGCGAGGTAGATGCCGAACCAGCCGAAGAGCAGGAAAACGTCGATTGCGGTCCACAGCCACTCGCGGCTGGCCTGATCTTGGAGGAGGTCAAAGGCCGAAAAAATGCGCCCAGCGCCGCCGATGATGGCCGCCGCGCCCGCTAGGCGAAACAATTGCTGAGTGTTCATAACGCCGACCTAGCCGGCGTTGCGCGTACGCTTCAACCCGCTGCGGAATGTGGAATGCAAAAGGGCCCGACCATTGGTCGAGCCCTTCGCCCCGAGGCTCAAGCGCAATCAGGACGCCGGCGGCGGCGTCGGCTGCTCGGCCTCGTTTGACGCAACGGGTTGGCCTGCGCGGGCGACGCCAGCGAAGCTCATGCGCACATCAAGTGCGCCGGTGCTCGCGCCTTCGACGTTGGCGTTCGATTCAACCGAGATGCGATTTTCAGGCACGCCTTGGCGGATCAAGGCTTGGCGCACAGCGCCGGTACGGCGCGAGGAAACGGCGCCCTGGCCGCTATCAGCGATCACTACAGAATCGAGCGCGCAGACTGATGCGGCATCGACGGCGTTCTCGATGGCATTCCGATTTTGCTGGCTGAGCGAGCTGCCGCGCGCGCCGAAATGAACGGACGTGACGCGTGGCTGACAGACGGATGTTGCGCTCGCCGTGGTCGCTGGCGCGGCGGCGGATTGCGTGTTGGGCGCGGCTGGCGAGGCAGCCGTCGCGGCAGCGTTCTCTGCGGCTTCAGCCGAACTCGTCGCGCCAAGCGCCGCTTCAGCTTCCGTTGAGACTTGGGCGCTCGTGCCAGCCTGCGCCTGTGCCTCAGCTTCAGCTTCAGCTTGGGTTTCGGTCACTGCCGCGTCGGTGTCGGTTTGGACTTCGGCTTGTGCGGGCGTTCCTTGGACGTTTGTTCCTAGTTGGCCTTCGACACTTGCGTCGGGGGTAATTGAGGGCGTGGCGACCGGCGGCGGGGTCGGGATAGGCGTCTGCAGGGTCTGCGAGGCTGCCACGCCGGCGAGGGTTAGGCTCGCGGCGGCGACCGAGGCGAACAGGAACGTTTTCATTGGGCTTCTCCTGGGAGGATCGGGAAAACGCAAAGGCGCGCACCGTTTCCGGCACGCGCCCCGCTTGGGTCAAAAACGCCAATCAGCTCCCGCAGTTCCGGGTTCCCGGAAGGGCGCGCTTGCTTGACGGAAACCTCGGGGCTCCATACCTGGGGGCCATGGCCATCCGCCCAATTCTCGTCGCGCCAGACGCGCTGCTGAAGCAAAAGTCCGTCCCCATCGAAGGTCCGGTGACGAATGCGCATCGGGCGCTCATGGATGACATGCTGGAGACGATGTACGCCGCGCCGGGCATTGGTCTGGCCGCGATCCAGATCGGCGAGCCGGTGCGGATCATCGTTATGGATCTCGCCAAAGAGGGCGAAGAGAAGCAGCCCCGCTATTTCGTGAATCCGGAAATTCTCTGGGCGTCGGAAGAAACGCTGCCCTACGAAGAGGGCTGCCTTTCGGTGCCCGACGTGTATGACGACGTCGAGCGGCCGGCGCGCGTAAAGTTGCGCTACCTGAACTATAACGGCGAGCAGATTGAAGAAGATGCGGACGGCATCTTTGCGGTTTGCATTCAGCACGAGATGGATCACCTCGAAGGTGTGCTGTTCATTGACCATCTCTCGCGCCTGAAGCGTGAGAAGGCCTTGTCGAAGGTGAAGAAGGCGCGCCGCGAAGCTGCCCTCTAAGGCGCAACCCGTTCCTTGACTTGCTTTTGTCCGCCATCTGCAGCGATGCGCGGTTCGATCGTTTCGCCCGGCTCGACGGGCTTGGTCGGCCGCCCCTTGGCGAAAAACTCAAGCTCTGCATTGAGAGCGCCGCCGAGCAGGAAAACCAGCGCCGTTACGTAAAGCCAGAGCAGAAGGGCAACGACGCTCGCGAGCGCGCCGTACGCTGCGCCGAACGCGGGAAATTCGCGCAACGCAAACGTCATCGTGCTCGACGCGATGATCCAAAGAACCGGCGCGGCGATTGCGCCTGGAAAAAGCCAACGCCAAGGCGGCGGACGACGATGCGGCCCCCATCGGTAAAGGATGATCGCGACCGCAATGGCTGCGCCGCCGAGAATGGGCCAGCGCAGTGCGAGCAACAGCACTTCCGTGCTGCTCTTTACCGGTAGAAGCGCCAGGATTACCGGCGCAACGCCCATGATCAGAACCGCCGCCACGCTGAGGCCGATGCCGTAAAGTGTGAACATGCCGGCGGCGACGTAGCGGCGGATTGCCTTTCGCTGTTCGGCGCGGCGGTTTACGGCTGTGAGCGCCATCAGCACCCAGCGCGTGCCTTGGAGGGCGCTCCAGAGCGCTAGCGCCAAGTTGAACACCGCGCCGAACAGCAACGTATCGCTGCGCGTTTCGAGAAGATGCGTGACCTGTTCGTGGATGATCGAAACCACGGCGTCGGGCGCAAGACCGCCTAGCGAATTTATCTGGTCGCTGAGCCAGGTCGGGTCGCCTATGAGGCCAACGAGCATAACGACGGCGGCGATGCCTGGTATTACCGCCATCAAGCCAAAAAAAGCGACGCCAGCGGAGATGAGCGCCAGGTTTGCGCGCTCGGCCGTCGCCATGACTCCTTGCAGAACACACCACCATTGCGCCGGCGTAAGCGAAAAGGGACCGGCGACGCTGATGGGCTCGGCGGGACAAGCTGGCTTATGGGGCATGTCAAAGAAAACCGGGGTCGGCGCTAGGGTTCCTTGACGGTTGCGCGGCTCCGGCGAATGCGGCCATGTGCGCCGATGACGCTGCGCCTTGCCTTCATGGGTTCGCCCGCTTTTGGTTTGCCGACGCTGGAGGCGCTGATTGCCGCCGGGCACGAGATTGCCTGCGTTTATTCGCAACCGCCTCGACCCGCGGGCCGAGGCAAGCAAGAGCGCAAGACCGCCGTGCACGAATTTGCCGAGGCGCGCGGGATCGAGGTGCGCACGCCTAAGAGTCTGAAGCGCGGAGAGGAGCAAGACGCGTTCGCGGCGCTGAACCTCGATGCGGCAATCGTTGTGGCTTACGGGCTCATCTTGCCGAAAGCGGTGCTCGATGCGCCGCGACTGGGCGCGTTTAACCTGCATGGCTCACTGCTGCCCCGTTGGCGGGGCGCTGCGCCAATCCAGCGCGCGATCATGGCCGGCGATCGCGTCACCGGCGTCCAAGTGATGCGAATGGAGGAAGGACTCGACACCGGGCCCACCATCGCGTCTGCAGAGACGCCGATCGATGTGGATGATACGACAAGCACGCTGCACGATCGCTTGGCGGCGCTAGGCGCTCCGCTGATGGTCGAGGCGCTTGCGGCGATCGAACACGGTGGCGCGAAGGAGGCGCCACAGAGCGCCGATGGGGTGACTTACGCGCACAAGATCACGCCGGCCGAAGCGCGGATTGATTGGAGCAAGTCTGCGCGCGAGATCGACTGCATGATCCGTGGGCTCTCGCCAGCCCCGGGTGCTTGGTTCGAATTGAACGGCACGCGCGTGAAGGTGCTGCTCTCGCGCGTAGGTCAGGGCGCTGCGGCAACGCCTGGGGAAGCGCTGGACGATGCGCTCTTGATCGCTTGCGGCGAGGGCGCGGTGCGCCTGCTTCGCTTGCAGCGCGAAGGACGCGCGGCGCTCGATGCCGAAATATTCCTGAGAGGGCAGCCGGTTCCGGCCGGTTCTCGCCTCAGTTAGTCCCACATTGAAGCCCATCAGCCGCCCGGGTAAGACGTTCCCGGTTCTGGAGGGATTGCATGCGAGTGCGCGTTGCGTTGATGGCGTTGGCCTTGATCGTCGCCGGGTGCGACCGGCAAGCGGCCACAAACGAGCAGGACGCCAATGCGCCGACGCTTGATGCGCCCGCGCCGGAAACCGAGCCGTCGCGCAGTTTTGCCGCCGCGAATGACTCCGCCACGAGCGCAACCGGGCAACTCACGGTCTCGGTTGCGATGCGTTGGCCGGATGCGAACCAGAGCAACGCCGATCCGTCGGAAGTTCTGACGCTGACGGGCGCCAACGGCGTTATCGTCGAAGCTGAGCTTACGGGCGCAGTTTCGCCGGCGACCCAGGTTGCCGGCCAAACTGTCCGTGCGCTGCTGAACATCCCAGTGGAAGAGCCTCAAGTGCTCGTCTACCGCGTCACCAACGAAACACGGCCGAACACGCAAGGCATTTGCGGCGCCGATGCTGCGACAAACGTCGTCGTGTGGGAGCCGTCGGGCCCTGGTGACCCGGTGATGAAGGTGCTTGGAACAGCGGGCGGGGCGCCTGGGGCTGCCGGCGCGCGCCCGTGTGCGATGCTTGAATATCGACGCTCCTAAGCGTCGGAGGGCAATGCGCTACAAACTGACTATCGAATATGACGGCGGGCCGTATCGGGGCTGGCAAAGGCTGCCTGACGCGCCGAGTGTACAGGCTGCGCTGGAAGAAGCGGTCGAAAAACTGACAGGCGCGCGTAGCGATGTAGTCGGCTCAGGCCGCACGGACGCTGGCGTTCATGCGTACGCGCAGGTCGCGCATGTCGATATCGAAAAGGCGCTTGAGCCATTTCGGATAGCGGAAGCGCTCAATGCACATTTGCGGCCGCACCCGATCTCGGTGCTGGCAGTGGAGGAAGTCGGGCCGGAGTTTCATGCACGCTTCGATGCCGTGCAGCGCGTCTATCAGTATCAAATACTCAATCGCCGCGCTCCTTTGACGATTGATCGCGGCTTCGTTTGGCGTGTGCCGCAGGTCTTGGACACGGACGCCATGCAGGGCGCCGCGCAACGCCTGCTCGGAAACCACGATTTTACAACGTTTCGTGACGCGCATTGCCAGGCAAAGAGCCCGATCAAAACACTCGACGTCTGCGACGTTGTGCGGAGCGACGAGGAGGCGGTGAGCGTCTGGTGCGTGGCGCGAAGCTTCCTGCATCGCCAGGTGCGGTCGATGGTGGGCACTCTGGTAGAAGTCGGTCTGGGCAAGATGAGCGCAGATGACGTGTCTACAGCGCTTGCTGCCGCCGATCGTAAGCGCTGCGGACCCGTTGCGCCCGCCGAGGGGCTCTATCTGTCGCGCGTTGTTTATTGAGCGAAGTAGCGGCGCAGTACGGCTTCGTAGCAACGCGCCAGCGTGCGGATGTCCTCTACCGCACAATGCTCGTCGACCATGTGCGCGGTTTCGTTGCGCAACCCGAGTTCGACGACGGAGCAATAGTCTTTGATGTAGCGTGCGTCAGAGGTGCCCCCGGTTGTTGCGAGCACGGGCGCAAAGCCGAAGCTCTCGCGCACAGCCTCTGAGACCAGGTCCGTGAAGGTGCCGGGCGCGGTGTAGAAGGGCACGCTTTGCGAGGCGATTTGCAGGCTTACGCGGGCGCCGTGCCGTGCGGCTGCGGCTTCCGCCGTCTCTTTGATCCAGGCGAACAATTGTTCGCCGGTGTGATTGGTGTTGAAGCGGATGTTGAGTTTGGCGGCCGCGCGTTGCGGAATGACGTTGTGCGCGGCGTTGCCGACGTCGATCGTCGTGACTTCAAGGTTCGATGGATCGAAACCCGGCGCTCCGTCGTCCAATTTGCGCGCCTTGAGCGCTGCGGCGGCTTCGACCAGAGCCGTTACCGGATTGACCGCGCGATGGGGGTAAGCGACGTGCCCCTGCTTGCCGTCCATCGTGACGACGACGTTGATGCTGCCGCGGCGGCCATTCTTGATCGTATCGCCAACGCGATCTTCGCTCGTCGGCTCGCCGACAATGCAATGATCGAGTTGCTCGCCTTCGGCGGCCAGTGCAGTCAGCGCAGCTTTGGTGCCATCGACGGCCGGGCCTTCTTCGTCGCAGGTGAGCAGAAACGAGATCGAACCCTTCGGCGCGCCGTGTTTGCCAAGATAGGTTTCAGTGGCCGTGATCATTGCGGCGATGGCCGTCTTCATGTCGGCGGCGCCGCGCCCGAAAAGAAGGCCTTCCCGTAGATCGGCTGAGAAAGGATCGCTGGTCCAGCCCTGGCCTGGCGGCACGACATCGACGTGGCCGGCGAAGCAGAAATTGGGCTGTGCGTCGCCCAGACGTGCGTAGAGATTATCGACCAGCCCGAACTTCAGACGGCGCACGCGAAAGCCCATGGCTTTCAGTGCGTTCTCGGCAACATCGAGCGCGCCTTCTTCGGCCGGCGTCACCGAGGGGCGGCGGATCAGGGCTTGGGCGAGCGGCAGCGGGTCGATAAAGGTAGGAGCGTCCATCAAGACTGGTCTAGCGTCGCGTGGCGGCGGACAAAAGGCCCCAGCCGGAAGATGACGTGAGCGATCTTGCGCCAGTTCAGGAAGAGGGGCGCATCGAGAGCCTCGACGTCATGCGCGGCTTTGCTGTGCTCGGGATACTCATCGTCAACGCTGCATTCTTCGCTGCGCCCTGGCAGAGCTCCCAAAACCCGATGCTGCCGCCACTGGCGATCACCGAGGCGACGCTCTGGTCCTGGTACGGCATGCATGTGCTGTTCGAGTACAAATGCATCACGCTGTTCTCGCTTCTGTTTGGCGCGAGCATCTGCCTTGTCGGCGGCGATACTAACGATCGCGCGCGCTCGGCGCTGCTAACGCGGCGGCTTTTGTGGCTGCTGGTGTTCGGGATCATCCACGGTGCGCTGATCTGGTATGGCGACGTCCTCGTGGTTTACGCGCTGACCGGGTTTCTCGTCATGCGCTTGCGGTCGTGGCCGCCGATACGGCAACTCGTCTTTGGCGTTGGCGTGCTGGCGTTTTCGATTGGCGCAAGCGCGCTGTTGGCGTGGTCCTTCGATCACCTCACATGGGATCAGATTATCGGCATCAAGCAGGCGATCTGGGCCCCTACGCCGGCTGACGTGGCGCGGATCGAGGCGGCGTATCGGGGTGGGTTTGTGAGCGCCTTGGCGGAGAACTTCAGCACGTGGATCGAATACGTCTCCGGCGCTGCTGGCATCATCGTGCGAACAGCGGGCGTGATGTTGATCGGAATGGGCTTGCTGCGTTCGGGCTTTCTGGCCGGGCGCGCGCCGCTCTTTGTGTATTGGCTAGCGCTCGGCGCCGGCGCCATCGCGTTTGCGCTGATTGGCTGGCAGGCGTGGCTCAACTGGCTCGCGCGGTTTGATTTCATGCACATGCAGACGCGCGGCCATTTTGCCAACACCGCTCTCTCTATCTTTTGCTCGCTCTTCTACGCAGCGCTTTTCATCCTGCTTGTGAAGGCTCGCGTCAGGTTCGTGACGCGCCCGCTCGCAGCCGTTGGGCGCATGGCGTTCACGAACTACCTCACGCAATCGCTGATCATGACGACGATCTTCTGGAGCGGGCGGGGGTTGGGGCTCTACGGCGAAGTCGATCGTCCGACCTTGATGGGGATCGTCGCGGCGGTTTGGGTGTTGCAACTGGTTTGGTCGCCGCTTTGGTTGGCGCGTTTTCGGATGGGACCGCTGGAATGGGCATGGCGGCGCTTGAGTTACGGCAAGCCCATCGCTATGGCGAAGGGCGCGCCTGCGTAAGACGGGTGGTGGAGGAAGTAAGATGAAGAAATTTGTGGCGACCCTGGCGTTCGGTGCAGCGCTGATGACTGGCGCGGCGTTCGCAGACACGATGCAGAATGCGCACGGCAATACGATTGTGATTACGTACCCCAATGGCGCCTCGGCGCACTATTTCTTCAACGCGGATAACACGTTCGAGATTCATGCACCGGACGGCAGCCATGTCAGCGGCACGTATCAAGTCGCGGACGGCCAAATCTGCCTGACGCCCGCCGGCGGCCAAGCGGCGTGCACCGCGTATGTCGGCGATAAGAACGTCGGCGACACCTGGACGCAGACCGCGAGCGATGGCTCGCAAATCACAGTGACGCTTCAAGCCGGGCGTTAATCGCGCAGCAGCTCGTTCACGCCCGTCTTCGCGCGCGTCTGTGCATCGACACGTTTGACGATGACGACGCACGCGAGGCTCGGGCCGCCGTTCGGGTCGGGTAGGGAGCCCGGCACAACGACGCTATAGGACGGCACCTCGCCGCGCGTAATGGCGCCGGTGGCGCGATCGACGATCTTTGTCGATTGGCTGATGAAGGTGCCCATGGCGAGCACGGCGCCTTCGCGCACGATCACGCCTTCCGCCACTTCAGAGCGCGCGCCGATGAAGCAGCCGTCTTCGATGATGGTGGGGTTTGCTTGCAGTGGCTCAAGCACGCCGCCAATGCCAGCGCCGCCAGAGATGTGCACGTTCTTGCCGATTTGCGCGCATGAACCGACCGTGGCCCAGGTATCGACCATCGTGCCTTCATCGACATACGCGCCGATGTTCACGAATGAGGGCATCAGGACCACATTCTTGCCGACGAAGCTGCCGCGCCGCGCGATGGCGCCGGGCACGGCGCGAAATCCGGCGGCGGCGAACGTGTTCGCGCTCCAGCCTTTGAACTTGGACGGCACCTTGTCCCACCACGGTCCGGGCGAGGGATCCATGTGCACATGATGGCCATCGCCGATGATCTCGTTCGCGGAGATGCGGAAGGAGAGCAGCACGGCCTTCTTCAGCCATTGATGCGTAACCCACGCGCTATCGGCGCCGCGCTCAGCGACCCGCGCTTGCCCGTTGTCGAGCAACTCGAGTGCGGTGTTGATGGCTTCGATGTCGGCGCCTGTCCTCGCCGGAGTTAGTTCGGTGCGGCGCTCCCAGGCGGCTTCGATTTGGGCGGCAAGATCGGTGCTCATAGCGCCTGAGCTAGCGCGTTTTCTCGCCTAGCGCCATCCGGAGGAAGTCTTTCACCTCGTGCGCCCAATGATCGAGATAGGCGGGGCGCGGATCGGGATGGATCGCGCCGACGAGCGCGGTGGTGAAGCCCATATCGTGCGCGGGCTCCAGGTTCTTCAGCGTGTCTTCCACCAGCACCGCCGCTTGGGGCGTAACGCGGTGCGCCGCGATAAGGCGCTCGTAGCTTTCTGTTTGCGGCTTAGGCGCGAGATTGGCGGACTCGATGTCGAACACGGCTTCGAACAGATCGGCGATGCCGAGGGTTTCCAGCACACGCTGGCCGTGGCCGCCACCGCCATTGGTGTGAATGATGCGCCGGCCTGGAAGCCGCGCGAGCAGCGCGCGCAGCTCTGGATCGTGGCTCAGCACGGAATGATCGGCGTCGTGCACATAGAGCAGGAAGTCGCGCGCATCGATGCCGTGGTGCTTCACGAGCCCGACAATCGTTGCGCCATATTCGTGGAAGTAGTGCTCGCGCAGATGTAGCGCCTCGTCAGTCGGCACGTCGGCGGCGCGCGCGATGTACGTGGTCATCCGCTCGCCGATCTCATCGTAGAGATCGCGGGCGGGGTAGAGGGTGTTGTCGAGATCGAACACCCAATCGCTGATGCGATCGGCGAGGCGGCTCACGACGGGCGCTGAGGCGGCGTCTGCGCGGGGCGGTCCTGCGTCGGCGCGCTTTCGCCCGTCGGCGCTGTCGGCGGCGCAAGACCGCGGCGCGGCGGCTCGTTCACGCTCGGCGTATCGTCCCCGCCGGATGCTTCGAGCGCGCGCGGCGCAACGCCGACTTCGAGGAAGTCGTGATCCTCGAATTCGACGACGAGGCCGGAACGATCACGCGTGCGGATCGGCGCGAACAGCGCCGTTTGGTAATAGCGGCTTTCGCAATTGCCGCGGCCGAGGATCGCAAAGCGGGCGGGGCTTGTGCAGAAGGGTTCGCCGGCGGTGAGGAAGCGCGGGCCCTCTGCCGTATCCAGCGCGGCGTACACATAATAGCGCTCTTGGATCAGCACATCGTCGATCGTGCGCACGCAGCCGCCGGGATTGAGTGGCCACCAGCCACGGCTCTCCCAGCCTTCACCACGGCGCCGGCCGATCGCGGTCCAAACGCGGCCATGCGTGCGGTTGCAGAGCGTGAGGCCAACTTGGCCCGCGCGGCGGCGCGCCGCGGTTTCGAGCGCATCGATGAGTTGATCTTCAGTCGCGTTCGGCGCGAGGCGGGCAGAGGCGCGGAATTGAGCAATCGCTTGCGCGATGCGGCGCGGGTCGGCGCTGCGGCGACCGTCGCTCAGATCATAGCCGGCGTCGTTGAGCAGGCGTTGCAGGCCGGCTTGGCGTGCGCGCGCGAGCGTCAGCGGCGTCGCTTCGGAGAAGGAGGTGCGCCAGCTGTCGCGCTTGTTGATGAGCACGCGGCGGAAGCGGCGCGCCTCGTAGCTATCGGTGCAACGCGGCGGGTTTTCGATTTGGAACGAGGCCGTTGGGTCAACGCAGAGCGCCGCGTCGCCGCCCCATTGCCGGCGGCCTCCACGGTGCGCGGTCGAGGTGCGGGCATAGAGATAGTGCGTGCCGCGCGCGAGCGGAGCCTGCACTGAGAGACGGCATTCGCCGGGGCGGAGGCGCGTCCAGCCTTGCACTTGGATCGAGCGATTGTCGGGACGGCCAGTCGCCGCTTCGAGGACGAAGCTCGTCTCGTTGCAGATTTGCCAGCCATTGGCGCCGCGTTGCTGGCGCTGCTGCGCGGCCGCCTGTGGCGCAAGCGCAACGAACGCCGCGAGCGCGGCGCAAACGAAGGCAGCGGCGATGCCGAGCCTATTGAATAAGCGTGCCGGCGCCATGTTCGGTGAACAATTCCATGAGCAGGACGTGCGGCGTGCGCCCGTCGAGGATGACAGCTGCTTCGACGCCGTTATCGAGCGCGGCGATGCAGGTTTCGAGTTTCGGGATCATGCCGCCGGTGGCGACGCCGGTGTCGATGGCTTTGCGCGCATCAGCGACGCTCATCTCGCGGATGAGCTCCCCGTCTTTATCGAGCACGCCGGCGACGTCGGAGAGCAACAGGAAGCGTTTGGCCGAAAGCGCCTTTGCGATTGCGCCGGCGGCCGTGTCAGCGTTGATGTTGTAGGTACGGCCATCTTCGGCGATCCCGATTGGCGCGATCACTGGGATGTAGTCTTCGGGCGCGTTGATCAGAGCTTGGATCAGGGTCGGATCAACTTCGCTCGGTTCGCCGACGAATCCAAGATCGACCACTTGCTCGATCATGCTGTCGGGATCCCTGCGTGTGCGGTGCGCTTTCTCACACGTGATGAGGCGAGCATCCTTGCCTGAGAGTCCAACGCCCCGCACGTCCGCTTCGCGGCCAGCGGCCGTGATCAGGTGCGCGAGTTCTTTGTTGACGCTCCCCGACAGCACCATCTCCGCCACTTCCATCGTCTCCGCATCGGTGACGCGAAGGCCGTCCACGAATTGCGACTTCACGCCCGCGCGATCGAGCATGCGGCTGATCTGCGGGCCGCCGCCGTGCACGACGACGGGGTGAATGCCCACGAGCTTGAGGAGCACGATGTCTGCGGCGAATTTGCGGGCAGTTTCGGTATCGCCCATGGCATGGCCGCCGTATTTCACGACGACGATCTCACGGTCGTAGATCTGGATGTACGGCAGTGCTTCCGCGAGCGTCTTGGCCGCGGTCAAACCATCTTCGAGCGCCGCCAGGCGATCCTTTGGGGGAAGCTTGCTCACGCGCGGTTCCTAAGCGGTTCGGGGGCTTACGCCAAGGCCGCGATTTCAGCGCGCAGCGCCTCGATCCCCAGGCCTGTTTCGGAAGAGGTTGCGATCACAACGGGATGCGCGGCTGGGCGCTTGGCGATCGCCGTTTCGGTGGCGCGTTGCATCGCATCGGCTTCCGTCGGTTTGATCTTGTCGGCCTTGGTCAGGACGAGCTGGTAGTTCACGGCGGACTTGTCGAGCGCATCCATGACATCCTTGTCATCTGGCTTGAGGCCGTGACGAGAGTCGATCAGCAGGATGACGCGCTTCAAGGTCGGGCGCCCGCGCAGGTAATCGCGCGTGAGCTTGGTCCAGCGTCCGATCTCCGACTTGGGCGCTTTGGCGTAACCGTAGCCAGGTAAGTCGACGATGCGCAGTTGATCGCCCATGCGGAAGAAGTTGAGCTCGCGCGTGCGGCCTGGCTCGGTCGATGCGCGCGCCAGCTTTAGCCGGTTGGTCAGCGCGTTGATCAGGGACGATTTGCCGACATTGGAGCGCCCTGCGAACGCGACCTCGTTCAAGGTCGCCTCCGGCAATTGGCTCATGTCCGCCACGCCAAGCTCGAAATCGATCGGTCCGGCAAAAAGAAGCCGGCCGCGCTCGATGCGTTCGGCTTCTTCTTCCGCGTTCACGTTGCGCCGCTTGCGCTCTTGCCGAAGCGTTTGGCGAGGAACTTGTCCAGCTGCGTTTCCACGCCCTGGCGGCGCATGATCACGTACTGCTGGAGGATCGAAAGCGAGTTCGACCACGTCCAGTAGATCACGAGGCCGGCCGGGAAGGCGGCGAACATGAACGTGAACAGGATCGGCAGGAAGCGGAACACTTGCGCCTGCACCGGATCGGCTGGCGGCGGCGATAGCGACTGCAGCGCCAGCATCGAGACGCCGTAGAGGATCGGCCAGACGCCAATCAGCAGCGCGCCGCCGAAGAGCGTCGGTGAAATCTCGTACGGGAGGAGGCCGAACAGATTGAACAGTGAGGTCGGGTCGCGTGCGGACAAATCGTGGATCCAGCCCACAAACGGCGCGTGACGCATTTCGATCGTGACGCTCAGTGTTTTGTAGAGCGCAAAGAACACCGGGATTTGCAGCAAGATCGGAATGCAGCCCGCCACCGGATTGATCTTCTCGGTCTGATAGAGCTTCAGCATTTCCTGTTGCTGGCGCTGCTTATCGGCGGCGTAGCGCTCCTGTACTTCTTTCATCTTCGGCTGCAGACCGCGCATCTTCGCCATCGCCGTAAATGACTGGTAGACGAGCGGGAACATCAGCAATTTGATGACGACGGTCGAAGCCAAGATCGCCATGCCGAAATTGAACACGACGCCCCAGCCGGCGAAAATCTGGCCGAACCAGTGCAGCATCGCAAAGAACGGACGGGTCAGAAACCAGAAATTGCCCCAGTCGATCGCGTCGTCGAAGCGGGGGATGTTCAGGTCGCGCTGATAGTCGCGGAGCAACTCATAGCGTTTGGCGCCCGCGAAGAGGCGCTGTGTGTAGGTGACTTCGCCACCGGCAGCGACTTCGTGCCATTGCCCCCGATACGCGGCGCGATAATCGTTGCCTTCCGCCCGCGTGCGTGAATCGTAATACGCCGAAACTTGCTCGTTCGCGTCGGGCACGATTGCGGTCAGCCAATAGTGATCAGTGATGCCCAGCCAAGTGTTTCGGCCCTGCAGATCGCGGATGCGTTGGTCTTCACCCACCCGCCCGCGCGCCCGATCGCGTGCGTGCTTATCGGCGTCCTTATAGGTGACTTGCCGCGTGCGGTTGTCGAACACGCCGATCAGGCCTTGGTGCACGATTTGGCTGAAATGATAGTCCTGCGGCATGCCCTGGCGGCGGACGACGCCGAGCGGACGCGCCGTGATCGCGGCAGCCGTTGCGTTGCGCACGACGTCCGTGATCGTCATCATATAGTTTTCGTCGATCGCGATCGTGCGTTCGATGGTGACGCCTTCACGCGGCTGCAGCGTGAGAGTCACAGGCGTTGTGGGCGTCAAGCGCGCGCCTTCGGGCGCCGTCCATGTGCTTGAAGCGTCGGCAAGCGTTGCCGTGTCTTCGCCGGCTCGTGTTTCCCAGCCGAAGAATGCGTCATGGCCGTAGGTGGAATTGATCGGCGCCAGCAGCGTGACTTCTTCGCTATTGGCGTCGAGCGTGCGGCGGTATTGGCGCAGGCTAAGATCGTCGATGCGCGCGCCCTGGAGTGAGATCGAACCGTCGACGGCTGGGGTCTCGATGGCGATGCGAGCCGCCGCCGTGGCGGACAGCGCTTGCTCGCGCTCAACCGGGGCGCCGCTCGGCGTGTCCGGCGTTTCGCCATTCTGGATTTGCTGCTGACGTTGCGTCGCTTCGATTTGCGCCTGCTGCGCCTGTTGAGCTTCCAACTGCTTGGCGCGCATCGGCGCGTTGTAGAAGAACTCAAAACCGAACAGGATCGCCGCCGAAAGCACGACGGCAATGATCACGTTTCGGGTGTCGCCAGGGCCTGGGCCGCCGCCGGGAGTTTGCATGGGATTCAGTCGCTTTCGGTAGGGGCGCCGCGCATACCGCGGGAACTGCGCCCGCGTGCGTTTTCCAGATCGGCGCGGAGCCTTATCAGCGCGTTTCCGACATCGTCAAGCAAGCCTTCCCAGGGGGCGTCTGGGGTGGTTTGACGCGCCACGAAGACATAGTCGACGCCTGCCAGCCCCAATTGGGGCAGGAGCGTGCGGGCAGCCTCCCTGAGGCGCCGCCTTGCGCGGTTCCGAACGACGGCGTTTCCAACCTTTTTGCTGGCTGTGATGCCGAGGCCGGACGGGCCGTCCTCGCTGCGCCGGCGCGCTTCAATGAGCACGGCGCCGCGCGCCGTTCGCGCGCCTTGGCGCACGAACAGGAATTGCGGGCGCTTGGTCAGGCGCTTGATGGTAACCGAGTGGGACATAGCCGGCTCTGCCGGAATGCCGGCCTCAAGCCGGCGGCGCAAGGCTGATTAGGCGGAGAGCTTCTTACGGCCCTTGGCGCGGCGGCGCGAAAGCACCTTTTGACCGCCCTTGGTGGCCATGCGCGCGCGGAAACCATGGCGACGCTTCCGCACGAGACGGCTCGGCTGATAGGTCCGCTTGGTGCTCACGACGACGCCTCGATCTTTACTTGGGGCAGAAAATGAAGGGGCGGGGCTTAGCCCAGGCCCTTGGGGTCGTCAAGGCGATCAGCCGGTAACAAGGCCGTTGAGCACCATGAAGGCCAGGGCCACGACGCAAAGGGACCCGAACATCAGGATGGCGCGCCGCTGGCGAGCTTTGAAACGTGACAACATTGGATAACGCTCCGGTCGGAGGGAGGCGGGAGCAAGCGCACTGTCTTCGCTGGCGCCCCGTGGGGGCCGCCGACATATCCACAAGCTACGCGGCGGTGCGCGGAACGCCGAGTGAAATTCGTGTTGGAACGCAGCGGGCGGCGACCGACGGCGACAGGTCGGCCTGGTTTCGGGTATCTGGGATCGGCGTATGACCCTGCCACCTGAACCCGCCACGCAGAACGGCCCATGGCGGCTGTTTAGCGAGTTCGTTCAGGGGCTGGCGGGGAGGTTGCTTGGGCTGACGGCGCTGGCCGTCATCGCGGGCGAGATATTCGTTTTCGCGCCGGCGCTGGCGGGGTTCCATGAAGCCTGGCTGCGCGAACGCTTGAACTTGGCGCAAATCGCGTCGCTCGCGATCTCGCCAGACGCGGATGTCGCGGAATCGCTAGAGTTCGACCTCCTTCATAACGCCGAGGTGCAACGGGTCGCGATGCAGCGCGAGGGCGAGCGGGTGCTGCTGCTCGAAGATCCAAACGCGCCAGAGACGGAGCGGCTTGTCACGTACGATTACACAGCCGCGAGCAGCTTCCAGCGCTTCCGGTGGGCGGTGGAAACCTTCTTTGCACCGCCGGGGCGCGTGCTGCGTGTGCTTGCGCGCCCGCGCTTCGAGAATGCCGATTTCGTAGAGATTGTTTTGAACGAAGCGCCGCTAAAGCGTGCGCTCAATGATTTTGCGCAGCGCTTCGCGCGCATCTCGATGTTGATCCTGATCGCGGCGGGTACGCTCATCTATTTCACGCTGACTGCCGCGTTCGTGCAGCCGATGCGTGAACTCACGCGCGCCATCGAGCGCTTTCGCGACAAGCCGGAGGACGTGTCGATCGCGTTTCCGCGCAGTTCGCGCGGCGATGAGATTGGCCGGGCGCAACGCGCGGCCGCTGACATGGCTGAACAAGTGCGCAATGCGTTGCGGCAGAACGAGCGCCTCGCCGCGTTGGGCGCAGCGGTTGCGCGCATCGGTCACGATCTGCGCAACATGCTTTCAACAGCGCAATTGGTGGCAGACCGTTTGGCGCAATCGGAAGACCCGGCGGTGCGCCATCTCGCGCCGCGTCTGGAGCGCACGATCGATCGCGCCGCGGGCCTGGCTGCGTCCACGTTGAAGTACGGCCGCGCTGATGAAGATCCGCCTGTGCTCCAGAAGGTGTTTGTCGGCGAAGCAGTGGAGGAAGCATCCGCCGACGCGCTCATTCCGTTTCCCGCGGTCGATTATCGCGCCGACATTGAGCGCGGGCTGGCATGCGTTGCCGACCCGGACCAGTTGCATCGCGTGCTCACCAATCTCATCCGCAACGCGGGCCAAGTGATGCAGGATCACACGCGGCGGGACAAAACACTGTTGATCCGCGCCGCGCGCGTGGAAGGCCGCTGCGAGATCGATGTGATCGATCACGGCCCCGGGGTGCGCGATAATCTCCGCGAACGCTTGTTCGAACCGTTCGTGTCCGCCGCGCCCGAAGCGGGCGGCACCGGCCTAGGTCTTGCGATCGCACGCGAACTCACGCGCGCGATGGGCGGCGAACTTGCCCTCACGCGCACCGGCGCGGAAGGCACGACGTTCCGGATTACCTTGCCGGCGGCGTAGGCGGGGGTATGGAGACGACCGTGCCTTCGCGGCGCGGATCGGCGCCGCCTTCAAGTCCGCGCGGCGTCACGCGGATCGCGTGCAGGCCACTTTCTTCAAGGCCGGTGACGTCGCGGAATTCCCAGCCGCGTGCACGCAACGCGTCGATCATTCCGGGCGGCATGCGCTCATCCTCGATGTTGACCGGCGAGGAACGGGCCGTTGCGTTGCTGAGATTGATCACGTCTTGCACCGGCATGTTCCAATCCAGGATGCCGATGGTTGCGCGCGCCACGTAGCCAATGATTGACGAGCCGCCGGGTGAGCCGATCACCAGCACCAACTCGCCGTTTCGATCCGTGATGATCACCGGGGACATGGATGAACGCGGCCGCTTGCGCGGCTCGACGGCGTTGGCAACGGGGCGCCCATTCAGAGTGGGCGAGAAGGCAAAATCGGTGAGTTGGTTGTTGAGCAGGAAGCCATTCGTCATGCGCTGCGAGCCGAACGCGCTCTCGACGGTTGCGGTCATCGACACGGCGTTACCCCAGGCGTCGACGATGGCGATGTGCGTAGTGCCGTTCTCGGGGCCATCATCATTGCCCCAGCGTTGATAGAGTTCGTCGCCCGCCGGCGCGCCCGCACGCACACGTGTTGGCGCATGCGCGAGATCGACCTGGCGCGCGCGCTCATCGAGATAGGCGGGCGCGATCATTTCCTGCGTTGGCACCGGCACGAACTGATCGTCGGCGACGTAGTGGTCGCGATCTGCGTAACCAAGGCGGCTCGCCCATAGGAACGCCGACCAGTCGTCCGCATTCTGCGCGCCCTGCGGATGCGGACGGGTGCGTTCGTAGATCCCGAGAATTTGCAGCACCGTTGCGCCCGACGCCGGCGGCGCTGTGCTGCAGACACGATAGACGCGATAAGGGCCGCAGACTGGCTCGAACCTGCGCGGCTGCGCCGCTTGTAGGTCGGCCAACGTCAACGAACCGCCGCGCGGTTGGCGGCGCGCAGCTTCGACGATGCCTTCGGCGATCGGACCTTCCGTCATCGCGCGGGGGCCTTGCTCGGCGATTGCGCGTAGTGTCGCCGCGTACTGCGGATTGCGCAGCAGCGTACCGGCTTGAAGCGGGCGGCCTTCGCGATCGAAGAAGTACGCGCGCGCTGAAAAATCCGCGCGCAAACGGCCCCGCTCACCCGCCGCCGCAACCAAGCGCGCCATGCGCGGCGACACGACAAAGCCTTGATCCGCGAGACGCAGCGCCGGTTCGAATAGCCGCGCCCATGGCAAGCGTCCGTGATCCTCGTGCGCCATCTTTAGCATCGGCACGAGCAAGGGCGCGCCCGTCGAAAGGCCGCTCGCTTGCGCGTCGGGGAATGGCAATGGACGGCCGCGCGCGTCGAGGAACATCGTCGACGTCGCGCCGGCGGGCGCCCATTCACGGCCGTCATAGCCGGCGATGCGCTCGCTCTGCGCATCATAGAACATCATAAAGCCGCCGCCGCCGAGGCCGGACGATTGCGGTTCAACTAAACCCAGCACCAACTCAGCCGCGATCGCTGCATCGACTGCTGAGCCGCCGGCGCGCAAGATTTCAACCGCTGCATCTACCGCATAAGGATTGGCCGCTGTCGCCATCGCTTCGCCGCGCGGCGAAGCGCTGTCGCGCGTCGGCGCCGAAGCACTGGCGCACGCAACAACCACAAGCGCGAGCAGAAGGGCCGCCGTGCGCTTCACGGTTCGGAGCTTGTCAAACATGAGGACGCTTTCTACGAGGGCGATGTCGTTAACGCGAAAGACCCGCCATGGCGCGTCCCGGGCAAACCAATTCTTTGAGCGATGTCCGTGGTTTGTCCATAGGCTGCGCCGAGGACGCCGACGTTCTGACGGGCGTTACCGTGATCGTCGCGAACAACCGCGCCGTGTGCGCCGTCGATGTTCGCGGCGGCGGGCCGGGCACGCGCGAGACCGATGCGCTGGCGCCTGAGAACCTCGTCGATGCCGTGGATGCGGTCGTGCTCGCTGGCGGTTCCGTTTACGGCCTTGCGGCCGCCGATGGCGTCGCGACGGCGATGGGGGCTGAGGGCAAGGGCTTTGCCCTCGTCGATATGCCTGGTGTGCCACGCTCGCCAGTGATTCCCGCCGCGATCCTCTACGATCTCGCCAATGGCGGAAATAAAGCGTGGGGCGACTCGCCGCCCTATGCGGCTCTGGGACGAGCTGCGTATGCCAAGCGCGGCGCCAGCGTGGCGCTTGGCAATGCCGGCGCCGGCATGGGCGCTGCTGCCGGTGCGCTGAAGGGTGGGCAGGGAAGCGCCAGCATCGTGACGCATGATGGTTTCACTGTCGCGGCTTTGGTGTGCGTCAACAGTTGGGGTTCGGTGACGATGCCTAACCAGCGCGCGTTCTGGGCGCATGCGTTCGAGATCGATGGCGAGTTCGGCGCTGTGGCGCCTGATCATAGCGCAACGTTCGATGTGGAGGATTGGAGCGGCGCGAAGTTCAATCCACAACCGCGCGCCAACACCACGATCGCGTGCGTTGCCGTGGACGCCGATCTTACGCCATCCGAGGTCAAACGCGTCGCGCAGATGGCCAGCGCTGGGCTCGCGCGCGCGATCCGTCCGGTGTTCTCGCCCTTTGACGGCGACGTGGTCTACGGGCTGGCAACCGCGGCGCGGCAAGTCGAAGGCCCACGCCCGCTCGCAGTGGCGCGTTTCGGGGCGCTCGCCGCCGATTGCCTGGCGCGTGCGGTGGCCCGGGGCGTCCATGCCGCCGCCTCGGTCGGCTGGCACAAGGCCTGGTCCGACCTTTAGCCCCATCCCGCCTTGCCAGCGCCCGATCCGGAGGCTATGCACCCCGCCTTCGCGCCCGTAGCTCAGCTGGATAGAGCACCAGACTACGAATCTGGGGGTCAGGAGTTCGAATCTCTTCGGGCGCGCCATTCTAATCCCAATACAAGGTCGGCTCGGAGCCCTCGCGTCCTCATGCGGTCCTGGCGGGCGGCATCGCCGCCGCGTACTTTTCGGGGCATCCCATCTCCGACTCGTGCTGACGGTTCCGACTTAATGCCGCGCTTGGTTAGGATGATGCCCATGCGACTCGCGAGGACAGGCCCGTCGCCGGGCCCGAACACCAAATACATGCCGCATCGGGCCAATCTCTTGGCGCGCCTTCCGGAGCGCCGAAGGCTGGACGGCAGTTCTGCGCGCATTCCTGGATGACGCGCGAGCTCACCCGGCGCGATGGACTGTTTGGGCTCATCCGTGTGTTGGAACGCAAGAGCGATGGCGCGCGCCTCTACTGCGTCAACGGTAGCATTCAAACACTCATGCTCCGGGAGGGAGTGAGCGCCTTTGGATATGTTCACGCAGCGAAACTGCTAGCGGCAAACGCAAACGATGTGCTGATGATTGGCGGCGGAGGTGGGAGTCTCGCCACTATGCTGGCGCGGCGAGGTGCGCGCGTCACGGTGCTTGATGTTGACCCGGCGGCGGAAGCGATTGCGCGGGATTATTTCGATCTCGACGTGAGCGTGCGCTGGCTGACGACGGAGTCCATCGCATTCATCGAGAATTGCACCAGCACGTTCGACGCAGTCATCATCGATGCATGCGATTCTGAGGGCCTTGTAGGTCCATTCGACAAACCGCGAGTCATCGCCGACATTCTCACCAAGGCGTGCCCCGAGGGCTCATTGATCGTGAACGTCGTCGCTGAAGACGGCGCGCCCTCGTGGGGCGGCTGGATGGCGGCGAAGCTGGCGTCGTATGGGTTCAGCGTGTGCCTCTACCGTGCAGAAGCCGGCTTGGAGGGCAATGAGGTCCTTCATGTGCGTAGGGAAGGGCCGACAGACCAATTGGCCATTACCGACTTAGATCAACGTCCGCCCGAAGCGCGCACCTATCTCATGTCATTGCGCCCCCATGTTTCGGGTCTTGGGCCTTCGACCTTGAAGAGCGAACGCGATGCCGAAGGCTGAGCGCAATTTGGTTAGAGCTTTGCAGCGCGGTGCGCGCGGCCGTTGCCCAGCCTGCGGTAAGGGGCGTTTGCTACGCGCGTATCTCAGACCCGTCGCGCAGTGCGCTGAGTGTTCCGAAGACCTGACCCGCTATCAAACCGCGGACTTTGCTCCGTACTTGGTGACATTCATCATCGGCCTGGTCTTCGCGCCGCTGGCCCTTGCGCTGACTGCGGCGGGCGCAGGCGATTTTATGCTGCCCGTCCTTCTGCTTGGCGCCTTGATCTCCGCGTTGTTGTTGCTCCCGCGGATGAAGGGGGCGGCGCTGGGGCTCTTATGGGCGGTTAACGAGACGAACTAAGAGCGCCCGCTTCGCGCAGGTCGATGAGATCGGTGTGACCGAAGCCCGTCTCGCGGCGCCGCGTTGCTGGCGGACTTTAGCGCCGGCAGATCGACCTAGAACTCTTCCCAATCCGCGCTTGACCCCCGCGAACCAGCGGCGCGCGCCTGCCGGACGGGCTCAACGCTGCGCCCGCGCGGATTTGAGCTGGGAGAACGCGTGGTTGGTGATGGCTGGGCAAAGGCATGAGGCACCGTGCGACGCAATTCGCTGCGCAAGGCGGCGGTGCTTGCTCCAATACGGAACTGCCCGACCAGGTCGGCGAGAGAGGTTGCCTCCTGTGAAAGCGCGTCGCCAGCCGCAGCGCTCTCTTCGACCATTGCCGCGTTCTGCTGCGTCATCTGATCCATCTGGTTTACCGCGACATTGACCTGCGCGATTGCCGTCGATTGCTCAACTGCGCCCGAGGCGATGTCGCCGATCAGCTCGTTGATCTCGGCAACTTGGCTCATGATGCGTGCAAGCGAAGCGCCGGCGTCATCGACGAGGCGGACGCCGTTGTCGACGAGATCGCTCGATGTCGAGACCAGTATCTTGATCTCTTTAGCGGCTTCGGCCGAGCGTTGCGCGAGCGCGCGCACTTCCGAGGCGACGACCGCAAAGCCACGGCCAGCTTCGCCAGCGCGAGCGGCCTCGACGCCGGCGTTCAATGCAAGCAGGCTGGTTTGGAATGCGATTTCGTCGATGACGCCTATGATGCGTCCGATCTGGGTGGATGAATTGGAGATGCCGTCCATGGCCTCAACCGCTTTGCGAACCACCTCCGCGCTATTTTGCGCGTCGCGATTGGCCGTGGCGGCTATGGCGCTGGCGTGGGTTGCCCCATCGGAGGACTTCTTCACCGTCGCCGTAATCTCCTCAAGGGCGGCGGCGGTTTCCTCAAGGCTCGCAGCCTGCTGCTCGGTGCGCTGCGAAAGCGTATTCGTTGCAGTCGACAGCTCCGTTGCGCCTGATCGAATGTTGGAAGCTCCGCGCGACACCTGCTGCAGGGTTGTGCGCAATTGAGCGAGCGAGGCATTGAAATCCAAGCGGAGCTTCTCGAACGCTTGCCCGAAGGGCTGCGTGATTTCTCTTTCAAGGTCATTCTCGGCGAGGCGGTGCAGACCCTCGCCAATTTCGCTGACTGCGCGCACGCGATCGGTGATGTCTGTGGCGAACTTCACCACTTTGGCCACCTTGTTATTCAAATCGAAGATCGGGTGGTAGGAAGCGGCAATCCACACTTCACGTCCGGCTTTGCCTAGTCGTTTGAACTCGGCCGCGACGAATTCGCCGCTGTTCAACTTACGCCAAAATTCGACATATTCCGGCGATTTTGCATATGCGGGCTCGACGAATATGCTGTGATGGCGACCCGCAATATCTTGGAGACTGTAGCCGAGCGCGGTGCAGAAGAGATCATTCGCCGTAAGGACCTCTCCCGAACACGAGAATTCGATGATCGCCTGCACGCGCCCCAGCGCGCGAACTTTTCCCTCGAATTCGGCGTTGGCGAGCTTTCGCGATGTGACATCGGCGGCCACTTTGACGACCTTCGTGACAACGCCGCGGCCATTCACGACAGGGTTGTAGGACGCCTGAATCCAGACTTCCTTGCCGCCTTTCCCGATACGTTTGTATTCGCGCGCGTCGAATTCGCCCCGAGCGAATCTGGCCCAGAAGTCATGATAATCTTGGCTTTGAGCGTACGCTGGATCGACGAAGAGAGAATGGTGACGCCCCCTGATCTCTTGCAGGGCGTAGCCCATCACCGAGCAGAAGTTATCGTTGGCGAAGAGAATGTTTCCTTTGGGATCGAACTCTATGATGGCGAGCGCCCGGCTCATCGCCTCAAGCACTGCTCCTGAATCAGGGCCCCAGTTGTGATCCCGCCTGAACATGCGCATCCCACCGACGGCTGCTTTCTAACTATACACTCGACATGGTGATCTAAAGCGGCCGTTAAAAAGCGCGGGTGTGGTGCAGCGCCTTAGGGCATATGCCCTAAGGCCTGGCGCCTCGAAGGCTGCACCGTCGACTGCGCGGAAACTGACTCTGCGAGGCGCAGTCCGGCGTCGGACTCGAATGCTTTGTCGCGCAGCGGAGCATCCGCTGCGGCGCGCCCGGAAGCCGAATATTGATCAGCCTCAATATCGGGGTCTCGCATCTGTGCGAGGCGGGCGCCGGGGGGCTACGCCAAATGAACTATGCTCCGGCATCTGATCTCCTGCGACAGTGCGAGCAAGCGCGGGCCGCGGGGCAGGATTTCCCCACGATCTGGAACACGCTGTTGAAGCGCCACCCGCTCGTGCGCGGCATGCCTGGCCACGAAGTCCGAGGCGGCGAAGCGTTCGTCATCGTGCGTTTGCTGAACGGCCAAACTCTCGCGTCATCGACGCGCGGGTTCTCTTTGCTCTAACGGACGATTGTCCCAAACGAGACTTAGACGGCCTTTGAGTGCCGCGCCTGCGCGCGCGCGGCGTATGTGTCGAAAGCGGCGCCAACGACGCGACAAATCGGACGAGCGGCTTCTGCTAAACTTATGCGGTTGTCGTTCACGGTCACCAGGCCGTCGCGGATCATCGGGGCCAAGGCCACGATCTCGGCGCTGCATGCCGGCACGCCGCCGAGGGGGCGCAGATCGCCTTCGAAGTCGCACATGATGCTTTCGATCAGACGCCGGCGGATTCTATCATCTTCCGAGAGCGCATGGCCGCGCGCAATGGGGAGGCGGCCTTGCGCGATCGCCGCGGTCCACGCACCCGGTTCTGGATGGTTCTGGGCATAGCCTTGTGGCAGCGTCGAAATCGCAGAAGGCCCCAGGCCCACAAGCGCCGGCGATTGCTCGACCACGTATCCCTGGAAAGAGCGTCGCAAGCGGCCGGCTTTGGCTGCTTGCGCAAGTTCGTCGTCCGGTAGCGCGAAATGGTCGAGCCCAATCGCGACGTATCCGTGTTCTTCCAGTTTAATCCGCGCGGCTTCCGCCTGTTGGAGACGTAGCTCAGTCCCAGGTAGCGCCGCTTCTGGAATGAGGCGCTGGCGCTTCTTGAACCAGGGGACGTGCGCATAACCGAACAAGGCGATGCGGTTCGGGCGCATCGTCACCGATACATCAATTGAATGCTGAATCTCGGCCACGTGCTGATGAGGAAGTCCGTACATCAGATCGAAATTGATGCCGGCGATCCCAGCAGCGCGAAGCGCTTCTACTGCACGCTGCACGATGGAGAGGGGCTGCACGCGGCCAATAGCTTGCTGAACGCGGTCGTTGAGATCTTGGATGCCCAGCGAAACGCGATTGACGCCCGCCGCCGCATAAGCCTGCGCCTTCGCCGCGTCGACGTAGCGCGGGTCGAGCTCAATGGCATGATGCGCGAGCGCGCTCGTATCGAAGCTGGCGCGGACATGTTCGAAAATGCGTTGGAACTGTGCGGCATCGAGAATGTTGGGTGTGCCGCCGCCCCAGTGAATTTCAACCACACGCCGACGACCGAGCACCGTCCGCACGAGATCGAGTTCAAGGAGCAAGGTGGTGACATAATCGAGCACTGGCTCAGCGCGGCGCGCCGCAAAGGTGTTGCATCCGCAGTACCAACAGAGCTGGTGGCAATACGGAACGTGGATGTAGAGCGAAATGGAGTCCGACGCGGGAAGAGCGGTAAGCCAACTCGTGACGACGTCATCGTTCACGGCCGCTGAGAAATGGGGCGCCGTCGGGTAGGAGGTGTAGCGCGGCGCTTGTCGCTCGGCGTACGCGTGAAGGCGAGGATCCATGACGGACAATGTCCTCGAACTTCGACGCGTCTCGATTGATTCTGATCAAGTTATGCGCAGTCCCAGGCGTCGACACCGCCGAGGGGCCATGGGCTAATGCGGAACGCCTGATCGAGGCGCCGCGGGGCTTGCGAACACTGGGAGGGGAACCTAGAGGACGCGGCAAGCTTCCGGGGGCAGCATAAGGGCCCCATCTCGAAAGTCCCAATGAGTGTAGCTGAGCAAACGCAGCGGCCGTCGGATGCTGGTCTACCGCTCGCGGTGGATTTGGACGGCACGCTAGTGCACGGCGACGCCTTCTTCGAAGGCATCCTGCGCATGCTTTTTGTCTCGCCGCTCAATCTCTTCACGCTTTTGGGATGGCTGACTCGTGGGCGCGCGTATGCGAAAGCGCGCATCGCTGAGCGCTATCCTGTCAATGCGGCCATCCTGCCGTACGATGCGCGCCTCTTGGAGTGGTTGCGCGCCGAGCGCAAGAAGGGGCGCACGATTGCGCTGGCGACTGCGAGTGACGAACGGGTTGCGCGCGCTGTCGCCGACCACGTCGGACTGTTCGATGCGGTTTTCGCATCAGACGGAAAAACTAACCTGAAGTCGACGCGTAAGGCCGAGAGCCTCTCCCAGGCCTATCCGCAGGGGTTCGTTTATGCTGGCAATGAGGGCGCGGACCTCAAGGTATGGCGCGCTGCTGCTGGGGCTGTGACTGCCAACTGTTCGTCGGCGCTCCACGCGAATGCCGCGCGCGTCTGCACCGTCGAGCGCAGCTTCCCGCGCGAGGGCAATGCGCTCGTCGCATTCGTGCGCGCGATCCGCCCGCAGCAATGGGTGAAAAATCTGCTCGTTTTTCTGCCGATGTTGGTCGGTCAAGGATGGGCGGATCTGGGCGCCTGGGTATCGGCGTCGATCGCGTTCGGCGCGCTGTCGCTGAGCGCTTCTGCTGTATATCTCGTCAACGACGCAGCCGACATCGACGCCGATCGCGTGCACCCGCGCAAGCGCACGCGGCCCTTCGCGTCAGGCGCGCTTTCGCCGGCTTGGGGGTTGGCGGGCGCGTTGGTGCTGCTGGTTGGCGGATTGGCGCTTGCCGCGCTTGCGCAAGTCGTGACGTTGACGCTGCTCTACCTCGCCGTGACGACGGCTTACACATTCGTGCTCAAACGCGTCGCGCTGGTGGACGTCTTTACCCTGGCTGGTCTCTACACGATCCGCATCATTCTCGGCGGCGCGGCGACCACGTATTTTGCCAGTGACTGGTTGCTGGCGTTTTCGTGCTTCTTCTTCTTAAGTTTGGCGCTGGTGAAGCGCGTTGCTGAGGCGCGCGATCTGGCGGCGCGCGGCGCGAACGAGTTTAGCCGACGCGGTTACCAGGCCGGCGACGCTGATGTTCTAACCATGATGGGCGTCAGCGCCGGTTTCATCGCTGCCCTGGTGCTTTCGCTGTATTTGCAGGATGACACCGCCGCCGCGCACTACACTGAGCCGTTCTTGCTGTGGGGGTTGCCGGCGGCGAGCGTCTTCTGGACATGCCGCGTGTGGCTGATCGCGAGTCGCGGCGAGATGCATGACGATCCGATCGTGTTCGCGGCGCGCGATAAATGGTCGTGGCTGGTTGCGGCGTTAGCGATAGCGTGCTTTGCGGCCGCCGTTCTGGGGCCGGAAATTCACATTCGCGGTTAGCCCGCGCTCGGCGCAGCTGTAGGCGGCGGCAACGACTCGAATGGGAAGCGCCGCATGGCAAGGCGCGCGCCCGTTACACTGATGTGGTTGCCGTTGAAATAGAGCACGCCTTCTTCCGGCAGATAGGAGTGGCAGAACTCCGCGTCACACAGCGCGTCCGTCGGGCGGAAGACATACGCGTGTGTCTCGCGCGCCAGCGCGTCGACGAATGCAAGCGCGTCGGCGTTGTCTGCGCGATAGGTTTCGAGAGGCACGCCGATGGAGTCCAGGTCTTCGCCACGCGCATAGCGCAAGCCCAAAACGCGCGGCGACTCGAACCACGGATTCGGCGTGGGATACGTCAGAACAATCGTTTTGCCGGCCGCCCGCAATGTACGCACCGCCTGTGACACTCCGGCGTACACGCGTGCGCGTTCTGGTGTAGGATAGCGCGCGAAATTGAGGGCGATGATCACGGTCTGGATGCGATCGTCCTGTACGAGAGCGGGAAGTGTCTCATCGTTGTGCGCGATGCATGTCGTACGATCGGAAACTTGGTAACCCATCGCGGGTGGGCAAGCCGACGATGTGATTTCCATCACTGATTGGCCACGCGGCGCCAGAACCTCTCCCATCGCGACGACGAGTTCAGCGCCAGCACTGTCGCTCCATACGGCCGCGACTGGCGGCGTGTTCGCGCCCCAGATGCAATTTTGCGCGTAGGTGACGGGGATGCCTTCGTTGCTGTGGCACTGGTCGCGGCGGTGGTTGTAATCCTCGGCGCCGTTAAAGAGCGCCAGCGCTTGCGGTGAGAACCGCTGTGGTGCGCCGCCGGACAGAAAGATCAGTGCTGCAGTGAGGGAGGCGACCGCCATTGCGCCGGCGCCAAGCGCAAACGTGCGCCCACGACTCGCTTTGGCGCGCAGCGCCGGCCGTTCGACGAAGTAGTACGAGGCCGTCGCCGCGAGCACCGCAAAGCCCATCAGCGCGATTTTAACGGTCAACTCTGGTTCGCCGTGGAAATAGTGGCGCGCCAGCGCAAGCACCGGCCAGTGCCAAAGATACAGCGAGTAAGAGATTGCGCCGAAGAACGTCATGAACGGCAGGCTGAGAACGCGACCAGTCAGCGAGTCACCGTTCACGCCGGCCGCAAGGATGAGCGCCGCGCCCAAGCATGGCACGAACGCGGCGAGCCCTGGAAATGCGGTGCCGGGCCCGTAGAGCACAAACGCCGCCGCGATCAGCGTCAAACCGAGCGCGCCCAGCGCCTCGCGCCAAAATTGGCTCAAGTTCGTGCGCTGCGCACGCACCGCAACGAAGGCGCCCATCGCCAACTCGAACACGCGGAACGGCGTCAGATAGAACGCCCCTGTCGGATGTAAGAATGCGCCCCATGCGCTGAAGGCCAGGCCGAAGACGCAAACCGCGGCGAGGAGCCAAATCAGCAGATTGCGGAAGCGCGTCCACACGAACGCGAGCACCAGGGGAAAGAAGATGTAGAACTGCTCTTCAACCGCGAGCGACCATGTGTGCAGTAGCGGCTTGTCGGCGGCGGCGCCGTCGAAATAGCCGGACAGTGTGTAGAAATCGATGTTCGAAACGAAGAACATCGTCGAAAGCACTGTGCGCGCCAATTCCTTGTAGTCTTGTGGCGCGAGCAGAAAGATGCCCGCAGCCAGCACAGCGGCGAGCATCACGAACAGCGCCGGGAAGAGCCGCGTAATCCGCCTTTGATAGAAACCGGCGATCGACATGCGCCCGGCTTCCAACTCGCGCAGCAAGATGCCGGTGATCAGGAAGCCGGATATGACGAAGAAGATGTCGACGCCGACGAACCCGCCTGGCAGCAGCGCTGCATCCATATGGTAAAGCACGACAGACAGCACCGCGATCGCGCGCAGACCTTGGATGTCCGCGCGAAAACTGGTTTCGCCTAGCTTCGTCGTCATGGCGGTGCGTCGTCCCCTCGGGCCGGCGAGACTGTCCTTGGCGCCCCAGCTTTTTCCAACCGACCTCGCGTTGCCGGTGTGCAATTCCCGCACCAGTCCAAGTGAGCATGTGCAGCAGGCATAAAATTGCCCGAAAACGCGCATGATAGGTTCAAGTATTCGGCGTTTATCGAGAAATAGGCAACAATTCCGTTAATTTGGGCAGTATATTGCGGAAAAAGAGCGCCTGAGTATTTTCCCGCGCAAATCAAACGACATCCGGCGCAGGAAGCGTCGTTCAGGGAGTGACGCGTCCACATGAAAACGTCGCGCCGCCGAGTTCTTCTTGCGCTCGGCTCAAGCATGCTCGTCCCGGTTTTCGGTACGGAAGCCATTGCTCAAACCGCCAGCCGCGCCGATCGCGCTTTTGAAACGTTGGGCCGCCGTTGGATTGACCGCTCGATGCGCTACTCGCCGATCTCGGCGACCACGATCGGCGATCACCGCTTCGATAACCGCATCGATGATGTTAGCGCCGCCGGTCGCAACGCCGCTTTGCGTTTTGCGCACGACACGCTGCGTCAACTGGAAGCGATCGATGCCACACAGCTCTCTCGCGCGAACCAAGTCGATGCGCTGATCCTCGCCAACAGTCTGCGCGCCCAGATTTGGCAAACCGAGACGTTGCAGAGTTGGGCCTGGAATCCACTTGGTTACCAATCGCTCGCGGGCGGGGCGCTGTATGGTCTCATGGCGCGCGAGTTTGCGCCGCTGCCGCAGCGCTTGGAATCCGCTACCGCGCGTCTTGAATTGCTCCCGGACCTTTTCCGCAAGACCCGCGCTGAGCTGGTGCCGGCGCGTGTTCCAACGCCACACGCGGAGACTTACGCTGCACAGAACCGTGGCCTGAAGTCGATCGTCACCGACATGATCGAGCCCCATAAAGGTGAGCTCAACGCGGGTAAGCGCGCGCGCCTAGAGGCTGCGATCGCGCGTTTCAACGCGGCGGTCGATGAGCATCAGGCCTGGATCGAAGGCACGCTCGTGCCAGCTGCGCGCGCCGACTTCCGGGTCGGCGCGGAGGCGTTCGATCAGCAACTCAGCTACACGCTGCAATCCACGCTTTCGCGCGCCGAAATCCGCCAACGTGCGGATGCCGCCGTCATTAGCGTGCGCGCGGAAATGTATCGCGTCTCCAAACTGGCGCTTGCTGGCCGTGATGGCGCGCCAGCGACGCCGGACAATCCAACAGCCGAGCAACAGCAGGCCGCGATCCGCGCCGCGCTCGATCTCGCCGCTGCCGACCGCCCGCCGCGCGATCGCCTGGTCGAAGTCGCCACCGAGGGCACGGAAGAGGCGCGACGCTTCGTGATGCAACGCGATCTGATCACGTTGCCGGAAGGGCCGGTGCGCGTGATCTTGATGCCGGAATTCCAGCGCGGTGTTGCGGTTGCGTACTGTGACTCGCCCGGCCCGCTCGAGCGCCATCTCGATACATTCTACGCGATCTCGCCGATCCCGGACGATTGGTCGGAAGAGCAGGCGGTCTCGTTCCTGCGCGAATACAACACGCGCGGCATTCTCGATATCGGCGTGCACGAAGCGATGCCGGGCCACTACGTTCAGATTTGGCACTCGAACCGCTATCCTTCGACGTTGCGGGCGGTGCTGGGTTCGGGCTCGTTCGTCGAAGGCTGGGCGGTCTATGCCGAAGAGATGATGGTGCAGGAAGGCTTCCGCGCCGACGATCCGCTCTATCGGCTCAGCCAACTCAAAGTGCAGCTGCGCACGATCACCAACGCCATCATCGATCAAGCCATCCACGTCGATGGCATGAGTCGCGAAGAGATGATGCAATTGCTGACGCAGACCGCGTTCCAGGAGGAGCGCGAAGCCGCCGGCAAATGGCGCCGCGCGCAACTCTCCTTCACGCAGCTGTCGACGTATTTCGTCGGCTTCCAAGAGCACCTTGAAACCCGCGCCGCCGCTCAACAGCGCCAAGGCGCTGCGTTCAATCTCAAAGCCTACCATGACGGCGTGCTCGCGTTCGGCTCGCCGCCAGGCCGCTTTGCCCGTCAACTCCTCCTCGACGAGCCGATCCAATGATGAACTGGAAATCCCATCCGTCGTATGACGGGCACGAAGACGTTGTATTCGTAGGCGATGAGGCGCTCGGTTTCGCCGGCATCGTTGCCATTCACAATACAGCGCTTGGGCCAGCCGGCGGCGGCGTGCGCATCTGGAACTACGCACGCGACGAAGACGCGTTGACCGATGCGCTGCGCCTCTCGCGCGGGATGACCTACAAGAACGCGATGGCCGAGCTGCCCATGGGTGGCGGCAAGTCCGTGATCTACAAGATGGGCGCCGATCGCAACGCGTGCTTCGAGAAGTTCGGTGAACAAGTTGACGCCATTGGCGGGCGCTACGTGGCGGCGGAAGATGTCGGCGCGACCGTCAATGATATGCGCGCCATCGCCCGCAAGACGAAATACGTGGCTGGCATCCCGAAAGAGGGTGGTCAGGCTGGCGGCGATCCTTCGCCCTGGACCTCGCTCGGCGTTTATCTTTCGATCGCCGCCGTGCTCGGCGGCTCGGTGCAGGGCCGCACGATTGCTGTGCAGGGTACCGGCGCTGTGGGCTTTGGCCTTTGCAAGCTGCTTGTCGAGAACGGCGCGAAACTGATTGTGGCGGACGTGAACGCCAAAAATCTCGATCGCGCCAAGGCGCTCGGCGCGGAAGCCGTGGACGTGGATCGCATCCACGCAGCGAAGGCTGACTTGTTCTCGCCCTGCGCGCTCGGCGCCGGCCTCAACGCGCGCACCATTCCGGAGCTTGGCGCGCCGATCATTTGCGGCGCGGCGAACAACCAACTCGAAACCGAAGAAGATGGCGCACGCTTGCAAGCACGCGGCATCACGTACGCACCAGACTATGTCGTCAACGCCGGCGGGATTATCAGCGTCTCGGCGGAGAATCTCGGCGAGAGCGAAGCGGCCGTCGATGCGCGCGTGCGCGCGATTGCGCCGCGCCTGATGAAGGTGCTTGAGACGGCCAAGGCCGAAGGCCTGACGCCACACCAAGCCGCCGACCGCATCGTGCGCGAGCGCATCGCCGCCGCGAAAAAGCACTAAGAGGACAGCCCCATGAGCTCCCGAAAGTCGAACGCGCTCGACCTGCACATTCCGGCGCCGAATGCGCGCCCCGGCGACAAGCCTGATTTCACCGGTTGGACGTTCCCGGAGCCGGGCGACACGCCGCGCCCGGATATCGACGAGCCGTCAGTGCAGTTGCGCGAATACGCCTACGGCCTTATCCGCGTTCTTGATATGCAAGGCAACGCGTTGGGCGCCTGGGCGCCCCATCTCGACGCGAACACCATGCGCCGCGGCCTCAAATACATGCTTCTGACGCGCGCCTTCGATGACCGCATGTATCGTGCGCAACGGCAGGGCAAGACCAGCTTCTACATGCAGAGCTTTGGCGAAGAGGCGATCTCGGTCGCTATGGCGATGGCGCTGGCGCCGGACGACATGTGTTTCCCGAGCTATCGCCAGCAGGGCATCCTCATCGCGCGCGACTATCCGCTCGTAGAGATGATGAACCAGATTTACTCGAACAAGCGCGATCCGATGAAAGGTCGCCAATTGCCGGTCATGTACTCGTCGAAGAAGGACGGCTTCTTCACGATCTCTGGCAACCTTGCAACGCAAGTGCCGCAAGCTGTGGGCTGGGCGATGGCCTCAGCCTATTCAGGTGACATGCGCATCGCATCGACGTGGCTCGGTGAGGGCTCGACGGCGGAAGGCGATTTCCACGCCGCGATGACGTTCGCGAACGTCTACAAAGCGCCGGTGATTATCAATGTCGTCAACAATCAGTGGGCGATCAGCTCTTTCCAGGGCATTGCCGGCGGCGAAAACACGACCTTCGCTGCGCGCGCCGTGGGTTACGGCATGCCGCCGATGCGCGTCGATGGAAACGATTTCCTCGCCGTCTATGCCGTGACGCAATGGGCAGCCGAAAGGGCTCGCGCAAATCTCGGCCCCACGATGATCGAGCACTTCACCTATCGCGGCGGCCCGCACTCGACGTCGGACGATCCTTCGCGCTATCGCCCCGCAGATGAGGTGCGTTCTTGGCCGCTCGGCGATCCGATCGAGCGTCTGAAGCAGCACCTCATCTCGCTCGGTGAATGGAGCGATGAACAACACCGTCAGGCGCAGGAAGAGGCTGTTGAGCACGTCCGCGCGGTCGGCCGTGAGGCGGAGAAGATCGGGGTCCTCGGCGCCGAGGAAGCGCATCCGCGCGAAAGCATGTTCGACGACGTCTATAAGGAAATGCCCTGGCACTTGCGCCAGCAGCGTGAAGAGCAGGGAGTCTGACGCACATGGCCACGATGACCATGATCCAAGCGCTGAACTCCGCGCTCGATAATATGATGGAGCGCGATCCGAATGTGCTCACATTCGGCGAGGACGTCGGCTATTTCGGCGGCGTGTTCAAAGTCACTGAACACTTGCAGCAAAAGTACGGCGCGAAACGCTGCTTTGATGCGCCGATCAATGAATGCGGCATCGCCGGCGCCGCGGTCGGCATGGCGGTGTACGGCCTGCGCCCGGTGATCGAGATCCAGTTCGCCGACTATATGTATCCGGCGTACGATCAGCTCGTCTCGGAGGCGGCGCGCATCCGCTATCGCTCCGCCAATGACTACACTGTGCCGCTGACGGTGCGCATGCCGTATGGCGGCGGCATCTATGGCGGCCAAACGCACAGCCAATCGCCGGAAGCGTTGTTCACGCACGTCGCGGGGTTGAAGACGGTCATCCCGGCGACGCCTTACGACGCCAAAGGGTTGCTGATCGCCGCGATCGAAGACGACGATCCCGTGATCTTCATGGAGCCGAAGCGCGTTTATAACGGCCCGTTCGACGGCCGTCGTGATCGCCCAGTACAGCCTTGGTCAAAGCACCCTGCGTCTGAAGTGCCGGAAGGCTATTACAAGATCCCGCTCGGCAAGGCGAACATCGTGCGCGAGGGCGCCGACTGCACCGTGCTCGCGTACGGCACGATGGTGCACGTTGCGTTGGCGGCGGCGGAAGATTCCGGCATCGACGCCGAAGTCATCGATCTGCGCACGCTGCTGCCGGTCGATATCGAGACGATCGTCGCGTCAGTTGCCAAGACGGGCCGCTGCGTGATCGTCCACGAAGCGACGCGCACATCCGGCTATGGTGCGGAGCTTTCCGCGCTCGTGCAGGAGCATTGCTTCTATCAACTCGAAGCGCCCATTCAGCGCGTCACGGGCTTCGACACGCCCTATCCGCACGCTCTCGAATGGGAGTATTTCCCAACTCCCCCACGCATCATTAAAGCGATGCGCCGTGTGATGGAGGGCTGACGTGGGCCAGTACGTTTTCAAATTGCCGGATGTTGGCGAAGGCACCGCTGAAGCCGAGATCGTCGCATGGCACGTGCGCGTGGGGGATGTCGTCAAGGAAGACGCGCCGCTCGTGGACGTGATGACCGACAAGGCGACCGTCGAAATGACGGCGCCGGTAGCGGGCCGTATCGTCTCGCTGCATGGCGAGCCGGGCGATATGGCGCCGGTCGGCGGCCAGATCGTCGTGTTCGAGGTTGAAAGCGAGGATGACGCGTCGGCTCCGCCTCCCGCTGCTAGCACGGCGGCAAAGAGCCCAGCTGCTGAGGGGCTGACCGCTACACCGCCGAAGGCCGAACCGCCCCAAGCGCCGCCGCAGGCGGCCACCGAACCAAAGCCCCGCATCAAGGCGCCGTCAGGCGCGGTCTGGAGCGAGGACGCTGTGCAAGCCGCGATGCAAACCAGCGCGCCGCAAGCCAAGGCCGTACCCGCTGCCGCCATGCCAGTCGCCAAAGCGGCGCAGCCGGCGCCAAGGCCGTCGCAAGCAGTCGCGCGCCCGGAACCGCGCGATCCCGCGGTGAAGGAATGGAGCCAAGCGCAAGCGTCGCCAGCCGTGCGTGCGCGCGCGCAAAAGCTCGGCCTCGATCTGGGGCAAGTGCGCGGCACCGGCCCTGATGGGCGCATCACGCATGAAGACCTCGACGCGGTGCTCGTGCCGGCGGTCGGCGCTCGTCGCTCAGCCGGGCTCGCTGAGAAGAAGGGCATCGAGCCGGTCAAGGTGATCGGCCTTCGCCGTAAGATCGCGGAGAAGATGCAGGACGCGAAGCGCCGTATTCCGCACTTTGCATACGTCGAAGAAGTGGATCTCACTGAACTCGAAGAGCTTCGTGCGCACCTGAACGCCACCAAGCGCAACGACCAGCCAAAGCTCACGCTGCTGCCGTTCCTGATGCGCGCTCTGGTGCTCGCGCTGCCGGATTTCCCGCAGATCAATGCGCGGTTCGACGATGACCAAGGCGTTGTCTATCGCCACGAAAATGTAGACATCGGTATCGCCACGCAGACCGACAACGGCCTGATCGTGCCTGTCGTCCGCCACGCCGAAGCGCGAGATATGTGGGATGCGGCAGCCGAGGTTTCGCGCCTCGCCGCCGCGGTTCGCTCCAACACCGCTACGAAGGAAGAACTCTCCGGTTCAACCATCACCATCACTTCACTGGGCGCGTTGGGCGGCATCGTCACGACGCCGGTGATCAATCATCCCGAAGTGGCGATCATCGGTGTGAACAAGCTGGTCGAGCGTCCGGTGGTGAAGAACGGCGCGATCGCGATCCGTAAGATGATGAACATCTCATCGTCTTTCGATCACCGCGTGGTCGATGGCTACGATGCGGCGGCATTCATCCAGCGCGTCAAGGGCATGCTGGAACATCCGGCTGCGCTCTTCATAGACCGGTGAGCGGGGCCGACCGCGAGGCACACTCCGCGCGCCACCGGGATTTCGGGTACAAGCTCTGATCCGGTTTCCTTTTCGTTCGCTTACTCCCCGGGACGTGACCAGCGTCATCTTCCCGCCGCGGTCCTGAGCGCCTATTAGACCCTTAGGGACAAACAGCGACCGGCGCGAGAATGCGCCGGGCAGGGGTGCTGCGCATGGCGGACGTCTTCATCTCTTACGCCAGTGAGGATCGCGATCGCGTGCGTCCGCTCGCCGAAGCGCTGTTGAGCCGCGGCTTCAATGTGTGGTGGGACCGCTCGCTTTCCGCTGGCCAAGATTATTCGCAAATCATCGAGCGCGAACTGCGGGCGGCAAAGGCCGTGATCGTGGTGTGGACGCAGGGTTCTGCTGCATCGACGTTTGTGCGTGACGAGGCAGGCCGCGCGCGCGATGAGGGCCGCCTCGTCCCGGTGATGCTTGATCGCATCGAAATTCCGCTCGGCTTTGGCGCATTCCAAGCCGAAGATTTCACGCGCTGGAACGGCGGCGCCAACGCGCCGCAAATCCAGCTGCTGGAAGAAGTTCTGAAGGCGAAGCTCTCGGGCCGCGATGTCGATGGCGCAGCGATCGAGCGCCGCCGTCGCCGGCTCGGCACGCGTGTCCGCATCGTTTCGGTTCTTACAGTGCTTGCGCTGATCATCGGCATTGCGGTTGGTGGTAAGTATCTCTTCGATCCGCCGGCCCCGCCGCCGCCTGATCTGCGCGCCGAATTGCTGCGCCTGTTGGCTGAAGGGCAGCTCACGCCGGAGCAAGCCATTCAGCTCGCGCAAATCTTGGAAACGGGTGCGCTCGGCGAGCAAACGGCGGCGCTGCAAAGTCCAGGCGCTGCGGACGGCGCCTCGCCATCCGCGCCCAGCAGCGAAGCGCGCGCCATTACAGTGTCAGACACCGAGTTCGACGCTACTGCGCGCGATACCTATCGCGAAGCCTTCGCGGCTCTGGCCGCTCACCCGGACGCCGAAGTGCGCCTCGCCGTGGCGCAAATGACCAGCGACTCTACTCGCCAAGCGGCAATGCAGACTCTGTGGGCTTACGCGCAGGCGCATCCGGACGACCCGTTGCGCGATCAGATATACCTGCTGTGCGGTTCTGTCGGCGAAGCCAACGATCTGCCGCTTGGTCAGCGCGCCTTGGAGGCAGCGGCCAACCTTGAGCCGCGCAACACGGATACCTGGCGGATGCTCTCGCGTTCTTACGCCCGCACCAACCGCGTGACCGAAGCGGCTGCGACCGCGCAAGTCTCCGAGGCTGTCGAAGCACAGAACGCGGGTCAGACAGCGATGGCTGAACAGCAATTGCAAGAGGCGCTGCCGCAGCTGCAATCGCCAGAACTGCGCGCGCCTGTCGCCTCTGAACTCGGGCAGATCGCTGAGCAACGGGGCGATTTCACGGCTGCCAGCGCGCGCTTCTCTCAAGCCTACGCGTCGCGTGAGCAGGCGGCGCGCGCTGCGCCTGAGTCGGCTGCTGCACAGGTGCTAGATGCTGACGCACAGCGGCTCGTGTCTGCGCTCGATCGCTCGGGCCGCACGCAGGAAGCCTGCGAGCGCTTGCGCCAAGCGCAGGAAGCGCACGATGTCGCCGCACCGGATCAGCAATTACTGGAGCGCTGCCAGCGCACGCTCCGCACACAACTGCGCCCGCGCGTGGAGCTTGCGCCGCAAATCCGGGCTCAGCGCATTCAGCCCGCGCCCGCGGCGCCGACCCCATAACACCTATGTGCAGCGAAGGAAGATCACCTTCGCCGCGCCATAGTCGCGGACATCCAATGTCTCGTATCCCGGCGTGGCCGGCGTCTCGTCCGTGGCGCACTCGAACATGATAAGTGCGTCAGGCGTGATCCACCCGCCTTCCGGCAGGCGGACCAAAGCGCGTTCACCAAGCCCCTTGCGATAGGGGGGATCGAGGAAAACGAGGTCGAACGGATCGCCGAGGCCCGCTGGCTTCACGCCGAGGTCGGTCGCATCGCGTCGATGAATGCGCGTTGTGCCGAAGAGGCCCAAGCTTTCGATGTTGTCTCGTATTGCTCCCCGCGCCGCCGCGTCCGTTTCAACAAAAAGCGCAAACGCCGCGCCGCGTGACATCGCCTCCAGCCCCAACGCACCTGAGCCTGCAAAAAGGTCGAGCACGCGCCGGTCTTTGATCCCCGGAGACCAGGGCGCATGCAACAACACATTGAAAAGGCTCTCACGCGCTCGGTCTGAGGTGGGGCGCGTGTCACGCCCGGCTGGCGCCGCAATCGCGCGCCCTTTGAACTCTCCGCTGACAATGCGCATGCGCCCGCTCTTCCAACCCGTACCTCAGCGCCATATGTCGCGCTGAGCGCCCATCGCCAAGCGCTTGACGTGCGCGTCACCCTTCGTGAACAAGGGCGACCCCGCAAAGCGCCAGGAGCCTAGCTGCCGTGACGTTCGATTTCACCGACATTGCAGCGCTCTTCCAAGTCATTCTGATCGATCTAGCGCTCGCCGGCGATAACGCCGTGGCGGTGGGCCTCGCCGCCGCCGCGTTGCCAAAGGCTCAGCAACGGCGCGCCATCTTCTGGGGCATCATCATGGCCCTGTTGCTGCGGATCTTGTTCGCGGCGGTGACCATCCAATTGCTGGCAATCAAGGGCCTGCTGCTTGTGGGCGGCTTGCTGCTCTTCTGGGTGGCGTGGCGAATGTGGTCGGACCTGCAGCATCACAAGCCGGTGCAAGTGGGTGATCCGGTTGCGGGCGAGGCGCTGGCTGAGAATGTCGCGGCGGGCGGCAAGGCGCCCAAGACGTTCATGAGCGCTCTCATCACGATCATCATCGCCGACGTTTCGATGTCGCTCGACAACGTCCTCGCCGTAGCGGCTGTATCGCGCCACAACGAAGTGATCATGGCGTTCGGTTTGGTGTTGTCGGTCATACTGATGGGCGTCGCCGCTTCGATCATCGCGCGCGTGATCGATAGATATCGTTGGATCGCAGTGCTCGGCATTCTTGTTATCCTCTTCGCCGGCGTACGCATGATCTGGGAAGACGGGCACAATTTCCTGCCGCAATACATCCCGGCGATCCCGAGCTTCCTCGGCGGGCATCACTAGTCGAAGGCGTCTTTGCCGAGCTGTTCTTTCAGTACCTTGCGCGGCACTTCCTCAACCGCGCCAATCTCAAGTGCGCCCAGCTGAAACGGCCCGTACGATGTACGGATCAGGCGGTTCACCTTCAGCCCCAAGGCATCGAGCACTCGCCGCACTTCGCGGTTCTTGCCTTCGCTGATCGACACCGTGATCCATGCGTTCGACGCGCCGCCGCGCTCAAGCTTGGCGTCAATCGAGCCGTAGCGCACGCCATCGACCGTGATGCCGTCCTTCAGGCGATCCAACTCTTCCTGAGTCACGCGTCCAAACGCGCGCGCGCGATAACGGCGCACCCACCCATTGGACGGCAGCTCCAGGCGCCGCGCCAGCTCACCGTCATTGGTGAGCAGCAGCAAACCTTCTGACGTGAGATCGAGCCGCCCGACTGAGATGACGCGCGGCAAGTCCGGGGGAAGATGCTGAAAGACGGTCGCGCGGCCAGCGGGATCGTTGTGCGTCGTCACGAGGCCAGTTGGCTTGTGATAGCGCCAAAGGCGCGTGGGCTCCGGCGCGCCAATCGGGCGGCCATCCACCAGCACCTTGTCAGCCGCCGTCACCTTCACGGCGGGGGTGTCCAGCACCTTGCCGTTCAGCTTCACGCGCCCGTCGGCGATCAGCCGCTCTGCATCGCGGCGCGAGCACACGCCAGCGCGCGCGAGGAACTTCGCAATGCGCTCGGCTTCCGGGCTAGAAGGGGGCTCTGGAGTTTTGGCCATGTTTGCAGTGATCTATCGGTGGCAGGTCTTATCAGGGCGCGAGGCGCAATTCGAGGCGGGCTGGCGTCGCGGCACTGAGCGCATTGCCGCGGAATTCGGCGGCTGGGGCTCACGCCTGCATAACGTGGGCGAGGGCGTCTATGTCGCCTACGCGCAATGGCCGGACGAGGCGACGTGGACCAAGGCGATGGAAACGCGCATGGAGCACTCGGACGATGATGCCCGTCAGCAATATCGCGACGCCATCGTCCCCGGCACCTTCGAAACGCTCGCCAAAGGCGATGTCGTCGCCGACCTCCTGGAGCTGCGCCGCCCATGAGCGACGACACGTTTATGACCCAAGCACTGGACTTGGCGCGCGGTGCAGCGGCGGCAGGCGAAGCGCCGATCGGATGCGTGATCGTGGACGCCGCCGGCGCGGTGATCGCGACGGGGGCCAATTCGCCGATCAGCATGCACGATCCAACTGCGCACGCCGAAATTCTTGCCCTGCGGGCGGCGGCGGCGGCTATCAAGAACTATCGACTGAAGCCCGATCTGACGCTCTACGTCACGCTCGAGCCCTGCGCCATGTGCGCCGGCGCGATCAGCCACGCGCGTATCGGCCGCGTTGTTTATGGCGCGAGCGATCCCAAGAGCGGCGGCGTCGCCCACGGCGCGAAAGTCTGGGACCACCCACAGACGCACTGGAAGCCGGCCGTCACCGCCGGTGTGCACGCAGAAGAGGCAGCGATGCTGCTGAAGGACTTCTTCAAAGCTCGCCGCTGAGAAGGCGTTGGACGCGAGGTATCGGCAATAGGGATTTCTTGCTTGCCTATTTTCGCCCGCCCATTGCCTATGGCCTCGTCATGACCATCCCCGAAACCCAGTCGCTCTATTTCGAAGATCTCAGCGTCGGCCAGCGCGAGACCTACACCAAGCACGTGAAGGCGTCCGACGTTGTCGGCTTTGCCGAGATCAGCGGCGACCGCAATCCGATCCACTTATCAGAGCACTTCGCCGCCAAGACGCCGTTCGGCGGCCGCATCGCGCACGGCCTTTATACGGCGAGCCTTATCTCCGCCGTCATCGGCACGCGCCTGCCGGGGCCCGGCGCGATCTACATTTCGCAGACGCTGCGCTTCCTCGCGCCGGTCCGCATCGGCGATACGGTCGAGGCCAGTGTCGAGATCGTCGAACTTGTTGAGAAGGGGCGGCGCGGCAAGCTGCGCTGCGAGTGCCGTGTCGGCGAGACGATCGTTCTTGAGGGCGAGGCTGAAGTGAAAGTGCCGGCGCGGCCGGTTGAGGGCGCCTAGCGTCCGATCAGCGCGCGGCGGGCGTCGATCACATCTTGCGTCATCTGGCGTTTCAGCGCGCCGATATCGTCGAACTTCGCTTCATCGCGAAGGAAGTGGATCAATTCTACTTCGATCGTACGCCCGTAGAGGTCGCCGCTGAAATCGAACAGGTGCGCTTCTAGGAGCGGCGCTGGCAATTCGCCGACTGTGGGGTTCACGCCGACGCTCGCGACACCGGGCAGCAGCACGCCGTCGCCCGTATCAACGCGCACCGCATAGACGCCAAGGCGCGGCCGCACGTAATCGCCGAGCGCCACGTTCGCGGTTGGAAAGCCAAAGTCGCGCCCGCGCGCGAAACCGCGTTGTACCTCGCCTTCAATCGCCCAGGGCCGGCTTAGCAAGTCCTCCGCGCGTTCCATATCGCCGCCTTCGATCGCTGCGCGAACGCCGCTGGAGGAAATCTTGTCCTCGCCGCCGACCGGCGCGACGGCCGTCACGCCGAAGCCGAACTCTTCACCAAGCCGCGCGAGCGACGCTGCATCGCCCATGCGCCCGCGCCCAAAGCGAAAGTCCGCGCCGACACAAACGTGGCGCGCGCCCAAGCAATCGCGCAGCAGCTTCTCGGCAAAGTCGCGATCGCTCGATTGGGAGAGTGCTGCGTCGAACCCGACTTCGAATACTTCGTCAACGCCAAGCTCAGCCAGCGCGCGCGCGCGTTGGCCGGCGCTCTGGAGGCGAAAGGGCGGCGCGCTCGGTTGAAAGAAGCGGCGCGGATGCGGTTCGAATACCGCAACACCAAGTGGAGCGCCGATCGCCTGGGCCGCTTCGCGCGCGGTGGCGATAACGGCTTGGTGCCCGCGATGCACGCCATCGAAATTGCCAAGCGCAATCGATGCGCCGCGCGCATCGTCAGGTACGGTCGCGGAAGGGCCTAAAGTCGCCATTCGTTCACAGAGTCTTTCCGTCCGCCCCAAACTGCAGTCGCGTGCGTTTCCAAACGATAACCATACGCACGGAACAATCGCATCCATTCACTCATGATTAAGCGCTGTTTTACCGAAAATTTCTGCCTCTTTGCTATCTGTCATCATCACAACACGGCGCAAAAACAGCCGGTAACGTCTCGCTGCCGGGTCATCGCACCCTGATCCGGCAGCGGACGTCACACCGAGATAACAGCGCCGCAAGGGTATGCGGGAGAGCGCAAATGTCTGTGTCTATGACAATGCCGATTTTGATCGTGGACGACTACAACACCATGATCCGGATCATGCGCAATCTCCTGCGCCAACTCGGCTTTACCAACATCGACGAAGCTTGCGACGGGCGCACCGCGCTCGCCAAGATGCAGTCGAAAGAATATGCCCTCGTCATTTCCGACGCCTCGATGTCGCCGATGACGGGCATGGAATTCTTGCAGCGCGTCCGCGCTGACGAGCGTATCGCGCAAACACCATTCGTGATGGTCGCGAACGACAACGGCGAAGGCGCCGAAGCGGAAACCCGCGCCGGCGCCTCCACGTACATCGTCAAGCCGTTCACCGCGCAATCGCTCAAAACCAAGCTCATGCCGGTGATCGGCGCGTTCTAACGGTTCTGCGCCGTCCGCGCCGCACGGAATTCGCTCGACGCGCTCCAGTGCGGCCACACATCACTATCCGCCACTTCGCGCCCGACCTGATAGAGCAACGTCAGATCCTGCGTGGCTCCAGTCATGTCCCAGTCTGGACCGACTTCATCGTCCGGCTTGTGATAGCCGTCGGCGAGATAAGCGTCTGAAAGCTGACGCGCGCGCTCGGGCCCGCCATTGACGAGATCGTTGCCCGCCCCTGCGTAAAGCACCGGCACGCCGATCTTCGCCAGGTTGAAGTGGTCCGAACGATAGAAGCTGCCGCGTTCAGGATAGATTTCCGGCACGACCGTTCGCCCTTGCGTGCGCGCCGCCGCAACCAGGCGATCCTGCAAATCCGTTTGCCCGAACCCGACGACGATGACATCGCGCGCCGGGCCGACTGTGCTGAGGCCGTCCATATTGATCATCGCCGCCGTATCGCGTGGCGCGAACACCGGGTGCTCCGCATAATATTGCGAACCGAGCAGACCCGATTCTTCTGCTGTGAACGCAATGAATGCGACGCTGCGCTCAGGCGCGCCATCCTGATGGTAGCGTCGCGCGAGTTCGATCAGCCCTGCAACGCCCGTCGCGTTGTCGCGCGCGCCGTTGCAGATGTCGTCGCCGCGCACCGGCGTGCAACGGCCAAGGTGATCCCAATGCGCGCCATAGAGCACGGCTTCGTTGGGTCGCTCGCGTCCACGCAAGACGCCAATCACGTTGCGCGAAGCGTGCCGTTCGAGCTGCGTCTCCAGTGTGATGGAGCCACGCGCGCGCAGCGACACAGGGCGGAAGCCCCGGTTCTGCGCCCGCGCGCGTTCGCGGTCGAAATCGAGACCGGCGTCAGCGAATAATTCGCGCGCTACCCGGTTCGTGATCCAACCTTCGATGCGCGCGCGATCAACGCCTTGATTGTCGCGCGCCAGATCATGCTGTGGACCGGTCCAAGATGAATTGACCACCGGCCAAGGATAGGCGGCAGCTTCGTCTTCATGGATGAGGAGGACGCCAGCGGCGCCGCGGCGCGCGGCTTCCTCGAACTTGTACGTCCAGCGCCCGTAGTAGGTCATGCGCCTGCCGCCGAAGCCACGATCGTCGCCGGTGTCGAAATCTGGGTCGTTGACCAGCATCACGATGATCTTGCCGCGCACATCGACGCCCGCAAAATCATCCCAGTTATTCTCCGGCGCCGTGACGCCGTAACCCACGAACACCAGCTCAGTGTTCTCGATCGAGATGCGCGGTTCGTTCTGGTGCTTCGTCCACGCCACGAAGTCCGTTCCGAACGCGTAGGAATGCGACCCGATGCGCAGTGTCGGACTGTTCGTAACGGTCGCCGTCACCATCGGCACGTCCTGCACCCAAGATCCGTTCGCGCCAGGCTCAAGCCCAGCCGCCTCGAACGCACGTGAGATGTAGGCGACGCTCAGTTCTTCGCCGCGTGTGCCCGGCGAGCGGCCCTCGAATTCGTCCGACGCCAGCACGCGCACGTGCGCCATTAGCGCATCGTGCGATAGCGGTGGCGGGCCGGTCTCAGTCGAAGCTGGCGTTGCGCATGCACTGAGCAGCGCCGCAGCGGCGATCCAGATTTTCTTCATGTCCCCGGGCTCCCCGAATGGTTCTTCTTCGCATCTAGCCCGGCCTTTGCGCGCGTCAAACCCCACCTGCGACCAGCGGCCCTCGGATTGGCCCCAGCGCCTGGACCCGCTAGGATGGCGGCCTCGGTTGGGGAGAGGGATATGCGCGTCAGCCACTGGCTATTCATCGCGGCGGCCGGACTTCCGCTCGCGGCGTGCCAACGCGAGGCCGCTGATCCTCTCACCGAGGCCCGCCAGACCTGCTTTGCGGACGACGCCGAGGCGGAAGCCAAGATGGAAGCGTGTGGCGCGCTGATCGATTCAGGCGAATTGGAGGTCGCCGAGCGCGGCGACGCCTTCGCAAACCGCGGCGCCGCCAATTACGAGGCGGGCGACGTCACCTCCGCTCTGCGCGATTACAATGCCGCCCTCGAAATCGCGCCGGAGAATATGCTCGCCGTCAAAGGACGAGCGATTGTGTTGGTCGAAAGCGGCCAACTGGATGCGGCAGAGCCTCTCGTGCAGCGGCTCATTCAAAGTAATGAGTTTACGGCGGAAGCACATTACCTCGCCGGCAACATCGCGCGCGCCCGCAGCGATTACGCCGCAGCGACCGAGGCCTACACCCAGTCCATCGCCGCCGATCGCAACTTCGCGCCGTCCTATGCTGGGCGCGGCGCGATCAAGCAGAGCCAGGGCGACTACCCGGCGGCTCTCGCCGATTTCGACGCGGCCATCCGCATAAATCCACAACTGACACCCGCGCTTGCGGGCCGCTGCTGGACCCGCGTGCAGATGGAAGACAACAACATGGATCAGGCCCGCCGCGATGCGGACGCCGCGGCCGAAGGCGATCCGCGCAATGTGCAGGCCCAGCTCTGCCGCGGCCTGCTGCAGCTCCGCGCCGGCGAATGGGCCAATGCGCGAAGCTCGTACGAAGCGGCGCTCGAAGTCGAGCCCGGCAATCCATCAGCTCTGTTCGGCCGCGGCGTCGCTCGCCGCCGCAGCGGTGATGACGAGGGCCGCGCCGACATGAACCAAGCGCGCGACTTCGATTCCCACGTCGCTCGCACGTTTGAAGACTTGGGCGTGCAGACCTACTAGGCCAAAGCCGCCATAGCGTAAGCGGCGTGGGTTTTCTCAGCCGTGAGCGCCTTATCGACCTTAGCGGCGTCAAGTGCGCCGCCGGTTAGAAGCGTCTCGCCATGGATGCCGGCTGCAACGAAGACACAATCCAGACCCTGCGCGTTGGCGCCGAGCACATCTGTCACCACGCCATCGCCGATGCACAACACGCGGTCGCGCCCAACGTCTCCACGCAGCGCCGCAAGCTCTTTGAACGCCAGATCATAAATCGGCGCATGAGGCTTGCCGGCCATGATCACGCGTCCGCCAAGCGACTCGTAGTCGCGCGCGATCGCGCCCGCGCACCAGACTAGCCGGTCACCAAATTGCACGACGATGTCTGGGTTGGCGCAAATGAGATCGAGATTGCGCGCCTTCGCCGCACGGAGGGTTTCTGCGTAATCCTCTGGCGTCTCATCGTCGCGATTGAGCCCCGAGATTGCAAAGAAGCGAGCGTCAGCGAGAGGCGCTTGCACAAGGCCCAAGCCTTCCCAGAGCGCACGGTCGTAATCACCCGGTCCGATCTTGAACATCGGACCCGGCGCGCGTGCTTCCAACTCCATGCGGATTGCATCGCCCGAAGTGACGATCGCGTCCCAAGCGTCGCGCGGCACGCCGACGCGGTCGAGCTGTTCCGGGATCGGTCCGCGAGGTTTCGGCACGTTGGTCAGCAGGATCACGCTCTTGCCTGCCGCGCGCAGGCGCTGCAGCGCCGCGCAGGCCGCTGGGTAGGCGCGCCGGCCATTGTGGAGGACGCCCCACACATCGCAAAGCACGGCGTCGTATTGCGCGGCGATGGCGTCGATCGTCGTGAGGATTTTGGTCAAGCAAGCCGCTCCGCGATCCGCGACGCCGAAGCTTCGGCATGCGCTGGCCCTGCATCAAATGGGCATTCCAGGATTAAGTCCGCCAGCGCGCGCTGCGGCTCGACATGGAGTTCGTGCATCGGCCGCACATTGTTGAAGAACTGCGCCAGCACGGAGCGGGGTGTGCGCCCGCGCGTTTCAGCGTCGCGGATCATGCGTCGGCCCAAGCGCAGAGACTCATCCGCATGCATGAACACAACAAAATCGAACAGACCGCGAAGATCATCCGCCGCAAGAAGATGGATGCCCTCAACGATAACCCAATCGGCGTGTGCGATGCGCTCAACCTCCGGCAGGCGCCGGTGGGTGACGAGGTCATAGACTGGTTTGTCGAACGCGGCGCCGCTCTTTGCCAGCGCCAAGTGCTCGCGCAGCAATTCGTGCTCCTTGGCGCTTGGCGCATCAAAATTATGCGTGGCCGCGTCGAAATTCGCGACGCCGGACGAGCAGCGATAGTAATCGTCCTCAGCAATCACCACCGCGCCGGCGCCCAGTCGGCGTGCTAGTGCACGCGCCACCGTCGTCTTGCCAGCGCCAGAGCCGCCGGTAATGGCGATGATCTTGGTCATGGATTGGGCAGTCCGCTCGCTCGTCGGACTGCTCTAGCCAAGCTCGGGCGCTTAGGCCACCCGTCCGCCGCCCTTGAGGAGGAAGTCGCGGGGCGGCGCGGTTTCTTCCATCAGGCTCTCCTTGATCGCGCGCGGCGCGCCGAAGAGGTGGCCCTGGCCATACGGCACGTCGAGGTCAAGCACTTCGAGCACGGCTTCCTCGCTCTCGATGCGCTCGGCGATCATGTCGATGCCATAGCGCTGGAACACGGCTGCGATGTCCGCCGCCGCGATCTCGCGCGTGATAGCGGAACGCGGGCGCACGCCGCCGCGAATAATCTGATCGGCGATGACATTCACCGGGATTTTCAGATAGCGCACGCCCGAGCGCTCAAGGTCCGGCAGATCGATCTCGGCGCTGGTCACGCGGTCGATAGAGAAGCGGAAGCCGAGATCGACGAGTTTGGCCATCGCGCGTGCCTCGATCGAGGTGCGGCTGTCGTAAGAGATTTGCGGAATCTCGAAGATCACGCTGCCTGCGAGATCACGGTTCTCCCGCATGAAATCGAGGAATTGCGGGAAGAAGGCCTCATCAGCCAGGGCGCTAGGGCTGATGTTGCAGAAGATGCCGATCCGGCGATCCTGTTTCATCAACTTGCGGACGATCTGCACGCATCGGAACAAAAGGACGTTGTCGATGGTCGACATGAGACCCGCCTGCTCGGCCGCGGGAATGAACTCCTGCGGCAAGATCATGCGGCCGGTTGCATCTTTCAGACGCGTGAAGCCTTCGTAGTACGCGGTCTTGCGCTGAGGCAGCTGCACGATGGGCTGCAAATGCAGCTCAACGCGGTTCTCAAGGATCGCCTCGCGCACCAAGTCCATCGGCCCGCGCGTCGGGCCGCCATGGATCGGCGTGACGTTGCCAGCCGCTTGGATGGTCTGGAGACGGGCGTCCATTGCGGCGCCGAGCTTATCCACGATCTGGTCGATGAGTTTCAGCTCGATCTGCCCGCCCGATGCCTGCGGCGCTTCGATCTGCGGCGGCGATTGCGGTACGCCGAATGCAATCTGGGTTTCGATCTGATCGAGCCTCGCCTGCACCGCATCGATGTCGGCCGTCACTTCGCGGTGCGCGGTGCGCAAGCGCTCCATGTCGCGTGTGATCCGCTTTTCGGTGCTGCCAATCCGGCCCGCTGCCGCGCTGGCGCTGATGCTCGAATGCGTCACCGCGCACGCGCAGAAGAGCGCGATGCCGCCCAGGAACGAGCCGCCAATGTCCTGGCCGCCGATCTGGTTAAGCGCCAAGCCCACCGTTAGCGAGATGGTGGCGTAGGCGATGTACAGCAGGATGTGCGTGATGATGGGCATTATTTGCCGTCCCGAATCTCTCAGCCTCCATGGGACCGGCGCTCGGGTTGATGGACCATTAACCACAGCGATCATCAGCTTGACAAAATTATTGTATGACGATAATTTATTATCGTCATGTTTTATGGGGCAGGTTAAGTGACTGAAGCAGCCACGGCGCCGCTGGATCGCGCGCGGAAATTGGCCGACGGCGCGGCCACCGTCGCTGTCGTCGGCGCGATCCTTATCGCGATTGGCGCGGTGACGCAGAGCATCGTCCCTCCCGCGGTGCAGGCCATCCGCAGCGCCGAGGTGACGATGGACATCCACGGGGCGCTCGCGCTCATCCGCGCTATCGCCGTTTCGTCTGTGTTGGCGGTGCCAAGCTTCCTTTTGGCCGGCGCGCTGCTCGATCTCAGCAAGGTGCTGGAGGAATATGGCGCCGGCCGCTTCTTCACGATCAGAGCCAGCGTCGGCGTGCGCAACGCCGCCGAGTACGCGCTCTGGGCGCTGGCCTTCAAGGTGCTGATATCACCGACGCTCTACAGTTGGATCACCCACGAAGGGCGCGGTTTCATCTGGCATTTCGAGACCTTTGATCTTGGCCTGATGGCGTTCGCCGCATTTGTCGCGGTGCTCGGGCGCGTGCTGGAAGCCGCCGCGCGCATCAAGCAAGAGAACGACGAGATTGTCTGATGAGCGACGTTGATACCCAAATTCAAAAAGCGCGTACGCAGGCCGGGCAGATGCGCGTCATGAGCGCGACGTTGATCCCGATGCTCGTCGCAGCAATCGGACTGCCGTTCATTGGTGAGATCTATCTCGTAGCGTTCGAGCCTGCGCCGTGGGCGATTGAGGTGGGCGCAGTGGCTGCGATTCTGATCAAAATCTTAAGCTATGCGCCAGCTGTCGCTGCCGCGGCGGCGGTGATTGTGCTCCAGCCTGTCCTTGTTGAGTATCACGCGGGCCGGTTTGTTTCGGAGAAGGCAAGTGCAGCCTTCCAGCTTGCCGGCTTGTCAGCGCTTGCAGCGTTCTTCCTAAAGATGCTGGTTTCGCCGCTCGCAATTTCGTTGCTCGGAGGGGCGGCGTTCGCTTGGCGCTTTGACCCATTGGATATTGCGCTGATGGTGTTTTCAGCGTCCGTGATGATGATCGGAGGCGCGCTCGCCGCCGCCGTCGCTTCACTCAAGGCCGAGAACGACCAGATCATCTGATGCGCATCGTCGTCACCCTTGATGTGATGCTGGCGCGCCGGAAGATGAAAGCCAAAGACCTTGCCGAGCGCGTTGGCATCACCGAAGCCAACCTGTCGCTTCTGCGCACAGGCAAGGTGAAAGGCGTGCGCTTCGAGACCTTAGTGAAAATCTGCGAAGCGCTGGACTGCAAGCCAGGCGATCTGCTGGATGTTGAAGAGGGCGCACCCGATCCGAGTGCAGGCGACGCCTAGCCCCGTGCGAATAATTGCGCCGCTTGCACGAGATAGATGAGCCCCAGCCCCGTCACGATCCAGCGCGTGTATTTGAGGAAGTTCACGTCGCTCAACTTGTCGAGCACGCGTCCGCCCAGCACAGCGCCTAACATCGCGAGCGGCGCTGCGAGCACGAAAAACCAGATTGACGGCAAACCGGTTGCTTCTGTCGCAGCCAGCAACGGCACGCCATAGAACGCCATCTTGATCGTGTGGCTGAACGCCTGCGTAGCGGCCTTCGTCGCGACGATCGCGTGACGCGTCATGGCAGTGCGCACGAAGAACACATCGAGCAGCGGCCCGGAAACGCCCGCGATCACGTTCAGGCCAGTCACGCTAAGACCGCTTGCCACGGCGTGCAGCGGCTTTGCCGCGTCGAGGTTGAAGAATTTCTTCGGCATCCAAGCCAAGCCCGGGACCAGGCCTAGCATCAGATAAACCCATGCTTTCGTCGGCTGGTACGTTACCAGCGCCAAGCCGCACGCCGCGATCGCAGAGCCCACGCCGTACATCGCGATGATCCGCCATTGGATGTAGCGACGATGCAGAACCGCGCGCCAGCCGTTCGACACGAACTGCACCGCGCCGTGCGTAACCATGGCGGCGGCAACGGGCATGGCCAGCGTCAGCCCGCCCATCAGCATCAGCCCACCAGCCATGCCAAAAACACCCGACACCGTTGCGGTGACGAGTACGAGAATGAGCAAGAGGACGTGCGTCATGCGCGCCCTCCCGCGATGCGGTTTGAAGTGATCGCGAGCGATACCACGCGCGCCTCCCATGTTCATTGTGGAAGAGCGGCGCGGGCGGGGAGCGCCCCGAAAGCCGCCTAGAGCGGCGCTCGCGTCAGTCCGAATTTAGGCGCGTTCGATGCGTTTGCAATCGTTCGCGTTCAAGGAGCAACGTCAGGCGGCGCGTTGACTGCCCAAAAGCAGCGCTTTGACGTCGCCTTTGACCTTGTAGCTCGTGATGAGAAGATAGGTCGCCAAAAACGCCATGCCGCCGAAGAAGGCGATTAGTCCGAGTGCGAGGCCGAGGGGCGAGAAATGATGCCTCCATGCGGTCCAAACCGCGGACAGCGTCAAGAACCCCATGAAATCCAGGTTGAACTGGCCGGGCCAACCCATCTCAAACATGTCGCCGAAGAAAACCTCGAGCAGATTCCATCCATGATTTGAAATCACGATGAGCGTGTATCCCGTCAGGACCACCAGAATCGTCACTAGCAAAATTCTAAGAAGCAACATGCCAACCTCCCACGCATGATTTTCCGGACGCTTTGACGCTAATTACAAGCGGGTCTCTAACCCCGCGCGCACCGCCGGCCACTCGTCGCGGATGACCGAATACCAAGCCGTGTCGCGCAGTGTGCCGTCGGCGCGGCGCATGTGGCGCCGGTGAATGCCTTCGAACTGCGCGCCCATCTTCAGGATCGCTGCGCGTGAGCGTTCGTTCAGTGCGTCGGTCTTCAACTCCACACGCTCGGCGCCTTGCGAGAATGCGTTACCGATCAGCAGCAGTTTTGCAGTCGGGTTCAAGAACCCGCCTTGCGCCGCCTTGGCGTACCAGGTCGAGCCGATCTCCACGCCGGCATCGCGTGGGCGAATATTGAGGTAGCAAGATTGGCCGGCGATCTGACCGTCGACAAAGATCGTATGTGGGATCGAGCGGCCCGCCGCCTGGTCGCTGCGCAATAGGTCGAACCATTGTGAATAGCCGAGGCGCTCAACCGCGAACGGCATATGCCGGAAGTTCTCCGGCTCTGCCGCCGCCAGCGTTGCTAACGCCTCGCGATGGCGCTCCTCGAACGGCTCCAGGCGCACGCGGCCAAGTGTCAGTACCCTTGCGGCAAGGTTCATCTGGCGTTGCTCCCCGTGGCTCACGCCTCTAGCCTAGCGGAAACAACGCCGCTACCCGCGGGAGGACGCTGACCATGGACTTCCAACACACCGAAAAAGCTCAAACCTGGATCAACAAGGTCCAAGCCTTCATGGACGAGCACGTCTATCCTGCGGTGCCAACCTATGAGGCGCAGCAAAAAGAGGGCAGCCGCTGGAAGGTGCTCCCGGTCGTGGAGGAAGTAAAAGCGAAGGCCAAGAAAGCCGGTCTCTGGAACATGTTCATGCCGCCGTCAGCGGGCGCGGCGCACGTGGACGATACATTCGAGTTTGAGGGCCCCGGTCTCACCAACCTCGAATACGCGCCGCTCGCAGAGATCATGGGCCGCGTTGCGTTCGGTTCGGAGGTGTTCAATTGCTCGGCGCCCGACACCGGCAACATGGAAGTGCTCGAACGCTACGGCACGCGCGCGCAAAAGGATAAGTGGCTGAAGCCGCTTATGGAGGGCGAGATTCGCTCGGCCTTCCTGATGACTGAGCCGGCGGTCGCGTCGTCGGACGCGACCAACATCCAGTGCGAAATCAAGCGCGATGGCAACGATTACGTTATCAATGGCCGCAAGTGGTGGTCGTCGGGCGCTGGCGATCCGCGCTGCAAAGTCGCGATCCTGATGGGCAAGACTAACCCGGACAATCCGCGCCATTCCCAGCAGAGCCAAATTCTCGTCCCGCTCGACGCCAAGGGCATCAACATTCTGCGGCCGCTCAATGTTTTCGGCTATGACGACGCCCCGCACGGCCACATGGAAATCGAACTGAAGGACGTCCGCGTCCCGGTTGAGAATCTTCTGCTCGGCGAAGGTCGTGGCTTTGAAATTGCGCAAGGCCGTTTGGGCCCGGGCCGTATCCACCACTGCATGCGCACGATCGGCGCCGCTGAAGCCGCGCTCGAAGCGCTCTGCAAGCGCGTCACCAGCCGCGTCGCGTTTGGCAAGACGATTGCCGAGCATAGCGTGTGGGAGCAGCGCATCGCCGACGCTCGCATCGATATCGAGATGACGCGCCTTCTGTGCCTGAAGGCCGCCGACATGATGGACAAGGTCGGCAACAAGGTCGCCAAGAACGAAATCGCGATGATCAAAGTCGCGGCGCCGCGCATGGCGTTGAAGGTGATCGACGATGCGATCCAGGCGCACGGCGGCGCCGGCGTTTGCCAAGATTTCGGCCTCGCCAAGTCGTATGCCGGCATCCGCACGCTGCGTCTCGCAGACGGCCCGGATGAAGTGCACGCGCGCACCATCGCGCTGAACGAGTTGTCGAAGTACGGCTGGACCGGCAAGCGTGCGAAAACCGAGGGCGTGAGCCTGCCCGGCATGCGTTGATGCTATTTGCGTGGGGGCTGTGCGTACTGGGGCTCGCCTTTGGCGGCGCTCTGGGGCTGCGCGCGCTGTTCGATCCGAAATGGGCCGCGCGTCTGGTGCGGCTCAAAGCGGATGAACAGGGCGGCGGCCAGGCGGAATTTCGCGCCACCTATGGCGGCGTGTTCTTCCTCTCGCACGCCGCAGCCCTCGTGCTCACGCTCAAGTACCTGACGACGGGCGAGGCTTTGATCGGCGTTTGCGCCACCGGCGCCATCGCCATCCTCAGTGCCGCATGGGCGGGCGCAGCCGTCGGGCGCCTCATATCAATCTGGCGCGACGGTGCGCGCACACGCTTCAACTACCTCAGCGTCGGTGTCGAACTCGCGCTTTCGTTCGCTATCGGCCTGCCTTGGGCGATCTGGCTCTTCAGCCGGCCTTCCCCATAAAAACGACGCCTGCGCCCGCCGCAATCAGTGCAAAGCCGAGCAGATGGTTCCAGCTCAGCTGCTCTTTCAGGAAAAGCCACGAGAACAGCACAAACACGCTAAGAGTGATCACTTCCTGCATCGTCTTGAGTTCGGCCGTCGAATACACAGCGCGCCCGATCCGGTTCGCAGGCACAGCGAGGCAGTATTCAACGAAGGCAATGCCCCACGACGCAACGATCGCGATCAGCAGCGGTGTCGAGCGAAACTTCAGGTGCCCGTACCACGCGAACGTCATGAACACGTTCGACGCCACCAGCATGAGGATCGGGGCGATCTGCGGCGAGGTGAGAAAAGACGGCATGTGCGCTCCGGGCCCGTTTTAGAAGTCGTTGATGCTCATATCGGCGCGCCACGGCCAGGCGCCAGCGCGCAAGCCACACGTGCGCGGATCGAAATTGGCATGATCGATCACCACTGTGTTTGTCGGCGTTTCTTCGATGCGCACCTCACGCAGTGCGAAGGGCAATCGGTCAGCGACGATAAAGGCCGAGAGCTTCAGCCAGAAGCATGCGGCGAGCGCTTCCGTGGTGGGATCGCCCTGAAAGGTCATGATCTGCGGGAGGCGCTGTGGCTCGTGATCTCGGAAGTAACCGATCAGGGGATCGGCTTGGCCCAGATGCAGCGCGTGATCGACATGCTCGTCGATCCATTGGTGCCAGCGCTTCTTCACCGCCTCGAACGGCGCCGCCGAGTTTGTCTCCGAAAACTGAAAGCGCGCCTCGGGTTCAAGCCGCACCGTCACGAACTCATTGTGTCCGTGTGGGATCGCGCACTTCGCGCTCTTGGTCGCCAATAGGCGATGCGCCATCGCGTAGCGACGGGTGAATTCCAACGTAGCCATAAGACGTCCCTCGGCACTCCCGCAGCACAGACGGGCGCCTTTGCCGCGAGCCTTTAGGCCCGCGCGTTCAGCTTTACAATCAATTGTCCCAGACAGGCTCGCCGAGATTGACCTTCTCCGGCGGCGTCAATCCGCCAACGGCCGCGCCGATAATCGCGCCCGGCACAACCCCAACGCCGCCGGCGGCCAGGCCAACGCCGCCGCCAATGGCGGCGCCGCTCGCCATGCGATCGCCCATTTGCGTGCCGCAACCGGCGAGTGCGACCATCGCGGTCGCTGCAAGGATCACCTTCTTCATGGTCTCGCTCCACAGCAGATCGTCGGCGCCAATCCGCGCCATCTCATCTCGGTAAGACGATTGCGGCCCGCGCGCCAGCCTAGGCGCCAGTCGCGCGAAGCTTAACGAAAATGTGGTTGCCGTAAGGCGGGTTCCGCTCAGAACCACTTACGCCATTTGGCGATGCCGAACAGCAGCGCCGGCGCGGCAAACATCATCGCGACGCCAACCCACGGCCCCCACGGCTCGCGAAACCACGTCATCGCATCGAAGTTCATGCCGAAAATCGAAGCGATCAAGGTTGGAGGCACAAACGCAATCGTCGCCAGCGAGAGCGCCTTCAGCACATTGGTTTGCGACGCGTTGATCAGGCCTAACAGCGCATCTTGCAAATAGGAGAGGCGCGGCTGCGTCGATTCAGCGATGCGCTCCAGTTCGCCCACATCGCGCGTCAGCGCCGAGAGCCGCTGCGCGTCGATGCCGTATTTGCCCTTGGCGTTGTTGGCGCGCGCATAGACGAGCAGGCGCTGCAGGCTGGTGAGTGAATCGTGCGCCATCGCCGCCAGCATGCCGATGCGGCCGAGCTCGCGCAGCGCGGTGCGCAGATCCGTGGAATCCGTGTTGTCAAACACTTGTTGCGAAAGTGAGTTGGCGTCACGCGTGGCTTCGGCCAACAAATCCGCCAGCCGTTCCGCTGCGCCTTCGATCAGCGCCAACATCACGTCCGCGCCTGATTGCGCTGAGCCCAGCCGTGCCGAAGCGCGCTTCTGGCCAATCTCAAACGCCCGCGGCTTGATTTGCCGCACTGTGACAAGCTTACCTTCGCAGAGAATGAAGGTGACCGCTCCGGCGACGAAATTGCCTTCGTCGCGCCGCCCCAGGAGCGTGGCCGTCAAGTGAAGCGCTTCGCCTTCTTCGTAGTAGCGCGACGAATCTTCGAACGCGGCGCGTTCGTCAGGCGTCGGGACGTCGATGCCCAAAGTCTGTTCGACATCGCGCTCCTCGGTCTCAGTCGGAGACTCAAGGTCGTACCAGAGCGCCTCCGGCGCTTCACACGCCGCCTCAGCGCCGCCACGGGCAATCACACGAAGCATGGCCGCTGCTTAGTCCCGCGGCGCCCCGCATGCTAGTCGTTCTTGAAGGTCGTTCCGCGCGCCATCACGAACGGCACGTTCATGAGCGTGGCGACGTCGGTCAGCGGATCGCCATCCACGGCGATGATATCGGCAGCGTAACCAGGCGCGATGCGGCCGGCCACGTTGTTCAACTGCAGATGGTCTGCTGCGTTCACGGTCGCAGCTTGGATCGCCTGCAGCGGTGTGTAGCCGGCATCGACCAGCAGTTGGAACTCACGGGCGTTCATGCCGTGGGGCGAAACGCCGGTATCGGTGCCAAACGCTATCCGCACGCCCGCCGCATGCGCCATCCGCACCATGCGCACGAGGTCAGGGCCGACGCGCCGCGCTTTGTCAGCTTGCGCCGGCGTCAGCACGCCGCCTTGCTCGGCCAATTGGCCGACCCACCAGCCGGCCATCATGGTCGGCACCAGATAGCGGTTGCCTTGTCGGAGCAGGCGCACGGACTCGCGATCGAGATAGGTGCCGTGTTCGATGGAATCGACGCCTGCGCGCAGCGCCGCATTGATGCCATCCGTGCCGTGCGCGTGCGCGGTGACGCGGCGACCCATGGAGTGCGCCGCTTCAACAATCGCCGCGAACTCGTCGTTGCTGAATTGCTGACCAACGCCGGCCGCGGTGTTGGAGAGCACACCGCCAGTCGCTGTGATCTTGATCAAATCGGCGCCTGCTTGCACTTGGCGCCGCGTTGCGCGGCGGCACGCATCAGCGCCGCTGCACGCCGTTTCACTGCGCAGAACGTTCAGCACATCCGGTGCAAAGCCGTTCGCGTCGCCGTGGCCGCCGTCCGGGGTGATCGGTGAACCTGCAGCCAGGATACGCGGTCCGGGCACGCGATTTTCGCGGATCGCGCGGCGCAGCGCGAAGATCGCATCGTTCGGCGCGCCAAGATCGGCGATCGTTGTAAAGCCCGCCAGCAGCGTAATGCGCGCATAGCCTGCGCCTTCCAGCGCTGCGTCGGACGAGGTCAGCGTCACTTCATCGAGGATCTGGTTCGGGCCAAGCTCGTGCGTGATGTGCACGTGGCTATCGATCAGGCCGGGCATCACGAAGCGATTGCGTTCATCAACGACCGTTGCGCCCTCGCGCGTCACATAGCCCGGTTCGATGCCGACGATGTTGCCGTCGGCGCCAACGAGGATGGATTGCTCAGTCAGCACGCGGCCGTTCGAGGGATCGGCAAGCACACGGCCTGCGTGAATGATTGTCGCCACACGCGGTCCGGCGTCCTGCGCGAAGCTCGAACCGGCCAGCAGCGCCAGTGCGCCCATCGCTCCAGCAAACGTTATGACGCGTCGCAGCATGAGATTTCCCCCAAAACGTGCCGGTTTTGATCGGGCGCGTCGCCGCGTCCGTCAACACCTTACCCCCGCGTTTCGTCTCAAACGGGGTCGCTTACCAGTACATCACGAACAGTGTGACGATGAACGCCGCGATAACCGCCACCGCAATGCCGACAGCGAGCGCCGGCCCACGATCCGCGAGTTGCATTTCCGGCTTCTGATCCGGCACGCGCGCACCAGCCTGGAGCAGCGCTTGATACTGCGCCTCTTGCGCCGCGAACACACGGTAGGCGCCCATAAAGCCAATGAACCCGAACGCGCCGACCGAAAGCACAAGCAATGTGCCGCCGCGCTGGATCAGCGGAAGCAGTGCGGAGATGCCCGTATACGTCCCACGATCTGTGCCGATTTCGCCGAGCATAATGAAGGTGAACAGCAAGCCACCAATCACGCCAATGAGCAGCCCGCGCAATCCCGCTTGCGCTTGGCCAATCTGGCGCCGGCGCGACCAGATCCACATGAAGAGGTCGCGCTGACGCTCGTTCACTTCAGCCCAGCTTTTTGTGCGTAGCTGTAAGCGGCCTGCGCCAGCGGTCGAATGCGTTGCACCATCTGCGCCGCATGCGCGCTGGCCGCTGTGCCATCACGCACGCGTCCAGCAATGCCCTGCAGAATGCCGGCGAGGCGGAAGGCGTTGTACGAGAAGTACCAGTCCAATTGCGGAATGCCGTCGCGGCCAGTTTCGGCGCAATAGAGTTCAACCACTTCTTCCGTCGTTGGGATGCCCAGCGGCGCCAGATCCTTGCCGCCTAGGCCCGCGCGTCCATCGCTCGGCATCACCCAATTCATCAGATAATAGGTGAAATCGCCCAGCGGATCGCCGAGCGTCGAGAGCTCCCAATCAAGCACCGCGATCACGCGCGGTTCGCTTGCATGCAGCACCATATTGTCGAGCCGGTAATCGCCATGAACGATCGAGGTGCGCTCGCCGGGCGGAATGGTTTGCGGCAACCACTCGATCAGCTTGTTCATCTCTTCGATGTTTTCGGTTTCGCTGAGCTTGTATTGCTTGGTCCAGCGATCGATTTGGCGCGCGAAATAGTTGCCGGGCTTGCCGTAATCTCTGAGGCCGATGGCGGCGTAATCAGTATTGTGAAGCTGCGCGAGCGTCTTGATCTTGTGAAGGTAGGTCTGGCGGCGCTCGTCTTTCGTCATTTCCGGGAGCAGGCCATTCCAAAGAATCCGCCCCTCGACCATTTCCATGACGTAGAACATCGCGCCGACGACGCTGTCGTCCGTGCAGAGCGCATAAGGCTTCGCGACCGGGAAGCCGGTTGGGTAGAGCGCTGAGATGACTTTGTATTCGCGATCGACCGCATGCGCGGACGGCAGCAGTTTGCCGGCTGGCTTCTTGCGCAGGACGTACTTCCGGCTCGGCGTCACCAATTGATAGGTCGGGTTCGATTGCCCGCCCTTGAACTGGTTCAATGTCAGCGGCCCTTCGAAGCCTTCGACATTGGACTTGAGCCATCGCTCGAGGGACGCCTCGTCAAGCCGATGTCGGTCCTCGACCGGCTTCACGCCCTTAAAGTTTTCATGCGGATCTGGTTCGGCCATACCGGACCATAGAAACGGCCCGCCCCCCAAAGCAAGCGGGATACCCTGGGGCAACAGGGGTCCAAGTCCCGGTTAGGTTGCTTGCCGAGCTTGGGAGGCTGTTTGAACCTCCGCTCCGTTCACATTCAAAACCAGTTCGGGGAGGGCATGAATGCGAGCAGGACTCAAGATTGCACGCGCACATTTCGAGAGCTTCGTGGCAGGGCGCACGGAGGATTTCTATACTCAGTTGAGCCCGACGTTCCGCTACAATTACCTGCCGCCGATTATGGGCGAAGGCCCAGTGCAAGCTCGGCGCTGGCGTGAACTGCTCTATTCGATCTATCGCAACTGGCGGTTCGAAATCGTCGACGAACACGAGGCCGACGGCGAAGTCATCATGCGGATCAACTGGCACGGCTGGGACCCAGTCGAGCCCGAGGTCACGGCGGCTGACTTCTACGATTGCGCGATTTTCAATTTCCGCGTGGGTGGCGGTCTGCTGACCGGCTGTACGGCCTGTTATCTCGATTTCGATGAGCGTGCGGACACCGCTGAGGATGCGGACGCGATGATGCGCCGCGCTTTCGAGTAATTAGCTCAGGGCGCGCCAAGCAATATCGCGGCGGCAGAAGCCGCCCGGCCAGTCGATGCGATTGACCGCCGCGTACGCCGATGCGACGGCATCCTTCAGCGTCGCGCCCGTAGCCGTGACGTTCAGAACGCGTCCGCCGTCTGCGCGCAACAGGCCATCATCGTCCATTCGCGTGCCGGCGTGAAAAATCACCACGTCCTTCACCGTGCTTGCATCGGTAAGCCCGCGGATCACTGAGCCCTTTAAAGGTTCATCGGGGTAACCTTGCGCAGCGTAAACGACAGTCACAGCGGAGCTTTCGCTCCACTCCAGCGCGGGCGCGTTCGCAAGCTTGCCCTTGGCCGCCGCCATCAAGACTGGCGCCAAATCACTCTTCATCCGCCGCATCAGTGTTTGGCATTCGGGATCGCCGAAGCGCACGTTGAATTCGATCAGCTTTGGGCCAGCCGGCGTGATCATCAGTCCGGCAAATAGGACTCCGACGAACGGCGTGCCTTCCGCCTTCATCCCGCGCAGCGTCGGCAGGATGATCTGCTCCATCGTCTGGTCGCGCACTTTGTCGGTGAAAATCGGCGCCGGCGAGTAGGCGCCCATGCCGCCTGTGTTGGGGCCTTTGTCGCCGTCATAGGCGCGCTTGTGATCTTGCGCAGCAACGAGTGGGATCGCCGTCTCACCGTCACAGAGTGCGAAGAAGCTGGCTTCCTCGCCCGGCAAAAAATCCTCGATCACGATGCGCTGCCCGGCGGTGCCGAATTTGCGCAGGAAGAGAATCTCATCGATCGCCGCATCCGCTTCGCGCCGCGTCTCCGCGATGACAACGCCTTTGCCTGCCGCCAAACCGTCAGCCTTGATCACGAACGGCGGCTCGCGGTCTCCGAGATAGGCCTTCGCGCGGATCGCGTCATCGAACACTTTGTATTCCGCAGTCGGCACGCCGTGCCGCACGCAGAACTCTTTCATGAACGCCTTCGAGGCTTCCAGCTCCGCCGCCGCCTTGCTTGGCCCAAAGCAGGGAATACCGACTTGCTTCAGCGCATCCGCCAGCCCAGCGGCGGCCGCCGCCTCGGGCCCAATCACCACGAGTTCGGCCTGCTCGCGGAGCGCCAGCGCCGCCAATTCGCGCGCATCGTCCGCCTTGATCGCCACGGTGCGACCAAGCTCAGCCAAGCCCGGATTGCCTGGCGCTGCAATGATCTCCGTGACCAGCGGGCTTTGCTTGAGCTTCCAGCCCAAAGCGTGCTCGCGCCCGCCGGAGCCAACGATCAGAATCTTCATAAGGATTGGATTGCTGCTGGACGCCCCCGGGGTCAAGCGCGCCCATTAGGGTTGGTCTACGACGACGCGCGAAAGTTCGGCTAGCAGCCCTTTCCACGCGCTTTCCATGCCCAAGGTCCAGTCAGGTCCACACGCCGCGCGCACTTCGTCGCGCAGTAGGCTGAAGAACGCCGCGAATGCTTCCGGCGCGACGCCGTAACCGCTGTGCGTCACGATCTCGGCGCCGACGAAGCGGTCCGCGTAGCGCCGCTCGCCGATGAAATCGAAAATCGTCTCGAACACGTGCGCCAGCATGGCCCCGCGCACCTGGCCGTCGCGATCCAGGACGAAGAGCGCCTCGGTTTCTGGGTACGCCGCAAAGAGGCGCGCATACACCGCGCCCGTCAAATCGCCAGAACGATCCGCCGCGCGCTCCAAGCTCAGCGTAACGAGCGCCGCATCTTCAGCGCTCGTCTTGCCTTCAGCCACGGCGACGCTCCATCAAGCCGGCGTCACGATCCGATCAACGCCGCTTTGCACGAGCGGGTGATACATCGCCCGCGCCTGCGCGTATGTCCGACGCGCTACGCCCTGGCCCCACGCGCCTTGCTCCATCAACGCGCGATAGAGCGGTCGCACGAACTTGCCGCGTCCTTGCTCGCTCAGGAAGCCTGACACCGCGTCGCCGGCAGACGTGTAGCCGTTGCGTACGGCCAGCATCAGCCAATCGAAACGCACTTCCATATTGCCGATGTCGTTGAGGCCGAAGGCGCTCTCAAGCTCATCCAGTTTCGCGCGGCTCAAGGTTCGCGGCAGCGTCTGGATGTAACGCTGGCGCTGCATCGTGCCCCAATTTTCCCACGGCGCCGCAGCGGGCGGACTGCCGCTCATGAAATCGGCCACAAAGTGCGCGACCTCCGCGAAGCCCTCGGCTTGTGGTTCGACGGCATTTGAGGGAATGCCCGGCTCGTACGCCCACTGATCGAGCATCAGGCGTGCTTCAAGCTCGGCGTTACCGCGCACGACGTGCTCGCGGAAATCGGCCAAGAACCATTGCGTCGTCATAGGCTGGAAAGCGTGGCGATCGAAGTAGGACCGCAGATAGCTATCGATCTGCGCACGCCCGATCAGGCGCTCCATCGTCTTCAGAAACAACGCGCCCTTGTCGTACGTGATCGCGCTTGAGCCTTCGACCTCGGCGGTCGAGTAAAGCTTCTGGCCTTCCGGGACGACGGTGCGCAGCGCCTCCTGAATGCCCGCCCATGCCAGCACTTCGGCTTGATTGGCGACGTCGACGCCGAACAACTCCTCGCCGATCCGGCCTTCGATGTAGGAGGTGAAGCCCTCATTGAGCCAACCATCCGGCCACGTCGCGTTGGTCACCAAATTGCCGGACCAAGAGTGCGCCAGTTCGTGCGCCACGAGCGAAACCAGCGAGCGATCGCCTGCAAGGAAGGTCGGCGTCAGGAATGTGAGGCGCGGATTTTCCATGCCCCCGAACGGAAATGAGGGCGGCAGGATGAGCACGTCATAGCGGCCCCAACGGTAGGGTCCGTAGAGCGTCTCCGCGACCTGCATCATGCGTTCCATGTCGGCGCATTCGTAAGCGCCGCGCTCAACGACGCTCGGTTCGGCATAAACGCCGGTGCGCGGCCCAACGCTGCGATGCTCCAAATCGCCAATGCCGATTGCGATCAGGTAGGGCGGGATGGCTTGCGGCATCCGGAAGCGGTAGGCGCGCTTGCCCGCGCCTGCCGGTTCGCCGTCCGGCGTCAGCATTTCGGCGCTCATCACCACACGCAAATCTTCCGGCGCGACGATGCGGGCGTCGTAGGTCTGGCGGATGCCCGGACTGTCTTGCGTCGGGATCCAGGTGCGGTTGTTGATATCCTGGCCTTGGCTGAACAGGAATTTCTTGTTGCTCGCGGTCTGCGCCGGTTCGAGCCATTGCAGCGCGCGCGCATTGGGCGCCGACTCGTACTCGATCTCGATCGTGCGCGCGCCATCCAGTTGAATTGTGAGTGGTGCGCCTTCGCCTTCGCGCGTTTCGCCGACCGTGTAGGGCATCGCGCGCCCGCCAGTGCGGATCGCTTGGATCACCAGGCCATCGCTATCGAGCACGATCTCGCGCGCGTCGGGTCGAGCTACGATGTGCAACGTCGCCTTGCCGAAAAACACCTTGCGCTCAAAGTCCGCCGTGAGATCGAGCGAGACGTGGCGCACGCGCGCCTCATCGGGCCGCGCGTAGGAATGAACGTCCTGTGGCAGCGGCGCCATCGGATCGGACGCGCCCGTGGTAGCGCAAGCGGCAAGCGCCGGAATCGCGACGGCGGAACCAAGAAGTGTGCGGCGAAGCATAAGTGGCGTTTCCCCAAAGAGATTTTGGGCTCTTACCAACCGCCTCCGGGCCCCCGGCGCAAGGGTGCTAGTGTCGCGCGCGTCAATCGTCCCTGGGCTTCATCACACCGGAGAAGGTGAGCACCGCCAGCGCCGTCAGAATCGCGCCGAATACCGCGTAAAGCGCATGCGCCCAGCGCCAAAGGGCGAGCCCTTCGAACAGGCGCCAATCGCTCTCCGCGGAGACCTCCATGCCCGTCGGTAGTTCCGCCCGTATCGTGCGGCCAGGCGCACAGCGCGCCTCTTGGCCGAGGTCGATCACCGGCAACGCCACATCGACGGCATAGAGCACAGGCTCGACCGCGCCGTTGCACTGCGCGCCCTGCGGCGTCACCAGCGCGCCCTGCGCGTTCATCGCCAAGACGCCGACAACGCCGAGCGCCAGATAAAGCGCGAGCGCCCGCACGATCCGGATGGGCGCGAGCCCATATCCCGCGATCGCGCCGAACAGCGAAGAGAGCACCCAGGTCAGTGGTCCAGCAGAACCGCTCGCCGTATGTAGGTCGTGTTGCGCCAACAGAATGCGCCGCGCATCGTCGCGCCGGCCGGCGCGCGCATACACGTTGGCGGCGTGCGAAAATGGCTGCGGCGAGAAACGGGCGCCGCGCGTGCGCTTCAGCCAGGAAAGTCGCTGGCGCCAAGTTTCGCTTTCGCCGTCGATGCGGCCATACGCAAAGCCGTCCAGCATCAGCCGCGCGCCATCGACGCCCCAGCCTGTCTTCACATCATCCTCAAGCGCCGAACACGATGCGCCAGACGCATCGATCAGCGCATCCTGCTGCGTCACCAATCCGCGCGCTTGAACGGGGCCCACGATCTGCGCATCTGCGAATGAAAGCGTCGCGCCTTTGGCGCCATCCGGCCCCGGCCCGCGCAGTTCCAAATTCACCCAAGCGAGCGAGCCATCGACGCGCGCGCGGTCGAACTTTGCGCCGCCTTCGACGACCGTCTTCTGTCCATGCGGCGCAAAGCCGTTGTCGGCGATCTTGAAAGTGAGATTGCCGCCGACGCGCACGTTGGGCGCGCGGATCGCCCATGCGCCGGGGTTGATGAAGCGCCCGCCGCCAAAGGCGAGGTAGCCGTCGATGCGCGCATCAGCCAGGAAAATCTCGCCCTTCACGTTGGCGCCCTGCAAAAGCGCAGCGCCGCCTACGCAGGCATTCGCGCCATCGATGGTGCGCCCATGAACGTCGCCGCGCGGCGTCGTCCGATGAGTCAGCTCCGCGCCGCGCAAATCCCAATTGCGCGCCACGCGTGCGCCCGAAACCAGCACTTGGCCCGAGACTTTCGCGTTCTCCATCGAAAGCTCGCCGCCGATCACGACGTTATTGAGCACCAGGGCCGCCGCGAACTCGTTGCGCACCGAAGCGCCGCTAATCGAAAAATCCTGGGCGATCCGCGCGCCAACGAAACGCACTTCGCCTTCGGCTTTGAACTTGTTGCGCATCAACACGATGCCGATCTCGGCGCCGTCGGCCGTCAACGCCGCCGCATCCCCCGTCTCGGAACGGTTCAGAAGCTGCGCGCCTTCGCACGAGAGTCCGCCGCCGATCTTGATCTGCTGCATCCAGACGCAGCCGAACGCCTCGAACCCATCGTCCAGCAGCACGTTGCCCGAGATATCCGCGCCTTGCAGCATCAGCGCATCTTCGTTGCTGTCGACGGCGCGCGCGAACTTGGCGCCGCGCGCCAGGAGATCGCCATCAACGCGCGCGCCGCGGAGTTTCGCGGTCAGTACGTCGTGGCCGCCAGCGTCGAGCGCCGCGACCGCGCACAAGTCCAACTCGCCATCGATCTCGGCTTCGACCGCGATTAGCCGCGTCAACCGGCTGCCTTGCAGCGAGAGCCGCGCCAGCCGCGCGTGACTGACATCGATCACGTCCGGGATTTCGCAGTCCACAAGCGCCAGCGCAGGCAGCCCTGTCGCGCCCACGCCTGAACAGTCGGTAAGGTCGAGCGCGCCCTCGATACGCGCACCCTTCAGACGCACGCCGGGCGTCCGCACCGTCCAAGACGGGTCCAGTTCCAGCATCAGTTTGCGCAAGAACCCGGCGCGGACGACCGGTTTTGCCCCGCCAGGGCCGGCCATCGGCGTGAAATCGGCTATCTCGCCAAGCCGCGTCCGCTCCACGACAAAATGCTCGTGCGGCGACAGATCGTTCGCGTCGAACGCCATGTGATCCCCCGGCCCACCACAGCCTCGGGGTCTGTTAAACCATTCCCGGCGCCCACGGGCGAGTCGCCTTATATGAAACTGATGTCAGAGACGGCCCCCCTTGCCGCAGCGCAATCGAACCTGCCCGAGCTTTCGGTCAGCGAGCTTGCGTCCGCGGTCAAGCGTACAATGGAAACCAACTTCGACCGCGTGCGCGTGCGCGGCGAACTCGGCCGTGTGCTGATTGCAAAGTCCGGTCACCTCTATGTCGACCTGAAGGACGAGGGCGCGACAATCTCCACCGTGATGTGGAAGGCGAACGTCCAGCAACTTTCGTTCAAACCGGAAGAGGGATTGGAGGTTGTCGCCGAGGGGCGGCTCTCTACGTACCCCGGCCGCTCACAATACCAGCTCATCTGCGAACGCATGTCGCCAGCCGGCGTCGGCGCCTTGCTCGCGCAGCTTGAGATGCTGAAGCAGAAACTGCAAGGCGAGGGCCTCTTCGCGCGCGAGCGCAAGAAGCCGATCCCGTATCTGCCGCGCACCATAGGCGTCGTCACATCGCCGACCGGCGCCGTCATCCGGGATATTCTCCATCGCCTGCGCGAACGCTTTCCATGCCGCGTCATCGTGTGGCCAGTGCTCGTGCAGGGGCCAGAAGCCGCGGGCCAGGTTTCGCGCGCGATCAAAGGCTTCAACGCGCTCCAAGGCGCCAACCGGCCCGACGTTCTCATCGTCGCCCGTGGCGGCGGTTCGATCGAGGATTTGTGGGCGTTCAACGAAGAGGTCGTGGTGCGCGCAGCGGCCGCGAGCGAAATTCCGCTGATCAGCGCGGTCGGTCACGAAACCGATACCACCCTGATCGACTACGCCTCAGACCATCGCGCGCCGACGCCGACAGCCGCTGCCGAGCGCGCGGTGCCGGTGCGCGCTGAGCTGATTGAGCGAGTCACGTCCGCGGACGGCCGCCTCAAGAACGGCCTTGTGCGCGGTCTGGAACGGCGCCGCACCGAACTTCGCGCCGCCGCCGCAAAACTCCCGCGCCTCGAAACGCTCTTCCAAATTCCACAGCAGCGTTACGACCGCGCCGCCGAACGGCTCAACGCAGCGCTCGTCACCAACACGCGCACGGCGCAATCGAATCTCGACCGCATCGCCGCGCGCCTGCGTCCCGAAGCGCTTGGCCAAGACATCTCTCGCCGCCGCGATTTGCTCGCCCGCGCCGCCGCGCGCCTCACCCCGGCGATGGCGCGCACGCTTGATGCGCAACGAAAGCACCTCGACGGCGCAGGCCGTATGCTTGAATCGCTGTCGCACAAAAGCGTGCTCGCGCGCGGCTTCGTCATGGTGCATCGCGACGACGGCACGCTCGTACGCGCCGCCAAGGACCTTTCGCCTGGCGATGTCGTCGAACTCACCTTCGCCGACGAAAAGCAGAAAGCGGTGATCGACCCGTCGCACGCAACGCCCGCGAGAGAAGCCGAGCCGTCGAAGCCCCGCGCCAAGCCCAAATCAGGCGGCGATCAAGGCAGTCTATTCTAGCGGGACGTCTCGCGAGCCGCTGAGCGACCTCTCCGCAACAGCGATCGCCTCCTCGTAGCGCACCGCCTCTTGCACGCGCGCCATAACACCCAGCTTGGTCAGTGACGCACGAACGTCTGGCCGCAACTCGCAGAACACCACGCTCACATCGTGCGACGCGCAGCGTTTCAAAAATCGCTCGAGCGCGTTGACGCCAGAGGCATCCGCCAGAGGCACTTCGCGGAAGCGCAGAATGAACGCGCGCGGCGGAGGAAAGGCCGCTTCCAGCGCGTCAATTAGCCGGCTCGCCGCGCCGAAGAAGAGTGGCCCGCGCAACTCGAAGACTTCTACGCCTTTTGGCAACTCGGCGCGCGCTTCGTACTCCGCGCGTGGCTGCGCGAAATCATCCTGATCGCGTTCGAACAGCGAGACGCCACGTGAGATCGCGGTTGCCTCGCTCATGCGATGCATGAAGATGATTGCTGCGAGCACGACGCCGACTTCGATCGCCATGGTGAGATCGACCAACACCGTGAGCAGGAATGTGGCCAACAGTACGAGCCGGTCACCCGCGAGGCCCGTGAGCAGGTGCCCAAAGCGCTCACGTTCGCTCATATTCCACGCCACAACTGTCAGCACCGCCGCTAGGCTCGCCAACGGCACGAGCGCGACTACGGGCCCGAGCGCCAACATAAACGCCAGCACGAAAAGCGCATGAAACATCCCTGCGAAAGGTGTTTGTGCGCCGGCGCGAATGTTGGTGGCCGTGCGGGCGATCGCGCCGGTCGCCGAGATGCCCCCGAAGATTGGCGCGGCGAAGTTCGCTACCCCTTGCGCCACGATCTCGCAGTTCGAGCGGTGGCGTCTGCCGGTCATGCCGTCAGCCACCATCGCCGAAAGCAGGCTCTCGACGCCGGCAAGGAATGCGATCGTCAAAGCGGAAGGCAAAAGCTGCTGCGCGCGCGCGAAATTGAACTCCGGCAAGTTGAGGGGCGGCAGTGCGGTGGCGGCTTGTGCGCCAAAGCGAGAGCCAATCGTCTCCACTGGCAGTTTAAGCGCCCAAACCAAAACCGTCGCGCCGCCGACAGCGATCAGCAGAGAGGGCCAGCGCGGAAGGTACTTTTGTAGCAGGAGGATCGCTGCGAGCGCGCCGGCCGCGACGCCGATCGCCGCGACGCTGATGCTGCTCCGCGCCGCCCAAAAGGCGCCGATCTTTTCTATGAACTCTGCTGGAACCTCGTCCATCGAAAGGCCCAGCAGATCACGTATCTGGCTGGTGAAGATGATGACGGCGATTCCGGCGGTAAACCCCGTCACAACCGGCTCCGGGATGTACTTGATCCAATCGCCGACGCGGAGCAGCCCCGCCACAATCAAGATTGCGCCGGCCATCATCGTCGCGAGCGCCAGCCCATCATATCCAAATTGATGCACAACGCCGTAGACAACGACGATGAACGCCCCGGTTGGGCCTCCAATCTGAAAGCGCGAGCCGCCCAGCGCGGAGATCAAGAATCCGCCGACCACCGCCGTGATCAGTCCCTGCGCCGGGGTCACACCTGAGGCGATGGCAATCGCCATCGCCAGCGGCACTGCAACGATGGCCACGGTGAGTCCTGCGGTCGCATCGGCGCGCAGCTTGCCCCAGCCATAGCCTTCCTGCTGCGGCACGGTGACCGATTTTGGAATGAATAAGCGCCAGTCGCGCCAGAAGGCGCGGGCTTTCGTGTCGGCTTGAGCGGTCATTGAGCCGCGATGTTCGCGCGTATCGCGTGAGTCTGCAAAGCGGCCGGTTCGCGCACTTTCGTTTTCTTACCGATAGCGGAACGAGAACGAGTAAAAGAGCACCCGCGGAAACACACAATTTGGTGCTGAGGAGTCCGCGCGCGTCACTGTCCAGCGGTCCATCACCGCTTCGACCTCTTCGCGAAACCATTGCTGCGGCACCGCGCCGGAGACGCGAATGTCTTCTACTCGGCCATCCGGCGTTAGCAGCATGCGCACGTCCACTGCGCCGACGACGACGCGTTGTTCCGCGTCAGCAGGGAAATGCGGCCGGGGATCTGCATTGACCGTAAAATCGCAAATCGGCGCGCTGGCTTGCACCGGGATCTGATAGGCGATCGCGCGCTCGGCGTACCTTTGGCCAGCGACGATGTTCTGTTGCCCGGTGCTAAATAAGAACGAGTAGAGCACGTTCCGCCACGACCGCGTCAGCGAATACATACTCTGCGCCGGCGTGAGGTTCATCCCGCCGCCGTCGACATACGCGAGCGGCGCCAGGATGCGCTCGGCCTCGGCGAACGCCGCATCGGCTTCGGCGTAACGATCTGTCTGCAATCTGATCGTCGTGTCGCTTGGGCGGGTGCGACGTTGATCCTGCGAACGCACGATTTCCGAATAGCGCGCGATGCCTTCCCCCAAGCGCGCTTCCGCGTACGCGACCCGGCGTTCCGGCTGGTTCGGGTCAGCGAGCGCCGCGGCGATCGCCCAAGATTCCGCTGACGAGACGAACAGATTTTCGTTGGCATAGAACCGCCCGAGATCGGCCGCCGCGAAATACGCTTCGTCGGTGAGATCCGTGCGCGACCGCGCTTCCTGCAACGTGGTCTCCAAATTGGCGCCAGCACTTCGCCCGGCGCCGCTCGTGAGCATGCTGCGGCCAACGACGAGGCGCGCAAGCAGAGGATCGACACCCGAATCTGCACGCGTCGCCGCGATACGTTGCGCTTGAAGCGCGGGCGCGTTCGCCTCGGCAATGCGGCCCCGTTGCAGACGAACCTGCGCCAGATTGAGCGCGAGCACCCCAGTGCGTCCACCGTCGCCGTCCCGCGTCACTGAAGCTTCAAGCGCTGCCGCCGCTTCAGTCTCCGCCGTTGCGATATCGCCGGCATCCATTGCCGCTCGGTAGGCGCGATAGTGCGCCATAATCGGCGAGGGGCTCGGCGCCGCCTGGGCCATCACAAGCACAGCGCCCAACGCTGCAAAAGCTGCTCGCATCCCCCGCATGGCGCTCCCCCGTCAGCCGCTTACCGGCTTCCTCATGCGTTAGGGATAGCGCCAAGACTGGTGTGAGGCCATCCCCGGTTGTAGGCGCCGTCATTTCGCTCACTGGTGGCCTAAGGGCTTGGGGCCAGCGTCGGCGCGGCGTAAAAGACTCATATGAACAAGCACGATCCCGGCGGGGCCGAAGCCAAGCTCCACTACGGTGACAACGAAATCACCATCCTGAAGCAGGGCACGCATGTCCGCTGCGCCGTCTCGGGCGAGCGCATTCTGTTGGATGATCTGCGCTACTGGAATGTCGATCTCCAGGAGGCCTATCGCGGCCCCGAGGAAGCGACACAGCGCTGGAAAGAAATGCACGCGGAGAAAAAATGAGAGCGCTGATCGCCGTCTTGTTTCTCGCTGCCTGCGCCGTTGGCGAAGCGCCCGCTCAGCCGGACACGTCGTCCGCCGCCGAGCTGTCAACTGAAGCGGCCGCCCCCATGCCGCCGCCACCGCCGACGACGATGGCGCTGAATTGCGCCGGCGCGTTCACGCAAGGCGGCGTCGCGCTCTGCCGCACGATGCCCGGCGCAGCGATTAGTGTTGACGGCGTCGCCAGCGGCGAAGCGGATGAGAATGGTTGGGCCGTGATCGGCTTCAACAGAGAACACGGCCCGTCCGCTCGCGTTGAAGCTCGTCTGATACAAGCGTCGTCCGACGCGCAATCTTCATCGGTCTCTGTCGCCGACTACACCATCGCCCCGCGTGAGTTCGACATTCAGCGCGTCAACGGCCTGCCGCAGCAAACCGTAACGCCGACTGATCCGGCCGTGCTCGAGCGCATCCGCCGCGAGTCCGCACTGAAGCAGGAAGGCTTCGCCAGCATCGCCGACATCGAAGGCTTCCTCGATGGCTTTATCCTGCCGATCGAGGGTGGCACGGTGACAGGCCGCTGGGGCAATCAGCGCGTGCTCAACGGCACGCCGTCAACGCCGCACTTTGGCTACGACATCGCCGCGCCCACCGGCACCCCGGTGCATGCGCCAGCCGCGGGCGTGGTCACGCTGGCGCAGCCGGACATGCACTACGAGGGCGGCCTCGTGTTCATCGATCACGGCCAAGGTCTCATCACCATGTACCTTCACATGAGCCGGCTGGACGTCGCCGTTGGTGATCATGTCACGCAGGGCCAGGTGATAGGCGCCGTCGGCGCACGTGGACGCGCCACCGGCCCGCACCTGTGCTGGCGCATGAAATGGCGCGATCGCCAGCTTGATCCAAGCGTTGCGATCGATGGCCTCGCCGCCGCCCGCGCGCAGCTGCTCAGCGCGAACTAACGCACCACCACGTGCGACACGAGCACGACGGCGGGTTCGCTCGTCTCGTTGCGCCATGAGTGCGCGGTGCCCGCGTCCTCGCGCGCGACATCGCCGGCGCGATAAGTGATGGGATCGAGGCACGTATTGCGGAGCTCAACCATTTCGCCGGACACGAGCAGCGCCATGCCTTGCACCGCGCGGTGATCGTGCCACGCGATAACCCCGCCTGGCGCAACAGTCAGCCGCCGCAACCGTACCGCCCGGGTCGGATCGCTCGCCAGCGGCGTAAACGCGATATCGACGCCCTCAACGCCGCTTTGCGGCCCGAAGCCTTCGCTACGCGCGCCCGCTTGCGTGCGCTCGGTCGGGCACTCGCGCACACGCGCGTGCTGGATAGCTGCCAACGCTGCGTCTGGCTGCTCGCTTACGTTCGCTTCGATTGAAACGCAGCCGGCCAATGCGACTGCCGCCACCAATGCCAGAAGACGCATCTTCCCCTCACATCACGCCCGCTTGCGTCCAGGCTTCCTTCGGCCAGCGCCGGTGCGACCAGAACCACTGGCCCGGCGCCTCGCGCACGCGCGCCTCCATGAACTGGTTCACGCGCGTCACGCCATCCAACACGCTCTGCGCATCATCCGGCTTATCGTAATCGAGCGGGATGGCCGGGTAGGCGGTGGCGACGAACTTGGTGCCTTCGATGCGCCGGCCCGTGATTGGAATGAGCGGCACCTTGAACTTCAACGCCAGCCGCGTCGGCCCGTCAGCTGTCATGCAATCATAACCGAAGAACGGCACCGCCAGGCCTGCGTTGTACTTCTGGTCATTCATCAGCGCGATCGATCGCTTCTTGGCGAGCGAGCGCAGGAGCCCCATGCCGCCTTCCTTGCCCTTGGCCGCCTGCAGCGTCAGCCCGAACGCGGCGCGCGTATCGACAATGTATTTGTCGATGATCGGATTGTTCGCGGGCCGGTAGGTGAAATGACAATTGGGATCGGTCTGCGCGAGGCAAAGCGAAGTCACTTCCCAATCGGTGAAGTGCCCACCAATGAACACCGCGCCTTTCCCGATCGTCGCCTCTACGATCTCGCGGCCTTTGAATTCCAGTTCGCCGCTTTTGTACTTCGAGAGAAACTTGCCCATGTGCGGAAATTCGCCCGACATGCGGCCGAGCTCGCGAAACGATTCAGCGCGCACCTCGCGATGCCAAGTCTCCGTTTCGTTGGGGAACGACATGCGGATATTGCGCAGTGCGGTTTTCCACGCGCTCGTCAGCCGCGCCACCGTCGGCACCACAGCGCCGCCCCAGCGCGACGCGCGGTCGAGCCCAAGCGCGCCCAACCCGCCCACATAGGCGTTCCAGGCGATCGCCTCGAGGCGAAAGGCAAGATTGAGCGGCTTCGACTTAGCCATGCGTGGCATTCATCCGCGAACGGATCGGCGCAAGCAAGGCATCCAGCGCCGCATCGTCGTCAAAGCGCGCCGCCACCGGCAAAACAAACACACGCGCGCGCCATTCCGGCGAAAGGCGCGCCGCATCTTTCTCCGTGGTGATCAGCCGCGCCTCGCGCTCTTCGGCCATTTGCGCGAGCAGCCCGAGATCGGACGCGCTGTAGAAATGATGATCGCCGAACGGGACGCCCTCGACGACCTTGCCCCCCATCGCGGTCAAGGTGTCGAAGAACTTCTCGGGCCTGGCGAGTCCAGCGAACGCGAGCAGCTTGCCCTCAGGCACGATGCCCGCTGGCTCCAGGCGTGCGCGCAGCACCGGCTTCGAAAAGCCTTGAAGCCATTCGCCCTCGCACTCGCTATCGCCCAGCATGACGATCGCGTCGGCGCGCGAAAGGCCGTCGACTAAACGCTCACGCAGCGGGCCCGCCGGGAAGACCTGGCCATTGCCAATGCCGTAGGCGGGATCCACGGCGATGATCGAGAGGTCCTTCGCGAGCCCTGGATTCTGAAACCCATCATCCATGATGATCGCGCGCGCGCCCGCATTCGCTGCCGCAACGGCGCCGGCAAACCGGTCGCGCGCGATCCAGGCGGCGCCGTCGCGCGCATGCAGCAGCGGTTCGTCGCCGACTTCGCGCGCGTCCATATCCGGCGTCACCCGTAGCGGTCCTTCCACGCGCCCGCCATATCCGCGCGACAGAGTATGTGCGCCATCGCCCAGCTTCGCGCGCAAGGCGCGCGTGATTGGCGTTTTGCCTGCGCCGCCAACGGTGAAGTTTCCAACGCAGACCACTGGGATGGGGGCGTGCCTCGAGACAGTCGTCTGCAGCCGATGCGCCGCCGCGAACGCGTATGCCCACGAAACCGGCGTCAGCAGCATGCGCAGCGTCCATGCCGCGTCGCGCCCCTCAGCGTCAGCGCGCCAGAACTCAGGCGGACGCAATGGCGTGCTCCGCGACGCGGCCTTGCGGCAGCAGGTTGAGAATGTGCGTCACCGTCGTCTCGAATGCCTCGCCGCCTTGCGCCACCGCTGCTCGCGCCGCCGCGAGTTGGCGCGCCCGTTCGGCGTCGTCGCGCCAAAGCGTGACGACGGCTTCGGCCAATTGCGAGGCATCGCGCGCCACGCGGGCGCCGCCGTTTGCGAACATTACGTCGAACACATCCTGAAAGCTCTCGACATAGGGGCCAGTCACGATCGCCGTATCGAGTTTGGCGGGTTCAATCGGATTGTGGCCCTTGAGTTCGCCCAACAGACTGCCCGCCACCAGCGCGACCGGCGCAAGATCGTAAAACACGCCAAGTTCGCCCAGCGTGTCCGCGACATAAACTGACGCGTCGCCGATCGGCGCGAATTGCGAACGCCGCGGCGCGCCGCCAGCCAGCCGCGCGATCGCGTCGCCGCGATCGGGGTGGCGCGGTGCGATGATCAAGAGCGCATCGCCAATCTGCGCGCGCAACATCTCATGCGCCGCGAGCACGATTTCGTCTTCGCCCTCATGGGTGGATGCGGCCGTCCAAACCGGCCGTGCGCCAATCTCCTGCGCCAGCGCCTCGCGCGCGCCTGGATCGACACGCGGGGCAGGCGCCGCAAGCTTCAGGTTGCCCAGCATCGGCGCATCGGCGCCGCGCACCGCCGTCAGTGCTTCAGCCGTTCGCGCATCGGCGGCGCCGATAAACGCGAACGCCTTCAAGAGCCGCGCGCCCGCTGCGGCCCAACGCTGCCAGCGCGCCAAGGACTTCGGGCTCATACGCGCATTCACGAGCGCCAAAGGCACGCCGCGTCGCTCAGCCCCCAAAATGAGATTCGGCCAAAGCTCGCTCTCAACGAGCACGCCGGCGTCCGGCTGCCAGTGCGCAAGGAAACGCCGCACAGCGTCTCCGCTATCAAGCGGCGCATATACGTGCGTCGTGCGTGACAGCGCCCGACGCGCAATCAAGTCCGCTGACGTCTTGGTGCCGGTGCTGATCAGAAAATTGAGCGTCGTATCGCGCGCCGCGAGCGCCTCGATCAGCCCCGCTGCAACGCTGCTTTCGCCAACGCTCGCCGCGTGAAACCAAATGATCCGGCCGCGCGGCCGCTGTTGGCTATAGCGCCCGAAGCGCTCGCCGAGCCGCGCCTGATCTTCTTTGCCCTCGCGCGCACGTGCGCCGAGCCACAGCCCAGCGAACGGCGCCAGCACCGGCACGGCTGCGCGATAGAGAAAAAGTGCGGGCGAAAAGCTCACGTCTCCGCCGGCTCCGAATTGGCAGGCGCCGCCGACGTTGACGCCGCCGGTTCAATTGGCGCAACGCCCGCCAGGCGATCAGCCTCAAGCGTGATGCGGTTCATCTCGGCCTCGAGCGCAAGGCGCGCCGCTTCGATCTCGGCATCGTCTGCCTCCGGCGAAGGCGGCGGGATCGGGTTACCCCAGACCAACGCGCCGCGCCCGAACGGCAATGGCAGAAGGAAGTGGTCCCAGCTGTCGAAGACAATCCGGCTTGAGCTTGCCCAGGCCAGCGGCAGCATCGGCGCCTGGGCGAGCTTGGCGAGCTGTACCGGCGCCCGTTTGGCGCGCATGCGGGGACCACGCGGCCCGTCCGGCGTCATTGCGATGACGCCGCCGTCTTCGATGTGGCGCGACATGGCCCGCAACGCCTCGACGCCGCCCTTGCGCTGGCCGCCCTTGGCCGCGGATCCGCGGATCACCTCCGCCCCCACGGTCCGCGATGTATGCGCCACGATGCCGCCTTCGCGTGACTGGGAGATCAGCATCTTGGCCTTTGGAACCGTTGGCCCGAATGACCACAGCTTATGAACAAGCGGAAACCGCCCGTGCCAGATGCACGCGATCACTTTGCCGCCGTTTGGCTTCCAAAATGGTTCGACGACTGTCCGGTTGACCTTCGTCCAGCGCGTGGTGACGCCCACGAACAGCAAATAGCCGCCAATGGCCCGACCGATCAGGAACTGGACGACGGAATTGCCGAGGAGTCTCTTGGCCATGGCTCGCTGGGTCGCCGGCTTCCGGTACGGCGCTCGCGCCCTTATAGGGGTGCGCCCTGGCCACGCGCCAGCAGCCGTTTGACGGACAGATGACGCAGACAGAGGACAAACCCAGCCGTTTCGACCTGACGACCCCGGAAGGGCGTCGCCGGGCCAATACGGACCTGATCTGGACCGACCACGGCTTCCTCCGCGCCCGCTTCTCGAACTTCCACTGGATCGAGGAGGGCGTGATGGCGCGCGCCAACCAGCCTTCGCCAGAGGCGGTGGCGCGTTATGCGGCGATGGGCATCAAGACCATACTCAACCTGCGTGGGCCCTCCGATACCGGCTACTATGCCCTCGAACGCGAGGCCTGCGCCGCCAACGGCGTCACCATGATCGACGCGCGCATGCATTCGCGCGAACCGCCGAGCGTGGAACAAATTCGCCAAGCCAAGCGCCTGTTTGAAACCATCCAGTACCCGGCATTGATGCACTGCAAGTCCGGCGCGGACCGCGCGGGCGTGATGGCCGTGCTCTACAAGCACTTCAAAATGGGCGTGCCGATCGCCGAAGCTGTGGAGCAGCTCGGTCTGAAATACCTGCATGTGAAGCAGGGCAAGACCGGCATGATCGATTTCTTCTTTCAGACCTACCTGAATGAAACGCGCGAAAGCGGCAAACCATTCATCGACTGGGTCGAGCAAGACTACGACAAGCCAAAGGTCAAAGCCGCTTTCATGGGCGAGTGGTGGGCGAACATTCTGGTCGACAAAATCCTCCGCCGCGAGTGAGCATTGCGGGAACCTGAATAATCAGAAATAAGCGCTACACTTGTGCGCTTGGGGCTTCGATGACAGTCAACGTGCTTGGTCGGCGGTTCCCGGCTGTGGCGACCTATGTCGCCGCGCTGTCCGCCGCTTTGTTGCTGTTGATCATCACGGTCGCCGCCGCGCTCTGGCAAACCAATCGCGGCGTAGAACTCAATGTCGAGGTGCGTGAATCGCTGGCACAGCGCGCGAATTTGCGCCTGTTGATCCGCGCGCTGCAGGACGTGGAGACCGGGCAACGCGGCTATTTGCTGACCGGCAATGCGGACTATTTGCAGCCTTATCTCGCTGCGCGCGACGACGTCGGTCGCCAACTCGATCTGCTTGAAGCCGCGGCTCGCACAGCCGAACGCCGCACCGAGTTGGAGCGGATGCGCGAACTCTCGACGGAGAAACTTGAGGAACTCGCCACCACCATCGCGCTGCGCCACGACGGGCGGACCGGTGAAATGATGCGCATCGTAAACAGCGATCGCGGACGCGTGGTGATGGATGAACTGAGGCAGCTGATTGCGATCGCTGAGGCGCGGGAGGAAACAGCCGTTATTGAGCGCATGGCCGAGGTGGACCGGAGCGCCGATAGATTGCGCCTTGTCGTAATCTTGGCGGGCGTTCTGCTCTTTGGCGTTGGCGCGCTACTGGTCATCACCGTGCGCAACGCCATGAGCGATCTTGCGCAATCGCGCGATGCGGCGCGCGCCGCGCACGAGCGCGTCATGCAGGAGATGGGCGCGCGCGAGCACGCGGAAGAAAAAGTCCGCCAGATGCAGAAGATGGAGGCGATCGGCCAACTTACCGGTGGCGTCGCGCACGATTTCAACAACATGCTCGCCGTGATTATCAGCGCGCTGCAACTGGCGCAGCGCCGCATGGCGCGCGGGGAAACAGCCGAGATTAGCCGCTTCATCGATGCGGCAATGGACGGCGCGCGCCGCGCCGCCACCCTCACCAGTCGACTGCTTGCCTTCGCGCGGCGCGCGCCGCTGACGCCAACGGTGCTCGATCCAAACCGTGTTATCGCCGGCATGTCGGAGTTGCTGCGTCGCACTTTGGGAGAGCGCATCGATTTCGAAACCGTGCTCGCAGGGGGCGCCTGGCGCATCAATGTCGACGCCAACGAACTCGAAAACGCCATCGTTAACATTTGCGTCAACGCGCGCGATGCGATGCCTGAAGGCGGCAAGCTCACGATCGAATCCGCCAACGTGTATCTTGATCAGACCTATGCTGACGCGAACCAAGACGTGACGCCCGGCCAATACGTCATGATCGCGATCACAGATACCGGCGGCGGTATGCCGGCGGAGATCAAGGCCAAAGCCTTCGAACCCTTCTTCACCACCAAGGAAGTCGGCAAAGGCACGGGCCTTGGCCTTGCGCACGTGCACGGGTTTCTGAAGCAAAGCGGCGGACATGCCGCGATCTATTCGGAGATTGGCGTCGGCACGACTCTGAAACTCTACATGCCGCGCACGCAAATGCAGATCGACGGAGCCGCGCAGCAGAGCCTCGCGCCGCCCACCGACGAGTTGCCGACGGGTGACGCCGGAACCATCGTACTCGTGGTTGAAGATGAGGAGCGCGTCCGCAATCTCAGCGTCGCCTCGCTGCGCGACCTCGGCTACACCGTAATCCACGCCGAGAATGGCGTACGCGCATTAGAAGTTCTGGCAGAGAAACCCGGCGTGAGCCTGCTCTTCACCGACATCGTGATGCCAGGGATGAGCGGGCGGAAGTTATCCGACGAAGCCCGTGCGCTCTATCCGACGCTCAAGGTTCTCTACACGACTGGATACACGCGCAACGCCATCATTCACAACGGCGTCGTAGATGCGGACGCGCGGCTGCTCATGAAGCCATATTCCCTGAGCGACCTTGCGCGCAAAGTCCGCGCGGTGCTCGATGAATAAGCGGCGGCCCCAGGGGCCGCCGCTGTTTTGTTAGTATTTGGGCTTCACTTCATAGTAGGTCGCGCCGTCGCCGTCCCATGAGCCTTCAACGACGACGTTCGGCGTAAATCCGTGATAGCGTCCAGTTACCATCGGGTGGCCGAAATCTTCGATCGCCCAATCTGTGGTCTCTGCTGAGCAGTCGCGCAGATCGCGGGTCTCTGCGATCGTGCGGCGCCCTGCATAATCGCCGCACACTTCGTCGGAAGCGTTCTGAATGCGCGCGATGAATTCGTCGGCGTCACTCGGATTGTAGAGGTCAAGGTCAGCATAGCTGACGACGCGTGATTGCGGCTCGGCCACTTGAGCGAAAGCGGGCGCGGCGGCCGCGATAAGAGCGGCGACGGCCGCGGAAGCGATGAGGCGTGACATTCCATGAATCTCCATCAGCCCCGCCCTTCGTGGCGATTAACACGCGGGCGGTGAGAGAGTTCCAGATGTGTCAGCTCGCGTCGGCGCTTTGGAACTGCAGGCGACTCAAGCGCGCGTAGAGCCCGCCTTTTGCCACAAGCTCGTCATGGCGACCAACTTCGACGATGCGGCCATTCTCAAGCGCCAAAATGCGATCCGCATCGCGCACCGTCGATAAGCGATGCGCGATAACCAGGACCGTCCGGCCCTTGGCCAAGCGCTTTAGCGCATCCTGCACTTGCGCTTCGCTTGCTGCGTCGAGCGCGCTGGTCGCTTCGTCGAGCAACAAGATCGGGGCGTCGCGCAGGAACGCGCGCGCAAGCGCAACGCGTTGGCGCTCGCCGCCTGAAAGTTTGCCTCCGCGCTCGCCGACATTGGTCGCGTAGCCTTCTGGCAGCGCGGAGATGAAATCATGCGCCGCCGCCGCACGCGCAGCGTCCTCGATCTCCGCTTGCGTTGCGCCTGGTCTGCCAAGCGCGATGTTCGCGCCGATCGTGTCGTTGAACAGCGCCGCTTCCTGCGCCACGAGGGCCACCGCGCCGCGCAAGCTCGCGAGCGTGACGTCGCGCACATCCTGTCCGTCGATGCGCACCGCGCCGCTCGTGGCGTCATAGAGGCGTGGCAGCAGATTAAAGATCGTTGTCTTGCCGGCGCCGGATGGGCCCACGAGCGCCACCGTCTCGCCCGGCTCAACGGTGAAGCTCACGCCCTCAAGAGCAGGCGCATCGCCATAGGTGAAAGCCACGCTGTCGAACTGCACTTGTCCGCGCGTGACGTGTAGCGGCTTGGCGTTGGCGCGATCAACCACATGCGCCGGCTCGTCTAATAGGCCAAAAATGCGCGCCAGCGCGGCAAGTCCCTCGTTCAGCACGGTATTGAAGTTGCCCACGGCGCGCGCGGCCGGCGAAGCTACGCCGATTGCGCCAATGATTGCGATCAAGTCCCCGAGCGTCATCGCGCCTGCCGCGATGCGCATGCCGGCAATGTAGAGCACGCCCGCTAGCGCGGCTCCGCCTAGCACTTCGAGCAACGGCTCGCTGCGTGCGCGGTTGCGCGCCAATTTCATCGCCAGCACGCGGCGCGACTCAAACGCGTCTTCGGCCCGCGCGATCTCGCGGCCCTCAAGCCCGTAGGTTTTGACAACCCGCGCCGCCCCGAGGCTCTCTGTGAGCAGGGCCGTCAGCGCGCCGATCTGCGCTTGCGCGACTTGCGTCGTGCGCCGCGCGCGCTTGGCGATCGATTGTAGCGGGCCGCCGGCAACCGCGAACACGCCAAGCACCAGCAGCGTCAGCACCCAATCGTACCAGAACATGGAGGCGATCGCGCCGATCAGCGTCAGCGTATCGCGGATCGCCACTTGCCCGCCGCGCACCAGGCCTTCGCCGATCACCGTGATGTCGTTGGTAAAGCGCGACACAAGATTGCCGCCGGCTTCGCGCGTCAGCCGCGCAAAATCCGCTCCGGTAAGCTTGGCGAACATATCGCGCTGCAAATCCCGCAACACCTTGAGCGCCAGCCCCTGCGAGATCACCGCCTGAGCGTAAATCGCCACAGCGCGCACCACAGTCGCGGCGATCACTGCAAGTGGCACGAGCGTGATTGCGCGAAGGTTCTCTGCTTGAATCGCGTCGATCGTGAACTTCAAAATCGACGCGTAGGAAACCGCCGCGCCCGCCACGATCGCCAGCACTGGCGCCAGCATGGAAATGTCGCCCGCATAGCGAGAGACGTACTCGCGCCAGAGGCGGCCAAGCAGCGCGCCAGGCTTCATGTGCGGATCAAAGCTCGTTCTCGGGGTCCGTCCCCGGGTCGAGTAGGCGATGTGCGTGAATGATGAAGTAGCGCATGCGGGCGTTGTCGACTGTGCGTTGCGCGGCGCCCTTCCAGGCGTCGTACGCGGTCCGGTAGTTCGGATACGCGCCGACGAAGTCGACCTGGGTGAGGTCAGCGAATTCCGGTCGCTCAAGCGATTTCAGTTCGCCGCCGATAACGAGATGGAGAAGTTGGCGCTGTTCACTCATGACTTGATCAGTTTGTGGACTGCTGCGGTCTCGGCAGCGTCGATGTGCGCTCGATTAGCAAAGGGTGCAGGTTCGCGCCAGCGGCCACTACGCCGGGGGCGCGCGGATCGCGCTGGTTCAACTTCAGCGGCTCGCCCCACATATCGCTGACGGCCCCTCCGGCTGCTTCAATGAGAGCGGCGCCCGCCGCAATGTCCCATTCATTCTTGAAGCCAAACAGAATGGTGCCGTCGCCTTGGCCGGAGGCCACCAGCGCCATGCGATAGGCGATCGATTGGCGCTCGATCACCTCCATTTTTGGCCACGCTTGGTTCCAGCGCTTGTCGGCAAAGCGATTGCGTTGGCCAATCATGCGCATGCCTTCGAGCGCGCCGAAATGGCTGGTGTGCATCGGCCGGTTGTTGAGCGTGGCGCGTTCGCCAATGGCGCCTGCGAAGAGTTCGTCTGTCATCGGGTTATAAACGACGCCCGCGAAAGCACGCTCGCCTTCGGCAAGACCGATGCTGATCGTCCATTGCGGCGACTTACCGATCAGCGCCGCCGTGCCGTCGATAGGATCAATGATAAATGTGCGCGCTTTGCGCACCCGGTCGGCGGGAATGTCCGGCGTTTCTTCCGAGAGCCAGCCATATTCGGGCCGAGCCCCGCGCAGGCGCTCTTCCAGCAACGCATCGACAGCGAAATCGACGTTCGTAACCGGACCCAATTCGCCCTTCGACTGAATCTCCAGCGGCTTCAGCATCAGGCTGCGCGCAAGCGCGCCAGCTTCACGCGCCGCCGTTTCGAGGAGGGAGAGGTCAGACGCCGCCGATTGCAAGGTCATCCACGATGAGGCTGGGAATTTCGAGGGAGCCGCGATTGTCGACATCAGCGCCGCACCGCAGGCGCGCGAAAATGTCGAGCAAATTGCCGGCGACGGTGATTTCACTGACAGGGTGCGCGATCTCACCGCGCTCGAACCAATAGCCAGCCACGCCGACAGACCAATCGCCGGTATTCATGTTGAGCGAGGGCGAGAACATGTCGGTGATGAAGAGACCTTTGCCGGCGTTGCGCATCAAAGTCGGCAAGTCCTCGTTGCCCGGCTTTACGAACAGGTTCGATGTGCCAATGCCCGGCGGGCCGCCATGGCCTGCGGTCGCGTGCCCATTTGGCTCCAACCCAAGCTGACGCGCCGCCGATGAGTTCAGCAGCCATGTCGTCAGCACGCCGTCCTCGATGAGTGTCGTCGGCGAAACCGCGCTGCCTTCGCCATCGAACCAGCGGCTGCCCATTGCGCGCTTCACAAGCGGGTCTTCGTGAATGCGGAAGCCCGGCGCGAACACGCGCTGGCCGAGCTTGTCTTTCAGGAACGAGACCCCTCGCGCCACCGACGCGCCTGAGATCGCTGAGAAGACCGGCGAGATAATACGACCCGCCAAGCGGTTCTCGAAAATCACCGCCGCTTTTTGGCTCGGCACTTTGCGTGCGCCGATGCGGCGCGCCGTACGCTCGCCCGCGATGCGGCCGATCTCTTCAGCGGACGGCAAGTCAGCGAAGAAGCGTTTGGTGCGCCACTCATAGTCGCGCTCCATCTCGTCGTCCTTTTCGGCGACGGGCTGGGTGCCGAGGCTGTACGAGGTCGCGCTCTCGGCGCCCTCGAAGCCGTCAGATGTGGCGTAAACGAAGGTCGACACTTCGCTCGATGCGCCGCCGCCGCTCGAATTGGCGATGCCGGGAATGGCGAGCGAAGCCGCCTCGCAGCGTTTTGCGAGTTCCAGCAATTCCTGTGGCGAGGGTCGGGCGGTGTCGGATTGTTCGAGGTCCGGGGACGGGCCGCGCGCATGCAGGCGCTTGTCCAACAGGCCACAGAACTTGTCCTCCGGCGCGGCCTTCGCCATCGCGACGGTGCGCTCGGCCAAAGCTTGAAGGCCGCGCGGCGAAAGATCGGTGGACGAGGCCGAGGCCTGGCGCTTGCCGATAAAGGCGCGCAGAGCGACCGAACGTCCTTCTTCGCGCTCCATGCCCTCTAGTTCGCCCATTCGCACTTCGGCGGAGACGCTTTCGCGGGCGGCGTAGGAGGCTTCGGAGGCGTCGGCGCCGGCTTTGCGGGCGTAGTCGATTAGGGCCGCGAGCGCGGCATGGGAATCAGCATCGAAGGCCATGCACCCAACATGGGCGCTTCCCCCGGAAGGGGCAATCGCTCCATGGTGGTATTACATTACTCAGAGCTGCTGGCTGAGGCCCGCCCAGATCAGGCCGCCGCCGATCAGCACATAGCTCGTCCAGGTCAGCACCATCCCGAACATGCGTCCGAAATTGAGCTTCCCAGCGTGGAGGCCAGCGCCGTGTAAAATTCTTCCCGCGGTCAAAGAAATTCCCGCGGCGTGCAGCAGCCAAACGGGCGTGGCCGGATCGAAAAGCGCGAGCAGGGCGAGGCCCGCGATCGCCGCCGGGATGTATTCGGCGGCATTGGCGTGAGCTCGGACAGCGCGCGTGAAGTCCTCGTTGCCGGCATCGCCCAACACGATCTTGTGCTTGCGGCGCCCCAACATCACTAACACTGCGAGCACGAGCAGGATGAGGATGTTCACGCCCGAATAAAGCGCGGCGACTTCCAAACGCAGCATGCCTGATCTCCCTCGCCTTCAGCCTTCAACGCAGCATCCGTGTGCTGTCAATCATTTGTTTTGCTTTCAGAAACCGCATCTTCACGCCCTCTAGGCAATATGTGCCCATACAAAATGCCTCGAAGGCATGGGATGGGTGGTTTGAGCGACGCTGTCATCATTAGCGTCATGTGGGCGATGTTCGCGGTAGCCTCAGGCCTGGGCCTGACGGTTGCCGCGATAGCCTTCATCCGGCGCGTACGCGAAAGCGATTACGACTTCGCCGCCGGTTACAATGCGCTTGCGCCGGTTCTCGAGCGCTAAGCTTTCTTTCCAAAAAGCAAACTTGTGCGCGCCCGCGTATCGCTAAGGTCGCTCCGCTGAACGGAGGCGACACTCATGAAATTGCGCGCGATGCTGCTGGCGCTGGCGCTAGCCGCTTGTGGACAAGCTGGCCAACAAGCCAAGCAAGAAGACCCCAATGCGCCGGCTGATCCGTTCGAACTCAATATCGAAATCGGCCGCTACGGCGTGATGCTGAGCCAGATCCACAGCCTTACTGGCGATCGCCCCGGCACAGCCGAGCCGCAAGTCACCGATCCCCGCGATCTGGCGCGGCGCCTCCGCGAGACCGTGTGGGAATACAATCTCGAACGTTCCAGCCTCTGCGCGCGCGGCCTTCACGCGGATGTTGCGTGTGGCCCAGCCTTCATGCCGGTCTGGATTGGCGAAACAGCGGATACAACGCCGACGCCAGAGGAAATCCAAACCCGCAGCCGCGCTGTCGGCGAAGAGGTGACGCGCTTCTGGAACGCCGTCTGCGAAGACGCGCGCACGCGCGAAACGGACGAGCAAGCCAAGCAATACGTCTGCGCGATCGAATAATCAGCGTAAGCGCCACACGGCTGCGCGTTTCACTTCCGCATCCTCTAGCGCGCGGGTGACTGGAATGTCGTAAGCGGCGATCTGCTCAAGCTTTTCACGTGGCAGATAAGTGCGGCCGGGATCGCCGATCAGCACCGTCTTGCCTTCCGCCTGCATCGCAATGAGCCAAGCCAGTACGCGCGGCGCCAGATCGCGATCATAGAAGAGATCGCCAACAAGGATGACGTCCGCCTCAGTCGGCCGCCCGACAGGATCAGCGTCGCTGACCTCAACCGCAACGCCGTTCAACTCAGCATTCAAGATCGCCGCATGCGATGCGAACGCATCGATATCGATCGCCAGCGCTGACGCCGCGCCAGCCTTCATCGCCGCTATCGCAACTAGCCCAGAGCCCGAAGCCACATCCATCACGCTTTTGCCGCGCACAGCCTCCGGGTGATCCAGCACGTAGCGTGCGAGCGCTTGCCCGCCCGCCCAAGCAAACGCCCAGAACGGCGGCGGCAATCCAAGCTCGCCCAACCGCTCTTCCGTCAGCTCCCACAACGAAACCGCATCATCCGCCAGATGGAGCGCAAGCTCCGGCACATGGCTCGGCGCCAGCACGCGCGTATTTTCGCGGATGAAAGCAGGAATGTCGGAGATCATGGCGCGTTCCTAGTGAAGCGCGCCGATAAACGCTAGATGGCCGCAGCGAGCGCTGGCTTGGTCGCCGCTTCGCGCAGCACGGCAAAATAGCCCGGCGCGATCTGCATGCGGGACCAATAATCTTTTTCCATCAGCATGCGATGCATGCGCTCCAGCCGATAACACGGCACGTGCATGAAGACGTGATGCTCGGCGTGGAAATGCACCCAGTAGGGCGCGATCAGCAGGCGCTCGATCGGGTTCGCCAGTGTCGTGCGCGCATGGGTGAACGGATCGTCCTTGGTGTTGACGCACGCGTGTTCGGCGATGTTGCGCAGACGCGTCACCAGCGGCAGCCACGTCGCCATCGGCACAATCCAAAGCGCTGGATACGCCCACCAATATCCGGCCGCTGCAACCGCGGCGAAGAGGATCGCGTTGGTCAGCAGAAAGTGCGTCGTGCTTGCGTTGACCACTTCGCCCGGTTTGCGATTGCCGAAAATCTGCGCGCTGCGCTGCTTGAAAAAGGTCTGGCCGGTGAGATCGCGGATAACCTTGCGGAAGAACGATTGCGCCGTGATCGGGAAGGGCGCCGACAGCGAAAGGTCCGGATCTTCCGGCTGCTCGGTGAAGCGGTGATGCTTCAGATGATAGGCGCGATAGGATTCCAGCCGCCCGCCAACGGGGGCAGCGCACAGCCACTCGCCAACCCAATCATTGATCTTCTGGTCTGAGTGCAGCGCTCCGTGCGCCGCGTCGTGCATCAAGATCGCAAGCCCAAGCTGGCGCGCGCCGATGATCATGACGGCAAGCACATACGTCAGCGGATTGGGCCACACGATAAAGAGCGCGCCCGCAGCTGCGATCAGCCCCCACGCGCCCGCGACCAACACAAGCCCGCGCCACGTCGATTTAGGCGAAAGCCGCGCCCATTCCTCGGCGGTGAAAACGTCTTTGGGGTCGATGCGCGCAACAGCCGGCATGGCCGCGTTTTAGCGCAAAGGGTTTCCGATTTCATCCAAATGCGTGCGCCGAACTGATCTCAATCAACGCGCTTTGCAGTCGTAGGCTCACGTTGTGCATCGCAAAAAGGAGCAATGCGATGAAAGCCAATGAAGGCGGCGTGGACCGCGCGCTCAGGATTATTGGCGGTTTGGCAATCTTGTCGCTCGCGTTCGTGGGGCCGCAAACGCCGTGGGCCTATGTCGGCGTGGTTCCGCTACTGACCGGGCTCGTCGGGTTTTGTCCGCTTTATGCCTTACTTGGCGTCAACACCTGCGGCACGCGCAAAGGCGCTTAAGCGCCGCCGACGCTGTCGGGTATCTGGAACACGCGCTTCAGGCCCGCTTCGCCAATGCGCGAGAACTCGAGCACGCGGCTGCCGCGCTTTTGCGTCGCCCAGCCGCGCTCGAACACTTGGTCGAGCACCGCCGCGCCAAGTGCGCCCGCCAAGTGATTGCGCCGCACGCTCCAATCGAGGCATGCGCGGCAAAGCGGGCGCGCGCCGTTCTCCAAGTCTTCAAGATCGACGCCAAACGTTTGCACTTTGACGCGGCCAAGCTTGGTCAGCGCGAAGGTTTTCTCCGGCCCGGGGATCATCCACTTGTTCTTGATGAAGGCGTCGAACAGCGCGACGCCGAGATCACCCGCAAGGTGATCGTAGCACAAACGCGCACGCCGCAGCGCCGGCTCCTTCGGCCCGGGCCGCGTACGTAGCGCCTTCGCACGTGCCGCGACGCCCATCAGCGTCTCCAACAATCCCGCAACGTCGGCGTCCGCCAAACGATAATAACGATGTCGCCCCTGTGCTTCGACCGCCACCAAGCCGCCATCGACGAGCTTGTTCAGATGCGAGCTTGCCGTCTGCTTCGTCACGCCCGCTTCAAGCGCAAGCTCGCTCGCCGTGAGCGCGGCGCCGTTCAGCAAGGCCGTCAGCATGTTGGCGCGCGCCGGATCGCCAACCATTGCGCCGATGGCCGCGATGTTGGGGCCTTCCTTCACGGCAGCGCCCTCATTCTGGATTGTCTTTCATGGTTCGACCGTAGTCGAACCATGATGCGCCCGCAATCCGCTAAGTCTGGCGCTCGAAGGAGGGCGCCATGCTCACATGCTGTATTCGTTACGAAATCGATCCGTACAAGAAGGTGCAATTTGAACAATACGCCGCCAACTGGGGCCAAGCGATCCCGCGCTGCGGCGCCGACCTCATCGGCTATTTCGCGCCCCACGAGGGCTCAGCGACCACCGCTTACGCGCTCTACAACATAGAAAGCCTTGCCGCGTACGAAGCCTATCGTGCGCGTTTGGCGGCCGATCCGCTTGGGCGCGAAAACTACGAATTTGCGCAGCGCGAACGTTTCATCGTGCGTGAGGACCGCATTTTTCTGAAGTTGGCATCGGCGCCTCACGCGCCTTTGGTGCGTGCATGATCGCGGTGATTTTTGAAGTCGAGCCTGCGGAGCGTGCAGAATATTTCGACATCGCTGCCAATCTTGCGCCGCTTCTCCGCGGGATTGACGGATTCATTTCGATCGAACGGTTTCAGAGCCTCGCGAACGAAGGTCGTGTGCTTTCGCTTTCGTTCTGGCGCGACGAGGAAGCGGTGGCGGCGTGGCGCAATACGGAAATGCACCGCGTAGCGCAGGCGACGGGACGCGCGCGCGTGTTTCGTGACTATCGGCTGCGCGTGGCGCGGGTGGTGCGCGACTATGGAATGCTGCAACGCGCCGAAGCCCCGACGGACAGCCCCTGGGGCGCCTAAATCTTGCTCTGCTCTGGCGTCTGCGTGTCCACAACGCGCCAGAGGTGCCACGCGGCGGCGCTTCGAAACGGCGCCCAGCGTTCGCCGTACTTGCCGAGCTCTTTCGGCGTGAAGGGGCGGCGATAGAGTTTTTCGGCACCCTTGCGCACGCCAAGATCATCGATCGGCAACACGTCCGGCCGCCCGAGCGTGAACATCAAATACATCTCGACGGTCCAGCGGCCGACACCGCGCGCCGCGGTGAGCCGCTGGATGATCTCCTCATCGCTCATGCGCACAAGTTTGCGCGCTTCCGGGATGACGCCATCGATGCGCTTTTGCGCAACGTCTTTGATCGCGGCGATCTTCTGACGCGAGAGCCCCGCGGTGCGCAGCAATTCCGGCGGCGCGTCCAGCAAGTCTTCGGGCGTCGGGTGATCCGTATCCGGAAACAGCGCGATCATGCGGCCATGAATGGTGCCGGCGGCTTTGCCCGAGAGCTGTTGGTACACGACTGAGCGCACCAACGCGCGGAACGGATCTTTCTTCTTCTCAAATTGTGTCGGGTAGGGCTCGTGATTGGGTACGACGCGGGCGAAGCGTTTGCATACGCCCGCCAGATGCTCTTCGGCTTCGCCCATGTCTCACATACCCAAATGCGGCCGCACTGTTCGCCAGATGGGTTCGAGCGAAAACGCCAGCAAGACGGCCGCCCCTATGATGGCGTTCCGCTTGAACGCCGCAAGCGCCGTTTCCGGACGTGCATCGTCAACAAGAGCAAGCGTAGGCCAGATCATGAGCGCACCGATAAGCGCCAGCCCAATCGCAACCGGCTGCCCCGCGCCGCTCATCGCGCCAGCCGCGGTCCAGAACACCAGCGCAAGCACATAGAACACTGTGGTCCATAGCCGCCATTGATCGGCAAACAGCCGCGCCGTCGAGCGCACGCCGACAAGCGCGTCGTCCTCCCGATCCTGCAGCGCGTAAACCGTGTCGTAGCCAATGGTCCAACAAATGCAGCCGGCATAGAGCGCGATGGTTTCGATCGGCACGACGCCGGCGTGATACGTAGCCGTCGCGCCGCCCACGAGCGCGCCCCAGCTGAACACAATCCCCAGCCAAGCTTGCGGCCACCACGTGATCCGCTTCATCAGCGGATAGAGCGCCACCAGCGGAATCGCGATCAGCGACACGATCTGCGCCAGGGTGGGCAGCGTCAGCAGCACGCCAAGTCCAACAAGGCACTGCGCCAAAAGCCACGCCCACGCCGCTTTAAGTGAGACGGCGCCTGATGGCAGCGGCCGCAGACGCGTGCGCTCAACTTGCGCATCGATGTCCTGATCGAGGATGTCGTTATAGGTGCAGCCGGCCCCGCGCATGGCGATGGCGCCGATCAAAAACGCGCCCGCATAAGCGAGGTCCGTCCAGAAGAACCCGAACCCTATCCGCGCCACCGCAATGCCCATCCAGCATGGCAGCACAAGCAATTGCCAGCCGATCGGCCGGTCGAGGCGCGAGAGCTGCGCGAACGGCTTCCACGCGCGCGGCAGCGCATCCGTCCAATGTTGCTTCAGCGCATCGGCGGGTTTCAAATCGGTCACGAGCGCGTATTGCGCGCCGCTTTCGCTTTACGCAAGGCGACACAGACGCTACCTAGGCGCCTCTGCGAAGGAGCAGCGTTTAATGGTCACCCGCTTTAAATAAATACGGCGTCGCGAACGGTCGCCGGCGAGCTTTGGGGAAGCGCTAGCTGCCTCGGCTCCAAATCTGGAAGCCCTTACTGGGCTCATGGAAACCGGTTCGCATTGCCGTGTTGCGGGTGATTTCGCGCCTTTGGGCGCTCGCGCTTTCAGCACTCCAATCCCATTTGCATTTCGCGACGCCGCTTCTCTGCGCGGCCCGCTTTTACCTCTGGTACGCTTCATGAGCGACACATACGAACTCAATGACGATTCCGAGCGCGGTCAGCGCAAGGCGACGGTTGCGCAGATCGCCGCCTACATCTGGAAGCTTTGGAAAAGCCAACCCGGCAAGCTCGCTTGGTTCGCGGCGTTCTTCACGCTGGCGACCGCGTGCGACCTGCTGTTCCCCTTTGCCTCGGCCCGCTTGGTCGAGGCGCTGGCCGACGGCCCGACAGAGGAGGGGGTTCGCCGCGCCGTCTGGGGTTACGCTTTCGTCGCGTTGGTCACGTTCATCTTCTACTTCGCGCGTAACACCGGCGTGCGGTTCTGGATTCCGTTCGCCGCCAACAACATGCAAGCGATCGTTTCCAACGGCTTCCGTGACGTGCAGCGTTTCTCGTCCGATTGGCACGCTGACAATTTCGCCGGCGCGACCGTGCGGCGCGTCTCGCGCGCCATGTGGGCCTACGACACGATCTCAGACACTTTGGTCTGGTTCGTGTTTCCGGCCGTTGCCGTGCTCGTTGGCGTGACGGTGCTGACGGCGATGCAATGGCCGCTAATTGGGCTATTCACCGGCGTTTCCATCACCGCGTTTCTGGCGTCGTCGTACTTCGCAGCGCGCTATTACGTGGCGAAGGCGACGCGTGACTCGAACGCGGCGGACACACGCATCGGCGCCGCCTTGGCCGACGCCATCGGCTCGAACGCAACTGTAAAAGCGTTCGGCGCCGAGGCGCGCGAGCAAGCCCGTTTCGAAGTCGTCGCCAGCGATTGGAATGCCAAGTCACAAGTCACCTGGACGCGCTACACCAATGCGTGGGTCGTGCAGAACTTGCTGCTGTTCATCCTGCAAGCGGGCTTGCTGGGCTTGGTGCTGCTCGAATGGAGCGCAGGCCGCGCCACTGCGGGTGGTGCGGTGTTTGCGATCACGTCATTTCTTCTCGTCTCGGGCTATCTGCGGACATTGGGTGAGAACATCCAAAATCTGCAGAAGGGCATCGCCGAGATTGAGGACGTGGTGGCCTATGCCGCCGATCCCGCCGGCGTCGAAGATCGTGCGGACGCACCATCTTTCATGCCCGGCGCCGGGCGTATCGCGTTCGAGCATGTCTCGTTCGGCTACAAGAACGCAGCGGACGCGCTTTACAGCGATTTCTCGCTGGAGATCACGCCGGGCGAAACCGTGGCTTTGGTTGGGCCGACAGGCTCCGGCAAAACCACGTTCGTTAAGCTCGTGCAGCGCCTCTATGACGTCGACGCCGGCGCCATCCGCATCGATGGGCAAGACGTCCGCGCCGTGACGCAAGCCAGCTTGCGCCAAGCCGTTGCATTGGTGCCGCAGGACCCGGCGCTGTTCCACCGCACATTGCGAGAGAATATCGCTTACGCGCGGCCAAGTGCTTCGATGGAAGAGGTGATCGCGTGCGCCAAGCGCGCGCGGGCGCACGATTTCATCGAGAAGCTGCCGTTCGGCTACGAAACCGAAGTCGGCGAACGCGGCGTGAAGCTCTCGGGCGGCGAGCGCCAGCGCGTCGCGTTGGCGCGCGCCTTCCTGGCCGATGCGCCGATCCTGATCCTCGACGAAGCGACATCCTCGCTCGACGTGGAGACTGAGCGTGAAGTGCAGGCTGCGATGGCGGAGCTGAAGCAGGGGCGCACGACGATCGTCATCGCGCACCGGCTTTCAACCGTGCGCGAGGCCGATCGCATTCTGGTGTTCAACGCCGGACGCGTGGTTGAGCAAGGCAAGCACGCCGACCTCATCAACGCGCGCGGGCTTTACGCGCGCCTCAACGCCATGTCGCGCGGTGAGATGCTGGCGGACGAAGCCGCCTAAGCTGGAGACGGCGCTTCCGGAGACGGAGGCGCCGTCGCGGCCGGCGCCGGTTCAGCCTTCGCCGCAAATGGCGCGACGCGCGCTATCATCTCTTTGATGAAGCGTTTGCGTGCGGCCTTGTAACGCGCACGTTCGGTGATCCGATCCCAAGTGGCGCAAAGCCACCAGAAGACCGGCGACAACAAAAATGCCGCCGCGCCAGCGAAGAAGCCCGACGTGACGGGGCCTTGGTTGTAGAGAAAGTACGCAACAAGCCAGAGCACGATGCCTGTTCCCACCGAGAGGAAGAAGGCCTTTGCCAGTGGGCCGAAGAACGGCTTGTGCCCAAGATACGTACGCAGGCCCGGCTCGAATGTATCGCTCTCGCCGCTCGACAGATTGAACAGCAACAAGTTCACCGGCTCATCAACGCGCTTCAGCTTGCCGCGCACGATGGCTACACGTTGCGTCTCGCGCACGCCCAGTTCGGTATCCTCGAAATCGTACTTCTTCTCGCCGCCATCCACTTCGCGGACGAACAACCGCATGCGGTTGGTGATGTGCCCTGGTTCGACCTGTCTGCGGCCGCCGCCTTCGATAACGACGGTCTCGGAGGTGAGTTGCACCTCAATTACGTCGCCGGCCGAGATCAGGGTTTTGTTCGCCGCCATGCGGTCCCCTCCACAAGAAGCGGCCTGATCCAGCGCCGGAGCGGCGTTCGGGTCAAGAGGGCGCGGAGTGTGCGCTTGCGCGCGCACGCCGGACGCGGCAGCAAGGCCACATGGCAAACCCGCGCCTGTTGATAGATGCGCCGCTCAGCGCCGGCGTCGCGCTCGTTTTGGACGAAGCGCAGGCGCGTCATGTCGGCACGGTGCTGCGGCTGGACGTTGGCGATGCGCTGCGTGTCTTCAACGCGGCTGACGGCGAATGGCGCGCGCGCGTGGCGGATAAAACCAAACGCGGCATGAGCGTGCGTGTGGAAGAGAAGCTCCGCGAGCCGCGCGCAGCGCCCGATCTCGATCTCCTGTTCGCGCCAGTAAAACGTCACGCAACCGATCTGATCGTGGAGAAAGCAACCGAACTTGGCGTCCGGCGCCTTCGCCCCATCATCACCCAGCGCACCATCGCCGAGACGGTGCGCGTCGATCGTCTGCATGCGATCGCGCGCGAAGCCGCTGAACAAACCGAGCGCTTCGATGCGCCCGAGATCGCCGAACCGGTTGCGCTCGCAAAAGCGCTTGATGGGTGGGATGCGATGCGCGGGCTCATCTTTGCCGATGAAGCCGGTGATGAAGACGGAGCGCCATGGGGGGGCGAGCGTGGCCGTGCGGCGCCGATCGCCGAGCGCACTGCCGCGTTAACACATACGCGGCTCGCGGTGCTTATCGGCCCGGAAGGCGGCTTCACGTCGGAAGAGCGGCGTATGCTCCGTGCTTTGAGTTATGTCATTCCTGTTTCGCTTGGCCCGCGTATCTTGCGCGCCGAGACGGCGGTGATCGCGGCGTTAAGCGTGGTCCAAGCGCAGTGGGGAGACTGGCGGGGCGCGTAACCGCTTGCGGATGCTCCGCGAAGCCTCCACATGGCGCTCTAAAGAGCCCCCGTCGGAGGGAACGCGTTTGGCCGCCACAAAAGAACACTCACCCGTCCTGACGGGCTTCAAAGATTTGGTCGCGCATTTCGAGAAGGGTCCCAAGCCGGACCGCTCGACATGGCGCATCGGCACCGAGCACGAGAAGTTCGCGTTCTATCGCGATACGCTGAAGCCAGTACCCTACGAGGGCGAGCGCGGCATCGGCGCGCTCCTCAACAAGCTGGCCGACAAATATGGCTGGCAGCGCGTCTATGAAGGCGAGAACGTTATCGCTCTGAAGCAGGGCATGGCCTCGATCTCGCTGGAGCCCGGCGGTCAGTTCGAACTCTCGGGCGCCCCACTCGAGCATCTGCATCAAACCTGCGCCGAAACCGGCTCGCATCTTTCGCAGCTGCGCGACGTGTGCAGCGACATGAACATCGCTTTTCTCGGCGTCGGCTTTCAGCCGCTCTGGGGTCTCGACGAGATCCCGATCATGCCGAAGGGCCGTTACAAAATCATGCGCGACTACATGGCGAAGGTCGGCCGCCTTGGTCGTCAGATGATGTTTCGCTCGTGTACCGTGCAGGTGAATTTGGATTTCGCGTCCGAAGCCGACATGGTCAAAAAATTTCGCGTCGGTCTCGCGCTGCAACCCATCGCAACGGCGCTGTTCGCGGCATCGCCTTTCGCCGAGGGCCGCACCAACGGCTTCCTCTCCTATCGCGGCCATGTCTGGACCGACACCGATCCAGATCGCACCGGCATGCTGCCGTTCGTGTTCGAAGACGGCATGGGCTTCGAGCGTTACGCCAAGTACGCGCTCGATGTGCCCATGTACTTCGTCTATCGCGACGGCAAATACATCGACGCCTCAGGCCAGAGCTTCCGCGCGTTCATGGACGGCAAATTGCCAGCGCTCCCCGGTGAGCGGCCGACGGCGCAAGATTGGGAAGATCACCTGACGACGATCTTCCCGGAGGTCCGTTTGAAAACGTACCTCGAAATGCGGGGCGCTGATGCAGGCCCGTGGTCGCGCCTGTGTGCGTTGCCGGCGATTTGGGCGGGCATTCTCTATGACGACGCTGCTCTCGAAGCGGCGTGGTCGCTGGTGAAAAGCTGGACGGCGGAAGATCGCGAAGCGTTGCGACGCGCCGTGCCGGTTCTCGGTCTGCGTGCGCCGATCCGCGGCAACACTGCGCGCGACATCGCGCAAGCCACGCTCGCCATCGCGCGCCAAGGCCTCAAATCTCGCGCGCGCACGGATAATAGCGGCGATGACGAAACGCACTTCCTAGGCGAACTTGATGACATCGCCGCGACAGGCGTGACGCCGGCCGAACGCCTCCTCGAACGTTATCACACCGAGTGGGGCGGCGACGTTCGTCGCGTTTTTGAAGCCTGCGCCTATTGACTCCCTGCCGGCCGGAGCGTTGCCTCCGCCCCGCCTAAAGGGGAGGGCGCAATGCTAATTTGGTCTGGCTGGGGCATCGGTGTTGTCCTGATCGACTTCATCGGTCTTATGGTAGGCGTCAGCGCCGCTGGCGCGTTTGAGCGATGGCTTGCCTATGGGCCCGCGCAGTCGGCAGGCATTGCAATCGGCGGCGTGCTCGGGGCGATCGGCATCTATTTTTATGCGAAGTGGCGCGAGAGCGGCGAGAGCCGCGTCTTCATCGATGAAGCCAGCGGTCAACGTTTCGAAGTGCGGCCGAACGCGGGTTCGCTCTTCTTCATCCCGACGCGCTACTGGACTTGGATCACGCTCGTCCTGACCGTGATTTTTGCCGGCGCGATGTACAGCGCCACCGGTCCTACGACGTCGTACTGAGCGGGCGCGGCGCCATCTACGCGCCGCAGTTCAAGCGCAACGTGCTGGCGCATAAATGGCGCTTGTTTCATGTTGCACGAATGATCGCGCTCGATCGCCCGCTCTATAGTCCGCGCTTGCGGTTGGAACCGGTGACGCCTGAACTCGCCGAAGCGGCGCGCGCCGGCCAGGCTGTTTTCGCCGATGTGATTGGCGCCGAAGCGCCAGCGGAATGGTGCGCCGCAAACTTGGGTCTCGTCGCCAAGTCGCTTTCGAACGCCTGGGGCTCTGTTCCCGCGCCGACGCGCGCCATCGCTGTGCACCGCAACGAAGGCGCAATCGTCGGAGACGTGCGTTTCGAGCCGTCGCTTCGCGCATCTGGCGAGTTCGAGATCGGCTACAGCGTCGCACGCCATCGCCGCCGCCAAGGCTATGCAGTGGAGGCGGCCGGCGCGGTAATCGACTGGCTGTTCGAGGACGGCGGGGCCGAAACCGTTCTGGCAGGTTGCGATTCAGGGAACATTGGCTCGGTGCGCACGCTGCGCCGCTTGGGCTTTTGGCTCGACTCCACGCCCGGAACGACCTTCTGGTGGGTGCTCAGCCCAGAGTTGCGCTCAGCGACGCGCGCTTGACGCCCGCCTCTCCGAAAGCTTGTCTGTCGGTCACGTAAGGGACGGGAGCGCGCGCAAGCGCGCCAGGGAACGTGTAGATGACAGACGCAACCGCCGGCGCATCAGGCGCCGACGAAAAGACCTTCCTGGGCCATCCGCGTGGCCTGGTCACTCTCTTCTTCACTGAGATGTGGGAGCGCTTCTCCTTCTATGGGATGCGCGCTCTGCTGGTGATCTATCTCACCCAGCATTTCCTCTTCTCCGATAACAAGGCTCAAGGCCTCTACGGCGCGTACGCCGCGCTCGTGTATCTGATCCCCGTGATCGGCGGCGTGATCGCCGACCGCTTCCTGGGTTCACGCAAGGCCGTCACCATCGGCGCCGTCTTCCTCGTGCTTGGCCACTTCGGCATGGCGTTCGAGGGGCGCGGCTCGGTGCAAGAGATCACTTTCGTCGGCGACAACACGACGTACGACATCATTAGCGAAGGTCGCGGTGACGCGCGCGAGCTCTTCCTCGTTGCGCCAGGCGAAGTGCGCTACCCGGTTTCGTTCACGCCAGAGGGCGTGACAATCGAAGGCGCGGCCGACGCCTTCCGCGCTTCGGTGCCCACGAGCGGCTTCACGCTCAGCACCCGTCCGGACGTGTTTGAATTCGGGGGCATGAGCATTCCGTTCGAGCAGGTGCTCTACCTCTCGCTCGCGCTTATCATTATCGGCGTCGGCTTCTTGAAGGCCAACATCTCGACCACGGTCGGCTCGCTCTACGGCGAGAATGACCCGAGGCGCGATGGCGGCTTCACCATCTTCTACATGGGCATCAACCTGGGCGCCTTCCTCGCGACCTTGGCGTGCGGCTATCTCGGCCAAACTTACGGATGGGCCTATGGTTTCGGCCTTGCCGGCATCGGCATGACCTTCGGCTTGATCCAGTATTTGATGGGTCAGAAGTGGCTGAAGGGCAAAGCCGATCCGCCAAAGCCGATCGGCGCGGTGACCGAGGGCATCTTCTGGGTGCTGGGCCTCGTCGCCGTGATCCCAGCCTGGATGCTTGTGCAGCAATCCGAGCTCATGGAGCAGGCGTTGCCGATCCTGGTGCCGGCGCTCTTTGTGCTGGTGCTCGCCTTCGCGCTCATCGGCTTCAAGGGCACGGAGCGCTCGAAGATGATCGCGGCGCTGATCATGGTGTTCTTCAGCGTCGTCTTCTGGATGTTGTTCGAGCAAGCCGGGTCGTCGCTCTCGCTCTTCGCCGAGCGCAACACCGACCTGACGGTGATTCCCGGCGTGGTGATGACAGCGGCGCAGACGCAAAGCTTCAACGCCGGCTTCATCGTTCTCCTGGCGCTGCCGTTCAGCGCCATGTGGGTGGCGTTGAGTAAGGCAAAGCTTGAGCCATCGACGCCGGTGAAGTTCGCGTTGGGCCTTATCCAAGTTGGCCTCGGCTTCTTCGTCCTCGTTTTCGGCGCCCAATTCGCTGGTCCCGATTTCAAGGTGCCGCTGATCTGGTTGGCGTTGCTCTATTTGCTGCACACCACTGGTGAGCTCTTCCTCTCACCCGTGGGTCTGTCGATGATCACCAAACTCTCGCCGGCGCGCGTCGTCGGCTTGATGATGGGCGTGTGGTTCTTGTCGAGCTCGCTTGCTCACATCCTCGCTGCGATCATCGCGCAGTCGACGTCGTCGGAAACGGTTGCAGGACAGGTGGTCGACCCCGCCGGCCAGCTCGCGACCTATGTTGGCACCTTCCAGATGGTCGGAATCGCAGGGATCGTCTTCGGTGTGCTTCTGCTGGCGCTGTCACCCATTCTGAAAAAATGGATGGCGGACGTCCGGTAACAATAAACGTAATAAAAACAAGCAATAGCCGGGCGCGCTGCCCGGCTATTAGCTTGCCCGGATAGTTCTGCCCCGGACGGCGTCAAGACGTTGCGCTGGGCATTTTTTCCGGGTGATGTAGGGGACGACGGGGGCGGGGACGCCGGCCGTCCCCGGTCTTCACCAATGAGGCGAACCGCGCCCCATTCCCGTGCATGTCCGGCCCACTTTTGGGACGACGATTGATTCTCGGCAGCCACCCGGGCGGCCGCGAAGGAGACGCTAATGACCAGGCCGCGCACGACCCGCTCCCGCAAGAAGCCTCAGGAGGCTTCGGGGCCGGTCGCGCGTCCCGAGGTTATGGATCTGCTGCTCGGCTGGAAGTCCGACCATGGCAAAAGCGAACCGATGGGCTTCGGCGCGCCTCGCCAGGCGAATGCCGCCGCAGAGGCCGAGGAGCCGATTCTTTATGGTGAGGACCGCCACCTGCTGACCATCGCCCCCACAGGCGCTGGCAAGGGCCGGGGGGTGATCATCCCGAATCTGCTGCGTTTTGAAGGCTCGGTGATCGTCATCGATCCCAAAGGCGAGACTTGGCACACGACCGCCCGCCGTCGGAAGGAAATGGGCCAGGAAGTCCGTCTCCTCGATCCGTTTGGCGCGGTCTCCAAGCGCACCGATGCATTGAACCCGTTCGATCTTTTCAATCGCCCCGGCGCGCTGCTCGACGCGGACGCCGAGATGCTGGCTTCGCTGTTGGCCGGCGATGTCGGCTTCCACAAGGAACCCTTCTGGGACAATTGGGGCCGTTCGCTGATGGCCGGGGTGATCGCCGCCGTGGCCGAGACCTCGCCGAAGGCTGAGCGCCACTTTGGCAAGGTCCGCGAAATCCTGATGAGCGACGACGCGGTCTACAACCTCGCCGCTTTGATCGAAGGTCACGAGAACCTCAATCGGCTCTCGAAGCAGAACATCAGCTCGTTCCTGCCAATCACAGAACAAACGCGCTCGGGTATTCTCTCGACGGCGCAGAGCTACCTCAAAGTCGTGAACTCGGATTCGGCGCTGCGTTCGCTGTCGAAGTCGACCATCAGTCTCGATGCGGTGCGCCGCGGCGATCCGATGACGATCTACATTGTCATTCCGCCGGACAAACTCGAAAGCCACGGCGCGCTGCTGCGTCTGTGGGTTGGCGCCCTGATGCTCACGGTCATGGGCCGTAAACGCCGACCGAAGCGCTCGACGCTGTTCCTGCTCGATGAGTGCGCACAGCTCGGCGAGTTTGGCCCGCTGCGCCAGTCGATGACGCTGCTCCGGGGGTATGGCTTGCAAGTCTGGCCGTTCTTCCAGGATTTGTCGCAGTTGCAGCGGCTCTATCCGAAGGACTGGCGCACGATCTTCAACAATGCCGGCGTGTTCCAACTCTTCGGTGTCGCGAACCACCTCATGGCGAAGGAAAGCTCAGATCTCATTGGCGACATCGATGCCGATAAACTTCGCGCGATGACCAAAGAGCAGCAGATCATCTCGATCTCTAACGAGAAGGCGCTGAGCGCGCGTCTGCCGGATTACTTGGTAGATGCGCCATTCAAAGATCTGTGGGACCCGAACCCGATGTTCGACCAGGAGGGCGCAAGCCCGACCAAGCGTCGTCCATCGCGCGCGCGATAATGCAAAGCGCGGGTCTTCGGGCCCGCGCTTTTTCTTCAGAACCTGCCGCTCAATTCCACGATCACCCAAGGCGCGCTGGCGAACTGACGTTCGCGCAGATCGCGCCGGTAATTCGCGCCGTTGCGGTCTGGACCAAAGAAGCGCCGGTCGCGGTGAACCGAACCATCGAATGCATTCGCGGCCCACAAGCGCAGCTTCATGTTGTTGGGCAGCGCCGTCGTCTCAACGAAAACATCAATCCACGGGCCTTCCTCGCTCGTGTCCGTCTCGTTGAAGCGATAGGCGCGCGCCTCACCTTGCTTGAAGATCGAGACGCCCCAAGCCATCCGCAGATCGGTGACGTCCTGGCGGAAGTTCACCTCAAACTGCGATTCCGGTTGGTTTGAGATGATGCGCGTTTGGCCGGTGACCGGATCGACGACCTCGGTGTCCCACAGATAGCCGTTGATGGTCAGCCGCCCGCCGGGAATGAACGAGATCGGCGTCGAGAAGTTCGCCTCAAGGCTCCAGGCCTCGCCATCGCCGATATTGCCGGGCGCATCGTAGAACACATCGTCCGACGTCGATGGCGTGCCGCGTGTATCGGTAAGCTTCACAAGATCGGCAACGTCTTGAATGTCGTGGTGTGTCAGCGTCAGGGCCAGCGCCGCTTCGCCGAAGCGCAGATCGGCGCCAAGCTCGGCGCGCCAATCGCTTTGCGGCACTAGATCGGGATTGCCGCCGGCAATGAGCGCATCGGCGACAGCCGCAGCCGAGACAAAGTCGTCGAAATCCAGCTGTCCAACATCGCGATAATAGCGGAAGCGCAGCTGATTGTTGCCGCCGAACGTCCGCGAGATTTGAACCGACGGTTTCAAAAATTGGAGTTCAACCGTCTGATCGGTGTCACCGGAGAAGGTGAGGGTCGATGTCTCCCAAGCAAGCCGCGTCTCGATCGACCATCGATCGCTTGGCCGCCAGGTGTGTGAGCCGAAGAATTCCGCGCGCTCTTCTTCAACCAGCACGTTCGAGTCAGGGATCGGCGGACTGGGCGGGTTCGTTTCAAAGATCAGCGCCTGATCCAAGGAGTTGAACGCGCCTTCGCCGCCAAACTCGATGCGCTGACGCGCGCCCAAACTGCGCGAGAGCGTGCCGCGCACGATGGTCTCGCCCGTGTCTTGCTGCACGTTCTGGAAATACGAGAAGTTAGGCGAGCCGCCGCCATCGAAATCGTCACCCGTCTCATCGCTCTCGTAACGGGCGCGGTTCACCAGCCCAATCAGCGCCATCGACCACGGTCCGAAATCCCGATCGTAGTTCAGCCCCACTTCAAAACCGCGCTGCTGCTCTTGAAACACCGTGAGCAGGCTCTCCAGCGGCGCGCCGCTCGGATCGGAGAAGAGATAATCGCTATCGGCATGGAAGCGGAAATAGTTGAGCTGGCTCGTTGCGCTCATGCGCCCGCCCGCAAGCGGGAATGCGACGTTGCCGTTCAACGTTACCTCACGGAAATCGCGCGGTGACGGTGTGTCCACATCCATCGCGTGCGTGCCGATCGGTTCTTCGATGTAACGCCAACCCGGTAGATCGCGATATTGCGTGAACAGCGAACCGCCGACGCCCCACTCCAAATTGCCGTTGCGGCCGCTGTAGGAAAGATTGCCGCGCGGGGCGAATACCTCTCGCGACGTGTATTCAAAACCCGCTTCCCACAACCCGCTGCCAGCGCTCGGCGTGCGCACGATATTGACGAGTATCGATTGGCCCGACGCATCGCCCGCGACGAGGGCGCCGCGCAGCAACTCGATCCGGACGACCTGGTTCGCCGGAATCTGAGAAAGGATTGTATCCAGCGATTGGCTCTTGGTGCTTGGCCGCACGCCGTCGATCAGCAAATTGCCGACAGCGCCGGAGAAGCCACGCCGATCATCGCCGCCATCGAGCGTGAAGCCCGGCGTTTGGCGCACCATGTCCGCCGCGTTCGAGGGATTGTATTGGGCGTAGTAGGCGACATCGTACACGACACGGTCGCTCGACGATGTTGCGGGCGTTGCATTGGCCGCGCCGAGCGGCGGCGTGTCATCTGCGTACGCGACCCCAGTCAGCGCAAGCGCCGACACCATAATCCGCCCAAGCATTTCGTTCCCCTCGTGTCGCCGTCTCTGTGCGGCGTTGGCGTGCGCGTTGTGCGCTGCTGCGTGTTTCAAGATGATTGCAGCAACGGCTTTGGACGCAGCCTGACGGGCATTTTCTGGGCGGATTGCAGCAGCTTGCGACGAAGCGGCGTACGCATGCGACGACCGCAAATGAAAACGCCGCCGAGGCGGACCTCGGCGGCGTTCCCTAAACTTCCAGCGAGAAGCTTACTTCTTCTTGCCGGCCGGCTTCTTCGCCTTCGCCTTGCTGGCGGACTTAGCGACCTTCGCCGTTTTCTTCTTCGCAGCCATAGTATCAACCTCCCCAACAATTGGGATGATTCAACTTTCTGCTTCGATTCTCGAAATTGTAAATGCGTGCGTTCGTGCTAGCCGCCGCCAACGGTCAATCCGGTGATGTAGAGCGTTGGCTGTCCAACACCGACTGGAACGCTCTGCCCAGCCTTGCCGCACGTGCCCACGCCTTCATCAAGTTTGAGATCGTTGCCGACCATCGTCACGCGCGTCAGTGCGCTTGGACCATCGCCGATCAATGTCGCGCCTTTGATCGGCGCTTTGATCTTCCCGTCTTCGACGAGATACGCCTCCGTGCACTGGAAGACGAACTTGCCAGAGGTGATGTCGACCTGTCCGCCTCCGAAATTAACCGCGTAAACGCCGTTCTTTAGCGCAGCGAGGATCTCGCCCGGGTCTTTGTCGCCGGCAGTCATGAAGGTGTTGGTCATGCGCGGCATCGGCCGGTGCGCGTAGCTTTCGCGCCGGCCTGAACCTGTCGGCGCAACGCCGGTGAGGCGCGCATTCAGGCGATCTTGCAGATAGCCTTTGAGGATGCCGTCTTCGATCAGGACGGTGCGTTGTGTCGGCGTGCCTTCGTCATCGATGGTGAGCGAGCCGCGCCGATTTTCGAGCGTGCCGTCATCCACAACTGTAACACCAGGCGCCGCGACCCGTTGTCCAACCATACCGGAGAAGGCGCTCGTGCCTTTGCGGTTGAAGTCGCCTTCGAGGCCGTGCCCGACAGCTTCGTGCAGCAACACGCCCGGCCAACCCGGTCCAAGCACAACATCCATCTCGCCCGTGGGCGCGGGGATCGCATCGAGGTTCACCAGCGCGATGCGCAACGCTTCGTCTGCCAGCGCCTTCCAGCGCTCGGGCGCGATGAAGACCTCGTACGGCTCACGACCGCCGGCGCCGGCCGAGCCGCTTTCGCGTCGCCCGTCTCGCTCGACTGTCACAGACACATTGATGCGCACGAGCGGGCGATGATCGGTCAGTTTCGCGCCGTCCGGCCGCAGAATGGTCAGCCCGCGCCGCGCCCCGGCGAGGGTGGCCGCGACCTGGACCACACGTGGGTCTCGGGCGCGGCAATAGGCGTCGATTTCAGCCAGCAGTTCGGTTTTGGCCGTGAAGGTTGGAGATTCAATCGGATCAAAGTCGGCATAGAGCCGGCGGTTCACCTTGGCCGGGCTTACGTCGAGCGTGCCGGCGTGGCCAAGCTTCACAGCGCTCGCGGCTTCGGCTGCACGCCCGATCGCTTCGGTGTCCAGCACGCTCGCGTGGCCGTAGCCGGCGCGCTCGCCGGCGACCACGCGCAGTCCGAACCCCTGGGTGGCGTCGAATGAGGCCGACTTGAGCCGCCCATCGTCCCAGTAAAAACTCTCGGTGCGGCTGTCTTCGACGAAAATCTCACCGTCATCAGCGCCCTTGGCGGCGTCGGCAAGAATGCGGCTGGCGGCGTCCCAGTCCATTTCAGCGGCAGGGGCATTGGGGTCAGCGCGCAGGCCGTCGGCCATGGGGTCTCCTTCGCAGAGGGCGGGGTGGTCACGTTATATAGGCGCCGAGTCGGGCAAAGGGGCGCCCGCGTGCAGCGATTTTCCCCTCTAGGGAGTAGTCGGGGTCTCGTTCAGCACCGTGGCCAAGTGCTCGCGCCGTCCACGGGCGAAACGCGCCAGTTCAGCGCTGGCCGGGCCCCAATCGGGCTGGATCTGTAGGGCGGTATTGTAATCCTCATAGGCGCCTCGCAGGTCGCCGAGCGCCTCCCGAGCAATGCCGCGATTGAAATAGGCTTTGTGAGGTTCGGAGACGCCGAGCCCCAGAGCCTCGGTTATCGCGGAGATCGCCGGGCCGTATTGGCGCAATTGCACCAAGGCCGCGCCGCGGTTCAGATGGGCTTCCCCGTTGCGCCTGTCGATTGCCAGAACGGCGTCGAAATCGGCCACTGCGCGGTCGTTCTCGCTGCGACGCATGTACGTTACGCCGCGATTGACCAGCACGGCGATTTCGGCGTCGCGGCTGATGCGGCGGTAGTTTAGCGCGCGCGAGCACGCTTCGATCGTTCCGTCCGAGGTATCACCGCGCGCTACCATCTCGGCGCAGTCGCGGACGTTTCGGTCGCTGCCGATCACAGTCACCGCGCTGGGATCACGCCGGACCTGCTGCGCATACGCGGCGTCGGCCAGCGTGCACGCTGCTGTCAGCGCCAACGCAAGTACGGAGAAGCGCCTTGGAAGCCAAGCGCGGCTCATGCTAGCAACCCCACCGAACTAGGTCTTACAGAATGGCAAGGCGCGGTCGAATGCCGCGCCTAGCGACTATAGGCGGGGCCAACGGACCGCGCCATACCGCTGCTGAATCTTAAGGAGGCGAGTGCGTGAAGCGAGGGGCTTTAATCGCGACAGCCATGAGCATGTCCGCGATGTTCGCGGGAGACGCATGGGCTGCGGTTTCGCCGATAATTGGCGAGCCAACGCCCGGCGGCATCGAGATGCAGCCGGCTGCTACGGAGGTCGGTGCGAACATCCACGAATTCCACAGTTTTCTGCTTTGGATCATCGTGGCCATCTCTGTGTTCGTGCTTGCGCTGCTGCTGTGGGTGATCGTTCGCTACAATCGCCGCGCCAACCCAACGCCGAAGAAGTTCACGCACAACATGCTCGTCGAGGTGATCTGGACGGTTGTGCCGGTCCTCATCCTCGTCGCCATCGCTTGGAAGTCTTTCCCGCTCCTCTATGAAGAGGAGCGTATTCCGGAAGCCGAGCTGACTCTTAAGGTCACTGGCAATTCCTGGTTCTGGAATTTCGAATATCCCGACCAAGGGGTGACGCTCGCCGCGAACATGCTGCCGGAAGAAGACGCGCGCGCGCAGGGCCGTCCGTACTTGCTGGCGACGACCGCCCCTGTGCTGGTGCCGGTCGATACAACGGTGCGCGTCCTCGTCACCTCGAACGACGTCATTCACTCCTTCGCGGTGCCCGCGTTCGGCGTGAAGGAAGACGCGATCCAGGGCCGCGTGAACGAAACATGGTTCCGCATCGACTCGCGCCGCGCGCCTCCGGGCAGCGTGTTCTATGGTCAGTGCTCAGAACTGTGTGGCGTGAACCACGCGTACATGCCGGTCGAATTCCACGCCGTGACTCGCGCGGAGTTCGAGCAGTGGATCACATCGCAGGGCGGCACGATCGCGACAGCAGAAGTCGCGCCTGCCGCCACCACAACAACGCCTGCCGCGCCTGAGGGCCAAACGCCCGCCGCTGCGCCTGCCGCGCAACCGACGCGCTGAGGACGGAGAGCACAAGAGATGACGCACGAAGCTGCTCACGCCGGTGAAGATCATCACGCCGATCACCGCCCGAGCCTCTATGACTGGAAGCGCTGGGTCTATTCGACCAACCACAAGGACATCGGCACGATGTACCTTATCTTCGCGATTATCGCGGGGTTGATCGGCGGCGCGCTTTCCGGATTCATCCGCTGGGAACTGGCCGAGCCGGGCGTTCAGGTCTTCACCGAAGGCTCGTTGCTCGCCAACATGCTCGGCATGAATTCGAACCACAGCTACAACGTTGTGGTCACCATGCACGGCCTGATCATGATCTTCTTCATGGTCATGCCCGCTATGATCGGCGGCTTCGGCAATTGGTTCGTCCCGCTCATGATCGGCGCGCCGGACATGGCGTTCCCGCGCATGAACAACATCTCCTTCTGGCTGTTGCCGGCCTCGTTCACGCTGGCGGTGCTTTCGATGTTGGTGCCGGGCAACGGTGAATTCCACGGCTTCGGCGGCGGCTGGACGCTTTACGCGCCGCTCTCGACGTCACCGTCTCACCACGGCGGCCCGTCGATGGATCTTCTGATCCTCTCGCTCCACATTGCGGGCGCAAGCTCGATCCTCGGCGCTATCAACTTCATCACCACGATCTTCAACATGCGCGCGCCGGGCATGACGCTCCACCGCATGCCGCTGTTCGTTTGGTCGATCCTCGTCACGGTGTGGCTGCTGGTTCTGTCGCTTCCGGTTCTCGCTGGCGCGCTCACCATGCTTCTGACCGACCGCAACTTCGGCACGCAATTCTTCGAGCCGGCCGGCGGCGGCGATCCGGTGATGTACCAGCACTTGTTCTGGTTCTTCGGTCACCCCGAGGTTTACATCCTCATTCTGCCTGGCTTCGGGATGATCTCGCAGATCGTGTCGACGTTCTCGCGCAAACCCGTCTTCGGTTACCTCGGCATGGCTTACGCCATGGTCGCGATCGGCGTCATCGGCTTCGTCGTGTGGGCGCACCACATGTACACGGTCGGCATGGGCCTCGATCTGGAAGCCTATTTCGTCGCCGCCACGATGGTCATCGCGGTGCCGACAGGCATCAAGATCTTTTCGTGGATCGCCACGATGTGGGGCGGCTCGATCGACTTCAAGGTGCCGATGCTCTGGGCGATCGGCTTCATCTTCCTGTTCACGGTTGGCGGCGTCACCGGCGTCGTCCTCGCCAACTCTGGCGTCGATACGGCGCTGCACGACACCTACTACGTCGTCGCGCACTTCCACTACGTGCTCTCGCTGGGCGCGGTGTTCGCGATCTTCGGCGGCTTCTTCTACTGGATCCCGAAGATGAGCGGCTATCGCTACAACGGCTTCCTGGCGGGCCTGCAGTTTTGGGTCATGTTCGTGGGCGTGAACATCATCTTCTTCCCGCAGCACTTCTTGGGTCTCCAAGGCATGCCGCGCCGATACATCGATTATCCTGAAGCGTTCGCTTACTGGAACCACATCAGCTCCATCGGTTACGCGATCACGGCGGTGGGCGTGCTGATCTTCTTGGTCACGCTCGCTGAATTGTTCATCGTGCGCCGCAAGGCTGGCGATAATCCGTGGGGTGAGGGCGCGACCACGCTTGAGTGGACGCTCTCTTCGCCGCCGCCGTTCCACCAGTTCAGCGAACTGCCGGTGATCAAGCCGGACACCCACCACTGAGAGCTGAACCTTGGTTGATGTCAGCGCCTCACATGTTCGGTCAGCCAGCGCGAGCGACTATCTCGCGCTGCTGAAGCCGCGTGTGATGAGCCTGGTCGTCTTCACCGGGCTCGTTGGCTATGTGGCCGCGCCCGGCGCCGGCAATCTTGTGCTTGGCTTTGCTGCGATCCTCTCGATCGCCATCGCCGCCGGCGCCTCTGGCGCGCTCAACATGTGGTACGATTCCGACATCGACGAGGTCATGTCGCGCACCCGCTCGCGCCCCATCCCGTCGGGTCGCATCGACCGCGAAGAAGCGCTGATGCTGGGCCTGACGCTCTCGGTGCTCTCGGTCGTCACGATGGCGCTCGCCGCCGGTGCGCTCGCGGCCGCGCTGCTCGCCTTCACAATCTTCTTCTACGCCGTCGTCTACACGATGTGGCTGAAGCGCTCGACGCCCCAGAACATCGTCATTGGCGGGCTCGCCGGCGCGCTTCCGCCCGCCATCGCCTGGGCCGCGAAGACCGATACGCTCGGCCTCGATCCGCTGCTGCTCGTGGCGATCATCTTCTTCTGGACGCCGCCGCACTTCTGGGCGCTCTCGCTGCTCCAGAAGAACGACTACGCCGCCGCCCGCGTGCCGATGCTGCCGGTCACGCACGGCGCCAAGGTCACGCGGATCAACATCTTCGCTTATTCGCTGCTGCTCGCGCCGCTGGCGCTGACGCCGGCGATCACCGGCCTCGGCGGCGCGATCTACACCACGCTCGCGGCGCTCGGCGGCGCCTTCTTCGTTTTCCTCGCCTTCCGCGTGCTGCGGTCGAAGGCGGGTGAGGGCGATGCGGCGCAGGACAAGCCTGCGCGCGATCTCTTTGGGTTCTCGATCCTCTATCTGTTCATGTTGTTCGCTGCGATCCTTGCCGAACGGGCAGTTGCATGAACGAGACCGTCACCCTCACGCCTGAGCAGCAAAAGGCGCGCAACCGCCGCAGCATCTGGATCGCGCTCGCGATCGCAGGGTTCGTCGTGCTGGTTTTCCTGATCACGCTCACAAAGCTGCAAGCCGGCCTCGCCGCGGGCCCCGCCACATGAGCGCGCCCGATAAAAAGAAGCTGGCCTGGACCGCGGGCATCGCCGCCGCCGTTGTTATCGGCATGGTCGGCATGTCATTCGCAGCCGTGCCGCTCTATCAAGCGTTCTGCAAGATCACGGGCTATGGCGGCACCACGCAGGAAGCCGCCGCCGCGCCGACCGAAGGCCAGATCCTCGAGCGCCGCATCGAAGTGCGCTTCGATTCAAACGTTGCGCCCGATCTGCCGGTCGAATTCGCGCCATCGCAGCGCTCGGAGACCCTGCGCATCGGCGAAACCGGCCTCGCTTTCTACCGTGTGCGCAATCTCTCGAACGAGACTGTCATCGCGCGCGCAACCTACAACGTCACGCCGCATGTCGCGGGCCAGTATTTTTCCAAGCTTGAATGCTTCTGCTTCACCGACCGCACGCTTGCGCCGGGAGAAGAAGCGCAGCTGCCGGTCGTGTTCTTCGTGAACCCCGAGATCGTGAACGATCTCGACACGGCCGAGATCGGCACACTGACATTATCGTATACGTTCTTCCGCTCCGTGAACGCGGCAGCGGCAGAGACGGACACCAACGGTTGAGACTTTAGGACTTAGTCCGAAAGCGGGGCACCGCTTCGGCAACGCGCATGAGGGATCAAATGGCGCACGGCGACGTCAAACACGACTACCACTTGGTCAATCCGAGTCCGTGGCCCTTCGTGGCTTCGGTCGGCGCGCTGGTCGCGGCGGTTGGCGCCGTCGTGCTCATGAGGGGGCTCTCGACCAACGAGAACGACTTCTTCTTCGGTCACGGCCACTGGACGCTCTTCGCCATCGGCATGGGCATCCTCGTCATCACCTGCATTGGTTGGTGGGGCGATGTGATCAAGGAGAGCCGTGCGGGCGATCACACGCCGGTGGTCGATATCGGCCTTCGCTATGGGATGATCCTCTTCATCGCGTCGGAAGTGATGTTCTTCGTGGCGTGGTTCTGGATGTTCTTCGAACTCGCCATCTTCCACGAACACCGCGCCGCCTGGGCCGTGCCGACGTGGGACGAAGCGACGACCGCTGCTTGGGCCAACTGGCCGCCGCCGCACGTCGAGACCTTCGATCCCTTCCACCTGCCGCTGATGAACACGCTCATCCTTCTGCTCTCGGGCACGACGGTGACGTGGGCGCACCATGCCCTCCAGCAGGGCGATCGCAACGGCGCGCGTCTCGGCCTCATCCTCACCGTGCTGCTCGGCGCGCTCTTCACGTTCGTGCAGTTCGGCGTCGAGTATCCCGAAGCCGGCTTTGCCTTCGGCAACCAAGGCGACGTCACCACAGCAAACGTCTACGGCTCGTCCTTCTTCATGGCGACGGGCTTCCACGGCTTCCACGTCATCATCGGCACGATCTTCTTGTTCGTCTGCTTGCTGCGCCTGATGGCCGGTCAGTTCTCGCCACAGAAGCACTTCGGCCTCGAAGCCGCGGCCTGGTACTGGCATTTCGTTGACGTGGTGTGGCTCTTCCTCTTCACGTTCGTTTACGTGATGCCGTACCTCACGATGCAGTCGAATTGAGTGCGGTGAACGAACGTCCACCGGCTTGGGCGGCGGGGCTCCAGCTCCGCTGCCCCGAGTGCGGCAAGGGCGAGGTGTTCCAGGGCTATCTCAAGTTTCGTGACAATTGCCGCGTCTGCGGCGCGGACTTTAGAGCCGCCGACGCCGGCGACGGCCCGGCGGTTTTTGTCATCCTGATTGTCGGCGCCATCGTCGCGCCGCTTCTCATCATCCTGCAATTCGGCCTGCATCTTCCAGGCTGGCTCGCTCTCACGCTCACAATGGTTGCAGCCGTCGCGCTTTGCCTTGCGTTGCTGCCGCTGTTCAAGTCGCTGCTGTTTGCGTTTCAGTGGAAGCACAAGGCGCGCGAAGCGACGCACAAGGACGTCGAATGATCCGCTTCCGCCCGCTGCTGGTGATGACCGTTCTGTCGCTTGCGGCGTTCGCCATCCTGATCTCGCTCGGCCGCTGGCAGTGGCAGCGTTACGACGAGAAGCGCGCGCTCGCCGAAGAGCCGGTCGCGGAAATGACGATCGCGGCCTATCAGCCGATCCCGACCGGGATTCAATTCGTCTATGGCCTGCGCACCGATACGCGCGAGCAGGGTTGGCGCGTGTTCGCACCGGTGCAAGAGGGCGACACGGTCGTCTTCGTCGACGCTGATTTCATCCCCGGCAACGAAGCGCCGAACCCGGACGAAGTGCGCTTTCCCGCTTCGCTCCGTCTTGGCGCGCCGATCACCGGCGCCTCGATCCGCCCCGAACCGCCGGCGCCGCTCACGGCCGCGCCGATCCCGATGCGCCGTCTCTGGTTCGCGGTTGATCTTCAGGCGATGGCGCGAAATGCCGGCCTCGACAACGTCGCCGAATATTACATCGCCAGCACCTATATGGGCGCCGACGGCCGCGCCATGGCGAACCCGTTCGCGCTCGCGCCCGGCGCCGATGCGCTCCCGCCGGCACGGCATTTGGGTTACGCGATTACGTGGTACGGCCTCGGAATCGTGCTGCTCATCATCTACTTTGCGTATCACGTGAGCGTGGGGCGGCTTTCATTCGCGCCGCCGCGCCCGCCAGAGGACTGATGCGCTACATCTCCACACGTGGCCAGTCGCCGCCCGTTTCGTTCCTGGACGCCGTGCTCGCGGGCATGGCGCCAGACGGCGGCTTGTACGTGCCGGAAAGTTGGCCGGCGCATATCTTTGCAGCGAGCCGCATCGAGCCGGCGATCGACACGTACGCCGAAGTCGCACGCGTTGTCCTCTCGGCCTTCGCGGGGGATGATCTCAGCGCAGAAGAAGGCCACCGATTGGCTGACGAAGCGTATTGGTCGGCGACGATTGTTAGCGGCGGAGGCGGACGTCGTTGGCCCCCCGCCGTCACACCGCTCATCCAAATCGACAGCGGCGATTGGATGCTTGAGCTGTTCCACGGTCCCTCGCTCTCCTTCAAGGACGTGGCGATGCAGCTGATCGGGCCGCTCTACGATCTCGCGCTCGCGAAGCGCAGTCGTCGCCTCAGCGTGGTGTGCGCCACCTCGGGCGATACCGGCGGCGCCGCCGTTGAGGCTTTAAAGGGTCGTGAGCGCGTCGATCTGTTTGTGTTGCTGCCGAAGGGTCGTGTCTCCGAGGTGCAGCGGCGGTTTATGACCGCGTCTGGCGCGCCGAACGTCCATGCGATTGAAGTGGATGGTGATTTCGATGATTGCCAGCGTTTGGTCAAAGCCATGTTTGCCGATGGCGCCTTTGCGCAAGCGGCTGGCCTTTCCGGCGTAAACTCCATCAACTGGGCGCGCATCGTTGCGCAATCCGTGTATTTCCATATTGCGTCGGCGGCGCTTTCCAGCGCCGGACCTGTGGATTTCGTCGTCCCCACCGGAAATTTCGGTGACGCGTTTTCGGGCTTTGTCGCCAAGAAGACGGGCGCGCGGGTCGGCAAGATCGTGCTCGCGACCAACAGCAACGACATTCTCGCGCGCGCGCTGAACACGGGCCGCTACGAACGCGCGCCGCGCTCGCAGGCCACACTGTCGCCGGCGATGGATATTCAGGTGGCCAGCAATTTCGAGCGCATTCTCTTTGAGGTGATGCAGCGCGATGGTGGGGCGGTGAACCACTTGTACCAGAGTTTTGGCCAGTCTGGCGGATTCGACATTCCGCGCGAGGCGCTGGAGCGTCTGCGGGAAAATTTCTCGGCAGCGACCGCGACGGACGCCGATACGGTTGAAACAATGAGATCGCACTATGGCGGCGGCGACGGATACATGATGTGTCCGCACACCGCTGTTGGCGTGCACGTTGGCGCGGCCACCGAAGCCGCGCGTGTCTTCTTGGCGACCGCCCACCCGGCAAAATTCCCCGAAACCGTTGAGCAAGCGACAGGGGTGCGGCCGCAATTGCCGTCCAGGTGCGCCGATCTGTTCGATCGCCCAGAGAAATTCGACTCGCTCCCCGCCGACGCCGAAGCCGTGAAGCAATTCATCCGCGAGCGGAGCCGGGCATGGAGCTAGACCTTGTCCGTCTGCCGAACGGCGTGCGTGTCGCGCTTGATCCCATGCCGGGTCTCGGGACTGCCGCGTTGGGTGTTTGGCAGCGTGTCGGCGCGCGCTGGGAGCCGGCCGAGCTCAACGGCATTGCGCACCTCTTCGAACACATGGCCTTCAAAGGCGCCGGCCCACGCGACGCGCGCCAGTTTGCCGAAGCGATCGAGAACGTCGGCAGTGTCATGAACGCCGCCACCGGCTACGAGCGCACCTCGTACTACGCGCGCGTGGTCGCCGAGGCCGCGCCATTCACGCTCGATCTCATCGCCGACATTCTCTTCGCCCCGCATTGGGCGCCCGACGATCTGGAGAAGGAGAAGGGCGTCGTTGCGCAAGAGCGCGGCGAGGCCTTCGATCAGCCGGACGACCGCGTGTTCGAACTGCACCAAGGCGCGCTCTACGCCGGCCAAGCGCTTGGCCGACCAATCCTCGGCGAGGACGCAACGCTGGCGAACATCAGCGTCGAGACGCTGCATGCGTTCCGCGATACCCACATGACGCCCGACCGCGTCGTCATCGCCGTTGCCGGCGCTTTCGACCGCGCCGCCGTCCTCGAGGCGGCCGAGAAGCGCTTTGGCCATCTCGCATCGCGTCCCCCGCAGCAGCGGGCCCCCGCGCGCGCTCAAGCCGGCATCGCAGCCGAGACGCGCAAGCTCGAACAATCTCACCTCGTCATGTCCTGGCCCGCGCCTTCGACCGGTGATGAACGCCTCTATGCGGCGCGGCTGATGACCGAGATTTTCGGCGGCGGCATGTCTTCAAGGCTCTTCCAGGAAGTGCGCGAAACCCGAGGTCTCGTTTACGCGATCGATTCCTTCCTCGACACGTTCGAGGATGACGGGCGTCTGTGCGTCTACGCGGGCTGCTCCGCCAAAAACGCAGCCACAGTCGCAACCATCGTGCGCGATCAACTCGCTTTGCTCGCCGACCGAGGTCCGTCCGACGCGGAACTTGCGCGCGCCAAGTCCGTCGCACGCGCCTCCATGCTGATGGGCCTGGAAGCGCCGTCGGCGCGGGCGGAGGCGCGTGTAGCGCAAGTCTTCCTGCGCGACCAACTCGTTTCGTTCGACGATATCCGCGCCCGCATGGATGCGGTAACCGCCGAGCAAATCCAGGCCATTGCGCGCGCCGCACTTGAAGGCCCAGCTGCAGCGGCCTCGATCGGGCCGAAGGCGGGGCATGGCGCGCTCGACGCATTTGAGGCACACTCCTGAGCATGGCTTTGATGCGGAAGGACAATGACGGCGTGCGGCGCATCGACGGCGAGGGCGTCTATCTGCGCGCGCCGGAGCCGCGCGATTATCCCGATTGGGCCGAAGTCCGCGACGCCAGCCGCAACTTCCTGACGCCTTGGGAGCCCACTTGGGCGCAGGACGAAACCTCGCGCGGCTCTTATCGCTACAAGCTCCGCCGCTATCTTGAAGATGCGCGCGACGACAAAGCCCACGCGCTTTTCGTCTTCCGCGAAAGTGATGATGCGCTCGTCGGCGGCGTGACGCTCTCCAACATCCGCCGCGGCGTCGCGCAAACCTGCTCGTTGGGCTACTGGGCTGGGGAGATGTACGCCGGCAAAGGCTACATCACGTCAGCGGTCCGCGCCGTCGTGCGCTATGCGTTTGAGGATTTGGAACTGCACCGCGTCGAAGCTGCGTGCCAGCCGGACAACATCGCCTCGCGCCGCGTGCTCGAAAAAGCGGGTTTCACGCACGAAGGCTCGGCCCGCGCTTACCTCAAGATCAACGGCGCCTGGCGCGACCACTTGTTGTTCGCCGTCGTCAATCCGGCGGGTTAGAGCGCGTCCAAGCCGACGTCGAGCGAACGCGCCGAGTGCGTCAGCGCGCCGATGCTGATCACATCGACTCCTGTCTCCGCGACAGCGAACACGTTCTCGATCGTGATGCCCCCCGAAGCCTCAAGCAGCGTCTGGCCTTTGGCGATCTTCACCGCCGCGCGCAAATCGGCCTGATTGAAATTATCGAGCAGAATAGCGCTCGGCGCGTGCGGCAGCGCTTGCTTCAGTTGTTCAAGGTTATCGACTTCGATCTCGATGCAGGTGAGGTGCGCCGCCGCCGCACGCGCGCGCTGCATCGCCTGTGCGACGCCGCCCGCCGCCGCGATGTGATTGTCCTTGATCAGGATCGCATCATCCAACCCGTAGCGGTGGGCGCCGCCGCCGCCCAAGCGCACCGCGCGCTTCTCCAGCGCGCGCAGACCCGGCGTCGTCTTACGCGTCGACGCGATCACCACACCCATGCCTTCAACCGCGTCCGCATAAACGCGCGTCAGCGTCGCAATCCCTGAGAGTCTGCCAATAAAGTTCAGCATCGTCCGCTCGGCCATCAGCACTGAGCGCGCAGGGCCATCGATCTCCATGATCGTGTCGCCCGTCTTCACCCGCGCGCCGTCTTGGGCGGTGATGGTGAAATGGATGTCGGGATCGATCATCCAGCCGGTCAGCACCGCGGCATCCAGTCCAGCTACTACGCCAGCCTCGCGCGCACGCAGCGCCCAACGCCCTTGCGTCTCCGGATCGATCAGCGCGTCGGTCGTCACATCACCGGCGACGCCGAGATCTTCGGTCAGCGCCAGTTTGACGATCGGTTCGAGAACAACGTCAGGAAGCGGGGGCAGCGTCCGTGTCGTCGCGCGTGAGGAAGGTGCGTTTCGGCTGGGCGGGGTCGCCATAGTCGCTCCTGAAGTGCGCGCCGCGGCTTTCCTTGCGTGCAAGCGCGGCGGTGAGAATGAGGTGCGCGGTCACCAACGGATGCGCAAGGCCATGCGCCTCGCACAAAGCGTCGACGCGGCCAAGCGCTGTTTGCAAACCCACGGCGTCACGCACTACGCCTGCATGCGCCTGCATGAGCTTGCGCAACTCCGCGCGCGGGCCTTCGGGCAAAGCGGGCGGCGGCGGATCGGCATCTGCGACGAGCTCCGGCGGTGTGCTCGCATTCCGCAGACGCTCAGCGATGCGATGCGCGAACACGACAGCTTCGAGCAGCGAGTTCGACGCAAGCCGATTGGCGCCATGTGCGCCGGTCGAAGCGCACTCCCCGACAGCCCAGAGTCCATCGAGCGTCGTACGTCCCCAAACGTCGGTGACGATGCCGCCCATGTGATAGTGCGCGGCTGGCGCCACCGGGATCGGCGCGACCCGTGGATCAAGCCCCGCGCTCATGCACGCTGCAAATACGGTGGGAAAACTGCGTGGGAAATGCGAGCCAACCGCCTCGCGCGCATCCAAAAACGCGCCGCGCCCCGCTGCGCGTTCCAAATGGATCGCCCGCGCCACCACGTCACGCGCCGCCAAATCTGAGACGAACGACTCACCCTTAGCGTTGATCAAATGCGCGCCTTCGCCCCGCAGCGCTTCGGTCGCGAGCGGCGCCGGATCGCGGCCAATATCGATCGCAGTCGGATGGAATTGCACAAACTCCGGATCGCCGATCAGCGCGCCCGCGCGCGCCGCCATCGCAATGCCCTGGCCCATTGCCTCCGGCGGATTTGTCGTCACCTCGTAGAGCCCGCCGACGCCGCCCGTCGCCAGCACTGTCTCCGCGCCTTCGAAATGCGTGCCCGCATCGCAGACAACGCCGCGCACGCGTCCGTTGGCATCGCGCAGTAACGACCGCGCCCGCACATTCTCAACAATCTCGATGTGCGGCGCTGCGCGCGCCGCGGCGATCAGCGCATCCATGATGGCTTTGCCGGCGAGATCGCCCGCAACCCGCACCACGCGCGGTCGCGAGTGCGCCGCCTCCAAACTCTGCGCCAGCTTGCCGTCGCGTGTGCGATCGAACGGCACGCCCAGCGCAATCAGATCCATCACGCGCGCCGGCCCTTCGCGCGCGATCAGCCCCGCAATCGCCGGATCAACCAACCCCGCGCCAGCCGCGACCGTATCTTGCGCATGCAGTTTCGGATCATCTTCAGGCGCCAGCGCCGCGGCCAACCCGCCTTGCGCCCAAGCCGAGGAGGAGGCTTGCCCAAGCGGCGCCTGGCTCAACACCGTGACGCGCCTTGGCGCAAGCTTGAGCGCCAAGAACAGTCCTGCCAGCCCCGCGCCGACAACAAGAATGGAGTCAGCGCGCATGAACGACGCTTAGACCAATTCCACCGCAACAGGCGCGCGGCCCGTATCGAAAGCGCGCGGCTTTTCCTTCGGCAGGTCGAGCATGCGCTGAATCGCAAGCTTCGCCCGCACGCGGACGTCCTCAGGGATCGTCACTTCGTGCTTCATGTTCGCCAGCGCATCGTAAATGCCTTCCAGCGTGATGCGCTTCATGTGCGGGCAGAGATTGCACGGGCGGATGAAGTCGACGTCCGGCGCATTCGCCGCGACGTTGTCGCTCATCGAGCACTCAGTGAGCAGCACGACCTTCGCCGGGCGCTTTTCTTCAACGTAGTGCTGCAGCGCCGCCGTTGAGCCGGCGAAATCCGAAGCCGCCATGACTTCTGGCGGGCATTCCGGGTGCGCGAGCACCACGATGCCCGGATGCGCTTCGCGCAGCTCAGCGATGTCTTCCGCGGTGAAGCGCTCGTGCACTTCGCAGCGGCCGTGCCAAGCAACAATCTTGATGCCCGTCTGCGCCGCGACGTTCTTGGCCAGATATTCGTCCGGCAGCAGGATGACGCGATCCGTCTTCCACTCGCGCGCTGCCCACTCAACGACAGCCGCGGCATTGGACGACGTGCAGCACACATCGCTCTCGGCTTTCACGTCCGCAGACGTGTTCACATAGGTGACGACCGGCACGCCGGGGAAGCGCTCCTTGATCAAGCGCACATCCGCGCCGGTGATCGACGCCGCCAGCGAACACCCAGCGCGGAGATCCGGGATCAGCACTGTTTTTTCCGGCGCCAGAATCTTCGAGGTCTCGGCCATGAAGTGCACGCCGGCCTGCACAATGATCGCCGCATCTGTCTCCGCCGCTTCGCGCGCGAGCTGGAGCGAGTCACCGCGGAAATCGCCCACGCAGTGGAAGATCTCCGACGTCATGTAATTGTGCGCGAGGATCACCGCGTTCTTGGCGCGCTTCATTTTATTGATAGCGCTGATGAGCGGCGCATAGGCCGGCCACTCCACCGCGGGAATGACGTGCTTTACGCGCTCGTAGAGCGGCGCGGTTTCCGCGGCGACCTCTGGCGTATAGGCCAACCCACGACGGGCGGCGGCGTCGAGGGCGCCCCAGGCGCCGTGCACCGCGCGCGGGTCACAGCCCGGGCCTTCGCCGGAGGTGAGGGGAGCGTCGATAATCCGGGCCATGGTTGGCCTCCTGATCGCCCAGAACGGGCTTTATGCTCAATTGGAGCATATATAGGGTGTGAAAAATGGCCGGAAAAGACCCCGTCCCACCCTTATGCTTCCGATGAGCATAACTGCTTCGGCGGAAGTTACTCCCACCGGAATCTCCATGCAAGCAAAACCGAAGCGGGTGGGCGGCGGTTCCAAGCTGCCAGTGTCGCGCTTCCCGCGTAGAATCAGACGCCGAATCCGGAGGGTAAAATGCGCCGCGCTTTGCTTTTGCTCGCGACCGCTGTTGCTGTGTCCGCCTGCGCCACTTCGCCAACGACGCCGTCTCGGCCACCCGTCCAAACCGGCGCGGTCGCGTTCGGTCTGCAGCCCGCGCGCTTCAGCGACTTGCCAGGCTGGGCGGAAGCCGATCTCGCACCCGCGCTGATCGCTTTCCGCCGCGCCTGCGACGGGCGCCGCCTTCGCGATCCGACCGCAGCACTGCCAGGCGGTGGTCAATATGGAGGAACGGTCGCTGATTGGGCGCCTGCGTGCGCCGCGGCGCAAAGCGTGGCGCCCGGCGGCGAGCGCGCATTCTTCGAAGCCAACTTTATTCCCAACTTCATTCGCGGCGACGGCGAAGCGCGTCTCACCGCGTACTACGAGCCCGTCATTCAAGCGCGCCGCTTTCCCGAAGGCGCATTCACCGCGCCGCTCGTGCGCAAGCCCAGCGACATGGTCAGCGTCGATCTCGCTGCCTTCGCTGAAGCGTATGACAATGACGCACTGCGTGGCGCGCCGCGTGCGCTGACGGGCCAGATCGTCGGCACACAAGTGCGCCCGTATCCGCAGCGCGGACAAATCAATCCGTCGTCCGATCAAGTGTTCGCGTACGCGCATCCCGTCGATGTTTACAATCTGCAGATTCAAGGCTCCGGCCGCATCGCATTTCCGGACGGCACGCAATCGCGCGCCGCATTCGCAGCGCAAAATGGCTATCGCTGGCGCTCCGCGCTTGGAGCGCTGCGCGATAGCGGCGAACTGCAAGGCGGCGCGACATGGGCCAATTTCAAGGCCTGGAGCGATCAGCGCGGCCCCGCTGCCACGCAACAAGCGTTGAACGCGGATCCCTCCTACGTCTTCTTTCAGGAAGAGCCGATCGAAGATCCCAGCGCCGGTCCACGCGGCGCAGCGGGCGTACCGTTGACGCCGATGGGTTCGATCGCCGTCGATCCGGCATTCCACCCGTACGGCGCCCTCGTGTTCGTCGATGGCCAGTACGACGGCCAACCTTTCCGCCGCTTGCTCGTTGCACAAGACACAGGCGGCGCGATCCGGCGCGGGCCCATGCGCGGCGATGTCTTCTTCGGCTCAGGCGCCGAGGCTGGCCAGGCCGCAGAGCGCATGAACGCACCCGCGCGCTGGTGGACGCTCCTGCCGCGCGGCGCGCCGATTTCCTGATCGCTGCGCGAAAGCGTTCAGTTCTGACGCGCGATAGGTTAGTGAGGCCTGGAGCAGGGACGCAGTCAGATTGGAAAAGGGGGGAGGCGCGATGCGCAACCTCACACCTTGCGTTTTCGCAATGTTGTTGTTCGCCGCCGGCTGCGCGTCGAGCGCATCGACTTATAGCGTGCTGCCGCCGCCTTCGAACGCAGCACTGCCGCCCTCAGCGCCAAGCCTCTACGCAACCGCGCCGCGGGCGCCGCTGCACAGCGAACTCTTCGTCTGCAACACGTGGAGCTCAAACCTCGGCGACATCGGCCAACGCGGCGAAGCGCTGAACTACACGCCGTACATGGATACGCAGGCCGGTCCATTGCTGCGCATGCCGACGGAAGCCGCGTGCTTCTCGTCAGGCTTCGGCTGGCGCGGCGTCGCAAATGGCGGCGGGCGCGCTCACAACGGCATCGATCTCGCCAACCCAAATGGCGGTTTCATTTTCGCCGCCGGTTCTGGTCGCATCGTGTCAGCGGATTGGCGCAACGGGTTCGGCAACCTTGTCGAAATCGATCACGGCTCAGGCGTGCATACGCTCTACGCGCACTTGGCCGAGATCGATCCGAACTTGAATCCCGGCGCGCGCGTCATTGAAGGCCAAGCCATTGGCCGCATGGGCATGACCGGCAACGCAACCGGCGTGCATCTGCACTACGAGGTCTGGATCAACGGCCTGCAAGTCGACCCGATCCATTACGGTTTGCCGCCGCAATACGTGACAACGCCCGTCACCGACGCCACGCCAAAACCCATCGACGAATACTGAGCGCAAACGAAAAGGCCCTCCGCTCACGCGAAGGGCCTTCCTCGTTTGGCAAACGGTGGCGCTTACGGCGTCGGCGCCGTGCCCGGCTCTTCCGCCGGCGGCTCTGACGCTGGCGGCGCAATCACCGCAGGGCCAGCGCCCGGCGTTGTCGGCGCCGTCGTGCCGGGCGGCACAAGGTCCGGGTTCGTTGTGGTCGCGCCATCCGTTGTTGTTGCGCCATCCGGCGGCAGCGTCGTGGTCGCGTTCGGATCGCCTTCCTGCAAGCGCAATTGTGCGATTTGGCCTTGTACAAAGATGGCTTCGCTGCTGTCCGGGAAATCGCGCAGGAATGCTTCAAACGCTTCGATCGTGTTGGCGTCGCGTGCGGCGTCGAGCTGTTGTTGCTCCAACTCCGCCAGCGCTTGGCGCGCCTGTTCGCGCTCTTCGTCCGACGGATTGGTCGCCAAGAATTCACGGATGGCCGAAGCGCTGCCGAGATCGACATCTTCAAACGCCGTCGTCTGCGCGGCGTTGTTCTGCGTCATGAACCAGTAGGCGCCGCCGCCCCCGAGCACGATCACCACGAGCGCAATGATGCCGATGATCATGCCCATGCCGCCGCCCTTTTTCTCGCCTGACGCGGCTTCAGCGCGCGGCGGAGGAGGCGCTGCCTGCTGACGCGGTTGTGGCGTCGGTTGCGGACGCGGCGCTGGCTGTGCGCGTTGTTGCTGCGCGGCCGGTTGCGGCGCTTGGCGCGGCGCTTGTTGTTGCTGACGCGCCTGTTGCGGGGTCGCCTGAGGCGCGGGGGCCGCGGCGCCCTGGGGCACACCCGGCTGGAAGAACCCAGACGGCGGACGCGGCGCCGGCGGCGGCAGTGGCGCAACGCCAGCCTTCTTGGTGACGCTGTCAGCGAGTTGGCGCCAGGACGCAAAATCGTCTTCGCCGCGCCAGCCGGTGAGGTTCACCGTTTCGTCGCTGCGGAACGGTTCGGGCGCAGCGGCGCTCTGCATCGTGGCGTGCACCAGCTTGGTTTTGCCCTTGGCGAACTTTGCTTCTTCAACAAGCTCGGCAACGCCCACCGAGCGGGGCGACCAAAGCGCGATCGCGACGGGCGCCGATTGCAGCGCCTCGCGCAACTGATCGCCAGGTTGACGCTCGATGATCACCGAAAGCTTCGCTTGGCGAAGCTTCTCAGCCAGCGCGCGAGCGGGCAGGGTGTCGTCCGCGGCGTGAATGATCACCACCGATGCCATGCAAAATTCCTCTTTCTTTCAACCCCCAAAGCCCGACCCGTCGCGCGCCCGCGAAAGGCCGCGCCGGGGGCTTTGCGCCCTAGCGGGGCATATATTGCCTCGACGCAATGGGTTTTGGAAAGCCCGAGCGCCAGCGCCAAGTCATTCGCCAATTGCGTGCGTAATGTGGCCGCCCTTGCACCTCAATGGGGCTCTGCTAACCCGAGCGCCCAATGTCCAAGCTCGAAGCACGCCTCAAGGAAACCGCCGATCGCATTAATGTTGCGCTCGACGCCCTCTTGCCCCGCGCCCAGGGGTCGGAAGCCCGGCTCATGGAAGCGATCCGCTATGCCGCTCTGGCTGGCGGCAAGCGGTTGCGCCCATTCTTTACTCTGGAGGCGGGCCGCATCTTCGACGCCGACGAAGGCTCGCTCATGCGCGCCGCCGTCGCCATTGAATGCGTGCACACCTATTCGCTCATCCACGACGACCTGCCGTGCATGGACGACGACGACCTGCGCCGTGGCCGCCCCACGCTCCACCGCGCTTTCGATGAAGCCACGGCGCTGCTAGCCGGCGATGCGCTGCTAACTTTCGCGTTCGAAATTTTGGCCGAACCCGCAACCCACCCGGATGCGCAAATGCGCGGCTTGCTGATTACCGGCCTTGCAAAAGCAGCCGGCGCGCAAGGCATGGTGGCGGGCCAAGTCGCGGATATGGCCGGCGCTGACATCGGCTCCGACCTGATCGCCGTCACGCGCATGAATCGCTTGAAGACCGGCGCGCTCATAAACTTCGCCATAGACGCCGGCGCGCTCATCGGGTGCGCATCTGAAGCCGAACGCACCGCGCTCAGCCGCTATGCGCACGACATCGGCCTCGCGTTCCAGATGGTCGATGACATTTTGGATGCAGAAGGCGTCGTCCGCGATACAGGCAAAGCCGTTGGCAAGGACAAGGCGCGCGGCAAAGTCAATTTCGTGACCGTGCTTGGCGTCGACGCCACGCGCGAGCGCGTCGGCATGCTCGCGTCGCAAGCCAAGCATCATCTCTCGCTTTTCGGCGCGCGCGCCGAAGTTCTTGTCGACGCCGTCGATTTCATCGTGCGGCGGCGCCACTAATGGCTGAGCCCATCTCACAACGCGAGTATTGGGCCGGCAAAGTCGGAAACGAGTGGGCGACACAAGCCACACGGCTCGACATCATGCTCCAGCCCATGACCGACGCCGCGATGGAGCGCGCCGGGTTAAAGTCCGGCGAGCGCGTGCTGGACATCGGCTGCGGCGCCGGCGCCACCAGCCTCGAGATTGCGCGCCGCGTCGCGCCCGGCGCTGTCACCGGCGTCGATATCTCGCCCCCCTTGCTGAGCGTCGCGCGCGAACGCGCGGCACAATCTGGTCTCGCTGCAAGCTTCGTCGAAGCCGACGCCGGCGCCGCCACCTTCGATCAGCCGTTCGACGCCGCGTTCTCTCGCTTCGGCGTGATGTTCTTCGAGGACCCGACACGCGCCTTCACGCACATACGCACGACATTGCGCGCGAACGGCCGTCTCACCTTCATCTGCTGGTGTCCGCTTCTCGAAAACGGCTGGGCGACAGCGCCGATCGCTGCCGTCATGCCGATGCTGAAGGCGCCGCTCACGCCGCCCGATCCCGATGCGCCGGGCCCGTTCGCGTTTTCCAATCCGCAAAAGGTCGAGCGCGTCCTCGGCGAATCCGGCTGGCGCGACGTTTCAATCACGCGTTGGGACGGCGGCATTCTGATCGGTGGCGGCGGCACGCTCGAAGAAGCGGCTGAGTTTCTGCTCACGATCGGCCCCGGCGCGCGCGCCATCGCCGAACAGAACCTCGATCACGCCGAAGCACGCCGCCGCGTCGTGGAACAACTTTCGCCCCACGGCGCGCAAGACGCAAAACTCCCCGCCGCCTGCTGGATCGTTTCCGCGACGGCTTAGCGATCATGGCGAGGCTGGTGTCTCGCGCTGCCTGCGGCCGAGCCGCGTGTTGGATCTATTTGAGCTGGCATCCCGCCACGGCCAGGCTGACAACGCCGCAGCGACCGGCTACCGGATAAGCGGAAGCACGGGAGCCGTTTCATGCGCGAACTGCACATCAACAAGCGCGATATCCGCGACGCCAAGATCGTGGATGCCGCGCCTGCGCCGCTCGCGCCCGGAGCCGCGCGCCTCAAACTCGATCTCTTCGCGCTGACGTCGAACAACGTCACTTACGCCGCGATGGGCGAGGGGATGTTGGCGTACTGGGATTTCTTCCCCGCGCCTGAAGGCTTCGGCAAAGTCCCGGTCTGGGGCTTCGGCACAGTGACTGAATCCAACGCGCCGGAGATCACTGTTGGCTCGCGCTTCTACGGCTATTACCCGCTGGCCGAGACGCTCGACGTCATCCCAAAGAAAACCGCGACCGGCTTCATCGACACCGCGCCACACCGCGCCGCCAAAGCCGCGCTCTACAACGTCTACACCGACACGACCGCCGACCCCGGCTACGACGCGAATTACGAACCAGAGCAAACACTCTTCCGCCCGCTCTACGGCACCGGCTGGTGGGCCGCCGATTGCATCAAACAAGGCGAAGCAAATTCGGTCGTGCTCTCCAGCGCGTCTTCCAAAACAGCGCTCGCAACCGCGCATCAGTTGCGCAAGCTCGGCGGCACGGAGGTGATTGGTCTCACATCGCCAGCGAACGAAGCCTACGTCCGTGAAAGCGGCCTCTATCACCGCGTTGTGCTTTACAACGACGCCGCCACGCTCAAGGTCGAAGCCCCCGCGACCTACGTCGATTTCCTCGGTCGCGCCGAACTCAACGCCGCCGTCCACACTGCACTCGCCAGCGTGCTCTCGCGCAGCATCATCATTGGCGTCACAGATTGGGCGTCGCCCCGCGGCGGCGAACAACTCCCGGGGCCCAAGCCCGAATTCTTCTTCGTACCGACCTACGCCGCCGAGCGCCTGAAAGCCGATCCACAACTCATGGCCGCCATGGGCGCCGATTTGCGCGCCTTCTACCCAGCCTCACGCGCCTTCGTGACCACCCAGCGCATCAAGGGCGCCGACGCCATCGAGGCGGCCTGGACCCGGCTCGTGGCCGGGAGCGTTCCGCCTCGGGACGGATTGGTGCTGTCCTTCTGATCTGCGCCCACCTGACGCACGAAAAGAGGCGGCAAAACCACGTTCCAGCCACGGTCTAGGCGTCGCTTTCGCCCGGAAACGAGGCTAGTTTTGCCTCGACACCACGGCTGAGGACCAATGGCGCCCCAAACTCCGCTGCTCGACCAGATTAAGCTGCCCGCCGATCTCCGCCGTCTGGAGGAAGGCCAGCTACGCCAGGTCGCCGACGAACTCCGCGCCGAAATGATCAGCGCCGTGTCGCAAACTGGCGGCCACCTCGGCGCGGGCCTCGGCGTCGTCGAACTCACGGTCGCGCTCCACTACGTCTTCAACACGCCGACCGACAAACTCATCTGGGACGTCGGCCACCAGGCCTACCCGCACAAAATCCTGACCGGCCGCCGCGACCGCATCCGCACGTTGCGCCAGGGCGGGGGCCTCTCCGGTTTCACCAAGCGCGCCGAGAGCGAATACGATCCGTTCGGCGCCGCCCACGCATCGACCTCGATCAGCGCTGGCCTTGGCTTTGCCGTCGCGCGCGATAAGCGCGGCGAGAATTCCAACGTCATCGCTGTGATCGGCGACGGCTCGATGTCGGCAGGCATGGCGTATGAAGCCATGAACAACGCCGCCGAGACCACGAAGCGTCTCATCGTCATTCTCAACGACAACGATATGTCGATTGCGCCGCCGGTCGGCGGCATGTCGACTTATCTCGCGCGCCTCGCCGCCAGCAAAACCTATCGCCGCATCCGCAAGACGGCCAAAGGCGTCGCCTCGGCGCTCGGCGAAACCGTCCACGATGTCGGCAAGAAGGTCGAAGAATACGCGCGCACGCTGGTCACCGGCGGCACGTTCTTCGAAGAGCTCGGCTTCCACTATCTTGGCCCGTTCGACGGGCACGATCTCAACACCATCGTCCCGGTGCTGAAAAACGCCAAGGACATCGACGATCGCCCGGTGCTGATCCACGTCGTCACCAAGAAGGGCAAAGGCTACGCGCCTGCCGAAAACGCCGCCGACAAGTATCACGGCGTCACCAAGTTCAACGTCGTCACCGGCGAGCAGAGCAAGGGCGGCTCGATCCCGAGCTACACGCGCGTCTATGCCGACGCGCTCGTGCGCCAAGCCGCGAAGGACGAGAAGATCGTCGCCATCACCGCCGCCATGCCGAGCGGCACCGGCATCGACATCTTCGGCAAGCACTTCCCCGAACGCACCTTCGACGTCGGCATCGCCGAGCAGCACGCGGTGACGTTCGCCGCGGGCCTCGCCGCGGACGGCATGAAGCCGTTCTGCACCATCTACTCAACGTTCCTGCAGCGCGGCTACGACCAAGTCGTCCACGACGTCGCCATTCAAAAGCTGCCGGTGCGTTTCGCCATGGACCGCGCGGGCCTGGTCGGCGCCGATGGCCCCACGCACGCCGGCTCCTTCGATGTCGGCTACATGGGCGCGCTGCCGGGCATGGTGCTGATGGCGGCCGCCGACGGCAACGAACTCTCCCGCATGGTCGCCACTGCCGCCGCGATCGATGATCGCCCTTCTGCCTTCCGCTATCCGCGCGGCGACGCGGACGGCGTCCTCGGCCCAGACGCAGACACCCCGCTCGAAATCGGCAAAGGCCGCATCATCCGCGAAGGCACATCCGTTGCGCTGCTGAACTTCGGCGCCCGCATGTCGGAAGCCAACAAAGCCGCCGACAAGCTCGCCGCCATGGGGCTCTCCACCACGCTTGCGGACGCGCGCTTCGCCAAGCCGCTCGACGAAGATCTCATCCGCCGCCTCGCGCGCGAGCACGAAGTGCTGCTCACCATCGAGGAGGGCGCGGAGGGCGGCTTCGGCGCCTTCGTGCTGCATTTCATGTCGCGCGACGGCATCTTGGACCGCGGCGTCAAAGTGCGCACGCTGACGCTGCCGGACATCTTCCAAGATCAAGACAAGCCCGAACTCATGTACGCCGCAGCGGGCCTCGACGCCGACGCCATCGCCAACGCCGCATTGCTGGCGCTCGGCCGCGGCGTCAACGAACAGCGCGCCTAAAAACCGGTCCCCCAATCCCGACAAAGGCGGAACCGCCCGCCCACATCCGTGTTGCCCCCTCATCGGAGGAGGTTTCCAACCATGAATACTCGCACACGCGCCGCGCTCTTTATCCTGCTCGGCCTCACCGCGCCGCTCGCCAGCGGCTGCGCGCTTGCCGCCGGCGCCGCCGTCGGCGCTGCCGCCGTCGACTATTTCTCGGACGACAACAACGAGTGCAACGGCCCGAACGACGAAGGCCTGCTCGACAGCGACTGCACCGAAAACCGCTAAAGCGAAGGCAGTGGGCAATAGGCAGTGGGCAGACGCCCGCGTGCAACTTTCCTATTGCCTACTGCCCATTGCCTACTGCCTAATCCGTCGCGTCAGCGACGGAGGATTCTCATGGCCAAAGGTCAGATGAAATCGAACAAAGAGAAGCGCAAGCCCAAGCAAGACAAGGGCGACAAGAAGACCGCGAAGAAATAAAGCGCGGATCCCAAGTCCAAACACCACGCCGCCGTCCGCAATGCGCGACGGCGGCGTTTTTGTAACGGGGCAGAGGTATCGGGTGCCAGGTTGCACGTGTCGGCTTAAAGTGCCGACACCAACACCCGAAAGGCCAACACCCATGACCACCCGCATCGACGAAATTGCACCGCAAGTTTTCCGCATCGCCACCGATGTCGCGTTTCCGGGCGGCGAGGGCGGCTTTTCCTTCAACCAATATCTCATCGCCGCTGACGAGCCCGTGCTCTGGCACACCGGCCCGCGCGCCATGTTCGAACTCACGCGCGGCGCCATCGCCAAAGTCGTCGCGCCCGAGCGCCTCCGCTGGATCGGCTTCTCGCACTACGAGGCCGACGAGTGCGGCGCGCTCAACGAGTTTCTCGCCATCGCCCCCAACGCGCAGCCCTTGTGCGGACGCATCGGCGCGATGGTCTCCATCGGCGACGTCGCCAACAAACCGCCGCGCGCGCTTGCCGATGGCGAGACGCTCGATGTCGGCGGCGCGCGCCTCACTTGGTACGACACCCCGCATCTGCCGCACGGCTGGGATTGCGGCCTCATCTTCGACGAGACACGCAAGCTCCTCTTCTGCGGCGATCTCTTCACGCAAGGCGGCAGCGCCCACGCGCCGATCGTAGAGACCGACATCCTCGGCCCCTCCGAAGCTTTCCGCCAACCGATGGATTATTTCGCGCACGCCCCCGACACGCGCACGCAACTCGATCGGCTAGCCGCCCTCAATCCAGAAACGCTGGCGTGCATGCACGGCAGCGCCTGGCGCGGTGATGGCGCGGGGTTGCTGCGGGAATTGGCGGGGAGGGTGGGATAGGGGCGGCTTCCGCAGATTCTGTCTGCGACGGTGTCCGACACTCGTCTAGTCGATCAGTCCTCTCTCCCGAGCCCGGCTGAGTGCGCGCTTCCAGAGCATATCGACGAGGTCCTCGGCTGACTTTCTGTTCATATCGGTCGCTGTCGCCAGCCCTGCCCTTTTTAATATAGCTTTCAACTTGGCCGCAGTCAGAGTGCCGTAGATCGCGCGGAATTGGAGTTCGTTTTTTTGCGCAGCTATGACGTGCGGAGCTACGTTCGTCAGGTCGTCCTCGCCTGCATAAATAACCGACAAATTCAACGCTTGGATCAGGTCGTCACGAAAGGTTGCATCGACGTCAGCGCGATTGCGAATGACCGCGAGAAAGCGACCCAAGGCCACCTGAGGGGCAATCTTTTCATTGGAGCTCATGCTCTAACCTCGTCCATCGATGCCGCGAAGGCTATTGTCTCGTTGCCGAGTTCTTCGACAACACTCGTTAGTCCGGCGTACTTCCCATTGAACGTTCTATAGCTCTCGCTATCGACTCTCTGAGTCCAGCGAAGCGCCTCTGATGCATCGGGAATTGAAACAGGTAGCGTCTCAAACCCTGCAATGAGCGTGTCCTGCCTCAGTCTGGCTCGATCAGCCACCGCTCCCTTTTTTGTTACTCGTGTAAACAACACCCGATGTCTGCGCTTGTCCCAAATGTTCAACTCCTTCTTGAGGCCGAAATCGCGCAGAGTTTTCAAGCTCCATAGCGACACAGGGTCCTCAAGGACCGGCGTTACAATGCAATCAGAAACGCAAAGTGCCGCCTGAGAAAGTGTGGTGAAACCGGGCGGGCAATCGAAGAGTATATAGTGATACTCATTTCCAAGGCTTCGGATCGCCTTTGTAAGCTGCTCGACCATCACCTTGCGTGGCGCTGCCATATCGTCGGCACGGAACTGGGCGTGGTCGAACATCAGCTCGGCAAATCGAAGGCGCGGTGATGAGGCGAGTATTGACGTTTGACCGGGGAGGGGCGCGCCCGCACGCGCGCGTGTTCCGTTGCGAACTTCATTCAGCCCGGACACGCCTGTTGTAATGCTTCCGAAGAAATCGGCTCGCACCCCTTTGGCGAGGCAGTCGACCCAATGAGTGACGGTGTGCCCGCTCGCTTCCGCGATGCGTAGTCCATCGAAGCCAAGAAGCATTTGCCCACAATTGGCCTGTGCATCCAAGTCGATCACAAGAACCTGAGCGCCGTGATGCAACGTAAGTGTGTCTGCGAGCATCATCACGGTGGTGGATTTCCCCACGCCGCCTTTCATGCTGGAGACTGCGATCGTCTTAGTCCTCATCGGCAACTCGTGGCCAACCCAGTGTCTTAAGGTGGCTCGAAATGCGAGCCGTCATTGTTGGAGTGAAGCGCTCTCGAACAAAAGCGTCGGCGGCGGCAGGACTCGCGCCGGTCGGTTGGGCCCACTGCTCGACAATCCACGTATTCTTCGGCGCGCTTGCATCCTGAAAATGCACAACGCCCACGCCAAGCTGTGTCGCGAGCTTTGAGACCTTTTTGAAGGTCGTGGAATCTACGCTCGCGTTTCCTACCGCTTGAAAGACTAACCACGCATATTGACCAAAACGGCCGTGAGCATTGGCTTCGTGAACAGAATGCTCCCTTAAGCCGCTGGCGGTTTTGACCTCAAATGTGTGCAGATCCGCGCTCCAATATGGAACGAATTGGCCGCGCGACACTGTCAGGGCGGACACATCTGGTCGCGACCAATACCCGCTGTCCGGACCTCCTGCGATCGAAGTGTCTTCCACGAACATCTGAAGTCCATTGGAAGGCACGCGATCTCGCAGCAGCTGACGGAACCGCGTTCCTACAAACTGCCGGGTCGGCTCATATAGTTGCGCCTCAATGCCGACTTCAGCACCCATCCGCTCTCCCCGAGCATAGGCTAAGCGTTCCGGACACAAATCTCCAGTGTCCGCCGTCAAGCTGTGCTTTGGCCCAAATTGCTCGGGCGCAGCGCGCGCTCATGGGCCCGCAAGGCAATCTATCCCACCACGCACGCCCGAAATTTCCGCGCGCAATCAAGCAGCGTGCGAAAAATCACAGCAATCTATCCGACACCCCTCAAACCCGCATACTCGCGCGCACCATGCGTAGATCGCCCCGCCCATCCATCTCTCATCACCGCGTCGCTAGGCTGAATGCCTGGGCGCGGCTTTGGTTGATGTGGTTCGTGGGGTTCTGCGCATCGTTCTGGCGCGACGATCGCACCCAAGCGCGTGACGTTGCGCGCGCCGCACGCGCGGTCGCGTCACTCGTCATTCTGAATGCCGTCGAGCGCACGGCGCCGCTGCGCGCCAACAATCGTCACGGCCGTCTCAATCCCGCGCGCCTGCGCACCGTCGCAGGCAGCCGCTTGCGCCGGGCGTTGCAGGGGAGGGATTGGCGCACGCGCCTGATGGCGATCCTCACCGTGATGCGCGATCTCGACACGCACGCCGCGCGTCTCGCGCGCCGTCTCTATAGCGGCCTGACAAGACTACGCGTGCTTGATCCCAAACCCGAAGCCGCGCCAGCCCTCGCGCACGTCAGCGCCGCCACCGCCCGCGCCGATAGCTCCTAGTTCCTTTCCTTCTCCCGCTCGCGTGGGAGAAGCGCGCCCGTGCGCGAAACACAAAACGGCCCGAGCGAGGCTCGGGCCGAAGTAACTTTGCGCGGGGGAAAACTTAGTTGTTGCGATCGTTGTCGGGATCGACGTTGTCGCTGGCTTCGTCGAGGCCGTTGGCCGTGTCGTTGCGCACTTCGTCGGACGCATCGTTGACCAGATTTTCAGCGCGGTCGGCGCCTTCACTGATCGCGTCGCTCGTGCCTTCGGCCAATTGCACCGCCGTGCGGTCGATCGAGGCGCCGACGCGCTCGGCCGACATGTCATTGTCGACCCAGGCATACACAAGCAGCGCCACGCCGCCGATCAGCGCAACCGTCGCGGCCGTGCGGCCGCTGCCACTATGGCCGGCCGCGTGCGCGCCGCCGAACGCGTTGAACAGCAGCGAAAGAACGAAGAGGGCGACAAACACCCAGAACATGATGATGGCGATGCCGGTGAATGCAGACGCAATGCCGCCAAAACCAAACACGGCCGCAACAATCGCGGCGATAAAGAATCCAATCGCCCAGCCAAGCATGGGAAATTCTCCGTTCAGCAATTGATGCCGGTGGAACGTCAGCTGCGGAGCGAAGTTCCCGGAGAGTGCAACAAATGTTGTGAGCCCACTGCCTAAGCGCGCAAAGCGCGCGCTAAATCGGCATCCGCAGAATTTCTTGGTACGCGCTGATCACTTGGTCGCGCACGGCCATCACGGTTTGCAGCTGCGTTTCCGCCGCCGCGATTGCCGTCACGACATTGACGATGTCGCCTTGCCCGCCGGCGACGGACATCGCCTGCTGCTCGGCCACGTGCGTGCTCGCGCCCGCCTGGCGAATAGCGTCCTGCACGAGCGAGCCGAAATCGGCTTGATTGGCGCCCGCGGCGCCGCCGCCGCGCGCTGCAGATTGCGCCGCCTGCTGATAAGCGCGGGCCGCTGAAAGGGGATCGACCGCCATTTGATTATCTCCGCAGAAGATCGAGTGCGCGGCTCGTCATCGTGCGCGCCGCGTCGATCATGTTGAGGTTGGCTTCGTAAGCGCGCGTGGCTTCGCGCATGTCCATCATCTCGACGAGCGTGTCGACGTTTGGAAGCCGCACATAGCCGCGTGCATCTGCGGCCGGGTGCGATGGATTATATTCCTCGCGGAACGGCGTCATATCCATCACCGACCCCGTCACCCGCACGCCTTCGGCGCCAGTCGTCAGCGTCGTGGTTTCAAGCAGGGGGATGCGCCGGCGAAAGGGCTCTTCGTTCGGATTGGCGCCGCTGGAATTGGCGTTGGCCACGTTCTCGGCCGCAAGGCGCATGCGCGTTGTCTGTGCGCGCATGCCGGAAGCGGCGGCGGAAATGGCGGCGTTGATGTCGGTCATTCAGTCACCGTCCTGGCGCGCGCGCCGCGAGGCGCACAAGCTCGAGGCCCTTCTGATAAAGCGCGATGCCGGTCTCGAACGCCGCGCGCGTCTCGGCGGCGCGGCCCATCTGCTCTTCGAGCACGACTGCGTTGCCGTCGATCGTCGTCTCGCTGTCGTCGCGCGTGATGACGCGGGCACTGCCTGTGCCGCCCGAGGGCGTCATGTGACCGGCATTGGTGCGGCTCATGATGAGGCCGCCGCCATGATTGGAGGCCGAGGCCAGCATCCGCTCGAACCCCGACGTATCGAGGTCGCGCGGGCGATACCCCGGCGTCGAAGCGTTGGCGATGTTTTCGGCGATCAATTGCTGGCGCTCGCTCAACTGATCGAGGCGTGCGCGCAAGAGACCAAAAAAAGGAGTTGAAGCGAGATCCACGAACCGACTCAGGGCTGCAAACTTTGCCTAGTCGAACCCATCATGGTTAAGCGGGACTTAATTTCGGCGTCGCAAATTAATCCCTCGTTTACCAAACCCGCGGAACCAAGAGCCTCTTCCAGAACGGGAGGGGTGTTGTGGACTGGGTTGATTGGGCGCGCGCGCTGTTTGCGCTGATCGCCACGCTGGCGCTGATTTTGGGCGTCGCCTACGGCGCGCGGCGGCTCGGCATGCTGCAGCCAGGCCCGCCTGGGCCGCGCCGTCTGAAGGTCAGCGAAAGCCTGATGATCGATCCGCGCCGGCGACTCGTCATCGTGCGCTGCGATGGGCGCGAACACCTGCTGCTGCTCGGGCCCGGCGGCGATGTGGTGGTGAGCGAAATGGCGGCTGTTGAGACGCCGGCCGCAGCGGAGAGTGCCACGTGAGGGCCGAAGTGAAAGCTCCGCCAAAGCCAGAGCGCCGCGTATCGTTCGGTCGCTGGACGCAGATCGTGTTGTTCGCCTCGGTGCTGATGGCGGCATTAAGCGGCGCGACGTTCGCGTTCGCGCAAGCCGCGGACCCGACGCTCTCGATCAACCTCGGCACCGGCGATGGGCTCACCGCACGCGTGCTGCAACTCGCGGCTCTGATCACGGTGCTGTCGCTGGCGCCTTCGATCATCATCATGACGACGAGCTTCGTGCGTATCGTTGTGGTGCTGTCGCTGCTGCGCACCGCCATTGGCCTGCAACAGGCGCCTCCGAACGTGGTGATCGTGTCGCTGTCGCTGTTCTTGACGGCGTTTGTAATGCAGCCGGTTTGGAACGAGGCGTATCAAGCCGGCATCGGGCCGGTGATGAACGAGGAAATGCCGCTGGATGAAGCGTTTCCGCGCATTGTCGAGCCGCTGAAAGTGTTCATGGCGGGGCAGACGCGTCAGGACGATCTGCGGCTGTTCATCGATATGGCGCGCCTGGAGACGCCGCCGCAAAGCGCAACGGACGTGCCGCTGCGGATTCTGGCGCCTGCGTTCATGATTTCGGAACTGCGGCGCGCGTTCGAGATCGGCTTTATGCTCTTCATACCGTTCGTGATCATCGACTTGGTCGTCGCGTCACTCTTGATGGCCATGGGCATGATGATGATGCCGCCTGTGACCGTGAGCTTGCCGTTTAAGCTGATCTTCTTCGTGCTGGTCGATGGCTGGCGGTTGGTGGCCGGCAGCTTGATTGAGAGCTTCACCTCCGGCGTCCCGCCCGGTGGATGAAGCCGCTCAGATTAGGGCCTTCTAAAATTCAGCCTTAGCGCTCGATCCCAAGATCCGAGAGCAGGAGAGATTTGAAGTCGTCTTCCTTGCGGCCGAACAGGCCCCTGAAAAATGCAGCAATGGACCGCAGCATAATAACCCCCTTGGCGTTTCCTCTGGCGCGACGTCAAAGCGACTGAACCGACGCTTCGTTCCGTGCACGCCTGAGACCAAGATGGCTTGGATTCGGGGAAATAGATGCGCTCTGCGTAAACTCCGTCACACTGTGGCCATTACCACACGTTTTCGCGCAACAGGGCGGAGGCCCGAGCAGCCCTTGCGACGAGTTAAGCAGCGGATGGCGCAATGGAAACGCGCCGTTAACCACGATCGAGGTCCTTAGGCGCTCGCTCGGCAGAATTTGCCGAGTCCCGGAGGCCGTATGAACGGTGCTGAAGTCCTCGATCTTGGTCGCGAAGCGATCTGGGTGACGGTTCTCGTCGCGGCGGGGCCCATGATCGTAGGTCTAGTGGTGGGCCTCGTGGTGTCGCTGCTGCAGACGCTGACGCAAATCCAGGAACAGACGCTGGTATTCGTGCCCAAGATTCTGGCGATCTTCTTCGCTGTGCTTCTGTTTCTGCCGATCATGGGCGGGCTGCTCGGCGGGTTCATGACCCACATTTTTGAACGCATAGCGGCGTTCTGATGGACGCCTCGATCTACGGCATCAACATTTGGGCGACGGCGCTGCTGTTTGGGCGCATGGGCGCGATGATCATGTTGCTGCCCGGTTTCGGCGAGCCTGCCGTGCCGCCGCGGGTGCGCCTCGCGCTCGCGCTTGCGCTCGCTATTGGGCTTGCGCCGTCGATGACGGACCGATTGCCCGAGGCGTCGACCTCTGCATGGGGCATGGCGCTTCAGATCGGCGCCGAAGTTCTGATTGGGGTGCTCCTCGGCGCCGTCGCGCGCATCCTGGTGACCGCACTTGCGACCGCAGGTCAGATCATCGGCATGGAAGTGGGGCTCGCCTTCGCTCAGACGGCCGACCCCACCTTCAACCAGTCGGGCCAGTTGGTCGCGGTGTTCCTTGGCATCTTGGGCGTGACGTTGATCTTCGCGACCGGTCTGCACCACATGTTCTTGCAAGGCGTGATCGGCTCGTACGACGTGATCGCGCTCGGCGCGCCGCCGCCTGTTGGCGATGCCGCGGACTTGGCGCTGCAAACAACGGCGAGCTCGTTCCGCGTCGGCTTTCAGATCGCAATGCCGGTGATGGCGGCGGGACTGATTTTCCGTGTTGGGCTTGGCGTGCTCGCGCGCCTCATTCCTTCGATCCAAGTGTTTTTCGTGGCGCTGCCGCTGCAGGTGATGGGCGGGCTTGTGGTGATGGCGCTCGGGCTTTCTACCGGCATGTTGATCTGGCTCGACAGCATCCAAACTTATGCAACCTGGCTGAGGTGATCTGATGGCCGGCCAGGACGATGACGATCGCACAGAAGAGCCGACACAGCGAAAGCTGGATCAGGCGCGCGAGAAGGGCGACATCATCTATTCGGCGGAGGTGAGCACCGCTCTCTCGCTAATCGCCGCAACGGCGGTCGTCGCCTTCATGTCTGGCCCGATGATGAGCCAGATGGCGCACGGCTTCATCGGCTTTTTGTCGATGCCGGACCAATTTTCTTCAGACCCCGGGTCGCTGCGCGCCATCATGATTGCAGTGGCTCTGAAGATTGGCGCGGTCGTGGGCATGGCGTGTCTTGCGCTTGCGGGCGCGGGCGTCGCCTCGCGCTATCTGCAGGACAAGCCGACATTCACATCGCAAAGGCTGACGCCGAAGCTCGACAAGCTGAACCCCATGGACGGGTTCAAACGCGTGTTTGGCGCGCAGGCTGGGGCGGCCTTCCTAAAATCGCTGGCGAAACTTGTATTCGTTAGCGCGATTGTTGTCTGGACCGTGATGCCGCATGTGCACGAGATCCAGGACATGTCGCTGCTCGATCCGGCGGCGCTGCTGCCATTCATCAAGGATCGGGTTGTCGCGCTGATGCTTGCTGTTGCGAGCGCCGCGGCTGTGCTTGCGGCGGTGGATTATGTTTTCACGCGCCAATCCTTCATGAAGCGCATGAAGATGAGCCGGCGCGAAATCAAAGAAGAGATGCGCCAGCAGGACGGCGATCCGATGGTGAAGGCAAAGCTCCGTCAAATCCGGATGGAGCGCTCACGCCGGCGCATGATGGCCAACGTGCCGCAAGCGAGCGTGGTGATCACCAACCCGACGCACTACGCGGTGGCGCTGCGTTATCAACAAGGCGAGACTGCCGCGCCGGTCTGCTTGGCGATGGGCGTCGATGCGGTGGCGCATCGAATCCGCGAGATCGCCGAAGAGAACAACATTCCGATCGTGGAAGATCCACCGCTGGCGCGCGCTCTGTTCGCGACGGCCGATATCGATCAGCCGATCCCGAAGGAACATTACGAGGCCGTGGCTAAGGTGATCGGCTTCGTTATGCGCTTGGCGCGCCGCCGCGGCGCTCGCCGCACCCCCAGAATCAATTTGTGACCGGAGCCCTCCAATGGCGGATGGATTTCCCACAGCTGGCCAACGTGCTCGGCGCTCCGAATCGGGGTCAATTGGCGGCAATACAGGCGCGCCAATGACAAACCACGCAGACCAAACGCCCCCGCCACGCGGCGGAAGGCTCGATCCGCTTCAGATTTTATTCTGGAGCTCCGCTTGCGTGGGCGTCGCTGCCGCCGGCGTGGCGATCACGGCTGGGCCGAGCGTTGGCCAGGCGGGCGCAGTGTTGTTGGTGTTGCTCGCCGCTGTCGGCATGGTGTTGTTTTTCTGGATGTCGCGCGGGGCCGGACGCAAACATGGCGCGTTTCCGGAGCGTGGCGTGATCGCGGCCTCAGCGCTGCTGGGTGGGCGCAACGATTTTGCGATGCTCGATGCGCTCGATGAAGCGGCGATGATCACGGATCAGCATTTGTCGCCGCTGACGGCGAACCATGCATACCTTGGCATCGCTGAAGCGGCGGGCGTGTTAGGCGAGAGCGATCGCCCGCCAATGATGAGCCGTTTGTTCGGCGCGGACCCGATGCTCTCGGCGCCGATGTTCCGTTTGTCGAAGGCGGCCCAGCTTGGCCAAACGCGGCGCGAAATCTTACCAGCGACAACGGCGATTTCCGGCAAGCACGCGCGCTATGAAGCATGCGTCGGGCCAGTGCCGGGCGGGCATGTGCTGTGGCGACTGCGTGAATTGAGCGCCGGTGAGGCAGCGGAGACAAGCGGCGAGGGCGGTGAGCTTTTCCTCGACGATGCGCCGGTTGGCTTCTTCGCGGCGAAAGCGGACGGCACGATCGTTTACATGAATCGCGCGCTGCGTGCGGTTTTGGGCTTGGGCGACGATCCCTCGCTGCTGCGCGTAAAGGATATCGTGCGCGAAGACCCGGCGCGCCTGCTGCGCAAGGATCGGCGCGGGTTTGGCGCTTCGCGTGCGAAGATCACGCTGCGCGGGCTGGATGGCCACGAGACGCAGGCGGCGGCGCTGTCGTTCTGGCCGACAGACGATATCGACGGCGCGTCACGGACGCTGGTGTTCTTCTCGGACGCGGAAACGCCTGACACGACGGCGCCGGCGCGCGCCGAGGGCGTGACGTCGGCTGATGGTGTGTTCGCACATGCGCCGTTTGGCGTGGCGGTGCTCGACGGCGCGGACCCCGCTTCGGCGGCGCTGCTCGATGCCAACGCGGCGCTGATGGACATGACGCAAGGCCGTGCGCTGCCATCGACGCCGTTCGCGGATTTGTTCGACGCGTCCGAAGGGCCGACGCAGCTGGCGCATCGTTTGCGCCAATCGCTGAACGATCCGATCGAGATCACGCTGGCGACTGAGCCGCCGACGGCGGCGCACGTGCATTTCGCGCGTTCACCCGATGGGCGCGGCATCGCGTACGTGCTGAACGTCAGCCAGCAGCGCGAACTGGAAACGCGTTTGGCGCAGTCCGAAAAGATGCGTGAGATCGGCGAACTTGCGGCGGGCGTGGCGCACGACTTCAACAATTTGCTGACCGTCGTCATGCAGACATGCTCGACGCTGCTGCGCCGCCACCCGGTGGGCGATGCCGATTATCCGATGCTGCGCGAGATTTCGGATCATGCGGTGTCGGCGAAGGAATTGTCGGAAATGCTGCGCGCGTATGCGCGGCAGCAGAACTTCGCGCGCGAAGTGTTCGATGTCGGCGACTTCCTGGGCTCCAAGCAGGAGCTGATCCGCCGCATCATGGGCGCATCGGTGCAGACGGAAATCCGTCACGGCCGCGACTTGCCTTATGTGAAGGTCGACAAGACGCAGCTCGAGCGCGTGATCGTGAACCTCGCCACCAACGCACGCGATGCGATGACGCCGAAGGGCTCGCCGATCGCACGGGACGGGAAGCTGATGGTGCGCACATCGGTGATCGAAGCGGCGCAAGCGCGCGCCATGGGCCACAACCCGATGGAAGACGGCAAATACGTCATGATCGAGGTTGAGGACACCGGCGGCGGCATCAAGCCGGAGCACGCGGCGAAGATTTTCCGCCCGTACCACTCGACCAAGGAAGCCGGCAAAGGCACCGGTCTCGGCCTTGCGACCAGCTACGGCATCATCAAGCAATCGGGCGGCTACATCTTTTTCAGCTCGAAGCTGGGCGTCGGCACGACGTTCCGCATCTTCTTGCCGGAATACACGCCGACGCAGGAAGAACTCGACGAGATCGCCGCAAAGGAACGCGCGCTGATTGCGCCGCCGCCGAAGGATGTGTCAGGCCGCGGCAAGATCTTGTTTGTGGAAGACCTCGTGCCGGTGCGCCGCGCGACTGTCCGCAATTTGAAAGAATGCGGTTACGAGGTTGAGGAAGCGGGCGATGGGCAGGAGGCGTTGGATATTCTGGCGGCGAAGCCCGGCGCGTTCGACATCATCATCTCCGACGTCTCGATGCCGATCATGACCGGCCCCGAGATGCTGCAGGAGGCCGAGCCGGCGATGATCGGCAACGCCAAGGTGCTTTTCCTCTCGGGCTACGCGCCGGAAAGCTTCAGCGACATGCTGGAGAAGTATCCGGTGCACTATCTCTCGAAGCCGGTGACGATGGAGCAGCTGGTCGGACGCGTGAAAGAAATCCTCGCCGCTGCGGCCTAAGAGCACCCTTCGACGTTCTGAATGCTCGGGCCGCCAGCGTGCACCGCCGTGACGCGGCCTTGCACGTCGGTTTCGTAGCGGATGCCGCGGGCATTGGGGTCTTGCACGAAAGGTGCAGCGGCGGTGGGGCCGCCGACCGTCCAGACCGTGATGTATTCCGCGCCTTCGACGTATTTGTGCGGCTCGGCCGTGGCGCTGGCGCCGTAGGCGGCTTTGATTTCTGCGGCGGTGCTGCCGACGCCGAAACCGCGATCGGTGCGCAGCGTCGTGTTGTTGCGCAGCGTGATGGAGGTGAGCGCGTTTTGCTGAAGCATCACGAGCAGACCTTCGGGCGCGTTGGCGGGATGGAAGAGATCGCAGGCTTGCGGATCGGCGCCGCCGACAGCGTTTGGATTGCCGGCGCCGACAGCGGCCGTGACTTCAGCGCGCGTCATGCCGACGCGCAAAGTGTTCCAGCCGTTTGAAGTGATGGCGTTGGCGTCGACCGGCGCAGTCGTGGTCGCGGGCGTGTCGGTGGTCGCGGGCGGCGGCGCTGGTTGGCCGCAGGCGGCGAGCATGGCGACGATGGCGGCAGTGGCGAGCAATCTCATAAACGTCCCTCTTATCGGAGGGCTCAACATCAGATTGCCCGCCTTGTTCCTGTTCCGCCGGCCGGCGCGGGCTTGCTCTTAGCGTGCGCGTCTTGAGTTTGGGGGCGCGGACTAGGGCGAGATCGCTGCAAGCGGCCGCGCACGTGAATGTCGTGACGCCGCCGGTGTTGCGTCAGCCGATCCAGCGCGCGATGGCCTCCGCCACGGCGGGATCGTTGTCCGTTGTAAGTGCGAAGCTGGCCATGGCGTCTAGGCCTGGTTCGGCGCGCTTGTAGAAATGCTGCAGTTCGGGGAAGCGGGCGATTTCGGTGGGCAGGCCGGCCCGTGCGGCGGCGAGTTGATCGACTTGTTCCGGCGTGACCGATTGATCGCGACCGCCTTGGATGAGCAGCGTGCGCAGCCGCACTTGCGCGATTGCTTCGCATGGATCGACGGCATCGACCTCGCGTATATACGCTAATGACGCCGGCGGCATCTGCGCCAAGCCAGCGAGCATCGGATTGGTGCGCGCCGCCTCGCTCAGTGGACGGCCCGCGCGCATGTCCACGACAGCAGCGTCGAAGCCGCTCATATCCGCACCGGGCATCATCGCCGCGCTTTGCGCACGCATGATGTCCATCAGCCGTAGCGACGGTCCGGAGAGGCTGATCATGCCGTCGATACCGTGGTTCTCACCGGCGCACAGCAAAGAGGCGACGACCGCGCCTTCGCTGTGTCCAGCGACGAAGAGCCGTGCGGCCGGTGTTGCTTCGCGCAACCGTGCGACGGCCGCGCGCGCCACAACGACGCGTTGCTCGAAATGCTGGTGCGCCGCTGCTCGGGCAGCATCAACAACCTCACTGCCAGTGCCTGGACCTATCTTGGCTTGCCGCATCGATGCGACGCCGAGCGCGGAGAGTTGGTGCGCGAGATCGCGATAGACGTGCGGCCGTACGTTCCATGCCGGATAATCACCGTCGGCGTCCGAAAAGAGCGAGCCTGGCAATAGCAGCACGCTGGCTTTCGCTGCGCCTGAGGGTTTGGCGATCAGGCCGGGAATGCGGACGCCGTCAACGACGAGGGAGGCATCTTCTTCACTCATATCGGTCTCCTGGGCGACGGCGGGCGCGGCGAGCGCGCAAGCAGCCGCAATAAGGGTTCGGCGGTTCATAGGCGCTCTTTCGGGTCGGCCCTAGGGGACGGCTCAAGCGCTAATTTGCCGTCAGGCAGGATCAACCGTGTGCCTTATTGCGAATGCGCGGCTGGGGCATATTTCTGGCCTGGGAGTAGATCGCCATGAGAAAGCTGGTTGTCGTTCAAGATGCGCCGCGCCCGCACTGGGTGGGGGATGGTTTTCCGGTGCGTTCGATGTTCTCGCCGCAGACGCATGGCGCGTTTCTGTCGCCGTTCATCCTGCTCGACTACGCGCCGCCAACTGAGTTCGCGCCGGCGCCGCAGAAGCGCGGGGTTGGCGTTCACCCGCATCGCGGGTTCGAGACGGTGACCATTGTGTACTCGGGTGAGGTCGACCACCGCGATAGCACCGGCAATGGCGGCCATATCGGGCCGGGCGACGTGCAGTGGATGACCGCGGCGTCCGGCATTTTGCATGAGGAGTTTCACTCGGCGGCGTTCACGAAGAACGGCGGCACCATGGAGATGGTGCAGCTTTGGGTGAATTTGCCGGCGAAAGATAAGATGAGCCCGCCTGGCTACCAGACTTTGATGGACGGCGAGATCCCGCCGGTTGAGTTGGCGGACGGCGCGGGGCGCCTGCGGGTGATCGCGGGGGAATACGCAGGCGCGCGCGGTCCGGCGAAGACGTTCACGCCGATCAATATTTGGGATGTGCGCTTGAAGGCTGGCGCCAAGACGACGTTTACGCTGCCCGAAGGCCATACGCTGGGCGTGCTCGTGCAGAGCGGGGCGGTGAAGCTCAATGACGGCGAGGTTGGGCGCGCTGCGCAGTTCGCGATTTTCGAGCGCGAAGGCGGCGCGATTGAGCTTGAGGCTGAGAGCGACGCGAAAGTGCTGGTGCTGAGCGGTGAGCCGATTGATGAGCCGGTGGCGTGGTACGGGCCGTTCGTGATGAACACGGAAGCGGAAATCCGCCAGGCGATTACGGATTTTAACGCGGGCAAGTTTGGCGACGTGCGGGCCTTCGCTTAGAACGCCCGGAACGGCAAGAAATTCTGGCTCGAGTAAACGTACTCCCACACAGGGGAATCGGGCGGCGGAAGGCTGTCGTCGATCGGCGTCGGCTCGGCCAATTCCTGCAAAGCGCGCCGCAAGTATTCTGCCGCCAGAGTTGGGCCAAAGCGCTGCAGAGCCTGATCATAGATCTGAACCATGGAGCGACCGCCGGCGCCGTAGCGGGCGACCACGCGAGCGCTGCGCATTATTTGCTCCAAGTGATCGCGCATGTCGCCATCGCCCTCATCCAACCAACGGACGATGTATTCTTCGCTGATGCCGCGATCGATCATGGCGCCTCCTACCTATAGGGAGGGGCTGCTAGCGATTGACCTTCGGGAGGCGACGGCCCGCAAGGATGACGAGCTTCTCGCTCGGCGGATAAACCACGACGCCGCCATCGGGCGCCGTGACCAGCACCATGTTCGGGTCGGGCTTCTGGATCGGCCCAGCTGGACGCGACAAGGCGGCCGTCTTCACGCGGAACGACGAAACGCCTTCCTGCGTGGCCGGTTGTCCGTCGCGTGGTGGCATGGGCGCCATGGACTGAGCCATCAGACCATACTCTCCGTTTCCCCCTCGAAATTGATTAAAGCCGGACCGCGGCCAGTAGGGAATAGGGATTGCGCTGCTGGCGATGCGCGCCACGAGATGTGGGGCGTCGCAAATTTCTGGCGACAGGTGTTCATGTTCTGCTTGTGTTCCAAGAACAAAGCCGGTACAAATGATTCATCGGCGCCGGATGGGTCGGCCGATGGCCTTTAGAGCTGGACTCAGGGCCAAATGGAGGGCGTGAGAGATGGCATCGAAGCTGAAGCTTGTTGAGGACGTAGTGGAAACGGACAAGCAGAAGGCTCTGTCGGCCGCCCTGAAGCAGATTGACCAGGCCTTTGGCAAAGGCTCGGTGATGCGCCTTGGCGAGAAGCCGGCGATGGAGATCGAAGCGATCTCGACCGGCTCGCTCTCGCTCGATATTGCGCTTGGCATTGGCGGTCTGCCGAAAGGCCGCATCGTCGAAATTTACGGCCCGGAATCTTCGGGCAAGACGACGCTCGCGCTGCACTGCATCGCCGAAGCGCAAAAGAGCGGCGGCGTCTGCGCCTTCGTCGACGCCGAACACGCGCTCGATCCGGTTTACGCCCGCAAGCTCGGCGTCGATCTCGATGACCTTTTGGTCTCGCAGCCCGACACCGGCGAGCAAGCGCTCGAAATCACCGACACGCTTGTCCGCTCCGGCGCCATCGATGTCCTGGTCGTGGACTCTGTGGCGGCTTTGACGCCGCGCGCGGAAATCGAAGGCGAGATGGGCGATAGCTTGCCGGGTTTGCAAGCGCGCTTGATGAGCCAAGCGCTGCGCAAGCTGACGGCTTCAATCAACAAGTCGAAGACGTTGGTGATCTTCATCAACCAGATCCGCATGAAGATCGGCGTGATGTACGGCAACCCGGAGACGACGACGGGCGGCAACGCGCTGAAGTTCTACGCTTCAGTTCGATTGGACATCCGCCGCACCGGCCAGATCAAAGAACGTGACGAAGTCGTCGGTTCGGAAACCCGCGTAAAAGTGGTGAAGAACAAGGTCGCGCCACCGTTCAAGCAGGTGCAGTTCGACATCATCTACGGCGAAGGCATCTCCAAGACTGGCGAGCTGATCGAGCTTGGCGTGAAAGCCGGGATCATCGACAAGTCTGGCGCCTGGTACGCGTATGGTTCTCAGAAGATCGGCCAAGGCAAGGAGGCCGCGCGCCGCTTCTTGAAAGAGAACAAGGCGGTTGCACTCGACATCGAGGATAAAATCCGCGGCAAGTCCGCTGCGGTGGCTGATGCGATGTACTCACCGCCGAGCGATGAGGAAGAAAAAGACGCCGCTGAGGGCGAATAGGATTTGAGTTTCGCTGGCCGGTTCGGGAACGTTTAGCCGACCCGACCCCATGCCCTGGCGCGTTTCTGGGCCGGCCGGCGGATTAGCCTTTGTGCCGAAACTTGGCTGGGAGGCGAGGCGTGGAGCCGCGTATTTCTCTGATCACGCTTGGTGTCGCTGATCTCGCGCGTTCAAAAGAGTTCTACACAAGACTCGGCCTCAAGGCCTCGTCAGTTGGCGGGGACGGGGTGGTGTTTTTTCAGATGGGCGCCCTGGGGCTGTCGCTGTTTCCGCGGGAGAGTCTTGCCGGCGACGCCAAGGTGTCGGCGGAGGGGGCGGGCTTTCGCGGGATCACGTTGGCGCACAATGTGCGGACGCGCGAGGAAGTCGCCGAGGTTATCGCAGAAGCGGTGCGTGCCGGCGCGGCGCTTGTGAAGGCTTCAGGGGAAGCTTTTTGGGGCGGCCAGTCCGGCTACTTCGCCGATCCGGACGGGCATCTATGGGAAGTTGCATGGAATCCGGGCGCTCCGCTCGGGCCAAACGGCGAGTTCACGCTGCCGCCATGAGGTGCTGACCTAGCCGCAGGCGCGCCCGCGCTCTCCTGGCGCTTGGCGTTGTGCAGTGCACTACCTATACCAAGCCAAACACCGATTTGGCTTGAGATCAGATGCCCAGCGTCAACGACATTCGTAAGCAATTCTTGGACTTTTTCCATTCGCGTGGCCACGAGCTGCCGGGTTCATCCTCGCTCGTGCCGCAGGACGACCCGACGTTGTTGTTCACCAACGCGGGCATGGTCCAGTTCAAGAACTATTTCACCGGCGCCGCGAAGCCTCCGTACCCGCGCGCGGCGACGAGCCAGAAGTGCGTGCGCGCGGGCGGCAAGCACAATGACCTCGACAATGTCGGCTACACTGCGCGCCACCTCACGTTTTTCGAGATGCTCGGCAACTTCTCGTTCGGCGACTATTTCAAGGAAGGCGCGGTCGACGCCGCCTGGTCGTTGATCACCAAGGACCTCGGGTTGCCGAAGGATAAGCTGCTCGTCACCGTGTATCACGACGACGATGAAGCTGCCGCGCTTTGGAAGAAGATCGCTGGCTTCAGCGACGACAAGATCATCCGCATCGCGACTTCGGACAATTTCTGGTCGATGGGCGACACCGGCCCCTGCGGTCCGTGTTCGGAAATCTTCATCGACCGCGGCGATCACATTTGGGGCGGCCCGCCAGGCTCGAAGGAGGAGGACGGCGATCGTTTCCTGGAATTTTGGAATCTCGTCTTCATGCAGTTTGAGCAGTTCGGCGGCGATCGCCCGCGCGAGAAACTGCCAAAGCCGTCGATCGACACCGGCATGGGGCTCGAGCGCATGGCCTGCGTGCTGCAGGGCGTCGACTCCGTGTTTGAGACCGATCTTTTCCGCACGCTGAAAGCTGCGTCGCAAGATCTGACCAAGACCAAAGCGGAAGGCGACAAAGCGCCAAGTCACAACGTAATCGCCGACCACTTGCGCTCGTCGTGCTTCCTGATCGCGGACGGTGTCTCACCGTCGAACGAAGGCCGCGGCTACGTGCTGCGCCGGATCATGCGCCGCGCGATGCGTCACGCGCATATTCTCGGCGCGAAAGAGCCGCTGATGCACCGGCTGGCGCCGACTTTGATCGCGGAGATGGGCGACGCGTACCCTGAATTGAAGCGCGCGCAGCCTGTTATCGAAGCGCAATTGCGCGAAGAGGAGGAACGCTTCCGCCGAACGTTGTCGAACGGTTTGCGTTTGCTTGAAGATGAACTCGCGACGTTGAAGGAAGGGCAGAAGCTCTCAGGCCGGACCGCATTCAAGCTCTATGACACGTTCGGCTTCCCGCTTGATCTGACGCAGGACATTCTGCGCGGCCGCTCGCTCGAAGTGGACGTCGCTGAATACGACGTGGCGATGCAGGAGCAGAAGGATCAGGGCGCTGCAAGCTGGAAGGGCGCCGACGGCGCCGACAATCCGGCGATCTGGCTGTCGATCCTTGAACGCACCAAGGGCAATGAATTCCTGGGCTACGGCGCTGAGATCGGTGACGGCGCAATATCCGCGATTGTCTCCGGCGGCGCCGAGCAGCACGAATTGCGCGAAGGCGCGACGGGCGCGCTCGTGTTTGATCGTACGCCGTTCTATGCCGAGAGCGGCGGCCAAGCGGGTGATCACGGTGTCATCAAGTTTGCGAATGGCGTGGAGTTCGTTGTCGAGGACACGCAGAAGCAGGCGGGTGCGCTTCACGCGCATGTTGGGCGTTTGGTGAAAGGCGCGATCAAGGTTGGCGACAAGGCCAAGCTTGAGATCGATCACGAGCGTCGCGCGAAAATTCGCGCGAACCATTCGGCCACGCACCTGCTGCACGCGGCTTTGCGCAACACGCTCGGGCCGCACGTCACGCAGAAGGGTTCGCTGGTTGAGGCGGATTATTTCCGTTTCGACTTCAGCCATGGGCAGGCGCTCACGGCGGATGAGATCAGCCGCGTCGAAGACGAAGTGAACGCAGTCATCCGCCAGAACGCGGAGGGCGTGATCAAGGAGATGGCGCCGGCGAAGGCTATCGAAGAGGGCGCTTTGGCGCTGTTCGGCGAAAAGTACGGCGAGACCGTGCGCGTCCTCCGCCTTGGCGATTCATTGGCGCACGACGGCAAAGCGTATTCCGTCGAGCTCTGCGGCGGCGTGCACGTGAAGCGCACCGGTGACATCGCGGTGTTCGCGATCACCAGCGAAGGCGGCGTCGCCGCTGGCATCCGTCGCATCGAGGGCGCAACAGGCGCCGCTGCGCTCGCGCATCTTAAAGCGCAGGCGGCGCTCGCCAAGGCGATCGCGTCGAGCATCAAGGCGCCGCTCTCAGAAGTGACCGAGCGCGTATCTCAGCTCGCGGATGATCGCCGCAAGCTTGAGCGCGAATTGGCGGACACCAAGAAGAAGCTCGCGCTCGCTGGCAGTGGCGGCGGCGCAGCGGCGGCTGGTCCGGAGAATATCGGCGGCGTCTCTGTGCTTGCCCGCGTGCTTGATGGCGTGCCCGCAAAGGAGCTGCGGGGGCTCGTCGATGAAGGCAAGAAGTCGATCGGCTCGGGCGTGATCGCTTACATCGGCGTTGAAGACGGCAAAGCTGCGCTTGCTGTTGGTGTCACGGACGATCTCAAAGGCAAGGTCAGCGCTGTTGATCTCGTGAAGGCGGGCGTTGCGGCTGTTGGCGGCCAGGGCGGCGGCGGGCGCCCCGACATGGCGCAAGGCGGCGGGCCGAATGGCGGCGAGGCGGCAAAGGCCCTCGAAGCAATCCGTACAGCGCTGCAAGGCGCGCTCGCGGCTTGAGCGCGATTACGTATCGCGATGCGGAAGGGCGCGACGCTGCTGAACTCGCCGCGTTTGCAGAGCGGACGTTTACGGAAACGTTCGGGCATCTCTATCCGCCGGAAGATCTCGCGGCCTATGTCGCGGCGAAATATCGCCCGCATGTGATGCAGGACGAGCTCACCGATCCGGAGTCGCGCTATCGGCTGGCGCTGCGCGATGGCGCAATCGTAGGCTATTGCAAGATGGGCGTTGTCGACATGCAGGTCGACGCGACCGATGCGCTTGAACTGCACCGGCTTTATGTCGATAGCGACGTAAAAGGCGCCGGTGTTGCGAAGACACTGATGGATGAGGCGTTGGCTTGGGCGCGCGGCAAGGGCGCGCGCGCGATGTTTCTCAGCGTCTGGGAAAACAACGCGCGGGCGCAGGCGTTTTACAAGCGCTACGGCTTTGAGCACGTCGGCGAGCACAAATTCATGGTCGGGCGCGTCGCGGACCGTGATTTCATCTGGCGGCTGGCGCTTTGAGCAAAGACGGGGCGGTGATGAAGAAGATTGGCGTCTCGGTTCTCAAGATACTCGGATTTATCGTGCTGTGGGCGCTGCTGACGGCGGCGGTTATCATGGGCGCCGTCGCGTTCAGTGGTGAGGGCTTCTACGCCATTCGCGAGATGCGGATTGGCGTGGAGATCGCGCTGACGGTTGCCGTGCTCACCCCGCTGATCGTGATGGCGCGCTTCGTGGACAAGCGGCCGCTGACGACAATTGGTTTTGGGCCGCCACGGCTATTCGATCTGCTCACTGGCACAATCATCGGCGCGGCGATTTTTGCGGCGCCCTTAGGTGTGTTGGTGGCGATCGGAGCGGCGACCTACGCGCCGGACCTGAGTACGTTCGCGGCCGATGCGTTGGCGTTGGCGCTGATCACTTGCTTCTTCAATGTCGTGACGCAGGAAGTGATCGTGCGCAGCTACATCTTTCAGGAGTTGTGGGCGAAGTACGGCGCGTGGATGGCGACGTGCGTAACGACGGCGCTCTTTGTTGCGATGCATGCCGCGGCGCTGATGCAAGGTACGCAAGGTATGATCGCGGGGCTCAACATTCTGCTCGCGAGTTTGATGTTGAGCTTGGCTTATGTGCGCACTGGGCAATTGTGGCTGGCGATCGGCATTCATCTTGGATGGAATGGGCTGCAAGGGCCGGTGCTTGGCATCAATGTCACCGGCAGCGAACTCGCGTTTGGACATTGGAGCGTCTTCCAACTCTCCGGCGACCCGCTGTTGACGGGAGGATTCATGGGCGTCGAAGGCGGGCTTGTTGGTTTGATCGGGCCGCTGATTGGGCTTTGCGTTGTCGCGTTTGCGTTCAAGCAGCAGCCGGCGCCGAGTTTCGTGCGCACCAGCAAGTAATGTCTCGGAAACCAAATCAGTCGTTCTTGGACGACTCGATTCGGTTGTGGGGACGCCCGGATGACACAAAACGATGCGCTGGCAGCTTTTCTCGGGCCAGAGCTTTTTGAGCGGCTCGGTTGGGGCCGGCTCAGCGATGAACAACGTGACGCGATTCTCTCCGTGTTCCGAGTCGGATTAGGCGCCGGCGCACAGTCAGGCGCGGTGTCGACGATCGACGCGGTGCTGGGACGAGGCAAAGTGCTAATCTGCGAGGACGGTTCGCGATGGGCGACGCGCGAGCGTGACGATGCGGACCTGGTTGAGGACTGGGGCGCGGGTTCGCTGGTGGCGATCCATCGGCAGCTGGTCTATCGGCTCGATCCTTATCAGGCGGCGGAAGTGGAATTGCTGCGCCTCTAACGAGCCGTTGCGTTGGCGGAACGGAAGGGTGCTAACTTCGCGCCATTGCTGAGAGAGCGCCCATGGCTGAGTACGAAACCGTCAAACTTGAAATCGCTGACAAGATCGCGACGCTGACGCTGAACCGGCCGGACCGGATGAACGCGTTCACCGAGCAGATGGCCAAGGATATGATCGCGGCGTTCGATGAGACGGACGCGAACGATGATGTGCGCGTCGTGGTGGTCACCGGGGCGGGGCGCGCCTTTTGTGCGGGCGCCGATCTTGGCGCCGGCGGCGCGACGTTCGACTACGAGAAGCGGTTGGCGGCGCGCGGTGTGGACGAAAAATTCGACGCAGCGCGAGCGCGAGATGGCGGCGGGCTCGTGGGTCTGCGCATCTATGAAAGCTTGAAGCCGGTGATCGCAGCGGTGAACGGCGCCGCTGTTGGGGTCGGCGCGACGATGCTGCTGCCGATGGACGTGCGGCTCGCGGTAGAGGGCGCGAAGATGGGCTTTGTGTTCGCGCGGCGCGGCATCGTGCCGGAGACGTTGTCTTCGTACTTCCTGCCGCGACTTGTCGGCGTGCAGACGGCGATGGAGTGGACGCTGACGGGCCGTGTGTTCACGAGCGAAGAGGCAAAAGCGGGCGGGTTGGTGCGTTCGCTGCACAAGGCCGAAGACTTGCTGCCGGCCGCCTATGCGCTGGCGCGCGAGATCGCGGATAACACGTCCCCGGTCTCCGTGGCGCTGTCGCGACGCATGCTGCTCGACATGCTGGACGCGACGCATCCAATGGAAGCACATCGCCTAGAAAGCCGGCTCATTGTGTCGCGTGGGCAGAGTAATGATGCCAAAGAGGGCGTGACGGCGTTCCTAGAAAAGCGCGCGCCAGCTTATCCGAACAAGGTGAGCACCGATATGCCGGCGCCATTTCCGTGGCGGCCCACACCGCCGTTCAAGGAATAGCCGAATTGATTTTGCGCAAGGCGTAGGGCCAAGGCGGGCACAAGATTTCGACGGTGGAGGCGATCATGCCTGATCTTTCGAATGTGCACGTTGATCCAACCGCGCTCATCGCGCTCGGATTTCTCGGGGCGATCGTGGTGCTTTCGGCGCTTCTGTTTGGCTGGCTGACGGCACAGATGGGAAAAAAGAAGCCGCAATGAAGCTTCTTCAGCGGCGATACTGGATGAAGCCCTTGTTGACCGCGACCTGATCGTAGAGCGCGCGGGCGACGGTGTTGGTTTCGTGTGTCAGCCAGTAGACGCGCTCGCACTTGCGCGCGTCGGCGCGCATGTAAACGGACTCGATGAGCGCGCGGGCGACGCCTTGTTTGCGCGCCGCGGGCGATACGAAGAGGTCCTCAAGATAGCAGAAGTCACCGACGGCCCACGTGCCGCGATGGAAGACGCAGTGCACGAGGCCGATGAGTTCGTGTGTGCCGCTATCTACGGCGACGAGCGCCATCATGGGTTCGGCCGGATCGAGGAGGCGCGACCAAGTCACTTCGATCGTGACGGCTTCCATCTGCGCTTCGTAAAAGTCGAGATAACCGCCCCAGAGGTTCTCCCACCCCGGGCGGTCTTCTTTCAGAAGATCGCGGATAATGAATGCCATGAAATTGCCAGCGGCGACAGTAGCGTCGATTACTCCGCCCGTCCGCGTTTATCTCGCCAGCGGTGAAACTTTGCGACAGTTGTCCTTTGATGGAGACGCTTTGAGCTTCAACCGCGAAGTTTAACCGCCTCTCTTGCGGCTGTTGTGGCCGCGGTTTCGTCGTCGTCATCGTCGCGCGTCATGAAGAACGTGCCAGACCAGACGCCCGGAATAGTCCATGTTCCGGCGATGCGCGTGAGTGCGTCGTTGACTTGGCCATCATAGCGTACGGCGTGGTCCATACCGACGCTGCCGTCGTAGAATTTGATGAACGTTACGATCGCCCCTGCGCGGATGCCTTCGATCTCGGCGCTGACGATGGGCCCCGGTTGGTGGCGGAAGATGTTCGGCTCTTGCATCGAGCCGGTGAACGCGCCGCCAACCTCTTCGATGCGCGCGTTAAACACGGTCTCTGGGCCGGCGTCGCGCGGATAGCGGTAAGCGCCGCTCCAACCGCCTGTAAGCGAGGAGCGGCGCCTACCCATGTCTCAGGCTTTTGTCATCGCCTTGTCGAGGTTGTCGCCCACCGCATCGAGGAAGCCTTCGGTGGTGAGCCAGCTTTGCTTGTCCCCGACGAGGAGCGCGAGGTCTTTCGTCATCTGGCCGGCTTCGACGGTGTCGACGGTGATCTTTTCCAAGAGCAGCGCGTAGTCGATGAGCTTTTGGTTGTTGTCGAGCTTGCCGCGATGGGCGAGGCCGCGCGTCCAGGCGAAGATCGAGGCGACGGAGTTGGTGCTGGTCGGTTCGCCTTTTTGGTGCTGGCGATAGTGGCGCGTCACCGTGCCGTGCGCGGCTTCCGCTTCCATGGTCTTGCCGTCTGGCGTGATCAGCACTGAGGTCATCAGGCCCAGTGAGCCGAAGCCTTGGGCGACGGTGTCAGACTGAACGTCGCCGTCGTAGTTTTTGCACGCCCAGACGTAGCCGCCGGACCACTTGAGAGCAGAGGCGACCATGTCGTCGATCAGGCGGTGCTCGTACGTGAGCTTGCGCTTGTCGAACTCGGCCTTGAATTCGCTGTCGAAGATCTCTTGGAAGATATCCTTGAAGCGGCCGTCATAGGCTTTGAGGATCGTGTTTTTGGTCGACAGATAGACCGGGTAGTTCTTCAAGATGCCGTAGTTGAAAGAGGCGCGGGCGAAATCCTTGATGCTCTCATCGAGGTTGTACATCGCCATTGTGACGCCGGCGCCTGGCGCTTTGAACACTTCCTTCTCGATCGTCTGGCCGTCTTCGCCGACGAACTTGATGGTGAGTGTGCCCTTGCCCGGGAATTTGAAATCGGTGGCGCGGTATTGGTCGCCGAAGGCGTGACGGCCGACGACGATGGGTTGCGTCCAGCCGGGGACGAGGCGCGGCACGTTTTTGCAGATGATCGGCTCGCGGAAGATGACGCCGCCGAGGATGTTGCGGATGGTGCCGTTGGGCGACTTCCACATTTCCTTCAGATTGAATTCCTTCACGCGCGCTTCGTCCGGCGTGATGGTAGCGCACTTCACGGCGACGCCGTATTGCTTGGTCGCGTTCGCGGCTTCGATGGTGATTTGATCGTTGGTCGCGTCGCGGCTTTCGACACCGAGGTCGAAGTATTTGAGGTCGATGTCGAGATAGGGATGGATCAAGCGCTCCTTGATCAGCGCCCAAATGATCCGGGTCATCTCATCGCCGTCCATATCGACGACCGGATTGTCCACTTTGATCTTCGCCATCGTACGTGCCTCTCGCGCCTCAATGCCAATCGGGGAATTGGGCGGGTGAGTAGCAGGTTGGCGCGGGCGCGCAAATGCGGCGGCTAGTTGCGGGCCTGGCTGATGGCGTCGAGCTCGGCGGCGCTGAGGACTTCGAAGCCGTCTGACGCGAGATGGCCATTGGCGTCGAGCGGAATGCCGGTGGGCGCAGGACGCGGCCGCCGCTGCGCCTCCCGGCGAGGGGCGGCAAGATCGATGGTGACGTCGGCGTCTTCGAGCACGGTGGCGGGTGGTGGCGCCGGGGTTCTTGCATCGATGCGGACGGACGGCGTCTTGGTCAGGTCGGAGTGGCGGACGAGGGGCGCCAGCCAGTTGGCTACGAGCAGGGCCGCCGCCGTTAAGGCAAGCGCGCCCAGAACGCGTGCGGCATGGCCCCACGCGCTGCCACGCTTGCCGCGCGGCCCGTGATGCGAAATGACGTGCTCCGTCATGAACTCCGACAATCCTGTCCGATGACACGCGCACGAAACATGCCGCCGCCCATTGAGGATGAATGGCCGGCGATCTGCCTCGTACGCCCCCAGATGGGCGAAAACATCGGGGCGGTGGCGCGTGCCATGTTGAATTTCGGCCTGGTTTCGCTGCGGCTTGTGGCGCCGCGGGACAGTTGGCCAAATCCTAAGGCGGAGGTGGTGGCTGTTGGCGCCGATCGGGTGCTGAAGGCGGCGAGGGTCGAGTGGACGCTGGAGGCGGCGCTCGCGGATGCAACTTTGGTGATCGCAGCGACGGCGCGGCCGCGGGACATGGAAAAGCCGGTATGGGGGCCGCGTCAGGCGGCGCTCAACATCCGGGCGGCGGTGGCGGCGGGCGAGCGGCCGGTGGTGATGTTCGGGCCGGAAGCTTCGGGCATGGAGTCCGACGAGATCGCCAAGGCGGACGCGATCCTGACGTTGCCCGTCAACCCGGGGTTCGCCTCGCTGAACCTTGCGAACGCGGCTTCAGTGTTTGCCTACGCCTACGCGGAGGCGCGCCAGGAGGCGGACGCGCCGGCTTGGTTTCGTGACACGGAGAACCCGCCGGCAACGCAGGAAGAGCTGGAAGCGATGTTCCTGCACCTTGAGCAAGAGCTTGAGCGCGGACGCTTTTTTCACCCGCTCGACAAGGCGCCGCTGATGAAGCGCAATCTGCGAGCGATGTTTCTGAGAGCCCGATTGACTGACCAAGAGGTCCGCACGTTTCGCGGTGTGATCAAAGCACTGACCATCGGGCGCGGCGGACGTAAGAAAGATGACGCGCAATAAATGACTTTCCCGAAGTAGGGGAACTCGGATATCCACAACGGTCTTCAGCCGGGGAGCGCATGCTCAAAGCGAAGCGACGAGAGCCAGAGCCCGCACAGCCGCGCGCCCAATCGCGCGAGCTGATCCCGTGGGGCGGCGAGCATGTCGACGTTGATCGCTTCTACGCCGAGAGCTGGGTGGATCTACTGAACCGTCAGCGTTGGCTTTCGAAAAAGCTGAAACTCGATAGCGCGCCCTGGGTGGTCGATCAGAATTCGGGGCTCATTCAGTTCGAGCGGAAGGACGGCTCGCTGGTGACCGCGCCGATCCAGATCGTGGGCGCATGGAATCCGCGCACGGAGATTTTCCGCTGGGCCTGGGATCACCCGCTCGTGGCGCAGCGTCTGCGCAATGACGCCGAGCGCACCCGCTGGTTCGGCGACAAGCATGGGCTTGAAGAGCTGACGCTGAAGTCGCTGCGCATGGACGAAAAAGAAGCCTGGCAGATGACGGCGCTGGCGATGAAGGTGAACGCCGCGCACGGCGTTTATCGCGCGCCGACGGATGGGCCGGTGATCTTCATGACATTGGGCGAGCCGAAGGTGCGCAAGTAGCGCTTAGTCGGCGGGATGCCATTTCTTCTTTTTACCCTGCGCCGGCGCGCCTGCGTGCTTCGCTTCAGCGTGTTTGCGCTTGGGCTTGTGCGCGGGCTTTGATTTGGGCGGTGGCGGGCGGCGGTCAGGGCGAGACGGGCGCTCGAATGCTTGCGGCGCGCGATCGAGGCGCGTGACGCGGATGTTCTTTTCCAAGCGGCCACCCTCGCCGACATGCGCCATGAACGCATCGATGCTGGCCGCGTCGATCTCGACGTGCGTTTCGGTCTGATGGATGCGGATGGCGCCGAGCTGGCGTTTGTTGATACCGCCGGCTTTGCAGAGCATCGGGATGAGCCAGCGCGGTTCGGCTGATTGCGCGCGGCCGATCGAGAGCGAGACCCAGGCGCCGCTCTCGAAGTTTTCCTGGTGAGCTGCGCGCGGGCCGCGCTCTTGGCGTTGCGGATTTTCGGTCCAGGCCGACGATGGCGCGAGGTCCTCTGGGGCGGCTTGGCCCTTGCGGTAGAGGCGCACGAAGGCGTTGGCGATCTGGACCGGGTCGTGCTCGGCCAGCAGTGCGCTGACGATGTCTTCGTCGCTAGCTTGTAGCGCTTCGCTGAGGATTGGATCGCCGAGGAGACGGTGATCGTCGCGGCGTTTGATGTCGTCGGCGGACGGTGGCTCGCCCCACTTGGCTTGGACGTTGGCTTCGCGCAGCAGGCGCTCGGTGCGCCGGCGGGCTGAGTGCGGCACGATGAGCACGCTTGCGCCTTTGCGGCCAGCGCGACCGGTGCGGCCGCTGCGGTGGAGGAGCGCTTCTGTGTTCTTCGGCAGATCGGCGTGCACCACCAGCTCTAGGTCCGGAAGATCGATGCCGCGTGCTGCGACGTCGGTCGCGACGCAAACTTGAGCGCGGTGATCACGCATGGCTTGCAGCGCGTGCGTGCGTGCGGATTGAGAAAGCTCGCCGGAAAGCGCGACGACGGAGAGGCCGCGATTTTCGAAACGGCTGGCGAGGCGCGTGACGGCGGCGCGCGTGCCGCAGAATACGATTGCGTTGGTGGCGTTGTAGTAACGCAGGACGTTGAAGATCGCGTTCTCGGACTCGTGGCCAGCGGCGACGAGGGCGCGGTACTCGATGTCGGCGTGCTGTTTTTGCGCTGAGACCGTGTTCACGCGCACGGCGTCGCGCTGGTAGGTCTGCGCCAGGGTTTCGATCGCGCGCGGCATGGTGGCCGAGAACATGAGCGTGCGGCGCTCGGTAGGCGCGGCGTCGAGAATGTGCTCGAGTTCTTCGCGGAAGCCCAGATTGAGCATCTCGTCGGCCTCATCGAGGACGACGGCCTTCAGTTGATCGAGTTGCAGTGAACCACGACGGATGTGATCAACGAGGCGCCCCGGCGTGCCGACGACGATGTGCGCGCCGCGTTCGAGCGCGCGGCGTTCGTCACGGGCGTCCATCCCCCCAACGCAAGAGGCGATGCGGCCGCCGGCTGGTGCGTAGAGCCATTCCAGTTCGGCGCGCACTTGCATGGCCAGTTCGCGTGTCGGGGCGATGATGAGGGCTTCGGGTGCGCCAGGTTCGGCGAGTTGGTCGTTGTCGAGCAGCACGGCGCTTAGTGCGAGGCCGAAGGCGACGGTTTTGCCGGAGCCGGTTTGCGCGGAGACGACAAGGTCGCGGTCGCGCACGTCGCCAGCCAGCATCGCGCTTTGCACGGGCGTTAGCGTTTCGAAGCCGCGGGCGGCGAGCGCGCGCGCGAGGATTGGGGTCACATTCTCGAAGGCGGACATGGCGCTTTGTCTTTCAAACCAGATGCGCTGCCGCGACCGGGTATTCTCTATTGCATGTGCGTGTAGGCCAGCGTGCGTGAAAAGACGATGGCGGTTCGTGTTTTCGGCGAGCCGGAACTCAGCTGCGGGATATGGCGAGCCGCAGGCCAAAAGCAATGAAGACGCCGCCGGTGATCCGATCGAGCATCTTAACGATGTTCGGACGGCGCAGGGCGCGGCCAAGCGGGACAACCGATCGAGATGCCGACGCCCGCGAAGATCGCCGAGCGCGCGCCTTCAGTCGCGGAGGCGCGCAGCACCATGGCGGTGTCGACGCCAGCGGAGTTACCTTCCCGGAGCGTCCGTTCTTGATATCAAATTCTCGACAAGCTGACGAAGGTCAGCGGGCGTTGTCTTGCCGGCGAGAACCTCATGATAACCAATGCCTGCTCGTCGCAATGCTTCCTTTTTGACCGCATCACGGGCCGCCGCCGTGCCTTGGTAGTGGCCGCCGCCGTGATATTCGATCGCGTGACGCGGTCTGCATTCCTCGTCCACCAGTAGCATATCGACGCGTTTGGAATTGATGCAGCCATATGCTTCGGTGTTTTTGCTACTGAGAATTTCGCCCAGTGACACTTGCGCCATCACACGCCAGCCAGGCTTGCATCGGCTCACGATCTGGCAAAGCTTCTTCGAAGACGCGCGCTTCACTTTGATTCAAAAGCGCACGCGCGCTGAACTCAGCGTTCATGACGACGCGCAACTGCTCGACGGCGTCCTGCGGTCGCGATGGTTCAATCTGCGCCGTTTCTCGCTGTGGGGGATAGTGGCGTTCATAGGACGTGTTGCGTCGACGTCGCCCGATCAATCCTACGCGCCAAGCGAAGCGTTGGAGCGCCCATCCGATCCAAATGCCTGCGGCCAGCAAAACGAAAAGCGGCACGACGGCTTCCATGGAGGGGGCTTCAGACATCTCCACATGGTACTAGACGCCGCGGTCGGCGTCATTCGCCGTCATTAACGCGACGTGACGCGCTGGTGTCGATCTAGCGCTCTTTCAGCGCGCCGACCATTTCGTGGCCTTCGCCGCCTAGGATTTCGAGCTGCGTGATCGTGCCTTCGGCGATTTCATCGTCGCTATCGACGTAGGTGACGCCGTCGATTTCGGGGGCGTCGGCTTTGGTGCGGAAGGCGTAGGCTTCGGCGTCTTCGTCCCAGCCGTCGCAGATGGCGCCGACAGTTTTGCCGATCATGGATTGCAGCCGCTGGTGCGCGAGTGCGGTTTGCACTTCCATGAAGCGATCGTAGCGCTCGTCGACATCGTCCTGATCGACGTGGCCGGGGAGATCGCGTGAGGGCGCACCGTCGACGTTTTCATATTTGAACACGCCGGCGCGATCGATCTCGGCTTCTTCGATGAAATCGAGCAGCGTCTCGAAATCGTCTTCGGTCTCACCCGGGAAGCCGACGATGAAGCTCGAGCGGATGGTGAGGTCCGGGCAGATCGAGCGCCACTTCTTGATGCGATCGAGGACTTTGTCCTGGTTCGCGGGGCGGCGCATGGCTTTCAGCACGTTTGGTGAGGCGTGCTGGAACGGGATGTCGAGGTACGGCAGCACTTTGCCTTCGGCCATCAGGCCGACGACCTCGTCGACGTGCGGGTACGGGTAGACGTAGTGGAGGCGCACCCAGGCGCCGAGGTCGCCGAGCTCTTTGCAGAGATCGTAGAATTTGGCGCGGACCATGCGGTCCTTCCATTTGCTCTCGGCGTATTTGACGTCGATGCCGTAGGCTGACGTGTCCTGGCTGATGACGAGCAGTTCTTTGACGCCGGCTTTGACCAGCGACTCCGCTTCTTTCAGCACAGCGTTGGCGGGACGCGATACGAGGTCGCCGCGAATGGACGGGATGATGCAGAAGGTGCAGCGGTTGTTGCAGCCTTCGGAAATTTTCAAATAGGCGTAGTGGCGCGGCGTCAGGCGGAAGCCGCCTTCCGGCACGAGATCGATTTTGGGATCGTGCATTTGCGGCAGATGCGTGTGCACGGCGCCGACGACGGCTTCGTATTGGTGCGGTCCGGTGATCTCGAGCACTTTTGGGTGCGCTTCGCGGATCAGGCTTTCTTCTTTGCCCAAGCAGCCGGTGACGATGACCTTGCCATTCTCGGCGATGGCTTCGCCGATGGCGTCGAGGCTTTCGGCCTTGGCGCTATCGAGGAAGCCGCACGTGTTCACGACGACGAGGTCGGCGCCTTCATAGGAGCCGCTGAGCTGATAGCCTTCGGAGCGCAGGCGCGTGATGATGCGCTCGCTATCGACGAGGGCTTTGGGGCAGCCGAGCGAGACGACGCCGATGGTGGGGGCTTTTGCGGACATGAAGGCGGGGCTCATAGCCGAAAGTTGCGCTTGTCCCAAGCGAACACGCTGAAAAATGAGGTGGTCCGGAAACGGCGAGAAGTGCGCGTCCGTTTCTGGCGAGATGCTGCGAGAGGAGAAGCTCATGGCGACGGTCAGAAAAGAGTTCCGCAGCGCGCGTTCGGCGGATGAGGTTTGGGCGAAGTTGCGCCGGTTCGATGCGGTGCATGAATTGGCGCCGGGGTTCGTAACGGCGACAAAAATGGAGCCGAGTGGGGCGCGGCTGGTGACGTTCGCGAACGGAATGGAAATCCGCGAATGGCTGGTGAGTTCAAGCGATGCCGAGCGGCGTTTGGTCTACGCGATCATCGATCACCCGCGGTTTCAGCACTACAGCGCGTCGGCGCAGGTCGTTGAGGATGGGGCGGGGAGCCGGTTCGTTTGGACCGTGGATTTCCTGCCGGACGAGATGGCGGCGATGCAGGATGCCTCCATGGAAGCAGGGGCGGCGGCCATGACCAGGGCGCTAGGATAGGCGTTCCGCAGCGGAAATTGACCGAACTCAACACCCCAGTGGCGCGACGGGTGCATTATGCTGCTGCGAATGACTTGCAGGAGCGGTCGCGGCAGGCTACGTTTTGTTGCGGGTGACTCTCAGTCGCCGGAAATGTCTTTGCTTACAGAGAAGTGCGGGATGTACGTCTGCAACTGTAACGGTGTGACTCGGGCGGAAGTGGACGAAGCCATTTCTGCTGGGGCTCAGGGTCCGGAGGACGTGCTGGCGCACCATGGGTGCGAGCCGTGCTGCGGGCGCTGCCTTCCCGAGATCACCGAGGGCATTTCTTGCGGTGGGATGGCCGGTAAGCCCCGGAGCCTCATCGCGGCGGAGTAACGCGCGATGAAGGGTGATCCGGACGTTATCAAGAAGCTCAACGCGATCCTCACGAACGAGCTTACGTCCATCAACCAGTATTTCCTGCACGCGCGGATGTATCAGTCCGACGGCTACGGCAAGCTGGGCAAGAAGACGTACGAAGAATCCATCGAAGAGATGAAGCACGCGGACCGGATCATAAACCGGATCCTGCTGATCGAAGGATTCCCGAACCTTCAGAACTTGAACAAGCTGCAGATCGGCGAAGCTGTGCCCGAGCGGTTGCAGGCGGATTTGAATGCTGAGAAGACCGGCCACGCCGCGATCAAGGAAGGCATCACGCTCTGCGAAGAGAAGAAGGACTATGTCACGCGCGACATGCTGACGGAGCTTCTCGATGACACTGAAGAGCACATCGATTTCCTCGAGACGCAGCTTCAGAACATCGAGCAAATGGGGCTGCAGAATTATCTGCAAAGCCAATACGAGCTGGATAGCGGCCCCGAGGGCTGATCCACGTCAGGCGCCGGCCGCGTGAACCGTTGCTGCTTGGCGCGCGTACTTCGTCGGATGAAGACAATCCGATCATGACTTCGCCGGCGATCGTTTGGCTACGCCAGGATTTGCGGCTTGCGGATAATCCGGCGCTGGCGGCGGCTGTCGCGAGCAAGCGGCCGGTGATTGTGCTGTTTGTGCTGGATGATGAGACGCCGGGGCGCTGGCGCCTGGGTGGGGCGTCGCGTTGGTGGTTGCATCATAGTCTCAAGGCGCTCTCGCGCGATCTGCAGGCGAAGGGCTGCGCATTGGTTTTGCGGCGCGGTCGTGGCGATGCGGTTTTGCTTGAGCTTGCGCGCGAGTGTGGCGCGGGCGCGGTGTTTTGGAATCGTTGCTACGAGCCGTATGCGGTCGCGCGCGATAAGGCGTTGAAGCAAACGCTTACGGCGCAAGGCGTCGAGGTCGAGAGCTTTAGCGGCGCGCTGATGTACGAGCCGTGGGAGGTGAAGACCAAGGGCGGCGAACCGTTCAAGGTATTCACGCCGTTTTGGCGCGCGTGCTTGCAAGTTGAGATGCGCGCGTTGGCGGCGACGCCGAAGAAGATCAAAGGCTGGGATGGCCAGCTTGCGTCTGACGCGCTCGATGATTGGGCGCTGCTGCCGACGCGGCCGAATTGGGCGACTGGATTTGAACCATGTTGGACGCCCGGTGAAGCTGGCGCATTGAAGGCGCTTGGCGCGTTCATCGATGAGCGGCTCAAAGCGTACGCCGAAGGGCGCGATGTCATGGGCGAAGACGCGACCTCGCATCTTTCGCCACATTTGCACTTCGGGGAAATTTCACCGGTGCAGGTGCGGCGCGCGGTCGAGGCAGCGGCCGCGCACGAACCATCATTGCAGCGCGGCGCGGACAAGTTTCTGACTGAGCTCGGGTGGCGCGACTTTTCCGCGAACTTGTTGTTCAACTGGCCGACATTGCCGGAAGCGAATTGGCGCGCGGAATTCGACGCATTCGCGTGGCGCGATGACGATGCGGCTTTTGAGGCTTGGACTAAGGGCCAAACCGGATATCCCGTCGTTGACGCCGGCATGCGCGAATTGTGGGCGACGGGCTATATGCACAATCGCGCGCGCATGATCGCAGCGTCGTTCTTGATCAAGCATTTGCTGATCGATTGGCGGCGCGGCGAGGATTGGTTTTGGGACACGCTGGTCGATGCTGATCTCGCCAACAATGCTGCGTCTTGGCAGTGGGTGGCGGGATCGGGCGCGGATGCGTCGCCGTATTTTCGGATCTTCAATCCGGTAACGCAGGGCGAGCGCTATGACGCGGACGGCGCCTATGTGCGGCGCTGGGTGCCGGAGCTGGCGAAGCTTGCGGATGATTTCATTCACCAGCCGTGGGCGGCGGGCGAGGATGATCTTGCGAAGGCTGGCGTGAGGCTCGGTAAGACGTATCCGGCGCCGATCGTAGATCATGCGGAAGCGCGCGCGCGCGCGTTAGCGGCTTTTGCGGCGTTGCGTAATTAGCGCGTGCCCGTGCGCAGCGCGTGCGCGTTGTCGACGAAGCGGATGAGCTCAACAAAGCCGGCGCTAGTTTCGAGTGCTTTGGTTTCGACTTCGCTCAGCACGAGCCACTCGCCGGCGTCTTCGAAGCTCGAGAATTGCCGCAGCATGGTGGACATGGTTTCGCGCGCGTCGCGCTTGCCGCTCCAATGATCGACGTGCGCTTGCGCAGCTGGGCTAAGGCAAAGCCAGGCTGAGCGACGGATAATTTGGAAGTTGATCGGCTGATAATAGGTCTTATAGCGCCCGAAGAGCTGATCCAACGCTTCGATCGGCACGCTATCGAAATTGGTGTTCGGGAGAACGAGGCTGAGGCAGTCACGCTTCAGGAAAGCCGGGTTCTGACCGAGATAGGACGCGACTGCTTCGAGTTCAGCCAAGGTCACTGAACCGCTGTATTCAGCCAGGTTCAGTTCGAACGTCTCATTGTGGCGCAGAACGACTGGCACGTGTGCAACTCCAAGTATCAGCCTCTGCTTGGCAGCGGTTTCTGGAGAGTTAAGATGTCGCGGTCTGTCGCAGTTGGCGGTGCGGCGGTCGCGGTTGGCGTTGACGAGAGAAGCCGCGCGCGATTGCGTGCCGCCCATGCGTGTTTTGCTTTTCGCGGTGGTGCTGGCGGCGTGTGCGAGCCAGCCGCCAGCGCAAGCTCCGACAGCGGCGCCTGTGATTGCAGCTGAGCGTGCGTTCGCCGCCGATGGCGCGACACGTGGCTGGGGGGCGGCTTTTCGGCGCGCCGCGGCGCCTGAGGCGCTCACGCTGAGCCCTGGGCCGGTGAACGCGCAGGCGAACCTCGCAGAGATTGACGGCGATGGAGACACGTCTCTGGCGTGGGCGCCGGCTTTTGCGGGCATCTCGATCGGCGGCGACTTTGGCTTCACGACCGGGCCGTTCTGGGTGCGTAGGCGCGACGGGATTCTGGGCCATTATTTCACGGTCTGGCGGCGTCAGCCGGACGGCGGCTGGAAATGGATTTTCGACGCGGGCACGAACGTGCGCGATGCGGGGCCGCCCGTTGCGGACAATGCGGACATCCCAACGCTGCCGGTCGCGCTGGAGCACGCTGCATCGGGCGAGGTGGCGATTGCGGAGGTGACAGCGCTCGAGGCGGGGCGTCCGAGCCCGGCGGCACTGGCCGAGCTTTTGGCGCACAATGGGCGGGTGAACCGGCCGGACCAAGCGCCGGCTGTGGGGCGCGCGGCCGGGCTGGCGCTGTTCGCGGCGGATGGGGCGCTCACCTACGCCCCGTACCAGCGTGAGGCCGCGGCGTCGGGCGATATGGTGTTCTCCTTGGGCGAGGTCCGAGGCGGAGAGACCCCGGGTTATTATGCCCGCATATGGCAGCGCCGGCCGGAGGGCTGGCGGATCGTGTTCGATGAGATCGTGCTGAACCGCGGTTGAGCGGGGGCGGTTGACCGGACGCCAAGCGACCTCTAGAAGCCCCGCTTTCCCGCGCCGGACTTCGTTCCGGGCTCGGGATGATGCTGGTTGACGGGCGAACCGCCAGGGTAGTCGCAATCTCGTTTGTGAGGTTGCCGGGCCCCGTCAGAAGAAGAAGGCGCTCACAGCGCATGACGAAGCGTATTCAAGCTAAATACAAGTCGGACCGCCGTTTCGGCCAGAACCTCTGGGGCCGTCCGAAATCTCCAGTCAACAAGCGCCAGTACGGCCCGGGCCAACACGGCCAACGCCGCAAGGGCAAGACCTCTGACTTCGGCCTGCAATTGGTCGCGAAGCAGAAGCTGCGCCTCTACTACGGCAACATCACCGAAAAGCAGTTCCGCAAGACCTACGAAGAAGCCGCGCGCCGCAAAGGCAACACGGCTGAAAACCTGATTGGTTTGCTCGAGAGCCGTCTGGACGCGGTGGTGTATCGCTCCAAGTTCGCACCGACGGTGTTCTCGGCGCGTCAGTTCGTGAACCACGGCCACGTGAAGGTGAACGGCAAGCGCGTCACCATCCCGTCTTACCTCGTGAAGGTCGGCGATGTGATCGAAGTGCGCGACCGCGCCAAGTCGATGGCGATCGTTCTCGAAGCGCTTGCAAGCGGCGAGCGCGAGACGCCGGATTATCTCGAAGTCGACGCCAAGGGCATGGTCGCGCGTTATCAGCGCATCCCGACGCTCTCGGACGTGCCGTATCCGGTTCAGATGGAGCCGAACCTCGTCGTCGAATATTACGCGAGCTAATGGCACGATTTAGCGCCAAAGATTGGGGCCTCGCGGTGACGCGGGGCCTTTTTCTTGCTTGGCTCGCCGCGTGACCCAGGGCCGTTACATCCTCACGCTGCAATGTCCGGACGCTGTCGGCATTGTTGCGGCTGTCGCGACGTTTTTGGCGGAGCGGCGGCTCTCGATCGAGGAGTCGGATCAGTTTCACGATCTGCCGCGCGATATGTTTTTCATGCGCACGGCGTTTTCAGCGAAGGCGGCCGCGGCGCCGGAACTTGGCGCGCTGAAAGATGCGTTTGCGCCGATTGCTGTGCGCTTTGGCATGGAATGGCGCATCTTCGATCTGGCCGAGCGTCCGCGCATCGTGGTTGCGGTGTCGAAGATCGGGCATTGCCTCTACGATCTGTTGCACCGTGAGCAGACTGGTTCGCTGGGGGCCGAGATCGCAGCGATCGTCTCCAATCACACCGAAATGGCGCCAATCGCGGCATGGCGCGAAAAGCCTTTTCATCATGTGCCCGTGAGCGCTGCGTCAAAGAGTGAAGCTGAGGCGCGGCTGTTGGGGCTGATCGAGGAGACGGGCGCAGAGTTGCTCGTGCTCGCGCGTTACATGCAGGTGCTGACGCCGGAGACGTGCGCGAAGCTCGCGGGGCGGTGCATCAACATCCACCACTCGTTCTTGCCGAGCTTCAAAGGCGCGGAGCCATACACGCAGGCACATGCGCGCGGCGTGAAGATCATTGGCGCCACGGCGCACTATGTGACGCCGGACTTGGACGAGGGTCCGATCATAGAACAGGCGGTGAGCCGGGTTGCGCACCACCACACACCGAAGGATTTGGTGGAGATCGGTCGTGACATCGAGAGCCAGGTGCTGGCGCGCGCCGTGCGCTGGCATTTGGAACGGCGCGTCGTGATCACTGGCAACAAGACGGTGGTTTTCACCTGAGCGAAGGCTAGGTTGTTCGTCATGGCCAAGAATGACCTCGATGCATCGATTCTCGTGAAGCCTGGCGCGAAGGCAGGGCTGCACAAACGCGACACGGTTTGCGATCACTTGTTTCCAGACAAGGCGGCGGGCGAAGAGCAGCTGAAGGAAGATGGGCGCGCGATTGATGCGCTGCAGGATCGGCTTTGGGCTGAACGCAAGCGCGCGCTGCTGGTTGTGCTGCAGGGGATCGACACGTCGGGCAAGGATGGAACCGTTCGCGGCGTGTTCAATCGCTGCGGGCCGCTTGGTGTTGCTGTGACGCCGTTCGGGCGGCCATCGGAAGAGGAATTGGCGCACGATTATCTTTGGCGCGTGCACATGGCGGCGCCGAAGAAGGGCATGATCGGCGTGTTCAACCGCTCGCATTATGAAGATGTGCTGGTGGTGAAGGTGCGTGGGCTAGCGCCTGCGGACGTGGTTGAGCAGCGCTATGAGCAGATCAACGCGTTCGAGAAGCACCTGACCGAGAACGGCGTTACAGTGCTGAAGTTCATGCTGCATATCTCAAAGGACGAGCAGCGCGAACGTTTGCAGCAGCGGCTCGAAGATCCGACGAAGCACTGGAAGTTCAATCCGGGCGATCTGGAAGATCGTGCGTTGTGGGACGATTACACCGCGGCGTACGAGACGATGTTGGCGCGCTGCTCGACTGAGCACGCGCCGTGGCGTGTGGTGCCCGCGGATAAGAAATGGCGTCGCAACGTCATCATTGCTTCGGTGGTGCGGCGCACACTGGAAGCGATGGACCCGCAATATCCGACGGTCGATTGGAAAGCGTCGGACTTCAAAATCACTTAGCGCCGTCAGGCTCTTCCTTGCGGATGATGCCGAGCGAGATGACACGCTTCAACGCTTCGTCAGGCGGGATGGCGAGGGGCTTTAGCGCCGTGCGCGGCAGATAGAGCAGAAACCCTGAAGTCGGGATCGGTGCTTGCGGCACATATACGGCGACAAGGTCTTGGCCGATATCGTGCACGACTTCGGCAGTGTTTTCGTTGGTGATAAAGCCGATGGCCCATGAGCCCGGCATTGGAAATTCCACAAGCACGGCCTGTTTGAATGACGTGCGTTCGGGCGCGGCGACTTGCTTGAAGACCTGCTTGGCGCCGCCATAAATCGATCGCACGAGCGGCAAACTGCCGATGCCTTTATCCGCCGTACTCACCAGCCAACGACCGACGAGATTACCCGCGAGCGCGCCGACGATGGTGAGCACGGTGATGGCGAGCAACAAGCCCCCGCCGGGGAAGGTCTTCAAGAACGCGAGACGTTCGGGGACCAACGGCTCGACGTTGCCATCGATGAAGTTGACGAAGAGCCAGATAACGCCAGCGGTGACAACGAACGGCAGCACCAGCGCGATGCCAGCGAGGAACGAATTGCGCAGCCATTCGAGAATGTTGAACGGACGCTTGGGCTGGGGAGGCGGAGCCATTTGGCCGATGTAAGGGAAGCCGCGCCCGGATCAAAGCGCAAGAATGCGATGGGACTGGTGTAAGCGCGCTGGGCTTCCTAAGTTCCTCCGCATGTTTGGCAGCAAGAAGACTTTTGTCTCAGCGCGCCGGCGCGGCCCGCGAGACGGCTTTTCAGAAACTGTAATCAAGGTGGTCGACGGCGTCGGCCCCGCGGTGATCGGCGTGCGACGCACGAGCCGCGCGCGTGATCTCTATGACGGCGCAGGATCGGGCGTGATTATTTCACCCGATGGATACGCGCTGACGAACAATCACGTCGTACGCGGCGCCGGGCGGATCGAGGGCATTTTGCACGATGGCAGCGTTGTGGGCGCCGAGATCGTGGGCACTGATCCAGACACCGATCTCGCGCTGCTCCGGCTGGATGGACGCAAGCACAGCGCGGCCGAGCTTGGCGATTCAGATGAGCTTCAGGTCGGCGAAATGGCGATCGCGATCGGCAATCCGCTCGGTTTGCAGGCCACGGTTACTGTCGGCGTTATTTCGGCGCTGCGGCGCACGTTGCGCGGCGATGGCGGGCGGCTGATCGAGGATGTGGTGCAGACGGATGCGGCGCTTAATCCTGGTAATTCTGGCGGAGCGCTCGTGGATGCGCACGGCGCTGTCGTTGGGATCAACACGGCGATTATCGGGGGCGCGCAGGGCATTTGCTTCGCCGTGCCGGTGAACACCGCAAAGCTCGTCATTCCTGAGTTGATGCGCGAGGGCCGCGTGGCGCGGGGTTGGTTTGGCATTGCTGGACAAACGCAGGAATTATCGCGTGCGCTTCTGCGTCGACTTGGCCTAGACGCGCCGAGCGGTGTGCTGGTCGTTGCCCTAACAAGTGGCGGGCCCGCGGAGAATGCCGGGCTGCGTATTGGCGATGTTGTGCTGAAACTAGATGGCGTTGCGACGCCTTCGGTGGATGCAGTGCACAAGTTGCTCACGCGCGATCGGATCGGACGTAAGGTGTCGCTCGACGTGCTGCGTGACGGCGTGATCGTAAAGCTGAACTTGTTGGTGACGGAGCGGCCGGAGGAACGGCGCTCCGCTTAGGCGGTGGCACCGAGCTTTTCGTCGAACAGCGCGCGCAACTCGCCCGTCTGGAACATCTCGCGGACGATGTCGCAGCCGCCGATGAATTCGCCCTTCACATAGAGCTGCGGGATCGTGGGCCAGTTGGCGAACTCTTTGACCCCTTGGCGGATGCCGTCGTCTGCGAGGACGTTCACGTCGACATAATCGACGCCCATGTGATCGAGGATGCGCACGACCTGATTTGAGAAGCCGCACTGCGGCTGATCGGCGGTGCCCTTCATGAACAGCACCACGTTATTGTCAGCCACGGTCTGGCGGATGGTTTCGATGGCGTTGGTCATGTTTGCTCCTCGTTCCCGCAGGTAAGGCCGCGTGGGGAAGCCATCAAGTCTGCTTGGGGGCCGTATCCAGCGCGAGGGCATGGAGCTCACCGCCCATCCGCCCTTGGAGGGCGGCATAGACCAGCTGGTGTTGGGTCACCCGGGACTTGCCGGCGAAGGCTGCGGAACGGATCACCGCCTTGTAGTGGTCTCCGTCTCCGGCCAGGTCGTCGATCCTGATTTCTGCATCCGGGAAGGCTTGGCGCAGTAGCGATTCAAGGTCCTCGGCGCGCATGGCCATTGGAGTTCTTTCCTGTTTTGTGGCGCGGTTTCTAGCACATAGCACTTTTCCGGGGCAGGGGACGGATCAGGTGCGGAACGCATGACGATCACGAAAGTTTTGGTTGCCGGGGCTGGGGGCGCCAGGGCATCTGGAGGAGGCTTGGGGGCAGGCGGTCCGCAAAGATCGCTCACTGCGTGGGAAACGTTGACAACGTCACCGTTTCCGAAAATTTAGGCACGGCGTAGCTGCCTGGGGACAAGACCGCGAAACGCGGCGGCCCGGCAGGCACTGGCAGGAGGATGCGTACCGAGGTTCCGTGAGCACAGGGCCGTTCGCACCAATCGCTACAGCGCACATAAATCAACCCGCGGTCCTACCGCACGTCCCCCCATCGGCGGGCGTGAGGAAGGGCCAGAACATTTATCAGGGCAGGCAAAAGGGCAGACCATGACGTTGATGAATTCGCTGCTGACGTTCGCGCAGCAAGCTGCGGCTCCCGCCGCGCAACCGGGCGCAGCGCCCGCGACCACCACAGCAGCCCCGCCGGCCGGCCCCACGCCGTCTGCGGACGAACTCGCCGCGGCGAAGGCGCGCGGCGCTGAAGCCGCCAGCGAAGCTGCGGGACACTCTGAAGTCAGCCTCATGGAGCTCGTTCGCGAACTGAACGGGGTCGAAATGGGCGTCATGATCATTCTGATGCTCTGCGCGATCTACGCTATCGCGCTGCTGTTCGAGAAGATCTACGTCATGCGCAAGGCCTCGGGCCAAACGAAGGACTTCCTGAATTCCTTCCGCAAGGCGAACTCGGTTGAAGAAGCCGAGGCTATCGTCCGCAAGCTCCCGAACTCGGGCATCAAGTCGATGTTCGACGCCGGCATGGCGGAAGTCCGTCGCACGCAAGATCTCGGCCTCTACACGATGCGCGACGCCCGTGACCACACGATGCAGCGCGTTCAATCGGCCATGTCGACCCGCCAGAACGAGCACCTCGAAGACCTTGGTTCGTCGATGACGTTCTTGGCGTCGATCGGCGCAAACGCTCCGTTTATCGGTCTGTTCGGCACGGTCTGGGGCATCATGGTCGCATTCGTCGGTATTGCTAAGACGCAAACCACGTCGCTCGCGGTCGTCGCGCCCGGCATCGCCGGCGCTCTGCTCGCCACCGCCGCCGGTCTGGCCGCTGCTATCCCGGCCGTTCTCATCTACAACTTCGCCGCCAAGCAAATCTCCAAGCAAGGTCAAAAGCTCGACGATTTCGCTGCTGAGTTCATCGCGCTCGTTTCGCGCGACATGGACCGCCGCGCTGGTTGAGCTTTAACCGATTGGAGGTAGCGCAATGGGCGCTAAAATATCCAGCGGAGGTGGGGGCGGTAAGCGCAACCGTGTCGAGGTGAATGCGGATCCGAACGTGATCCCCTTCATCGACGTCATGCTTGTGCTGTTGATCATCTTTATGATCGCCGCACCGATCTCCAGCGTCGACATCACAGTCGACATGCCAACATCGCGTATCGAACCGTCTAAGCGTCCACCGCGTCCGACCTGGATTTCGGTGAAAGAGAACGCCGGCGGGGTCGAGGTCTACGTTATGAACGACCTCGTCTCGCTGTCTGACCTTGGCGAACGGACCTACGATGCGGTGAAGGCAAACACCCCGCAGATTGCGAACGACGATTACGAAATTCGCGATCAACGGATCTACATCCGCGCCGATACCGGTCTGCCCTATCGCAACGTGGTGCGGGTGATGAACCGTCTGCAGGACAAGGGCTTCACCAAGATCGGCCTCGTCGCCGAAGATCGGCGGAGGTAGCCCATGGGAGCGAAAGTAGCAGCTTCCGGAGGCGGCGGAAAACGCCGCACGATGGAGCCTAACTCCGACCCGAACGTTATTCCGTTTATCGACATCTTGTTGGTGTTGCTGATCATCTTCATGGTCACTGCACCAATCCCGACTGTCGACATCCGGGTTGACCTTCCGCCGCCGAACCCGGTGCCGATCCGTCTTGAGGGCTTGAACCCCACGATCGTCGGCATTCGCGAAACGGCGAGTGGGCTTGCGGTCTATGTGGACGAGGAAGTCGTGCCGATGTCGCAATTGTCGGATCGGACCTTGTTCCACGCCATTCGTAACAACCCCGCGCTCGATACGCAGGACATCTATGCGGAGGCCCGCATTTTCGTGCGCGCCGACCAAAGCACTGCGTACGGCAACGTCGTGGACGTGATGAGTCGACTACAGGAAGAAGGCTTCGCGAAAGTGGGCATCTTCGCTGAACTTGCAGATAGCGAGGGTTAAGGATGCTGAACCTTCGTCTTATCTCACTCGGGCTCGCGGCTTCGGTTTGCGCCCTCCTCGTTTGGATGGCGCTGACGCAGAAGTTCAGCGCGATCACCGACCTGTTCGAAGATTCCGACGCCGTGAAGGTCGAAATCGAGCAGAAGGACAAGCCGCCGCCACCACCTCCGCCGCCGCCGGATCGGCCACCGCCGCCGCCGCCGCCGGAAATGCGTGTGCCGCCGCCTGACCTGGGCGCGCCGCCGACGCCAACGCCGATCCCGGTCGCCGTGGATCCGCCGCCCGCGCCGCCGACGCCTTCGGTCATCACCAACCCGCAATGGTTGGAGCGGCCGGATGCTCGTGACTTCGCTCGATACTATCCCGAGCGCGCTCTTGAGCGTGGTCAGGAAGGGCGTGTGAACCTCGCGTGTATCGTAGCAGCGGACGGCCGCATCTCGTGCTCGGTCACGTCGGAAGATCCGTCGGGCTGGGGCTTCGGTGAAGCGGCGCTGCGTATCTCGCGGCACTTCCGGATGGCGCCAGCCACCCGCGATGGTGCGCCCACGTCGGGCGGCCGCGTGAACGTGCCGATCCGGTTCAACGTCGCCAGCTGATCGACGTTCGAAACGCAAAGACCTGAAGCCGCGGGGCGCGCAAGCATCCCGCGGCTTCTCGTATCTGTGATCCGCTTCAAGCGAGCGTGAGTAGTCGCGTTGCCCGAAGCGGGCGCAGCCTCGTTGCATCGATCGGCGCGAGAGACGCCGATATGGGAGGCAACGATGGCGTCATTCTCATTGCGCCGCGCGCGCGATCGCTCTCTTGCACCGAGCGCTGAGCCGAACGTTATTCCGTTCATCGATGTGCTGCTGGTGCTGTTGATCATCTTCATGGTCACGGCGCCGAAGCCGACGGTCGATCTGCAGCTTGAGATGCCGGGGCCGCGGCCAGTGTACGTGCCGCCCGCGATCCCGCCGACCATCGTGGAGCTGCGCCAGATCGCGGGCGGCTATCGCCTGATCGTCGACGAACGCGATGTGTCGATCGAGGCATTGCCGCAGATTGTGTTGTCGAGCGCGCTGGCGACCGACCCAGCGTTGACGCCTGAGGATGTATACGCGGATGCGCGTGTGTTCGTGCGCGCCGATCAAGGTATTGCGTACGGCAATGTCGTTGCGGTGATCGATGAATTGCAGCACGCGGGTTTCGCAAAGGTTGGCGTATTTGCGCAAACGGCGGAGGACGCATGACGCCGCTCGCGCAAGCGTGATGGACATCGCGAGCGTGTGAATTGTCGCATGCCTGCGACGCGCGCACGCTTCATGTGAGCGCTGACGACGAAGATCGGCGCAAGCAGGGAGGCGTACATGGCGCATGCATTAGGCTTGCGAGCGACGTCGTTCGTTGCGGCGACGGCGTTGCTCGGTTTGGCGACGATTGGCGCGCTTACGATGACATGGGTGCAGCAGCAAGAGATTGAAGTGGATGGAGGCGGTGTGATTAGAACGGTCGTTGATCCGCCGCCGCCGCCACCGAGTGATCCAGTTGTGCGGCAAACGCCGGACACGCGACCAATCGTCAGCGATCCCATTTCAACGCTCGATCCGGTGATAGCGGAGCCGCAGCAAAGTTCGTTTGTAGCTGATTACGCCGAACCGTATTCCCCGCCGGTAGTGTCCAATCCGCAATGGGTGCGTAGGCCGCGCGATCTGGCGCGCTATTACCCGCCGCGGGCGCTTGAGCGCGGCATGGAGGCGCGCGTCGTGATGGAGTGCGCGGTCAGCACACAAGGGTTGCTGAATTGCAGTGTCGTCTCCGAGACGCCGGAAAACTGGGGGTTTGGCGATGCGGCGCTGCGCATCTCGCGCGACTATCAGATGGTTCCAGCGATGAGGGATGGTTTGCCAATCGCGGCGCGCTATCGGCTCGTGGTGCCGTTCGAGCTCAACTAACAGCGTTGTCCACAAGTGACGCTCGCGCCCCGATTGTGGCGCGGGCGTCTGCCGCTAGATTCTCTCCTCGCGAGGCAGGAGAGCTTGGATGAAAGCGGCATTTGGCATGGCCGTTGTGGCTGTTGCGCTTTTCAGCGCACCCGCGTTTGCGCAAACGGCGAGTGGAAGCTGCGCGTCGTTCGAGGCGGCGCCGACAGCCCCGAATGGCGCAACGGCTTCGCGCCAAGCAATGGAGGCGTACGGGCGCCAGTTTGATGCGTGGCGCGCTACGCGTGATCAGCGTTTGGCTGCGTGCCGCGTCGAGATTGAAGCGGCGCGCGCGGCGCTCGATGCAATGGTGCAGTCCTACAACACGGCCGGACGCGAGCGCGCGGCGTTGATCAGTGCGTGGAATGCCGAGGTCGATGAATATGGCGCGCGCGGTGGGCAGCGGCGCGATAATGGTTCGCCGTTGTCACGACCGTCAAATCGTGGCGGCGACTAAGTCTCGGTCCGGTAGCGCCAGAGCGGCGTAAGCAGCGCCAGCGCGACGACCGCGATGGCGAGGCCGCCAGCAGGGATGAGCGAAGCGGCGCGCGGGCCCCATTCGCTGGAGGCGAAGCCAACGATTGCGGAGCCGATCGGGGCGCCGCCCATGAAGCCCATCGAATAAACAGCGAGCACTCGGCCAAGGAAGCGCGGCTCGGCAGCGCTTTGCGAGATGGTGCGGCTCATGGAAATAGCGACGCCGGCGGCGAGCCCCCAAAGCGAAACGATGACCGCGAAGGTCAAGAACGGTTTGTGGAATGAGAAGGTGAAGAGTGCGGCGGCGCTGATGAGGTGCGAGGCCATCAACGCCCGACCTGGATAACGCAGCGGTTTGATGCGGCTGAGAACCACCGCGGAAAGAAACGAAGCGCCCCAGAAGCACGCGAACAATGCGCCTAGCCGCGCGGCCTGCAAATGCGCGTCGCCGCCATAGGCGTCGCGGATGATGAGCGGAAAGAGAACCTGGAACGAGCCGATCATGAAGACGCCGACATAGGCGGCGGAGATCAGCATCGGCGCCATGATTGGACTGCGGAAGCAATAGGAGAGGCCTTCGCGCACGTCGCGCAGTGCGCCGGAGATGGTGCGCTCGTGGCCCGTGGGTTTTGGCGCTTGCAGCCCAAGAGAAACGAGCGCCGCCATAGCGAGCACGAGGGATTGTCCCGCGATGTAGGGCGCGGGATTTGCGCCGGCGGAACGCGCGACGAGAATGCCGGCGATCTGCGCGCCGATCTGCACGGCGGTTGTCATCGCCGCCGCGGTAGCGATCGGGGTGAGGCGGCCAAATTCCGCTTCGCGTCCGATGACGCCGTTCAGAGCCGCATCGCGCACTGGCATGGTGAAAGCGGCGCATGAGCCGACGAAGATGGCGTAGGCGATCAAGATTGGATAGGTGAGTGCGTTGTTGGTGACGACGATGCAAAGCGCGACGCCGGCAAGGGCCATCATTAAGTGTAGGCGCGCCAACGTTGTGCTGGGACGTGAGCGCTCGGCTATGAGGCCGCCGAACAAGAGTAAGCAGAACATCGGCGCCGAGAGCGCCGATTGCGCCAAGCCTACGCCTTCCGGGGTTGCGGCGAGGATGAACGTAACGAGCGCGGGATAGAGAACGAACTGCATCCCGAAAGCGAAGAAATAGAGCGCGACAAGGAAATAGTAGAGGCCGAGTTCCGGGATGAAACTCGGCAAGCCGATCTTTCCGCGGTCCTGCGTCGAGTTCATGCGCTCCGCCTTCGCCGCCCATCCGTTCAGAGCGCGCCGCACGTTGACGCGAGATTAACGCGGCGCGTGCTGACCTTCGCCGATATGCCGGTCACGAATCAACCTCGTCAGGACTTGGGGAGCGCCGCGGCGCCCCTCGAACTGACGACGCCGCACGCGCCCAAGGCGCGCAACGCGCTGGTGCAGCGGCTGTGCGAGATCGTTTCGTGGCCGGAAACGCGCATCCCGAGCTATGAGCGGCAATTGGCGGCCGACATTTTGGTCGGATTGCTGCGCACGAGCAGCGTTGAACTCCGCCAGCGTTGTGCGCAGGGGCTGGTGCGTGTCTCCGACGCGCCCAAGGCGCTGCTGCGGTATTTGGCGCGGGATGAAATCAGCGTGGCGCTGCCGCTCTTGGAGTATGGCGCTGGCTTCGATGATTCTGACCTTGTGGCGACGGTGCGCGCCGGTGTTGCGGCCCATTGGATCGCGATCGCGCGCCGCCGGAATTTGACCGAGACGGTGACAGACGCGCTTATTCAGACTGGCGATACGCAGGTGCTCGAAGCGGTGTTGCGCAATCAGAATGCGCGGCTTTCGACGCAGGGTGTCGATATGGTCGTGGCGCGTTCCAGGCAGGCGCCGACTTTGCCCGCGCTGCTCGTTCCACGTTCGGAATTGAAGCCGACACAGGCGCTGGTCTTGTTCTGGTGGGCCGGTTTTGAGGCGCGGCTGCACATCCTTCGTCGTTTCGCTGTGGATAGGAACACTCTGATCGCCGAACTGGGCGATGTTTTCCGGATGGCCGCGACTGAAGGCTGGGCCGACGCGGACACGCGCAAGACATTGCAAGTGATCGAGCGGCGCCAACGCAATCGAGCGGCTGCGGCGCAAAGCCCGTACGGGTCTCTCGAAGGCGCGCTGGTTGCGGCGGAGCGCGGGATGGATCGCGCGCTTGTGCATGAAATTGCACACCTTGCCGGCATCAAGCCGACGACGGCGTCGCAGATATTCACAGATGCGGGCGGTGAAGCGATCGGCGTGTTTTGTAAGGCGGTTGGCCTGAAGCGTCCGATGATGATCGCGTTATGGCGCGCGCTGCGGCGCCCGGCCGGCGATCCGGAAATGACCAATAATCCGCTGGGTCGTTCGACTTACGTGTTTGACACTTTGGCGACAGCGAAAGCGCAGACGGTATTGCGGTATTGGAACTGGTCGTTCACTGCGGACGCCGCCAATCTCGACCGGGTGAGTTTCGAGACAGACACGCTGGATCTGTCACTGGCGCGGCGCAACGCCGCGCTGTTGTTCAACCGCAACGGATAAGCGGACGCCTGCGGTTCATCTGGCGAATCCATGCTGTGAAGGGTAAGCCCAGTGCTCGCGCGCGTCGGCGGCGCGGGGAGGCTCATTCATGCTTCACGCCGCAGCCATGTTCTTGGGCTTGTGCGTCGTTTGGCTGCTCGCAACACAGCGCTTCGCGACGGTCGATGATCTCGGCGTCGCGGTGGTCGTTGCGCTTATGTGCACGGCGATCGGCATGCGTGCTGCTGGGGCCAGTGCAGCGTTCGCACGGGCGCCGCGCGCGATTTATACGGTGATTGCACGACTGGGTTCGGTGCTCGCGGGTGCTGGCGCAACCGTGCGCGCGGCGCTTGCGGCTGATGTGACGTTGAAGCCGGCCTTGGTGCGCGTGCGGACGCGCGGGCAAGGGGCGGAGCGGGCCGCGTTCGCGGACATGCTGAGTGCAACGCCTGGTATGGCGGTGGTCGAAACCGATGCGGACGGTCTGCTCGTGCACGTGATGGACGAGGACTCGATCGACGCGGCCGACCTCGGCCGCTTGGAGCGCGTCACCGGCGCGCAGGAGGCCGCGCGATGATTGCGCTTGCTGCGGCGATTAGTGCGGGCGCGGTGATGGTGCTGGCGCTCGTCCGACTCTTCGGCGGCCAGACTCTGTACGATCGCGCATTGGCGGCGCGCAGCGCGTTGGTGCGTGCGGTTTTGGTGTGCGCGGCGATAGCGGTCGTGGCGGGGCGGCCCGATTGGCTCGATGCTGCGATCGCGCTCGCCTTTGCGGCGCTCGTGCTGATGGTTGCGGTGGTGAAGGTGTTCCGCGTGCGCACTTTCCAGGCGCCGATGGCGCGGGAGGACGCGTGATGGACGCGATGGGCTTGGTGGATGCTGCGCGCATGAGTGTTGGCGGGCTGATCGCGGCGTTCGGCTTGCTGATTATGCTGGGCGGTGTGCTTGGCGTGTTGCGCTTTCCCGATCTTTACACGCGGCTGCATGCGGTAACGACCTCCGACGGGTTGGGGGCTTCGATCTTTTGCGTTGGGCTTGCTGTGATTGCGCCGGATGGCGCGATGGCCGTGCGGCTTCTTTTGCTGGCGGCGTTGCTGATGGCGATCGGGCCGGTGTTGACGCATTTGAGCGCGAGCGCGGCGCATGCGGGTGGACTTGCGCCGATCGCTGGGCGCTACACTGCGCCACGGCCAGGCGCCGCGCCGCGTAAGGATGCGGCGTCATGAGCGCGATGCAGACTGGCTTGCAGGTGTTGGCGTTGGCGGCGGCGGGCAGTGCGCTGATCGTGGGCGTGGCGGCGCTCATGGCGCGCTCGCTCTTTGCAATGTGCATGTATCTCGCCGCGTTCGGTGCGCTTGCGGCGTGCGCGACGCTGGCGCTTGGCGGCGGCGATGCGGCGCTAGCTGTCGCGCTGCTGGCGGGCGCACTTGCGCCGGTGTTTGTGTTGGCGGCGATAGTGCTGAGCGCGCGCGCGGCGAAGGCGCGCCGCGGTGTGCCGTGGCTGAGCTTCGCAGCTGCGGCATTGTCAGCTGCCGCTCTGTTTGTGGTGTTGCCGGAGATCGGCGATGTGCCGGACGTCGTTGCGCCTGCGGCGAGCGGAGTGGCGTTCTGGCTAGCGCCGGTGATGCTCGCGGCGGCGGCCGCGTGCGCGGCAATGCTTGGGTATGGCGAGCGCGGCGCGTTTGACCAGGCGACTAAGTGATGAGGTTGAACGCACAATCCATCGTTGCCGGGGCGATTAAGCTTCATGCGCCGCTTATTCTGCTGTTTGCGGCGACGTTGTTGTCGGCGCGCGCGCCCGGCACGGGCGTGGGCTTGCTGGCGGGGCTGGGCTGCGCCTTGGCCCTAACACTGTACGGGCTGGTGCTCGGCGCCTCGGCATTCCGGGTTGCGTTTCCAGGCGCCGCGATGCGGGTGCTGTTGGGGATTGGATTGGCGCTGTCTCTGTTCGGGGCGGGCGCCCCGCGTGCGCTGTTCGCGGCGCAATCCGGCGAGGCCGGGTTGGCGCTTTGCGTCGCGGCGGCAAGCGCGTTGATCATTGCAGTTCTGTTCGGGCGCGCGCCGACAATGCGAGATGGCGAGTGGTGACGCTCGACGCTTACGTGCTGACGCGCGCCGTACTGGCGATTGCAGTTGCACTGCTGCTCTGCAGTGCGTTCGCGGCTTGGGCGGCGGCAAACGCGATCAAGCGGTTGGCGGCGGTGATAATTGCGCTTGTTGCGGCGATCATGGCTGGCGCGGCTTCGGGTGCGCCGGGCGCGTTATTGATTGGCGCGGCGGGCATTGCGTTCGCGTACCTTGCTATCGGCGCGGTGCTCGTGGTGCGTGCGCAGGAAGAATATGGCGTAGTGGAAACCTCGGAGATCGATAGCGCCGACGCGCGAGACGATGTGGGCCCGGCGCGATGAACTATCTCGAACTCGCGCGGCTGCACGAGCCGGTGCTGCTTTTGCTGGCGCCATTGATCGGCGCCGCATTGGCGCTGATGTCGCCCGGCGCGCGCGTTGCCTGGGCCGCGGCTCTGGTGTGTGGGTTGCTGGCGCTTGGTATCGCTGGCGATTTGGCGATGCGGACGCTTGTTGGTGGCGACATCCTGGTTGCGACCATCGAAGGCGTGGCGCTGCGGGCCGATGATCTGGCGCTCTACGCCGCGCCATTGGTGGCGCTGTGTTTGGCTTTCGTCTTGATGGCGATCGGCGGGGCGTTGGGGGAAATCAACGGTCGCGCGGCCCCTTTTGCGCTCGCGCTTTTGTTGTGCGTTGCGGCCGGCTGGATCGGTGCGTTGTTGGCCGCCGATTTGATTGGCGTGCTGGTGGGAGCTGAGGCCGCGTTTGTTGCGAGCATTGGGCTCGTTGCATTGAATGGCGAAAAATCACGCGGCGCGATAAATGGCGCGCTGCGAATGTTCGCGGCGGGCGGCGTCGGCGCCGCGCTGACGGCGTCGGGCGCGGCGTTGGTGTATCGCGGTGTTGGTTCGTTGGACCTTTCGGTGATCGCTGCAGCGCATATCGATGCGCCGGGAATGGCGGCTATGGGCGCGGGCCTCGTCATCTTGGGGCTTGCGCTGAAAGCGGGCGTTGCCCCGTTGCACATGTGGCTAGGCGCGGCGTTCGGGCGTGCCGGCGCGTTCGCTGCGCTCGGTGTTGGCGTCGTTGGCGCGGTGGGGGCGGCGGCGGCGCTCGCCCGCGTGAGCGCGTACCTCATTGTCGCTGCGCCACTTGGAGAGGCGTTGTCAGCGATTGTGGCGCTTCTCGGCGGCGCGAGCGTCGTTATTGGATCGATGCAAGCGGTAGGCGCGCGCAACATTTTGCGGCTCTCGGCCTATGCGGGCGTGGCGCAGATTGGCTGCATTCTGTTGTGTGTCGCGCTAGGTTCGCCCGCCGGCTTTGCGGCGGCATTGGTGCAGATCACGGCGTTTGCGGCAGCGGCGATGGCGCTGTTTGGCGGCGCGGCGGTTGCGGGCGTGCAGGCAATAACTGAACTCGATGGCGTTGGCCGGCGTGCGCCGCTGGCGGGCGCGGCGATGACCGCAGGCGCGATCAGCCTTATGGGCGCGCCGCTGCTGCTCGGGTTCTTAGGGCGCTGGCGTTTGGTGGAGGCGGGGGTCGGCGCCGATTCTTGGTGGGCGGCCGGCGCGGTGATTTTCGCTTCGCTCGCGGGCGTGTTTTATGGCGGGCGCATCGTTGAGCGTTTGTATTTCCGTCGCGCGGCGGAAACATACACCGGAGCACCCGGCGGCGCGGCGATCGCGTTTGCGCCGATGCTGGTCGGCGCCATTGTGATCATCGCGATGGGCCTTGCGCCTGGCGCTCTGCTGCGCGCGGCGGACGCCGCGGCGGCGCTGATGATGGGCGCGGGCGCATGAGCGTTGAGCTTGCTCTCCTGGGCGTGCTCGTCGCGCCGGTGGTTCAAGCGCTGCTGGTGCTGGCGTTGCCAAAGCCGCCTGGCCTGCGCGATGTGATCCATATTGGCGGCGCGTTGTTCACTGCGCTCTGTGCGGCATGTCTCGTCAATGCAGCGGCGCACGGCATTGGTACGCGCCTAGTGCTGGCGCGACCGCTGCCGAATGTCGACCTCGCGTTCGTGATCGAGCCGTTTGGCGCGCTGATGGGCGCGCTCATCGCGGGCCTAAGCGTGCTGCACGCGGTACATGCCGCCGGCATTGTGCGGGCGACGCATGAGAAGGCGCCGGCGCGACTGATGGCGTTCATGGCGCTGGCGACGGGCGCGACAATGGCTGTCGCGTACTCGGCCAATCTGTTTACGTTCTTCGTCGCCTACCAAGCGCTGACACTGACAGCGTTTCCGCTTGTGGCGCACCGCGGTGACGAGGACGCGCGCGTGGCGGGGCGCACATTTCTGGCGACATTGCTGGCGGCGTCGATGGGCTTGTTCTTGCCGGCGATGATCTGGACGTATGCGCTAACAGGCGCGCTGGATTTCCGACCGGGGGGTGTTCTTGGCGAAGAAACCGATGCGCTGACGGCGAACGTGTTGCTCGTGCTGTTTGTGATGGGGCTCGCCATGGCGGCGATCCCGCCGCTGCATCGCTGGTTGCCGGTGGCGAAGAATGCGCCGACGCCGGCTCTGGTTTCGTTACAAGCCCTGTTGGTGCTGCCGGCGGGCGGCATCGGCCTGATCAAGATTGCAGCGTTTGTGTTCGGGCCGGCTCTGTTGACGGCGCAGATCGCGTCGCGAGGGCTCATCGTTCTTGTCGGCGCGGGCATGTGCGTCGCGGCTTTGATCGCGCTCTCGAAGCAGGATGTGCGCGAGCGGTTGGCCTATTCGTGCATGGCGCAGTCACTAGCTGTGGCGATGGGGACATTGCTTGCGCTTCCAGCGGGTCTGTTTGCGGCGGCGTTGCAGGTGGTTGCAGGCGCGTGCGGAGTGGCGACTTTACTGATGGCGGTGGGAACAACATCGGCAATCACGATGCGCACCAATGTTGCCGACTATGCTGGGCTTGGCCGCGTGATGCCGTGGACGTTCGCGGGTTTTGCGGTAGGCGCCGCGAGCATGATCGGCATGCCGCCATTCGCCGGCGCTTGGGCGAAGCTTTGGCTGATCGCGGCCGCCTCCGGTGCGGGCTTGATCTGGGCGGCCGCCCTCGCGGGCGTCGCGGCGGTGCTGACGTTCGTGCATCTTGGGCCGTTGGCGGCGAGCGCGTTGGCGGGGCGTCCGCCCACCGATGCATTCAAGCGGCCCGACGGCGCTTCGATTTTGTTGGTGGCGCCGGTGATCTTGAGCGCGGCAGCGACGTTGTGGCTGCTCGTGCTGGCTGATCCGTTGGCTTCATTCCTCTCACCGATCTGGACGCCACGATGAGCAAGCAACCACCTCCCCGCGGCGGCGTTGCCGGACTTGTGCTGCTGTTTTGCTTTACGGCTGCAGCAGCAGGCATCGGGTTCGATTTTGCGGCGCGTGATCCTTCTGGCTTTTGGATCGGCGCGCGGCCGGGCGGCGCCGCAGCGATTGGCGCGGCGGCGGCCGTGTTCTTTGTTGTAGCGGGCCACATCGCGCGTCTGGTGTTGGGGCGCGGCGACACGGAGGGGAGCGGCGATGCTGACCCTCACGCTTAATCCGGGCTTTGTGCCAATCATCGTTGGGCTGTTGATGCTGGCTGCGCCCCGCATGGCGCGCGGGCCGATGATGGCGGGCGCCGCGTTACTGGCGCTGTGGCTGTTGCTGGATCGCGAATTCGGTGCGGCGACCGCGATGGCGCAGATGGGGTTGCCGGTTGTGCTGTTGAGCCTGGATGCGCTCAACCGCATTTTCGGGATTGGCATGCTGATCGTTCTGATCGCGCTCGCGATCTACACGAACGCGCGCCGTAACCGCTACGAAGATGCGGCGATCTTGATGCTCGCGGGCGGCTCAGTGTCCACGCTGTTTGTCGGCGATCCGATTAGCTTTGTTGCTGCGGCGTCGCTGTCAGGGCTGGCGGCTGCGTGGACCGTGTTCGCCGCCCCTCAAGAACATGGCAACCGTGCGGGCGTGAGACTGCTGATTTGGCACGGGCTTGAAGGTTTGCTCTTTCTGGTCGGCGTGGCGCTGCATCTCACGGCGAACGCCGGCAATTCTGCGTGGGGACAGCTCAACGCGGGTTCGTTCGGCGGCGCGTGCATTTTTGCAGCTTTGATGATCCGCGTCGGTGCGCCGATGGCGCATGTTTGGTTCAAGGACGTTGTTTCGCACGCGTCGCCCGCTGGCGGCGCTGCGCTCTCCGCGTTCACGACGTCAGTGGGGCTCTACGCGCTGGCGCGGCACTTTCCGGCCGAGCCTCTGCTCGTGCCGATCGGCGCCGCCATGATCGTTGGCGGCGCGTTCTACGCTTCGGCGGAGGACGACATGCGGCGCGCGGCGGCGTACGCGCAGATGGCGCAGAATGGCGTGTGCGTTGCGCTGATTGGTGTGGGCTCACCGCTTTCTCTCGCCGCAGCAGAGGGGCACGCGTTCACGACGGTGCTGGCATTCGCGGCGCTTCAGATGACGCTGGGCGGCATGCTTGAGCGCGGCGGCGCGATGCGTGTAACGCAGTTGGTGGGCGCGGCGCGCGCCATGCCGCTGAGCGCATTCCTGATGTTGGGGGCGGGTCTGGCTGCCACGGCAGCGCCGCTCTTTGCGATGTACGCAACACAGAGCGTCGCGCTGGATGCGACAGCGACATGGGATCTGCGCGTGTTGTGGGCGCTGATCGCGGCGCTGCCGCCCGTGCTGTTCATTGCATTAGCGCTGCGGTCGACGCTGGCGGCCAACCAACCGATCGCGCCGGCGCCGTTGCGTAATGAAGCGCCCTTTATGATGCTGCTGGGCGCGGGGCTGCTGATCTTTCTCAGCCTATCAGTCGGACTCGCGCCGCGATGGCTGTACGACCTTATGCCGGCGGAGCTCGCGTTTCAGCCGTACTCCATCGATCGGCTGGCGCCGCAGGTCGCGATGCTCGGAGTCTCCGGGCTCGCTTACATGGCGCTGCGGTTCACCAGCGTAGCGCCGCGCCGCCAACCGGCGCGCATTCTAGACCTGGATGCGCTCTATCGCGGACCGGTGGCGAACGCCGGACGCTGGGCGGGCGTCGTGCTTCTCCGCTTCTACGGCGCCTGGCAGGCAGCGACCGCAACTGCTGCGCGGGCGGCGGTGACGCAGATTGGGTTGTGGGCGCGGGCGTGCGATCAGCCATTCCGCTTCACCAGCGTCGCAAACCTGGCTCAGATGGTGTCTATCGCTGCGGTCTTGGTGATCATCCTGCTCTTCGTGAAGGTGCGTGCGGCCTAGGTATTGAGTTAGTAATCAGTTCCCAAGTCCAGTTACCACCAAAACAAATTCAATATTGTCCCTGGTTCCTGCCTTGCATAGCACGGACGACTACCTATACTGCGAGCCGACAGTATTTTCTTGCCGACAAAGGCTCGCGTTTGATGGATACCAAACGGGATTTGGTCGGGATGGCCGCGGAAATTGTCTCCGCTTTTGTGTCGGCCAACCAAGTGACCCCGCAAGAGCTTCCGGGTTTGATCCGGACCGTGCATTCGGCGCTTATCGAGGTGTCGGATGCGCCTCCGGTTCCATCGGAGCCCGCGCAGGAGCCGGCGGTCGCAGTGAAGAAATCGGTGACCCCCGATTATATCATCTGCCTTGAAGACGGTAAGAAATTCAAATCGTTGAAGCGTCATCTGCGCACGCGCTACGCCATGACGCCAGACGAATACCGCGCGAAATGGCAGTTGCCACACGATTATCCGATGGTTGCGCCGAACTATGCCAAGGAGCGCTCGAATCTGGCCAAGCGCATGGGCCTCGGTCAGACCCGCAAAGGCGGATAAGGAAAAAAATCCTAGTTATAGGAAAAAATCTATTCACGCTCTCTCGAGCGGCCGTATTCTCGCGTTCGGTCGTTTGGAGGAATGGAGAATGGGTGTGTGCGCACAGCGCATCGGTGACGAGGCGGCGGCGCGGCTGGCTGCAAGTGTCGCCGCGTACGGCTTAGGGGCGGCGCTCGAGGATATATTCAGCCCAACGCGCGGATCGGCCGATGCAGCTTTTGCGCGGCAGGTCGCAATGTATCTCTGCCACGTGGCGTTCAATCTGAGTTTGGCGCGCGTCGCAGTGGCGTTTGGGCGTGACCGCACGACGGTGACGCACGCGTGTCATGCTGTTGAAGACAAGCGCGAAGACGAACGCTTCGATCATTGGATCGGCGCGCTGGAAGCGATGCTGCAGAATCCGCCTGCGCCTGGTCTGCAGGGCCTTGCATCGTGAGCGCGCAAGTTCAGCGTGCGTTGACGCGGCTCGCCTGTGCGGGCGCCGTCTTGGCGCCCGTGGGCGAGGGAGTGTTCGGCGTGTTGCCGCGTGGCGATCGGCGACGCCGGCCATTGGCCAAGATCGTTGCAACCGATGTGCGGGCGCTTCAGGCAGAGGGCATTCTGGAGCAACACGGCAGCAACGGGTTCACGCTGAGCGACGCTGGACGCGCGCGTTTGCGGCGCGAGGGGGCTTTACGAGACGGGGCTTTACGAGATGAGGCGTTCCTGGCGCAGCACGCGCCTTTGATCGCGCGCGCGGCGATTGATGCGGACGGCGATGTGCGCGCGGTGCGCGGGATTGCGTTGAGCACTGTGATCGCGCGCCTGGCCGCGTTGCGCGATGCGAGCGACAAGCCCTGGCTCACCGGCGCGGAAATCGCCGCCGCGCAAACGTTGCGCGCAGATTGGGAGGCTGCGCAATCAGGGCTGACGCGCGGTTCAGATTGGAGCGCTCCGCCGATGGGCGGGGGCGCGCGTGGTCCCGGTAATGTGCAAGAGCGCGCGCAAGCGGCGCGCTGCGATGCGCGGCGGCGTCTAGCCGATGCATTGGACGGATTAGCGCAACCGTTGCGGCGCGTGGTGGAGCGCGTGTGTTTGCGCGAGGACGGATTGGAGGCGCTCGAACGCGCGGAGGGCTGGCCGGCCCGATCAGGCAAGCTCGCTTTGAAGCTTGGACTCGCGCAATTGGCGCAGGCACTGGGCAGGCGTTAGAGCGCGGCGTGCGCGGCGTTCTGCATGCGGCTCATCATGGAGAATAGACCGTTGGAGCGTTGCTGGGTCAGCGCGTCCTTGAGCCCAAGACGCTCGAACACGTGGCGCGGATCGACTGAGACGATTTCCTGCGGCGTGCGCCCGGAGAAAATGCGCAGCAGCATAGCGATCTCGCCGCGCACCAAATGTGCGTCGGAATCGCCTCGGAAATATAGCTTTTCAGGCGCTTCAGCGCGCCGCTCGGGTACGAGCCAGACTTGGCTAACGCAGCCGCGGACGCGGGTTTCATCCGTGCGCTCTTCGTCCCGAAGGGGCTCTAGCGTGCGTGCGAGCTCGATCACATGGGCGATCCGCTCCTCCCAGTCTGGGAGGAGCGCGAATTCGTCCGCGATGTCTTGGATGGTCTCATCAATCCCGGCCATGGCTCCGACATGCGCTTTGGCGTGCGCCGGAGCAAGGGCAGGTTAATCGCGACCGCCGGGGTGTCCGCTCGGCGTTGTAATCGGCGTCATGGCGGTGGCGTCGGGCTGGCCGACAGCGCCGATGCACGCGCCGATGTCGCGCAGACCATGTTGGCCCATGCAGAACGCGTTCTCATAACGGAAGCGCGCGGCGGACATGCATTGATAGAGCTGCAGTTGGGCCATCTCGAAGCAGTCGCGCGAGCGCGGATCGCTGATGAGGCGGGTGACGGCGCTTTGGTTCGCGTCAGTCGCGTCGAGCGCTTGCAGGGCGGCGACGGCGGCCATGCGGTCGAGCGCTTCGCCGCGCGTAGCATTGACGCGCGTTTGGGTTGGCGTGGAGGCGACTTCAACCACTTCCGTCCCGCCACGGAGGGCGTCCCAGAAACGACGGCCGCCGTAAACAGTCGGGTCCGACGCCGGTGACAGGCTGACGGGCGTTACGTTGAAGCGGGCCGCGTACTCGGCGGGCACCGCGCTTGCCGGTGCGCCCTCACGAGCGAGGTTGCGCACGCGTTGCACGCGCTGCGCTTGTTGCGGAGCGACTGAGTTTGCCCAGCGCTGACGCTGAACGGAGTAGGCGTATTCCTGATACCGGTCCGCAACGCTGATGATGCGCTGTGAATCGGCTTGAGCGGAGTCGAGCATGAGGCGTGTCGCCTCGTTGCCGCCGCGCAGGCCGCGCGCATACGACGGATCGACGGTTACCGCCCAAATGACCGCATCGCGGCCATAATAGGCGGCGGCATCGCGGACGCCTTGCACGTAAGCTTGGGACTGCGCCGCGGTTTGGGCGCCATACGCGATCCAGCCGCGCGTAAGCGCGTCACGATTGTGATGGGCAACGCGATCGATCGCGGCTTCCAACGTGTTGGCGTCGCGCGGCGTCGTCGCGCGCAGTTCGCCAACGTCGGACTGATAGGCGGCGTAGGCATTGATTGCCGTACGCAGATCCGTGCTCTGCGCGCTCGCGTCGGCGGCGGGCGCGGTTTGGGCATTCGCTACACCCATAAGCGCGACGGCGGCGGTGGTGGTCCAAACCGCAAGACTCCGCATCGGCTCTACTCCCTCTGAAATCTGAAATGGCGAGTCCGCTTCCGACCGCGACTCGGAGCGGGCATCCTGGTCCCCAGCGCGTTAAGAAGTCTTTTACTCGCGGGCCGCCTTTAAGTGTCAACACAATCAGCAGTAACGACAACTGCAAGAGCAGCGCCAGCGCGCGCTGCAGCGTTGGCGCTGGCGTTTTGGTGCTGGCTCGGCTTGGTCGCGCTTGTTTCTGTCCTGGCATGGGCCAGCGGGGGCGATTTACGCGGTGTTGCGGGGGCTGCGGCGCTGGCGGCAGCCCCTTCGCTAGCTGGATTCATCTTTTTGCCGCGTCTGGGGCGGGCGCGCGTGGACCTCACATTAATTTCTGTTTGGGTGCTGACGGCAACGGGATTGTGCGCCGGTTCCGGTGGAGGGACCTCCCCCCTTGCGGCCGGCTTCGTTGTGGCGCCGGCGATGGCGTTGGCGCTGGGGCGACGCGGGGCGCCAGAAGCAGGCGCGGCGGCCGTGTTTGGATTTGCGGCTGCGGCCTTCTTGGCGCGGTACGAGCCGGCCCGGGACCTCGGCGTATTTCCTGAGGCGCTGGCAGTGGCGGCGATTGCATTCGCCGCGGGCTTGATGGGGATCGCTCAGACTGGGGCGCCGGCGCGTGAGGAGGCGATGGGGCAACGCATAGCGGAAGTGTCGCATGAATTGCGCACGCCGCTGACGCACATCCTCGGCTTCTCCGAAATGATCGAGCGCCAGCTCTTTGGTGAGATTGGCGCGCGTTACGTCGAGTATGCGGGACTCATTCGCAAGAGCGGCACGCATCTTCTGGGGCTGGTGAACGATCTGCTCGACCTCTCGCGCATCGAAGCGGGGCGCTACGAGATCGAACGCGCAGATTTTGACGTGCGCGATGTTGTGGCCGATGTTGTGCGCGTTTCCATCGATGGCGCAGAGAAGAAGAACATCGCGCTCGGCATGGTGACGCCCGAGACGGCGCTCAATGTCACCGCCGACGACCGCGCGTTGCGGCGGATTTTGATTAACACGGTCGGTAACGCGATTAAGTTCACGCCGGAGGGCGGTCGCGTGATGGTCCGCGCAGCGGTGCAGGATGGCGCGCTGGTGCTTGAGACAATCGACAATGGGCCTGGCATCTCTGCAGAAGATCGCGAGAAGCTAGGGCAAGCGTACGAGCGTGGCTCAGGCGGCGCCCGCGCTGAAGGAACTGGACTCGGACTTTCGCTGGTGCGGGCGCTGGCGGCGCTGCATGGTGGCACGCTGAGCTTTCACGAAGCGCCAGGCGGGGGCGCGCTTGTGCGCGTGACGTTGCCGGTGCTGAAGGCCGATTAGCGGCGGACTGTAAGGAACGAGCGCGCGGCGGCGATGTCGCCGACTTCCACGAGAAGCGTTTCGACGGCGCGGCCGTTCTGCACGCGAATTTCCACGCTTTCGCGCGGATCGAGCGCCAGGAGATCGCGAAACGCCGTATCTGGGAATGCAAACACGGCTTGTGAGCGGCCGCCGTCGAGGCGTTCGATCGTGCGTGTCGATGGGATCGACATTGAGTTTGTTGGCGGCGCGACGCCAGCTTGCAGACCGTAGGCCACACGTTGCGGCAACGCGATCTCAGCGCGCGGTTGAGCGGGATTGCGCATGATCAGCTGGGCGCTTGTTGGCGCGACCGCGCCGCGCGCGACGGGGACAGCCAACGAGAGGCGTTGCGTGTCGCCGTGTTGCAGCACGCCGAATGTAGCGGGAAGCGGTGCGTCGATCACTTGGCTGATGCGCCAACCATCATTGCTGCGGCGCGCGGTCCAGCCGCGCTGCCAGCCGGGGAATTCCATTGTGCCGGCGTTCACCCATTGGGCGACGGTGCGGCTTGCGCTGGCGGCCGAGTCCCGCGTGCGTGGATCGTCACAGGCGCGGGCGCGGGCGGCGGTGACAACGGCGCTATCGAGTTCCCGCATGCGGGCGTTGGTCCAGCCTTCGCGCAGCAGTGCGCCGCGGGCTTGGGCTGTGCTGATCTGCAGCGCGTCACGGATCGAAGGCGCGAAAATGTGGCATTGCGCGTCGACCTCAATGAGACCGCGACGCTCGACATACACGGCGCGCGCGTTTGGTCCCTGCTGCGCTGCTGCGGCGGCGGTGAAGGCGCCAGTTAAGGCGATGACAAGAAGAAGCGCGCGCATGAGAGGTGAAGAGGTTAAAGGAATGTCGTTGCCTTCCGGTGAACGCGGGACCGCATGGACGAGCTGAAGACGGATTTTTGGGCCAGCGCGCTGATCCGCCGCGCCGAGATCGCCGGGGCGTTCGCGGGCGTCGTGCGCAAAGGCGACGCGGACGCGGGCGCGGTGCTGGTAAAGGTCGCCACCTTGGACCGGCGGGCGCGGCTTTATGCGCCGGCGCGGAACGGGGAGGGCGAGCGGATTTGGCTCGATCTTTCGGCCGGGGCTCTGGGGGACGATGAGGCGGACGTGGATGCGGCCATCCGTAAGCGGACAGCCTCTGATCCCGACCTATGGGTGGTGGAGGTCGAGGACAAGAAGGGTCGGCATTTTCTGATGGAGCCGGTGGACCCTTCCCCGACCTGAAGCGGCTGGGTTGCTCCCTGAGGGCGTGCGGAGTAAACGCGCCGCTTCACGAAAGACCCTGAATTCTATGTCCGCCGACCCCGCCACCGAGGCCGCACGCCGTCGTACGTTCGCGATCATCTCGCACCCTGACGCCGGCAAGACGACTTTGACTGAATCGCTGCTGCTCGCGGGCGGCGCGATCCACCTGGCCGGTGAGGTGGCTGCGCGTGGTCAGGCGCGGCGGACGACGTCGGACTGGATGAAGATCGAGCGCGAGCGCGGCATCTCGGTGTCGAGTTCGGTGATGATGTTCGAACACGATGGCATGGTCTTCAACCTGCTCGATACCCCGGGCCACGAGGACTTCTCGGAGGACACCTATCGCACGCTCACGGCGGCGGACTCCGCGATCATGGTGCTGGATGCTGCAAAGGGCATCGAGCCGCAGACGCTGAAGCTGTTTGAAGTCTGTCGCCTCCGCGACATTCCGATCACGACGTTCATCAACAAGATGGACCGCGAAGCGCTCGATCCGTTTGAGCTGTTGGACGAAGTTCATTCCAAGCTCGCGATGGATACGGCGCCGATGTACTGGCCGGCGGCGTCGGGCCAGCGCTTCGGCGGCATGCTTGATCTGACGACGGATGAATTCGTTCCGTTCCGCCGCTTGGAGCATGGCGAAGAGGGATTCGCGATCGAAGCGCGTCAGAAGCGTGGGGAGAGCGACTTTCTGAAAGGCTTGCGCGACGATGTGCGCGCGGAGCTGGAAGAGACGGCGGAACTGGCGCGAGAGGGCTTGCCGAAGTTTGATCTGAAAGCGTTTCGCGAAGGGCATTTGACGCCGGTTTATTTTGGTTCGGCGTTGCGCCGCTATGGCGTGCTTGAGTTGTTGGCCGGACTTGGCGCGCATGCGCCGCCCCCGCGGCCGTTGAAGGCGACGGTCAAGGGCCAAGAGACGGAAGTGACGCCGGGGCGCAGCGATGTCAGCGGCTTCATCTTCAAGATCCAAGCGAACATGGATCCCAAGCACCGCGACCGCGTCGGCTTCTTCCGGATTTCGTCGGGCAAGTTTCAACGCGGCATGACGCTGAAAACGGCCGCTGGCAAAGGCTTCAACGTCCATAATCCGATGATGTTCATGGCGCAGGATCGCGAAATCGCGCAGGAGGCTTTTCCCGGCGATGTGATTGGCATTCCGAGTCACGGCGGTCTGCGTGTCGGAGACTCGCTCTCGCAGAGCGGCGATGTTGTGTTTCAGGGCATTCCGAACTTCGCGCCGGAAATTCTGAAGCGTGTGCGCGTGAAGGATCCCTTGAAGCAAAAGCACTTGCGCAAGGCGCTGGAGTCGCTGGGGGAAGAAGGTGTGACGCAGGTTTTTAAGCCGGTGCATGGCGGCGATCTGGTTGTTGGCGCCGTGGGCCAGTTGCAGTTCGAAGTGCTCGATGAGCGGATGAAGGCCGAATACGGGCTTGAGGTGATTTTCGAGACGTCGCCTTACCAAGCTGCGCGGTGGATCAGTGCGGACACGCGCGCTGATCTGGAAGCGTTCATCGAGAAGTCAGCGTCGCAGATGGCTGAGGATGTCGACAACGCCCCGGTGTTCTTGGGCAAGAGCGCTTGGGAAATTGGCTACGTGCAGGACAAGAACCCGAAGGTTCGTTTCTCCGATACGAAGGAGCGCGCGGCTTAGTCTTGCGGCGCCCCGGGACGCCGTTGGGCTATGTGCCTAAGTACGCCGGCAGGATCGATAACGTAGGCGACGCGTAGCCCCCAAGGTTGCATGGCCATGCGCCGTTCACGCGCGGCGGCAAGCTTTAGGCGGCTTTGCGGACCTTGAAGAAGCGCAGCGCGCGTTGCGCGGCTTCCACCGGCACGTTGTTGTACATGCGGCCGAATTCCTCAGCGCGCGCCATCGCCTCGTCACCGCCGCCGACCAGAACGGCCAGCGTCACGAACAGAGGGCGTTCGATATTGGCGGCGCGGCAAATCATGGCGAGAGCATCGATATCGCGGCGGTCGAGCAGGTCGGCCACGGTCTGGTGATCGATGTTGGTGATTTCGGCGAGGCCGTAGAGGAAATGGGCTTGCTTGGCTTCGCGATACAGCGAGACGAGGAGGCGGGCGCTGAGTTCGCCGGAGTTCTTTTTCTGCTGGATGAACGCCATGGCGTTCTTGGCTTCGGCGCTGATGTCCCCGGCCGATTGGCGCATGCGGTCGCGCGCTTTGGAAAGCGCGGCGTCAAGCGTTGCAGGATCGACGGTGGCGTTGCGCGAGAGGATCTGGTCACGGAGTCGCGTCTCGACCACAAAGTACATCTCGTTGAGGAGGTCGAGCGGCAGGTCGCTGCGCTTGACGACGCCTTCGTGCAGCATCTGGTTGCGGCGCGCGCGATCGACGGCGGCTTCCATGCTGGTGCGCGAGAGCTTCGCGCCGTCGTTGCGGATGAGGGCGTCTAGCGCGTGGTCGTCGCCGAAGCGGACGATGGCGTCAGAGACGGTCTCGCTGACGTCATCGCGTTGGGCGACGGCTTTGATGTGGTTCTGGCTTTGATAGTTGACGACTTGCAGCAGCGTCTTGTCGTCGAGCGCCTTACTGCGGCGCAGAACCGGACCGGCCACCTCGAACGAGTGGTTGGCCAGGTCGCGCATCAGGCCGACGGGCGCATCCGGCGCATTGGCGAAGAGACTTGAGAGTTCGGCCAGGACTTCGTCCTGCATTTCAGCTGCGACCAGTTGGAGCACGTCGTCGAACAGCGCAGTCTCTTTAGCGGTACGGGAAGGGGATGTTTCGAAGAACAGGTCGGTCACTTCGCGCAGCAATTCGCGGCGTCGTTCGCTGTCCGGCGTGCGCGCCAGATCCATCAGTTTCGCAAACCGCGCGGTCGTCATCGCCAGTTCCGCTCCCAATCTCAAGCGCAGGGCCTTAACCGATGCGCCTTAATAAATCTTACAAGGCCCTCAATAACGAAGGCCGGTCGTGTCTTCTTCCAGGCCGCCGAGGAGTTCCTGGGCGACATCGTCGGCCTCCGTGGCCGGAGTTTGTTCATCTTCGTTTACGTTCGCCCGGGCAGTCGGCTGAACCAACGCGATTTCGCGCAGCGATGCCGGGGCGCGAGTGCTGAACCCTTGGGCGACGCCGATCGGCGTCGCGGGTGCGTTTGCGCGCAACTCGCAGGCGCCGGAGGAAAGGTAAGACCAGGCGACGCACAGTCCGTCGTCGGCGCAGCGGCGGGCGCAGGCTGCTGCGTCAGCCGCAGCGGCCGATGCGTATGCGCCCGAAGCGCGCGCGTCAGAGTACGCCGCGAACGCCATCGCGAGCGTGAGAGCCGGAAGGAGCAGCGCGCGCATGTGCCCCAACCTTTACCAATTGGGTTAACAGAGAATTCAATGCTCTGCTGAAAGCGCCTCACGCTTCAGTTCTAGCTCGAGCCATTCGGCCTCGGCGGCGTCGCGTTCGGCCTTGGCTGCTTCCAGCCGCGCCGCAGTCTTGGCGAACGCGCCGGCATCGCGCGCGAAGGCCTCCGGATCGTGGAGGCTCTGTTCGAGCTTGGCGATCTCGGCGCTTAGCTTCGGCATCAACGCGTCGAGTTCGCCGGCGCGACGCTCCTCTTTGTAGCTCAGTTTGGTTTGGCGGCGTGGCGCGGCTGGTGGGGGCGGCGCGGTGCGGGTTGCGGGCTCAGCGCGCTTGGGGGCGATGACGGCGCCGTGCTCGCGCTCGAAGTCTGCCCAGCCGCCGGGCGTCTCGGCCCATCTGCCGCGACCGACCGGGCCGACGACTTGGGTAGCGACGCCATCGAGAAAAGCGCGGTCGTGGCTGACGAGGATCACCGTGCCATCGTATGCGGCGAGCATGTCCTCCAACGCATCGAGCGTATCCATGTCGAGATCGTTGGTGGGTTCGTCGAGCACGAGCAGGTTGGCGGGCTTGGCGAGTGCAACGGCGAGCGCGAGACGATTGCGTTCGCCGCCAGAGAGCGCCGAGATCGGTTGGCGAAGCTGCTGTGGCCCGAACAGGAAGTCCTTGGCGTAGGCAGCGACGTGACGCGGCTTGCCACGAACCATGACTTGATCGCCGCCTTGAGGCGCCAACGCCTCCCAAAGCGTGTCGTCCGTATTGAGGATCGCGCGCGATTGATCGACGTAGGCGATCTCCAGGCCTTCGCCGATGCGCACGCTGCCTTCGTCTGGATCGCGGCGCTGCAACAGCGTTTCGAGTAAGGTGGTTTTGCCCGCGCCGTTGGGCCCGACAATGCCCAGGCGATCGCCGCGCATGAGGCGGAGCGAGAAATCGCTGATCAGCGGCGCCTCGCCGTAAGCCTTGCTGATACGCTTGGCTTCAATGACCAGCTTGCCTGAGCTTGTGCCGCGTTCGGCTTGGATCGCGGCGCTGGCGTTAGCGGACATGCCGAGGCGTTCGCGGCGCTCGGCGCGCATGGCCATGAGCTTTCGGCGACGGCCTTCGTTGCGTGAGCGGCGCGCGGTGACGCCGCGTTGCAGCCAATGCTCTTCGGCTTTGAGATGTGTTTCGAGGCGCGCGAGTGCGCGCGCTTCTTCCAGCTCGACGTTTTCGGCCCATTCGTCGAACGCGCCAAAGCCGCGATCGAGTTTGATGAGGCGACGCTGGCGGAGCCATAGCGTGGCGGTGGAGATGCGTTCGAGGAAACGCCGATCGTGGCTGATGACAAGGCAGGCGCCCCGAAATCCGTTGAGGCGGCGCTCCAGGTCTTCGATGGCGACAATGTCGAGATGGTTGGTTGGTTCGTCCAGCAGCAGCACATCGGGATCGGCGGCGAAGGCGCGGGCGAGCGTGGCGCGGCGCATCTCACCTCCGGACATGCGCTCGGGTTTGCGATCTGGGTCGAGGCCGAGGGCGTGGAGTTCTGCTTCGGCGGCGTACGCAGGCGTCTCACCGCCCCGCGCGCCAACTGAAGGCGCGCAGACATAGTCGCGTAATGTCGCGAAGCCCTCGAAGGTTGAGTCTTGCGGCGCAAACGCGATGGTGACGCTTGAGGCGAAGACGATCTCGCCGCCGTCGGGCTCGGTGAGCCCGGCCATCATGCGCATCAGCGTCGATTTGCCGGCGCCGTTGGCGCCAACGAATGCCGCGCGCTCGCCTTTGTGCAGCACAAATTCCGCGTCGTCGAACAACGGCGCGCCGCCAAGCGTGAGCTTGAGCTCCTTTACATGCGCCAGTGCTGGCCCCGCCATGACGCGCCTAGTTGTTGAAAATCTCGTTCAGCTCTTCGCCGACCGGAGAGTTGCCGAAGGCGTTGGCGAGGTCGTCAAAGAATGTCGCAGTCTCGACTTGCTCGGGCGACCACACGGGCTGCTCGTAGCCTGGTAGTGGATGATTTTCCACGCCCTCATGCGCGACGCGCATCGTGTCGTTCCAGATTTGCGCCGGCAATGTGCCGCCAGTGGTGCGGCCCATCGAGGTGAAGTCATCGTGGCCGACCCAGACACCCGCTGTGTAGTCGGCAGTGTAGCCGACGAACCACGCGTCGCGCCAATCGGAGCTGGTGCCGGTTTTGCCGGCGACGTCGCGATTGCCGAGCCGCGCGCCGACGCCCGTGCCGCGCAGAACGACGGCGCCCATCATCGAGTTCATGCGGCTGACAACCTCAGGATCGAGGACGCGCGGCGCCTGGTAAGGCGGGCGCACGTAAAGCTCTTGGCCAGCCGAATTCGTGACGCGCGAGATGATGTGCGGATCGACCCTGAATCCGCCATTGCTGTAGGCGCCAAAGGCCGAAACCATGTCCCAGAGGTTTGTTTCGATGGAGCCGAGCGCGATCGACGGTGGCACGAAAGCGTTGCGCTCCGGCATGTTGTGGACGCCGAGACGCCGTGCAACGTCAGCGACGCGCGCTTGTCCAATCTCGTTGGCGACTTCGGCGGCGACCGTGTTGATCGAAAGCGCGAAGGCGGTGCGCAGCGTCACGGCGCCGCGATAACCTTCGTCGTAATTGCGCGGGCGCCAGCCATCTATGACGACAGGTTCGTCGTAGCGCACGTCCTCGGTGTCGAGACCGGCTTCAATGGCGGCGGTGTAAACGAACGTCTTGAACGTTGAACCTGGCTGACGCTGCGCCTGGGTCACGCGGTTGAACTTCGAGGTGTTGTAATCGGTGCCGCCGACGAGGCCGATAATGCCGCCATCATGGTCGATGGCCATGTAGGAGGCTTGCAAGGGGCGGCGGCCGAAGGCGCGGTTGCCGAGGCGCCGTCGGATCGAATCGGCCGCGGCGTTCTGAACCTCGCGGTCGATGGTCATTTGGATGACGAGGTCCGGTGTGTTTTCGCCAACAGCGGCGCGCGCCTGCTCGACGGCGAGATCGAACGCGTAGCCCATGGAACGCTCGACGGCCGGGCGGCGGATGACATTGATGCGTTGCGCACGCGCTTCGTCGCGCTGCTCGGGCGTGATGAAGCCAGCGGCCACCATCGCCTCCAGCACAACGTGTTGGCGCGCGGTGGCGCCTTCGAGGTTTGAGCTGGGCGCCAGATCGGATGGCGCTTTAGGCAGGCCGGCGAGAATGGCGGCTTCGCCAAGCGTGAGTTCCGTTGCTGGCTTGCCGAAATAGCGGCGCGCGGCAGCGTCGATGCCGTATGCCTGATCGCCGAGATAGACGCGGTTGAGATAGAGTTCGAGAATCTCGTCCTTTGTCAGCCGCCGCTCGATGCGGGACGCGAGCACCATTTCGCGGAGCTTGCGGTTCACTGTTTGCTGGCGGTTGAGGAAGAGATTGCGCGCGAGCTGCTGGGTCAGCGTCGAGCCGCCTTGCACGGTTTCGCCGGCGCGCAGGTTGGCGAGCACGGCGCGCAGCACCGCCATGCGATCGACGCCCTCGTGTTCGTAGAAACGGCGGTCTTCGATCGCGAGGAAGGCTTGCGGCACATAATCCGGCAATTCAGCGAGTGGCGTGCGGCGGCCATAATACGGACCGCGCACGCCGAGGATTTCGCCGTCGCGGTCGACGAACATCACCGATGACTCGCGGTTGAGCGCCCAGATCGCGTCGGCGTCGGGCACCCGCGGAAGGCCCCAGTAAATCCAGACCCACACGCCCAGCACCATGGCCAGTGCAACACCCGCGGCGATGCTCGCGGCTTGGCGCCAGGTGAAGCGCTTTTGGCCGGCCAGCATTTCCTGGACGTGACGCTGCGCGGCGGCGGCGCGCAGGCGCGCCCAATCAATGCTGCGGCGCAAGTCGGGACGGTTGTTAGACAAGGAGAACTCCGGGAGGGGGTGTGAAATAGACGTATGGCCGAATTCTGGCCAGTCCCCGCTGGGCAAGGAACGCGGATAGACGGCCCGCGTATCCCTCAATCTGCGGCCAAATTACCGGGAGTCGCCGCGCGATTCCGAGAATCAATCCGCCCGCGACGGGATGGCGCTATGTTTCAGGCACTGTCCAACAGCTGAGATGAAGAAGGAGCCGGGGCGATGCCCAGCGCGGCGGAACTGCGAACGCTTCTCGACGAGGCCCGCGCGGCGCTCGCCGCAGGCGAAGGCGCGGAAGCCGAGCGCCGCGCCAAGGCGGTAAGCGCCATCGTACGGGCAGAGCGCGACGTTGCGGAATTCGCGGCCGAGAGCCAAGCCAAAGCCTCAGAGGAAGATGCAGACGCCATTCGCGCCGAACTCAGAAGCCGCTTTCGTCGCCTCGCCGAAGCTGAGATCGCGGGAGCTTCTGATGAGGCGCTTGAGCGGATTGCGGCTGAGCCAGGCCTCGAATGATTGGCGCTTCTGGGGACGGCCCGAGCAGATCGCGCCAGATGGAGATTGGCGCACTTGGGTATTCATGGGCGGGCGCGGCGCCGGCAAGACGCGCGCCGGCGCAGAATGGGTGTCTGATTTGGCTCAGCACGGGGTCGGTCGCATCGCGCTGGTGGGGCCGACCTTTCACGACGTGCGCGAAGTGATGGTTGAAGGAAATTCCGGTCTGCGCGCTTTGGCGGAGCGGCCGAGTTATGAATCGAGCCGCAAGCGCGTGGTGTGGGCGAACGGCGCGCAGGCGTTTTGCTTCTCCGCTGAAGATCCCGAGAGTTTGCGCGGGCCGCAGTTCGACGCCGCCTGGTGTGACGAGCTGTGCTTTTGGGCGTACCCAGACGAGACGCTGGCGACGTTGGAGCACGCGCTGCGGTTGGGCGAATGCCCGCGCATGCTGGTGACGACCACGCCGCGCCCGATCGGCGCGCTGAAACGATTGCTCGCGGCGCCGGATACGGCGGTGACGCATTCGACGACGTGGCGGAACGCGGCCAACGTCTCACGCGGATTTATCGATGCGCTGAAGGCGCGATGGATCGGTACGGCGCGACATCGCCAAGAGTTGCAGGGCGAGCTGATCGAGGATGTCGATGGCGCGCTGTGGCGGCGTGACGAACTGGAGGCGTTGCGCGAGCGCGTCGAAGGGCCGTTCGATCGGGTTGTCGTCGCAGTCGATCCACCGGTTTCGACGGGGCCGAATGCGGATGCTTGCGGGATTGTCGCGGCGGCGGCGCGCGGTGAAGGATTTAGGCGCGAGGCGGTCGTGTTGGCGGACGCCAGTGTGCAGGGCGCTTCGCCATTGGACTGGGCCTCGCGCGCCGCGGCGTTAGCTGAGAGCGTCGGCGCCCATGTGATTGTCGCAGAGGCGAACCAGGGCGGTGACATGGTGCGCGACGTGCTGCGCGCCGCAGCGCCCGGCTTTTATGTGCGGCTGGTGCGGGCGAGCGAAGGTAAGCGCGCGCGGGCCGAGCCAATTGCAGCGCTCTATGCGCAGGGCCGCGTGAAGCACGCGGCGGCGTTTCCAGCGTTGGAAGATGAGATGTGCGCCTTCGGCGTTGATGGATTTGCGAAGAGTCCTGACCGTGTTGATGCGCTGGTCTGGGCGCTGACGGATTTGATGCTCGGCGGCTTTGGGCCGCGGATGCGAGCGCTTTAGCGGAAGAACGAATGCTCGATTGGTTACGACGTCTCCGCGCGCCGCGCGTGGAGCGAAAGCTCCTGGCTTGGCATGCGCCTGGGCGGCCCGTGTGGTCGGCGCGCGATCCAGCGGTGTTCGCGCGCGAGGGCTATGCGCGCAACGCGATTGCGTATCGCTGCGTACGCATGATCGCGGAGGCTGCTGCGAGCGCGCCGTTGAAGGTTGGGCCTGTCGATCACCCGCTGGCGCGTTTGCTGGCGCGGCCCAACCCGGAACAGACCGGCGTTGAGCTGCTGGAAGCCTTCTACGGGCACCTGCAGGTGAGCGGGAACGCGTTTCTGGAAGCGGCGAGCTTCGATGACAGCGTTCCGGCTGAACTTTATGTTCTGCGCCCGGATCGGATGAGTGTCGTGCCGGGCGGCGATGGTTGGCCGATTGGCTGGGAGCATCGCGTCGGCGCTAACGTGCGACGCTTCGAGCGCGATCCGATCAGCAACGACGCGCCGATCCTGCATTTGAAGCTCTTTCATCCGAGCGACGGTTGAACGGGCGCGCGGGGCTTTCCGGGCTTGCCGAAGTGACGCGAGCCTTATGCGCGCGTGCTGGCGTTGATGCGGTGGATGTTTCGGGCCTTCTTGGCGCCGTGAGTGGCTATGTAGTCGATGCGCCGCTCAGTGTCCGCGACGCGTTGGAGCCTCTGATGGCGGCGTATGATTTCGCGGCGCGCGAGCACGAAGGCGCGATTGTGTTCCTTCATCGCGCTGATAATGCTGCTATCGAGATCGATGTTGGCGTGTTGGCGGCGGAGTCCGCCGACGACGCGTTTGCACAGCGCGGCGACGCGGCGGCAGCGCCGATTGAGGCGCGGGTGCGGTTCTTGGATTCCGCGAAGGATTATCTCGTCGCCGGTGTAAGCGCGCGGCGCTTGGATCGCGCCAAGGGCGGGGTTGCGACGATTGAGGCGCCGTTGGTGCTGGAGGCGGATGCGGCGGAGGCGATCGCGCAACGTGTGCTGGCGGATGCGCGTGCGTCGACTGAAAGTCTGCGTGTTGCGCTCGGCCCCGCACATCTGGCGCTGGAGCCGGGTGATACGGTGCAGTTCGCGGATGATAGGTTCGAGATCGTGCGCATCGAGGACGCTGAGACACGGCGTCTTGAGCTTCGCCGCCAACGCGCCACCAGTCCCGCACAAGTGGGGGTGGGCGAACCCAATGCGCCGGTTGTGACGCCGATTGCGCCAACGCCCGCTGTGTCGATCCTGGATTTGCCGCCCTTGCTCGATGCGGAGGCGGATGAACGGCCGCTTGCTGCGGTGTTCGCGGCGCCATGGTTAGGCGCACATGAGGTTTATGCCGGCGCCACGCGTTCGCGGCGATGCGTTGCTCAAAGCGTGGCGACGATCGGTGAGTTGCGGTGGGCGTTGTGGCCGGGGCCGATCGATCGATGGGATGACGGCAACGTGGCTCGCGTCAAGCTCTTCAATGGAACGCTCAGCAGTGCGTCGAAGGAGGACGTGCTGAATGGCGTGAATGCGTTCGCGATCGAGGCGGACGGCGAGTGGGAAATCGTTCAGGCGCGGACGTGCGCTCTCGTTGCGCCGAACGAGTACGAGCTTTCAGGATTTCTGCGTGGGCGTTTGGGGTCGGCGCATGCGATGCGCGCGCCGCATCCGGTGGGGACGCGGATCGTCGTGCTCGATGAGCGGTTGGCGCGCGTGGAGATCGCATCGCACGAATGGCATGAGGCGCTTGCGTTCGCGGCGCCGCCGTTTGGCGCGTCGGCAGCCGATCCGCGCGCGGCCGAACTGGACGTTACGCTGCCGCATGCGGCGCTGAGGCCTTGGGCGCCAGCGCATTTGAGGGCGCGGCGCGGGGCGGGCGGCGCTGTCGCGATCTCGTGGGTTCGATGCGCGCGGACGGGCGGCGATTCATGGGGCCCGGGCGAGCCGCCGCTGGGGTTCTCGGCGGAAAACTACCGGCTTGAGATTTTGGATGGGGATGACGTGGTGCGGTCGGTGAGCGTCGGCGCGCCGGGCTACAACTACGAAGCCACGGATCAGACAGCGGATTTTGGCGGATTGCCGAGTTCGTTGCACATCCGCGTCGCCCAGATCGACGATGCCGGCGCCACAGGGTTGAACAGCGCGTTAACCATAACATTATAGTCGGACGCGCCAGAATGGCGGGGCTGGTCTGATTCCTTCCTGGGACTGGGCCGCAGCGCAGCCATCATTCGGCGGAAGTCCGGAGCCAGTCTGACACCGTGAGTTGGGATCCATACGCCGCCCTCGGGGTCAGCCGCTCGGCCACCGCCGACGAGATCCGTCGTGCGTACCGCGCACTCGCCAAAGAATTGCACCCGGACGTGCGCCCTGGCGACAAGCAGGCCGAAGAGCGCTTCAAGCGCGCGACTGCGGCGTTTAATCTTCTGTCCGATCCGACGACCAAAGGCCGCTACGACCGCAACGAAATCGATGCCGATGGCAATGAGCGGGCGGCGTTTCATTCGCGCGGACCAAGGCAAGGCGCTCGGGCACACGCAGGGGCTGGAGCGGGTGCGGGCGGCGCCGGCGATGCGTTCGATCTTGGCGACATTTTCTCGGATTTGTTTGGTCCGGGCTTCGGCAGCGGCGCGGGGCGCGGCTATGGCCGTATGCGCGGACGCGACGTCCGATTTACTTTGGACGTCGATTTTCTGGATGCGATCAACGGCGCACGCCGGCGCATTTCATTGGCTGAGGGGCGCACGATCGATGTCGCGATTCCGGCCGGCGTTGAGTCAGGTCAGGTGCTGCGGCTGAAGGGCCAAGGTTCACCAGGCGTGCAGGGCGGCCCGGCGGGCGATGCTCTGGTTGAGCTGCACGTTAAGCCGCACGCCTTTTTCCGCCGCGAAGGTCAGGACATCCATATGGACCTGAACATCTCGCTGGTTGAGGCGGTGGAAGGCGGCAAAGTCCAGGCGCCAACACCGACTGGGAATGTGACCCTAACGGTTCCGGCTGGCTCCAATACCGGCAAGGTCCTGCGTCTGAAGGGCAAGGGTGTTGCCGGTCAAGGCGACCAGTTCGTCCGGATGCAAGTCGTGCTTCCGGAGACTCCGGATGAAGACCTCAAGAAATTCGTGAAGAAGTGGCCCAAACGGGACTACACGCCGCCCCGCCCGGGTGGTTGATGTGAAGTGACCGTTACATTCAGGGCGCATTCAGTGCGCTCCCCGTAAACGGGAAATGTGATGTGGGCCAAGTCTCTCCTCCTCTCCGCGATGGCCGCGGTCGGCGCGACGACAGCGCCGGTGGACGCACGCCCTGCGCCCGGCCTGTTCCAGCCGCAGATGGTGATGCCGATCCAGGGGCGCGGTGATGGACGTCAGCAGAGTATTCGCCCGCTGCGCGAAGTGGTCGGAGAGCTTCAGTCCCGTTACGGTGGCGAACTGATTTCTGCTCGGCTTGAGGACGACGGACGCCCGATTTATCTGATCCGGTGGCGAATGCCGGACGGCCAGGTGCGCGATTTCCGCGTGGACGCGGCCCGTTAGGGAATTGAGCGCGCATGCGGGTGCTGGTTGTTGAAGACGATAAGAATCTGCGTGAGCAGTTGGCCGGCGCGTTGGGCGATGCCGGCTATACTGTCGATACTGCGGATAACGGCGAAGACGGCCAGTTCCTCGGTGAGACGGAACCCTACGACCTTGCCATTCTCGATCTCGGCCTGCCGAAGGTGGACGGGCTCTCGGTTCTGAAGGCCTGGCGCAAAGAGGGCCGGTCGATGCCGGTGCTTATCCTCTCGGCGCGTGATCGCTGGAGCGAGAAGGTCGAAGGACTCGATCTCGGCGCCAATGATTATGTGACCAAGCCTTTCCATATGGCGGAGTTGCTCGCGCGCGTGCGCGCCAATGTGCGCCGGCAAACGGATCATCAATCGTCTGTGCTGGAAGTCGGCGATCTGCGGCTGAACGCAGCGACGGGACAAGTCACCGTGAATGGCGTGCCGGTGAAGCTGACGGCGTATCAGTACAAGGTGCTCGACTATCTGATGCACCACGCCAACCGTATCGTCTCGCGCTCGGAGCTTACCGAGAAAATCTACAGCCAGGATCACGAGCGCGACTCGAACACGATCGAAGTGTTCATCGGTATTCTGCGCCGCAAGATTGGCACCGACCGTATCATCACGGAAAAAGGTCTGGGCTATCGGCTGATCAATCCTGCGGAACAGCAGTGACGCAGGAGCGGCCGGGCGCCTTTTCGCGGTTTCAGGCGCTGATCCGCCAATCGCTTGCCGCCCGGCTCATTACCATCGCGGCGGTGAGCGTCGTTAGTCTCGTGGCGATGGGGTTCATCGCTTACGCGCAGTTCAATGCCCAGATGATGCGCTTGCTGATCGATCCGGAGATCGAGAGCGTCGCCAACAATCTGATTGGCAATGCGGGGCCGGGGCTCTCCGGTGAACTCGCGTTGCAGGATCTGCCGTACGACCCGCGCTATTTGCAGCCGCTGAGCGGACGCTATTTCCAGATCGCGCGTGTGCAGGATGACGGCACGCTGCAAGTGCAGGTGATTTCGCCGTCGCTTTTCGATGTCGCGATCGCGCTCGATCCGAAAATCCGCGAGAGCTTGCTTGCGCCTGAAGCGATACGCCAGCCGCATTTTCTGAACGTCGAGGGACCCGATCATGAGCCGCTGCGCGTGATCGTGCGCGTGGAGCAAATCCCGCAACTTCAGGGGCAATATCTCTTCCTTGTCGGCATCGCGCCGCAAGCGGTGCTGGCGCCGGCGGCGCGTGTGGTGGGCTTGGCGTTTGCGATCTTCGTGGCGTTTTGCGCGCTGATGGTGGCGGCGGTGTCGTTGCTGCAGGTGAGGATCGGGCTGGAGCCGCTGCATCAATTGCAGCGCGACATCGCTAATGTTCGACGTGGCGATGCGGAAAAGCTGGGGACGGATTATCCGGCTGAGCTGCAACCTGTGACGCAGGAGCTGAACGCGCTCGTCGAGCATAATCGCGAAGTGGTGGAGCGTGCGCGCCGGCACGTTGGCAATCTGGCGCACGCGCTGAAGACGCCGATCGCGGTGCTGAAGAACGCCGCCAATGACGGCGGCGATCATGATGCGGTGTTCAAGCAGTCGATCGAAGAAATGGAGGGCTTTGTTGAGCGCCAGCTTCGGCGTGCCCGCGTCGCGGCGCGAGCAGAAGCGCGGGCCGGCGCGCAGGCGCCGACGATCGCGTATCGCACGCCTGTGCTGAAGAACCTCGAAGACCTCGTCTTCATGATGGAGCAGAAGTACGACGCGCAAAAGGCGATGGATATTTCCATTGAAGCTGAAGCGGACGTAACTTTCCGCGGCGAGCGCGAAGACTTGCTCGAAATGGTCGCCAACCTCGTCGACAACGCCTGCAAGTACGGCCGCAGCCAAGTGGTGGTCCGTTTGTTGCCGGCGTTCGAGAGCAACGGCCTGTTTGAGGTGGTCGTGGAGGACGACGGGCCGGGGCTCTCAGACGAGGAAATCTCGCGCGCGATGGCGCGCGGCGCGCGGTTGGATGAGGCAGCGCCCGGTCAGGGGCTTGGGCTTTCGATCCTGAAGGAGACGGTGGATCTCTATGCTGGCGAACTCATCTTCGAACGCGGGGAACTCGGCGGGCTAAAAGCACGCCTGCGGCTGCCCGCGACCGACTAGGCCCTTCGCCTGCGGCGTCCGCGCTTGGTGCAAGTGGACGCGAACGGGGCTAGTGACGGGCGGTGCTGAACTCACTCGTTGTTCTGCTGATTGCGGCGGTGCTGACTGCCGGCGCGGCCTTCTGGGTGCTGCGTGCCTATCGCCGCGCGGGCGGTGGGGCGGGCAACGCTGTCCCGGCTTTGGCGGCATGTTTTGTGGTCGGGGTGATTGGGCTGGGCGTCTATTTGGTGATCGGGCGGCCGGAAATGCCGGACGCGCCCTACGCCGCGCGGCTTGAGGCGCTGAAGCAGCGCGATCCAACCAGTTACACGCACGAAGAGGCGCTCGCGATCCTCGATGAGGCCGCGCACGAGCACCCGAACGATCCACTGCCTTTTCTCTATTCCGGGCAGGTGCTTCTTGATCAGGATCGTCCCGCCGAGGCCGCGCGCGCTTACGATGCGGCGCTGAGACGTGATCCGGAGTTGGCGGAAGCGATGCTAGGCCTAGGTCGTGCGATGGTGCGGATGGATGGCGGGCAGGTGAGCCCCGAGGCGCTGGCGCTGTTTCAGCGTGCGGGCGAGCGGCTGAACGATCCGACGCCGTGGGTGTATCAGGCGATGGCTGCGATGCAGGCAGGCCAAGATCGTGAGGCGGGCCGGTTTTGGGGCGAAGCGCTCCAGCGTATGTCGCCCGACGATCCGCGCCGGCAGATGGCGGGGCAGTTCGCTTCCGGCCAACGTCCGCAGCGATAGGAGAAGCGAGCGTGCGGCGGCGCAATCAAAGACTAATGATGATCGGCGCGGCGGGCGCGGTGCTGGTGCTCGCGGCGACGCTGACCTTCATGGGCTTGCGAGACTCGATCGTCTATTTCGTCGCGCCGTCAGAGCTGGCTGAGAAGGCGAGCGCGGGTCAGCAGGTGCGTTTGGGCGGATTGGTCGTCGAAGGCACGCTGCGGCGCGATCCGGACGGCGCGACGCGTTTTGCAGTCACGGACGGCGCGACGCAGGTTGAGGTTCGGTACGTCGGCATTTTGCCGGATCTCTTCCGTGAGGGCCAAGGCGTGGTCGCCGAAGGCGCGTGGACTCCGGGGCAAGCTTTTGAAGCAAGCCGTGTGCTGGCCAAACACGACGAAACCTACATGCCGCGCGAAGTGGCCGAAGCGCTGAAGCAGCGCGGCGAATGGAAGGGCGAGTGAGCCGCGATGTTTGCTGAGATCGGCGCATTCGCAGCGGCGCTCGCGCTCGCGCTTAGCCTCGCGCAGGGTGCGCTTGGCCTGGCAGCGGCCCGCCGCGACTCACGCGCCGAGGCGACGAAGGCGATCGCGCAGGTTTGCGCGGTACTGTGCCTCATTGCGTTTGCGTGTTTGATCTCGGCGTTCGTGCGTTCGGATTTTTCGGTCGCCGCGGTGGCGAACAATTCGCACACTGATAAGCCGCTACTCTACAAAATCGCCGGCGCGTGGGGAAACCACGAAGGCTCGATGTTGCTGTGGTGCTGCGTCTCGGCGGTGTTCGGCGCAGTGCTCGCATCAACGCGCGGCAGTCAGAGCATGACGCTTTGGTCGCGCGCCGTCGGCGTGCAGGGCTTCGTGACGGCGGGGGCGCTGATCTACACGCTCTTCTTGTCAAACCCCTTCGCGCGCGTCGATCCCGCGCCGATGCAGGGTGCGGGGTTGAATCCGTTGTTGCAGGACCCTGCGCTCGCTGCACATCCGCCACTGCTTTATCTCGGCTATGTCGGCATGAGTGTGCCGTTCTCGCTGGCGCTTGCGGCGCTGATCAGCGGCCGTGCAGATCAAGCCTGGGCGAAGGCGTTGCGGCCTTGGACGCTTGCTGCGTGGACTTTCCTCACCGTCGGCATCGGGCTTGGCTCGTATTGGGCGTATTACGAACTCGGCTGGGGCGGCTGGTGGTTCTGGGATCCGGTTGAGAACGCCAGCTTCATGCCGTGGCTGGTCGCCGCCGCGTTGGTGCACTCCGCGATCGTGACTGAGCGACGGGGTTCGCTCGCAAGTTGGACAATCCTGCTGGCGATCGTTGGGTTCGGCATGGCGCTGCTGGGCACGTTCCTTGTGCGCTCAGGCGTGCTGACGTCCGTGCATGCATTCGCCGTTGATCCGCGCCGAGGGATTGCGGTTCTGGTGTTGTTGGTGATCGCGCTGGGCATTGGCTTCAGCCTCTACGCTTGGCGCGCACCAAAGCTCTCTCAGCCATCTGGCTTCGCGGCGGTGAGCCGTGAGAGCATGTTGGTCTGGAATAATTTTGGCTTGGCGATCGCCGCCGGCGTCGTGCTGATCGGCACTATTTATCCGCTCATCGTGGAAGCCGCGGGCGGCGGCCTCATCTCCGTTGGCCCGCCGTTCTTCAACATGACTGTCGTGCCGCTTCTTGGGCTGTTGTTCCTGGTGCTGCCGCTCGGGCCGATGCTGACCTGGCGCGTTGGTGACGTGCGCACGGCGCTCGTTCGTCTTGCGCCTGCGGGCGCGTTGGCGCTGATTACTTTGGTGACGGCGCTGGCGCTGTCGCAATGGCGAATGGCGCCGGCGATTGGGTTGGCGCTCGGCGTGTGGCTGATGGCGGGCGGCTTTATCTATCTTTGGACGCGCGTTGCGCGCGGCGAGGGCAAAGCGTTGGCGAAGCTCGCCGCGTTGCCACTGATGGTGTGGTCGATGACATTGGCGCATTTGGGCGCCGGCGTGCTGACGATCGGCGCAATTGCCGAGACAGCCTTCAAGAGTGAACGCGCGCTCGCGATGGCGCCGGGGGAGAGCATCGATTTCGCGGGCCGCCGCATCAGCTTGTTGGAGGTCGGCGAGACCGAAGGGCCGAACTATTTCACGACGCGCGCGAACTTCCGTGTTGATCGCGATGGTCAAGCGCAGCCCTTGTCCGCCGAGCGGCGCTTCTATCCGACCTCGCCGATGCCGACGACGGAAGTCGGCATTCTCTCAGGACTCGATGGTGACCTTTACGTTGCGCTTGGTGATGCGGTTCGTGATCGCGCCGGTGCATGGGCAGTGCGGCTCTATTACAATCCGCTCGTGCATCTCATCTTCGTGGGGGTGCTGATGATGGCGGCCGGCGGATTATTGAGCCTGATCTCGCTCGCGCGGCGGCGGAAGGCGGAAACATGAGCTTTGCAGGTCTGATCGTTGCGGCCGCGGCAAGTGTCAGCGCCATGACCGCCGATCCGGCGCAAGAAGCGCGGGCGCGGGCGCTCGATGAAGAAATCCGCTGTGTTCAGTGTGAGAACGAGCCGATCGCACAGTCCACAGCCGACATCGCGGTCGATATGCGCGCGCTGGTGCGCGAGCGGATCGCGGCGGGCGATAGCGATACGGAAATCCGCGCCTATTTCCGCGAGCGCTATGGCGACTTCGTCTTGTTCCGCCCGCCCTGGGACGCGCGGACTTGGGGGCTCTGGTTGGCGCCCGTGATTTTGGCGGGCCTTGGCATTACCGCGCTGTTTACGATGCGGCGTCCGACCGCGCCCCTTGAGCCCGAAGAGGGTGATCGGTAACTGATCGCGTCCAATTGGCGTTTGGTCGCGCCCGACGGGGATAGGACCCGAAAAAGACGCTGCTTTCCTGGGGGATGATCGCAACTTCGCCCCAAACGACCCTTACCGGACCCTCATTGCCGATCAGCTAGGTCTTGCCACCGCCCCGGGGTAGGCCTCCTAATCGCAATGGGTCCCACCTGAGGTGTCCATGTCTGACGCAAATTTCGTGAAATATGTTCGCCGCACCGCGATCGCGGGCGGGGCAACCTTAGCGCTGTTCGCCGGCTTTGCGGCCGTGCCGAGCGTGCTTTCCGCAAACGCACAAGAGATCAATCCGTCAGCTATCGCACCGCCGAGCGGCGCGCCCATGAGCTTCGCCGATCTGATCGAGCGGGTGCGCCCCGCGGTTGTTTCCGTGACGGTGCGCCAACGCCCCGACGCAGCGACCGCGCAAGTGCCGGAGGGCCTGCCGCCGGGCTTTGAAGAGTTTTTCCGCGGCCGCCCCGGTCGTCCGGGCCCCGCGCCGACGGCGCTTGGTTCGGGCTTCCTCATTGATGAGCGCGGCACCATCGTCACCAACCACCACGTTGTTGAGGGCGCCGAAGAAATCACCGTTCACACTAGCGATGGCCGCGACCTGCCGGTCGATCTCATCGGCTCCGACGAAGCAACCGACATCGCGGTGTTGCGCGTGCGCGGCAACAATGCCGGTCGCTTCCAGTACGTGACGTTTGACGATGCGAGCCACGTGCGCGTCGGCGATTGGGTCGTCGCGGTCGGCAACCCCTTTGGTCTCGATGGCACAGCGACCGCGGGCATCGTTTCGGCGATGGGACGCCGCGATGCGGGTTCGTCCGCTTATGTCGACTACATGCAGATCGACGCGCCGATCAATCGCGGCAACTCGGGCGGTCCGACGTTCGATCTGCGCGGCAATGTCATTGGCGTGAACAGCGCCATCTTCTCGCCGACGGGCGGAAACGTCGGCATTGGATTTGCGATCCCGGCCAACACCGCCAACGCCATCGTGCAGCAAATCCTGCAAAACGGCCGCGTGTCTCGTGGCTGGATTGGCGTGTCGATCCAGCCTCTGGATCAAGACATCGCGCGCAGCCTCGGTCTTGAAGAGCCGCGGGGCGCGCTGGTTGCGACGGTTGTGCCGGATGGCCCGGCTGCGCGCGCCGGCATCCAGCAAGGCGACGTGATCCTCACGTTCAACGGCCAACGCATCGAAGACAGCCGTGATCTGACGCAGCGCGTTGGCGGCACGGCGATCGGCAATAACTCGCGTGTTGAAGTGTTGCGCAATGGACAGCGCCGCACGCTGAACCTGCGCCTGCAAGAGCGCCCGTCCGAACAGCAACTGGCTTCGGCCAACCAAACGCCGAACGCCACACCATCGCCGACGCCGGAGAGCGGCGCTGGCGTTGCGCAAAGCTCGCTCGGGCTTTCGGTGCGTCCGCTGACCAGCGCCGATCGCACGCGCTATGAACTTGGCGCAAATGACGCTGGCCTCGTTGTGACCTCGGTTGAACCGACAAGTGATGCGGCGCAAAAAGGCATTGGTCCGGGAGACGTGATCCTGCAAGCGGGCGGACGTCCGGTTCGTTCGGCGCAGGATTTGTCGACGGCTGCGGACGCGGCGCGTCGCGCAAACCGTCCGCTGTTGTTGCAGGTCGATGGTCCGCGCGGTCGCCGGTTCATTGCCGCTGACGTCGCCGAGTAAAAGGGATGAAGCCTATGCGTGTCCTCCTCGTCGAAGATGACGCCGACATGGCCGAGAGCCTCCGCGCCTCGCTGACGGCTGACCAGCACGAAGTCGAAATTGCAGGCGACGGCGAGCTTGGTCAGACGATGGCGATGGGCGGCGGCTACGATGTCATCGTGCTCGACCGCATGCTGCCGAAGAAACTCGGCGTGTCGGTCGTGAAAGACTTGCGCGATCAGGGTGTCTCGACGCCGGTGCTGATCCTCTCGGCGCTGCATGATGAAGATCATCGCGTCGAAGGCCTGAACGCCGGCGCCAACGACTATCTTGGCAAGCCGTTCTCGACCCGCGAACTGCTCGCGCGTGTTCGGGCGCTGTGGAATGGCCGAGAGCGGGACGTGCAAACGCGCCTGCAGGTCGGCGATCTCGAGATGGACTTGCTGGCGCGCATCGTAAAGCGAGGCGGCAAGAAGCTCGACCTTCAGCCGCGCGAATTCCGGCTGCTCGAATATCTCATGCGCAATTCCGGTCAGACGGTGACGCGCAAGATGCTGCTTGAGAACGTTTGGGATTATCATTTCGATCCGCAAACGAACGTGATCGACGTGCATATCTCGCGGCTGCGGTCGAAGATCGATCGCGATTTTGCGCAATCGCTGCTGCACACGGTGCGAGGATCGGGTTATCGACTGGAGGCATGAGGCCAAGCCTCGCGCTCCTTCGAACCACGACCTTCCGGCTCGCGCTGGCGCAAGCCGGCGTCGTGCTCGTGTTCGTCGTCGCGCTGCTGGTTTACATCTACTTCGCGACGATCGGTCAGCTCACCGCTGACTCGGATATCCTGGCTGACCAGGAATACGCCGCGCTTGAACGCGCATACGCCGAGGGCGGCATTCGACGGCTGAACCAGGAAGTGGTCGAGCGCAGCGCTCGGCAAGGGCCGCTGCTCTACGTGCTGGCCGAGAACAATGGCCAAGTGATCACCGGCGATTTCCAACAATTGCCGGCGCTGCCGGGCGCCTCGGGCGTGCAGCGCGTCGACTTCAACTTTGCGACGACGGACGCAGAAGGCTCGCCGCAGCGCGGGCGCGCGCGTGGGCAAGTCGGGCGATTGTTGAACGGCCCAATTCTGTTAGTGGCGCGCGATCTCGGCGACAGCGCCGTCATCTCCGGGCGAATCACGCAGGTGCTATGGACCGTCGCGATCATCGGCGTATTCATCTCCGTCGCGAGCGGGTTGATCGCGTCGTGGCTGGCGTCGCGCCGCGTTGAGGCGCTGGCGCACACTGCGCGTGATGTGATGGCCGGCGATTTGAAGCGGCGCGCGCCAGTGCGGGGCGAAGCCGATGAGTTCGATGAACTCGCCGAAGCCATGAACGCCATGCTCGACCGGTTGGAGCGGCTGATGCAAGTGTCGCGCACGGCCGGTGACGCCATTGCGCACGATCTACGCTCGCCCCTGACGCGCTTCCGCCAGAAGCTCGAAGCGGCGCTCGACCGGCCGCCAAACTCCGAGGCGGATCGCGACGCGCTTCAGCGTGCGCTCGAAGAGGCCGACAGCCTGCTCGACATGTTTGCGGCGGTGCTAAAGCTGGCGCGCGTGGAGTCCAATCCGAACTGGCGGCTTGAGCGCGTCGATGCGACCGAGGCGATCCGCGAATTGATCGAGTTCTACGAACCCGCGGCGGAAGATGTAGGCCGCACTTTGCGCGGTGAGGTCGCGGAAGGTTTGCTGGTGCGCGGCGAGCCGGGCCTCTTCAGGCAGGCAGTCTCAAACCTGATCGAGAACGCGCTGAAATATACGCACGAGGGCGGACACATTGAGATTCACGCGCTGAAACGCCCCGATGGACGCATCGAGATTGCGGTGCTCGATGATGGGCCAGGGATCGCACCGGCGGATCGCGATCGGGTGTTGGAGCGGTTCGTGCGCCTTGAAAGCGCGCGCTCGTCGCCGGGCGCCGGACTGGGGCTTAGCCTCGTCGCCGCCGTAGCGCGCTTGCACAATGGGGGGCTGCACTTGCGCGATGGCATTGGCCAAGGTGAGCGGCGTGGACTTGGCGCGGTGCTGGTGTTGCCGGCGCTGCCTGTTCCGGCGCCGGCGCGATGATGCGCGCCGTTTCCGCCGCGTTGGCGCGTGATGCGGCGCCAGGGGTGTTCGAGAATACGCCTTGGCAGGAGGCCGCGTCGGCAGCCATCAGCCATGCGCCTTACTTGAAGCGCCTCATCGAGCGACGGGCCGATCTCATCGAAGCGGTGGATGCAGATTGGCCCGAGCGTTTGCTGCGCGAGGCGCTGGAGATTGTGAACGCGATTGCGCGCGACCCGCCGCCGCTAGAAGAAGCGATGCGCGCTCTGCGCCGCGCCAAAGACGCCGCGCACCTAGCGGTCGCGATTGCGGATCTTTCGCGCGCGTGGCCGCTGATGCGAGTCACCGGGGCCTTGACTCAATTCGCAGACGCCGCAGTGCGCGCCGCTTTGGTTCTCGGGGGCGCCGAGAGCGCGCGACGCGGCGACATTGCGTGTGTCGCAACTGGCGGAGATGTCGGCCCTGTGCCCGGTGTGACGCTGATCGCGATGGGCAAGATGGGGGCGGGTGAACTCAACTATTCCAGCGACATCGACTTTTCCGTCTTCTTCGATTCGGAGCGGCTTGCGGGCGCCAAGGCGCGTGAGCCGCGCGTGGCTGCGGTGCGCTTGGTCGCGCCGGTCGTGCGCGCTTTGGAGGAAGTAACGGTGGACGGTTACGTCTTCCGTACGGATCTGAGGTTGCGGCCCGACCCGGGCTCAACACCGGTGGCTGTCTCGATTGCTTCGGCCGAGCACTATTATCAGACGCTCGGGCAGAACTGGGAGCGTGCGGCGTTCATCAAGGCGCGCGCGGTGGCCGGTGATCGCGAGTGCGGGCGTGATTTTCTGGCGTCGCTGGAGCCTTTCATCTGGCGCAAGCACCTCGACTTCGCGGCTGTCGAAGATGTGCATTCGATCAAGCGCCAAATCCTATCGGCGCATAAGAGCGCGGAACTGGGCGATCCGATCTTCGATGTGAAGCTCGGGCGCGGAGGCATTCGGGACATCGAACTCTTCGCACAGACGCAGCAACTCATTCTCGGTGGCCGCAACAAGAAGCTACGCGCCCAAGGCACGCTCGCGGCGCTCGACGCATTGACGGACGCGGGCGCTATCGCTGGCGCAGTGCGCGATGCGCTACAGGAAGCGTATGTGTTTTTGCGCGAAGTCGAGCATCGCATCCAAATGCTTGAAGACGCGCAGACCCATCGCGTGCCCGCCGATCCTGAGATCCGCGCGCGTGTGGCGGCGCTGGCGGGTTTTGAGGATTTGACCGCGTTTGATGCGGCGTTGATCGAACGCCGCCGCATTGTTTCTGATATTGATCACCAGCTTTTTGGTCGTGGCGAAAGCCTTGCCGACCCGATGGGGTCGCTGATTTTCACGGGCGTTGAAGATAGCCCTGAGACGCTGACCACCATCGAGCGACTGGGCTTCTCGCGGCCGGATTTCGTGAGCCAAACCATTCGTGGATGGCACCACGGACGTGTGCGGGCAATGCGCTCAGAGCGAGCGCGGGAATTGTTGACGCGCTTGACGCCGCGCCTATTGCGGGCGTTGGCCAGAGCTGGCGATCCGGATCAGGCGTTTTTACGTTTTGCGTCTTTCTTCGGCGGATTATCGGCCGGCGTGCAGGTGCTGGCGCTGCTCGATGCGCGGCCGGCGCTATTGGATTTGTTGGCGCGGGTGCTGACGTTTGCGCCGCGCTTGTCCGAAAGTTTGGCGCGGCGGCCCGCGCTGTTGGATGCGTTGATCGAGCCGCGCTTTGTGCTTCCGCTCTCGCAGGATGCGCCGGGCGCCTTGCGCGCTGAGCTGCGTGCGCGGCTAGAGAGCGAGCCCAACTTTGAAGCCAAGCTAAACGATGCGCGGCGTTTTCAACGTGAAGAAGCGTTTCGCATCGGCGTGCAGGTGCTTGAGGGGTTGGCTACAGCGGGGGAAGCCGGCGCCGCTTATGCCGAGCTTGCGGAAACGTGCGTCGTCGCGATGGCGGATGCGGCGCTCGCGGAGGTCGAGCGCACGCTCGGGCCACAGCCAGGCGCGTACGTGGTGTTGGCGCTCGGGAAATTCGGCGGCCGCGAATTGGCGGAAGCATCCGATCTTGACTTGATGCTTGTGTATGATGCCCCGGAGGGCGCGCCTGCACCGGGCGATTTCTATGCGCGTATGACTCAGCGTCTCATCAGCGCGCTTTCGGCGCCTACTGAAGAGGGCATGCTCTATGAGATCGACACCAAGCTTCGTCCTTCCGGATCGAAGGGCCCCGTGGCTGTGCGGCTCTCGTCGTTCGACCGCTATTATAGCGAGGAGGCGTGGACGTGGGAGTTGCAGTCTTTGACACGGTTGCGGCCCGTGGCCGGTGATGAGCGACTGAGTCAGAGCGTACAAGATATTGCACGGCGCACGCTTTCAGCGTCGCGCGATCGGGCCAAGGTGTTGAACGACGTCGCGCAAATGCGTGGGTTGATGGAGCGCGAGCGGTCGGGGCGATCAATTTGGGATTTGAAGCTCGCGCCGGGTGGTTTCGTAGATATCGAGTTCATCGCTCAGGCTCTGCAACTCGTCTCGGCGGCGGCGACGCCTCACGTGCTGTCGGCGAACACGGGTGACGCGCTTGAGCGTTTGGCTGATGTTGGGGTGCTTGCGCCGGATGCGTTTACGCGGCTGCGGCAGGCGTGGCGCGTGTGGAGCGATCTCCAGCAGACACTGCGTATTTGCGTGAGCGGCGATTTCGATCCTGGGGAGGCGCCGCCGCCGCTGAAGGTTCGGCTGGCCGGCTTGGTCGGCGCCTCGGATATGGAGGCGCTGGAAGCCGCCGTGAGGGCGCTGCAGGCAGATGTGCGCGCTGACTTTATTCAGATCGTTGGCCCACTTGGCGACGGAAGCCAGCCATTGCAACGTTGAAGGCTAGGAACTGGAGCAAATCGCTATGAAGACTTGGGTGCTTGCCGCGGCGTTTACCTTGCTGGCCGCGCCGGCCTGGGCGCAGCAGGCGGGAATGGCGCAACGCCTCCAGGCGATGGACCTTAACAATGACGGCGCGATCACGCGCGCCGAGGCGGAGACGGCGCGGGGGGTGATGTTCACGCGCTTGGATACGGACCGGAACGGCTCGATCTCGGATGCTGAGAAGAACGCGGCGCAAGGTATGGCGCGGCGCGGTCTCGATGGCGCCGATCACAACAACGATGGCGCCGTGTCGCGCGCCGAGTTCATGGCGATGCCCTATAGGATGTTTGATCGCCTCGATGCAGACGGCGATGGGGTCATCAGCACGGCGGAGATGCAAACCGTGCGTGGTCGCGGCGGAAACTGATCGAAACACGGAGTCGATGAGGCGACGCGTGCATGCATGATCCGGACGCAGAGTTCGTCCGGAAAGCGGGGGCGGGCGATCAGCGCGCCGCCGAAGCACTCGTGCGCCGTCATTTACCGCGCATGGTTGGCTTGGCGCGGCGCATGCTGAGCGATGCGGCGGAAGCTGAGGACGTGGCGCAGGAGGTTTTCCTGCGTGTCTGGCGCGAGGCGCCGCGCTGGCAGCCGGGCGCGGCGAAGTTTGAAACATGGATGCACCGCGTCGCGCTCAACCTTTGTTACGACCGCTTGCGGCGTAGACGCGAGAAATCCGACCCGGACGCCGGCCTACTGGTCGCGGACCCGGCGCCGCTCGCCAGCGAGGCGTGGTTCTCAGCGCAACGCGCAGCCAAAGTGCAAGCCGCGCTCTCGGAATTGCCTGAGCGCCAGCGCGCGGCCATCGCGCTGGTGCATTTTCAGGAACACAGCAACATTGAAGCGGCGGAAATGCTCGAGGTGAGCGTTGAAGCATTGGAATCGCTCTTGGCGCGCGGGCGGCGCGCGCTGAAAGCGGCTCTCTCGGACGTGGCGCAGGATTTGATGGGAAACGCCGACGGCGCTCCAGGGACCTGACGAGGAAGGAAATGGCAATGGACCGGACCCGGTTCGAGCAATTGCTGGAGGCGTACGGCGCGGATTTTGGCCGTTGGCCAGAGGCTGAGCGCGCCGAAGCAGCGGTGTTCGCGGCGGCGCATGGCGATGACCTAGCGCAGGCCCTGGCCGAGGCGCGCGCGATGGATGCGCTGCTGAAGCCGAGCGCCGAGGATGCGCCGGACGTCGAATTGCTGGCGCGCCGCATTTTGAAAGGCGCGCCATTGCAGACCGCCCGCTTCGATCGCCGCGCCGCTTGGGCGCTGGCGGCGTGTGCGATATTTGGCGTTTTGATCGGGTATGGCGGCGGCTTGTTGGCGCCGTTGGCGGATGACGACGCGGGGTACTTCACGGCCGCGTTTGAAGCGCCGTATTTTTCGTCTGGAGATGAGGGATGAGCGAGAGCCGTTTCCCCTGGCGCACGCTGCTCTTCATCTCAGTGGCGTTCAACCTGCTGATCGTGGGCGCCGTTGCTGGCGCTTTTGGCGCGGGGGTGCGGCTGCAGCGGGAGAACCCGGAAGCCGTGGTTGACCGGCTGCCAGGCGTGCGCGCGTTCATGGCGGCGCTGCCGCCGGAAGCGCGCGTGAAGGTGCGGCAGGAATTGGTGGCGAGCTGGCAGGAGAGCCGCGATCTGAGGCGTGCGGCGGGGCAAGCGCGGCGCGATGCATTCGCGGCGGCGGCGGCCGAGCCGTATGACGTGGCGCGCGTCCGCGCTGCGTTCGCACGTTTGCGCGAAGCTGATCAGGCTGCGATAGGCGTCTTCCACGACAACGTCGCGGATGCGTTTGGCGCGATGACGCCGGAGGAGCGCCGAAGCGCGCTCGAAGCGCTGCGCACGGCGGCGCCGGCACGGCGCGAAGCGATCGTCGCGCCCGGGACGGAAGAAGGCGTTGCGGCGCCCGCGGGCGAGCGCCCTGCGCTGGAGCGGATGACGCCGCAGGAGCGGCGCGAGCGTTTCCGGGAACGCATGCGTGAGCGCCGCGAGCAGCGGCAGAACGCGACGCCTTGATTATTCGGCGGCGGTGGCTTCCGGCTCAATGTCGCGCTGGCCGCCGAAGCGCAGCGGCAGCGTGATCGTGACGATGGTGCCGCGGCCCACTTCACTCTGAATGGCAAGCTTACCGCCGTGCATTTCCGCCAGCGACTTGGTGAGCGCCAGGCCAAGGCCGGTGCCGTGATTGTTGCGCGTGAGCTCTTCTTCGACCTGTTCGAATGGCCGCGCCAAGCGCGGCAAATGCTCCGGTGGGATGCCGCAACCTGTGTCGACGACGCGAAGCGTCAGCCCCTGCGCGTTGCCGCGCGCGTGCACCATGATGGCGCCTTGGTCGGTGAACTTCACGGCGTTTGACAGCAGGTTCAGCAGGATCTGCTTGACCGCGCGATGGTCGGCCTCGATTTCCGGCAGATCTTCCGCATCGACAACGATGGAGAGACCTTTCTCTTCGGCCTTGCGCTTGGTGAGGCGCACGGCTTGTTCGATCGCGACACTCGGATCGAGCGGCTTCGGCGACAGCGTCAGCTTGCCGGCCTCGATCTTCGCCATGTCGAGGATGTCGTTGATCAACTCAAGCAGGTGATTGCCGCTGTCGTAGATGTCGTTCGAGTATTGCTTGTACTGGTCGTTACCGATCGGCCCGAACAATTCCTTCGCCATGATCTCCGAGAAACCGATGACGGCGTTGAGCGGCGTACGCAGCTCGTGGCTCATATTGGCGAGGAAGGTCGACTTGGCGCGGCTGGCTTCTTCGGCCTTTTGGCGTTCTTCGTGCGCCTCGCGCGCAAGCGCCTTGATACGGTATTCCTGGCTCTCGGCGCGCGTCAGCGCGTCCGACAAGCGCTTCTCGTTGCGCGCCAGTTCTTCTTCCTTGCGCTTCAGGGGCGAAATGTCGACGCCAACGGTGATGATGCCGCCGTCGGCGGCGCGGCGCTCGACAACATGCAGCCAATCGCCTGTCGAGAGTTCGATGATGCGAACATCGGGATTGGTTGGATCGTTCTTTTCGCGACGGATCGCGCCTGTCGCCGCGGCGGCGATGGCTTCATAAGAAGCGCGCTGGCGCAGGATTTCCGGTCCCAGCTTGAAGGTGTCGGCGAAGCTCTGGTTCCAGAGCAGTAGGCGCTTGCGCGCATCCCACAGCGCGAAGGGTCCGGAGAAATTCTCGATCGCCGCGCGCAGCTGGCGCTCAAGGCGCGAGACGCGCGCTTCAGCTTCGTGACGTTGCGTGCTGTCGGTGACGGTGGCGAACAGGCGCGTCTCAGTGCGGCCGGATGAATCCTCGACCGCCGCGCCGCGCGCCTCAATCCAGGCAAGGCCATTGCCGCGGGTAACGCGGAAGCGCGCATCGAGCAGGCCTGACTGACGCGCGCGGCGGAATTCTTCATCCACACCGAAACGATCTTCGGCGATGACGAGTTCAAGCAACTCACGCAGCGAGAGCGTGTCGCTGGAGGAGCCAAGTAGGCGTGCGGCCTGTTCTGAGAATTGAAGTTCGTCGGCGCTCGGGCGCCATTCAAGAACGCCGACCTTTGCGCCGTCAGCCGCGATGCGGAAGTGCGCCTCCGCGCGGACGGCTTCGGCTTCGAACAAGCGCGCGCGCTGCGCGTTCTGACGCATCAAGAGATAAAGCACGCCCATCGCGGCGAGCGGTGCGGCGGCGAGCAGTGCGAAACGCATCAGGGCTTCGAGGAGCAGTGCGGAGCCACTGGGGGCAGGCGCCGCGGCCATGACTCGGAACGAGCCGATCTGGGCGGTGGATTCGGCGGCGACCCAGGTTGCGCCATCGCCCGTGCGCAAGAGCGCGCCGCGTCCGCTGGCGCGGGTGGCGGCCAGAACTTGTTGTTGGGCGCGCACGCCTGCGGCCTGTAAAGCGGGAGAGGCGTAGATGATGGCGCCATTTGGGGTTGCAATCAGAACGCGCGCGTTTGCGTCAAGGTTCGGCAGCAAGCGATCCGGGCCGATGATGGCCACGACCGTGCGATCGCCCACACGTGTGACGATCGTAGGCGCGGTGCCGAGTTCGCCCATTTCGGGCGCGCCTATCCAGCTGTCGGCGCCGTCGGCCGCCTGCAGCGCCGCGTTGGCGAGTGCGCCGTATTCAGGATTGGTAATTGCTTCGATGGCGCCGTTGGCGCCAATCACCGCCGCGGCGGTTGCGGGGGCGGTGTGTGCAGCGGCGTTGGCCATACCGAATGGATCGACGCCGGTTGTGCGCGCGAGCTCGCTTGCGCCGGAGATAGCGCCGACGGCGAGCGCAAGGTTTGCGTTGACGCGTTCGGCGATCAGACCGGCGGCGGAAGATTGCGCAGCTATGGTGGTCCCGGCGGCGTCGTCGATATGCGCCTTGATCTGTGCGCCGGTCGCAACCGCAAAAGCGAGCACGAACAGCGCGACCAGAGCCATGAATGGCCGGCCGGACTTATCCGCAGCAGCGACCCCGTCAGCGACGGGCTCGTCGTATGAAGCAGTATTCGACACAAGTATTCCTCGGCCGCCCCGAATCGCCGTTCGGAATCCTGAAGGGTGTAAATCGTAACGAGTGAGTAAACGCTCTGTCGAGCGTTGCGCACCGTATAGACCCGCTCACGTGCGGATGTGTCGCCCAAAAGACTCAGGCGAGCGTGCGTTCGACCATTTCTCGAGTGTTTTTCGAAAGAGTGGTTAACGCCGCGAGTTGTTCCAGCGCCGCTTTCGCATGTCCTTGACGAACCGAATCGAATCGTCGCCACGATTCGAAAGGCGTGAGCAGCCGCGCGGCGAGGGCGGGATTGAGCGGATCGATCTGCTCCGCCAGCGATGCGAGGAAACGATATCCACCGCCGTCGGCCGCATGGAAGGCGCGCGGGTTGCGCATGGCGAAGGCGGCGGCGAGCGAGCGCACGCGGTTCGGATTTTTCAAGTTGAAGCCGGCATGCGCGCGCAAAGCTTCGGCGCGGGCGAGCGCATCGTCGCGCGGCGATGCGGCTTGCACGGCGAACCATTTGTCGATGACGAGTGGGTTGCTCTCCCACTTTTCGTAGAAGCGCGTAAGGGCGCCGTCGAACGCCGTGCTCCCCGAGGCGCCGAGCGCTTCGAGCGCGGCAATGCACTCAGTCATACTGCGCGCGTTCTCGTACGCGGCTGTGAAAGTTTCGCTTTGGGTGGGGCCGAGGCTGGCCAGAAGATCGAGCGCGGCGCTTTTGAGTGAGCGACGCCCGGCCGCATCCGCGCCGGCAGAGAAGGGCGCTTCGCTCTGCGCCTTGGCGATCGGCTCAAGCCGCTCGCGCAGTGCGCTCGCCACTGTGCGGCGCAAGTCCTCGCGCGCGGCGAAGAGCGCTTCTGGATCAGGTGATGATGAGGCGAGAATGAGCTCATTGAGGTCGGGCAGGCGGAGAGCAAGTGCAGCGAACGCCGGGTCTTCCTGCGCGCGATCGAGTTCGCGGCCAAGCGCTTGGGTCAGCGCTGGCGCAGCGCCCTTGGCTTCGCCGAGCATGATGGCGCGGGCGATCGTTTGGCCGGCTTCCCAGCGTGTGAACGGATCGGGATCGTGCGCCATTTGGGCGAGGCGCTGGTCAACGCTCAGGGCATCATCCAGCACGACAGGCGCGGAGAAGCTGCGCAGCACTGAAGGGATCGGCTCTTCAGTGACATCTGCAAAGCGGAAGACGTGTTCAGCGCGATCCAACACGACGCGATGCGAGAGCCGCGAAATCGTGTCGCCCTCAATCTTCGAGGCGATGATCGCGCCATCAGGCGCGATGAAGCCGATCTCGAGCGGAATGGGCGCGGGCTCCTTGTTGGATTGGCCGGGCGTGGCCGGAATGCGCTGCGAAACCCTGAGTTCGTAGCTACGCTTGGAGGCGTCATATGCGCCGCGCACTTTGAGCGCCGGCGTACCGGCTTGCTCGTACCAACGCATGAAGCCAGCGAGGCTCTGGCCGGAGGCTTCCTCAAAGCATGCGATAAAGTCTTCGACTGTCGAGGCTGTGCCGTCGCGCCGTTCAAAGTAGAGCTGCATGCCGCGATCGAATGCCTCGGCGCCGACGATGCGCTTGAGCATACGAACAACTTCGCCGCCTTTTTCATAAACGGTCGCCGTGTAGAAATTGTCGATCTTCTGATAGCTCGACGGGCGCACGGGATGTGCGAGTGGGCCGGCGTCTTCGCCGAACTGGCGCCCACGGAGGCGCTTCACGTCCTTGATGCGCTGGACCGGGCGCGAGCGTTGGTCGGCCGAAAACTCCTGCTCGCGGTAAACGGTGAGGCCCTCCTTCAAGCAGAGCTGGAACCAGTCACGGCAAGTGATGCGGTTGCCCGTCCAGTTGTGAAAATACTCGTGGCCGACGACAGCCTCGATGGCTTCAAAGTCTGCATCCGTCGCGGTCTCGGCGTCCGCGAGAATGAGCGATGAGTTGAAGATATTGAGGCCCTTGTTCTCCATCGCGCCGAAATTGAAATCGCGAACAGCCACGATGTTGAAGACATCCAGATCGTATTCGCGCTGGAACACGTCCTCGTCCCACTTCATCGAGCGCTTCAGCGCGTCCATGGCATAGAGCGCGCGCTTTGAATCGCCGGGATCGACATAAATGCCGAGTTCGACCTTACGGCCGCTCCGCGTGGTGAAGGCATCGTGGATCGACTCGTATTTGCCGGCGCAGAGCGCGAACAGGTACGATGGCTTGGGGTGGGGATCGACCCAGACCGCGTAGTGCCGATTGCCCTCCATCTCGCCGCTCTCGGTCAAATTGCCGTTTGAGAGCAGCGTTGGGTACGCATTCCAGTCTGCTTCGATGCGCACAGCGTAACGCGCGAGCACGTCCGGGCGATCGAGAAAATATGTGATGGCGCGGAAGCCCTCGGCTTCGCACTGCGTGCAGAAGCGGCCGCCGGACATATACAGCCCTTCAAGGTGCGTGTTGCCGGCAGGATTGATGCGCGTGACGATGTCGAGGCGGAATGCGGCCGGCGGATCGAGGATGATCAGTTTGCCAGGCTCCAGCCTGTATTTATCCATCGACAGCGGTTCGCCGTCGATGGAGATGCTCTGTAGATCGAGCCGCTCGCCGCTGAGTTCCAGCGGAGCAGGCGCGGCGCCCGAGCGGCGCACGTGGCTCGACGCCGCAACGATCGTTGCTTCCGGTTCGAGCATGAATACGAGTGCGATTTCGTCGATCAGATAGGCGGGTGGCGCATACTCTGACAGACGGACAGTTGCATTCTCGGCGTCGCGCATCAGGGCCTCCTGCGAAGCCCTGACATGAGCCGCAACCGACCCAAAATCAATGCGGGTTATTCAGCCGCGGCGCTCGCTTCCGGGCGTCCAACCGGCTCGTGATAGATCGCCGCCATGAGCATTTCCGCCTGGCGCGCCAAATCCATCAATTGGGCCGGCGTTTCATGCGGGTAATCTTGCGCGAACTCGATCAGCTCACGCGATACGCGCATGAGCCGGAGCGCGTTGGCGATGACGCGGCTCTGGTGCTCGATGCGACCCGGATCGCGGTCGTACTCTGCCATCGGGACGCGCCAGCCGCCCCAATCCTTTTCATCGGTGACGACGACCGGATAGGTGCCAGGGTAAGGGTGGCGCGGATCGCGCGCATCGGCAGAGAGGCGATTGACGGCGCGCAAGATGCGCCAGTTTTCGGTTTCGATCAGGTCCGGCTTGTTCGGCTCACGGTCTTCGGCGGCCAGTTCATGCGCCTGGAATTCGCGGCCAAGGCCGGTGTCGTAGGTGACGCGCAGCGGCTCTTCGACGCCCTTGACCCATTGCGGGTTGACGTTCTCGACCACGGCCCACGTCGCCACCGGCTTCACGTAGACGCGCTGTCCTTTGTGGAAGACCGCCTTCGCCATATTCGAGTACTCCGCCCACACACCAGAACAGCCAATCCTAGCCCAATGCGCTTTAGTCTTCGTGAACAGGCGTTGACGCCAAGACACTCTTTCGTGGTTTCGCGGAGGCGCGTTAAGGTGGCGGCAACCAAGAACGCCGCGTCCCCGGGAGGACAAAATTGAACTTCGATTTTTCCGACGACCAGAAGAGCCTGAAGGATCAGGCGCGTAAGTTCCTCTCAGAAAAGGCTGGCGCGAAAGTCACGCGCGGCGTGCTCGACAATCCTGGCAAGTCCTACGATGAGCCGCTCTGGCGTTCTGTCGCGGAAATGGGTTGGCTGGGGGTCGCCATTCCGGAAGAGCACGGCGGCTTGGGTCTTGGCCGCTTGGAGCTTTGCGTATTGGCCGAAGAGATTGGCCGTGCGGTGGCGCCGATTCCGTTCTCATCAACCGTGTATTTCTTCGCCGAAGCGTTGATGCTGGCTGGCAGCGACGCGCAAAAGAAAACGCACCTTCCCAACGTCGCAAGCGGTGAGACCATCGGCTGCTTTGCACTAAGTGAAGGCCCGGGCGCGCCCACGGCGGCGGGCATTCAGGCGAAGTTCGATGGCTCGACGCTCAACGGCGTTAAGATTCCGGTGACGGACGGCGATTGCGCCGATTGGGCCGTCGTCGTCGCCAAGGAAGGCTCCGGCGTTTCGCTGGTGCTGGTCGATTTGAAGCAGGCTGGTGTGACGCGCACGACACTGAAGACGCTCGATCCAACGCGCGGCCACGCCAAGATCGAGTTCAAAGGTGCGAAAGCCGAACGGCTCGGCGCTGGTGGTCAGGGGTGGGAGCTGGCCGAAGCAATCCTCGATCGCGCCGCGGTGCTGTTGGCGTTCGAGCAGGTTGGCGGCAGCCAAGCCTGTCTCGAAATGTCGACCGACTACGCCAAGAACCGTTACGCGTTTTCGCGTCAAATCGGATCCTTCCAGGCTATCAAGCACAAACTGGCGGATATGTACGTCGCGATCGAAGTCGCGCGATCGAATGCCTATTACGGCGCTTGGGCGCTCTCGACCGAGGCGGCCGAGCTACCGTTCGCGGCGGCGGCAGCGCGCGCCGCCGGCAGTGATGCGTACTATCTCTGCGCCAAGGAGAACATTCAAACGCATGGCGGCATGGGCTTCACGTGGGAGGTCGATTGCCATCTGTTCTACCGCCGCGCCAAGCTGCTTGCGTTGCAGGCGGGCGGGCCGGCGGCATGGAAGGAAAAGCTCGTGCAGCGCCTCGAGAAGAGGAACGCCGCGTGAAGATGCTACGCGTCGCCACCTTTGCGTTCGCGCTCATCATCATGGGCGGTGAAGTGCTGCGTTCGTGGGGCGAGCGGCCAGTCATCTTCTGGATCGACGATTTCATGGTAGGCATCGCGCTGATCGTAGGTGCGATCCTGGTCGCGAAACCGACACCGGCGCGGCGCGCTTTCTTCACCGGCGCGTGGGGTTTTTCGGTCGGCGTGATTTATATCAGCTTTTTCGACAAGGTTATCGGCGCGCAATTCGCCGGGCCGGGCGCCGAGTTCAATCGGCTCAACGTCTTTGTGACGATCTCACTTTTGCTGGCGGTCGCGGGCTTCGTCGGAAGCCTCGTCGTGCCGTTCGAAAAAACATAACGAGGGAACGAACATGGATTTCAACGACACGCCTGAGGAAGCCAAGTTCCGCGCGGAAGCGCGCGCCTTTCTCGAAGCCAATGTCTCCCCCAAAGGCGCCGACAGCGAGCGTCTATCCCGTAAGCTTTCTCAGGCTGACTTTCTGAAAGCGGCGAAGGATTATCAACGCAAGAAGGCCGAAAGCGGCTTTGCCGGCATCACTTGGGCGAAGGAGCAAGGCGGGCGCGGGCTGCCGCCGATCTACGCGGTGATCTTCAATCAGGAAGAAGCGAAGTTCGATGCGCCGTCGCAGCCGTTCGCGATCGGTCTTGGCATGTGCGTGCCTACGGTGATTGCATTCGCGGATATGCCAATCAAGGATCGCTACGTCGCCAAGGCGCTGCGCGGTGATGAGATTTGGTGTCAGCTTTTCTCTGAGCCAGGCGCTGGTTCGGACGTAGCTGCATCAAAGACCAAAGCCGTGCGCGACGGCGATGACTGGATCATCAATGGTCAAAAGGTATGGACCACCGGTGCGCACTTTTGCGATTTCGGCATCGTCCTTGTGCGCACGAATCCGGACGTCGAGAAGCACAAGGGGCTCACGATGTTCATCGTCGACATGAAAGCGCCCGGCGTTGAGGTCCGTCCGATCCACCAAGCTTCCGGTGGGCGTGAGTTCAATGAGGTGTATTTCACTGACGTGCGCGTACACGACAGCCATCGCCTGGGCGAGCCGGGCATGGGCTGGAACGTCGCGCTTGTTACGCTGATGAACGAGCGCCTCGCAGTGGGCGGTTCAACAGGTCCCGACTACGCGGAAATTCTCGAACTCGCGCGCTCGATGCCGGCAACGACTGGGCGCGGCGCCATGATCAACGATGAATCATTCCGCCAGAAGCTTGCCGACTGGATCGTGAAGGCCGAGGGCTACAAGCTATCGAAATTCCGCACCATGACGGCGCTGTCGCGCGGGCAGACTCCTGGGCCGGAGAGTTCCATCGGCAAGGTGATCAACGCCAACCATTTGATGGACATCTGCAACACGGCCATCGAGTCGATGGATCATTTCGGCATCATCAACGATGGTGATCTCGCGCCGATGGAGGCCGCGTTTCATCAGGGTTACATGTGGGCGCCCGGCCTGCGCATCGCCGGCGGAACCGATGAAATTCTGAAGAACATCATTGCCGAGCGCGTGCTGGGTCTGCCGCAAGATGTGCGCGTCGATAAGGGCGTCGCATTCAAGGATCTGCCGAGCGGGCGCTAGGCGGCCTAAGCGGCGTCGACCAGTTGGGGATCGGGTAATGCGCGCCTAGTGCGCGTTGGCGGGAAAACGCGCGCGTCTACGCGAGTTCTTCGAATAAGGCTGGCTCATTCTCGCGCCAGCCTTCGATCTTGAGCATCTTGAGCTTGGTCTTGATGCCGCCATTTGCGCTGAAGCCGACGAGCCTATCGTTAGCGCCTACAACCCTATGGCAAGGCACAACGATCGCAAATGGATTGCGGCCGAGCGCTTGACCAACTGCGCGTGCGCCGTCTGGCTGGCCGATGGCGCGTGCGACTTCGCCATAGGTGCGCGTGGCGCCAGGTGCGATGGCGCGTGTCGTCTCATAGACGCGGGCGTTGAAAGCAGGCACGCGGCTCATGTCGAGCTGAATTGTGCGTAGAGATTTTTTCTCACCGCGCAGCAGTGCGCTGATGTCCTCGATAGCTCGCGCGATTTGTTTCGGCGGTTCGAGTTCTTCGGCATTGGGGCAGAGGCGCATCAGGCGAATGCGCGTCGCCTCCGGAGTACGCTCAGGCAACTGCACTCCGATGATCCCGCGGGGACCCCAGGCGAGAGCGCAGCGGCCGATGGCGGTCTCGAACAGCGCGTAGGCGAACATCTGCGATCTGCCTCCATTTCGTTCCGCTACCGCCTTGTCGCGGGGGACTCGATGAAGTAGAACATATAGAGAACATGAGTCTGCGTCCAGCCTCCTTCGGCCTCTCTGAGGCGCCTGCCCCAAATGCTGGGTTTGCGAGCAAGCTCGCCACTATGGCTAGCCAGCCGCTGCATGAAATTGGCCCGGCGGGGGCTGGGTTCGAAGCGGCGGCTTTGGGGTTCACCCTGGCCTTGGCAGCGCATTGGGTGGGGGCGGCGGGGATATTCTGGGCCGGCGAAGATGCTTCGTTCGCGGAAGAAGGCGCGCCTTATCCCGTTGGCCTCGCGCAATATGGTTTGCCTCTTGATCGCCTGATCGTCGCGCGCGCGCGCAAACGCGAAGACGCCCTCTGGGCCGCAGAGCAAGCACTCGCTGCAACAGGTGCGGTCGTCATCTGCGCCTTAGGCGCTCAAGGCAAACCACTCGATCTCAAAGCCAGCCGACGCTTGCTGCTTTTCGCCGAACGCTATGCATCGCGCTGCTTACTGCTGATGCCTGAAAGCGGACCGAGTGCGGCGTGGACCCGCTGGCGCATCGCATCTGCAGAAAGCAACGGCGATCCAGACGAGATCGGCCTCCCAGCCTTCCGCGCCGAACTCACGCGCAGTCGCAGCGGACCGGCGGGGGCGCATTTCATCATAGATTGGAACGCCCATGAGCGCAGCTTCGTCGAACGCGAGGTGGCTCGCGATTTATCTGCCAAGGATACGCACGGATCGCTTGATACGAGCTGGACGCGGGCCGTCTGACGGCCGACCGCTCGCGGTCTATTCGAAAGACAATGGTGCGCTTCAGTTGAAGGGCATTGATGCACGGGCGAGTGCGCTTGGCTTGAAGCTTGCGATGTCGCTCGCCGATGCGCGTGCGATCCAGCCAAGGTTAGAGGCGGTAGAGGTCGATCCCGAAGAAGACGCGCGCGCGCTCGATAATATCGCTGCATGGTGCGAACGATTCACGCCGATTGTCGTGCTCGATCCGCCAGAAGGCTTGTTTCTCGATATAACCGGATGCGCTCACCTTTTCGGCGGTGAAGAACAACTCCGTGCTGAGATCGTCACGCGCCTCCACGCACAAGGTTATGGCTCGCGCGCAGCCATCGCGCCAACGCCGGGCGCAGCTTGGGCGTTTGCCCGTTACAGAAAACACCCACGCAACCCTGTAACGTTGCGCGAGGGCCTACAGGCCTCGCTCGATGCTTCTGAAGGCTGGAAGTCAGAGCTTGCCGCATTGCCTGTGGAAGCTTTGCGTCTTGATCCCGAGGCGGCGGCGTTGTTGCGCCGCCTTGGCTTAAAGACTATTGGCCAAATCCAGCAGGCGCCGCGTTCATCATTCGCGGCGCGGGCTGGCGAAAGCGCGATGCTTCGCCTCGATCAGGCGCTCGGCCGCGCTCAAGAAGCGCTAACCCCGCGTCGGCCTGTGCCACCGGTGTTTGCTCTTCGACGTTTCTTAGAGCCGATCTTCACCGCCGACGCCGTTCTACAAGTGATTCAGGATCTCTGTGGCGATCTTATCGAGAAGCTCGACATGCGTGGCGCCGGCGTTTTGCGCGCCGAGGCTGTTCTGTTCGGTGTTGATGGCCGTGACCGCGTAATCGGCGTGAACGTCAGCAAGCCGCTTCGCGAAGTAAAGCCGCTGATGAGGCTCTTCCGTGAGAGACTCAACATTGTCGGGGAAAATCTGGATGCGCAGTTTGGATTTGAGGCGGCGCGGCTTGATGTCGTGCGCTTGGCGGAGTTCGATGAACGGACGAGCGCGTTGATCTCAGTAGATGCCAATTGGGCGAGTGCGGAAACGATCGCCTCCATTGCTGATATTTTGACATCTAGGCTCGGCCCAAAGCGTGTCGTCCGTCCGCAAATGTATGAAGAACATGCGCCTGAGCGCGCTGCTGGGTGGCGTTCAGTACTGAGCGAGAAAGTGACAAAATCCGTGAAACCACCGGCAGACGGCGTGCAGCGCCGCCCGGTCCGTTTGTTTTCTCCCGGTCAGCAGATTGAGGTCATGGCTGGAGTCCCGGATGGTCCGCCGATCCGTTTTCGTTGGCGGCGAGTGATGCGTGAAGTCGTTCGTGCGGAAGGACCTGAGCGGATTGCTGGCGATTGGCAGAGACGGGAAAAAACGCGCGATTACTACCGCGTCGAAGATAAGCAAGGGCGTCGGTATTGGCTCTATCGTGAGGGATTGTACGGCGAGAACGAGGTCTCGCCGCGCTGGTATCTGCATGGCCTGTTCGCATGACAGGTTTCGCGGAGCTTTGCGTCACGACGAACTTCTCATTTCTTCGCTCCGGCTCTCATCCTGAGCAAATGATAAAGCAGGCCGCTGTTCTCGGGCTATCCGGCGTCGGCATCGCGGATCGCAACACGCTTGCCGGCGTCGTGCGCGCACACGTGCAAACAAAAGCGATCCACGAAGAGGGCGAAGGGGATATCCGCATGGTTGTCGGGTCCCGGTTGGTATTTCGTGACGGCACGCCAGACCTGATCGTCTATCCGAAAGATCGCGCGGCATTTGCAAATCTTACGCGGCTGCTCACGCTGGGAAACAGGCGTGCTCCTAAGGGCCATTGCTGGTTGGATTTCGGGGATTTTCTCGATCATGCCCAGGGATTGCAGACGATCCTGATTCCAGCGTTCGAGCTTGGCGATGAACCCAACGAGCTTGCATCATATCTTCAGCGCATAAAGAAAGCCGCAGGAGCCGTTTGGCTCGCAGCGCCATTCCAATTCAGTGGTGAGGATCGTCGGCGAATTAAGCGCTTGAAACAGCTGGCGTCGCAGACGGGCGCTCGGCTGCTGGCGACGACAGAACCGCTCATGCATCATGAAGACGCCCGCCCTTTATTGGATGTGGTCACTTGCATACGCGAAAAGAAAAAGCTCAGCGAAGCTGGTGCGTTGCTGGCGAAAAATGCAGAACGGCAGCTCAAGGCGCCAGGAGAGATACGCAGGCTTTTTGCGCTTGCGCCGGAAGCCGTCGAAGAGAGCCTTCGTTTTATCGAACGCATCTCATTTTCTATGGATGACCTCTCTTATGAGTATCCAGAAGAAACGGCCGACGGCTTCGCGGACCCGCAGACGGCGCTAGAGCATCTCGCCAGAGAGGGAATAGCGAAGCGGTATGAAAACGGCGTACCGCCCGATGTTGCTGAGATTTTGGAGCGGGAACTCAAGATCGTCAAAGATCTGAAGTACGCGCCATACTTTCTCACTGTTGCGGACATTGTCCGTTTTGCCCGCTCGGGAAAAGATAGGAGCGGCAACCCGATCGATCCGATCTTATGTCAGGGCAGAGGTTCGGCAGCCAACTCAAGCATCTGTTTCGCGCTCGGTGTCACTGAGGTGGATCCCAAAGGCGGCAATCTGGTTTTCGAACGTTTCGTTTCGCCGGAACGTGGTGAGCCGCCTGACATCGATATCGATTTTGAGCACGAGCGGCGCGAAGAAGTTATCCAATACATCTACCAAAAATACGGACGCGATCGCGCCGGATTGGCCGCCGTCGTGATTTGCTATCGCGGCCGAAGTGCAGTGCGAGAAGTCGCCAAGGCCTTCGGGTATTCCGAAGATCAAGTCGGCAATCTCGCCAAGACACTGCATTGGTGGTCAAAGGGATTGGCGGAAAAGGACCTGATCGAGATGGGTCTCGATGTGTCTGACGATCGGCTCATGCAGTGCATGCAGCTCTCTAAGGCGCTTGAGGGTTTTCCGCGGCATTTATCGCAGCATGTGGGCGGTTTCGTTATTACGCGGGAGAAGTTGCACGATGTGGTCCCGATCCAAAACGCGGCGATGGATGATCGTACTGTCGTTGAGTGGAATAAGGATGATTTGGAGGCGCTGAAGATACTGAAAGTGGATGTGCTCGGACTTGGCATGCTGAGCTGTTTGAAAAAATCGTTCGACCTGCTTCTGGATAAATACCCAGAATGGAACGAAGCCAATAAGGGGCTCTATCGCGATGTCGAGGGAAGCGAACGGAAACGAGCGGATCTTTCCTATTTTGCGCCTCATGACGATCGGCGTGTCTATGAAATGCTTCATCGCGCGGACTCGATAGGCGTCTTTCAGGTCGAAAGTCGCGCGCAGATGTCCATGCTTCCGCGCCTTCGGCCTGAGAAATTTTATGATCTTGTGATTGAAGTGGCGATTGTGCGCCCTGGGCCAATCCAGGGCGGGATGGTGCATCCCTATCTGCGGCGCAAACAGGGGATCGAGAAGGCCAGCGCGCCAAAGCCGGAACTTTGGAAAGTGCTTGAACGCACACTCGGCGTTCCGCTCTTTCAAGAGCAAGCGATGCAAATCGCAATTGTCGCGGCTGGGTTTACAGCGCCTGAGGCGGACCGGCTTCGTCGCGCGATGGCCACGTTCAAACGAACCGGAACAATTAGCAAACTCAAGGACAAGTTCATCAGCGGCATGGTCGCGAACGGTTACGATAAAGACTTCGCCGAGGCATCGTTCGCGCAGATTGAAGGCTTTGGAGAGTACGGGTTTCCTGAAAGCCATGCTGCCAGTTTCGCGATCCTTGTGTACGCGTCGTCTTGGTTGAAGTGTTATTATCCGGATGTGTTCGCGGCAGCGCTGCTCAATTCGCAGCCAATGGGGTTTTATGCGCCGGCGCAGATTGTGCGGGACGCAGCCGATCACGGCGTGGAGATTAGGCCGATCGATGTGAACCACTCGGCATGGGACAATACGTTGGAGCAGGGGCCGAAAGCGGCCGAACGTTTGCATAAGCGTCACGTTGAAATGGCCGGCGACATTCGATCAACGCACGCACTGCGGCTGGGTTATCGCCAAGCGCAAGGATTGAAGGAAGCAGAGATGGCCCAACTCGTGGCCAATCGTGGCGCGGGATACGATTCCGTGCGCGATGTTTGGCTGCGAAGCGGGTTGTCGCCATCAACCATCGAACGCCTCGCAGATATCGACGCTTTCCGCTCCCTTGGTCTTGATCGGCGCGACGCGTTGTGGGCGGCGCGTGGGTTGAATCGCGTTGGTGGGCAGGAGGATTTGCCTCTGTTTGAGTGCGCCGCTGTAGATCGTACGCGTGAGCCGGATTTTGATCTGCCCTCCATGTGCTTGGGTGAGCATATCGTTGAAGATTACCGGACAATTGGGTTATCGCTGAAGGCGCACCCGGTTTCGCTGCTGCGCGAAGAGTTGGCGGCGCGGCGCGTGATCAAGGCCGAGCAACTTACCAAAATGCAAAATGGCGAGCGTGCGCGTGTCGCAGGGCTTGTACTTGTGCGCCAGCGGCCTGGAACCGCGTCTGGTGTGATATTCATGACGTTGGAAGACGAAACAGGAATCGCGAACATTGTCGTCTGGCCGAAATTGTTTGAGCAGTATCGGCGCGAAGTCTTAGGCGGGCGGCTTGTGGCGATTGACGGGGCGGTGCAAAGCGAAAGCGGCGTGATCCATGTGATCGCCGAGCGTGTGCATGACTACACGCCGCTTCTGGCCGAGCTCTCGGCACAAGGCGCGCAGCTTGATCCAACTGGCCCGACGGATGAACCTCGACGCGGCGGGGCAGGTGATTCACGTCAGCGGCACCCGCGCGATGTGCGGATCAATCTCGATGTGAAGAGGGCCGCCAGCGTGATGCCGAAGGGGCGGAATTTTCACTAGCCGCGCCAGCGTGCGAAAATCGCGGTCGGCAACAACTCGCTGCGACCTTCGTGAGGCAGGCACATTTCGCCGGCTTGCCACTCGCCGCCTTCGAACATTTGCTGCGCCGTTTGCGCGAGCGCCAGATAGGAAAGACGCACGGCGTACACTGTCGCGATCATGAAACCCTTAGCGCTCGCGCGCTCGTTGGGATCGGTGCGCAGCAGCGTTTGGCATGCGTCGAGCAATTCCGGCAAATCAGATTCGAGGCGCCAGGTTTCGCCATCTGGACCGCGACCAAACTTCGGCGGATCGAGAATGACGCCGTCGTAGCGGCGACCACGACGGATCTCCCGCTTCACGAACGTAAGCGCATCGTCGCAGATCCAGCGGATCGGCGCTTCGCCGAGGCCCGCCGCTTGCTGATTGTCGCGCGCGAAGCCGATGGCCTTCTTCGAGGCGTCGACGTGCGTGACTTTCGCGCCTGCCTTCGCGCTAACGAGCGAAGCGAGGCCTGTGTAGCCAAATAGGTTCAGCACTTCCGGCTGTGATCCGCGATGCGCCTTGAGATACTCACGCGCGTAGCGCCAGTGGACGGAGTGCTCCGGGAAAAACGCCAAGTGACGAAACGGCGTGGGGCGCGAGACGAACGAGATGTCGTCCCACCTCAACGTCCAGCTTTGTGGCAACTCGCGATTAAAGCGCCAGCGGCCGGCGTCTTCGTCATCGCCGGACGAGCCCGCGAAGATTGCGTCAGCGGAATCCCAATCTTGTGGAGGACGCGCCGGCGCCCACAGCGCTTGCGGCTCCGGCCGCACGAAGCGGTAGGGGCCGACCTGCTCAAGTTTGCCGCCATTACCGGAATCCAGCAGGCGGTAGTCTTTCCAATCGTCGGCGATCAAAAGGTCAGGTGCGTGCGCCGTCATATCCGCGTCTCCGCCAAAGATCGTAGAGGATCACGCCCGTCGCGATCGCAAGATTCAAACTATCTGCGCGCCCGCGCATCGGCAGCTTCACGAGCGCGTCGCAGGCGGCTTCCATATGCTCAGGCAAGCCCGATTGCTCGTTGCCCATGAGCACAATGGCGCGCGCAGGAGCCGGTCGATCAGCGTCGAGCGCGGCGCCTTTGAGTGAGAGCCCCATCATGCTCGCCCCGCGTTCCTTTCTGAAGCGCAGCAATTCTTCGAACGACGCGCGCGCAAGTTTCATGGCGAAGAGCGACCCCATGCTCGCGCGCACGGCCTCGACCGAAAACGGGTCGCAACTTTCGCCAACCAAGATCACGCCGCCAGCGCCGGTGGAGTCCGAAGTACGTAGTATCGTCCCTAAGTTTCCTGGATCACGGATGCCTTCGAGCGCGACGACGGTGTCGCCGTTGATTTGATCGAGCGGTGTGAGCCGCTGCTTGTAGGCGCCGATCACCGTCTGCGGATTGTCGCGCTTGCTGATCTGGGCGAGCACGTTCTCGCTGGTCTCAATGGTGTGGACGCGCCGCGCTTCGGCTTGCTCGATAAGCGTTCGAACTTGGGGGCGCTCGCGAGCGGCGGGCGAGAAGACCAGAATCTCCGGCCACGCGCCCAGTTCAGCCGCCTCAATAGCCGAACGCGCGCCTTCCGCCAGGAACAGGCCGGTCTCGGCGCGTCCCTTCTTCAGATGCAGGCTCTTGAGCGTCTTAATCTGCGGATTAGACGCGCTGGTAATGTGATGCGCCATGAGGTCTTTCGCGCCGTTCGCCCGGCGGGGTGTTTCAGGTTTTCGCCTAGATCGCCAGGCATTAGAAGGGCGTTAAGCGCAATCGGGACGCACGCAGCGCGGGAAGAATGCTAGGCCTGTTCTTGTCTCAGGTGATCCTGTTCGTGGCGGCGGCCTTGGTTGGCTTCGCCGTTGGCTGGCGCATTTATGCGCTGATCGCCGGCGCGCGGACGCGCGGCGAAGAGCGTGACATCGAAGAATTGCGGCACGCGCTCACGGAAGCGCAAGTCCGGCGCGCGCGCGGCTCATGACCACATCCGACCCATCCGAGCAGAACGAACGCCGGCGTCTGATGCTGCTGATCGGCGGCGTTGGAGCGCTGGTGGCGGCGTTGCTGGGGATGCTCGCCCCGCACGATGGCGCCGTTTGGCGGATGCCGCAGGTGCTTGAGCAGCGCGTGGCGACGGCGCTGATCGCGGCGGGCTATCCCGGGCTCGATGTTGAGATGCAAGGGCAGAACGCCGTGCTCCGAGGTATCGTGGAGACGCAGGACGATATCGTCGCGGCGCGGCATGCGGCGCTGACTGCCGTTGGCGCCGGAGGGCCGTGGGCTGGCGGCGTGACCAACGTCGACGTTGCCGGCGTGACGATCGGCACGTTTGAGCGGCCTTATGCTTGGAGCGCGCGCCGCGAAGGAACGAACGTTGCGCTCACGGGCGCGGTGCCAAGCGAAGATACGCGGGTGGCGCTCATGGCGGCCGCACGCGAAGCTTTCCCGAACGGCGAGCCGGTGGACCACATGCATGTAGCGGGTGGGGCGCCTTCACCGCATTTCACCGACGTCGCGCGCGATGCCGTGCGGTTGCTTGCTGGGTTGAGTGTCGGTGAGGCACGGATCGTGGATTCACAGATCGTGTTCATCGGCGACGGCGATGCGGACGGCGTGCGCGCGCTAGAGCGCACCTTTACAGAACCGCCAGCCCCGTTCCGTGCGCGCTTGGCCGTCACCACTGACGGGCTGGATTTGCAGAACCCTGAGCTGCAAGGGCTCAATCTCGCGACGGGCGACGCCGAAACCTGCGAGCGAGCGTTCGATCGGCTGATGGAGCGCAACGTCATCAACTTTGCTGCGGGATCCTCAGCGATTGAGCCGTCGAGCCGTCCGGTGCTCGATGCACTGGCGTCCGTGGCGCTACGCTGCGACCGCTTCACGATCGAAGTCGCGGGGCACACCGACAATCAAGGTGCGCGCGAACTGAACATGGAATTGTCGCGTGCCCGGGCGGACGCAGTTGCCAATTATCTGACGGCGCAGGGCGTGGCGCGGGCGCGGCTGCGCGCACAGGGTTACGGTCCCGATCGTCCGCGCGTCAGCAACGCAACGCCGACGGGGCAGGCTGTGAACCGGCGCATCGAATTCTACGTGACGAGTTGAAGGTGCGATCATGATCTATCTGATCGGACAATTGTCAGTGTGGCTCCTGCTCACGGCGGGATTTGCGGCGCTGGCAGGCTGGATGTTCGCGGCTCAGCGGGCCGAGCCTGAGCTGCGCGCCTTGCGCGGCACACGCGAACGCATGGTGCGCGATCTGGCGCAACTCGCCGCCGGCGATGGCCTCGACATGAGCGACGAACGTGATCGCGTTGCGGAGGCTAACGACAGCCTCGCGCGCATTCGGGAAAGCCGCATCGCCGAATTGGAACGTGCATTGGAGAGCGCGCGTGCGCGCGCTGATGATGCCTCCGGCGAAGCGGCCGAACTGCGCCGGCAATTGGAGCGCCAGGGCAGCGAAGGCGAGGAGCTGACGCGACTGCGTGGGCTTGTCGCCGAGCATGAAGCGCGCCGCGCGCAAGAGCGTGACATCGAGACGGCCATCGTCGAACCGGTGCAACCGGAGCCGGACGAAAACACTATGCTGCAGACATGGCGGCTACGCTATTTTGAACAGCGCGTGCGCTATCTTGAGGGCTTAGCGCGTGCGCCGACGCCGGCGGTCGAGACGTCGCCAGAGCCAGCAGAGCCCGCCCAGCCTATTCTGGAGTGGCGGGCGCGAGATGCCGAAGCCCGGGCGAGCTTCTTGGAGGAACAGCTGCGCGCGCAGAACGCGGCGCTCGTTGCCGAACCGACAGCGCCTGCCGCGGAAGAAGAGCCGCCGTTCGCCGCCAACGCCGATGTGGACATGCTGCTGCGCTGGCGCTTGCTCTATCTCGAACGCCGCGTCGCGCATCTTCAGACGCGCGCCGACGCCACGCCACAACCTGTCGCCGCGCCGCCCGAAGTTGCGGAAGCCGGCCCCGATCCCGATCGGTGGAAATGGCGCGCGCGTTACCTTGAGGCGCGCGTGCGTCATCTGGAGCAACGGCCAGTTCAAGTGGTCGCCGCCGCGGCGGCTGCCCCAGTTCATGAAACGCCGGCGTCCGAACCTCCCGTCGAGCAGCGCATCGCCGCGCCCTCGCGCCGCGCGAAGCCGTCCGTGTTGCCTGCTGCGCGCAATGGCGCGCCGGACGATCTGACGCTGATCGAAGGCGTCAGTCTGCTGCAGCAAACGACACTGTACTCGCTCGGCGTCTTCCACTTCGATCAGATCGCCGCTTGGAGCGATGAGAACGTCGCTTGGGTCGATCAATACCTGCGTTTGCAAGGCCGCATTGTCGAAGAAGAATGGGTCGAGCAGGCGGGTGAGCTTGCCGAGCATGGCCCAGCTGCCGCGCGCCGCGTTCTGGAAAGCGAAGACGCCTAAGCGACTAGCCTTTTACGTAGGCGCAGAACTTATTGCCTTCGGGATCGCGCACATAGGCGCCGTAAAACGGCGGATCGCTCTCGCCGCGTACGCCAGGCGCGCCTTCATCCTTGCCGCCGGCTGCGAGCGCCGCTGCATGGAAAGCCTCCACTGCTGCGCGTGATGGCGCTTTAAACGCCAGCATCGAGCCGTTGCCGAAGCTCGCCGCTTGGCCGTTTTCTGGCGTCGCCAGATAGATTTGCAGACCTTCGTCTTGCTTGCCGCCGGGGCCATATCCCGCCCAGCCGCCGCCCTCGAACGAGCGCTTGTAGCCGAGTGGTTCGAAAGCAGCGTCGAAGAACGCGCACGAGCGCGCGATGTCGTTCGAGCCAATGGTGACGTAGCCGATCATGTTGAGCCTCCCGCTGAGACTAAACACCAAGCACTTCACCCAGGCAAGAACAAAAAGAGAACAATCAACAGCCCGCCAGAAGCACAGCGAGCACCTCGGTCCCGTATTTCTTCAGTTTGGCTTCGCCGATGCCGGAGATGCGGCCGAGGGCGGGGAGCGTGCTGGGTTTGGCGCGGACCATGTCGGCGATCGTTGCGTCATGGAAGATCACATAGGGCGGGACGCCGTTGGCGTGCGCGGTTTCGCGTCGCCAGGTTTTCAGCGCTTCGAAGAGCTTTGCGTCCGCGCCGTTAAAGCCAGCTTTGACCGCGCCCTTGGCGTCGCGCGTGGCGCGGCGTTCTTCTTTGCTGCGACGCGTGGGTTTGACGGCGTCGCGGATGCGGACGCTGCGCTCTTTGCGGAAGATGGCGCGCACGGCTTCGTCGTCACCGATGGAGAGCGTGGGGCGTTGATCGTCGCCTTCGCTGAGCACGCCTTCGAACAAGAGATGTTCGATCACATTGCGCCAGATGGGTTCACCGGTGTCGGCGCCGATGCCGAAGGTGGAGCGTGAGGCGTATTGTTCGTCGAGGCCGTCGCCGGTGCGGCCGAGGAGGTGGTTCACGACGCGGCCGCGGCCGACGCGCTGATCCATGCGCATGACGGCGGAGATGGCTTTGGCGGCAAGTTCGGTGGCGTCGATTGAGGTGGGAGGATCGGTGCAGATATCGCAAACGCCGCACGGCTCGACGTTCTCTTCGCCGAAATAGCGGCGCACGCCGGCGCGGCGGCAGGTGAGACCATCGAGAAAGGCGAAGAGTTGGCGCGCCTTTTTGATCTGCACCGCCTTCACTTGATCCGTGGCGTTCGACTGGTTGGCAAACATAATGGCGCGGCGCAGATCGCTGGCGCTGTAAATGCAGAAGCCTTCGGCGGTTTCGCCGTCGCGCCCGCCGCGGCCGACCTCTTGCCAATAGGCTTCGATGCTTTTGGGCGAGTCCGCGTGGATCACGTAACGGACATTCGGCTTGTCGACGCCCATGCCGAAGGCAATGGTCGCGACCATGACGACATCGTCTTCTTCCTGGAAGCGATGCTGGCGCTCGGCGCGTAAGCTTGCGTCGAGGCCCGCGTGGTAGGCGAGCGCTGGGATTTTGACCGCTTGCAGATTGGCCGCGGTCTTCTCGACGTTGTCGCGGGTGGCGGCGTAGATGATGCCGGATTTGCCGCGCCGCTCGTTCACAAGATCGAAGATGCGGTCTTGCGATTTGGAGCCCTTGCGCTCGGCGCCGAGCACCAAGTTTGGGCGATCGAACGAAGCGATAAAGCTCTTCGCGTGATCGAGCCGCAGTTGCGTGCGGATGTCGGCTTGGGTTTTGAGATCGGCGGTGGCGGTGACGGCCATGCGCGGCACGCCGGGGAAGCGGTGTGCGAGTTGGCCGAGCGCGCGATAGTCGGGCCGAAAGTCGTGACCCCATTGGCTGACGCAGTGCGCCTCGTCGATGGCGATGAGCGCGATGGGGCATTGTTCGAGAAAATCGAGGAAGCCCTGGGCGAAGAGGCCTTCGGGCGACACATAAAGCAGGTCGAGCTTGCCTTCGCGTGCGGCGGTGAGGCATTCGCGGCGCGCATCGGATTGAACGGTGGAGTCCAGGCGCGCGGCTGCAACACCAGCGCTGCGTAATGACGCAACTTGGTCCTGCATCAACGCAATCAGCGGCGAGATCACGAGCCCAACGCCGTCGCGCAGCATTGCCGGAATTTGGTAGCAGAAGCTCTTGCCGCCGCCCGTCGGCAACACTGCGACGACATCGCGGCCATCCAGCACTTCGCTGATCACGTCAGCCTGCAGGCCGCGAAAGTCGTCGTGACCGAAGACGCGTTGCAGTGTTTCGCGGGCGGAATCGAGATCGGCCATGCGGCGGAGTCTAACCAGAGCCAGCGTTTAGCTCAAACGCGTGCGAATTGCGGCGGGCAAGCTTCCATGAGCGCGGCGGTAATGCGGTTCCGCTTCAGCAAGGCGACAAGCCGTTCGAACGAGAAGTCCTTCGGCGGGGCGAGCATGTACGGCGCCACCAAGTCTTGGCGAAGCTCGTCATGGTCTTCGAGACGAACCTCCGGACAGAAGGCGCGGTATTGCCACACATGCAAATCATGCGGCATCGCGGGTTCATTCCACTTGAGCGCCCAAAGACGTTGCGTGTTGCCGCGAATGTGCATGGCGTAGAACACCTGCATCACCCATGAGATTTGCGACATGTTGAACGCATCGGCCTGTCGAAAAGGGTGCAGGTCGCGAATGAGGAAGCGATTGTCGGGCGTCCGGGAATACCAGCAATAGCCGATCAGATCGTGCTTCACGGCGAGTTCAAACATCAGATCGCCGATGGCGCGATTGAGATGGATCCAAATGTCGAGCGGGAGTTCCGGGTAGGCCATCGCGCCGCTCAAACCCGGTTCGTGATCGAAGACTGAAAACCAGGAAACACGCCCCGCCTTTTCGATGCGGCCGTAGCCGAGGCACGGCACGGTTTCGTAGCCCAGTTCGATAAGGCGGCGTGCGATACGATACTCGGTCGATGCTTGCTGAAACGATGCGCCGCCGCGAAAGGCGCCGTCGTGGCCTGCCGCGACATCCTCCATCATGCGACCGTCGAAATCGAACACTGGCGCCTTCGGGCCGGTGCGATGATAGGTCCCGAATTGCACCGGGCCGCCCGCGAGGCCGGCGCCTTTCAATTTCAGCACCCGACCGCCGCCGTCAGGATGTGGCAAATGGACGGAGCGTTCGCCGTCGAGAGCCAGCGCCGCTACGCGGCCGCCATACCACTCGCGTACGATCCGTTGGTGCGCCGCAGGGACGTCGAAAAATTCGATCGCGTCGAGTTGCTGGTCCTGCATGCGCTATTTGGCTTTGTGCAAGCCGAGCGCGCCAACGCACATTGCCGCTTGGCCGGCCCAGTAGATCATCCAGCCGGCGAAACTGCGCCAGTAGGCGAGCGTCGGATCGGGATCGTGGTGGAACTTGTTCCAGGCGACGAAGCCGTCCGAGATGAAGAAGAGCACGGCGCCGATCATGACGAGGCGGCGTGTGGCCGGCAGCGTGAAGGAGCAGAGCGCCATAAGCGTCAGCACGCCGGTGTAGACGACAAGCGGCGCGAACATGGAATTGTCACGCGGGACCAGCAGGTACGTCATCGCGATGCAGGCGATGATCAGCGCGACGGCGCCGAGGAGGCGCGGCGGTTGTTTTAGCGCGTCGCCGACGCCGATGCCCGCGCGCAGCCAGAGCGCGATGTAAAAGAGGTGGCCGATCAGGAACGCGAACGCGCCATAGAGGAATGTCTCCTGGCTCCATGCGAGCAGCGCGTCGCCGAGTGCGCCGAAGAGCAGGCCGGCCGCGAGCAGGTTCGAGCGCGCGAGGAGTGCGATGAGTCCGAGGATGACGATGCTCGACGCTTTGAAGATCGTGCCGACGACGAAGGGCGGATCGCCTTCGTAGAGGCTTGAGCCATAGGCGCCGTAGGCGATGGCGAGGATGGCAGAGAGGGCAAGGAGCGCGTATTTCAAATGTCGGATCCTAGCTGCTTCAATATTCGAGCGGCCTCTGTTCGAATTTGCCGCCACTTTTCTGAAGCGGCAAAAGCAGAGGGTGTCCAATCCGCGGGATCGTTGCCGATCTGCTCGATCGAGATGTTCAAGGCTAGGATCGATTGGTGGGCGGATTGAGTGAGGTCGCCGGTTTCGAGAAGTTGCCAGCAGGCTCGCGCCCAATTCTCGAAGTCCAAAGCGATCTCGTCGATGCCGAGGACTACGCCGTCACCAACTTTGGCGCTCTCCAAGCGAAGCCAATCAAGCGTCTGTTCTGGCGGCGCCGCCAGGAGGTGCAGAGTATGTCGCAACTGTTCGAGCACTAGTCCCGCCGCGCGGGCTGCGCGTAGCCGAGTTTTTCGTTCAGTGCGCTCAGCAGGCTCTGCGCGATATCGGCGATGACGCCGCCTGGTGGGAAGACGGCGGCTGCGCCCATGTCTTTTAGCGTTTGCACGTCCTCCGGCGGGATGACGCCGCCGACGACGATCATGATGTCGCCGCGGCCGCGTTGTTCGAGCGCGAGGCGAAGCGCCGGCGTGAGCGTGAGGTGGCCGGCGGCGAGGGAGGACACCCCGACGATGTGGACGCCGCTGGCGATGGCTTGATCGGCGACTTCTTCGGGTGTCGCGAAGAGTGGGCCGATGTCCACATCGAAGCCGAGATCGGAGAACGCGCTCGCGACGACCTTCTGGCCGCGGTCGTGGCCGTCTTGGCCCATCTTGGCGACGAGGATTTTGGGGCGCTTGCCTTCGGCGTCTTGAAACGCGGCGACGCTTTGGCGGGCGCGTTCGACGGCGGTGTCGTCGGCCGCTTCGCGTGAGTAGATGCCGGTGACGAGGCGGATCGGCGGTTGGTGGCGATTGAAGGCGCGTTCGAGCGCCGACGACATTTCGCCGACAGTGGCTTTAGCGCGCGCCGCTTTGACCGCGAGGTCGAGCAGATTGCCGTTGGCGCGCGCGCCGTTTTCAAGCGCTTCGAGGGCGGCGTCGACTTCGACCTGCTTGCGGTCAGTCTTGAGGCGCGTCAGCTTTTCGAGCTGCATCGCGCGCACTTTGGCGTTGTCGACCTTCAGCACCGGCACATCTTCTTGCTCGGCCAGTTTGAACTTGTTCACGCCGACGATGGTTTGATGCCCAGTATCGATGCGCGCTTGCGTGCGCGCCGCGGCTTCTTCGATGCGGGCCTTTGGCAAGCCTTGGTCGATCGCCTGGGCCATGCCGCCGAGTTTCTCGACTTCTTCGATATGCGCCCAGGCCTTCGCGGCGAGATCGGCGGTGAGGCGTTCGACGTAGTAGGAGCCACCCCACGGATCGGCGGGGCGCGTCACCCCGCCTTCGCTCTGCAGTAGGATCTGCGTGTTGCGGGCGATGCGAGCGGAGAAGTCGGTCGGCAGCGCCAGCGCTTCGTCTAGAGAGTTGGTGTGCAGCGATTGCGTGCCGCCATAAGCCGCCGCCATGGCTTCGACGCAAGTGCGCACCGCGTTGTTGTAAACGTCCTGCGCGGTGAGCGACCAGCCGGAGGTCTGGCAGTGTGTACGTAGCGCCCGCGACTTATCCGATGCGCCAAATTGCGCGACGAGCTTCGCCCACAAGAGACGCGCCGCGCGCATCTTGGCGATCTCCATGAACGGGTTCATGCCGATGGCCCAGAAGAACGAGAGCCGCGGCGCGAACTTGTCGACGTCCAAGCCGCCAGCGATGCCGGCGCGAATATATTCGACGCCGTCAGCGAGTGTGTAGCCAAGCTCGAGGTCCGCCGTCGCGCCGGCTTCTTGCATGTGATAGCCGCTGATCGAGATCGAATTGAACTTTGGCATCTCGGCGGCGGTGTAGGCGAAGATATCGCCAACGATGCGCATCGACGGCTTCGGCGGATAGATGAACGTGTTCCGCACCATGAATTCTTTGAGGATGTCGTTCTGGATCGTGCCGCTGAGCTTGGCGTGCGGCACGTTCTGCTCTTCGCCGGCGACGATATAGAGCGCCATGATCGGCAGCACCGCGCCGTTCATGGTCATCGACACGCTCATCTGGTCCAGCGGAATGCCGTTGAACAACGTGCGCATGTCGAGGATCGAGTCGATCGCAACGCCCGCCATGCCGACGTCACCTACAACGCGCGGGTGATCGGAATCGTACCCGCGGTGCGTCGCCAGGTCGAAGGCGATGGAAAGCCCCTTCTGCCCATGCGCCAGATTGCGCCGGTAGAAAGCGTTGGAATCCTCCGCCGTTGAGAACCCCGCATACTGCCGGATCGTCCACGGCTGCTGCACGTACATGGTTGGATACGGCCCACGCCCGAATGGCGCCATGCCCGGGAAGCCATCGACAAAGTCGAGACCAGTGCGATCAGCCGCCGTGTAAGCGGTTTTCACCGCGATGCCTTCGGGCGTGAGCCAGTCTTCGCCACGTGGCGGCGGCGCGGAAGCGACGTTACTATCGAGTGCGAGTTTGGAGAAGTCGGGGAGCGTCATGTCGTTGGCCGTGGCGTTGAAGCGAAGGTCGCGAGCGCGGTGTCGTTGCCACGAAACGCGTTGAGATCGACCGGCCCGCTTACGCCGCGGCGGTGGCCGCGGTTGTGGTGTTGCCAGATGATCCAATCGTTTTCGCGAAAGCTTGGCGGGGCGGCGATGGAGCGGATCCAGAACCGTTCGCCTTGCAGCTCGCGCAGGTGGGCATCGTGGAATTCGCGCGTGGTGTAGATGATAGGGCGCACGCCGTAATGCGCTTCGACGCGGTCCATGAAGGCGCGTGCTTCGGTGATGACATCCGGCATCGTCGGCCCTTGGCGGCAGGGGCCCATGTGTTCGAGATCGAGCGCCGCCGGCAGAGCGCCCTCAGTTCGCGGCACGACGGCGATGAAGTTTGACGCTTGCCGTGCGCCGGGCTGGCAGAGCGTGAAGAAGTGATAGGCGCCGCGATAAAGCCCCGCTGCGCCGGCCTCGCGCCAGTTGAACGCAAAGCGCGGATCGACATGGTCGGCGCCTTCAGTGGCTTTGATGTAGGCAAAAGCAACATCGTCAGCCGCGAGCGTGCGCCAATCGATTGCCCCCTGGTGCCAGGAAACATCGACGCCGTGAATGTAGCGCGACGCCCACGGCGTCCACCATCCGCCCGCGGCGGCGATGATGGCGGCGAGCAGAAGTGCGCCGCAGGCCGAAAGGACGATGCTGAGCGGTTTCACGCGCCAACTCCCAGCGCCGCGTGCAGCGTCTCGAGTTCCTTTAGCGCGTCGACACCGGCGAAGATGAATTGATCCACACCGGCCGCGCGCCAACGCGTCTCGTTGTCGCCGGGCTTGCCAGCCAGCACGACCCAAGTTGCGCCCGCGGCCTTGAGGCGCTGCGCTGCGTTTTCCGCGTGTTCGGTGTAACAGGCGTCGGTGCTGGCGATCAGAGCGACGCGTGCGCGGCTCGCACGGAACGCATCGACGAGCGCTTCCATCGTCGCATGCGCGTCTTCTGGCCCGATGCTGTCGACACCGCCTGCGGCAAGCAAGTTGCGCGACCATTGTGCGCGCGGGCCAAATTCGGCGAGGCTCGCCATGTTGGCGAAGAAGACGCGCGGTGCGGCTTTTGCAGCCTTGGCGCGCAGCGTTTCAAACGGTTCGGCCCAACGCACGGGTGCGAAAGGCGAGTCCTCGCTTTGCGTCGTGCGCGCAATGAATTCGGGCGTGGTTTCATCGAGCAGCGGAAAGTCCGTTACGCCGGTGATTGTTTCCCGGCGCGTGGCGATGGCGCGTTGGCGTTGCGTGCGCATCTCGGCGACCAGCTGCGCGAGCGAGGCGCCGGCGTCGGGCGTGGCTTCTAGTTGCTGCATGATGGACCAGGCGCGGTCGGCGAGTTCACGGGTGAGTTTCTCGACGAACCAGGCGCCACCGGCGGGATCAGCTACGTGGCCAAGGCGGCATTCTTCGAGCAGCACCATTTGGGTATTGCGGGCGACGCGGCGTGCAAACGGCGTCGGCAAGCCGAGCGCGTCGGTCAGCGGATAGGTCGTGATTGCGTCAGCGCCGCCTATCGCCGCCGCGAAGGCCGATGTCGTGACGCGCAGAATGTTGGTCCATGCGTCATGGCGGGTCATCATACGGCGCGAGCTGAAGGCGTGGACGTAAGCTGCGCGCGCGGCCGGTGGCGCGCCTGATGCTTCCAACACGCGCGCCCAGCAGAGCCGCAGCGCACGCAGCTTTGCCGTTTCAATCAGCACATCCGGGCCGATGGAAAGCGCGAACGCGATTGTGGCGGCCGCTTGCTCGGCGGTGAGGCCGGCATCGGTCAGTCCGCGCAGATAGCTGATGCCGGCGTGGAGCGCGTACGCGATCTCCTGCGCCTCGCTGCCGCCGGCCTCATGCACCAGCCGGGCATCAGCGCGCAGCGCGTGGGCGTGCGGGAGTTCGCTCCCGGCGCTCACGGCAAATGCAAAACAAGCGCTGGCGTCGAGCGTCGCGCCGCGCAACCTGACGCCGAGCGGATCGAGGTTGAACGCCGTGCCAGGCGCCGCGACGCCCTTCAACTTGTTGCGCAGCAGATTTGCAGCGCGGAGCGCGTCGCCGGCCGCATCCAGGGAAACCGGCGCGGCTTCCAGGATCACATTCGCCAGCGCGACATCGAGATGAGCGGCGGAGTCAATCGCGACGCCGCGTGCGCCCACCACCAGCTCGATCGCGCTTACCCCACCCGCGAGGTCGGCGAGGACTTCTTGATTGGTTTGCTCAGGATCGGGATGTTCAAATGCCTGCCGGATCGCCCACGCGTCCGCGCGCCCACCGCGTACGAAGGGCGCTGCGCCGGGCATACCCGAAATGTCACGCGCCGTTGCGATGTCGGTCTCGCGGTAGAGCGGTTCGAGTGCGATCCCATCGGCGGTCTTGCCGACGAGCCGCGCCCATTGCGCGCCCTTCAACCCTTGCTCGACAAGAGCCCGCCAGTCCGCCTCCGAGGCGGCCTCGCCAAGGTTGAGAGTAGGTTCAGTCATTTCCGCTCCGCTTGACGCCATGTCAGGCATCGACGCGCTTTTGAACGCAGGCTAGGCCTGATGGCAACCTGGAGAAAAGCATGGCCCTGCCTCCTTTGTTCGACAAGCTTCGCCTGCCTGCCGTGGGCGCCCCGCAATTCATCATCGCCAACCCCGAATTGGTCACGGCGCAGTGCAAAGGCGGGATCGTCGGCTCGTTCCCGGCGCTGAATGCGCGTCCGCAATCGCTGCTCGATGATTGGCTGCACCGGATCAAGGACGAACTCGCGGCGTGGGATGAGGCGCATCCCGATACGCCTGCTGCGCCATTTGCCGTGAACCAGATTGTCCACAAGACGAACGAGCGGCTCGAGGCGGACGTCGAGACCTGCGTGAAGCACAAGGTGCCGATCGTGATTACGTCGCTCGGCGCGCGTCCCGAAGTGAACGATGCGATTCACTCTTATGGCGGCATTGTTTTGCACGACATCATCAACGTGACATTCGCCAAGAAGGCGCTGGAGAAGGGCGCCGACGGCCTGATCGCGGTGTGCGCAGGCGCGGGCGGACACGCCGGCGCGCTCTCGCCATTTGCGCTGATCAGCGAGATCCGCGAGTTCTTCGATGGTCCGCTTTTGCTTTCCGGCGCCATCGCAACGGGTCGCGGAATTCTCGCGGCCCAGGCCATGGGCGCCGACCTTGCGTACATGGGCTCGGCTTTCATCGCGACGAAGGAAGCGAATGCGCCAGACGGTTACAAACAGATGATCGTAGACTCAAGCGCGAGCGACGTTGTCTACTCAAACCTCTTCACCGGGGTGCTGGGCAATTATTTGAAGGGTTCGATCGTCGCGGCAGGGCTTGATCCCGATAATCTTCCGCAAAGCGATCCCAGCAAGATGAGCTTCGGCGGTGGCGAAGGGTCGAAAGCCAAAGCCTGGAAGGACATTTGGGGCGCCGGCCAGGGCGTTGGCGCTGTGCATGAGGTGGTTTCAACGGCTGACCTCATCGCGCGCTTGAAGCGCGAGTACGACGGGGCGAAGCGGGCATTGTGCAAATAACAATCCACGTGCGGGACGCCGGTCTGTCGACTGGCGTTCTGTTTCGCGGCAATGCGTTGTGACGAAAGCGGCGCGCACATAGCGCGAACTTATCCGGGGTGCGGCAGGCGGCCTTAGGCTTCTCACACATTGAGGAGCCTAATGACCGATCCCATCGCCTCTCCAGTTCAAAAATCTGCCGTGCAGTCGCTGACTCTGCGCAGCGCCGCGACCATCGCGATCGCCGCCGCCGCGCAACGTCTGGGCGTCGTTCTGCCTGATGGCGCAGCCCAAGAAGCCGCAAGCGCGTTGATCGACCTCGTCGTCACACTCGGTCTCATCGGCGTCGCTGTTGGCCGCGCCCGTGCGCGCACGCCAATCGTTTGAGGCGCGCCATGAAGCACCCACTTCGCGCTCTTTTCCTCGGCGTCGCGCTTGCCTGCGCGCCGGCCTGCGCCGCGTTCAAACTCGGCGACACGCAGATCGCAAACCCGATATCTGCCGCGCATTCGATCGATCAGCAGGCCTATGCCCTGTTGCACGCCTACGCCGCGGTGCTGGAGGAGGCGACCGATATCGTTGCTGATCCTGCCACACCACTCGCATTCAAACGCGCGCTCGGTCAGGCGGAACGCGCCGCGACGCCAGCAGCGCAGACGCTGCAGATCGCCGTGCGTGGCTACGTGCGTGCTCGTGCAGCCTTCGACACCGCCTCAGCGGGCGATGCATCCGGCGTGCAGCGCGCAGCGGCAGCTCTCGCGATCGCGGCGCGCGAACTCAGCGCCGCTATTGCGGCCGCGGAGGCGCCCATAGCCGAGCTTCAAGGTCTAGTCCGCGCGCGGCGCGGTTGAGGAGAACGCCATGCTGAACTGGATCATGCAAATACAGCTTCTGCTGACGGCTATTTCCGCGCTCCTTCCATTCGCGCCAGATCGCTATCGCGCACGCATTGCGGAAATTCTGTCGATTGCCGGCCAGGCGCTTGCCGCCGGCGGTGCGGTCGCCGCCAACATTGACGATCTCGCCGCAAAGCTGGCGGCGATCCGCACGGAAGTTGAAGCCATGGCGCAGGCTGGGCATGCGGTGAGCGAAGCCGAACTCGATGCGGCGATGGCGCGCGTGCGAACGGCGTCGGCAGCGTTTCGCAGCGCACTCGAACACGCGGAGGCGGCGCGCGCCGCCTAGCCGCTCCGCGTCAGGGGAGGCGCTCCAGCCGAAGGCTGCCCTCTCGATCCGCCCGGTCTTCGGTTGACCTAGGCGCCTCCCCGCTCTTTTGTGCGCGCATGAAGAAGTTCATCCTCGCTATCGACCAAGGCACCACATCCACGCGCGCGATCGCCTTCGATTTGAAGTTCGAGCCCCAGGCGACGGCGCAGATCGAACTGAAGCAACACTATCCCCAGCCCGGCTGGGTCGAGCACGATGCGGACGAGATTTGGGCCGCGACGCTGCAAGTCTGCCGCGCCGTGATCGCCCAAGTCGGAGGGCCAGAGAACATCGGCGCCATCGGCATCACCAACCAGCGTGAGACAACCGTCGTTTGGGATCGAAAAACCGGCGCACCCGTTCACAAGGCGATCGTGTGGCAGGATCGGCGAACCTCAGAAGTCTGTGCGGGATTGCGCGATGCGGGGCACGAGGCGCGCGTTCAAGCGGTCACGGGCCTTCTGCTCGACCCGTATTTTTCCGCGACCAAGATTGCATGGATATTGGATCACGATGCGGCGCTGCGCCCACGCGCGGAGGCTGGCGAACTCGCGTTTGGAACGATCGAGGCGTTTCTGGTGTGGCGTCTCACACAAGGCCGCGCGCACGTGAGCGATGTCACCAACGCAGCCCGCACGCTGCTCTACGATATCGCCAAGCGCGCGTGGAGTGACGAGATGTGTGCGCTTTTCCGTGTGCCGAAGGCGCTCCTGCCGCAGACGTCCGCCTGCGACGCGCATTTTGGCGATGCGGATGCTTCGTTGTTCGGCCGTTCGATTCCCATCCACGGCATGGCGGGCGATCAGCAGGCGGCGCTCGTCGGGCACGGCTGTTTCAAGCCGGGGACGGCCAAGTGCACGTTTGGCACCGGCGCCTTTCTCGTCATGAACATGGGCGATGCGCCTCCTCATTCGAAAAATCGCTTGCTTGGAACTGTCGGCTATCACGCCGATGGAAAGTTCGCCTACGCACTTGAGGGCTCGATCTTCTCCGCGGGCGCAACGATGCAATGGCTCCGCGACGGCTTGAAGCTCATTCGCAACTCGGCTGAGTCCGAAGCGATTGCGCGTGGCCTTGAAGGCAATGGCGGTGTTTATCTAGTGCCGGCGTTCGCTGGTCTCGGCGCGCCGCAATGGAATGCCGATGCGCGCGGCACAATCGTCGGCCTCACGCGTGACTCGCGTCTCGAGCACCTGGTTCGCGCTGGCTTGGAGGCTGTGGCGTATCAGACAGCCGATCTTCTCGATGCCTTGCGTGCGGATGGCGCGCCGCGGATTGAATCACTCTTGGTCGACGGCGGCCTCACGGCGAATGCGTGGGCGATGCAGTTTCTGGCGGACGTCTGTGATGTCGAAGTGGCTCGACCAAACTTCCAAGAAGTCACTGCGCTGGGCGCGGCTAAACTCGCAGCGTACGGAGCGGCGCTTGTCCCTTCGCTAGATGATGCCGGGGCGGGGACTGGCGCCCGATGGACTCCGTCAATGGCGGCCAATGTCCGCGATGCGTTGCGCAAAGAGTGGAGGAGCGCGGTTTCTGCCGCTCTGGCGGCGACGCACTAAGCGCTGGTGAGCCCGGCGGGATTCGAACCCGCGACCCTCTGATTAAAAGTCAGATGCTCTACCGACTGAGCTACGGGCTCGCACGCGAGGGTCGGCACTAAACCGATGCCCTCGCGCGCGCAACCTGTAGCGCCGCGCAAAAGCGGCCAGCGCCTGTGCTTATTCGCCTGAGGTAGAAGGCGTCGAAGGCACCGTCACGGTGCTCGGCGGCGGCAAGTCTTCGACCTGAGGCGCTGTTTCGGGCGCTGGCGCAGGTGCAACGCGGCGTGCAGGCGCCGGCGCCGGGGTGGGCGCTGCGGGTTCGGCGACCGGCGCGGGTTCGGCTGGGATCTCCGCGGTGGAAGCGGCGTAGCCCGTGTCTTGGCTCGCATCCGCAAGCGTGGTGGTTTCTTCCTGCTGAGCTTCGGTCAGCGTTGGTCCGCCAGTCATGGCTGAATAGCCAAACACTGCGGCGGCGCCCAACAACACCGCGACAATGCCAAAGCGAAGCACCGGGCCGCTTTTCGAGCGAGGCGCGTGCTCGGTTTGATAGGGATCGCGCAGTTGTTCCTCTCGTCTCATCACGTGGTCTCCATGCGGTGTTTGGAAGCAAACACCTGCGGTCACACGCTGTTCCATCACGCAGCCGTGTGACGGGCCGGACACAACGTGGCGAAAATGGGCGTGGTCGGCGCCTAACGCGCTGGCCCGCCGCCTGTGGATGCATAGAGTGACCATCACTCCTTCGGTTTTGGCGGGGGAGACCTTGGGCTTCGAGCCTTCGAGGTCGCGCACAGGGGCGAAGAGGGGATGGGGCCGCGCCGGGAGGGGGCGCGGCCCTTTTTTGTACCGCGATCGTTTCGGGAACGTGTTGCCTTGCCGTTACGTAAGGGCGGCAAAAATCCAACGGTCCTGGGGAATTTGCGTCAGTGGGGTGGACGTCGCATGGACTCTACCAATCTGCTGCGCCACAATCTTGCCTGACGAACTATATGGCGAGCTATGCACCACGTCCGGGGACGTCTCGGGCTGCATAGTTGGTCCTTTAGGTCGGGAGCGCGCTTTGCGCGGCTCGCTGCGTCGCGAAACATGCGGCGTAGGGGATCACTTTGAGAGGGGTGAATATGAAATCGCGCATCACCAAGACGGTCGCGCTTGCGGCCCTTATGGCAGGTGTCGGCGGCGTCGCCAACGCGACGGAAGGCTGGTACGGCCGCGCTGATCTGGGTTATTCGTTCGAAGGTAGTTCCGACCACACTGAAAACGGTGGTTTCGGCTTTGACTTCGATATCGATCACGAAACCGATTGGTCGCAGCATCTGGGCCTCGGCTACGCATTCTCGAACGGCTTCCGTCTCGAGGGCGAACTCGGCCACCGCTTCAATCAGTACAACGCCGATGATCTCAATGCCGTGAGCCTTGACGACGGCGACGTGCATGCGTGGTCGGCGATGGCCAACCTGTTCTACGACTTCAACCGTGGCGGCCGCATCGAGCCGTACATCGGTGTTGGCGTGGGCGGCGTTCGCTTCAACAACACCATCCGTGATGGCGCCATCACGATGGGCGAAGAAGACACCGTGCTCGGCTATCAAGGCCTTGCTGGCGTCGCCATCGGTCTGACCGAGCAACTCGATCTCGACGTCGGCTATCGCTATTTCGCCGCTGACGGCTCGAACTACGAGCTCGACGATATCTCGGGCCGCAACTTCGACATGGACTATCAACAACAGTCCGTGACGGTTGGCCTGCGTTATCAATTCGCCGCGCCGGCCGCGCCGGTGGTTGCGCCTCCGCCGCCGCCCCCTCCGCCTCCGCCCCCGCCCCCGCCGCCGGTCGCCACGTGCCCGACGTCGGAGTTCGTTGTGTACTTCGAGTGGGATCGCTCGAACCTCAACCAAGCCGCGCTGGAAACGATCGACGCCGCCGTGAACCGCGCACGTCAGTGCAACGTCGCCGGTGTTGTGGTCGTCGGCCACACGGATACGTCGGGTTCGCCGACCTACAACCAAGGCCTGTCGGAGCGTCGTGCTTCGGTGGTTCGCGATGCGCTCGTCGCTCGCGGCATCGCCGCCGGCTCGATCCAAGCGCAAGCGCGCGGCGAAACCGATCTCGCCCGTGCGACGCGCGACGGCGTCCGCGAACCGCTCAACCGCCGCACGGCGGTCACGATCAGCTTCCGCTGATCCCAGAGCAAATTCGAACTGCGAAGGGCCCGGCGAAAGCCGGGCCCTTTTGCTTTGGCGGCCGGTTCAACGTTGTCTGGCCTGGACTTAAGGTGCGCGCGCGGGCAGTTTCCGGCCCATGTCAGCCGATACCGTTACGACATCCGCGCGCTCCGCCTGGGGCGCCGGGCTGGACCCGTTGCTGGAACGCCTGGACGGCGAAAACGAAGCGCTGGTGGCGCGCACCGAGCGCTGGTCGGCGATCAATTCCGGGTCGTTTGAACTCGATGGCTTGAAACGCATGCGCCCGCCATTGCTTGAGGCGTTGGCAGACTTGCCGGGTGAACCTGAGGAGGTCGAACTCCGGCCGTCGCAGCGTGTGCGTCCGGATGGCGAGGTGATCGATATTCGGCACGGCGCGTCGTTGCGTCTGCGTGTACGCCCTGATGCGCCTGTCCAGGTCGCGCTCACGGGACACTACGACACGGTATTTCCCGCCGCCCATCCTTTTCAGACGCCATGGCGCGATGGCGCGTCGCTCCGAGGGCCCGGCGCCGCCGACATGAAGGGTGGCATCGCGGTGATGCTCGCGGCCCTGCAAGCGTTTGAGGCGCTGCCAGGCGACAAACGCGTTGGGTACGAAGTGCTGCTCAGCCCCGATGAAGAGGTTGGTTCGCTTGCCAGCGCGCCTTTGCTGGCTGAACTTGGCGCCCGCGCACAACTCGGCATGACATATGAGCCGGCGCTGGCTGATGGCGCACTGGTCGATGCGCGCAAGGGCTCTGGCAATTTCAGCCTCATCGTCAAAGGCAAGGCAGCGCACGTTGGGCGCGCGTTCGCGGACGGACGCAGCGCCGTGCTGGCGGCTGCCGAAGCCGCAATTGCGCTGAATGCGCTCAACGGCAAACGCGACGGCGTCACGTTCAATGTTGGCTCGATCGATGGCGGCAGCGCGGTGAACGTTGTGCCTGATCGCGCGGTGCTGCGCTTCAACATCCGCGCGCCGGACGCTGAAGGCGCCGCCTGGGGCGAACTTGAAGCGCGCCGCGTCGCAGAGCTCGTGTCGCAACGCGATGGGATATCCGCGCATCTTCATGGCGGCATCACGCGCCCGGCCAAGCCGCTCAATGCCCAGCAACGCACAATCGTCAGCTGGACGAAGAAGGCCGGCGAAGCGCTCGGGCTCGATCTTAAGTTTCAAGCCTCCGGCGGCGTGTGCGAGGGCAACAATCTGGCGGCCGCCGGGTGTCCGAACATTGACACGCTTGGTCCGTGCGGGGGTGGCCTGCATAGCGACCAGGAGTTTGCGTTGATCGATAGCTTTGCCGAACGTGCGAAGCTTTCGTTCCTGCTGCTCGCTGGGCTCGAACGCGGTGTGTTCGACGTGCGGAGCCTCGCTTCGTGAGCGCACCGACGTATGTGATGCGGGCGGCTGGGCCAGCCGATCTGGAAGACTTCAAGCGGCTGCGGGAAATCGCCGGCGCGGGCTTCACGAGCTTGATGCTGGACGACGCCGCGATGGCGGCGAAGCTCGCGCTCGCAGAACAGAGTTTCGCCTCACCCGTAGAGGCGCCAGGCGCCGAACGCTATTTCATGGCGCTCGAGCACATCGAGACAGGCGCGCTCGCGGGCTGTTGCCAAGTCAAATCGACGATCGGTGAAGTGCCGCCGTTCTTCAATTTTCGCGTCATTACCGAGGCGCAGTCGTCGGCTGTCGTGAACCGCCGTTTCGATATGCGCGTGCTGATCGGCGTGAATGATTTTACCGGCTGTTCGGAAGTTGGCTCGCTGTTTGTGCGGCCTGAACATCGCGCCGGCGGCATTGGGCGCGCATTGGCGCAATGCCGGTACATGCTGATGGCGGTGGCGCCGCAACGCTTCCGCGATCAAGTCGTGTCCGAGCTGCGAGGCGTCGTTTCGCCAGAAGGTGTTTCACCGTTCTGGGAAGCGGTCGGTCGGCATTTCTTTCGGATGGATTTCGCTGAGGCCGATAAGCTCAGCGCCATAACCGATAACCAATTCATCCTCGATCTAATGCCGCAACATCCGATCTATGTGGACTTGCTTCCAGAAGAAGCGCGCGCCGTGGTTGGCGCTTGCCACAAGGATGGCGCTGGCGCGCGCAGCCTGCTCGAGTGGGAGGGCTTCCGCTTTTCCAACGTCGTCGACATTTTCGATGGCGGACCGCTGATGAGTGCGCCGCGCGATGCTATTCGCACCCGTCGCGAAGCGCGCCGCGTGCGCTTGCAGGCCGCGAACAATTTGCACCTAGCCCCACGCGCGCTCATCGCGGCGGCTTCGGTTCGTGATTATCGCTGCGTTGCCTCGCGGGCGCTGGTTGAAGGCGACGCGGCGAAGGTGGATGCGGGGGTTTTGAAGGCGCTCAAGCTTGATGCCGGCGCCGAAGCTCTGATCTGGGTCGAGAATGCACACTGAACTCTACATCGGCGGCGCTTGGCGCGTTGGCGGCGGCGAACTTTTCGCGTCACACGATCCCGCAACTGGCGACAAGGTTTGGGAAGGTCGCGCCGCGAACGAGGACGATGTCGCCGAAGCGATGGCGGCAGCGCGCCTTGCGTTCCCCGCATGGTCCCGCCGGCCGGTTGAAGAGCGCATCGCCACTGCCCGCGCTTTTGGCAAAGCAATTGAGAAACGCGCCGACGAAATCGCGCGCACGATCAGCCTCGAAATGGGCAAAGCGCTCTGGGACGCCAAGGGCGAAGTGCAGGCGATGATCGGCAAGGTCGAGATCTCGATCCGCGCCCAAGCTGAACGCGCCGGCTTTCGCGAAGAGAAGGCAGCGTTTGGCGCGATGACGTTGTCACACCGCGCGCACGGCGTGCTGGCGGTGTTTGGGCCGTTCAACTTTCCGGGCCACTTGCCGAATGGTCATATCGTGCCCGCGCTTCTTGCGGGCAACGTCGTGTTGTTCAAGCCGAGCGAGTTCACACCGGGTGTTGCGGCTCTGATGGCCGAGGCTTGGGAAGAGGCTGGCTTGCCCGCGGGTGTTCTGAACCTCCTGCAAGGCGCACGCGAAACAGGCGGCGCCATTTTGGAGTCGCATGGGCTCGCGGGCGTGCTCTTCACTGGTTCGGCGCACACCGGCGCACTGATCCATCGCAAGTTTGCCGGTCGCCCGGATGTGATCCTGGCGCTCGAACTTGGCGGCAACAATCCGCTGATCGTTTGGCCGCCGGTTGATGCCAAAGCGGCGGCAAACCTTATTGTACACTCGGCGTTCGCGACGAGCGGGCAGCGTTGCTCGTGCGCGCGCCGCTTGATTGTCCCGCAAGGCGCAGAGGGTGACGCTATCGTCGCAGCGTTAGCGGACTTGACGCCTCAGATCGCCGTCGGCCCCGCGACGCAGACGCCGGAGCCATTTCTCGGCCCGCTCGTGAATGCCGCCAGCGCTGACCGCGCTGTGAAGTTCGAAGAAGGCCTCATCGCGATGGGCGGCAAATCGATCGTGCCGGTGAAGCGCGATGGCGCTTTCGTTTATCCGGGGGTGGTTGACGTGACGGGGCTTTCACCGCCGGACGAGGAATTGTTTGGCCCGGTGCTGCAGATCTATCGCGTCACTGATTTTGATCATGCGCTCGATGTCGCCAATGCCACACGTTTTGGCCTCGCAGGCGGACTCATCAGCGACGATCCAGCTTTGTGGGCGCGTGTTAAGGACGAAATGCGCGCGGGCGTGCTCAATTGGAATAGGCCGACGACGGGCGCTTCGGGCGCGATGCCGTTCGGCGGACCGGGACTGTCAGGTTCACTACGCCCCAGCGCCTACTACGCGGCGGACTACGTTGCGTATCCTGTGTCGACACAACTCTCTGAAAAGGCTGCGCCGATCGCAGCGCCTGGCCTCCCGCAGTGAGACCGGTGTGAGCGCGCGAGAGATCAATTTCGACGGGCTCGTTGGCCCAACGCACAACTACGCAGGGCTCTCCGAGGGCAACCTCGCGTCCGCGCGCAACGCCAATACGGTGGCGCGGCCGAGGGATGCTGCGCTGCAGGGGCTTGCGAAGATGCAGCGCTTGCGTGCCCTTGGGCTAGCGCAAGGTGTCCTGCCGCCGCACGAGCGCCCCAACATCACGTGGTTGCGTTCCCTCGGATTCGCGGGCTCTGACGGCCAGGTTTGGGAAACGGCTTGGAAGAGCGAGCCGATCGTGGCGCGCGCCGCGTTGGCGTCATCCGCCATGTGGGCCGCGAACGCCGCGACGATTTCGCCAAGCGCTGATTGCAGCGACGGGCGTTTGCACGCGACCGTCGCGAACCTGCAGACGATGCTGCATCGAAGCCTGGAGGCCGATCAAACCGAACGCACGTTGCGTCGGCTGATGGGCGATGGCGCGCGCTTTGCGGTCCACAGCGCCTTGCTGGCGCACGATGCGTTGTCAGACGAAGGCGCGGCGAATCATATGCGCATGGCTGCGTCTCCCGGCGATGCTGGCGTTGAGATATTCGTCTATGGCCGCAGGGCCAGCGAAACCAAGGCGGGCTTCCCGGCGCGCCAGACCTTGGAAGCCTGCCATGCCGTGGCGCGGAGTCATCAGCTGAGCGCGGACCGCACGGTCTTCGCACGGCAAGCTGCCGAGGCGATCGATGCCGGCGCCTTCCACAACGATGTTGTCGCAGTGGCCCACGAGCAGGTGCTGTTTCACCATGAGGATGCGTTCGCGGATAAGGCCGCGCTCTATGCGGAGGTGCGGAGGAAGGCCTGCGGGTTTGAGCCGGTGTTCGTGGAGGTGCCGCGGGTTCGCGTGGGTTTGGACGATGCCGTTTCGTCCTATCTATTCAATTCGCAGCTTGTGCGTTTGCCGGACGCGTCCGCGCTGATGCTGATCGCGCCGAGCGAGGTGCGTGAGAACAACAAGACGGCCGCTTTTGTCGCTGAGATGATCGCCGCGCCGAATGCGGCGATTGGGCATGTCGAATACGTCGAGGTCCGCGAGAGTATGCGCAATGGCGGTGGGCCGGCGTGCCTAAGGTTGCGTATCGAGATGACCGAAGAAGAGCAGCGCGCCGCGAGTGCGGGTTTTTTTCTGGATGATGCGCTTGCCGCACAGCTCGAAGCGTGGGTGCGCAAACACTACCGCGAAGAACTCGGGCCTGGTGATCTGGGTGATCCGGCGCTGGTCGCGGAAACCCAAACTGCGCTGGATGAACTCACGCGCATCTTGCCGCTCGGAAATGACTTCTACCCATTCCAGCGCGTCTAGACGAAAACGGCGGACGCCTGCGCGCCCGCCGCCTCAATGCGTTTCAACGCCAATTAGTTGAGCTGCTCGGGGCGGAGTTTGTATCCGCCCTCATCCGTTTCATCGAACATCAGATCGATGGAAGGATGTTCTACCGGCTCGCCGCTCTCATCGGGAACGAGGTTCTGTTCGGAAACATACGCCACGTAGTGGCTATCCGAATTCTCGGCGAAGAGGTGATAGAAGGGTTGTCGCCGGTCGGGGCGTACGGGTTCGGGAATAGCTTCCAGCCACTCTTCAGTGTTGGAAAATTCCGGGTCTACGTCGAACACCACGCCACGAAACGGAAAAAGTTTGTGGCGGACCACCTGACCGATGGAGAATTTCGCCGTGTGCATCTTCTCCTCCTTCGTTACCTCCTAAGTCCTGCTCGCTCAGGGAAGGTATGAACTGAGAACGCCGCTCACAAGGATTGGAGCCCTGCACACGAATATGTGTGCCTAACGTGTGTCCCAGCGGGCGCGATTTCTCCAAATCGGGGCTGAAACCCGGCAATTCAAGGGTGTGCGGGCGCCAGGAAGCCGTTACCATCGCCGGCGAATAGGCAAAATTGCAGGGCGGTCTCCGCCCTGCCGGAACGGTTACAATGAATCAGAATGGGCGAACGCATGCGCCGCGGGGCGGCGCGCGTTCTGGCCCGCGGTCGCGCGCGCCGCTGTTTGCAGCGCTCGATCTGGGCACAAACAATTGTCGCCTGTTGATGGCGGCGCCGGATGGCGCCGGCGGCTTGCGCGTTGTCGATGGCTTCTCGCGCATCGTGCGTCTGGGCGAGGGCCTCGCGCATACCGGCAAACTCAGCGAAGGCGCGATGGCGCGTGCATATCAGGCATTGGCCGCATGCGCGCAGCGCATCGAGGCGCGTTCGCCGATTGCTGTTGGCTGTGTTGCGACGCAAGCGTGTCGCGCGGCGTCAAACGGGCAGGTCTTCCTAAACCGGATCGAGAAGGATCTGGGGTTGAAGTTCGAAACGATCTCCGCCGAACAGGAAGCACGGCTTTCCGTGCTCGGCTGCGCGAGCTTGCTCGAACCTGAGCAAGACCATGCGATGATCGTCGACATTGGCGGCGGCTCGACGGAGATGTCCTGGGTCGCGCCGAACGCGGTGCTGGGCGCCGGCCTCGATCCGCCGATCATCTCCTGGGGCACATGTCCGCTCGGCGTAGTGACACTTGCGGAGGATGAGCCAGAACCCGAGAGCGGCGACCGGCATGCCTGGTACGAGGCCCTGGTAACGCGCCTCAGTCACACGATCGCAAACGTCGGCGACGCGCACAGCCTGCGTGATGCGTTTGCCGCAGGGCGCGGCGACATCATCGGCACCTCCGGCACCGTGACCTCGCTTGCTGGCGTGTTTCTCGATCTGCCGCGCTACAGCCGCTCGCGCGTGGACGGCATGTGGTTCGACGTAGCCGACTGCCGCGCGACCATCGCCAAGCTGCTGGCCCAAACGCGCGACGAGCGGGCGTTGAACGCGTGTATCGGCAAGGACAGAGCCGACCTTGTTGTGATCGGCGGCGCCATTCTAGACGCGGTGCTGCGCGTTTGGCCTGCCAAGCGCATCCGCGTTGCAGATCGTGGCTTGCGCGAAGGCGTTCTGATGCGGCTCATGGCCCAGCACGGAGCGCGCTAATGAGCGACGAAGATCAGCCGAAACGTCGTTGGACCGGGAAAAGCAAAGCCGGCGGCGGCGAACGCCAGATGTTCACGCGCGTGAAAAACAAGAAGCTGGACGAGAGTTCGCGCAATTGGCTGAAGCGGCATCTGAATGATCCCTACGTCGCCCGCGCGCGCGCCGACGGCTATCGCGCCCGCGCCGCCTACAAGCTTATCGAACTCAATGATGAATTTCATTTTCTGAAAAAGGGTATGAAGGTCATCGACCTTGGCGCGGCGCCGGGCGGCTGGGCGCAGGTCGCCGTGCAACGTGGCGCAAGCGCCGTCGTCGGCGTGGACCTATTGCCGATCGAGCCACTCGCGGGCGCTACGTTCTTCGAACTCGATCTCCTGGACGAAGGCACGCCCGCCATCCTGATGAACGCGCTCGGCGGCGCGCCCGACCTTGTGCTGTCCGATATGGCGGCTAACACCACCGGCCACGCGCGTACCGATCAGATACGTACTGGCGCACTTGCGGACGCTGCTGCTGATTTTGCGCTGGCGCACCTTGCGACGGGTGGCGCGTTCGTCACCAAAGCGTTCCAGGGCGGTCTCGATGCGGCGTTGCTCACGCGTCTGAAGCAGGGCTTTGCCACGGTGAAGCACGCCAAGCCGCCGGCCAGCCGCGCAGAGAGTTCCGAGGTGTACGTCGTCGCGATGGGACGGAAGAGCTAGCGCAGCAGATAGCGCACGATCGTCCTGATCGGGTTCGGGCCTTCGCCCCACTCGTAAGTCTCCCACGAGAAGCCGCCGATGGCGTGGCCATTGGCGGCGCACCATTGATGGATGCCCACGTGCGTCTGCGGAAGGCTGTGGAGCGGACCCAGATGTACCGCGGTCGCTACTCGGCCACCCGGCGCCGAGACGCACTTCACCGAACCTTCATCCGCGAACGGCTTGGCGACCTCGATGCCGAAGTCGATGTCCATGCGGGCCTGTCGCTGGGTTGGGTGGTGATAGAGAAAAACCTGGCGCGCGCCGGCGAGGTCGGGGCGTTCGGCGAGGAAGGTCTTCACCGCGTAGATTGCCGGCTGCCAGGCGCGCGGGATTTCGGGGATTTCAACGCTGGCGCGAACGGCGGCGAGGAGCTGTGGCTCGACTGTTTCGAGGGCGACTTGCGGCATGGGATGGCTCCTATCAGCGCGCCACTCTGGACAGGGCGGAAAAGAATCTCTACCAGCCGAACATGGAAATCCGTGAAGCTTTGACCTTTGACGACGTGCTCCTTGAACCGGGCCCGTCGGAAGTGCTGCCGGCTGACGTGAACACCGCGACCCGTCTGACGCGCGGCATCACCCTCAATATCCCGCTCATCTCCGCCGCGATGGACACGGTGACCGAGGCGCGCCTCGCCATCGCTATGGCGCAAGCGGGCGGCCTTGGCGTCATCCACCGCAATATGACGCCTGCCGAACAGGCCGACCAAGTGAAGATGGTCAAGAAGTTCGAGAGCGGCATGGTGATCGATCCGATCACGATCCATCCGGACATGACTGTCGGCGAGATCGTGTTGATTAAGGAAGCGCGCAAGATCTCGGGCTTCCCGGTGGTTGACCGCGAGACTGGTCGGCTCGTCGGTATTCTCACCAATCGCGACATGCGCTTCGCCGATATGAATGAGCGCGTCGCCGATCTGATGACGAAGGATAATCTCATCACCGTCCGCGACGGCGTGAATGAGGGCGAAGCAAAGAAGCTGCTTCACAAGCATCGCATCGAACGCGTGATCGTCGTCGATGGCGGCAACAAAGTCACCGGCCTCATCACCGTGAAGGACTTCGAAAAAGCTCAAGCCTTTCCGAACCGCGCGAAAGACGACCAGGGTCGCTTGCTGGTCGGCGCCGCCTCCACGATTGGCGATGCAGGCTATGAGCGCTCGATGGCGTTGATCGAAGCTGGCGTCGACGTTGTCGTGATCGACACCGCGCACGGACATTCCAGCGCTGTGCTTTCCGCCGTCGCCCGCGTGAAGCGCGAAGCGAACAAAACGCAAATCATCGCCGGCAACGTCGCCACTGCAGATGGCGCGAAAGCCTTGATCGACGCTGGCGCGGACTCGGTGAAAGTGGGCATTGGCCCCGGCTCGATCTGCACGACACGCATCGTTGCAGGCGTTGGCGTTCCGCAACTGACGGCGGTGATGGACGCAGCAAACGCGGCGCGCAAAGCCGATGTTCCGGTGATTGCAGACGGCGGCATCAAATTTTCGGGCGATCTCGCCAAAGCGCTCGCTGGCGGCGCGGAAGTGGCGATGATTGGCTCGCTGCTGGCGGGCTCCGAAGAGGCCCCAGGCGAAGTGATGCTCTACCAGGGCCGTTCGTATAAGAGCTATCGCGGCATGGGTTCGCTCGGCGCGATGGCGCGCGGCTCGGCCGATCGCTACTTCCAAAAGGAAGTGACCGATCAGATGAAGTTGGTGCCCGAAGGCATCGAAGGGCGCGTGCCGTTCAAGGGGCCGGTTGCAAACATCGTTCACCAGCTGATTGGCGGCTTGCGTGCATCGATGGGGTATGTCGGTGCGGCGAACCTGAAAGAGATGCGCGAGAAGGCCAAGTTCGTGAAGATCACGAGCGCCGGCCTCCGCGAAAGCCACGTGCACGACGTGTCGATAACACGCGAAGCGCCGAACTATCCGCTTGGGGGTTAGGCGATGGAGAAGGGCCAGTTCATCCGGATCACGCCCTTCATTCACGTGCCTGACATCGTCGCGGCCGTGACGTTCTTCGAAAGCCTCGGCTTCACGACGTATTTCAAGTTCGACGATTACGCGTACGCTCAACGCGAGACCGCTGGCGTACGTTTGCTGCAAAATCGCGGGGAGGATGGCGCGCCGCCGGGGAACCGGCGGTTCGCTTATTACATCGACGTCGAGGACATCGAGGGACTCTACCGGGAGCTGAAGCCGGTGCTGGATAAGATGCCGCCGACGGATTTTCATGGGCCCGCCGACAAGCCCTATGGCCAGCGTGAGTTGTGCGTGCTTGCGCCGGACGGCAATTTGCTCGTATTCGGCCAATCGATCGGAGGTTGAGGCCTCCGCAATTTTCTTTGTGGGGACCTCCCGATGCGTAACGGCGCGCGCCAGCAGGCGGCAATCGAAATTCTGACATCGCTCGAAACCCAGCGCCAACCCGCGGCTGACGCCGTGAAGGCTTGGATGCTGACCCACCGCTTTGCAGGCTCGAAAGACCGCGCCGAGATCGGCGATCTCGTTTTCGGCGCACTGCGCTGGAAGCAATCGAGCGCTTGGCGGATGGGCGAGGATACGCCGCGCGCTTGGGTGTGGGGCGCCCTGCGTTGGGGCTTCGGCCAAAGCGCGGAATGGATCGAGCAGAGTTTGGTCGACGATCCGCACGCCCCGTCGCCGATGACGGATGCGGAGCGTGCGGCGCTGAACGGCGATGACATTGAGAGCGCCCCGCCACACGTGCGCGGTGATTTTCCCGAATGGCTGAGCGCGAGTTTTGCGCGGGCATTCGGCGATAGCGCTGCAGAAGAAGGCGCAGCGCTCGCAGCACCTGCGCCGCTTGATTTGCGCGCGAACACTCTGAAGGCGGATCGTGAGAAGGTAGTCGCGGCTCTCTCGGAAAGTCCAAAGTTGAAGGAGCCGCCTTGCCTTACGCCGCATGCGCCTGATGGCGTGCGCATCCCGTGGTCGCAAGGACGCACGTTTCCTTGGGCGACGGAGCAGAGTTTCGTCAAAGGCTGGTTCGAGGTTCAGGACGAGGGGTCGCAGATTGCGGCGCGGGTGTCCCGGGCGCAGCCGGGGATGCAGGTGGCGGATGTTTGCGCGGGCGCGGGCGGCAAGACCCTCGCGCTTGCGGCGTTGATGGAAAACAAGGGCCAGATCTTTGCGCATGACATTGATGGGCGCAGGCTTGCGCCGTTGAAGGAGCGGCTCGATCGCGCTGGCGTGCGCAACGTGCAAATCAGAACACCGATGCGGACGAAGGACGCGCTCGCGGATTTGCGAGACAAGATGGATGTTGTGTTCGTTGACGCACCTTGCACTGGGTCGGGGACGTGGCGGCGTAGTCCGGACTCGAAGTGGCGTTTGCGGCCGAACGCTCTGGCGAAGCGACTTGAAGAGCAGCAGCAGGCGTTGGCGTTAGCTGCGCCCCTGGTGAAGGTGGGGGGGCGCTTGGTCTATGTGACGTGCTCTGTGTTGCCGGAGGAGAACGAAGACGCAGTGGCCGCATTTCTGGAATCTTACACCGGATTTGCGCCGGTAGGATTAGATCTCGCGGGTTTGCCCGCGTACGAGCGGCAAATCGGCCTGCAGATGACGCCGCTCAAGACCGGGTGCGATGGCTTCTATGTCGCCGTCCTGCAACGGGCCTAGACGCGGATATCGACGTATTGGCCGCGCTGCTGCTTGCGCGGCGTCTGAGGATCGCTGGAGCGTGCTTCAGGCGCGCCGCGTTTTTTGTGTGCGATGGCGCTGGGGTCGACGCGATTCTTTTCTTTCACGGCGTCGCGATGCGTCACCGCCGCTCCGTATTCGACCGGAGCGCGCTGTTGCTGCGGCTCCGGCGCGGTGACCGCGGCAGGCGCAACGACGGGCGAGAGCATCGTCATGTGACGCATCTTGTCACATCGCGGTTAGCGCGCCGTTCGGTTGTGTTGCTAATTCTGCTTAAGACTAACCAGCGCGAAACTATATGAAGCAACGCACTATCGCCATTGCTGGATGCGGAGTCGCTGGCCTCGCGTGCGCAACGTTGCTGCGTCGCCAAGGCGCGAACGTTGTGCTGTTCGATAAGCTGGAAAAGCCGCAGCCCTTGGGTTCCGGCATCATTCTGCAGCCAGTGGGCTTGTGCGTGCTCGATGAGATCGGCGTCGGGGATGCGATCCGCGCGCTGGGCGCGCCAATTCTGCGCTTGTTCGGGCGTGCTGAGCCGCACGGGAGCGTGGTGCTCGATGTGCGCTATGCGGCGCGCGGCACGGATGCGCCGTGCGGGTTGGGCGTGCACCGCGGGGCGCTGTTTCAGGTTCTGTATGACGCGGCGCTTGAGGCGGGCGCGGAGATTGAGAGCGGGCGCGATGTTGTCGCGGTGCGCGACGGGCGTTTGGCGTTTGCTGACGGCGTGAGCGCGCCGTTCGATCTGGTGATCGATGCGCTTGGCATGCGCTCGCCGCTGTCTGGCGGTGCGCCGAAGCCGCTGCCGTTCGGCGCGTTGTGGGCGAGTTTGGTCTGGGCTGGAGCGTTTGACGAGACGGCGCTGGAGCAGCGGTATCGCCAAGCGCGGAAGATGGTCGGCGTTTTGCCGATCGGGCGACTGAAAGACGCAAGCCAGAACCAGGCCGCGTTCTTTTGGAGCTTGAAGCATAGTGATCGCGCCCGCTGGCAGGAGGCGTCGATTGACGCCTGGAAAGACGAGGTGCGCGCGCTTTGGCCGGAGACTGAGCCGTTGCTGGCGCAGATCGCACGACACGAGGATCTGGTGTTCGCGACTTATGCGCATCGCACCATCGCCGATCCTGTGTCGCGAGAATGTGTGCATGTCGGCGACAGCTGGCATTGCGCGAGCCCGCAACTCGGGCAGGGCGCGAACATGGCCTTGCTCGATGCGCTGGCGTTGACGCGTGCGCTGGAGGCCCAAAGCAATCTCGATGCGGCGCTAGGCGAATATGCGCGGATGCGGGCGCTGCATATCAAGCTCTATCAGCTGGCCTCGTGGATGTTCACGCCAGCCTATCAATCGGACAGCGACGCGTTTGCGTTCGTGCGCGATTGGATCATGTCGCCGCTCTCACGCGCGCCGCTTGCGCCGGCTGTGCTGGCTGCGCTTGTTGCGGGCGAAATTGGCGCGCCGTTGAAGACGATAGACGCGCGGCCGCGCCGCGGTTCCGCCTAGTGCGAAACTAAGACCAGTCCGCCTTCGCTCTGCGAGCTTCGGCGAGACACTTTCGCTTACGCGAAAGTGGGAGCAGGGCGCGTGGGGACGCGCTGGGGTAGTTCCTGTGATGCGATGCTTGCGCATCGCCGCGTGTCGCCACGCGCCCTTTGCGATTGTTGTGCGTCAGGCCTTCGTCGGAAGCTTCTCACTCCCTTGGATCGGTCCCCGACGGCGTGGAGATCTCCGCATCAGAGATCCCGTATCCTCCCGCGGTTAGCGCCTTGCGCTGCTCTCCCGCGGGCTTTTGTGTGCTCTGTCGCCTTCATCGCTGAAGGAAACGCCGCGCCGGTTTGAGGGCGCCCCCTCGCACTTCGCGCAGCCGCTTCCGGGTAGCCGGACGCGTTACGGACAGCACTTACACGCTCAATCGCGACCCTCGCGCTCGCTTGGCTCGGCTAGCCTGGTGAACCTCCGGTGCGAGGGATGTGCGCAGTATCACTCGGGTTTGGAGGTGTGGGATAGATTATATGCGCGGCGTTGATGGCGTTGGAATTTTGCGGGCGAAGTGGTGGGATAGACTCAGTTCGGCTTGTCCGGATGTGCTTGCAGGATACCTTCCGCGCGTTGCTGCAGGACCTTCGCTCCGTCGTGACTGGCAACCTGCTCCACCGCGCCCCTCACGCGCAGATTGGTCCCGACGGAAGGGGCAAGTGCATCAAGCGCCAGTTGCCGAGTTCTGAACGTCGCCTCTTTGCGCTCGCCAACCATTACAGAAATAAGCGCTTCAGTCCGTTCGATCGATGGTTTGGCTTCAACAATTGCGGCGACAATCGCGCGACGCGTGTCGGTCATCTTGGTGCGAGACAGGAGGCGTTTGCGAGCGAGGTCTAGTTGATAAACAATCCGTTCGGCCCCTTGCTGTTCAATCTCGCGAAGGATTGTTTCGATTTCCTCGGGTTTCGCGGATCGCTCGGCAGCTTTCTGACTCAAGCGATAGTGCGGATTTGCTTGAACGTCGTCGCGTTCAAGCAAGAGGTTCGCCGCACAGCTTAGGCGGGTATCCTTGCTTGCAGCAAGCTCAACCAATCGGTTGGAGTCGTAGTTGCGAGGAAACTCCTCGAATCTGTCCGGATTTGCGACCCAGTCTCCGGAATCATTGCGCTGAACAAGCGCGCGGAGTGCATCGGGTTCGGTGAAGGGGTCGAGTCGATGGATCGTTTGTTTACGATAGAACAGGTCCTTCTGCTGTGCGTCGCGTGACGCAGATGAGATCGCCTGCAACAGAGCAGCGAGGAAGACGAGGTCAATCAGAACGCGGGTGAGAAAAACGGCGTGTCTCGCAAGTGCGGAGTTTGCTTCTACTGGGGCGTCACCCTCGACGTGATAGACTTCCGCCCAATCGACAAACGGAACGGCCTTCGCGAGTTCGGTGCCGTAGAAGTCGACCCAAGTGCGAATCGAATCAAGATCGGTTCCTGGACGGATTTCAAAGAGCGCATCGCCGAAGTGGAACTGAGCCTGGCGCAGTGCCAATGGCACGAGCAGAAACATCGATAGGAACGCCGCGAGTGCTTCGTCGCGAAGGTTCTGATCGAAGCCAACGCGAATGTGAGATTTGGAAATCGTGGAGTTAAGCATCGCAAGTTCGCGATCCTGCTCGATCCACGCCCATCGCCGCGATATTGCGAAGGCAACGATGAAACCCCAGGCGAGGGGGAGGAACGCCCACGTATTATGCCAAAGATAGCCAAGCGCAGCGCACGCGCCGATGACGCTGAGCAGCAAGCCATAGCGGATAAATATGTTCGGGCGGTTGGTACCGGCCGCATTAGCGACGGCAAATACAAGGAACCCATCGATTGCGCTTAGGGCGTTGCCAACGACGTCGATTGGGATGTTGAGTATCCGGCTGAAGGTAGATGACGCGCGTTCGAGGCCGAACGCTCTGATAAGCCTTGGCAGCAGAGGAGCCGCGGCGACGACTATGAAGGCGATGGTCAATCCGATGACGACCCACTCGCCCCAGTAAGCGTGAATCTTGCGTTCGGCGTCATCACTTTGAGCTGCCCACCAGACGAGGCCGGCGATGAGGGCGACAACGACCAGCAAGAAAAGCGCGCTCCAACCGCTGACGTGTTCGTAGCGAGGTTCGGCACCGATCCGCGCTGCAAGTTGGTTGTCGCGAATAGCTCTTTGCCAGCAGGCAATCACGGGGAGCACAAAGCCGATCGCGAATAAGATGCGCGCGCCAGCATCTTGCTGTTCAACTGAGAGGTATGTGTTCAGTTGAGCGAAGTGCAGGGAGAGCGCAGCGGCGCCTAGCAGCAACGTCGCGCCGAAAACGCAACTGACGAATGTCCAATCTATGCGCCAGCTTTGCTTTGGCGCGGTCTCCTCTGCCGCGAACGAGCCAACATCCGTAGTCGCAACCATGCCACGCCTCCCCCGAGATCGTTACGGGACCTTAACGTAGCCGTCGGGTCATTCAATCTGGGTCCGGAATGTGATTTTGCGCACTCCGCTTGGTGTTGTTGCGAGGGGTTCGCAATTGAACGCCGAGGCCGAGTGTCAAAGGCCGGTGGCCGGCGGCTCGAGGCTCGTTGTGGCGACAAATGATGGCTTTGTATGCATTCCTGCGAATTGACGATGCGCGCGACGCACTCCATTTCAGGCCATGGCGCAGAACAAAGAGACTTCAGCGGCTCCGGAACGGATTACGGACTCCGCCGCTCATCACGAACACGCTCTCATCATCGATTTCGGCAGTCAGGTCACGCAGCTCATCGCGCGGCGCGTGCGTGAGAATGGTGTCTATTGCGAAATCCATCCGTTCAACAAAGTCGACGCTGACTTCCTGAAACGCTTTCAGCCGAAGGCGATCATCTTCTCGGGTGGTCCGGCGAGCGTGATGGATGAAGGTTCGCCACGCGCGGCTGAGGAAGCGTTCAAGCTCGGCGTGCCGATTATGGCGATTTGCTACGGTCAGCAAACGATGCAGGTGCAGCTTGGCGGCGTCGTTGAAGGCGGACACGCGCGCGAGTTCGGACGCGCCGATGTTGAGATCAAGAAATCGTCGCCGCTGTTTGAGGGCGTGTGGGACGTGGGCGGGCGCTATCCTGTGTGGATGAGCCACGGCGACCGCGTGACCAAACTCGCCGAGGGCTTTGAAGTGGTGGCGACGAGCGAGAATGCGCCGTTCGCGATCGCTGTCGATGAGAAGCGCAAATACTACACGACGATGTTTCACCCCGAGGTCGTGCACACGCCGGACGGGGCGAAGCTGCTGAAGAACTTCACCCATCGTATCGCCGGCATGAAGGGCGATTGGTCGATGAAGGCGTTCAAGGCCGAAGCGATTGCACGCATTCGTGAGCAAGTCGGCGCTGGCAAGGTGATTTGCGGGCTCTCGGGCGGCGTCGATTCAAGCGTGGCGGCGGTGCTGATCCATGAAGCGATCGGCGATCAGCTGACGTGCGTTTACGTCGATCACGGCATGATGCGCTTGGGCGAGAGCGAGCAGGTCGTGAAGCTCTTCCGCGATCACTACAATATTCCGCTGATTCACGCTGAAGAGAGCGAGTTGTTCTTGGGCGCGCTGGCGGGCGTGTCCGATCCGGAAGTGAAGCGCAAAACGATTGGGCGGCTCTTCGTTGAAGTGTTCGACGCAAAAGCGTCGAGCGTGGGCGGTGCGGAATTCTTGGCGCAGGGCACGCTCTATCCGGATGTGATCGAGTCGAAGTCGGCGACGGGCGGGCCTTCGGTGACGATCAAGTCGCACCACAATGTCGGCGGCTTGCCCGAAGACATGACGCTGAAGCTGCTCGAGCCGCTGCGCGATTTGTTCAAGGATGAAGTGCGGGCGCTGGGGCGTGAGCTTGGGCTGCCGGATGCGTTCGTTGGGCGTCACCCGTTCCCGGGGCCGGGGCTTGCGATCCGCGTGCCAGGCGAGATCACGAAGGAGCGACTGGATACGCTGCGCCAAGCCGATGCGATCTATCTGGAAGAGATCCGCAAAGCGGGTTTGTACGATCAGATCTGGCAGGCGTTCGCGGTGTTGCTGCCGGTGAAGACGGTCGGCGTGATGGGCGATCACCGCACGTATGAGAGCGTGTGCGCGCTGCGCGCAGTGACGAGCACCGACGGCATGACGGCGGACTTCTTCCCGTACTCGATGGACTTCCTCGGCCGCACAGCAACGCGGATCATCAACGAAGTGCGCGGCGTGAACCGGGTGGTGTACGACGTGACGAGTAAACCGCCCGGCACGATCGAATGGGAGTAGTCCAAACCTGTCCGGGCGTTCTTGATCGGCTACGGAAGCGGCGCCTAACGCTCTGAAAATCCTCTGAATTCAATCGACGATCTGCTCCGCGGGTCAATCTGAGACGCGCCAAGCGGCAAAAACGGAAACATATTCGTTTTCAGCTTGCTTCGGCGAGATTCCGGAAGCTAGGATCGCGAAGCGCGAGGATGCGGCGAGGGAGGGTGATTTGTCGCCAAAGAATTTGATGGCGGCGTTGGCGGTTATGACGCTCGGCTTGAGTGGGTGTCAGCAACAGCACGCCAACGCGGGGCGCGATCTTTCCGGCGCCAACACCGAATACCAGCAGCAGCTCATGGAGGCGCTGATCGACGCGAAGCCCGGCGACGTGATCGAGATTCCAGAAGGCGTATTCGTCGTGGACATGGGGCTGACGCTTAATGTCGATGGCGTGACCATTCGCGGCCAGGGCGCCGATCGGACCATTCTCAATTTCCGTAACCAAGAAGCGGGCGCTCAGGGGCTGTTGGTCACCGCCGACAATTTTACGATCGAAAATCTCGCGCTTGAGGATACCAAGGGCGATGCGTTGAAGATCAACGAGAGCCAAAACGTCGTGGTTCGCGGCGTGCGCACGGAATGGACCACAGGTCCAGCCACGGCGAACGGCGCGTACGGCATTTATCCCGTTCAAAGTCGCAACGTTCTGATCGAAGACAGTATCGCTATCGGCGCCTCGGACGCCGGCATCTATGTGGGCCAGTCGCAGAACGTAATCGTGCGGCGCAATCGCGCTGAATACAACGTCGCTGGTATTGAGATCGAAAACACGATCGGGGCCGACGTCTATGAGAACGTCGCCACCAACAATACGGGCGGCATTCTGGTGTTCAACATGCCGCAATTGCAGCAGCCGGGCTATCGCACGCGCGTCTATAACAACCGCTCATTCGCCAACAATACAGAGAATTTTGGCCACGAAGGCACGCCGGTGGCGAGCGTTCCGGCAGGCACAGGCGTGATTGTGAACTCGAACGACCAAGTTGAAATTTTCGACAACGAGATCTCGGACAACAAGACCGCAAACATCATCATATCGAGCCTGTTCTCGGCGGGGTATTCGGATAGCGCCATGAGCGAGGGTTTTGACCCCTATCCGGAAGGCATCCTCATCACGGGCAACACTTTCAGCGGTGGCGGCGACGCTCCGGACGGCGCCGAATTGCAAGCGTTGCGCGTCGCGCTGTTTGGACCGAGCGGCCGCATTTCGGACGTGCTTTGGGACGGCTATGTGAATCCGGCGCGACTGGTGAACGGGCAATTGCCGGCCAAACTGCGCATCTGCATCGACAATGGCGAAGCGGGGATCGTCAACGCCGACAGCGCTAACAATTTCGCGCATCCGAACACGGATATCGCGCCGCATCGTTGCACTTTGCCGCGCTTGCCGGCGGTGTCGATCCCCGGCGCCTGATCGAATGCGTGCTCTGGCCGCGCTGTTGTTGACTTTGGTGTTGGCGGCTTGCTCTCAGCAAGCCGCCGCGCCGCTTAACCCGCCGACCTTCATCGCCGAAGGAAATCCGCCTTTGCTCAGCGATTGGGGCATGGTGCGGGCGTCGCAGCGGCGCTTGGTGTTGGGCGAAGGGGTGACGCCCTATGATCTGAATACGCCGCTCTTCACGGATTACGCGCAGAAGCTGCGCACGATTTGGATGCCGACGGGGCAGAGCGCCGCGTACACTTCGAACGACGTGTTTGATTTTCCTATCGGCACGGTCATCACCAAAACGTTCTTCTATCAGCGCGGCGCCGGTGATCGCGTGTTGCAGGTGGCGGACCAAACGCGCATCCATGACGAGTCGGGCCGGATCGACCTGCGCCATGTGCGTCTCGTCGAGACACGCGTTTTGGTGCGACGGGAAACCGGTTGGGTCGCGCTCACCTACGTTTGGAATGAAGATCAGACGGAAGCCGCGCTACGGCGCACCGGCGCGGTGCTGCCGCTCGAATTGGTTCGCGCCGACGGCGATGTGGAGCCGTTTCGCTATGTTGTTCCGAACGTGACGCAATGCGCGGCGTGTCACGCGCCGAACGTGGCGACTCGCGAAATTCGGCCCATTGGACCGAAGGCGCGCCATCTCAATCGCGATTATGTCTATGATGGCGTCGCGCTCAATCAGCTCGAACATCTGACGTCGATTGGATATTTGCGCGGCTTTGAGTCGGCGGAAAGATCGCCGCGCAACGCTGTGTGGACCGATGCCAGCGCATCTCTGGAAGCGCGTGCGCGTGCGTATCTCGATGCCAATTGCTCGCATTGCCATAACCGGGACGGTCCGGCGGATACGTCGGGCCTCTATCTCGATCCGGGGACGCCGATCTCTGGTAACTTCGGCATCTGCAAGCTTCCCGTCGCAGCCGGCTCCGGCACAGGTAACCGTCGCTTTGACATCGTGCCGGGCGACCCGGACGCCTCTGTGATGCCATATCGCATGGCGTCCACCGATCCGGCTGTGATGATGCCTGAAATCGGCCGCTCAACAGCGCACAACGAGGGCGTTGAACTCATACGACAGTGGATCGCGAGCCGGGAGGGATCCTGCAGCTAAGCGTCCGGAGCGAGATAGAGGCTGAGATAACTCTCAAGCGCCACGGAGGTCTCGGCGAAGAGCTTCTCTGCCAGATCTTCGTCGCCTCCGCTGGCGAGCACTTCGAAGGCCGTGAAGATTTCTGTCGCCATGCGTGCGACCACGTAGGGGTCGCCGCCATGGAAGCCGTCCTCGCCGCTCGCCCACCGCGCCGCCAAATGAGCGGCGATCTGAGCGTTGGCGTCGTCCTTTAGCGCGCGGAGCTCGCGCGTCGACGCCATGAGATAGAAGAGCGGAGGATAGGCGGGGTTTTCGCTCATCACCGCGCGCATGGCGCGCATTACTTCACGATGGCGCAAACGCCACGAGGGCCAGCGCGTTGTGTCGTCCGAGATCGCCGCAACCTTGTGGTGCAGCTGCCCGACGAGCCCCTCGAACATCTCCTTGTAGATCGCTTGGACGTTTGGGAAGTAGCGGTAGATCGAGCTGACCGGCACGCCTGCTTCGGACGCGATTGTGCTCGTCGTAATGCCTTCAATGGGCGTTTTGGTGAGCAGACGCTCGGTGGCCTCGAAGATGCGTTCGATCCGTTCACGCGCGCGCTTCTGCGTCGGCGAGGCGCGGCGCTCCAAGGAGGTCGCCTCCTGCGTCGGGCGTTGCGTCACGACTTCTCCAATCCCTGTCTCAAAACCACCGGCACAACGTTGAGTGGAATCCGGCTCATCTACCCTTACGGCGCCGGCATAATCGAACCTACAGCGACCGTCACGCTTGCCAAACAGAAAAATATTCCGTTTCATCATTTGGGGAACGCGATGTCGCGTTGCTGATGGTGGCCGATGCCGGAGCGGTAGCCACTGGGTTTTGCGTCGGGCGGGGGGCCATCGTGAGCGCCAATTATCTAAAGCTGATTTTGCTGGCCGGGGCGGCCGTCGTAGCGGCGCCCGTGGGCATTGCGCACGCCCAGGACGCGTCAGAAGAGGTCGTCGTAACGGCGCAACGGCGCGAACAGGCGCTCCAAGACGTACCGATCACGCTCCAAGTGGTGACAGCGGAAGCCATTGATCAGGTCGCGGCCGACGACATGGGAGATATGTCGGCTTTTGTGCCCGGTCTGAGCGTGTCCAACAGCAGCCCAACGCAAGCGCGCTACTCAATACGCGGTGTCACCACATCGGATTTCGGCGTGGGCACGGATCCGGCCGTGGGCGTTTATGTTGACGGCGTCTATGCGGCGCGCTCGGGCGCCGGCCTGCTCGCGTTCTCCGATGTGGCGCGCATCGAAGTGCTGAAGGGACCGCAAGGCACGCTATTCGGCCGCAACAGCGCGGCCGGCGCTGTGTCGATCACCACCAACCAGCCCAGCGATGAATTCGAGGCGCGTCTCGGCGTGCGTTTCGGCGAGTATGACAAGCGGCGTTTCGAGGGGCTTATCAATCTGCCCATCGCCGACACGCTGGCGCTGCGTGTCAATACAGTCGTCAACCAGCGCGACGGATGGCTGACCGACGGCGCCACCGGCCAGGACTATGATCGTGAGGAAAACTGGGCTGTACGCGGTGCGCTGCGCTGGGACGTCACACCCAATACGCAGGCGACGCTGTCATACACGCACGATAACGTTGACCAAGATGCGCGGCCGGCGATCGGCATCGTCGATGTGTCAGGTCCAGGCGCGCCACCCGTGCCGGCTAATCCAAACGCGTACACCAACCCGTTCAGGAGCACGATTTATAACGACGTTATCGACAATCATGAGACGCGTGAGCTGGACGAAGTCACGCTGAACATCACCCACGAGTTTGGCGACATCACCTTCACCTCGCTCACATCGGCGCGCCATTTCGAGACCGAGAACCGGGAAGACGAAGACGGCACCAATCGCGTCGATCTCTATTTCGACACCAACAACCGCGAAGACAACGATTCATTCTATCAGGAATTCCGCTTTGCTGGCGGGAATGAGGCGCTCGACTGGATCGCCGGCATTTCATACTACGACGAAACCGCGCGTCAGCGCAGTGATACCTTCGCCAACACGAGCAGCATCAACACCACGTTGGCGAATGCGATCGGCGCCACCCCGTTCCAAGATCTTGAAGACGCGCTCGGCGGGTTCGCAACGGTGATGGGGCTCGGGTGGAGCGAAGATATGATCAATCGCGGCGATTTCACCGCCGCTGCTGCGTTCGCGGACGTGATCTGGCACGCTACCGATCGGCTCAATCTCACATTCGGCCTGCGCTACACGCGAGATGAGAAGACATTCCAGTGGCTCAACACGCCACGGGCGGCGCCGGAACTCGATGCCACCCTGGCTGCGCTGGTCGGCTTGAACGCGATCGATCAAGCCACTGCAGATGCGTTCCAATTCGACGTCATTTTCGATATGGGGACCTTTGCTGGGGTTGCATGCGACAACGGCGTTACCGTGGCAGAGGGCGTAACCTGCGAACTCTCGGACGAGTGGGAGAATGTCAGCCCGCGCTTCGTGCTCGATTACAATCTAACCGATGACGTGATGCTCTTTGCTTCGTACGCCCGTGGCTACAAGGCGGGCGGCTTCAACAGCGTTCAGCCGGGCTCGCGTTTCGACAACGAGGACGTCGACAATTACGAAATCGGCATCAAGTCGGAGTTCGACAACGGCCTGATCCTGAACGTCTCGGCGTTCAGCTATCTCTACGAGGGCAAGCAGTCGATCACGCTCGTACCCGTCGGTTCAGTGCAGCAATACGTGACAACGACGAGCGACGACGAAGCCTGGGGCGTCGATGCGCAGCTGAATTGGTCGCCGACGGAGGCGCTCAGCCTGTTCGTCAACGCGCAGTACATCGACTCGACATTCAAGAACAAGGTCACAAGCGGCGGCGATGATCTTTCGGGTCAGCCTACGGGTGAGCCTTACTGGTCGTGGGCCGGCGGCGTCTCCTATCAGTTCGACTTCGCCAGCGCCGGTACGCTCGATTTGTCGTTGGTGCACGCCTATCGCGGCGAGGGGCGTTGCAACGACGACTCGATCGCTCAAGGTAATTGCAGTCCAAATCCCGTGTTCGACCCGAGCGAAGCGCAGAATCGCACCGACTTCCGTGCATATTGGCGCGATCAAAGTGAGCGCGTTCAGCTGGGTTTCTTCGTCAACAATTTGTTCGATGAGCAATATGTAACCGGGATCAACAACATCACCGCCGCAAGTCTGGGCACGCCGTTCGTCGGCCTAACTGAACCGCGGATGTGGGGCGTCGATCTCTCATATACGTATTGAGCGTCACAGCGATCGCGCCAGCCAGCAGGGCGTTCTCCCAGTTGGCCGGCGTGTCGCTTCGCCGCGCTCAAACGTTAGCTTTCGAGCGCCGAGATTACCGCTGAAGCGTGGGTTAGATGAAGGAATCGTCCGCCGTCGGCGATGATCTCAAAGGACGCGCCAGGCAATCGCATCCGCCAAAAATGCTCCATGTCCGTCGCCGCATGCATGGGATCGTGACCGCCCAAGATCAGGCGCCAGTTTGAGGCTTCATTCAGCGGCGCGCAGTCCACGCCGCGGCTATGTTCGTAGTGCTCCCGGATCGTGCCTTCGAGGCGACCTGCGGCAAACATGCCGACGCTACGGCGAAGATCCTCCTGCTCACCGGGATCTTCGATGGCTGCGAGGTCGGCGGGAGAACGGCGCAGCAGGACCTTCTGCATTGCTGCAAGCCGCTTGGGCGTCGTATGCGTTGCAAGCCAGCGCACCACCGCCTGATAGCCCTCGGGGTTGCGTTCGCCGGCCCGCCAGAGCAGCCCAATCGCACCGGTGCGCTTGTGACTCTCGTTGGTGCTTACATCCGGATACCGTTCCATGGGGCAGACTGGCCAAGGGCGTTGTCCACGACATCGGTGCTCTAGATAGCATGCGGCGCCCTGCCGCCGTGCGGCTTGGTGTGATCGCCCGTAGTGTCATCCGGTGAACGGGGGCGGCATTCTTCGGCGGATAAGAACAGGCGGGCTATTGCTCGCGCTGTTCGCGCTGACGTTCAAAGCCATGCTGCCGCCCGGCTTTATGCTGGACACAAGCGGCAGCCACGTCGTGATGACGATCTGCGGCGGCGCCGAGGCCGTCCTCGACATCGCGTCCGGCGCGATCGACCGTGGCAACGGCGACGCGCCCGTTCAGTCTGATGCTGGAGCGCATTGTCCGTTTGCATTGATGGGGGCGCCGGCTTTGGCCGAGCCGGCGTCATCTGCACAGGCGCCGAACTACGCTCCGGCTATTCAAGCCGCCGCTGTCGTTGACGAAGCGATTGGCGTTCACGACGCCACTGGGCCGCCGCTACCGGCGCGCGGTCCGCCAATCACAGCCTGATTTTCGCCGCCCGTCATTGACGGGCTCGTTTTGCGTCTCCCGCTGCATGCAGCATGCGCGGGTTCATCAGGCTTGTGAAATTATGTCATTCAAATCGACGCTGCTCGCCAGCGCGCTGACGCTTATGCCTGGCATGGCGTTTGCCCAAACTCTCACAGAATCTGAGACAATTATCGTAACGGCTCGGCCAAACCCGGAGGATCCGCCGGTCGTGGCCGAAGCGCGCGAGCGCCTTGCACGAACGCCGGGCGCCGTTTCCGTTGTTTCGAACGAAAGCTACGAAGCGCGATCGGCCACCGGCCTCACCGATCTACTGCGCGATGTGCCGGGCGTGCTTGCGCAACGACGATACGGAGAGGAATCACGGTTCTCCATTCGTGGCTCGGGCATCGATCAGTCGTACCATCAACGTGGCGTTCTATTCGCCCAAGACGGTGTGCCATTCGCTGACGCCGACGGGTTCTCCGACTTTCAAAAGCTCGATCCTCTGACTGCCCGATACATCGAGGTCTATCGTGGTGGGAATGCTCTTCGGTTTGGCGGCGCTCAGTTGGGCGGCGCGGTCAATCTCGTAACGCCCACGGGTCGTTCTGCTGAGTCGCCGAATCTGTTTCGAGCCGAACTAGGTTCATTCGGTTTCGAGCGCGTCGCCGGCCAACTCGCCCGAGAGTGGGGGCAGTGGGATGGCTTCGCCGCGCTTACGGCCATGCAGGGCGATGGCTTCCGCGATCACGCAGCTCAGGAGCAAGTGCGCGGTACGCTGAACCTCGGCTACTCGTTCGGCCCAGATCGGGAAGTGCGCCTAATCACGTATGGCGCCGACATCGAACAGGAGGTTCCAGGCACGCTGACATTGGCGCAAGCTCTGGCCAAGCCCGATGCCGGCGCCCCGGGTGCGATCGCCACGAATTGGCAGCGGGATCAAAGCGTGTTTCGCACGAGCTTGCAGACGCGTTGGCGCCTGGATTCTTCCACGGTGTTCGAAGGCGGGGTGTACGCAACCGCAACAGACCTCTTTCACCCAATCTCGCTCCTGATCGAACAGCAAATTCAGACGCAGGGCGTTTTCGGCCGCTTCGATTGGAGCGGAGATCTCGGCGGGCATCGCGCCGATCTTTACTACGGTGTCTCGTATCGACAGGGGCACAACGATCAAGAACTTGGACCAGTGTTCTTTCCGGTCGATGGCGACAGCCATCAAGAAGCCACTGGCCTCGATGTGTTCGCTGAAGGCCGCTACTTCGTCACCGATCGGTTGGCGCTTGTCGCCGGCGGTTCTTACGGGCGCGCCACCAGAGACTACACCGATCATTTGAACGCCGCGAACAACGCGTCAGAGACCTTTGATTGGTTTGCGCCACGCGTGGGGCTGATCTGGGAGAACGAGGACGGCGTTCAATTCTACGGCAACATCACGCGGTCCGTGGAGCCGCCACACTATGGAGCGCTGGTTCAGGCGCCGTACCCTGGGTTCGTGCCGGTTCAGCCGCAAGAAGCGTGGACAGGAGAACTCGGGACACGCGGTCGCGTCGGCGCCTTCGTCTGGGACATTACAGCCTATCGCGCCGAGATCGAGAACGAACTCCTGAGTTTCAACCCAGGCGTTGGCATCCCCGCTTCGTTCTTCAACGCTGATGAGACTGTGCACCAGGGCGTGGAGTTTGCTCTCGACTGGGAGATCGCTGACGGATGGCTGTTACGTCAGAGCTATACGTACTCGGACTTCTTCTTCGATGGCGATCCGACCTATGGCAATAACCAGATGCCTGTCGCGCCGGAGCATCAATACCGGGCGATGGTCCGATACACCAATCAAGCCGGCTGGTTCATCGCTCCAAGTGTCGAATGGCGCGCGAGCGACACCTGGGTCGACTATGCCAACACCTTCGAAGCTCCAGGCTACACGATTTGGTCGTTGAACGCCGGCTGGGATTTCGACAACGGCGTGTCGGTGTTCGTTGATGTCCGGAATCTTGCTGACGAAGCTTATGTGCCGGAGTTTGGCGCCATCACCGACGCCAGCGCTGTCGGGGCCAACACAGCCGTCTTCTATCCCGGTGAAGGTCGCTCCGCTTACGGCGGCGTCGCCTATCGCTTTTGATGAGGGAAAATCCAATGAAGATCACCAACATCATCCGAGTTGCCGTCGCCGGCTTCGTACTGGCGGCGTTTGTCGGCGCCTCTGAAGTCGAAGCTCAGCAACAGGCTGGCGACATTGTTATCGAGAACGCTTGGGTCGGAGCCACAAATCCAGGCGCCACAGTTGGCGCCGGCTACGTCACGATACGAAATAGCGGCCCTCGATCGGAGCGTTTGACGTCGGCGGCGAGCGATGCCGCCGATCACGTTGAACTCCACGAGATGAGCGTCACCAACGGCATGATGCGGATGCATCCTGTTGCCGCGATCGAGATACCGGCAGGCGGAGCGGTTACGCTTGCTCCAGGTGGACTACACATCATGTTCCTCGACATCGGTGCGCCTTTCGCGGTTGGCTCGACCGTTCCCGTGACGATGCACTTCGAGCACCAGGGCGATGTCCAGGTGGAGTTCACGGTGCGCCGACGGGATGGGAGGTAGGCGCCGTGGCTGATGAAACGCATCGGCGCTTTAGATGGACCGACTGGCCGGCGCTCGCTATCGCCGGTCTCTCGGCTCTCCTGGCGATCCTCGTCGTGATCTACTTCGCGACCGATTCACCTACTGTCACTGAGGCCGAAAGCCAGTTCTCGGAATTCGCTCGTGGCGTAGACGATGTCGCCTTGACCGATTCTGACGGCGCGGCGCTTCGGTGGGCCGATCTCAATGGCAAACCCAGGCTGGTCTTCTTCGGCTTCACGCGCTGCCCGGAAATTTGTCCTACCACAGTCGCTGAACTCAGTGCGGCGATCGACGAACTCGGCGCTGATGCAGGTGACGTCGAAGTAGATTTCGTGAGTGTCGATCCGGCCCGGGACACACCGGAGCATTTGGTTGCGTATTTCTCCGGCTTCGGACCTCGCTTCAGAGCCTTCACAGGCGATCGGGCGGAGATCGACAGGCTCGTTCACGCGTTCCATGCGTCCTACGAATATGTGCCCACCAGTGGCGGTGATTACACCGTGAACCACACCGCGATCACGTATCTCGTCGACCGTGATGGGAAGGTCGTTGACATCATCGGATACGGCAATCCGCATGATCGAACCGTCGCTCAACTCCGCGCTTTCCTGAGTTAGGAGCAAACAACATGCTTCGTGCCTTAATGCTCGCCGCTGCTTTCGCGTTGGCGGTCACTTCATCGGCGTCGGCTCACGTCGTATTCGACCAGCCTCAGGCGCCTCCGGATTCCTACTACGCCGGCTTTCTTCGCGTGAGCCACGGATGCGGCACATCACCTACACGCTCTATCCGCGTAGAGATCCCGCAGGGTATCGACATTGCTCGACCTCAGCCGAAGCCCGGCTGGAGCCTGAACGTCGAGCACGCGCAACTTGCGGCGCCCATTCGCACTGAGGGTGGCTTCGAAATAACTGAGCGGGTCGCGGCCGTCACGTGGACGGGTGAGCTTCCCGCCGATCAGTTCGACCAGTTCGGGATTATGATGCGTATGCCCGACCGCACCGGCCCGCTGTACTTTCGAGTCACTCAGACATGCGCCAGCGGTGAGCACCGATGGGTTGATATTCCGCCGGAAGGAGCGCCTTGGCACTCGGTCCCACACCCGGCGCCAGTGATCATGCTGACGACGCCAGCGCCACAAGGAGCCGGCGATGATCACCATCACTAGACGGATCATGATAGGAGGAGCGCTGGCGATGGCGGTCGCGTCATGTTCACGGCAGGGCAATGAGCAGGGCGACATCGCTGCGATCGAAGCGGTGATGCGCGCCTCCTGGGACAGGCCGGAAGCGCCGCTCGACGCGGGTCCCATTGCAGTGTCCGGCGACTACGCCGTAGCCGACTGGACCCAAGGCGACATGGGCGGTCGAGCGCTACTTCGCCGTGATGATAGTTGGAAGGTTGCGTTGTGCGGTGGCGACAGCCTCCGTACCGCCGAAGGTCTCCAGGGTGTCGGCGTACCTAGAGAAGATGCGCAAAGTCTGGAGGCTGGCCTCGCGAGGCTCGAGGGTAACGTCGCTGCGGGTCGTCTCGAATCGATGTCGCGGTTCGCCGGCATTGTGCGTATGGAATAGTTGAATCCCTTGATGTGAGGCGTCCGCGACGAATGGCCGGCGCCCGTTGGACAAATCGCCGGTTCGTTACTATTGAGTGAGAATGAGCTGGTGTCGCCCGGTCGTCGGCGCTTGAAATCCCGCTGTGAGCAATGGGGCATCGCGCGCGCACTGGCCGAGGGCGGCGCGCCCGGAGAGTGATGCGGGTAATGGACGAATCGATATGACATCACCGCGCGTTTCAGTCGTTGTCGCCGTCTTCAATGAAGCGGAGAACGTGGCTGCGGTTTGCGAGGAGATCGTTCTTGGAATGGCGCCGGTTGCGCCGTTCGAAGTTGTCTGGGTGGACGACGGCTCGACCGACGAGACGGCCGTTATTCTGCAAGGCATCGCCGACGCCGACCCACGCGTGCGGCTTGTGCGGCACGACCGGCGATGCGCCAAGTCGCAGGCGGTAAGGACGGGAGTGCGCGCTGCGCGCGCTGAGTGGATCGCGACGCTTGATGGCGACGGCCAAAATGATCCTGCCGATCTGCCGGACATGTTGACCGCAGCTTGGGCCGCTAAGGGGCGCGCCCCGCTTGTTGCAGGCATCCGCGTGCGCCGCGACGATCCCTGGTCGCGCTTGGTCGCGACGCGTATCGCAAACGGGTTCCGCTCTGCTGTGTTGGGCGATCATTGTCCCGACACAGGTTGCGGAGTTAAGGTGTTTCAGCGCGAAGCCTTTCTCATGCTGCCCTGTTTTGAAGGCATGCATCGGTTCTTGCCTGCGCTCTTTGCGCGTTACGGCCATCCGCTGATCAACCATCCAGTACGTCACCGCGCGCGCGCGCGTGGCAAATCGAAGTACACGAACTGGGGCCGTGCTTTGGTTGGCATCTGGGACATGATGGGCGTGATCTGGCTCACGCGCCGGACCACAGCGCCCCTGAATGTCACCGAAAACGGTCGCAGCGTTGAGCCGCAGAGGTGATCAATCGGCGCGGTTGAGCCAGCGCCGGCCGACAAGGCCTATAAGCACCCATGCTACGATGACTGCCGCCAATATCGCCCAGGTCCAAATGTTGTTGGCGTGAACCGCTGACATTGCGGCCGCGCCGCCGAACGCTAACAGCGCCATCTTCGGTATGCTGCCGAGGGCGGTGCCGGCGAGAAAGTCGGAAAATTTGATCGGCGTGGCGCCAGCCGCGATGTTGATCAGCACCGAGGGGACGGTCGGCACCATACGGATCAAAGCGCTGACCAAGAAACCGTGCCGGGCAAACTGCTGCATGATTTTTGTGAGCCGCGGGCCAGCATTCCGCGCAACAATGTCGGCGCCAAATCTGCGGCCGACCCAAAATCCGATGCTGCAGGCGATCACTTTGCCGGTCCATGCGCACGCGAAGCCGGTCCACGGACCGAACGTCGCGACCAGCGCTGTGATCAACACGATTTGCGGCACGCCGATGGACGCGAGCGCCACATAGCTCAGGATGGCGAGTGGCGGCGCCCAGGCGTTGTCCTTGGCGGTATCAAGCCAGGGCGCCAGGTTTTCCGTGAGAGAACTCGGCAAGAAGGGCGCGGCAAAGCCAACGAGGGTGACCGCGCTCAAGACAACGATTGCGACCGCCTGCGCGACGCGTTGTGCTTGAGATGCCGGCGTCGTCATCGCACCGGCGTTGAATAGAGCGTCAACGATAGTTCGTCGCCATTGGAATAGTTGCGGCCTTCAATCGTATTCACCGGCTGCACGGAGAGATTGAGCGCGCGTGCGCGTGCGATGAAGTCCGGCTGCTCGACAGCGCCGATCAACGCTACCCCGCACGTAGTGACACGGGCCAACATATCCGCTGCATCCGCTCCAGATTCTGCGAGTTGCGTGCGTTCGCGGCCAAACAGGAAAATCAGGCTGGGCTCGCTGTATGGAGAGGTAACCAGAACGCCATTCTCGCAAGCGAGCGCCGCGCGGGCCGTCGCCGCGATCCGTGGGCTCATCCAGACCGAGTGCGCGCCGGGAAAAGCGACACCGAACACGCCGCTCCATGCAAAGATCGCGGCCACGATCATGGCGCCCACCGCTCTGCGCTCGCGGTGCTGGCTTAGGCTCCAGACGGCAAAGCATGCGGCGGCGAAACTCGCTGCGCCCAACGCGATGGCGAGCCCGTTGAGTTGATGTTCAGTGATCCAAAGCAGCACGGATGCGCCTGACGCCATCAGCGCGCTGGCGACCAGCCAGAGGATGCACGCCGCAGCAAAAGCAAAGCGTCCAAGAGGCGATGGCGATGGGCGGCTAGCTGCAAAAAGCGCGGCCCCCGCCAGAAGTGCGAGCGCGGGGTAAGTCGGCAAAACGTAGTGCGGGAGCTTTGTTGCGACGAATTCGAACACGATCCAGGTCGGCACGATCCAGCAGATGAGAAATCTTACCGCCGGCGTCAGCCGTTCGCGCCACACAAAGCCAAGTGATTTCAGAACCAGCAGAGAACCCGGCCAGAATACAAACAAAAACAGCGCGAGGTGATAGCCGGGCGGGCCGCTGTGGCCCTGTTCGCCGGCGCCAACTTTGCCGAGGAAGTTGCGCATCAAAGCGCGCTCGTAGAAGGCCCCATCCGTGATGACGCCAATGGCTACGAACCACGGCACAGCAATCGCGAGCGTGATGAGCGGTCCCCAGACCGGGCGCAAATTACGGAGCCAAGCGATCTTGCGATCCCAGATCACGAGAGCCGCGATTGTGGAGCCCGTGACGATGAGGATGAGGGGCCCCTTCAGCATCAGCCCGACGCCTAGCGCCGCCCAAAACTGAGCCGAAACCCAACGTTTGACGCTCGGTTCGACGTAGGCGCGCATCAGCGCGATTTGTGCGGCGAGGACCGAAGCAAGCAGAGCCGCGTCGATCTTTGCTATGCGCGCCTCGAAGTTCAGAGAGAAGCACGCCGCCAGCAGCCCCGCCGCGACAAGCCCCGCGTTTCGGCCGAAGAAATATGCGCCGATCCAAGCGGTCATCAAAACCGCGAGCAGCGCACCCAATAACGAAGGAACGCGATAAGCCCAGATGCTGTCATGGGCAGGACTGTCCAGAACGATGGCTGCCGTGGCTTGCAGCCAGTAAATGCCGGCCGGCTGCAAATAGCGGGGCCGATCTTGCAGGCGAAGATCGACGAAGTCGCCCGTGTCCGCCATGCGTTCGCTGGTGACGACGTACCGAGACTCGTCGCGATCTGTGGGTGGAATAGACGCGAAGCCCGGAAGAAAGAGCGTCAGGCAGCCTAGTATGAGCAGCAGCCAGTTACGCGCGCTAAGGCTGTTGAATTTTGATACTTCTATTGGAACGGTCGTCACTGGCTGCGCCTCTTGTGCGTCCGTTATCCCGCCGTGCTTGCGCGGCGAACCGGGCCCCCGAGGTCGCTTCCTAGCTTTTCCAGTGCGATGTCGTCCAGGCGAGAGGCGCCGCTGGGCGAAGCCGCTCGCTTCATTGTTGTATTGAAACAAAAACTACTTTAAGTTGTATCGTATTGCCGGGCCGTCGGGCGCTGGCGCTTCCGAGGCTTGTTCCCCTCGACCGCTCGTGAGGCTGCCGGGGCAAATGGGCGCTTGCATGAGCTCAGGCTTCCTCTGAATCAAAAGCTGGCCTGGTACATTTGGCGCAGCACGTTCTTCTGCACCTTGCCCATCGCATTCCGGGGCAGATCGTCGACAAATACGATGCGGCGCGGATGCTTGAAGCGCGCGAGTGTGGCTTGGGCCGCCCGCATCAAAAGCTCCTCGGTCACCGCATCGTTCTCTCGAACCACAACGGCTACGACCGCTTCGCCAAAATCAGGATGGGGCACGCCTACGACAGCCGTCTCGGTTACGCCTGCGACCGCATCCAGCGTCTCCTCGATCTCCTTGGGATAGATGTTGAACCCGCCGCTGATAATGAGGTCTTTGGCGCGGCCTACAATCGATACGCGTCCGTCAGGCGCAATGACGCCAACGTCGCCCGTAATGAAGAATCCGTCCGCGCGAAACTCCTGCGCGGTCTTCTCTGGCATGCGCCAGTAGCCCTTGAACACGTTAGGGCCTTTGATCTCAATTACGCCGCGCTCGCCCGCCGGCAACCCATTGCCCTTATCGTCCGCGATACGCACGGCGACGTCGGGCAGAGCAAAGCCCACTGTGCCCGGGACGCGTTCGCCGTCGAGTGGGTTGGACGTGATCATCCCGGATTCTGTCATCCCGTATCGTTCGAGTATGCGATGCCCAGTGCGCGCTTCGAAGGCGCGGTGGGTCTCCGCAAGCAGCGGCGCCGATCCGGAAATGAAGAGCCGCATGCGCGCGCAGTCGTCCGAGTTGAAATCATCCAGTGCGAGCAGGCGCGTATAGAAGGTCGGCACACCCATGAGGACCGTCGCGCGCGGTAAGAGCGCGCGGACTTGAGCGGGGTCGAACTTCGGCAGGAAGTACGTGGGCGAAGCGTTCAGCAGCGCGCAGTGCATCGCTACAAACAGCCCGTGGACGTGAAAAATCGGCAAAGCGTGGATCAGCACGTCGTTCGGGCCGAAACCCCAAAGGCGATGCAATGTCAGCGCGTTCGAGGCCAAATTGCCGATACTCAGCATCGCGCCCTTGGATCGTCCGGTCGTGCCGGAGGTGTAAAGGATGGCGGCGATGTCATCAGACACACGCGGCGCAAGCTCGTAATCGGGCGTAACTGCAAGCGCATCGCGCCACAGAGGGGAGTCGTCGCTCACGCCCAACACCGCGCTATGCCTTGCTGATGTCTCACGCGCCTGGGCGCCGACGAAAAGCGCCGGAGCTGCGTCCTCAATGAAGTAGTCCACCTCCGTCGGCGTGTAGGCCGTGTTCAGTGGAACGTAGATCGCGCCAGTGCGCAGGCAGGCCAAGTATAGCGCAAATGCGGCGACGGATTTTTCGACCTGGGCGACGACGCGTTGGCCATCGACGGCGCCGTAACGCCGGAGCAGCGCCGCAAGGCGCGCGGAAAGGTCGTCCAATTCGCCGAAGGTCAATCGCTGGCCGTCTGCCAGAATGAAGCACGCGGCATCCAGGCGCGTCGCGAAGCGGTCGCGGAACATCCGGTAAAGGTTGGCGTCGCCCATTGGGGTGGGCTAGGCCGCCCGGCGCAGGCTGGCAAGATCAAAGGCTTGCGTTGGGTGTTTTAACGTAGTAGCACGATAACATGGTAGCACAGACCGCCCGCCCGGACCTTCTAGACGCACTCCTCTCGCTCAAAAGCAGGACGGAGGCCGAGGCCTTCTTGGCCGATCTGTGCACGCCCGCGGAGGTGCGCGCGCTTTCGGAGCGGTGGCTGGTGGCGCGCCTCTTGAATGAAGGTGAGCTGTCGTACCGAGACATCGCCCAGAAAGCGCAATCCAGCACTGCAACGGTCGTTCGCGTGGCGCGCTTCCTGAAGGACATGCCGTATCAGGGCTACCGCAAGGTGCTTGATCGTTTGGCCGGCGCTAAGCGATGAGCGCGCGGCTCCGTATCGCCGTTCAAAAGAGCGGGCGCCTCGCCGACAAGAGCTTGGAGCTGATTGCTGCTGCTGGATTGTCGGTGGTGAAAGGCGCCAACGAGCTTCTCTATCGAATCGAGAACGCGCCGATCGACCTCCTGCGTGTGCGCGACGATGATATCCCGACTTTCGTCGAAGACGGGGTCGCGGATTTCGGGATCATTGGCCGGAATGTATTGGAAGAGCGCAGCGCCGGCGTCTCAAAATTCGTAATGGCGCTCGGGTTCGGCAAGTGTGACCTGAAGATCGCCGCGCCGATTGGCTTTGACTATCACGGCGCGCGATCGCTGCAGTCCCTGCGCATCGCAACTTCCTATCCCCGCACGCTTGCGCGATTTCTCGAGTCGAATGGAGTTGAAGCGGAGATCGTGACCATGCGAGGGGCGGTGGAAGTCGCCCCGCGCCTCAAGCTCGCGCAGGTGATCTGCGATCTGGTTTCGACAGGCGCGACGCTGGAGGCCAACGGATTGGCGGCCGTCGATACGGTGATGAAGAGCGAAGCGGTGCTCATTCGCGCGCCGACCAAGTGCGAACCGGAGCTTGAGCATGTGGCGGACAGCTTGGTGCAGCGCTTTCGCGGTGTGATCGCGAGCCGAGGCGCGAAATACGTGATGATGAATGCGCCGCGCGCGGTGCTGCCGCAGATTTCCGCCATCCTCCCGGGCGCTGATGCGCCGACTGTTACGCCGCTCGCCGGGCGCGACGACGCGGTGGCGGTGCACGCCGTTTGCCAGGAGTCGGTGTTCTGGGAGACCTTGGAACAGCTGAAGGCCGCCGGCGCCTCGTCGATCCTTGTGCTCCCCATCGAGAAGATGATGTGAGGCCGCGATGAGGGCGTTCACATGGGCCGACCTATCGGCGCGCGAGCGAACGGAAGTGTTGGCGCGACCCGCACGCCGCCGGAACGCGGAGGTGGTGGAGGTCGTTCGCCGGATTTTCGACGACGTCGAACGCGAAGGCTGGGACGCTGTGTGCCGATGGGGCGAGGCGTTGAATCAGCGCGCTCCGTATGAGTTGCCGCTGACTCCCGACGTGGTTGCGCGTGCGCGCGCGGTGTTGGCGCCGGAAGATCTCGAAGCGCTGGAGTTGGCGATCGAGAACGTACGCGTTTTTCACGAACGGACAAAGCCGACTGAAACAGAGGTCGAGATCCGCCCCGGAGTCCATTGTCGGCGGGTATGGCGCCCCGTTGAGGCATGCGGACTTTATGCGCCTGGCGGCGAGACGCCGCTCTTCTCCACGCTCATTATGCTCGCGATCCCCGCGCGAGTAGCAGGGGTTCCCAAGATCAGCGTCGCAACGCCGCCGAGCGCGTCCGGTGCGCCAAAACCTATTATGATCGCGGCCGCGGCGGCGTGCGGCCTCGATTCACTGTGGGTTGTTGGCGGCGCGCAAGCGATTGCCGCGATGACATACGGCGTCGGCATGCCGAAGGTGGATAAAATTTTCGGCCCTGGCAGCGCTTATGTGGCCGAGGCCAAGCGCCTCGCCGCAGCGGGTCCCGGCGGCCCGGCCATTGATGTGCCAGCAGGCCCAAGCGAACTGATGGTCATCGCGGATGGGAACGCGGAGGCCGCTGTCGTCGCTGCGGATTTGTTGAGCCAAGCGGAACACGATGCGGATGCGCAGGTGCTGTTCGTTTCGACATCAAGCTCGCTTGCAGAGGCCGTAGAGCGTGAGCTGGAGCGGCAAATGCAGTCACTGCCGCGTGCAGACATCGCGCGCCGCGCGCTCGTGCAGGCGCGGTCGATCGTGGTGAGCGCTTTGGCGGAAGCGGCGGAGATAGCAAACGCCTATGCCCCCGAGCACCTGTCACTGCAAGTCAGCGAGCCGGCGCCGCTGATTGGGCTGATCGACAATGCCGGCGCCATTTTTGTCGGCGCTTTTAGCGCGGAGACTTTCGGCGATTACATTTGCGGTCCTAGCCACGTTCTTCCAACGGATGGGGCCGCCCGGGCGTGGAGCGGCGTCAGCGTCGGGTCCTTCATGAAGAGCTTTTCGGTGCAGTCGCTGGATCGTGACGGCGCTAAAGCTCTTTCAGCAGCGGCGGCGCGCTTGGCGCGCCTGGAAAATCTAGAGGCGCACGCGCGCGCCGCTGACATCCGGACCACTTTGTGACGACGGACCCCGCACTCCGGGAACGACTCGCCGCACTCTACGGCACGACGCCGCAGTGCGTGTTGCCAGTGCGCGGTTGGTGGCACGCGGTTGAGTTGCTGCTGCGCCGGGGCGCGATGGATGGCGCGAAGTCTGTCAGTGCGTCCGCCAGCGTGGCGGGGCTTGCGCGGTTTTACGGACTGACGCTTGGCAGTGATTGCGCAGCTGCCCGAGTTGTCATGAATGCGGCAGCACCGGAGGAAGAGCTCGTCCTCATTGACGCGCAGAATGCAGAGTACGATGACTTCTCTGCGCCGACGAATGCTCTCGTGGTGCGCTCTCTTGGCGCGTACGGGGTCGATCTCGGGGTCATCGTAGCAAGCGAAAGGACAGTCGCGCGCCTGGATGAGGTGCTCGGTCCCGAGAACTTGCCAGGCGCGCTAGTAGCCGAGGCTGTGCGCGCGCTGAAGCCAGCGGCTCTCCGAACCGCGCTAGCTAGGATCGCGTTCGAGAAGAGCGAGCGCAGACGGGTTGTTGAGGCGCTCACGGGCGCCTCCAACGTGCGCGACACCCGCGAGGGGCCGGGCTTCGCAATCGAAGTCGATGTCATCGCCAAAGATGACGTCGAACGTCAGCTGCGTCTTTTCGGGATCGACGCCGAATGGCGGAACGCCACCGCCCAGGTGAGGCTGGGCGACGCGGAGCGGAACGCGGCGATCATCGCGGTGTTCGGCGTCGCGACCGAGCGCGCCTCGGGTCGCGTCGCGACCGTGACACGCGAGACGGCGGAGACGAAGATCAGTGTCAGCGTCGATCTGGACTCCGCAGCGCCGCCGGTCGTTTCCACAGGAGTGGCGTTCTTCGATCACATGCTGGCGCAGGTCGCGCTGCACGGCGGCTTTTCCCTCTCTCTGGATTGTGACGGCGATCTTGAGGTCGACGCTCACCATACCATCGAGGACTGCGCGTTGGCGCTTGGCCAGGCTCTGAAGGAAGCTCTGGGCGCGAGGCGCGGGATCGCGCGGTATGGGTTCGTGCTGCCGATGGACGAGGCCGAGGCCAAGATTTCCATTGATCTCGGCGGGCGGCCGTACCTGGTCTTTGAAGGGGCTTTCCGCGCGCCGTTGCTCGGAGCTTACGCAACAGAGATGACCGAGCACGTATTCCGCTCTCTGTCGCAAAGCTTGGGGGCGGCGATTCATGTCTCCGTGACGGGCGAGAACGATCATCACAAGACTGAAGCGTGTTTCAAAGCGTTCGGCCGCGCGTTGCGTCAGGCGGTGCGAGTCGAAGGCACGGTGCTGCCGTCCACCAAAGGCGTGATCGCATGACGACGGCGGTGGTCAAGCTCGGGATCGGAAACACAGCGTCCGTGATGTTCGCGCTCGAGCGGTTGAATGCACCCGCGCGCCTAACGGATGATCCCGTGGAGATTGCCGAAGCCGATCGCGTGATCCTGCCTGGCGTAGGCGCGGCGGCGCACGCGATGGCGCTCATCGATCGCAAAGGACTGCGCAATGCCTTAAGAGCGTTCGATCGCCCCTTGCTGGGTATTTGCCTCGGTCAACAGCTGCTTTTCGAGCGGAGTGAGGAGGGAAATGCCGAGGGGTTGGGGCTCTTGCCCGGCTCCGTCACGCGACTCCCTGCGTCGAAGCGGACGCCCAGTCCGCACATGGGCTGGGCGAAACTCTCAGGCCTCGCGCGTTCGCCGCTGTTAGAAGGCGTTGGCGAGGACAGCTACGTGTATTTTGTGCACTCGTATGTTTGCCCAGTGGACGAGAGCACAATCGCGACTGCCGACTATGGGCGCCCGTTCGCCGCAATGGTTGCGCGCGGGGCCATATCCGGCTGCCAATTCCACCCTGAGCGCTCGGGCGCGGTCGGGGCGCGCATTCTCTCGAATTTTCTGAGCTTGCCATGTTGATCTATCCCGCAATCGATCTGCTTGGCGGCAAGTGCGTGCGCTTGAGCCAAGGGCGCTTCGACCAAGTCACGACGTATGGCGATCCTGCGGCGCAACTCGCGGACTTCGCGGCGGCGCGCGCCTCATGGGTCCACGTCGTCGATCTCGATGGCGCGCGCGAGGGTAAACCCGTGCAACACGAAGCGCTCCGTCAACTCGCGCGAGCGGCGGACGTCAGTATCCAATGCGGCGGCGGCGTCCGCCAATGGGGACACGTGCAATCGCTGCTGGACGCAGGCGTTTCGCGTGTTGTGATCGGATCCGCGGCGGTGCAACGGCCCGACGAAGTCCGCGAGTGGATCGCGTCGTTTGGGGCCGAGCGAATCTGTTGCGCGTTCGACGTTCGCGACTCCGGTGGCGCGTTTGAGGTTGCTGTTCGCGGCTGGACGGCTGGCGCGGGCTGCACGATAGAGCAGGCGCTGGCATTTTATCCGCCGGGATCTCTGAAGCACGTGCTGGTAACCGACGTGTCGCGTGACGGCATTTTGTCCGGCCCGAACGTGGAGTTGATCGAAGCGATTGTTCGCGCTCGGCCGGACATCGAGGTGCAAGCGTCGGGCGGCGTGTCGAACCTTCACGACCTGGATGCGCTCCGCGCCGCCGGCGCTGCCGGCGCCATCGTTGGGCGGGCTTTTTATGAGAAGAAAGTGAGTTTGGAGGATGCGCTTGCCCTCTAAACGCATCATCGCGTGCCTTGACGTGAAGGGCGGGCGCGTCGTCAAGGGCGTGCGCTTTGAAGGCCACCAGGATGCAGGTGATCCCGTTGATCTGGCGTTGCGCTACCGTGACGAGGGCGCTGACGAGATCGTGATTTACGATATCGCTGCATCGGCTGAACAGCGCACGATCGACTACGCTTGGCTCGCCAGTGTGGCGCGGGCTTTGGACATCCCGCTCTGCGTCGCGGGCGGCATTCGTTCGCGGGAGCAGGCCGTCGCGTGCCTCGAACACGGCGCTGACAAAGTCTCGATCAATTCGCCAGCACTTGAGCGCCCGGATTTCATTACCGAGATCGCCGATGCGGCGGGTTCGCAATGCGTAGTCGTCGGCGTCGATAGTCGACTGCAGGGCAGTGAGTGGATGACGTATCAATACACCGGCGATGAAAGAACCATTCGGCGTACGCCCCGCCGGATGTTGGATTGGGTCGAAGAGGCCCAGGCGCGTGGCGCCGGAGAAATAGTCCTCAATTGTATGGATCGCGACGGTACGCGTGACGGTTACGACATTGCGCAGTTGGCGGCCGCGCGCGAACGGTTGACGATCCCGCTTGTCGCGTCCGGCGGCGCCGGCAGCGCGGCGCATTTCGCCGAGGTGTTTGCCGGCGCCGACGTTTCGGCCGCGCTCGCAGCGAGCATCTTCCACTTTCGAAAGGTGTCCATCTCAGACGCTAAGACGGCAGTCGCCGCCGCAGGCTTCGAGGCGCGCCGATGATGCGCGTCGATCCGGCAGAGGTGGATTTCGACAAAGGCGGTGGCCTCGTGCCTGCGATCGTGCAGGATACAGACACGCGTCAGGTGCTGATGCTCGCCTATATGGATCGAGCGGCGCTGGATGAGACGCTCGCGAGCGGGGAGGCTACGTTCTTTTCGCGCTCGCGCGGCGGGCGTTGGCGGAAGGGAGAGACGAGCGGACATCGTCTCCTGGTCCGCGAGGTTCTGAGCGATTGCGACAACGATACGCTCTTGGTGTTGGCGACGCCGCAGGGCCCAGTCTGCCACCTCGGTACGCCAACGTGCTTTGGCGACGGTGCAGCGCCGGGCCTGGGTCAACTGGCGCTGCTAGAGCGGGTTATCGCATCGCGCGCGCATGTGTCGCCGGACAAGAGCTGGACAGCGCGATTGTTGGCCGCGGGCGCAAAGCGCGTGGCGCAGAAGGTCGGCGAAGAGGGCGTGGAGTGCGCGTTGGCAGGCGCAGCGGGTGAAGTCGCGGAGCTTCATGAGGAAGCCGCGGATTTGCTCTACCATCTTGCAGTTCTGCTCTACGCGCGCGGAACAAATCTCGCTGCGGTCATGCGGGTGTTGACGCAGCGCGCGGAGGCTCGCGGTGAAGCCTAAGCCAAGCATCCTGCACATCGAGCCGTACAAGCCCGGTCGCGCTATGGTGCAAGGTTTTGAGCGCCCGCTCAAATTGTCTGCGAATGAGAACGCGCTCGGCTGCAGCGAACGCGCGCGCGAGGCCTATCTCAGCGCAGCGGGAAATCTGAGTCTCTATCCGGACCCACGCGCCAATGCGCTGCGCGCGGCCCTGGCGGAGAGACACAAACTCGATCCGGGGAGGATTATCTTCGGCACTGGCTCCGACGAGTTGTTCGCGATGGCGTGCCAAGCCTATCTGCAAGCAGGCGACGTTATCGTTCAACCACAATACGCATTTGCCGCTTGGGCGATTGCTGCGCGCGCTGCGGGCGGTGGTGTGGTTTCCGCGCCGGAGAAGCAATTGCGCGTAGATGTTGACGCGATGTTGGCTGCAGTAGATTCCCGCACGCGTTTGGCTTTTATCGCCAATCCCGCCAATCCAACCGGCACTGCAATCAGTTTAGAGGAGCTGAAGCGGTTGCATTCCGGGCTGCCGGAGAATGTGTTGTTGGTCCTGGATGGAGCGTATGCTGAGTTCGGCGAAACGGGTAACTGGTTCGAAGCTTTCGGCGAAGCGCCCAACGTCTTCATCACGCGCACGTTCTCAAAATTGTATGGTCTCGCATCATTGCGTTTGGGGTGGGGATACGCGCCTCGCGCTGTGGCGAGCGTTCTGAATCAGATACGGTTGCCGTTCAACGCGGCGGGGCCGGCGCAGGCGGCGGCTTTGGCGGCGCTTGAGGACGAAGCGTTCGTTCAGCGCTCCGTCGCGTTCGCGGTGGCGGGCCGGAGTAGGCTTGCAGAGGAGCTAGAGGCTTTAGGGTTATCGCCGCTGCCTCCATCGGCGAATTTTGTTACTGTCCACTTTCCGAAAGACGCGCCGGTGTCCGCTATCGAAGCGTGCGAAGGACTCGCGAACGAGGGCATTCTTGTGCGTGGGCTGGCGCCCTACGGCATGCAGGATGCGCTGCGCATAACGGTGGGCCATCCCCGCGACTTGGATCGCCTCGTTGCTAATCTACGTCGCCAACTCAGGCGATAGGTTCGAGCATCGGCGCCTTGGTGTGCACGAGGTTATCGTAGGCCTCCGAAAGCGCGAAGGTGAGTGCGCCCGGCTTGAATCGCAGGTCGCCGATCTCGCCGACAGGGGTAACTTCAGCGGCAGTGCCGACAACGAAGCACTCCGAGAATTCGCCCAGCTCTTCGGGGCTGATCCGACGTTCGATAACGGCCACGCCGCGTTGCTTTGCAAGCTTGATAATCGTTTGCCGTGTGATGCCATCCAAGAAGCAATCCGGCCGCGGCGTATGCAGCGCGCCGTCCTTGACGAAGAAGATGTTCGCGCCGGTTGTCTCCGCCACAAAACCATCGCTATCGAGCATCAGGGCGTCTTCGTAACCGTTGCGCTCGGCGGCGTTCTTGGAAACGGTGCAGATCATATAGAGGCCGACGGCCTTGGCTGCCGTGGGGGCCGCGCTCGCAGGCGGACGGCGATACTTTGCCCAGCACAAGCGAATGCCTTGAGCGCGTTTGGCTTCGTCGAAGTACTTTGGCCAGGCCCAGACGGCGATCGCCATGTGGATCGTGGTTTGAAGGGCTGACACGCCAAGCTGTTCTGCTCCGCGCCACGCAATTGGCCGAACATAGCAATCTGTCAGCCCGTTTCTCGCGCACGCATCCTCACAGGCGCGATTCACTTGGCTTTGCGTGTAGGGAATCGTGAAGTCGAGCAGCTCCGCGGAGCGGAATAGGCGGTTCGTATGCGCCTGAAGCTCGAAGATTTGGCCGTCATACATGCGCTCGCCTTCGAAGACGGCGGAGCCGTAATGAAGTGCGTGCGTCAGCACGTGAATTTTTGCGTCGCGCCACGGCACGAAGCGGCCATCAAACCAGATCCAACCGTCTCGGTCGTCGAATGGGACAAGACTCATTTTAACCCCAGTGCATCTGCATGCGGTGTCCAGGCGGCATGGCCGCGCGACGGACTTCGCGGATGATAGCGTCGCCGACTTCGCGGCATCCCAGCGCGCCGCCGAGATCGGCCGTGCGCGCGCCGGCCGCGAGCGCGCCTTCAACGGCGATCTCGACAGCGTCCGCTTCTTGCGCGAGGCCCAGCCCGTAACGGAGCAGCATCGCGGCCGAGAGCACGGCGCCGACAGGATTGGCGAGGTCTTGGCCTGCGATGTCAGGCGCCGAGCCGTGGACAGGTTCGAAGAGCCCGGGGCCGCTGCCGCCCAGCGACGCCGACGGCGCAAGGCCGATAGAGCCGGCGAGCATCGAAGCTTCGTCCGATAGGATATCGCCGAACATGTTCTCGGTCAGGATGACATCGAACGCACGCGGCTGACGCACCAGATGCATGGCCATCGCATCGACGAGAATGTGTTCGAGTCGAACTTGCGGAAATTCCTCGGCGCCAATGCGCGAGACTGTTTCGCGCCAGAGCCTGCTAGTCTCCATCACATTGGCCTTGTCGACCGACGTGAGTTTACCCGAGCGTTGATCTGCCGCCTTAAAGGCGGCGCGCGCAATGCGTTCGATCTCGCCCTTCGTGTATATGCACTGATCGCTAGCCTGCTCGGTGCTGCGTGACTTGGCGCCGTAATAGATGCCGCCGGTGAGCTCGCGGAAAATGATGAGATCGACGCCTTCAACAACCTCTCGCTTCAAAGGGGAGCGATCACTGAGCGCGTACTGAACGCGCAACGGGCGCAGATTGGCGTAAAGCCCAAGCGCCTTGCGGATACCGAGCAAGCCCGCTTCGGGCCGTTTCGGAGCGCGATCCCATTTCGGTCCGCCTACCGCGCCGAGCAGCACTGCATCCGCCGCTTTGCAGGATTGGATGGTGGCTTCCGGCAGCGGGTCGCCCGCTTCATCGATGGCGACGCCGCCAATCAATTGCGTGTCATAGATGAATTTCTTGCCCGTCTCACCGGCGACGGTGTCGAGAACCTCCCGCGCGACCGTTGTCACTTCAGGACCGACGCCATCGCCAGGCAGAAGTGTAATCTTAAAGCTCTTGGTCATGTCGTGCGTTCCAGGCCGTTGGCGCGTTCGAAAGATTCAATCGTGGGGAGTCGTTCAAGTAGGTGACCGAGCGGATCGACCCCATCGAGCAAACATCGCCGTGCAAATGGTTCGACCTCGAACCTCACCGGCGGCTCGTTACCGATGCTGAGCGTGCCGGCTTCAAGATCGATCGCGACACGCCCGCCAGGGTCGGCCAACAATCGCGCGTGCGTGTCTGTATCAACCGTGATGGGCAAGAGGCCGTTTTTCAGCGCGTTGGAGGTGAAGATGTCCGCGATGCTCGTCGAGATGACGGCGCGAAAGCCGTAGTCCAGCAGAGCCCACGGCGCATGCTCGCGCGAGGAGCCGCACGCGAAGTTATCCCCCGCGACCAGAACGCGATGTTCGTGTGGGTCTATCTGGTTGAGCAGTGCGTCTTTGCGAGCCTTGCCGTCGCCATCGTAGCGCCAATCGTAGAAGGCCTTGTCGCCTAGGCCGTCGCGCGAGGTGGTGGTGAGGAAACGCGCGGGAATGATCTGATCGGTGTCGATGCTCTCCTGCGAGAGCACTACGGTGCGTGATGTCAGAGTCTGGAATGGTTCAGGCATGAGCGCCTCCGGCGAGATAGCGGCGCGGATCGGCCAGAACGCCCGCGATAGCGCTTGCGGCGGCCGTCGCCGGACTTGCGAGAATGGTGCGCGCGCCTTTTCCTTGGCGGCCTTCGAAATTGCGGTTGGAAGTGGAAACCGCCAATTGGCCGGGTGCAACGAAATCGCCGTTCATGGCGATGCACATGGAACATCCCGGCAAGCGCCATTCAGCGCCCGCGTCGGTGAAAACGCGATCCAGCCCTTCGGCCTCCGCCTCGCGCCGGACCGCTTCAGAACCTGGGACAACAAGCACGCGAACGCTTTCCTTCACCTGGCGACCGCGCATGACGTCGGCGGCGGCGCGCAAATCGGAAAGGCGCCCGTTCGTGCAGCTGCCGATAAACACCACGTCGATCGGCTCGTGCGTTGTTGGTGCGTGGGCGCTGAATCGCATGTAGTCGAGCGCGCGACGTTCCGATTCATTGCGAGGCGCTGGAAGCTCCGCGCCGATCGGCGCGCCTGCGTCTGGCGTCGTGCCCCAGGTTGCCATCGGCGCGATCGTAGTGGCGTCCAGCCGAACCTCTTTGTCGAACGTCGCGCCTTCATCTGTGGCGAGCGAGAGCCATTCTGCCGCCGCCGCCTCGAACGCGGCGCCGGCTGGCGCGTGCCGACGTCCCCGGAGCCACGCTACTGTGACGGCATCCGGCGCGATCATGCCCGCGCGTGCGCCCGCCTCGATAGACATATTGCAGAGCGTCATCCGTCCTTCCATGTCGAGCGCGCGTATCGCTTCGCCGGTGTATTCGATCGCGAAGCCAGAGCCGCCCGCAAAGCCCAACTCGGCAATGATGGCGAGCGTGAGGTCTTTGGCGGTGACGCCAGGCTCAAGCTCGCCGTCGACCGTCACCCGCATGCGCTTCGGCTTGCGCTGCAGCAGCGTCTGCGTCGCCAAAACGTGGCCGACTTCGGAGGTGCCGATGCCGAACGCGATCGCGCCGAACGCGCCGTGGGTCGCTGTGTGGCTGTCGCCGCAGACCACGACCATACCCGGCTGCGTGAGCCCGAGTTCGGGGGCCATCACGTGAACGATGCCGCGATCGGGGCTGCCCCAGCCGGCTAGACGAATGTCGTGCTTCTGGCAGTTGCGATAAAGCGTATCGACCTGAATGGCCGCTTCGGTTGTCACGTAGGGCCGCACACCGTCCGTGTTCGGCGGAAGTGTGGGCGTGGAATGGTCCAGCGTGGCGAAGGTGCGGTCAGGTCGGCGAACGCGCAGGCCGCGTGAATCTAATTCGGAAAACGCCTGCGGACTTGTAACCTCGTGGACAAGGTGAAGATCGACATAAAGGATCGCCGGCGCGTCGGCGCTCTCAGGGCGCACGACGCGTCGGTCCCAAACCTTGTCGAACAAGGTGCGCGGGCCATCATTGCGCGACACGGACATCTCCTTGCTCAGTGGCCGCGACGATAATGGCAACGAGTTCGCCGTCGTCGATTTCACCAATCTCATCGGCGCGGCGCTTGAAGCCTGCGAACACTTCGCCCAGTTCGTTGCCGCTCAGCGTGTAGCCCAACGCCGCGGCGCGCTGCACGATGGCGTGCCGACCGGAATGCTTTCCCAGAACGAGGCGTGTGCCGCTGAAACCCACATCCTCGGGTCGCATGATTTCATAGGTCCGGGCATCGGCGATCATGCCATGCTGGTGAATGCCCGCCTCGTGCGCGAAGGCGTTCACGCCCACAATCGCCTTGTTCCTTGTAACAGGTGAGTGCGTGAGTGCGCTGAGGAGGCGACTGGTTTCAAGCAGCTTCGTGGAATTGACACCCGTGTGTACGCCGTAGCGATCGGCGCGCGTGCGCAACGCCATGACGATTTCCTCAAGCGCACAATTGCCGGCGCGCTCACCAATGCCGTTGATGGCGACTTCGACTTGGCGGGCGCCGTTGGCGACGGCGGACAGGGTGTTGGCGACCGCCATGCCAAGGTCGTTGTGGCAATGGGCGGAGATCACCACTTCGGGATGGCGCGCAACGCGGCGCTTGATGTCCGCGAATATCGCGCCGATTTCGTCCGGGGTGGAATAACCCACCGTATCCGGAATATTGAGTGTGGTCGCGCCGGCATCTGCAACCGCTTCCATCACATCGCCCAAGAACTCGCGTTCGGTACGGATCGCATCCTCGGCGGAGAATTCGACGTCGTCGAAGAGTGTCCGCGCATAGGTGACGGCCCGCACCGCAGTCTCAAGCACCTCATCCGCGCTCATGTTGAGTTTGGCGGCGCGATGGATGGGACTGGTGCTCAGGAAGATGTGGATGCGCCGGTTCGGCGTGCTCTGCAGCGCGCCGTATGCTGTGCGGATGTCGTCCTCGTTGGCGCGCGAGAGTGAGCAAAAGACCGGGCCTTCGACCTCGCCTGCAACGCGCCGAACAGCCTCTGCGTCTCCCGGAGACGCCGCGGCAAAGCCGGCCTCGATCACATCGACGCCAAGATCACGAAGCGCTGCGGCCATTTGCACTTTTGCCCTCGGCGACATGGAGAAGCCGGGCGCCTGTTCGCCGTCGCGCAGCGTCGTGTCGAAAACGATGACGCGATTGGGGTCGCGTGTGCCTACGCTGTGCATACTACACGCTCCCTGCCTGGGATGACGGCGTCAGCGGTAAGCGAGCGAAGAAGGAGAGTGGCTTGAAGAAGCGTGGTCATGGAATTGGCCTCCGTTAACGGGTTGAAGCGATTGGCGCGGGCGTCATGACCGCTGAGAGGTCGGTCTCGACGCCGCGATGGATAGAGAGCACGCCGGTGCGTGAAAGTTCGAGCAAACCGATGGGGCGCACCAACTCGATGAACGCGTCGATCTTCTCGCTGGCGCCGGTGACTTCGAAGATGAAGCTCTCGAGTGTGGTGTCGATCACCTTGGCGCGGAAGATGTCCGACACGCGCAGCGCCTCGATCCGGTCTTGACCGGTTGAGCGCACCTTCACCAACGCCAGCTCGCGCAGCACGCCGCCGGGATCCATGGTGACATCGATCACCTGGCGCACGGACACAATGCGATCCAATTGCGATTTGATTTGATCGATCGTCGCAGGATCGCCGCGCGTGACGACCGTGATCCTCGACGTGTGGGCGGCGCGGTCCGTCTCCGCGACAGTGAGACTCTCGATGTTGTAACCGCGCGCGGAAAAGAGGCCGACAACGCGCGCCAGCACGCCGGGCTCGTTATCGACGAGAATGGCGAGCGTGCGCGCGTCGGCGGGAGAAGCGGAGGGCATCAGACCAGCCGCCGGCCAGCGTCGTCGATGCGCGTCGTGGCCAAATCGTCAGCTAAGATCATCTCATTGTGCGCCTTGCCCGATGGAATCATTGGGAAGCAGTTCTCTTCACGCGCGACGCGGCAGTCGAAGAGGACCGGTGCGGGCGTGTCGATCATCAGCTTGATCTTGGCGTCGAGTTCATCGGGCCGCTCGGCGCGGATGCCGACGCAGCCGAACGCCTCGGCCATCTTGACGAAGTCGGGCAGAGCTTCCGAGTAGGAATGCGAATATCGTTCGCCATGGAGCAATTGCTGCCACTGGCGCACCATGCCCATCCATTCGTTGTTGAGAATGAACACTTTGATTGGCAGGCGGTGCTGCATTGCCGTGCTCATCTCCTGCATCGTCATCTGAACGCTGGCTTCGCCGGCAATATCGATTACTAGCGCGCCCGGATGCGCCGCCTGCACGCCCAGAGCGGCGGGCAGCCCATAGCCCATGGTACCCAGACCACCGGAGGTCATCCAATGATTGGGCGCATCAAAGTGGAAGTATTGCGCCGCCCACATCTGGTGCTGGCCCACCTCGGTTGTGATGTAAGTGTCGCGATCGCGCGTCGCCGCAAACAGTCGCTCGATGGCGAACTGCGGCTTGATTACGTCATCGCTCTGCACATAGGCAAAGCACTTGCGCGCCCGCCATTCGCCGATGCGCTGCCACCACGCGTCGAGTGAGGCGGAAGCGCGTCGCGCGCGCCACGCGGTGAGGAGGGCGGTGAGCGCGTCTGCGGCGTCCGCGATGATCGGGACATCGACGCGCACGTTCTTGTTGATCGACGATGGATCGATATCGATGTGGATCTTGGTCGAGTGTGGGCTAAACGCGTCGAGGCGACCAGTGACACGGTCATCGAAGCGCGCGCCGACGCAGATCATGAGATCGCAACCATGCATCGCATGATTGGCCTCCCAAGAGCCGTGCATACCCAGCATGCCGAGCCATTGAGGGTCTGAGGCAGGGTAGGCGCCCAGTCCCATCAATGTCGAGGTGATCGGAAATTGCGTCTCGCGCACGAGCGCCCGCAGTGTCTCGCTTGCGCGTGGGCCCGCGTTGATGACGCCGCCACCGGTATAGAAAATCGGACGCCGCGCTCGCGCCATAAGCTCAACAGCTTGTTCAATGCGGTTTTGATCCACTGACCGCACTAAGCGTTTGGAGCGCTTAGGCGCGTGCTCCGGCGGAACATAGCGTCCGCGGGCGAACTGGACGTCTTTTGGTATGTCTACGACGACCGGCCCGGGGCGCCCACTTCGCGCGACGTAGAACGCCTCGTGCAGGATGGTGGCAAGTTCACTCACGTCGCTCACCAGCCAATTGTGCTTGGTGCACGACCGCGTGATGCCAACCGTGTCGCACTCTTGGAACGCGTCGGTCCCGATCAAGTGCGTCGCGACTTGGCCGGTGATGACAACCAGCGGGATTGAGTCGAGCAGCGCGTCCGCCAGAGGCGTCACCATGTTCGTGGCGCCTGGCCCGGACGTCACCAGCGCGACGCCCACTTTGCCCGTGGAGCGTGCGTAGCCCTCAGCGGCGTGGCCCGCGCCTTGTTCGTGGCGCACCAGGATGTGCCGCAGATCATCAGCCGCGAACAATGCGTCGTAGATGGGCAAGACTGCGCCGCCCGGGTAGCCGAACAGCGTATCGACACCGTGATCGCGCAGAGCTTGGATCACCATGTCCGCGCCCGTCATCTCAACGCCGACATACGGCGCCGGCGCGCTAGGATGGATTTGGGCGATGTTGGTCGTCGCGTTCATTTGGCTCACGCGTTCGTTGGGGATTTCAACCAAGCCATGCGCGAGCGCAGTTCCGCCCCCGTCTTCTCGATCGGGTGGTTACGGTCTGCGGCGAGCATGGCGTTGTAGCGCGGCTTGCCTGCTTGGTTTTCGAGGATCCAATCGCGCGCAAAATTGCCGGATTGGATATCCTTCAGCACTTCGCGCATGCGCGCGCGGGTTTCGTCGGTGATGATGCGCGGGCCGGAAGCGACCGCCCCGTACTTTGCTGTCTCCGAGATGAAATCGTGCATCTTGGAGACGCCGCCCTCGTAGAAGAGATCAACGATCAGCTTCAACTCGTGCATGCATTCGAAGTAGGCGACCTCAGGCTGATAGCCTGCATCGACCAAGGTCTGATAGCCAGCCATGACCAGCTCCTTGGCCCCGCCGCAGAGCACAGCTTGTTCGCCGAAGAGATCGGTTTCAGTTTCTTCCGCAAACGTCGTTTCGATCAGGCCGCCAGAGGCGCCGCCAATGCCTTTGGCGTAGGCCATCGCCTTATCGCGCGCGGCGCCGGAGGCGTCCTTGTGAACCGCGAACAGCGCAGGCACGCCGCGGCCGCGCACGAACTCACGCCGGACCAGATCGCCCGGACCCTTCGGCGCCACGAGGAACACATCCATGTCTTCGCGCGGCTGCACGCGACCGTAATGGATCGAGAAGCCGTGCGCGAAGAGGAGGGCGGCGCCCTTCTTAGCCTTCGGCGCGATGACTTCGTTGTAGATCTGCTCTTGCGCCATGTCGGGCGTCAGAAAAGCGATCAGGTCGGCATCGCCGACGGCATCGTTGGGCTCAGCCGTGTCGATCTTATCGGCGCGCGCGTTCGTCCAGCCTTTGCCGCCCTTGCGCACCGCGGCGACCACATCATAGCCGCTGTCGCGCAAGTTTTGAGCGTGCGCACGGCCTTGGCTTCCGTAGCCCAGCACAGCGATGCGTTGGTTCTTGAGCGCTTCGTCGCGCACGTCGTCGTTGCCGTAAACTTTCATCACGAAGCCTCACGTTTGGCCGGCGCGCGCGTTTGCGCCGGCGGCGGGTTGGGAATGGTCACCGCGCCCTGTGAAGCAGAAGCGACCAAGGCGGCGTATTTTGCAAAGACGCCGACGGGCGCCTCTTTGTTAGGCGGGTTGGCGCGCCGCGCGCTCAAGTCTGCGTCGGTGTCGATGGTGCGGGCCGCGACATCGATCGTGATGCGGTCGCCATCGCGCAGCAGTGCGACAGGCCCGCCGACCGCCGCTTCGGGCGAAACGTGCCCGGCCACAAAGCCATAAGACGCGCCGGAAAAACGTCCGTCTGTGATTAGCGCGACGTTCTGCATGCCGCGACCTTTGAGAGCGGCGGTCACTTGAAGCATCTCGCGCATGCCAGGTCCGCCTTTGGGGCCCTCGTAGCGAATGACGATCACGTCGCCTTCGTTGATGCGATCGTTCTGAACCGCATCGAACGATGCTTCTTCACTGTCGAAGACGCGGGCTGGACCTTCGAACCGGGCAGTGTCGTGGCCCACCAGTTTGATCACTGCGCCGTCCGGCGCGATGTTCCCGTAGATGACGGCGTACGAGCCGCGTGACAGAACGGGATCGTCGGAGCTACGGATCACGCGCTGGCCATGCGGCTCGACAGCCTCACGCGCTTCTTCGAAAAGACTGCGGCCGGAGACGGAGGGGGAATCCGTCAGCGTTCCGGCCGCCATCAATCTGTTGAGCACCAGACGTGTGCCGCCGGCCTCAAACAGATGATGAGCCAAATACTGCCCGCCAGGTTTCAGATCGCAGATGACGGGCGCTGCTTCACACGCCGCATTGCAATCTTCGACGCCGAACGAAATGCCGGCCTCGGCCGCGATCGCGGTCAGGTGCAGCACAGCGTTGGTGGAGCCGCCGCTGGCGGAAACTGCAAGCGCCGCATTGCGCAATGAGGTCTGGGTGATGAACTTGCGTGCGTTGTGCCCGCGCAGTGTGAGCTCGACCGCGACGCGTCCGCAGCGTTCCGCTTCGGCGGGCTTGTCTTTGTGAACCGCCGGCACGTCATTCGCGCCCATTGGGGACAGACCCATTGCAGTGAGGGCCATCGCCATCGTGTTCGCCGTGAACTGTCCGCCGCAGGCGCCGGCGCCGGGGCAGGCGGCTTTTTCGACTTGCTTCAGGCCTTCATCGTCCAGCGCGCCAGCGCCATGCGCGCCAATGGCTTCGAAAACTTCCTGGATCGAAATCTCGCGGCCCTGATGGCGGCCCGGCATGATCGTTCCGCCGTAAAGCACGCACCCCGGCAGATCCATGCGCGCCAACGCCATCGCCGCTGCGGGAATGGTCTTGTCGCAGCCGACGATGCACACGACGCCGTCGAGTTGATGACCTTGCACCGCCAACTCGATCGAATCCGCAATGATTTCGCGAGAAATCAGCGACGCCTTCATGCCAGGCGTGCCCATCGAAATGCCGTCGGTGACGACGATCGTGTTGAAGTCGATCGGTACGCCGCCAGCCTCGCGCACGCCGCGCCGCACATGCTCGGCCAGATCGCCGAGATGCATGTTGCATGGCGTCACCGACGACCAGGTGTTCACCACCGCGATCAACGGGCGCTTGAAATCGCCGTCTTCGAGGCCAGCAGCGCGCAGGTACGAGCGCGCGGCGGCCCTGTTTGGGCCTTGCGTGACGGTCGCGCTGCGCAGGTGTTTTGGGTCTTGAGCCATGGGGTCCGGTTGGCGGACCGCGCACAACAAAAACCCCGCTTCCTTTCGGGAGCGGGGCTTGGTGAGCGGTCCTTGATTGAGAGATCAGGTTCCGCGCAGCAGCGCCGCTCCGACGCTAAGAATAAGCGCCAAGCTAATAAGGTTTACGAGTACGAGCGATACGAGCGCGCGCGCGTCCACGGCGACAATGGCCGCGGTCGAACGATGAAGGGCGCGCTGCGCAGAATTCACAATTAAGCTCCGATCGACACTAGAGCGGATTTTATTGCGCACTGCAACACGAAACTGCCAGTACGTGGAAAAATATACTGCGCAATCGCCGCATGGTGATCAAAAATTGTGCGCTTGTGCTGCCTCTGAATCAGGCAGTCCAGCTTTCAGGTGCGCTTGGCGCGTTCGCTGTGCGCCCCGAAAAAGGGTCGGGTCCCTCGCTGAGCGGCCTCCGTGTCCCGTCGCGCCAGACGCGCGTGCGGCGCGGCAGCAGGCGCACCTTCTCACGCGGAGACAGCTTCGCCGCCGTCTCGTGCGGCACACGCAGCTCCACTGAGGCGCCGCTTTCCAACGTGCAATCGATGCGCGCGTCGGGGCCCGCCAAGATCATGTTGCGAATGCGCGCATGCAATCCGTGGCCTTCACCTGTCTCAATGTCGAATTCGTCCGGACGCAAATAGGCCGTCGCCGCGCCATCTGGTGGTGAGGCGCCAACGATGGGCGTTGCGAGACCATCGATAATGGCGAGCCCGCCCGCCACGTGGCACGGCAGCTGGATCGTATCGCCAAGGAAGTCGAACACAAACGCGCTTGCCGGTTCGCGATAGACTTCCTCGGGTGTGCCGACTTGTTCAAGCGCGCCATCTTTCAGCACGGCGACGCGGTCGGCGAGCTCAAGCGCTTCTTCTTGATCGTGGGTGACGAAGATCGTGGTAAGTCCAGTGCGCTCGTGCAGATCGCGCAACCAGCGGCGCAGCTCGCGGCGCACTTTGGCGTCTAGCGCGCCAAATGGTTCATCGAGCAGCAAGATGGACGGCTCGATCGCGAGCGCCCGCGCAAGCGCCACGCGCTGTCGTTGGCCGCCGGACAACTGGCTCGGATAACGACCGCCCAGGCCCTCTAGCTGGACCAGCGACAGAAGCTCGTTGACCTTCGCCCTTATTTCCTTCTTGGACAGCCTCGGCCGCTTCTTCTCTTTCGTCGGGGCGCCGACAGCTGCCGTCAGCGCCGCATCGACCGGTCTCTTGATGTGCATGCCGAAGGCGATGTTGTTTGCGGCGGTCATGTGCCGGAAGAGCGCGTAGTGCTGGAACACAAAGCCGATCCGCCGCTCGCGTACCGGCTTTGCCAGCAAATCCTCATTGCGAAACGAGACGCGCCCTGCATCCGCCGTTTCCAAGCCTGCGATGATGCGCAGCAGCGTGGTTTTTCCAGAACCCGACGGGCCGAGCAGCGCCAGGAACTCGCCATCTTCAGCAAAGAGCGAAACGTCATTGAGCGCTGGGAAGCGCCCAAAGCTCTTGCTGATGTTCGAAACCTGCAGCGACATGAGTTCACCGAAGCCTTTGCGCGGCCAACTCGTCTGCGAACTGCATCTCGAGCGTTGTTTTGACCGCAAGCGTCACCAGCGCAAAGAGCGCCAGCAGGGAGGCGACGGCAAACGCCGCGGCCGCGTTGTATTCATTATAAAGTACGTCGATGTAGAGCGGCATCGTCGTCGTCTGGCCGCGAATGAGGCCGGAGACGACTGCGACGGCGCCGAACTCGCCCATTGCCCGCGCGGTGCAAAGCAGCACGCCATACATGAGCGCCCATCGAATGTTCGGCAGCGTCACCTGAAAGAACGTGCGAAGCGCACCCGCGCCCAATGTCGCGGCGGCGGTTTCTTCGTCGGTACCTTGCGCCTGCATCAGCGGAATGAGTTCCCGAGCCACAAACGGGAGCGTCACCAGGGTAGTGGCCAACACCAAGCCAGTGACGTTGAAGATGATTTGGATGTTGTGCGCGTCGAGCCAAGGGCCGAACCAGCCATTGGCGCCGTAGAGCAGCACAAAGACCAGGCCAGACACGACGGGTGAGATCGAGAAGGGCAAGTCGATGAGAGTCACCAGCGCGCTCTTGCCCCAAAACTCGAACTTGGTGATCGCCCACGCCGCCGCGAGGCCGAACACGGTGTTGAGCGGCACGGCGATGCCGACGACGAGGAGCGTCAGCTTGATCGCGGAAATAACGTCGGGCTCCGACAGCGATGCGCGGTAGGTGTCAAAGCCCTGCCGCAACGCTTCGAGGAACACAGTCACCAGCGGCAGCACCAGCACGATGGCCATGTAGCCGATCGCGACCGCGATGAGCGCCGTAACCAGCCAAGGCGGATCGCGCCGGGCGACGGAGCGGGCCATCAGCGTTGCCCCTTCCGGCTCACGCGCGCCTGCAGGAAGTTGAGCACCAGCAGCATCACGAACGATACTGAGAGCATCACGAGGCCCACGCCGGCGGCGCCCGCGTAATCAAACTCTTCAAGCCGGATGACGATCAGCAGCGGTGCGATCTCGGAGACGTTTGGGATATTGCCGGCGATGAAGATCACCGAGCCGTACTCACCCACAGCGCGGGCGAACGCGAGCGAGAATCCGGCGAGCAACGCAGGTAAGATGGCGGGCGCAACAACCAGCAGCGTCGTGCGCAGTCTCGACGCGCCCAGCGTTGCTGCGGCTTCTTCTGCGTCGATATCCAAATCTTCAAGCACAGGCTGGATCGAGCGCACGATGAACGGAAAGCCCACGAACACGAGCGCGATCATCACGCCGATAGGGCTGTAGGCGAGTTTGATCTCCTGCGAACAATGAATGCCAAGGAGCGGGATGTTCAGCTCGAGCGGTGTGAAGTGCGAACCGATGACGCCGTTCGGTGCATAAATCGCGGCCAATGAGATACCGGCTACCGCGGTGGGTAATGCGAACGGCAAATCGACCAGCGCGTCGAGCAGGCGGCGCCCTGGAAATTCGTAACGCACCAAAACCCACGCCACGATCGTGCCGAACACGGCATTGATCGAAGCGGCGATTAGTGATGCGCCAAAGCTGAGTTTCAGGGCATCGATCGTCCTCTCGTCGGTCACGACGGACACGAAGTGATCGAGCCCCGCTTCCCATGGTCGCAACACCAGCGCGGCCAGCGGCAGCAAGAGGAAGATCGACAGGTAAGCGAGCGTGAAGCCCATAGCTGGGCCGAAGCCCGGCAACGCGCTTGGCTCAACCCAACGCCATGCCTTCGCGCGGGGCGCCTGGAGAGAGACGTCCGTCATTGGTTTGAATATCGCCTCTAAGCGGCGGCTTGGGTCAACTCTTGAATGATCGAAATGACTTAGCCGCGCTTCAGGCATGCATTAGCTTAGCTTCGGCGCGAAATTTGGTCGAAGATCCCGCCGTCGGCGAAGTGCGCACGTTGCGCCGCCGCCCAGCCGCCGAAGACTTCGTCGATCGTGAACAACGGGATGTCGGGGAAGGATTGCCGGTAGCGCGCCAAAATCGCGGCATTACGCGGTCGGTAATGATTGCGTGCAGCGAGATCCTGCGCCGTGTCCGAGTACAGGAAGCGCAGATACGCCTCGGCCGCAGCGCGGGTGCCCTTGCGATCGACCACACGATCGACGACGGCCACCGTCGGTTCGGCAAGAATGCTGACCGAAGGATAGACGATTTGAAAATTGGTCGCGCCGAACTCCGCCAATGCCAGATGCGCCTCGTTCTCCCACGTGATCAGCACGTCGCCGATCCGGCGTTGCGCGAAAGTTGTCGTTGAACCGCGCGCGCCGGTGTCGAGCACAGGCACGTTGCGGTAGAGGCGCTGAACGAAGTCGCGTGCTGTCTGCGCGTTGCCGCCAGCTTGACGTAGCGCGTAGCCCCACGCCGCCAAGTAATTCCAACGCGCGCCCCCAGACGTCTTGGGGTTGGGCGTCACCACGCTGATGCCGCTGCGCACCAGATCGCTCCAGTCGCGGATGCGCCACGGATTGCCGCGCCGAACCAGGAAGATCATCGTCGAGGTGTAGGGCGCGCTGTTATTGGGCAGACGCGTCTGCCAGTTGCGTGCGATCAGGCCGCGTTGGGCGATGGAATCCACGTCATAGGCCAGTGCCAACGTAACGACGTCGGCGCGCAAACCGTCGATGACCGAACGTGCCTGGCGCCCTGATCCGCCGTGCGACTGCGAGATGCGCAATTGCTGGCCGGGATGCTGACGAGCCCACTCGGCGATGAAGAGCGGGTTGTATTGCTCGTAGTATTCGCGCGTCGGGTCATATGAGACGTTAAGCAATTCAAGCGCGCCGCCGCGCTGCTGCGCGAAACTACTCGTGGCGACCCCCAGTGCGCCAAGTCCCAGGCCCGCGGCCAGCGAGCGGCGTGTGATGTCGTGCATGGCTCTGCTCCTTAGAATGCAATCTGCGAGCGCAGCGAGACGGCCTGGTAGTCTTGGCCGATCTGCGCGCCGTTGCCGGCGACTGATGCTGCGCCCCCGAACACGGTGGTGTTGGCCACGATGCCGTTCTCAGGATCGAGCCGATCGATCTCGACCCACTGATAATCAAGCAAGAAGCGGATGGTGGCGTTCGGATACCAGTTGAGGCCCAGCGTGGTGATCGTTTGCTCGCCGCCACGCACGGTGTTGCCCGCGATCGCTGCGCTGCCAAGTGCGCCTTCGGTGAAGTTGAGGTCGAGCGTGGAGTAGCGCGCGGCGATTTCCCATGCGCCCCAGTGGTCTTCGGCGACATTGAACGGGTTGTCCGGTCGGATGCCCGAAAAGCCGCCGTTCGCTGCATTCCATCGACGGCGCTCACCCGTAAGCGTCCACGCGCCCTGCACGTACCAGCCGAAGAAGTCGGGATCGACAACGCCCGCGCCAGTGCGACTCACATCGATCTGGAACGCTTCGCCCGCCGCATAGAAATTGCGCCAGTAGCCGCCAAGTTCGACGCCGTACTGAAGCACGCCATCGGCGTTTATGTTGCCCGTGTCGACAAAGCGTTGCGTGTCGTTGCGAAGCTCCGGACGCTCGCGGAGCCGAACCCGCTGCTGGTCGGCGCTAGATGCGTCCGTATCCGCTGGATCGATAACGCCCGAGACGTTGGCGCCGACGTGAACCGCCGAATTTTGACCGCGCAGAGGCAGCCAAGCGAGTCGCGCCAGGTAGCCGGTCTGTTCGTCGAATTCGCCGCTATTGCCCACCGTCGCGCCGGTCAGCACTCCGGATGCGTACCAGCGGTCACCGTTCGCAAAGACGCCGAAGCCCGAGCGGCCGTCGCCACCCGCAATGCCGCGCACGAGCTCGGCGGCGGCAGCCCGTTCGAGAAACACAGACTCCGTGTTGCTCGTCGCATCCTCAAGCCCCGTCGGGGTGGCCCATGCGCCCACGCGGAAGCGGATCGGCGCCGCCGTTTCCCAAGGACGCCAACCCGCATACTCGATGTAAGCCTGGTTGAGTTGAGCTGCTTCGCTGCCGGTGCCGCCCATCTCGTAGGTCAGTGCGTAATTCCAGTCGCGGAAGACCGTGCCTTCGATGCCGAGACGTGCGCGACGGAAGTTCGCGCCAGAGTTCAGATCGCCCGCGTTGCTCGCGTCGCCGCGGCGATTGTCAGGCGTGCTTGGGCTGTCTTGGTCGTAATAGGCGGCGTCGAATTGCGCCATGCCGCGGACGGCGAAGCGAAATTCGTTATTGGCCGACGCAATCGTTGGACGACCATTGGCGATCGCAACAACGGGCTGCTCGCTCGCGACGCGACGGACTTCTGCAACATCGGCCGACGAGGATTCCTTCAAATCGTTCAACTGTGCCTGGATATCTGCGAGCGCTTGCTCGAGCGCCTCAATCCGCGCTTCGCGCGCCGCGTCTGTCGTCTGCGCGCTCGCAATGCCGGCAAGAGCCAGCCAACTCGCGCCAACTAAGGCCGATGTCTTCCGCAACATGAGTTCCACCATCCCCAAACGGTCGCCCCGCAACCGGGCGGGGCGACCTAAATTGCGACGGCGTGAGACGAGAGAAGCGCCGTCCGCGCTCTAAGCGCGGTGGGAAGCAAGCCTCCTTAACTCGACCGGAGCAATCGAGATTGAGTGAACAGCGGGTTTAGTGCGGCTTAACGAGTTGCACGCCGGGGACACTAGTCGACGACCGAGAGATCCCGATCGAGATTAGAGGGATCGAGCCCGGCCGCGCTCGCAAGTGTCGTGCGTTCAAGCACATCGGCGGTGGCGTCGCGCACCTTGAGCAAGGTGCGGCGAAGCGAGCAGGTTGCCTCATCCTTGCAGTCTTCACAGCGACGATACGCGGTGCGGCTCGTGCACGGCGTTAGAGCAAGCGGGCCATCAATCGCGCGGATGACGTCGGCAAACGTGATGAGGTCCGGCGTGCGCGCCAATGCATAGCCGCCGGACTTGCCGCGATGGCTGACGACAAGCCCGTGTTTGCGCAACTCCAACAGGATGTTCTCAAGGAATCTGCGCGGGATATCCTGGCGCATTGCAATGTCGCCGATGAACAACGGCCTGCGCTCGCCCATGCCGGTTTGCGCAGCGATATCGATCATCGCGCGCAGAGCGTATTTTGCCTTGTTGGTCAGCATTGTTGTTCGAGGCGTAGCCTGATGCGTTTTGTAGTCTCAAGAGCACTCACTGCTCCGCGTCGGCCACCGCGCGCAATGCGCCTGAGGCGGGTGACGGAGCCAGAGCTGATGACGCAGCGCACAAAAATAGGTGACAAGTCAATTTCGCTGGGCTAAAGACCGACTTGCGCCGATTTGATGCTCAGCTTGCGGGCGCGTTAAAAATACAGCTAAAGCGAAGGTGTAGTGCAGCTAAAGGCTGTGCTCCCTTTCCGCCCGCAAGCGCCACCATCGACATCGCCGCACGACGTGCAACGCCGGAGACGGGCGATGAGTGTGAGTGAAGCGGACTGTCGCAAGAGTGCGGCGAGCGAGTTGGGCGGCGGCCTCGCCGGACTTGAACTCCAACATGATCTTTATTTGTCGCTGCCGGATTGGCGCGTGTGGGAGGCGGTTTCCGGTCGCCTGACCAGCATTGGCGCTGAGGTCCACAGCCTGCAGATCTCCAAGCAGGGCGATGGCTTCACCGCACGTTGCCGCTTGAAGCGCTTGTCGTCAGAAGCAGCGCGCACGTTTTCCAACGGGCTGCTCGATGACGGCGTCGCCCAGCGCGCGAGTGTCGAGCATCTGATGCTCGCTGCGGGAGCGGCCGCGCTATGAGCCTCGCGCTCGCTCGCCGCGTGGAAGAGACCGGGTTCGAAGACGTGGCCGTGCCAATACCTGCCGGGTTCACGCTGGAATCCGGCGATCGCTTGCCCGATGGCGAAATTCGTGTGCGCCGCCACGGCGCCGTGGACGCGCCGCAGATTGTCGTGCTTGGCGGGATTTCCGCTGGCCGCAACGTAGGCGGAGACGGCGGCTGGTGGTCCGAATTCGTTGGCGCCGGCGCAGCGCTCAATACGGAAGCGTATGGCGTACTCGGCGTCGACTTCGCACCACTGACAGACCATCGCGTGCGCATCACACCAAATGATCAAGCGCGCCTTCTGATCTTGGCCCTGGATTGCCTTGGCATCGAGCGTTTGCATGCATTCGTCGGGGCTTCTTACGGCGGGATGGTGGGGCTCGCATTCGCCGCGACAAACCCGGGTCGCGTCGAGCGTCTCATCGTCATTTCAGCGGCGCACAAACCATCTGCGCTTGGACTGGCGTGGCGCGGCGTACAGCGGCGCATCGTGGAGTTCGGCCTCAGCAACGGCGATGCGGAAGCCGGCCTTTCGTTGGCGCGTCAATTGGCCATGACAACCTATCGCAGCGTCGAAGAGTTTGAGAGCCGCTTCGGCGCAGGCGTCGACGCAGACGGCATTGGCGACGTGGATCGTTATCTGATCGCGCGTGGCGAAGCCTATCCGCGTGCGATGTCGCCGCGCCGCTGGCTTTCGTTGAGCGAGGCCATCGATCGCCACAGTGTCGATCCCGCACGGATTAAGACGCCCACGACGCTCGTTGCTTGCCCAACCGATCAGCTCATCCCCCTCGCGGATGTGGCTGATCTCGCGGCGCGGTTGCCACGCCTCAGCGCCTTTCACCAACTGCCCTCGCTCTACGGGCACGACGCCTTTCTCAAAGAAGCGGTCGCACTGCGGCCTATCCTCAAAGCGGCCTTGGAGGCTGATGCTCATGTCTGAATTTGATGAAACCATTGCCTGTCGCGCTGGAGTGGATTGCGACCCGGCCCAGGGCTCGGTGATCCCGCCACTATACCTCTCTGCCAACTACAGTTTCGCAGGCTTCGGCGAAAAGCGCGCCTACGACTATACGCGCTCCGGCAATCCGACGCGTTCACTGCTCGCTGACGCTATCGCCGAGCTTGAACGCGGTGCGGGCGGTGTGATCACCAGTTCGGGCATGTCCGCAGTTGACCTCGTGCTGTCGCTCTTGGAGCCAGGCGCGCACGTCGTCGCGCCGCATGATTGCTACGGCGGGACGTGGCGCTTGTTCGAAGCGCGCGCCCGCAAGCGCCAGATCAAAGTGACGTACGTCAATCAGGGCGATCTCGACGCGGTTTCCGCGGCGTTGGACCAGAATGCTGCGCTCCTTTGGGTTGAGACCCCCAGCAATCCGCTGATGCGCGTGGTGGATGTTGCTGCGCTGTCTCGCCGCGCGAAGGCCGCGGGCGCCCGCGTCGCCGTCGACAACACCTTCCTTTCGCCGGCGCTTCAAAAGCCGATCACGCTCGGCGCCGACTTCGTGGTGCATTCGACCACAAAGTATCTCAATGGCCACTCGGACGTCGTCGGCGGCGCCGTCGTCGCGGCTCGCAAGGAAGACGTCGAGCAGCTGATCTGGTGGGCCAATTGTTGTGGCATCACCGGCGCGCCGTTCGATTCATGGCTGACCTTGCGGGGCCTGCGCACGCTCAGCGTCCGCATCGCTCAGCAAGAGCAATCAGCCGCGCGGATCGCGCAGTTCCTGGCCGCGCATCCGGCGGTGGCGAAAGTGCACTATCCCGGTCTGGCGGATCATCCGACTCACGAGATTGCCAAGCGCCAGCAGTCAGGCTTCGGCGCGATGCTGAGCTTTGAACTCACGGACGCCGCGCACGCGCGCCCGCTCGTGGCGAAGATCAAGGCGTTCACGCTGGCCGAGTCCCTCGGCGGCATTGAAAGCCTCATCGCGCACCCCGCGAGCATGACTCACGCCTCGATGAGCCCTGAGGCGCGCGCGACCGCGGGCATCAGCGACGCGCTCTTCCGCCTATCGGTCGGCCTTGAGCATGCGGATGACTTGGTGGCGGACCTTAGGGCCGCGTTGGAAGCTCTGCCGGCCACGGCGGAGCGCAGGGAGCGTGTGGCTGTGGCGGCACTCGCGTGACCTTTGTCCACTAATGCGGTTGCACGCGCTTGGAGTGCGCAGACCGAGCCCCCATTCTATGGGCGCACGCGGTCGCGTGTGGGGAGAATTGCTGGCGTGAAGGAGGAAATGCCTCCGTTCCTGAGCTTGCGAGTGTTCGAGGCGGCAGCGCGCTCGGGCAGTTTCGCACGCGCGGCCGAAGAGCTGGGAATTACCGCCGGCGCGGTAAGCCAACACATTCGCATTCTCGAGGATTTTGCGGGTCAGCCGCTCTTCCGGCGTTTGGGACGCGGCGTTGAACTCACGGAGGCGGGCCAGGCAGGGCTTGTCCACGCGAGTTCGGCTATGGCGGAGATGTTGCAGGCTGGCCGCGCGGTGCGTCAGTCGCTACGCGGGCGGCGCGTCTCGATTTCCACCGCGCCGTCCTTCGCCTCCAAATGGCTCATTCCACGTCTGAGCGCCTTTCAGGGCGACAATCCCGACACTGAAGTGCGCATGTCTGCGGACATGGCGCTCATCGATTTCGCAGGCTCTGACATCGATTTGGCCATTCGTTACGGCCCGGGCGGCTACGAAGGTCTGCATTGCGAACGACTTATGTCGGAATCCGTCGTCGTCGTTTGCAGTCCGCAAATCGTCGATACTTACGGGCCGGTGAAGACTCCCGAAGATCTCGCCCGCATCCCGCTCATCCATGACGATGCCCCGGAGCGCGATCCGTCCTGTCCAACATGGGGTATGTGGTTTGCCGCGCGCGGCCTCCGTCACGGCGATGCTGAGCGCGGCATGCGCTTCAATCAATCGAGCCTCGCCATTGAAGCAGCCGTGGCGGGCAAGGGCCTTGCCCTGGCGAAACGCCAACTCGCTTTGCGCGACATCGAAGAAGGCCGCCTTATCGCGCCGATCGACGAAATCGACGCGCCGGTCGGCTTTGCGTATTGGCTCGTGTGGCCGCGCGGACGCCGTTTCGAACCCGCGCAAACCGCGTTCATCAACTGGCTGCGCGTCGAGGCGGCTGGTCGTGAAACGGAAACACAAGCCCCCGCGCAAGGATCGCTAAAGTAAGCCTTTAGGGCAGCGGCCTTTCGCCGTCCGCTAGCCCCGCCCAGATTGCAAGCTCGCTGGGGCCATCAGGCCTTCCGAACAATCTGGGCCGCCGATGTACCGCTACTCAGCTGTTGATCGTCTTGTCGTGGAAGAGCGCGTGGCGCAATTTCGCGATCAGACGCGTCGGTACCTTGCCGGCGAGCTTGACGAAGACGCATTCAAGCCGCTGCGGCTGCAGAACGGCCTCTACATCCAGCGCTACGCGCCGATGCTGCGCATTGCGATTCCGTACGGCGTGCTGTCGTCGGATCAGCTGCGCAAGCTCTCGGCGATCTCGCGCCGCTACGACCGCGGCTTTGCACATTTCACGACGCGGCAGAACCTGCAGTATAACTGGGTCAAGGTCGAGGATGTGCCCGACATTCTCGGCGAACTCGCCGAAGTCGGCATGCACGCGATCCAGACCAGCGGCAGCTGTGTCCGCAACGTGACGACGGATGCATTTGTCGGCGTGGCCGCGGACGAATTGGTAGATGCGCGCCCTTACGCCGAGCTGATGCGCCAATGGTCGACGCTGCACCCCGAGTTCGCGCATCTGCCGCGCAAGTTCAAAGTCGCCTTCAACGGGGCAAAGCAAGATCGCGCCGCCACCTCCGTGCACGATCTTGCATTCGATCTCTACAAGGACGATGAGGGCGAAGTACGAGTCGTTGTGAAAGTCGGCGGTGGGCAGGGCCGGACGCCCCGCTTAGCCTCGGTCATCAAAAGCGATTTGCACTGGAGTGAGCTGCTCACCTACAGCGAAGCAGTGCTGCGCACCTATAATCGCTTCGGTCGCCGCGATCATATCTTCAAGGCCCGGATCAAGATCCTCGTTGAAACACTCGGGGCCGAGGCGTTCGCGCGCGAGGTCGATGCCGAATGGGCACATCTCCGCAACGGCCCTAATACGCTGTCTGAAGCCGCCCGTGCGAGGGTCGCAACGCACTTCATTGATCCGCCTCTCAGTGCGGAAGCGTCGCCCGCGCGTGCGCCAAGCGATCTGCGTTTCCGCCGTTGGAAAGCGCGCAACGTCTCGGCGCATCGCCAGCCTGGCTACGCTGTCGTCACAATCAGCCTGAAGCGCATCGACGTTGCGCCCGGTGATGCAACGGCTGACGAGATGGATGCGATCGCCGATCTAGCGGATCGCTACAGTTTCGGCGAACTGCGTGTCGCGCACACTCAAAACCTGGTGCTGCCGTACGTGGAACGCGCAGCGCTGCACGCGCTGTGGCTCGAACTGGAGGAGCTTCACCTCGCCCGCGCCAATATCGATATGGCGTCAGACATCATCTGCTGCCCTGGCGGTGATTTTTGCTCGCTGGCGAACGCACGTTCGATCCCGCTCTCCGCCGCCATCGCCGAACGCTTGGCGCCGATCGAAGACGATCTGGGTCCGATTGCGATCAAGGTGTCCGGCTGCATCAACGCCTGCGCGCACCACCACGTCGGTCACATTGGTGTTTTGGGGGTCGAGAAGGCGGGCGAGGATTGGTTTCAGATCTTGCTCGGCGGCCGGCCAGACGAAGGCGGCAAACTGGGTGTCTTGATCGGCAAGGCCGTCCGCGCCGAGCAAGTGCCTGTTGTCATCGATCAACTGGCGCGCCACTACCTCAGCATCCGCAAGCCGCGCGAGAGCTTCATTGAAGCGGTCGAGCGTGTAGGCGCAGAGAGTTTCAAAGCAGCGCTGATTGCCGAAGAGCTGGCGCCCGCATGAGTATCGTCATTGATCTTGGCCCGAACGGCGAAGCTATCGTCCATGGTGATGCGCCGCCGCGCGCTGCGCCCGTATCCCGCACGCCGGCGAACGATGGTCATGGCGATGTGCGTAAGAAAGTCGTGCCAGTCGTTAAGGCGCCTGAGAGCCCGACGGTGTCATCGTGGGAAGGCGGTGCGCTCGCCACCATCGAAAGCTGGCTCGCCGCGCCGCAAGACGGTGGCGCGATCGTGCTCCGCCCGTCAGATGACCCCGCCGCGCTACGCGACACGATCAATCGATTGAGTTTGATCGCCGTCGATTTTCCTAAGCTGAATGACGGTCGAGGCTATTCCACCGCCAGCTTACTGCGCCAGCGCTATGGCTACGCAGGGAGTCTGCGCGCCGTTGGGCAAATCACCGCTGATCAAGTCTTTGCGCTTGCCCGCGTCGGCTTCGACTCATTCGAGTTGCGCGCGGATCAGAGCGCAGATGTGGCAGTCGCTGCGCTCCGCAGTTTCACCATCGCGTATCCCAGCACGAGCGCCGGCCTCGGCGCTATCGTCGCGCCGGATGAGGCGGAAGCGACGGCGCGCGTCCGTTTGCTGGAGCGTGAGCTCGCCGCGATTGCGGCCGAGCACCAGAACGTTGCGCTCGCCTCGTCGCTCTCAGCCGAAGATATGGTGATCACTGACGCTATCGCGCGGCTCGGCCTGCCAATAAAGATATTCACGCTGGATACCGGCCGCTTGCATGAGGAAACCCTCGCACTGATCGGTGCGATGCAGGCCAAGTATCGCATCGAATTGGAGGTGTATCGCCCGGACAAGCAGGACGTGGCCGCTTACATCGCCGCTCACGGCAAGGATGGCTTCTACGATGGCGTAGCGCAGCGCAAACTTTGCTGCGGGATTCGCAAGGTCGCGCCGCTCAATCGCGCGCTCGCCGGGCGCGACGCCTGGATCACTGGCCAGCGTCGCGATCAAGCGGCCAGTCGCGGCGCACTGCGCGAGCGCGAACACGACGCCGAGCGCAGCATCGCCAAGTATAATCCGCTCGCCGCCTGGGCCTGGGCGGACGTGTTGGACTACGTCGCGCGTTTCGACGCGCCCATGAGTGCGCTCTATGGGCGCGGTTACGTTTCAATCGGTTGCGAGCCCTGCACCAAAGCCGTGCGTCCCGGAGAAGATCCGCGCGCTGGCCGTTGGTGGTGGGAAAATGAGGACGGCAAGGAATGCGGGTTGCATACGACACTGACGACGGCGCGCTGATGACGGGCGGCGGTGAGACGATTGCGCCAACGCACGCGCCGTCGCGCCTAGATCGCCTCGAATCCGAGGCGATTTACATTCTGCGCGATCTTGCCGTCTTCCAGCGGCCCGCGCTGATGTTCTCAGGCGGCAAGGATTCGGCGGTCCTGCTACATCTCGCGCTTAAAGCGTTTGCTCCGTTGCGACCGCCGTTCGCGTTGCTTCACATCGATACCGGCCATAATTTCCAGGACGTCATCGCTTATCGCGATCAACGCGCCGCCGAGACCGGCCTGAAGTTGGTCGTGCGCACGGTTGAGGAGTCGATCCGCCGTGGCAGCGTGCGCCTGCGCGAGGGCGCCAGCCGCAACGCAGCCCAGGCGACGACGCTCCTTGAGGCTCAGCAAGAGTGGGAATTTGACGCGCTCATCGGCGGCGCCCGCCGTGATGAGGAGAAAGCGCGCGCCAAGGAGCGAGTGTTCTCGCATCGCGACGCCTTCGGCGCCTGGCGCCCGCGCGCACAACGTCCCGAGCTTTGGGGGCTTTTCAACCGCCGCATTGCGCCAGGCGAGCACATGCGCGTCTTCCCGCTCTCCAATTGGACGGAAGCCGATGTATGGGCCTACATCGCGCGCGAGCGCATTGCGCTGCCGAGCCTTTATTACACACACCAGCGCGACGTTGTGCGTCGCGATGGGTTGCTCTTTCCGGTCACGGAGATAACACCGGCGGCGGAGAACGACTTCGTCGAGCGTCTGGCCGTGCGCTTCCGCACAGTGGGCGACATAAGTTGCACCTGCCCAGTCGAAAGTGAAGCCGCAACGCCCGAACAAGTGCTGCTCGAAACGCTCACGGCCTCTGCCTCTGAGCGCGGCGCCACGCGCATGGACGATCGCGCCAATGGCGCGGCCATGGAGCGCCGCAAACTGGAAGGCTATTTCTGATGGACGGCGCCGCAGGGATTTCGCTCCGGTGGAGTGGCGATCAAGTCCGCTTCACGACCGCCGGCAGCGTCGACGACGGAAAATCGACGCTCATCGGGCGTCTCTTGCTCGATTCCAACGCGCTGATGCGTGATCAATCGGCGGCGCTCGGCGAGGGCGATGATCTCGACTTGGCCGCGCTGACGGATGGCCTCGAAGCGGAGCGCGCGCAGGGCATCACCATCGACGTAGCCTATCGCTATTTTTCGACGCCGGCCGTCAGCTTCATCATCGCGGACGCGCCGGGTCACGAACAATACACGCGCAACATGGTCACGGCTGCGAGTGTCTCGGACGTCGCCGTGTTGGTGATCGACGTGAGCCGGCTCGATCAGGGCGCGCTGAAGCCTCAAACGCGCCGGCACGCCGCCATCGCGGCGTTGCTTGGGCTCGACGTTATCGTAGCGGTCAACAAGATGGATGCGATTGGTTGGTCCCAAGAGCGCTTCGAGGATGTTTGCACGGCCTTTCGCGATGTCGCGTCGGCGCTCGGTCTCCCGCGTGTGACTTTCGTACCGATCTCGGCAAAGCGCGGTGACAACGTCGTTCATCGCGGCGGCGCCGAATGGTGGCGTGGCCCAACCTTGATAGAGGTGCTCGAACGCGCCCGCCCGCGCGCCTCGCGTCGCGACGGCCCGCTGCGCTTGCCGATTCAAGTTGTTCTGCGAGACGGCGGTCGCCGTCACTACGCTGGCCGGATTGAGTCTGGCGCGGTGCGGCCGGGAGATGCAGTCCGTGTCGGACCCTCGACGGTCGCGGCGTCCGTGAACGCCGTGCGCATCGGCGGACAAAGCGTGCCGCACGCTGAAGCCGGCGCTTCGGTGACGTTGGAACTGTCCGAGGATCGCGATCTTGCGGCGGGCGATGTCATCGCTGACAACGAGGTGCGATACGCACGTGAGATTGTAGCCGACATCTGCTGGCTGGATGAGCAGGCATGGTCGCCCGGCCGCCGTTACGTCCTGCGTCAAGGCGCACTGGAAACGCAGGCGCGTATCGAGGAACTGCGCTTCGTGCGTGACATCGCCGATCTGTCCGCGCGTACCGATGCCTCCGAACTGCGCATCAACGACATCGCGAGCATTCGCCTCTCCACACGCGATCCAATTCTCGCCGATCTTTTCAGCGAATTGCCCAGCTCTGGCGCGTTCGTGCTGTTCGATCCGGATTCCAATCAGACCTGCGCGGCAGGCATGATCCGCGAGGTCCTGTGATGACAGGAATAGTTCACTTGGTCGGCGCTGGTCCTGGCGCCGCCGATCTGCTGACCCTGCGCGCCGCACGGCTGCTCGCTGATGCGGACGTGGTGCTCTACGATGCTCTCGTTGACCCCAGCGTGTTGGCGCTCGCTCCCAACGCCAAGCTCTACAATGTCGGCAAGCGCGCTGGTCGTCCTTCCACGGATCAGCGTTTCATTTGCCGTCTGCTTGTCCGCATGGCCCAACGCTACAAAGTCGTGGTGCGACTGAAGGGCGGTGACCCAACTCTATTCGGACGCGCTGCCGAGGAATTGAGCGCATGCCGCGCCGCTGGCATTCCTGTCTCGATCGTGCCCGGCGTCAGCGCCGGCTTTGCCGCCGCCGCGGCGCTAGGTGTTTCGCTCACGCTGCGGAGCGTATCTCGGTCGGTCACATTCGTGACGCCAGCCATCGCGCGCGGCGGTGAGGCGGACGAAGCGTGGGCGCAAGCAGCGGCAGCAGCCGAAACTGCCGTGATCTATATGGGCGCCGCGCAGGCCGAGCGCGTTCGCTGCGAACTCATTGCCCGCGGCGTGCCGTCGGATCGTCCAATCGCGCTGGTCGAATCCGCATCGAGCGCGCGTGAGATCACGCTGCGCGGCCAGCTCAAGGATTTGCCCCAACTTGCAGGTCAACTCGGAGATGGTCCGGCGCTCATCATTGTAGGTGAGGCGGTCGCCGAGGCGCAGGCCTCGGCCGATGCGGCAGCAGCATGATCCCGCTCTATCTTGACCCCGCGAAAGTGCGGATTGCTTTGATTGGACGAGGCGCTTTGGCGCTGCGCCGCTTGCATTGGTTGCGGCAAGGCGGCGCCGAGCCAGACGTTTGGTCCGACCACCCGAGCGCCGAATTCGCTGCCGAGGCAGGTTCCAACCTGAAAACCGGCCTGCCTGTCCATCTCATGCACTATCACGCCATCTGGATTGCGGATTTGCCGGCGGAGATTTCTGACGCGTTGGCCGAGAATGCGCGCAAAGCGAACGTGTTAGTCAACGTCGAGGACGTCTTGGAGCAGTGTGATTTCCATACGCCGGCGGTGGTGCGCCGTGGCAGGCTGACGCTGACGGCGGGCACCGGTGGCGCGAGCCCCGCCGTTGCGCGCGCTGCACGTGAACAACTCGAAGCCGCGTTCCCGAAAGACTGGGCGCGGGCTTTGGACGAAATTGCGGACGCCCGCGCGGCGTTGCGTGCCAGCGGCGCGTCCTTTGCTGCGCTCGTCGACGACGCACGCAGCCGTCTCACAGCGCATGGTTTGATCTGAGCAACACGAATGGCTGATCAAGCAACGGCAATCGCGACGCCGCCAGCGAGCGTCCATGTGAGCCGCGTCGTCGACGTGCGCCACTATACGGACAAGCTCTTTGCTTTCACCTGCGAGCGGCCCGCAGCACTGCGCTTTCGGTCCGGCGAGTTCGTCATGATCGGTCTCATGGACGGGGCCAAACCGCTGCTGCGCGCCTATTCGATCGCGAGCCCTTCGTGGGACGAAACGCTGAGATTCTATTCCATTAAGGCGCCGAACGGCCCGCTGACGACGCGTCTCCAACATATCCAGCCCGGCGATCAGATTCTCATCGGCCGGAAGCCAACAGGCACGCTAGTGCTCGACGCGCTCCAGCCTGGGCGCCGCCTTTTCTTGCTTTCGACGGGCACCGGCATCGCGCCGTTCGTCAGCCTCATTCGTGAGCCCGAGACCTACGAGCGCTTTGACGAAGTCATTCTAACGCAAACATGCCGCACTGACCCCGAATTGGCCTACGGATACGAGGTCGTTGCCGCAACGCTTGCCGATCCTTTGGTCGGCGAACTAGCGCAGGAGCGCCTTCGCCACGTCACCAGTCTGACCCGTGCGGATCATAAGCTCGAAGGCCGGATCACAAACTTGATCGCGAATGGAGCCCTCTGCGCCTCGCTCGGGGCGCCGCAGATCAATCGCGAGACGGATCGCGTCATGATCTGCGGGTCAACCGCCATGCTGCACGATTTGAAGGCCATGTTTCTCCACTACGGGTTCACCGAAGGCTCGAACCACGAACCGGGCGAATTCGTCGTCGAGCGCGCGTTCGCTGGCTAGCTCCGCGCGTAGGTCACACCGCCGTCGACGATCAGCGTGGAGCCGACGACGTAATCGCCTGCGCGTGACGCGAGGAAAATCGCGGCTCCGGCCATGTCTTCCGGCGTGCCGATGCGCTTCGCCGGAATCGCCTGCGAAACCATGTCGGCATGATCGCGCGCGACGCGGTTCATGTCGGAGGCGAACGCGCCCGGCGCGATGGCCGAGACTGCAATGTTGTCGGCAATCAAGCGCAGCGCCATGCGCTTGGTAAGGTGGATGAGGCCGGCTTTGCTGGCCGCGTAGGAATAAGTTTCCTGCGGGTTCACCGAGACGCCGTCGATCGAAGCGATGTTGATCACCTTGGCGAGGTGGCCTTTCGCAGCGCCACGCTTCAGCGGCTCGTGCAACTTCTGGGTCAGGAAGAACGGCGTCTTGACGTTGAGGTCCATGACCTTGTCCCAACCGTTCTCAGGAAACTCATCGAATGCCGCGCCCCAGGCGGCGCCGGCGTTGTTGACGAGAATGTCCAGCGTGTCCTCATGACCTAGAAAGGCGTCCGCCATTTTTTGCGCGCCGTCTAAGCCCGATGCGTCGACAACGAGCGGGATGCACGGGCCGATGGCCGAAAGCTCGGTTGCGGTCTCTTCTAGCGCGCCGCCTTTACGGGCCGAGATGTAAACCTTGGCGCCTTGGTGCAGGAAGCCCTCTGCGATCATCTTACCGATGCCGCGTGATCCGCCAGTGATGAGGGCGGTGCGGCCCTTAAGTGAAAAAAGGTCTTTCATGTGCGTCAGGCCTGTTGCTGCTTTTGTTGTTCCGCAATGATGGCGTCGTCGATCTCGCGCGCACGGACGGCGGCGGGGCGATTGTGCAAGCGCGCCATGTAGGGCTCGAACGCGGCGCGCTTTTCAAGCGTGCCGAACTGGGTTCCCCACATGATGTGCGAGCCGAAATAGACGTCCGCGGCAGTGAAACGATCACCGGCGATGTATTGTGTGTCCTTGAGTGCAAACTCGAGCGTGTCGAGCACGTGCGCCATGGAGCCGAAGCCGAGCATGCCTTGCTTATCGGCCGGCGCTTCCCAGCCCATCGCCTTCGCGTTGGCCGCAGCTTCGATCGGGCCGGCGGCGAAGAACATCCAGCGGTAGTAGCGCGCGCGCTCTTCGTTGTTGGCTGGCGCCAGATTGGCTTGCGGGAAAACGTCGGCGAGGTAAGCGCAGATCGCCGCGCCTTCCGTCACGACCGCGTTGCCATGTTTGATCGCCGGCACTTTGCCCATCGGGTTGATGGCGAGGTAGTCCGGGCCTTTCATGCTTGTGCCGTAGCCCAAGATGACGGTGTCATACGGTTGGCCCACTTCCTCCAGCATCCAGCGGATGATGCGCCCGCGGGACATCGGGTTGGTGTAGAAGGTGAGCTTTTCGGCCATGGACGTTCCTCCGTTGTCTTTGGCATAAACCGCTCATGGCCAAGAGCAAGAGCGTAACGATCTACGGGATCAAGAACTGCGACACGATGAAGAAGGCGCGCACGTGGTTGGATGACCACGGCGTCGCGTACGCGCTCCATGATTACAAAGCCGAGGGGATCGACAAAGCCTCGCTTGAGCGATGGGCCAAGGAAGTGGGCTGGGAAATCTTGCTCAACCGCGCCGGGACGACGTTCCGTAAATTGCCGGATGCGCAACGCGAAGGCGTGACGGAGAAGAAGGCGATCGCGCTGATGCTGGAGCAACCCAGCATGATCAAGCGCCCGGTGTTGGATGTTGGCGGGAAGCTGCTGGTTGGGTTTAAGCCTGAGGCTTACGCGAAGCAGTTTGGCTAGAGGCGTGCTGCAATCCATGCCGCGGCTGTATCGAGGATTTCAGCTAGCACCTCTGAATCCTTGCGTCCGCTCTTCGCGGGTACGTGGAAGCTATGATCGGCGGGATCGAAGAGCGCGAGCGTTGCGCGCTTGCCGAGCTTCTTCGCGACAGGCTTCAGCAAATCGAGCGACGCCAGCGCATCGTTCGTGCCTTGCAGGAAGAGCATCGGGATAGCGACATCGTCCAAGTGCTTCGCGCGCTCATCACTCGGCTTTCCTGCAGGATGCAGCGGAAAGCCGAAGAAGATCAGGCCGCGTACATGCGGAAGCGGATCAAGCGCCTGCGCTTGCGACGTCATCCGCCCGCCGAATGATTTACCGCCCGCGAAGAGCGGCAGTTCCGGCGCAAGTTCGCTCGCCTTGGCGACTGCGGCGCGCACGGCTTGATGCGCAAGCGCCGGTGAGTCCGGGCGCCCCGAGCCGCGCTCCATATAGAGGAAGTTATAGCGCAACGTGGCGATGCCGCGTTCGGCCAGCCCGTCGGCAATCGCCGCCATCGATTTGTGCGCCATGCCCGCGCCGGCGCCGTGCGCGAAGACGTAGACGGCTGTCGCTTTGGGTGGCGCGAGCCACAGGCCTGAGACGGCCGCGTCGCCATCGAGGGCAATCGTGATCTGCTTGGGGGTCACGGCGCCACATTACATACCAGGGATCGGCAAGCACTCCATGATCTCGACAGCTTCGCCGGGAAAGATCGTGAAGTGCGGGTGGCGCTCGAACAGCTTGGCCGCTGCTTCGTGAGACTCCGCCTGCACGATCAAGAAGGCCGCAAGATTATTCTTGATGTCTGTCACGCCGTTCAGGCCCGTGCGTTTTGTGGTCCCAAGCGGTGAGCCGCCCTCGACAACGGCGGCCTTGTTCTTCTCCATCCAGGCGCTCCAAGCAGCGATACCCTTCTGCTGACGCTCGGCGCGCTCGGTGTCGCTCAACGCGTCCCAGCCTGAGCGTTCCTGCGCGGCGGTGCTGCCGGTGAAGACGGCGAGAAACTTCTTCATGTCGTGCCTCCGTTAGGCCGCTGGCTTGTAGAAAAGGAGAACGCCGCCGCCTGCAATGGGTTCGGCCTTGATCAGATCGAGGCGCTGGCGTTCGGCGCTTGGCTTGAACATCGGGGCGCCGCCGGTTTCACCGAGCAGCAAGGGCGCGATGCAGATGCGATATTCGTCGATCAGGCCCGCTTCGCGCAGCGATGATGTGAGCTGGGCGCTGCCAAAGACAAAGATGTTCTTGTCGCCAGCGTCCCGCTTCAACGCGGCGACGTCATCGAGCGTGCGCAGCAGGCGAGAGTTCTTCCAATCGGCGGATTTGAGCGTCGTTGAGACGACGACCTTGGGGGCATCATTCATGCCTCCGCGAATCTCGCCGTCCTCGTTGGCGGCGTTGGTCCAGTATTCGAACATGCCTTCGTAGGTCTTCTTGCCGAATAGAAGGATCGTGGAGTCGGCCAGCTGCTCCTTCGAGAGCGCCTCCAACTCTGGCCCCCAGACCGTTTCATGCATGGAGAGATCCCATGGCGTCGCGCCCTCGAAGCAGCCATCGAGCGACATGATATTCCAGATGATGAGCCTGGCCATGGCTCAGCCTCCTTCAGCCAGGAAGGCATCAAGCTTGCCGAGCAATTCCTGCCAGCCTTGCTCGCGCATCGTGACGTTGTCACCGCCTTCGAAGAATGCGCCGTGCTCGGTGAAGATCATGCGAGAGCCCCCGTTGGCCTCTTTGATCTCGACCGTCGCCAGCGAGACGCTGAAGCGCGCGCCGTTGCGGGCCATCGAATAGGTGAAGACGATGCGTTCGTTCTCGATGATCTCGTTGAAGACAGTTTCGTTCGTGAACGCCGTCTTCTCGCCGAAGACCTCTTCGCCGCGGCGGAAGCCGTAGATGCTCTTCTCGGAGCCGCCTTCGCGAAAGTCGATTTCGTAGGATTGGATGTCCCAACCTTCGCCCTCGACGAACCAAGCGCGCTTGGCGACTGGATCGGACCAAGCCGCGAAGACGCGCTTGGGCGAGGCCGAATAAAGGCGCTCGATCACAAAGCTCGCATGTGTGGTCGTGGTCATGCGTGGCTCACTTATTCAGGAACGCGCCGAGCTGGCTCAACAGTTCGTTTGTGCCGCGTTCGCGCTCTTGCGGATTGTCGGCGCCGTCGAGATAGACGCCTTGCTCCGTGTAGATGAGCTTTGTGCCGCTGCCGGAGGCTTTGAACTCGGTGGTGCCGAGCGAGACGGATGTACGCGCCGCATCCATGTGCATGTCATAGGCGAGCACGATGCGTTCGTTTTCGACGATGTCCCAGATCGTGGCGTTGTAGGAGTGTACTGGGCCTCCTGGCGGGCCGCCGCTAACACTCTCTTTGCCGCCGACACGGAAGTCGAGCTGATGGTTGGACTTGTCCCAATTCTCCGGACCGACAAACCACTTGGCCTTGCTCTGTGGGTTTGCGTAGGCGGCGAACACTTTCGCTGGCGCGTGCGGATACTCGCGTTCGATAACGAACGTGGCATGCGTGGTGGTGCGTTTGGTCATTGCACGAATTCCTTGGCGAGATTGTCGAGCGCGGCGTTCCAGCCGAACTGGTAGCCAGCTTCCATGCCGGCTTCGTCGAACGAGGCGATCTGCATGGTGAGTACGAGGTGCGTTTCGGCACCCTTCGGCGTTAGCTCCATGCTGATGAGAGCAGCCGAGACGCGCTTGTTTCCGTGCACGACGTCTTCGGCGAAGACAATGCGTTGGTCCTTGCGGATGTCGATGTAAGTTACGGTGGCAACGTAGTCGGCATTGCCCGGCTCGATGCAGCGCGAGATGTCCTTGCCGCCTTCACGGAAGTCCGCTGCTTCGTATTCGATGCTGATGTTCTCGGCAGGCGCTGACCAGCGCTTGCGCGCTTCAACGTCCGACCATGCGGCGAAGACACGCGTGGGTGAGGCGGCGTAAGTCCGTTCCATAACGACGGTGGCGTGAGCGATCGTCGTCATGATCAAGCGCCTGGGTACATATGAAAGAGCGGCTCGCTCTCCTTCACAGCGCGCGCAAACGCCGGCCAAGCTTTCAAGCGTTCGAGATAGGCCGCGATGCGCGGAAAGGCGCCGTCGAGTGGGATGTTGCGCGTGCCGTACCAGAGCGAAGGCGCAGCCGAGGCATCGGCAAGCGTAAGGCTATCGCCGACGATGAAGTCGCGGTCGCCGAGCTGCGCTTCGACGACGGTGTAGACCTTGCGCACGGCGACCTTTGCCGCTTCCACGCCGACAGGATCGTGCTGACCGTCAGCGCGCACATTGTCCATGACGACCTTGGTCATCGTCGTACCGATCGTGTCGAACAGGCGATCCCAGCGGCGCACTTCGAGTGCGGTGTCGAAATCCTGCGGGACGAAGCGTGTGCGCCCCGGATAGTAAGCGTCGAGATATTCGATGATCACGCTGGTCTCGGTAATCATCCGCTTGCGATCGCTATCGATGAGCACCGGAAAGGTACCGAGCGGCCACTTCGCCAGAAACTCGGGGTAGGTGTTCTGATCCAACGTCACGAACTCGAACAGCGTGTCGTTCTCGTAGAGCGCGGCGAGCACCTTCCACGTGTAGGAAGAGATCGGGTGACCGTAGATGGTGAGCATCAGTCGTCTTTCGTTTCATCGAGAAATTGGCCGAGGCGATCCAAGCGGCGCTCCCAGAGGGCGCGGCGTTCGGCGATCCATTGCTCAGCCTGGGTGAGAACCTTCGGCTCGATCCGGCAGGTGCGGGTGCGGCCGATTTTTTCAGAGACAACGAGCCCGGACGCTTCGAGCACGGCGAGGTGCTGCATCACGCCAGGCAGCGACATTGCCAGCGGGGCAGCCAGTTCGCTGACGGTGGCGGGACCTTGGATCAGGCGGTCGACCATGGCGCGGCGGCTCGGGTCAGCAAGGGCCTGAAAGGCCAAGTCCAAATGGGCTTCGGCTCTGAACATAAAACTTAACTAGATGCTTAAGTATAGTTCGGCAAGGCCAGATCGCCTCGGTCCCCAACTACCGCCATGTTGCGCAACTGAGAGAATTGCATCCAACTCCCCTCTAAGCCGCATCTAGACAGCAAAGGGGCAATAGACCCCGGGCTATGGAGAGCACATCATGGGTGCAGATGTCTTTGTTCCCTTTGTCTTTTTTGGATTTTTGGCGGCTGTTATCCTGGTGCCGATCTGGCTCAAGGAGCGCACCAAACGCTCTGCGCATGCGCTGATTTCTCAGGCGATCGAGAAGGGCCAGCCGCTTGATCCGGCGCTGATGCGGCAGCTGACGGATGGCGTAAAGCCGCAGCAGGACCGCGCGCGCCGCACTTTGGGCAGTGGCGTGATCCTCCTGGCGCTGGCCGGCGGCTTCGTAATCGGCGCCTTCGCGCTTGAAGATTTCACCGGTGCGGTCGAGGGCGGCATGATGGTGCCTGCGGCGATCCTTGGCGCCCTCGGTACGGCCTTCATGCTGCTGGCCATCGTCGACTATGCTTCCAAGAAGAAGGACCAATGAGTGAATTGTGGCGCCGCGGGGGATCCAAAATCTGGCTCAAGCCGCGGAAGCCGCGCTCATCGTCGCGGCCCAAGCGCGAGACCAAGCGGCGTTCGGCGAACTGGTTAAGCGCCGCCAAGGTTGGGCCCGGGCCCTACTGAGGAGAATGTGTCAGAGCCACGCTGAAGCTGACGACCTCGCTCAAGAGGCATTCATCAAAGCGTGGGATAGATTGAGAGACCTCGAAACACCGGCGGCTTTTCCGGGTTGGTTTCGAAGGATCGCGGTGACCACGTTCCTGATGGCCAAACGTCGCCAGAAGGCCGTGTTCGAGGAGATCGACGATGCATCGCCAATTGCATCGGAGGACTCCACGCCGGAAGCTGCGGCCGGTGCAAAGATCGACCTGGAAAAGGCGCTTGCCAGGTTGTCGGATGCGGAGAGATTGTGCGTGACGCTGAACCACGGAGAAGGGCTCAGTCACGCGGAAATAGTAGAAATCACCGGTCTTCCCCTCGGCACGGTGAAATCCCACGTTCTAAGGGGGACGGAAAAACTGAGACGGCTATTGGAACCGGCCACATGAGTGACTTTAACGCCCTGCTAAAGGCCTCTTTCGCTGAAGCGCCTGAGCCCGTGGATGACGGGTTTTCGGTCCGTATTTCTCACGCTGTCGCCCATCGTGAGGCGGCGCTTAAGGTGCGCAACGGCTTCCAACTGGCGGGCGTCACCATCGGGTGCGCTGCAGTCTCTTATGGCGCCTACGCCATGCTTGGCGCTTTCGGCCAGGACCTGCTGGCTTCCGCCGGTCTCGAAATCGCCCGCGCCCATGGCGCGATCAGCAACGCGCCTTCGATGGGCGCAGCCTCGCAGAGCTTCCTGCAGTCGATGGGCGCCGGCATGACGCAGATTCTGCTGGTAACGGCAGCGTTGGTTGGCGGTGCGGTCGCCTACCGCGCCTCGCAAGAGTAAGCACGCCCCACTGGCGACCCGGCTGGATTGTGCGCCTGCGAACGTCTAAGTCCTGACGCTGCGGAGGCGTCATGTCACGTCACACTGAAATTCGGCGGATTACAGCGCCCGAGATAAACGCGCGTAAAGGCGGCGAACCGATCGTCTGCCTCACGGCCTACACAGCGCCAGTGGCGAAGATCCTCGACCCCCACTGTGACCTGCTGCTCGTTGGCGACAGCGTCGGCATGGTGGTGCACGGGCTGCCCAATACGGTCGGCGTGACGCTAGAAATGATGATCATGCACGGCCAAGCCGTGATGCGCGCCTCAGAGCGCGCGATGGTGGTCGTTGACATGCCGTTCGGCAGCTACGAGGCGGGCGCTGAGCAGGCTTTCGCAAACGCCACCCGCATCCTGAAGGAAACTGGCGCGCAAGCCGTGAAGGTCGAGGCGGGGGCTTATGTGGCCGACACTATCGCCTTCATGGTGCAGCGCGGCATCCCGGTGATGGGCCATGTCGGCCTTCGCCCGCAGGCTGTGAACGTCGACGGTAAGTTTCGCGCCAAGGGGCGGACAGTCGAAGAGCGCGAAAAAGTCCTTGCAGAGGCGAAAGCAGCCGATGAGGCCGGCGCGTTTGCAATCGTGGTGGAGGGGGTGGACGAAACGCTCGCGCCCGAAATCACCGCCGCAATCAGCGCCCCCACCATTGGCATCGGCGCTTCGGCCCAGTGTGACGGCCAAATTCTCGTTACAGACGATCTTTTGGGCCTTTTTGAATGGACCCCAAAGTTTGTCCGCCGGTACGCCGACCTCAAAGGCGTCATCGACAAGGCGGCTGCCGAATATGCCGCCGACGTGCGTGGCCGCCGTTTTCCTGCCGCAGCCGAGACCTATGCCCTGCGGGTCAATGCAGCGCGGCAGCCCCGCGTTGCCCGGGGCGACAAGCGCGGCTAGCTTGCCGGCGATTTTGAGGGGCGAGTCCGCGTTCTGGCGGGCTGCGGGGTCAGGAAAAACGGCGCGTGACCAACGATACCGATAGTTTTGTCCAGGAAGTCGACGAGAGCCTGCGACAGGACCAGGCGCTTGCCCTGGTCAAACGCTTTGGCCCTTACCTGCTTGGCCTTTTCGTCATCTTCCTCGTGGGGATTGGCGGTTGGCAGGTTTGGAAGGCAACGAGCTTGGACGCCGCGCGGCGTCAGTCGGACGCATTCGAGGCTGCGATCGAACAAGCGCGTGGCGGCAACCTCGATGAAGCGAAAACGAGCTTCGAACGTCTGAGCGGCGAAGGCCCGCAGGTCTACCGCGTCATGGCGGATGTGCAGCGCGCGGCGATCTTGCAGCATCAGGGCGATCTTGAAGGCGCTCTCGCGGCGTTCGATCAGGCTGCCGAGAAAGCGGACGATCCAGTCATCCGAGACACCATCCGTTTGCGCGCCGCATACATCGCGGCCGACACGCAAGATTTCGCGGCGCTGCAAACGCGTTTGCAACCGCTTGTCGAGTCCGACTCGCGGATTTCGTTCCTCGCTCGAGAATTGCTCGCAGTGGAAGCGTGGGAAGCGGGCCAAAACGACTTGGCGCGCGACACGCTTGAGAACTTGTCACTCGCGTTCGATGCGCCGGAAGCTGTGCGTCAGCGCGCGCAACTCACACTCTCAGTGCTCGGCCCCGCGCCGGCAACCCCCGCGGATGGCGCAACTGCGCCCGCGCCCTCCGAAGGAGAAACCAAATGAGCCGCGACTTGAGCCGAAACAGCAAAATGGCGTTGATGATTGCGGCCGCGGCGACGTTGTCGGCGTGCTCCACGGTCGGTCGCATTGGAAGCGCGATCAACCCATTCGATGGCGGTGAGGCTCCGACGCAGACAGCGCCGCAGGACGGACGAGTTTCGATCCTGACCTTCGAGCAACAGTTGACACCCGATCCTGCGCTGCAATCGCGTACGATCACGGTCCCTGCGCCAGTGGCGCTCACCGAGTGGTCGCAACCCGGCGGCACCGCGGATAACTCCCCGCCGCCATCGACCGGCTCGGCCGTGCTTGAACAAGCGTGGCGCGCGAATCTGGGGCAAGGCTCGAACAACCGAGCGCAGATCGCTGCACCGCCTGTCATTGCCGATGGAAATCTCTATTTCCTCGACGCCGATCACCGCGTGCACGCCGTGCGCGCGCGCGATGGCAGCCGGTTGTGGACCAAGAATCTCCGTCCTGAAGACAGCCGTGATCGTGTCGCGCGCGGCGGCGGCGTCGCTGCCGCTGGCGGTCGCGTTTTCGTGACAACAGGTTTTGGGTTCGTCGTCGCGCTCGATGGCCAGTCTGGCGACGAAGTGTGGCGCATGACCGCCGATGCGCCGTTCCAGTCGGCGCCCACGGTGGCGTCTGGACGTGTCTATGCAATCACGAACGACAGCGAGTTGCTCGCGATCGACGCCAACAACGGCAACGTGACCTGGAACTTCCAGGCCATCGCAGAGCCGGCGCGCATTCTCGCGGCGCCGAGTGTGGCTGTTGAGGGCGAGACTGTGGTCGCGCCGTTCGCGTCTGGCGAAGTGGTTGCGCTGCTCGCCGGCAACGGCCGCCGGCTCTGGTCGGATTCGCTCTCACGCTCTGGCCGTTTGACTTCGCTTTCAGCCATCAATGACATCGCTGGGCGTCCGGTGGTCAGCAACGGCGTGGCGTTCGCGGCGAGCCATTCTGGCTTGCTCGCCGGGATTGATCTTCGCTCTGGTCAACGCGGCTGGGCGCGCGCGTTCGCGTCGACCCAGACGCCGTTCCTCGCCGGGGACGTTCTCTACGCTGTCAGCGTGGATGGCGAACTCGCGGCCTTCGATGCCTCGACCGGCAACGTGTACTGGGTGCAGCAGCTTCGACGCTTCCGCGACGAAGGCGATCGCACTGGGCGGGTGTCATGGGTGGGGCCCATCATGGTCGGCGGGCGCCTCGTTCTGGCGAACTCGGTTGGTCAGGTGATCGCCGTCTCGCCAGAGAATGGTCAGACCGTGGCCACTGCCGATGTCGGCCAGCCTGTCTTCATTCCGCCGATCGCCGCGAACGATCAGATTTACATCGTGACCGACGAAGCGCGTCTCGTCGTTCTCCGTTAATGTTGGCCGCTCATGACGATCAAGCTCGCGATCGTCGGGCGGCCGAATGTCGGCAAATCGACGCTCTTCAATAGACTTCACGGCAAGAAGCTGGCGATCGTCGACGACACGCCGGGCGTGACGCGCGATCGTCGTGAGGCGAAGGGTCGCCTCGGCGATCTCGACTTTACGCTGATCGACACCGCCGGTTTCGAAGACACGACCGACGCTTCGCTCGAAGCGCGCATGCGCGCGCAAACCGAAGTCGCGATCCACGAAGCGGATGTCATCCTGTTCTTGATCGACGCCCGCGCGGGGGTGCTGCCGCTAGATGAGGCGTTTGCGGCTTTATTGCGCCGCGCCGATAAGCCCGTCGTCCTCGCCGCCAACAAGGCTGAAGGCCGAGCGGGTGATGTCGGCATCACCGAAGCCTACGCGCTCGGTCTCGGCGAACCCATCGCGCTTTCGGCCGAGCACGGCGAGGGCATGGCCGAACTTTATGCGGCGATCGCTGCGCACGCGCCTGTCCCAGTGGACGGCGAAACTGAGAAAGTAGCTCGCCCGATCAACATCGCCATCGTCGGCCGTCCTAACGCCGGCAAGTCGACTCTGGTCAACGCGCTGATCGGCGAGGATCGTTTGCTTGTTGGCCCAGAGGCCGGGATCACGCGCGACTCGATCGCGATCAATTGGGAGTGGAACGGCAAACGCTATCGCTTGGTCGACACCGCCGGCATGCGCAAGAAGGCGAAGGTGCAGGCCAAGCTGGAGCGTATGAGCGTTGGCGACACGCTCCACTCTTTGCGCTTCGCTGATGTCTGTGTGCTGGTCATGGACGCGAATGAAGCATTTGAGCGCCAAGATCTCTCCATCGCCGACCTTGTCATCCGCGAAGGCCGTGCGCTCGTCTTCGCGCTCGCGAAGTGGGACACGATCGCCGATAGCCGCGCCGCGTTCGAGGAATTGAAGCTCACGGCGCGCGAGAGTTTGCCGCAAGCGCGCGGCGCGCCGTTGGTCACAGTCGCCGCCCAAGCTGGCGTTGGTTTGGATCGGCTTATGAAAGCCATCGACGAAGCGCATGATGATTGGACCGCGCGCATCAAAACCAAGGACCTCAACGAGTGGCTCTACGCCACCATCCAGCGTCATCCGCCGCCGGCTGTGCATGGCAAGCGTATCAAGCCGCGCTATCTCACCCAGATCAAAGCTCGCCCACCCACTTTCGTGCTTATCTCGTCGCGCGCAGAGGATATGCCGGAGAGTTACAAGCGCTATTTGGTGAACGGGCTGCGCGATGCGTTCGATCTCCACGCCGCGCCCATTCGGATGATCGTGAAAGCCGGAAAGAACCCGTTCGTCGAAAACGACTAGCTGTTCCCGGAACGCTCGCGCTGAGATGCGACGAGGGGGAACGCCATGAACCGCATCCTTTCAGCCATCTTGCTGGGCGGCCTCGTCGCAGGCGGGCTCGACATCATCTACGCGTTCGTCGTCTATGGCCCGTTGAGCTACGGCCTCACGCCCGAACGTGTCCTACAATCCGTCGCGGCAGGTTGGATTGGACGTGAAGTGTCGCGCGCGGGCGGCATGGAAACAGCGCTGCTCGGGCTCGGCACGCACTTCATGATTGCCACTGTGATGGCAGCCGTCTATGTGCTCGCTGCGCAAAACATGCGTCCGCTTACCAAAAGCCCTTTGCTGTGGGGCTTTCTCTATGGCCTCGTTCTCTACGTCGCGATGAACTACATCGTCAGCCCGCTTTCTGCGGCCGGCGCCGCAGGTCATTTCCCAGCAGACATCGCTGAAGCCGCGGGGCGCTTGCAGACATCCTTCAGCAAAGTGCGGCCAGCATTCGATCCAGACTATCCTTGGATGATCCCTGGCACGATTTTCACGCACACGGTACTTGTCGGCATTCCAATCGCGCTGATCGCAAAGCGCGCTGCGCCTCAGCAGGCCTGACCCGCGGCCCAGCCACTCGACCATGCCCACTGGAAGTTATAGCCGCCCAGCCAGCCGGTGACATCGATGGCTTCGCCCACGAAGAAGAGTCCGGGCACAGTGCGTGTTTCCATCGTTTGCTGCGAGAGCGCGTCCGTAGATATGCCGCCGACGGTGACCTCGGCTTTGGCGTAGCCTTCCGTTCCATGCGGTTTCAACCGCCACGCCTTCAGCGTGCGCGCCGTCTCGGCAAGCACGGCATCCTTCATGTCGCCGATCGCGGCTTGCGGCAGGCTCTCACTGAGCGCGTTTGCGAGACGATCGGACACAAGCTCACCCAGAATGTTCTTGAGCAACGCCTTCGGTCGTTCGCGCTTTCGCGCCGCCAGAACATCTTCGTCCACATCCGGCAGCCAATCGACTGCGATTGCTTGCCCCGGCGTCCAATAAGAGGAGATTTGTAAGACGGCGGGGCCCGAGAGGCCCTTGTGCGTGAAGAGAGCCGCCTCGCGGAATGCGGTCTTCCCGATCGAAACGCGGACATCCGCCGAAATGCCGGTGAGCGGTCGCATCCACGCGAGATCATCTTCGTTGAAGGTCAGCGGCACAAGGCCGGCGCGCGGCGCGACAATCGAAATCTTGAACTGCTCGGCAAGGCGATAGGCGAAGGGCGTGGCGCCCAGCTTCGGAATCGACAACCCGCCCGTCGCAACCACCAGCGTTTCGCTCTCAAATGCGCCCGCGCTTGTTTGAAGCGTGAAGCGCTCCCCGCGCGTCACTTCGCCAATGCTGCAGCCCGTGCGCAATTCGACGCCGACCGCCGCGCACTCGTCCGACAGCATCCGCACGATCCTCTGCGAGGACCGCGGCCCTTCGCAAAAGAGCTGACCGAGGGTCTTTTCGTAGAACGCGATCCCGTGCCTCTGCACGAGCGCCACGAAGTCGCGCTGTGTGTGCCGCGTCAGCGCCGAGCGCGCAAAATGCGGATTGGCGCTGACGAAGCGTCCCGGATCGCCAGCGTTGAGATTGGTGAAGTTGCACCGGCCGCCGCCGGAGATGAGAATTTTCGCGCCAGGCTCGGCGTTATGCTCAAGCACAAGCACGCGCCGCCCGCGCCGGCCTGCATGCATCGCGCAATAGAGCCCGGCAGCGCCTGCGCCGATGATGATGGCATCGAAACGCTGCATGGCAGCGCCTGTCATTTGCGTTCGAACTGCACCCAAGCGCCGTTCTCGCCGTAACCCGCCGCAAGCATGTCAACGATCGAGGGCGCGACCTCTTCCGGCGTTGGCAGCGTCATCGGATCTTCACCGGGAAATGCTTTCGCGCGCATGGCGGTGCGTGTCGGCCCAGGATTGAAGAGGTTCGCCTTGACGGGCGTGACGTTCAGTTCCGCCGCATAGGACATGACCAGCGCGTCCAGCGCCGCTTTACTGGCGGCGTAGGGGGCCCAGTACGCGCGCGGGTTCTTCGAGGCGCCGGATGTTAGAAACACCGCGCGTCCCGCATCCGAGGCGCGCAGCAGTGGGTGGAGCGCCCGAATGAGCCGTTGGTTCGCGAGAAAATTCACAGTGATGGTTTCATCCATCAGAGACGGCGTTGCTTGGTGCGCTGGCGTTAGCGATCCCAGCGCGCCTGCGCACGATGCAAGGCCATCCAAGCGCCCGTAGCGCTCGAACAATGGCGCCGCGAGCTGATCGATGGCGTTGAGATCGCGAAGGTCCAGCGGAATAAGCGTCGCACCTCCGCCGAGCGCTTTGATCTCGTCATCCAGTGCTTCCAGCGCCTTCTGCGCGCGCGCAACCGCAATCACATGCCAATTGCGGCGCGCCAACTCGACTGCAACGGCGCGGCCGATGCCGCGCGACGCGCCCGTCACCAGCGCGATGCGTTTGTTCTGATCACTCATCTTGCGCTTATCTTATTCCGCGGCGCTTTCCGCCAGCAGAGAGAGTTGGAAGTCTTTCGCCGCGCGGTCCGACGAGTGGTCCAGGAGCGGGGTCGGATACTCGCCAGTGAAGGCATGATCGGTGAATTGCGGTTTCTCAGCGTTGCGCTGCTGCTCGCCCATGGCGTGATAGAGCCCATCGACCGAGAGGAAGCCCAGCGTGTCTACCCCGAGAGACTTGCGCATCTCTTCCAGCGTCATTTGCGCAGCCATGAGCTGATCGACTGTCGGCATGTCAATGCCGTAGAAGTCGGGGTGTTTGATCGGCGGCGAGGCGCTACGGAAGTGCACTTCCGCGGCGCCGGCTTCGCGCACCATCTGCACAATCTTCTGCGAAGTGGTGCCGCGCACGATGGAATCGTCCACCAGCACGACGCGCTTGCCTTTGATCACGGTGCTATTGGCCGAGTGCTTCAAGCGTACGCCGAGTGCGCGAATTTCCTGCTTCGGCTGAATGAAGGTCCGCCCGACATAGTGGTTGCGGATGATGCCGAGCTCGTAGGGGATGCCGCTGTGTTCGGCGAAACCCATCGCCGCGGGCACGCCTGAGTCCGGCACTGGCACGATCACGTCCGCTTCGACACCCGTCTCTTCCGCCAAGCGGCGGCCCATCCGCTTGCGGATGTCATAAACGGAGCGGCCATCGATCACGCTGTCCGGGCGCGCGAAATACACGAACTCGAAGATACACGGCCTCGCCTGACGGCGCGGGAACGGGAAGTGACTTTCGATCTTCGCCTTGCCGTTAACACGCGTCACTGTGATGACTTCGCCTGGCTCGATCGAACGAACGAACTTGGCGCCGATCATATCGAGTGCGCAGGTTTCCGAAGCGAGGATCACCGCGCCGTTGCGATCTCCCAGCACCAGCGGGCGAATACCAATCGGATCGCGCGCGCCAATCATCATATTGGTGGTGAGGCAGACGAGTGCGTAGGCGCCCTGAATGTCGTGCAGCGCTTCAACGAAGCGATCGACCACCTTCGCGCGGCGCGATTTGGCGATCAGCTGCAGAATGCATTCGGTGTCGGACGTCGATTGGAAGATCGCGCCGTCTTCGACCAAGCGCTCCCTGAGGTCGCGCGCGTTGGTCAGGTTGCCGTTGTGCGCGATGGCGAACCCGCCCAGTGCCAGATCAGCGAACAGGGGCTGCACGTTGCGAAGGATCGTCCCGCCCTGGGTCGCGTAGCGCGTATGGCCGATGGCGGCCGTGCCGGGCAGGCGCTTCGGCACATCGGCGCCGGAGAAGTGCTCGCCGACCAAGCCGAGGTGGCGCTCGTGATGGAAGCGGCCGTCGTACGAAACAATGCCGGCGCCTTCCTGGCCGCGGTGCTGTAGTCCGTGCAGTCCGAGCGCCGTGAGGACCGAGGCGTCTTCCGATCCGAAAATGCCGAACACGCCGCACTCCTCGCGCGGCTTGTCGTCGAATTCCCATTTATCGGCCGGGTCCGCCGGCGCCGTCTGAAAGGAGAGGGAGGGGCGCTCGGCGGTCATGGGTCCTCAGGGTTGCGGCGTAGGTTCCGCGGCCGGATCCGCGCCTGGCTCGGCAGGCGGGATGGTGGCCGACTCGCCTCTCTGATTGACGATTATATCACGTGCGCGGTCCCCGGCTTGGGGCAGAACTGCACCGAGCGCGGATGCCACACCGCCATAAATAGGGTACGTCCGCGCGCAACGAATAGCCGATTGCAGTGGATCATAGCTGGCGCGGCATTGGGCCGGGTCTTGAGGCGGCGTCGCCGGGCTGGATTGGCCCTCCGGCGTCTGGCGCATCAGCAATACGAAGAGCGAAACGACCACAATCCCGCGCAGGATGCCGAAGGCCAGACCCGCCGCCCGGTCGAACGAGCCGATTTCGGTCGATTGGTGGGCCGTCTTCGCCACCGTCGAGGTCACGACGGTAATCACAATGAAGACCACCAAGAAGATCAGCAGCCCGCCCGCCACGGCAGCCAACGGCCCCGAAAGCGGCGTGAAGCTCTCGATCAGCGGTCGCGCCATGCCGGCGAAGAACACCGCCGCGATCGCCCCGCCGATAAAGGCGATGATCGAAAACACTTCGCGGATCAGGCCCCTGGCAAACGCCATGACGCCCGAAAGCCCCAAAACCACGAGGGCCGCAAAGTCAAACCACGTAAAGCCCAGTTCCATCAGCGTCGCTCCCCATCCGCGGGCCGCGGCCCGCCGCCCCCTCTTTTCTTGAGGGGCGCTGATATCTCTCGCCCGTCAGGGATAGACGGGCCCGCTGCCGATTAAAAGCCTCCGCCGCCGCATGTCGTCTGCGTCAGTGCGCTGATCGAAGGGCGAGGGCGGCGATCCCGTTTCGCGTGCAGAACGGTGGTATGATCGAAGCCTTCATTCTTGCGAGCGCGCTCACCGCCGATGCGCCCCAGCCGCCACCTCCGCGTGAAATCGCCTCTGGCGTACACCTCATTCCCGGCGGCTTCCTTCCGGGGCGCGGTCCGGACGGGAACACGATCATCTTCGACGCGCCCGATGGGCTCATCGTCGTCGATACCGGTCGCCATGTTTGGCAAAGCGACGCCATCCTCGCCTTCGCGCGTGAACGTCAGCGTCCCGTCGCCGCCATCCTTAACACCCACTGGCATCTCGATCACTCGAGCGGCAACGGCCGCATCAAGGCCGCGTATCCGCAAGCGCCCCTGTTCGCGACAAGCGCCATCGATCGCGTCATCGGGCCCGGCGGTTTTCTCACGCGGAATCTCGACGGCGCGCGCGCTATGATGGCCGCTGGCGAACTCGCGGGCGTGCAACAGGAGGAAGCGCAGATATTCATCGACACGATGGCGGCATCGAACGATTTGCGCCCCGACGTGGTCATTGAGCGCACGCAACGCCTGCGTATTGCTGGCAAACGCCTCGACGTGCACGTCACCTCGGGCGCCGTCACTGAGCACGACCTATGGCTCTACGATCGCCGCACGCGTGTCCTCATCCTGGGTGATCTCGTGACATTTCCCGCGCCCTTCTTCGAAACAGCGTGTCCCGATCGATGGCGCACTGAACTCGACGCCGTATGGCGAACACCTTTTCGCACAGCAATCCCGGGGCATGGCGAACCGATGAGCCGTACGCAGTTCGATCTCTATCGCACCGCTTTTGGCGCCTTTATCGACTGCGCGTCGAGCTCGGCCCCTGCTTCCCAGTGCGCCGCCGACTGGACGGCGCGCATTGCGCCGTTCATCGCAAGCGATGAGCGCGCACAGCGCATGGCGCCGGAAATGGCCGAGTACTATGTCGGCTTTCTGCGCGAGAACGGCGACCGCAGCCCCGATTGCGTTGCCTCCTGACGCAGGGGAGGCGTTGACATAGCGGCATCCTCGCCCGCCAACTCCTGCGAACGGCCGTAGAGCCAGCGGGAGACCTCATGCATCCGTCGCATTTCGCGAAATCGCACCCCGATCGCGTCGCCTACACAATGGCGAGCTCGGGCGAGGCGATCACCTACGCTCAACTCGACGCGCGCTCGAACCAGGGCGCGCAGCTCTTCCGCAGCCTCGGCCTCAACCCTGGCGACGTGATCGCGATCCTGATGGAAAATCACCCGCGCTATTTCGAGATCGCCTGGGCGGCGCAACGCGCGGGGCTCTACTACACCTGCATCTCGTCAAAGCTCACGGCCGGCGAGGTCGAGTACATCGTCCGCGACTGCGGCGCGAAATTGTTGATCGTCTCACACGGCGTTGGGCCGGTGATTGATGAACTGCCGCCGCTGCTGAGCGATGTGAAGCTCTTCTGCGTGGGCCCTGCGCGGGGCGCCTACGAGAGCTTTGATGCCGCGCGCGATCAGATGCCAGCAACACCGATCGCGGACGAAACCGCCGGCTCGGACATGCTTTATTCCTCCGGCACAACGGGCAGACCCAAGGGCGTGAAGCCGCCGCTCCTGGGTGTCCCAATCGATGCGCCAACTGCGCTGGCCGCGCTGCCGAAACTCTTCTTCGGCTTCCCCGACGACTGCAGATATCTCTCGCCGGCGCCGCTCTATCATGCCGCGCCGCTGCGCTGGTGCATGAGCGTTCATCGGCTCGGCGGCACTGTCGTCGTGATGGAGAAGTTCGATCCCGAGCAGTGCCTGGCGCTCATCGAGCGTCACAAAATCAACACCGGCCAATTCGTGCCGACGCACTTCGTGCGCATGCTGAAGCTGCCAGAAGACGTGCGCACGCGGTACGATCTATCGAGCTTGGTTTCAGTGGTTCACGCCGCTGCGCCGTGCCCCGCTGCAGTGAAGGAGCAGATGCTCAACTGGTGGGGCCCTGTGATCCACGAATACTACGCCGGCACCGAGGGCAACGGTTTTTGTTATATCGGCCCGCACGATTGGCTTACGCACAGAGGCTCGGTCGGCCGCGCAGTCATTGGGGAAGTGCGCATTTGCGGCGATGATGGCGAAGCGCTGCCGCCGCGCAGCGAGGGCGTGGTGTATTTCGCGAACGGCCCCGCGCTCAGCTATCACAACGATGCCGCGAAGGCCGCGGAGAACACAAACCAACACGGCTGGACAACACTCGGCGATGTCGGCTGGGTCGACGAAGAGGGCTTTCTCTATCTGACGGACCGCAAGAGTTTCATGATCATTTCCGGCGGCGTGAACATCTATCCGCAGGAGATCGAAAGCTTACTCGTCACGCATCCCAAGGTGGCCGACGTCGCGGTTATCGGCGCGCCGGACGAGGTGATGGGTGAGAAGGTCGTAGCCGTCATCGAACCGGCGAACTGGGCCGAAGCAGGCGATGAACTGCGTAAAGAATTGCTCGCCTTCGCACGCGCCAATCTCAGCCATGTAAAAGCGCCGCGCGCGCTCGACTTCATGCAAGAGCTGCCGCGCCACCCGACGGGCAAACTCTATAAACGCCTCATCCGCGACGCCTATTGGGGTAAAACAGACTCGCGCATCGTCTAATCGCCGCTGACGCCAATTGCGGCCGCGAGGTCGGCGATGTGCGCGATGTGGCGGACCTTCACGCCCGCTGACGCGCCGTTCTTTTTCTGCGGCGGCGCGAGGGCGCCGGCGAACCCAAGCTTCGCGGCTTCCTTGAGGCGCAGGTCGGTGCGCCCCGCGGGCCGCACTTCGCCCGAGAGCGCGACTTCGCCAAACACCACGCTCTGCGCCGGCAGCGGCTTATCAGCGAGCGCCGAAATCAAGGCCGCCGCAACCGCCAAATCCGCCGCAGGTTCAGTGATCCTCAAGCCGCCCGCGACCGAGAGATAAACGTCGCGCCCAGAGAACGAGAGGCCGCAGCGTGTCTCCAACACGGCCAAGATCATCGCCAGTCGCGCTGAGTCCCAACCAACCACAGCACGCCGCGGCGTGCCGTATGCGGTCTGCGCCGCAAGCGCTTGGATTTCCACTAAAACTGGCCGCGAGCCTTCGACGCCTGCAAACACCGCAGCGCCAGAAGGCCGCTCACCCGATCCGCCGAGAAAAAGCGCGGAGGGGTTCGGCGTTTCCACCAGGCCTTGTTCGACCATCTCGAACACGCCGATCTCGTCCGTCGGCCCGAAGCGATTCTTCACGGCGCGCAAAATGCGGAACGGCATCCCGCGCTCGCCCTCGAAATAGATCACCGCATCCACGAGGTGCTCGACAACGCGCGGTCCCGCGATCTGACCATCCTTGGTCACGTGCCCGACCAAGATCAGCACCGCGCCGCTCTTCTTTGCGAACCGCACAAGTTCGTGCGCGCACGCGCGAACTTGCGCCACCGTTCCGGGCGCCGCTTCGACGCCATCAGCCCAGAGCGTCTGAATGGAGTCCACCACGACGACGTCGGGCTTCAGCGTCTTCAGCCCTTCGATGATCTTCCGAAGATCGGTCTCTGCCGCGAGATGTACGTTCGTGTCCGCGGACTTCAGCCGCCGCGCGCGGTCCTGCACCTGCGCTTCGGCTTCTTCACCGGTGACGTACGCGACCGACGCGCCGCCGCGCGCAAGCGACGCCGCCGCCTGCAGCAGCAATGTCGATTTGCCGACGCCGGGATCGCCGCCGATCAAAATCGCGGACGCCGGCACCAGTCCGCCTCCACACACGCGATCGAGTTCGGAAATGCCGGTTGCGATGCGGGGCGGAGGATCAGCTTCGCCGGCAAGCGCGACAAAGCTCAGCGCTTTGCCCTTCTTGCCCATTGGCGCTGCGAACGCGCCCGGCACCACCGGCTTGGCGGCTTCTTCGACCAGTGTATTCCACTCGCCGCACGCGTCGCACTTGCCCTGCCAGCGCGGCCAGATGGCGCCGCACGATTGGCACGTAAAAATATGATCTGGTTTGGCCATTCAGCCCGTTTGCCCCGCCGCCTGAGGTTCCATCTTGCCTCGAGTCGCGGCCAGAACATAAGTAGAACAAATGCAGCTGCGTGAAAAGCTCCGGATTTTGATGAAGATTGGCGCGCTTATTATCGAGGCATGTTCAATCCGGCGCGTCTGAAAGTGCAGGCGATGAAGCGGGAGATGCCGAAGCGCTATTGGCGGAACCTTCCCGAGGCGCAGGACATTGACGTCTTGATCCGCGCCGCAGCGACGCGAACGGAAGACATGGTCGCCGCCGAACCCACCAAATCGCGAAAACGCGCCGGCGCCGCGCACGCCAAAATCGCGCCCGACGATTTGCCAAATCGGCTGGCTTCTGTTGCCGAGCACGTGGTTGCCCCGAAAACTTTTGAGGACCTCCAGCGCGCGGTGCAGGCATGCCGCGCTTGCCCGCTTTGGAAAAATGCGACCCAGGCGGCGCCAGGTGAGGGCGAGACCGAGGCGCCGCTGCTGGCGCTCGTCGGTGAGCAACCCGGTGATCAAGAGGACCTCGCGGGCCATCCGTTCGTGGGGCCCGCCGGCAAAGTGCTCGATCGCGCGCTCGCCGCAGCTGGCATCGAGCGCGGCGAGCTATTCATCACCAACGCCGTCAAGCACTTCAAGCATGAGCCAAGGGGCAAGCGTCGCTTGCACAAGCGTCCCGATCGCGGTGAAGTCGAAGTTTGCCGTTGGTGGGTGAAGCACGAACTGGAGTTGGTAAAACCGAAGCTGATCGTGGCGCTCGGCGCGACCGCGTTGCAATCCTTGTCGTCGCACAAAGGCTCGCTCAGCTCGGTGCGCGGACACACGTTCGAAACACGCGAGGGCGCGCCAATGCGCGCGACAATCCATCCCTCCTATTTGCTCCGCCTTCCGGATGAGGACGCCAGGGGTGGCGAGTTCGATGCGTTCGTCGCGGACTTGAAGGCCGCCAAGGTTCTCGCCGCAAAACTCTGATCGCGGGTGACGACGCGGGATGGCTTTGCTACCCAGAATGTATGGCGAAGTTGCCGCCGATCAGGGGAGCGCATCATGCGTAACGTCTTCTCAGCCGTGGCGTTGTTGGTGCTCGCCGCCTGTGGGGCGCCGACCGCCAGCGACACAGGCGCGGCCGAACCGAGCACTGCCGCATCAACGACACCCGCCGGTTTCACGCTGGAGTCCGAGGCGGTCGTCGGCCAATGGAGCTTCGATCGCACGTGCGGCGTCTACGACATCGTTCTCTACGCCGACGCGAACGCCGACTATTTCGACTACGCCGAATCCGGTCACGTCACGAGTTATGGCGGGCAGTGGACAGAAGACGTGGCAACCAAGCGGGTCACGCTGGAGGTGCGCCTTCTTGATGCAGAGAATAGGGCGACCGGCGATCCCATCACCTACACGCTCGATATCACGGCGCCCGTCACCGATGACCTAGTCGGAAATTTCGCGCGTGCGGATGGCGCAGGCGCCCGCGAGATCAATGCCCGGCGCTGCCCCGAAGAGGATCGCGAATAGCCCATGCCAAGCATCTATGACTTCAGTGCGCGCGACATCGACGGCAAAGAACGTTCGCTTAGTGAGTTTCGCGGCAAAGTGCTGCTCATCGTCAACACCGCCAGCCAATGTGGCTTTACCTATCAGTACAAGGGTCTGGAGGAGTTACATCGAAAGTACGCGGCCAAGGGCGTCGAAGTGCTGGGCTTCCCTTGTAACCAGTTCGGCGCGCAGGAGCCCGGCGACGCCGATGAGATCAAGAACTTCTGCTCGCTCACGTATGACGTGACATTTCCAATGTTCGCAAAGATCGATGTGAACGGCGCCAACGCGCATCCGCTCTACGAGTATCTTACGCAGCAAAAGGGCGGTGGCCTTTTGGGGCGCCGCATCAAATGGAATTTCACCAAGTTCTTGATCGGTCGCGACGGCAAGGTGCTACGCCGCTTCCCGCCAACCACTAAACCTGAGGCATTGGATTCCGTCATCGAGCGTGCGCTCTAGTGCCGAAGCCCAAGACACCGCTGCTTTCTGTCGATTGCATTGTCTTCGATCGCGACGATCGGCTGCTGCTCATCAGGCGCGGACATCCCCCATACAAAGGCCGTTACGCGCTGCCGGGCGGCTTCGTCGATGTTGGCGAAACCGTCGAAGACGCGGCGCTGCGCGAGCTGAAGGAAGAGACAGGCATCGACGGAAAAGTCATCCGCCTCGTGGGCGTTTATTCCGATCCCAAGCGCGACCCGCGCGGCCACACCGTGAGCGCAGCGTTTCTGATAAAACCGCGCTCCACGAAGGTTGTTGGCGGCGATGATGCTGCGTCAGCCCAATTCGTCGGCAATTGGCGCGAGCTAAAACTCGCCTTCGATCACGGAAGTATTCTCGCGGATGCACTCAAGGTGCGTTAAACAACAGCCTGGATCGGCCCGTCCGCGCGCCCGGCGACGAATTGCTCCACCATGGCGTTGCCGCTGGTATCAAGCTGCGCAGTCGGCCCCCGCCAAACGATCTGACCATTGTGCAGCATCGCAATCTCGTCTGCGATCTTGCGCGCGCTGACCATGTCGTGCGTGATCGAGACGGCCGCGCAGCCCAGCTCCTTCACCATCTCGACGATAAGATCGTTGATTGCATCGGCGGTGATCGGATCGAGGCCAGTCGTAGGCTCGTCGAAGAAGAGGATGTCGGGCTTGGCAATGATGGCGCGGGCGAGACCTGCACGCTTTTGCATTCCACCGGAAAGTTCTATGGGCCGCACGTCCGCAAAGTCCGGCGAGAGCCGCACCTTGCGCATCGCTTCGACCGCCCGTTCACGCGCTTCTTCGCGCTTCACATTGTCCGCGTAAAGCAGGCGGAAGGCGATGTTCTCCCAGACCGTCAGGCTGTCGAACAACGCGGCGCCCTGAAACAGCATGCCGAACTTGCGCATCACTCGCGCACGGATTTCCGCCGGCATCTTGGTGACATCGGCGCCGTCTACCAGCACCTGTCCGCTATCGGGTTTCATCAACCCCAACGCGCACTTAAGCGTCACTGACTTGCCCTGGCCCGAGCCGCCAATGATCACCAGCGAACGGCGCTCGTGCACATCGATATTGACGCCGTCGAGCACTTGGCGCCCACGCAGCTTCTTCTTCAGATCAATGAGGGCGAGCTTGGCGGACATCGCTCACTCCACGAAGAACGCAGTGATGAGGTAGTTCACCGCGAGAATGAGAACGATCGCGCCAACAACTGCGTTCGTTGTCGCGCGGCCAACACCCAGGGCGCCGCCCTGGCTGTTATAGCCCTGATAGGCGCCCATCGCGGCAATGATAAAGCCGAACACCGCCGCTTTCACGAGCCCGAGGACGACGTCCTGCGTCTCCATGAAGTTAAACGTGTTCCGCAAGTACGCAGCGCCGTTGAAGTCGAGGCTGTTCACCGCAACGAGATAGCCGCCCATCACGCCGATAATATCCGCTGCCATAACCAGCAGCGGCAGCATCAACGTCGCTGCCGCGAGGCGAGGCGCGATGAGGAAACGGAAGGGGTCCGTCGACAGCGTCGTCATGGCGTCGAGCTGCTCGGTTACGCGCATCGTGCCAATTTCGGCCGCGATCCCCGCGCTGACGCGGCCTGCGAGCATCAGCCCCGCCAACACCGGGCCAAGTTCACGCGTAATGCCAAGCACCACGATGTTCGGCACGAATGACTCGGCGTTGAACCGCGCTCCGCCAACATAAATGTTCAGCGCCAACGCCGCGCCGATAAAGACCGCTGTCAGGCCAACCACCGGCAGCGAGTAGTATCCAATCTGCATGCATTGGCGTGCAAATTGGCCGACGAAGATCGGCGGTGAGAAGCAGGCGGCCGTCGCGCGCCCCGTGAACGCTGCGAAGCGCCCCACTTCTGCAAGCATGCCGATGACGCCACGGCCAATCGGCGCGAGTGGGTTGATCATCCCCGCGCTCCGGTTTTGCGCACCGTGCCTGCGAACGTCGTCAGAATTTCGTAGGGCGCTGTGCCCGCGAGCGCCGCGACGTCGTCGAGCGGCGCGTTCGGCCCTAAGAACTCCACCATCGCGCCAGGGACAGCCTCGGCGCAGCCGGTGACATCGATGATGGTGAGATCCATCGAAACCCGCCCCAGTATTGGGCGCTTTACGCCCCCCAATACCCCATAGCCGCGCCCGCCCAAGGATCGCAAGAAGCCATCGGCGTAGCCGAGCGCAACGGTGGCCGTTCGCATCTTTTGTGACGCAGTGAAGCTTGCGCCATAGCCAAACGTCTCGCCCGGCTGCACGTCGCGCACTTGCAGGATGGGCGCTTCGATTGTGGCCGCTGGCTTCAAGATCGGATTGTCGGAGTCCAGCCCGCCGGAGCCATACAGGCCAATGCCGGGACGCACGAGGTCGAAATGATAGTCCGCTCCAATGAGCGCGCCGGCCGTTGCGCTCAAGCTGCGCGGCGCCTTCGGAAAAAGCGTCGCCGCATCCACGAACCGTCGCAGTTGCACGGCGTTCATGTCGTGCTTCAGGTCCGATCCGCAGGCGAGGTGGCTCATCACCAATGCAAGCGAAGTATCCTTCAGCGCCACCATCGCGTGCGGCAATTCTTCGGGCCCCAAGCCGAGGCGGTTCATGCCCGTATCGATGTGCAGACCAGCTGGTCCGCGTGCGTCCCACATTTTGATCTGCGCGAGCGAGTTCAGAACGGGCGTTAGCTTTGCATCACTGAATTGGGCGACATCGTCCGTCGTCGCGCCATTCAACACAAAAATCTGCGGACCATCGCCCAGCGCCTTGCGTACCACCAACGCTTCGCCAAACGTGGCCGTGAAAAACACACGCGCGCCAGCTTGCGCCAGCGCGCGCGATGCGCTGACGGCGCCAAGGCCATAGCTGTCCGCCTTCACAACGGCCGACACCGCCGCGCTCGGCGCCTGCTTCTTGAAGAAGCGCCAGTTTTCAACGATTGCGGCGTGATCGACCTTCAGCCGCGCCAGGCGCGGCCTAGGTGCGGCCGGAGAGATTGCCGAATCTGGTGTAGCGGCTGTCAAAGAAGAGCTTCACTTTCCCGATCGGACCGTGACGCTGCTTGCCGATGATGACTTCGGCTTGGTTGCGCACTTCGTCCACTTGCCGCATCCACGCGATGTGCTCGTCGGTGCCTTCGCGCGGCTCGGTGCGCTCTAGATAGTAGCTTTCGCGATAAACGAACAGCACCGAGTCCGCATCCTGTTCGATCGAGCCCGATTCCCGCAGGTCCGACAATTGCGGGCGCTTGTCTTCGCGATTTTCGACCTGACGCGAGAGTTGTGAAAGCGCGATCACCGGCACCTTCAGATCCTTCGCCAGCGCCTTCAGGCCTTGCGTGATTTCACTGACTTCCTGCACCCGCCCGTCGCTGCCTTTCTTGGAGCCGGTGACCAGCTGCAAGTAGTCGATGACAATGCAATCAAGGCCGTGCGTGCGTTGCAGCCGCCGCGCGCGCGCTTGCAGCTGGGCAATGCCAATTGCGCCGGTTTCGTCGATATGCAGCGGCAGCTTCTGCAGGTTTACGGCTTCGTCAGCGAGGCGCTCGTACTCTTGCTTGGAGATTTTGCCCCGGCGGATGCGGTCGCTTTCGATCTCCGCCGCATCCGAGAGCAAACGCGTCGCCAATTGCTCTGCCGACATTTCCAGCGAGAAGAACGCGACGATGCCGCCCTTCTGCTGCGGTTTGGCATCTTCCGGCGCGCGATCCCAAGTCAGTTTATTGCGGGCGATGTTGAACGCTATGTTGAGCGCCAAAGCTGTCTTACCCATCGACGGGCGGCCCGCGAGGATCATCAGGTCCGACGGGTGAAGCCCGCCTAGCATGCGGTCCAGGTCTTCAAAATTGGTGGCCAGGCCCGAAACGTCCGACTTGCTCTCATAGGCGGCCGCTGCGACCTCGATAGATGTCGCGAGCGCTCTCGAGAATGGCGAAAAGCCCGCCGACGCCGCGCCGCTTTCGGCAAGCGCAAACAATGTGCGCTCAGCTTCTTCGATGATGTCCTTCGCGTCGTGATTTTCCGGCGGATGCTCAGCCAAGTCGGAGATCACATTGCCGACGCGGATGAGTTCCCGCCGGAGCGCCAAATCATAAATCAGGTCCGCATAGGATTGGGCCTGTGCCGAAAGCGGCGCCGCCATTTCCATCAGCTTCATCAGGTAAACGGCGCCGCCGATTTCCTTGATGCCGCCGTCGCGCGCGAACCGCTCCTTCAGCGTCACGCCGTCCGCCAGTTCGCCCGCTGCGATCAGTTCTTGGCACGCCGCAAAAATGCGCCCGTGCACCGGATCGTAGAAGTGCTTGTCTTGCAGGTTGGCGTTGATCCGGTTGAACGTCTCGTTGTCAAACAGAAGTGCGCCCAGAAGCCCTTGCTCGGCTTCGAGATTGTGCGGCGTCGTCCGCGGTGTCGGCGCGGGTGCGTTGGGCACGGGGAGGGGAAGCGATGGCTGACTCATTGCCTGCACCCTGGCGCGATTCGGCGCGACAATCGTTTACGCCCCGAAATCTTGACGCCGCTTTTCCCGAGTCGCGCTCTAGTCTTTGTTGTTGACCCGTAACAAAGAATCGCACGCCGCGTGGTTAAGATGCGTGGCGCCGCGCGCATCGCCGTTATGCGCTTCCCGCGTCACGCGCGTTTGACCCGAAATTCCGCGCGATCGCGCTTTCACAGCGATGATGCCGCCTCCGCGCCTCCTGAAGATATTCGTGACCCAGATTGGTCTCCACGAGACCATCGTGGCGGCGACGAGTCAGCGCGCGGCGCTCAAAGCCTGGGGCGCAGATCGTGATCTCTTCGGTCGCGGCCGCGCCTTCAACACGTTGGAGCGCGGCGCCTATGAAGTGGCGCTCGAAAATCCGGGCCAAGTGTTCGCACGTCCAGTAGGCAGCGACAAACCGTTCAAGCCTGTAAGCGAAGCTCAAAATCAAAGAGCCGCCACCTTCAAGGATGACGGCTCTCCGAAATAGCTTTGTAAGCGAGGCTTACTCGGCGCGCGCGCTCGGATCGTTGGTGATCGAGTTCGCCGCCAGTTCCTTCGCCGCCGCTTCGGCTTGTGAGCGTTCGGCTTCGATCGCCGACGCGATGACGTTTTCACCGCGCGCTTGGCGCTCGGCTTCGTCCGCCGAACGCGCCACGTTCACTTTTACCGTCGCCGAGACGTCGGCATGCAAACGCACGCGCACATCGTAAACGCCGATGGTCTTGATCGGCTTGTCGAGAACGACCGCGTTGCGATCGATCTTGGCGCCGGCCTTCACGATCTCGTCGGCGATGTCGCGCGATGAAACCGAACCGTAGAGCTGTCCGCCTTCACCCGCCGAGCGGATGAGGACATACGACGAGCCGTCGATCTTGCCCGAGGCCTTTTCCGCCGAGGCTTTCGCTTCGGCGTTGCGGGCTTCGAGTTCAGCGCGGCGGCTTTCGAACACTTTGCGGTTGGCTTCGTTGGCGCGCAGCGCCTTCTTGCCAGGGAGCAGGAAGTTGCGCGCGTAACCGTCACGCACCTTCACTTCGTCGCCGATGCCGCCGAGATTTTCGACGCGTTCAAGCAGGATGACTTGCATGTGCTGGTCTCCTTATTGAACGGCGAACGGCAGCAGAGCGAGTTCGCGAGCCAGTTTAATGGCGCGCGCAAGTTCGCGTTGCTTCTTGGCGGAAACGGCGGTGATGCGCGCCGGGACGATCTTGCCCTTTTCGCTGATGTAGCGTTGGAGCAGCTTCACATCCTTGTAGTCGATCTTCGGCGCAGCAGAGCCGGAGAACGGGCACACCTTGCGCCGGCGTCCAAACGGACGGCGGGCCGGAATGTTCGAGATGTTGAACTTCGGGGCGCCCTTTGCAGCTTTAGCAGCCATGATTATTCCTCCCCGCCTTCAAACTCGCCGCCGAAATCTTCACCGTCGCGGCCGCCTTCACGGCGTGCGCGGCGACGCTCTTCGCGATCGCGGCGCGCCAGGATCGGCGAGGGCTCTTCGTCGAGCGCTTCGACGCGGATCGTCTTGAAGCGCATAACGTCTTCGTTGATCCGCAGACGGCGCTCGAGCTCGTGCACCACCGGGGCCGGGGCCTCGATGTTGATGAGCGCGTAGTGACCCTTGCGGTTCTTCTTGATGCGGTAGGTGAGGTTGCGAAGGCCCCAGTATTCGGTCTTCGTGGTGTGACCGCCCAGTTCCTTGATCGTCTTGGTGAGATCTTCGATCAGCGTGTCGACCTGCTGAGGCGAGATCTCGGGCCGTGCGATGAGCACGTGCTCGTAGAAAGCCATGTTTTCCTCTTCCGTTAGAACCCGCGGCGCTCTGACCAGCGGAAGACCGGCCAAAACGATGGACCCCGGAAGGCGGTAAACCTCCGGGGCCGCGGATCGCGAAGGCGCGGAAAATACGCATTTCGGCCCCGGAAGCAAGGGGCTACGGCCCGCGGCGGCTTGCCGGAAGCACCCGGCGGGTCTACCTCGCCCGCCCATGAGCATCGCCTTCATTTTTCCCGGTCAGGGAAGCCAGACGCCCGGCATGGGCAAATCCCTTCACGACGCCTTCGGCGCGGCCCGTGAGGTCTTCCAGGAGGTGGACGAGGCCCTCGGCGAACGCCTATCCCGCCTGATCTTTGAGGGGCCAGCCGACGATCTGACCCTGACCGCCAACGCCCAGCCTGCCCTGATGGCCGTCAGCCTGGCCGCCATGCGCGCCTTGGAACGAGAGTTTGGCGTCTCGGCCACGAAGGCCGGTTTCGTCGCCGGCCACTCCCTGGGTGAGTATTCTGCCCTTGCCGCCGCCGGCGCCCTCAGCGTCGCCGACGCCGCGCGGCTCCTGCGCGCCCGCGGCGATGCCATGCAAGCCGCCGTGCCCGTCGGGCAGGGCGCGATGGCCGCGTTGATCGGCAAGGTTGACGTGAAATTGGCTGAGGAGATCGCCGCCGCCGGCCAAGGCGCAGGCGTCGTCGTGGTCGCCAACGACAACAATGTGGGCAACGTCGTGATCTCCGGTTCAAAGGCCGGCATTGATGCCGCTCTGGCCGCTGCCAAGGAGAAGGGCGCCCGTGCCATTGCGCTCAATGTCTCTGCGCCTTTCCACTCGCCCCTCATGCAACCGGCTGCGGATGCAATGGCCGAGGCGCTTGCCAATGCCGCTATCGCACCCTTCGCGCCTGCGCTGGTAGCCAATGTTACGGCGCGACCCGTTCAAGAACCGGCGAGCGTCCGCAGACTACTCGTTGAGCAAGTCACCGGCCGCGTACGCTGGCGTGAGAGCATCGAGTGGATGGCGACCGAAGGAGCGGTCGCTCGCTTCGTTGAAGTGGGCGCTGGCAAGCAGCTCTCCGGCATGGTCAAGCGCAACGCACCAGACGCCGAGGCGCTCGCGCTCAACGAACCGGGCGACTTGGAAGCGTTCGCCAAGACAGTGTAGCCTCGTCACCCATGCGGTGGTTGTTGCTCTTGTTGGCGATGATGTTCGCCGGTTCTGCGTACGCGCAGGGGCGCTGGAGCGACGCTGAATCCAATCGCTACTGGCCTCTGAAAGAAGAGCGTGTTCGCGCCTATCGCGACCATGATCGCGAAGCGTTCGAACAAGTCTTGGCGGATGGCTTCACCACCATGACGCCGGATGGCCGCCATCTCACGCGCCGGCAATACCTCGATGAGGAGTTCGGGGCGGAGCGCGCGGATGGAGTCGACGTCGAAACGGAAGTCACGGCGTTTTCCGCACGGCGCACCGGTTCGACGCTAGTGTTGAGCTATCAAGAGATCGAGCGCTCGCGCGTTGGAGACAACGAGTTCGTAGAGCGGCTTGCGCGCCTCGATGTTTATGTGCGTCAGGGTGGACGTTGGCGATTGCTGACTATGACAGCAGCGCGCATTCCCCAGGCGCCGCAAGCAATACAAGTCAACGCTGCGGTGCTCGCTGAGTACGCGGGGCGCTACCGCTTCGCGCCAACAATCGTCTCAAACGTCCGGGTGGAGGGTGATCGGCTATTGGAGCAATCCACCGGAAATCCCGAAGGCGAGCTCATTCCGATCGGTCCCGATCTATTCTACGCGCCCCCGGACTTGCAGGCGCGCGTATCGTTCGAGCGTGACGCAACAGGACGCGTTACCGCTCAAGTCTATCGATCCGGCGATCAGGTCTTCCGGGCGCCGCGCGAGTGACCCGCCAAGTCGCCCTGCTGCGCGGCGTGAATCTCGGCGGGCGCAAGGTTGTCATGAGTGAGCTTCGCGCGGTCTGCGAGAAGGCCGGCTTCACCGCTGTGGAAACCCTCATCGCCAGTGGCAATCTTGTTCTTACGTCGGATCTCAAGGCCGAGAGGTTGGAAACCAAGCTCGAAGCCGTCATCCTCAAAGGCTTGGGCCTAAAGACCGATGTGCACGTCCGCACCGCTGACGAGCTAGACGCAATTGTCGCCGCCAACCCGTTCAGGGCTTTTGCTAAAACGAACGCGAATTTCCTGGTCGTCTATTTCATGCGCGCCAAGGCGACGGCGGCAGAGATGGCGACGATTGTGAAAACGGCGCTGACTGGTGAGGAGGCAATTCAGGGCAAAGGCTGCCTCTACATCAAGTTCCCCAAGGGCCAGGGCGTCTCCAAGCTGAAGCTTCCCAAGCTCGGCACCGCGCGCAATTGGAATACGGTCACAAAACTTGCCGCCATGGCGCGCGCGGAATAAGCCGTCGGCAAACGAGGACACTCCATGTTTGATCTCACCGGAAAGACCGCGCTCGTAACGGGCGCTTCGGGCGGCATTGGCGGGGCCATTGCAAAAGCGCTCGCGGCGCAGGGCGCCAAAGTGGCTTTGTCCGGAACGCGCGTCGAAGCTTTGGAGAAGGTCAAGGCCGAGATCGGCGGCGATCACGTCATCGCGCCCTGCAACCTCTCCGATCCGGCGGCCGTCGATGCGCTGATCGGCCAAGCGGAACAAGCGTTGGGCGGGCGCCTCGACATCCTTGTGGCCAATGCCGGCATCACCAAAGACGGCCTTTTGCTCCGCATGAAGGACGATGACTTTCAGAACGTCCTCAAAATCAACCTCGAGAGCTATTTCCGCCTCTCGCGCGCAGCGCTGCGTAACATGATGAAGAACCGCTACGGGCGGATCATCGGCATCACCTCCGTGGTCGGCGTCACCGGAAACCCCGGACAGGCGAATTATGCCGCGTCCAAAGCCGGCATGATCGGCTTCACAAAGGCGCTCGCCGCTGAAGTCGCGAGCCGCAACGTCACCGCCAATTGCATCGCGCCTGGCTTTATCTCGTCACCGATGACAGACGTCCTCAACGAAGCGCAAAAGTCTGCGCTCATGAGCAAAATCCCGGCTGGCCGGCTTGGCGAGGGATCTGACGTCGCAGCTGCGGCTGTATACTTGGCAAGCGAAGAAGCCGGCTACATGACCGGGCAGACGTTGCATGTGAATGGCGGCATGGCGATGATCTAGGGCGCCTTCAAGGGGCCCTTAGAAGCGAAAAGGGCTTGCGCCCCGGCGCACCTGTGGTCAAAAGGCCGCTCACAAGCGTCCAAGTGGGCGTGAACAAATTTTCAGCACTGGCGAGGCGTGCATGTCGGAAGTTTTTGAGCGCGTGAAGGCGATCGTGATCAAGCATCTCGAAGCCCCGCCGGAGAAGGTGACCGAGAAGGCTTCCTTCATCGACGATCTGGGCGCTGACAGCTTGGACAACGTCGAGCTGGTCATGGCGTTCGAAGAAGAGTTCGGCATCGAGATTCCGGACGACGCGGCTGAGCACATCCAGACCGTCGGCGACGCCGTGAAGTTCATCTCGGAGAAGCAGGGCTAAGGCCCTGTCGCGCTGATGCGGCGCGTCGTCATCACAGGCATTGGACTCGTCACGCCGCTGGCCGCGAATGCGCCAGCGTCGTGGGAGCGTTTGCTCGCTGGCAAATCTGGCGCAAATAAAGTGGAGCACGTGAAGGTCGATGATCTTCCGTGTCGCATTGCTTGCGTCGTGCCGCGCGTCGATGGACGCGGTGGCGGCGCTGGCGATCCGCATGCGTTCGATCCAGACAAGGTGATGTCGGCCAAAGATCGGCGCCGTATCGAGGACTTCATCCTCTATGCGATCGCCGCGTCTGACGAGGCGGTGAAGGATAGTGGCTGGCAGCCTGAATCCGACGAGGACAAGAACCGCACCGGTGTTCTCATCGGTTCAGGCATCGGCGGCATCGAAGCGATCGGCAACACAGCGCTTCAGTTGGAGCGCGATGGCCCGCGTAAGATTTCGCCGTTTTTCATTCCAAGTGCGCTGATCAATCTGGCTTCGGGCCAAGTCTCGATCCGTCACGGCTTCCGTGGCCCCAATCATGCCGTCGTCACCGCTTGCGCCACGGGCGCACACGCGATTGGCGATGCATCCCGTTTGATCCAGTACGGCGACGCCGACGTCATGGTCGCGGGCGGCGCCGAAGCGACGGTTGGCCGTTTGGCGATGGCCGGCTTCTGCGCGCTGCGTGCAATGTCGACCGGCTACAACGACACGCCGGAGAAAGCGTCACGGCCTTATGACAAGGACCGCGATGGTTTCGTGATGGGCGAGGGCGCCGGCTGCGTCATCCTTGAAGAGTATGAGCACGCCAAAGCGCGTGGCGCGAAGATCTACGCTGAAGTCAAAGGCTACGGCCTCTCGGGCGACGCCTATCATATCACTGCGCCTGCCGAGGATGGCGACGGCGGCTTCCGCGCGATGTCAGCCGCGTTGAAAAACGCCGGCATGACGCCAGCGGACATCGATTATCTCAACACGCACGGCACCTCGACGCCGCTCGGCGATGAGATCGAACTCAAGGCGATCGAGCGCCTGTTCGGCAATTCGGCGGCTGAGCTTTCGGTCTCCTCCACAAAATCCGCTATCGGCCACTTGCTTGGTGCGGCGGGAGCTGTGGAAGCAATCTTCTGCGCGCTGGCAATCCGCGACGGCATGATCCCGCCGACATTAAACCTTGAAAATCCGTCGGTTGAGACCGCCATAGATTTGACGCCCAACACCGCCAAGAAAAAGACGGTGAAGGCGGCGATGTCGAATTCGTTCGGGTTCGGCGGCACGAATGCCGCTGTGATCCTGACAACGGTGGATTGATGGTACGCGTGGTGGCGCGCCGGCGTGGCGGCGGCCTTTCTTCTTTCCTATTTTGGATCGCGGTGCTCGGCGGCGCAGCCGCGGTGTTCGCGTTTTTCTTCTTCACGAGCGCCATCTCGCGCGCCGGCCCGAGCACTGCTCCGCAAGCGTTCGTCGTTGAGCGCGGCGCGACCGGCGCTTCGATCGCATCGGCGCTTGAAAGCCAGGGGTTGGTGCACGATGCGCTGCTCTTCCGGATAGCAAATCGCTTTCAAGGCGGCGGGGTGATTCAGGCTGGCGAATACGAAATCCCAGCGCACGCATCTGCGCGCGACATCGTTCAGATGATGACCAGCGGCGATGCCCTGCAGCACGCCATCACCTTTCCCGAAGGCATCACCATCGCCGGTGTGATGAGGATCATAGAGGAAAGTGATGTGCTGACCGGCGACATGCCGGAGGCGCCGCCGGAAGGCTCGATTCTGCCGGACACCTATCATGTTCAGCGCGGCATGACGCGCGCCGGCTTGCTGCAGCAAATGCGTGAAGCGCGCGATGAAGCGGTCGCTGAGATCTGGGCGAGCCGACAGCCGAACCTGCCGCTCCGCACGCCGGAGGATCTCGTCAATCTCGCTTCGATCGTCGAGCGCGAGACAGGTGTCGAGTCCGAGCGCCCGCTTGTCGCCGCGGTGTTCATCAATCGATTGCGCCGCCCGATGCGGCTCGAAACCGATCCCACGATCATTTACGGCGTATGCTTGCGTCATCCCGATCGCTGCCGCGATGGGCGCCTCGTCGATGCGCAAGGCAACCGCCGTACGATCCGCCAGAGCGAGATCGATATGGACACAGGTTACAACACCTATCGAATTGACGGCCTGCCGCCGACGCCAATTGCAAATCCCGGGCGCGCCGCACTCGAAGCGACTGCAAACCCCGCCCAATCCAACGCGCTGTTCTTCGTCGCCGATGGCACTGGCGGCCACATCTTCGCGTCCACATTGGCCGAGCATCAGGCCAATGTCCGCCGCTGGCGCGAGATCGAGGCCCAACGCCTCGCCGCTGAGCGCGCTGGTCGCTGAAAAACGAAAAGCGCCCTCCTTCTGGAAGGCGCTTTGAAGATGGGCGGAACGGGGCTCCCGCCTGGGGCTATGGCGCAAGTCCTGGCCGAGTCGCGTAAAGCCTGCGTGACACTTGGCGTACAAATACGCGAAAAGGGCCCATGACCATTTCGGGAATGACAGGGTTTGCCCGCGCCGAGGGCGAACACGCCGGCCAGCGTTGGATATGGGAGATCAAAAGCGTCAATGGACGCGGCCTCGATCTCAAACTGCGCCTGCCGCCGGGGCTCGACGCTTTGGAGCCGGGCGCTCGCGCGGCGGCTGCGGCAAAATTCAAACGCGGTTCGCTCCAAGCGGTTTTGACGCTGGCGCGTGATGCCGCTGCGGCTGCGCCCCTTAAGATCGACGCCGAACTGATCGAACGTTTGCTGCAAGCGGGTGAGCGTTACGGCGATCGCGTTGAACGTCCGCGCTGGGATGGTTTGTTGGCGCTGCGCGGCGTGTTGCAAGCGGAAGATCAAGCTGAGGCGAGTGAAGAGGATCGAGCCCATCTGGAGACAGCGCTCCTTGCCGGCTTCAACACCGCGCTGGAGACTCTCGCGCAGGCGCGCCAAGCCGAAGGGCGCGCGCTCGCTGCTGTGTTCAGCGAAGCGGCCGATCGCATGGATGGCTTGATCGCCGCCGCGCGCGTTTGCGCCGCTGCTGCGCCTTCTGCCGCGCTTGAACGCATTCGCCAGCGGCTCGAGGCTCTCGCGCCCGATGTAAAGCTCGATCCCGCTCGTGTCGCGCAAGAAGCTGCGATGGCTGCAACGCGCGCCGATGTGCAAGAAGAGTTGGAGCGCTTGGCGGCACACACCATCGAGCTGCGCGCGCTGCTGACAAAGCCAGAGCCCGCCGGGCGCCGCCTGGACTTCCTCAGCCAAGAATTGACGCGTGAAGCCAACACGCTGTGCTCAAAATCCGCTGATCTCGAACTTACGCGCATTCTCAAAACCGTGGTCGATCAGATCAAGGAGCAAGCCGCCAATGTTGAATGAACACGTCGCGCGGCGCGGGCTCATGTTCGTGCTATCGAGTCCGTCCGGCGCCGGCAAATCTACGCTGGCGCGCAAGCTGCTCGAAGCCGACGAGAACATGTCCCTCTCGGTATCCGCTACCACGCGCGCGCCTCGGCCCAGTGAGGTGGACGGGCGCGAGTACAAATTTCTAGGCAAAGAGCAGTTCGAGGAGATGGCCGACGCCGGCGAATTTCTCGAGCACGCGATGGTCTTCGGAAATCACTACGGCACCCCACGCGCGCCTGTCGAAGCTATGCTGATCCAAGGCAAGGACGTTCTGTTCGACGTCGATTGGCAGGGCGCCCGCGCCTTGCGCGCCGCAGAGCCGCAAGACGTCGTCGGCATCTTCATCTTGCCGCCATCCATGGCGGAACTTGAGCGGCGACTGCACGCCCGCGCCGAGGACAGCGAAGAGGTGATCAATTCGCGCATGGCCCGCTCGCTGAATGAGATCAGCCATTGGGAAGAGTACGATTACGTGCTCGTGAACACATTGCTTGAGCAGACGCTGGTGCAGATCAAGCAAATCCTCGCGGCGGAGCGTTTGAAGCGTGCGCGGCAGCTATGGTTGAAGCTTCACGTCGAGCGGCTGAAGCAGGGGATTTGACCGCAAGCTAGTTCCCTCCGCCGCAGTGGAATTTTCGGAGTCGGTGTCGGAATCCGACTATTGAATGCGTCCTTGGGCGGAAGGAGCAATCCATGCGACGGTCGATTCTCATTCTCGCGCTAGCGCTCGCCGCCTGCGGCGCGCCGCATTCGTCCACGATCGAAACGCCGGTGGCCGAAGCCGCCGTGGAGCATACCGCGCCTGCTGGCGCCTATACGCTTGATAAATCCCACTCGAGTCTCATCGTTCGCCTAGGTCACCTGGGCTACTCTCAATTCACGGCCCGGTTCGAAACCTGGGACGCCGCCTTGAACTTCGATCCCGCCGCGCCGGAGAATTCGCAGATCAACGTCACCATCGATCCGCGCTCGATCGCCAGCGACAATCCGCCCGCCGGATTCATCGATGTCATGCGCAACGATTTCTTGAAAGCGGGTGAGTTCCCTCAGATCACGTTCCAGTCAACGCGCGTTGAACGAACCGGGCCCAACACCGCGCGGATAACCGGTGATCTCACGCTTCTCGGCGTCACCCATCCAGTCACGCTCGATGCGCGGTTTAATGGCGGTTACGAGGGGATGAATCTCGACCCGCACGCGCGCATTGGCCTATCGGCGCACGGCACGTTCAATCGAGCAGATTTCGGCATGAGCTATGGCATCCCGCCCGAGGGCACGAATCTGGGTGTCAGCAATGCTGTCGAAGTGATCGTCGAAACCGAGTTCAGCGGACCGGCATGGCAAGCGCCATCGGCTACGCCGTAATTGCGCGCCACGCGTCGGCCAGGCGGCGAAAGCCGGCCTGATCAATCTCCTCAGCGCGCGCTGTCGGCTCCAGGTCGGCGGCGCGCAACAAGTCTTCGGCTTCAGGCGTCAAAGCACGAAGCGCTGCCCGCAACATCTTGCGACGCTGACCGAACGCCGCCGCCGTGACGCGCTCCAGTCCATCGAGATCGGAATAGGGGTCGGCGCGATCTGTCAGGCGTACGATCGCCGACGCGACCTTCGGCGGCGGTGTGAAAGCGCGGGCCGGCACCGTGAACTCCAAGCGTGCCTCGCAACGCGCCTGCGCCAACACCGCGAGCCGTCCATATGCATCCGAGCCGGGTTTGGCGACTATTCGCTGCGCCACTTCTTTCTGGAACATGAGGGTCATGTCAGCACGCCACGGCCCAGCCTTCAGCCATTTCACCAACAACGGCGTTCCAACATTGTAAGGCAGGTTGGAGACGATAGATGCGCGTGCGCCCACTAATGCTTGCTCGTCCGCTTCGAGCGCATCGCCTTGCACGATGCGCAGTCTGCCTCCGCTCCAATCCACCAACGGTTCAAGCACTGGTAAAAAGCGCGCATCCTTCTCGATGACGATCAAAGGATCGGCGCCGGCCTCCAACAGCGCGCGCGTTAATCCGCCGGGGCCGGGACCCACTTCGATCACAGTTCTGCCGGCGATATCTCCCGCGGCGCGCGCGATGCGCCGCGTGATATTGAGATCGAGCAAAAAATGTTGGCCGAGGCCCTTGTTGGCCCACAGTCCGTGCGATTGAAGCTCGTCGCGCAGGGGCGGCAGATCGTCGGCGTTCATCGCGCCGCGCGCCGTTCCGCCATTCGCCATGCGAGCTTCAACGCCGCGCGGAAACTATCGTCGCGCGCAACGCCTTTGCCCGCGATGTCGAAGCCGGTTCCGTGATCGGGCGAGGTGCGCACGATCGGAAGACCAAGCGTCACGTTCACGGCGTCCCAGAAATGCAGTGTCTTGATCGGGATGAGCCCCTGATCGTGATAGAGCGCAATCACGGCGTCGTATGACGCGCGGGCTGCTTCATGAAACAAGGCGTCCGCTGATCGTGCATCGCGCGCATCCCATCCTTCAGCGCGCAGCATTGCAGCCGCCGGATCGACAATCTCAATTTCCTCTTGGCCGATATTGCCGTCTTCGCCCGCGTGGGGGTTAAGGCCGCAGATCGCAATGCGCGGACTGCCAATGCCAAAGTCGCGGCGCAGCGCCTCGCCAACCACGCGGCCGACATGCCGGATGCGTTCACGCGTCAGCGTCTTCGGTACTTGCGCAAGAGGCACATGGATCGTCGCGAGCGCGACCTTCAGCGAAGGCCCAGCCAGCATCATGATTGGCCCGCGCTCTTCGGCAAACGGATCATCCTTGGTCAGGTGCGCGATGAATTCCGTGTGCCCGGGAAAACCGAAATCCGCAGTGTGAAGCACGGCCTTGGCTATCGGCAGCGTCACTAGGCCCGCGGCATGCCCCGCGCGCGCGGCATCCGCGCCCCGGCTAATCGCCGAAATGGTTGCGTCCGCATTCACCGGATCTGGCGCGCCGGGTGTTTCGGCCATCGCAAGCGGCGTGCGCAACACGCAGAGCGCCTCGTCGATGGTCACCTGCGCTGCGTCATCCACCACGCTGAGGCGCGCCGCGGGCAATCCGAGCCGCGCCGTGGCGCGCACGAATGCGTCCGGATCGCCAACCAGGAAAAAGGGCGGCGCGTCTTGCTTATCGGCCCACACGCGCGCCGCAAGCTCGAGGCCGACCCCGGCGGGATCGCCCATCGAGACGGCGAGCGGCTTCATGAGATTACTGCGAGCGTGTGATGATCGTGGCTTCGCGACGCAGGTTGCGCAGGTAGCGATCCGACAACATGGTCAGTTCCTGCTCGCGCAGACGGCTTTCGATTTCGTCGCGGCTCGGAACCGCGCCACCGCCCGTTTCACGGCCACAGACGACGATGAAGTTGATCTGGTCGCCGCTGGTGACGATCGACGACGCATGGCCGTTCGCAACGCCGTTGATCCGATCGCGGATCGACGATGAAAGCTCCGTCTCCTGGGTTTGACCAAGATCAGCTAACGTCGCGCCGGGGATGCTGTTCACGCTGTTGTCGAGGTTGGCGCAACTTTCGACGCGGCGTTGCAACCGCTCCATCGCGTTCTGACGCGCGGCGGGAGCCGAAATCTGCTGCAGCGAAACGATCGACGTGGCGCCCGCGTCCGCGCCGGCGCGGCGATCGCGCATCGCGATGATGTAAACACCGGTGGGGGTTCGAATGGGCAACGACACTTGTCCGCGCTGGAGGCGCTCGGCCACGGGCTGAAGTTCCGGCGCTAGTTCGGGCGCCGCGATCCAACCGATATCGCCGCCGGCCGCCGCCGAAGCGGATTGCGAAAACTGGCGCGCGACAAGCGGGAAGGGCGCGCCGCGCTGCATTTGTTCGAGCAGGCGCATCGCGCCTTGCTCCATCTCGGTGAATTCCTGCTCGGTTTCGGCCGGCAGGAAGATCTCCGAGATCTGGTATTGCGGACGTGTCGCGTTCGCCGCGATGCGTTCCTGCGTCTCGCGAATTTCGACGTCCGAAACTCGGACCCGCGATCCATAGAGGCCGCTGATCAGCCGTTGCCATGCAATGTCAGCTTCGATCTGACCGCGCAGGGTGTTGAGCGAAATGCCATCACGGGCGAGCGAGGCTGTCAGCCCGTCCAAGTCTGTTTGGTTCTGTCTGGCGATATCCGCCAAGCGGCGGTTGATGGAATCTGGCGTCACTGTGATTTCGAAGTGCGCCGCCTCCTCCATCTGGAGGCGCTCATCGACGAGATCGCGCAACGCCTGCTGGCGTGCGCGCTGTTCCATTTCCGGCGTCCGTTCGATGCCGGCAGAGATAAGCAGCAGTGTCGCGCGCTGACGGACGTCGAACGTGGAGATCACGTGGTCGTTCACAATCGCCGCAACGCCTTCGGCGTTTTGCGCCACGGCCGGCGCTGCGCCGAGCGCCACCGCAAGAACGGCGAGAGCGGCCGAAACCTGTTTGAATTGCATTCTAGTTCTGCTCCGCCTCAGCTACCGCCGAACACCCCAAGCGAGCGCAGACCAACTCTGATCTGCAGGCCCTCATCCGGTCCGATCGTGCCTCTGCGAGTTTCCCTGCGGGTGTAGGAAATCTCGAGGAAGGTGCAATCGTCCTCATAAATGGCGCGGATGTCCTGGCGCAGATTTATGTCTGAATCTAGGTCTCTAGTCAGTCCGGCCTGCAGTCGCCAGCCGCGCGCCAGCTCAATGCCGACGAGGCCCGACAATTCCTCACTGGGGTCGTTGACCGGATCCGCCTGCAGGGATTCATCCACCGCATAGTACCGCAGATAGCTGCTGAGACGCCCGGCGGCCGCCCGGACGCTCACGTCGAGGCGCTGTACTTCCAGTGTTTCGTCCTGCAACCGAACGCGTCCCTCGGCCCCAAAGTTTCGGCCCAGGTCTATTTGGCCAGCGGCCACCCAATCCGTGTTTCGACCGTCAAGGTTGGCGGCCTCGGTGAAATTGGGGTCGTCCTGATCGCGCCAGCGCCGGCCGAAGAGCAACGAGGCGCTCTCGCCGCTCCGCGCTCGCGCCGTAGCGCGCACGCCGGCGCTCACCCGTCCACCGGGTTCCCATAGATCGTAATTGGGCGCAGCGTTGGGCCGGAAGAGATTGCTGTCGTCGAGTTCGAACGCGAGGCTGTCTTCATTGACGATGCGCGGGTCTTGATCCGCTTCAGTCGCAACCGCGCCCATGACAACTGGTTCGACGATCACATCGACACGTTCGCCCGCGCGCATGAAGGGCCAGCTGATCTCGGCGCCCGCGAGCCCGAGCCCGCGCGTCACCGTCTCGTAATTGTCGGCGGTCGTCTCGATCTGGAAGACATCGCCACGTGCTTGCCCGAACGGGCTGAACACCATGCCCGGGCCAAAGATCATGTCTTTGCGCCAGGTTGCAGAAAGCGAGAGGCGTCCGTCGCTGCCTTCGAACGGTCCAACACCGTCATCATTGCGCGACAGCACCGCGGTGTTGGCTTGCAGACGGAGTTGGCCGTCGAAGATCGGATCGGCGAGCACGAACTCTGTCTCTGCATACGGCAGAATGACAGGCTGCACTTCTGGGTTCGCGGGCAGCGGTGGCGGCTCGCGCAAGTCCTGGAAGTTGATTAGCGAGACAGCGCTGTAAGAGGTTTCGCTCTGGCCGATTGCGAAGAGTTGCGAGACGAGCCGCGTGTCGTTGCCAACATACGGACCGCGCCGTTCGCCGTAGCCGTCGAGATCGTAGCGCCGCAGGTACTCGTCGTCGTGGATGCTCTCGAGACCGAAACCCCAGTCCCAGTAATCGTTGATTTCAAAGCGGCCCTGGCCAAACGCGCTGTAGCGAAACGCGTTATCGCCGAACGTCGCGCCGTCGGTGTCGAACAATTGTTCTTCGGTGAATGTCGTCTCAAACGACATTTCACCGGACCAGAAACGCTTGCGATAATCGAGGCCGATCAGCGGATTGACGTTGCCGTGCACGCGCAGCGAAGCCGTCAAATCCTGTGATGGCGAGATCGCCCAGTAATAGGGCTGGCGATAGAAAGTGCCGAGCCGGCGGTTGCGACCGATAGCCGGCGGCAGGAAGCCCGACGCGCGACCCACTGTCGGGTCTGGGTGCGCGATGTACGGAATGTAGAGCACCGGCACGCCGATGACTTCGATCACCGCGCCCTGATACGAAATGGTGCGGCTCTCGCGGTCCTGAATCGCGCGCCGGGCGCGCAGACTCCACGTTGGCGGGCGATCGCCATTCGTGCAGATCGGGCAGCTTGTGTAGATGACGTTGCGAAGCTCGCTCTGGCCTTCGCCGTGTCTCAACGCCTGCCGAGCCGCGAGCGTGCTCGCGCCGCCAAGCCGCGCGCGCAGTTCACGCGCAGCGCCGACGTTCATCGCTTCGTCCGCCTCGATTTCTTCGGCGTAGGTAACAGATCCGTCTTCGAGCGCGATCTGAACATTGCCGCTGGCGCGGATGGCGCCGGTGTTGAGGTCGTACACCAGCCGGTCGGCGCGCATCGTGCGGCCTTGGTAGCGCACCTGCACGTCGCCTTCAGCGGTGACGGTGCGGGCCTGCTGATCGTCGATAAGTTGATCGGCTTCGAGAAGAACGCCGTCGCCTTGTTCGGTGGTGCTGGTTGTGGTTGTCGTGGCAGGAGGCGTCTGGGCGAGCGCAGCCGAACTCACGCTGACGGCGAGGGCCGCGGCTAGCGCCGCCCAACCGAACGGCGTCCGCTCAGCCGATCGGCCGGCCAATTCCCCCGAACGGCTCATCCCGCTTCCCTCTAAGCGACTCCCCAGGCCTTTTACCTAGCCGGGCCGGCATCGGGGCGTCCAGCACCCGACGCCGTGCAGGGGAAGTTGGTCCAGCCGTGTTGCCGATCAGCCGTCTTCCAGGAACGCCACCATCGCCAGCGCAATGAACAGGCCGGCTACAGGCGCACTCCAGGCGGCAACCGCCGCGGGCACGGTCTGGGTCATGGCGAAGGCGCCCGCCAGCTGGCTGTAGAAGAACAAAAATAGCCCAATCCCGATACCTGCTGCGCCCCACTGTGCAAGGTTCCCTAGACGCTGGAGTTGCAGGGAAAAGGCGGCGCCCAGCCCCGCCATAACCGCCAGCAGCAGCGGGTAGGCCAGCAAGCTCTGCCACTTCAGCTCATAGCGCGTCGGCGCAAATCCTGCCGCCCGCGCCTCGTGGATAAAGCCGGGCAGGTCCCAAAACGAAAGTGTCGCCGGTGTAACAAATCGATTGATGAGCTCGGTGGCGTCGAGCGTGGTGGGGATCGCCAAATGCGCTTGCCGTGTCGGTCGCCCTCCTGGCGTTGCTTCGACCAGATTGGTCAACTGCCAGAATCCGGGCTTCAGTTCGGCGGTCTCCGCGCGCATGCGCCGGGTGAAGCGCAACGCTTCGTCGCGGACCTCGAAGAACATGAACGTGGCGCCATTGAGCACAGTGCCGCTCGCATCCACGCCGTCAGCGTGGATGACCACTTGTCCGTCCGGATCGCCTTGGCGAAGCCACACGCCGTTTTCGCCTGAAGTTAGCGAGGAACTGGCGATAGCAGTGTCGCGCTGCGACTCGAACTGCCGGTAAAGATGCGCGCCGAGCGGATTGAGTGCTGTCACCGCGAGCACTCCGATGACAATCCCAACGAGTCCCGCAGGCGCCAAAAAGCGCCACGCGGAGATACCCGCCGCGCGCATGGCCACGAGTTCGCTGGACCGGTTGAGGCCAATGATCGCCATCATCGTCCCCGCAAGGACCACGAACGGCAGCGTCTGTTCGATCAGCATTGGCGTCTTCAGAAGCGTGAGGCGCAGCGCTTCGAGCATTGTCATGTCAGCGCGTGTGCCGACAGTGCGCATTTGCTCCACCATATCGATCAGCAGGATCGACGCGAGCACGCCAATCAAAGCAACGACAATGCCCGCGATGACACGACCGATGATGTAGCGGCCAATCTTGGAGAGAAAAAACTTCATGCCGCAGCGTCCTGAAGCACGGACGGACCCAGAGAATGGCGTTTGCGGCGCGCGCTCTTCCCGCCGATCACGGCCATGCACACGAGGATGACGCCCAGCGGCAATGCATATTGGAGCGCGTTCAAACGTGGATCGTCGGTGGCCGCCGCCGGCGTCGCCAGCGCTATCAGCCGCACCAACAATGCCCAGAAGGCGGCGCCCATGATCCGACGCGTATAGCCCTGACGGCTAAACTCCCCGCTCAGGACGCCTGCAAGCGCGATCATCGCGAGCGCTATGTTTAGAAGCGGCGCTGAAAGTCGCGAATGCGCCTCCGCCAGGAAACGGTTCACGTTCCGCTGGTCGTAGTGCGAAGTTCGATCAGGATAGAAAAGTTCATAGAGCGTCCGGTCTGATGCTTTGAGGAAGAAAAAGTCGGGTTCCTCAAGCGTTGTGCCCATCTGCAAGACGTAGCGATCGAAATCGAGAACGTCGACTGACCCAGATTCTTGCTGCTGTTGGATTTGCCCATCGCGCATGACGATCGCCGGCTTGCCCTCAATTGTCACAATCGCCCCGGCGCGCGCAGTGTAGGTGATCGGTAGATCAGGACGCGCGTCATTGATCAGCAGATCGCGAAGCTCGCCGCCGCCGCCGCGTGACCGCGCGTAGAGCGTCAGCCCTTCGGTTGGATACGTGAACGAACCTTCCTCGATCAGGCTCGACGCAATGTCGGTGCGCAATGCGTAGAGTGTCTCGCGCCGTTCCTTGAACGACCACGGTTGCACGACAACGTTCACCGCCAAATGCGCGAGGGCGGCCAGCACTGCGAGTTGAATGATTGGCCGCGCAATCCGTTGGCGCGAGACACCGGCGCCATAGAGCACCGCAATTTCGCTTTCGCTGTGCATCCGGTTCAGCGCGTAAACGACGGCAATGAACACCGCCATCGGCAGGATGAGCGAAAGCAGCTGCGGCAGCGCCAGCACCGTCACATAAGCAAATGCCAATCCGGCGCGCCGGTTGGTGATGATAATATCGAGCTGGTTCAGCCCTTGGGTCAGAATCGCGATGGCCGCCAGCGCGCCGAGGATGGCGAGCAGCGGCCCAAGCGCCTGTCGGAAGATGTAGGCTGAAACCGTATTCATCCACGTCCCTTAGCCGCCGCTGCGGCGAGAGGCCGTTCCCTGGACCCCAGCGCTCAGCTTTTCAATTGCCCCGCGCATGGCTACCACTGCGCCGACCGAGGTTGAAGCGGGCGTCCGGCCCGCAATCCCAGAGGATATTCATGGACATCCGTTTTGTGACCGCCGGCGGCGGCGATGTTGTGGCGGTTATGGCAGGCGAAGGCGGCGACTTGTTCGAGGCCGGGAAGGCCCTCGACGAGAAATCCGGCGGTCGTATCGCCAAAGCAATGAAAGCTGCGCGCTTCACGGGCGGCGCGGGTCAAGTCGTCGACGTGCTCGCGCCGGACGGTGTGGATTACGGCCGGGTGCTGGTGATCGGCGTTGGCAAGAGCGAAGCGGCCGACGGCCTCACGGTGGAACGCTGGGCCGGCCATGCGGTGCGCCGCACGTTGACCTCGGGCGCGGAAAAGCTCGTGTTGCAACCCGATGGGCTGCACAGCGTCTCGAAGGCGGAAGCCGGCGCGCATGCCGCGATGGGGGCGCGTCTCGCCTCTTATCGTTTCGACACGTACCGCACGAAGCTGAAGCCCGAGCAGAAGCCGACGCTGCAAGGTGTCGAGATCGTTATGGAAGGTCCGGCGGCCGCGAAGGCGCGCGCCGAGAAAGACGAAGCGATCGTCGAAGGCGTGTTTTTCGCGCGCGATCTCGTCAACGAGCCGCCGAACGTTCTTTATCCTGAGAGCTTCGCCGAGCGGCTCCGCGATCTGGAAACCATCGGCGTGGAAGTCGAAATCCTCGAACCCGCCGCGATGGAACGTCTCGGCATGGGCGCGTTGCTTGGTGTCGCGCAGGGCTCTTCGCGTCCGGCGCGGCTTGTCTCGATGAAATGGAACGGCGCGTCGTCGAAGAAAGCCAAACCGATCGCGCTGGTTGGCAAAGGCGTAACGTTCGACACCGGCGGCATTTCGTTGAAGCCCGGCGCGGGCATGGACGAAATGAAGGGCGACATGGGCGGCGCTGCTGCCGTCGCTGGCGCGATGAAGGCCGTGGCGTTGCGCAAAGCCAAAGCCAACATCGTCGGCATTGTCGCGCTTGTTGAAAACATGCCTGGCGCGAACGCGCAGCGGCCAGGCGACATCGTGAGCACGATGTCGGGTCAGACGATCGAGGTGCTCAACACTGACGCCGAAGGCCGTCTCATCTTGGCCGACGCCGTCTGGTACGCGCAGGACAAGTTCGAGCCCGCGGCGCTCATCGATCTCGCGACGCTGACGGGCGCTGTCATCGTCGCGCTCGGCCATGAAAACGCTGGTATGTGCACGAACGACGAAGACCTCGCGCATGCGCTGACTGTCGCTGGCCAAACAGAAGGCGAAACCGTGTGGCGTCTGCCGCTCAGCGCCGCGTACGACAAGCTGATCGACACACCCAACGCCGACATGAAGAACATTGCAGGCAAGCCGGTCGCGGGTTCGATCGTGGGCGCCCAATTCATCAAGCGCTTCATCAAGGACGGCTTGCCGTGGGCGCACCTCGACATCGCGGGTACGGCATGGAAGCCGGGGCCGTATGAGGATCCGATCAACCCCGCTTGGGCGACGGGCTACGGCGTGCGTCTGCTCAATCGCCTGATCCAAAATCGCTACGAGGAGTAATGGCGGAGCTCTGGTTCTACCATCTGGAGCGCAGCGATCTGGAACGCGCGCTGCCGCCGCTGCTGGAGAAGTGTCTCCAACGCGGCTGGCGGGCGCTGGTGCGGGCCGGTTCAGACGAGCGGCTCGATCAACTGGATACCGCGCTCTGGACGTTCCGCGATGATGCGTTCGTTCCGCACGCGCGCGAAGGCGATCCGCAGCGCCAGCCCGTTTGGCTGACGTTGGAGGCCGGCAACCCCAACAACGCCCAGGCGCTCTTCCTGGTCGACAATGCCGAGCCCGGCGATATTTCTGCATTCGAGCGCGCCTGCCTGCTGTTCGACGGCAACGATAGCGCCGCCTTGGTTTCGGCCCGATCGCGCTGGAAACAGGCGAAGGATGCGGGGATCGCCGCTTCGTATTGGAAAGAGAGCGCCAGCGGGCGGTGGGAGAAACAGCAATGAAGCGTTGGCTGGTTGGAGCATTGGTGGTGCTGGCTGCTGCGTGCACGACCGAACCGCAAACCTACCGCGACCTCGAAGCCATGGCGAACCGCCAGCAGGCCGAAGCAATCTCGCGTCCGCCGCCGGATACGTGCCATCTGGCCGACCACCAAAATCTGATCGGCATCGACGGCGCTTCGATCGACCAATCGACGTTGCCGGCGGGCTCGCGTGTTGTGTGTCACAATTGCGCTGTCACCCTGGATTATCGCGCTGATCGCTTGAATGTAGAACTCGGGCCGGACGGCAAAGTCGCGCGCCTGCGCTGCGGTTGATGCGGGGACGAGGAGAATCTCATGCGTACTCTGTTGATGTCGGTCGCTGCCCTTCTTGCGCTTGGCGCGTGCGGAGAGACCTCCGCGCCGCCACCTGCGACCACGGCTGAAGCGCCGGCGCCGATGACTGGGCCGACGAACGCGGCCGAGGCGACGGCGGCCGATACGTGCGGGGCGGCGGCGTTCCAGCATCTGGTTGGCACGCCGACGAGCGCTATCGACCAAGCCACGCTGCCGGCCGGCGCGCGCATTGTGACGCCGACGACGATGGTCACGCAGGACTTCCGCGCCGATCGTCTTAACGTCACAGTCGACACGAACGGGAATGTGGCGTCGCTGAACTGTTATTAAGTTCACGCGGCACGGGAGATTGGGGCCCCTCTGTCGCACTTGGCGGCATGAGGCGAGGCAGTTATAGACCGGCTCCCAATCCTCCCGGAGCCCGAGACATATGCCCGCCGAACGCACCCTTTCGATTATCAAGCCGGACGCGACCAAGCGTAACCTGACGGGCGCAGTCAACGCCGTGATCGAAAAGGCGGGCCTGCGCATCGTTGGCCAAAAGCGCGTTTGGCTCTCTGAAGGCCAAGCTGAGGGCTTTTACGCCGTTCACAAGGAGCGTCCGTTCTTTCGTGACCTGGTGACCTTCATGATCTCCGGCCCGGTGGTCGTCCAAGTGCTCGAGGGCGACAACGCGGTGGCGAAGTATCGCGACGTGATGGGCGCGACGAACCCGGCCAACGCCGCTGAGGGCACGATCCGCAAGCAGTTCGCGGAATCGATCGAGGCCAACACGGTCCACGGCTCCGACAGCCTGGAGAACGCCGAGCGTGAGATCGCGTTCTTCTTCAGCGATCAGGAAATCGTCGGCTAAGCGCCAACGCATTCTAATGGCTGAATGGCGAGCGGGGATTTCTCCCGGCTCGCCATTTTCATTTCTACTTCTTGCCGCCGCCCGTCTTCACCGGTGTCGGGTTGGATTTTGATCCGCCCGTCGGCTTTTGCGTCGTGCCGGTTTGCTTCGGCATCGGGCTGGTTGGTTTCTTATCCGCCATAGTGCGCTCTCCTTGTTTGAACGCTTTTGAAGTCTAGCACGGGCAGTGGGCAGTGGGCAGTGGGCAGTGGAATTAGCGGGCTTCCTCTAATTTGCGGATCAGTCCGCGGAGAATCTTGCCGAGCCGTTCGGCGGCGCCGAGCAGCGGGGCGGTTTCCGCGGAATCCGCAATCTCGACGCGCTGTGCAATGAGCAAGTGCGTTTCGAGTTCTTTCAGTGAACCTTGGGCCAATCGCAGAAATTGTATGTAGTAGCCGAGGTTGTCGCGGCCGTAGCTTTCCGCAATGTTGGCCGCGATGGACACCGACGCTCTGCGAGCTTGGGACGTCAGTCCATAAAGCTAGACCTCAACCGCCAAATCCATCGCGTGCTGCCAAGCCGCAAGATCTTGGTAGGAACGAATTTCGCTCAACTGCTCCTCCCACTGCCCATTGCCTACTGCCCACTGCCGCTATTTACGCGCGATGATTTCTAAGACGAGCGGCGTCACCATCAGCGTGCCGGGTTGGGCGCTGACGCGATCGAACTCGTCACGCATATCCTTCGCCATTTGCGGCGTGATGCGATTGAGCTCAAGCAAGCGATCGATGTGGATGTCGAAGAAGCCGATCGGCCAGCGCCAGACGTTGTCATCCTTGGAGACGACATCAACGTAAGGCCGCAGGCTTTCGACCTTGAGGCCCATTTCGGTGAGCCATGCCGGCAGATCGCGCGCGATGTCTGGCTCGCCGCCCGAGGCGCGCCAATTGTCTGAGACTTCTTGGACGAAGCGTTCGAAATTCGGCGCAGCCGGCGCGAGCTTCCAGGTTTGGTAGTCGATATATTCGTGGCAAACGAGCGCGCCGCCCGGCTTCAACGCGTCGACGAGCTTCTTCAATGCGTCCTTCGGCTTCGGCAGGAACGCAAAAATCCAGCGCGCCCACGCCGCGTCAGCGCCTTTGACCGGGATTGCGTCGGTGACGACATCGATCTCGTGCGCCTTCACTTGTTTGAAGCCGCGCGCCTTGGCTTGCGCTTCCAGCGTATCGAGAAAGCGGCGCGAGCGTTCGAGCGCGTGGACTTCGCCTTGCGGCCCGACCATCTCGGCCAAGTCCATCGTTGCAAAGCCGGGACCGGCGCCGAAATCGATGACCTTGCAGCCGTCGCCGATGCGCGCCCGCGCCCAGGCGTCCAGCGCGCGCGGGCGCCAGACGCGATGTTGAAAACCGAGGCGATAGATTTCGTCGTCGTGCGTGCCGAGGACGTAGTCGCGTTCAGCCATGAGTGTTCTCCGTTGCCGCTGATATAGGCGCGCGCGGGCGCGGCGTCCCGCCGGAAGCGGACGCGGCAGAGAGAGGCGGGGCGCGCGGGATGCGCCAGGATAGTTCCGAGGTGACGCGGCCTTGCGGCAGCGTCGGTTGCGCATCGCGCGCGCCCCGTCGCGATCGGCAGACGCCGGGCCGTCACGGGGAGGTCTTTCACTCCCTTGGATAGGTCCCCGGCGGCGTGCGTGGCGCGGCCTGTTCACGCCCGGACCCCAGCGGTTCAAACCCGCTGGCTTTGCTTTGCGCCTACGCGCAAAACTCACGCTCGATCACGTCCCCCGCGCTCAAGATGTCCGGCTAGCACTTGAACCTCTCATGCGAGGGATAAGTGCAGTATGCGGGTGGTTTGATGGGCGGGGATAAGTTTTGTTGTTGGGGCCGCCGCTGTTGGCCCTAAGCGCACATTGATGCTTCCCCGCGCCATCGTGATAAGTGAGCCATGACACCGAGCATCCCCAGCTTTCACGACGGTTGCCTGACGGGCGTGGCTCTCAAAGACAAAGTCGCTGTTTTAAGCCTCCGGCGCTCGGGCGGTGACGAATACGAACTGACGCTGTCTGGCCTCAGGGCGCTCCAAGTGGCGGACTTCCGAGAGGGAAACATCGTCGCAGCGGCAGAAGTGATTTCAGGCCGCGAGCCCGATGCAACGGCCAAAGATGAAATCATGGAGCGCTTGTTTCCGGGGCCGCACCCCAATGCGGCTCAAAGCTATCACGCTGAACATGCTGCGTTCATCGAAGCCCGATTGGCGGAGCTTTCATCCGGCGCGGCCACGCTAGTTGCCATCTCGGCGTCTTACGGTGCTGACCTTCTCGCATTCTGCGAGACGGTCCAAATGCGTAGCATTGTTTGACAGCCGAATGTCCGCTCCCGGCGAGATCACGCCATTGCAGCGCGTGCTAAGTCGCTGACCGCAACGGAGCGATCAGGCCAGTCGGAAGAATTGTAGCACGGCTCCCGCCAGCCTATTGCGCTCTTGTCGTCCTCAAGGAAGGTTGCGCGCGCAAGGAGTGTGGGGATGGGCAGCTGGAAGAAAGGGCGCGGAACGCTTGGTCCCCTTGACCCGCTCTTAGGGCGCTGGGTCGCGGCTGCCGCCAAAATGCCCGACGGCAGTGTCGGTGATTGCTCTCGCGATTTCACGGCGTTTGGCGCGAGCTTTGTACGTCTTGACGCTGCCTGGAACATGGGCGCTCGCGGGGTTTACCGAGAGCATGCGTTTTTCGGTAAGGGCGATGGTGGTGCGCTCGCATTTTGGTCGTTCACAATAGATGGGAAACGATCCGCGGGGATTCTCACCGACGCGAGTGACGTGCACAGCGACGCCGTAGCCTTTGTTGCTGAAATGGCGGCGGGTACTGCGCGATCGGTTTATTGGCCCGACGAAGACAACGTTGAAGGGTTTCGTTTTGCGGTCGAGAGCAAGGCCAAGAACGGCTGGACCAGATTCCTCGATCATCGGTATCGACCCGCGTGAATGTCGGAACGTCTGCTCCCGGCGAAGACGAACCGTAGGCTCAAAGATGGCGCCACTGGTTGAGGTCGCGCGAGTGCAGCCTTTCAGTGGAAGGTGCCAACCGCGGCTTCCACCCAGATTATCAGCACGAGAGCGCCGATCAGGCCGGCGATCAGAAGGCGCGAGAACGCGTTCGCGAGCGGTTCGGGCGTATCCGATCACCCCAGCCGCCTTTTGTGTCACTGGCGCCAAGCGCGATCAGTGGGCCGCGCCGTGCGCGTGGCAAGCGCAACGCCAACTTCGTCCACCGGCTCCCGAAGGAAGCGGACAGCTGCGCCGATGCGCGCAGCGGCCGCGCTCTGATCGTTGTCACCGAGGACAGCGAAGGCGCGCTTCAGTTCATTCAAGCAGTGCAGATGATATCGTGAAGGCTTGGTGATGAAGACGCCGCCTTTGACCGTGGCGCGGACGCGCGCTCCGTGTTCACGCAACGCCAGGGCGTTGGCGGCGAGGTAAGGTAGATAGCTTGCGGCCGCTTCTTCAATGAACGGGTTCAAATCTCCGGGAACGCTGTCGATGGGCGGCGCCGAGTCCATCGCTTGCGGCGTGCAGGCCCACAAGCGGGACACCCAAGCGAGCGTATGGGGCGCGCGCCTTCGCATCACGTCTTGCGGCGTCGGGTCGTGCGAGAAATGGCGGAAGAACGAGCCGAATAACGCAAAATCGGCTTCGCACGGACGTTGCCCGAGCAGATAAGGCCGCGCGGCGAAGATGGGTTCAAGCGCATCGAGTGTCGCCAAGAATAGGGCTTCAACAACGGCGCCGTTCGCGCTTGTTACGCCGTCCTCACGCAGGAACACTCGCCTTTGGCGGAGCAGAATGGAAAGCCGCTTCAACCAGAACGGCCCGGGGATATCGCGAAGCATGGTGCGCGCGATCTGCGCACTCATCAGCCTCGCGTCTTCATCGAAGCGCCATCGATAATAGAGAGCGGGTCGCCAGAGCCATTCATCGAAATAGTCTTCGAGGAATAGGCTGAAGAATGCGTCCAGCGGCTTGCTAGGCTTCAGCTTTGGCGCGGCGCCTTGCGCTTCGAAATGGGCTATGATGGCGGTGGTGTCGGTCAACCATTCTCCGGCTGGCGTTTGGAGTTGCGGCATCTGGGCGACGCCCGTCGCATGCGCGCACGCGCGAAAATCGCGCATGTCCATCTCGATGAACTCGTAGTCGACGCCCTTCACGCGCAGGTAGGCTTCGAGCTTGCCGGTGAAATACGAGAGGGTGAGGCCGTGTAGGCGATGGCGAGGGTGCATGACGTTACGTGTAGGAGGCGCGCAAGAGCGCGTGAAGCGTGAGCGGGTCGAATGTAGCGAATGACGAGTTTGACAGAGCTGGGCTATCGGCAAGATTGTGCAGTCAGTAACGCCACCGCAGAGGTGGGCTGCACAGTTGGCGGAGTGTCGGCATGAATGTGGTCAATGAAGTTTTCCCCTCCGATCCGGAGCAGATGAAGGGGCTGATGTCACCCGGCCCGAAGGGACCGATCTTCATGGTCAATCTGCTGAAGTTCAAGGAGCGTGCTGAATATGAAGATGGGCGCGAAACCAATCTAACCGGCCGCGACGCTTACATGATCTATGGTCGGGCAGTGTCGGAGCTTCTGCCGAAGTTTGGAGGGCGCGTGGTCTTCGCGGCTGACGTCACTTTTCTTTCGCTCGGGCGCGTGGAGGAGCTTTGGGACGAAGTCGCGATCGGCATGTACCCAGATCGCGCTGCGATGGTCCGCATGTCGATGTCGGAGGAATGGCGCGCGATCGCCGTGCACCGTAGCGCCGGCCTCAAGGGGCAACTCAACATCGAAACGGTGCTGTCAGATAGCGCTGTAGGTTCTGATTGGGCGGCCGCACTGGGGGTATGAGCGCGTTGCCCGGCGTCCGCTTGGAGGCGTGGGGTTTAAGGCGCCACTGGCAGTTCGAGCGAGACCGTCGTTCCCTCACCGAGAGTGCTTGCGACGTGAATGCTTCCGCCGAGTAAGGTCATCAGCCGCTTGGTGATGGCGAGGCCAAGGCCCGCTCCTTCATGCGCGCGCGCCGGCCCCTGGCTGATTTGCTCGAAGGGTTGGAAGAGCCGCTGCTGATCGAGCGTAGAGATTCCGCGCCCTGTGTCAGCGATCTGGATGACGAACCGCTGACCAGCTGATTTTTTTTGCACGCGCGCCGAGATGCGGATCTGCCCCTCGGTCGTGAACTTGCAGGCGTTGTCGATGAGGTGGCGAAGGACTTGAAGCAGGCGCTTGGCGTCGGTTGCGACGTAGTGCGCGCCATCATCGACATGAATGTTGATGTGGTTTCGATTTTGGGCGGCCAAGTCCGTGACCGAACGGGCCGCGGCTGCGATCAGAGCTTTGACATCGGTCTCTTCGGATTCTGCTGAAGCCTGACCGGACTCTAACGAGGCGAGATCGAGAACGTCGTTGACCAGCGCAAGTAGGCGCCGCCCAGAGGCGGCTATGCTGAGGGCGTCGGCTTTGTTTGGTTCACCGGCTTCGATGTCTTCCGCGAGCAATTCCGCGTAGCCCAGGATGCCGTTGATAGGTGTGCGCAGTTCGTGGCTCATCACGCGCAGGAATTCGGACTTCGCTCTGCTCGCGCTCTCGACTGCGGCCTGCGCCTCGCGCAAGGCGTGCGTGCGCTCCTCAACTCTCGTTTCCAGCAAGTCGCGTTCAGCGATGACTTGTCGATTGGCCTCGGTGAGCAGTTGATCCGAGCGATGCATCGCCATGCCGTTGCCTGCGATTGTGGCGCACGCGCCGAGCGTCGCCAGTGACGCGATCATCGCAACAGGCGCCGAAGCGGTGACCCAGGAAAAACCGATCAGTAGAACGCAGAGGACGAGCAGCGGCGGGCCCATGAGGGCGAACAATACGCGTTTGTCTTTGTGACCGCCGAGCGCCCCGTAAAGAGCCACCGTAAATAGATCCATCAGCGCCGCCACGCGCGCGACGTCCTCATCGACGCTCCAAAGCAAGATCGCATGGACGCTCCACGACACAGACACAGCGAAGATGGCGGCCACGTGCCAACGCTGCGCACCGAGGTCGCCTGACGCGATTCGCGGACGCAACCAGGCCGAGAACGTCTCCATGAGGAGCGTTACAGAGAGCCAAAGGACGCCAATCCATGTCGGCAGGTAAGCGAACAGAAATCCTGAGACCACCAGCGTGACGAGACACCGTATCCAAGCTCTATTCATGTCGTTGAGCGCGGAACGGGTCAGCGAGTCAGGATGTAGGGCGAGCTTGGCGTGGTCTTGGTCGTATTGGGCGACAACCATGGATTTGGCTCAGCGTGAGTTTGCGACTGCCAACGCTTGCGCCGCAAAGGTTAAAGGAGATTTGGGGGAACGGCGCTGGCTTTGAGTTCAAAGGCACTTGCGCCGCCGACTTGCGCACGATGCGCAGTCGGAACTTGTTCCGTAGCGCCCGTAATGTAGATTACGGCGCAAGCGGCGCACCTTGATTTCACGCAACGGCGCGCGCTTCACTCGCACTAGCATGTTCGCACTTGCCTGCCGAGACGGACCGCAGTGACCTACACAATAGGCAATCTTGAGAACGTCGCAGAGTTGCTCAAGCAAGCGCATCAGCGCGCCGATTTGTTCACCGCGATTGTTGAGAGCATGGGAGAGTCCGTTCTCGTCGTCGATCGCGAGGGTAAGGAGATTTACTCAAATCAAGAGTTGAAGCGCTTTCGCGGGGACGTGCGACCGGAAGACGATCTAGACGCTTGGCGCTCGCCCAGGCGCATGAGGATTTTCGACGCACAGCGTCGAGAGCTCGCTCCTGAACAGTGGCCGGTGGCGCGCGCTTTGCGCGGCGATTACTCGACCAACTTTGAGATCATCGTGGAGGGAATGGCGCATCGCCAGGGTGACACGATCTTATCGATCTCGACCCGCTCCATGATCAATAATGCTGGCGAGGTCGCCGGCGCGGTGATCGTGACGCGCGACATCACCGACCTGCGCATGACAGAAAGGGAGCTGCAGCAAAGCCAAAAACTCGAGGCGATCGGGCAGCTGACAGGCGGCATAGCGCACGACTTCAATAATCTGCTGACCGTAATCTTGGGCAACGCGGATGTACTCGCGACGAGGCTCGCCGATCGTCCGGATTTGCAGGTTCTTGCAAATACGCTTGCCATCGCTGCGGAGCGAGGGGCCGAACTTACGCACCACATGCTCGCGTTTTCTCGCCGTCAGCCGATTCAACCCAGAAGTATCGATGCGCGCGAGTTGGTTCAGCGCATGCGTGCGCTTCTTTCGCGCGTCTTGGGCGGAGAGATTGAGTTCAGCGTAACGTGCGCCGATGACCTTTGCTACGCGCAGGCCGACCCGACGCTATTGGAAACGGCTATCCTAAATCTGTGCATCAACGCGCGAGACGCTATGGAGAGCGGCGGACGCTTAAGCATCAATTTGGAAAACTCCGACCTGTCGGGGGACGAGGCGGCGCACAGGGGGGTGCGCCCAGGTGAATACGTGAAGATAGAGGTCGCCGACACCGGAGAAGGCATGGCTCCGGAGGTACTCTCTCGAGTTTTTGAGCCCTTTTTTACGACCAAGGCCGTGGGACAAGGGACAGGCCTCGGACTGTCGATGGTCTATGGCTTCGTCAAGCAAAGTGACGGCGGAATCGATCTGCGATCTGATCGCGGCGCGGGCACGCACGTTGCGATGTATCTCCCGCGGGCGAACACGCCGGTGGATGAAGCGCCTTGCTATTCCGACTCCCTCGAAGAATTGGGAGGAACTGAGGCGATATTGGTGGTCGAGGATGATGACCTCGTCCGTCAGCACGCTCAAGACAGCCTAGTCTCACTTGGCTATAGCGTTTCGTCCGCCGGGACCGGTCTAGAAGCGTTGTCGATGCTCAGCGACGGGAAGAAGGCGTTTGATCTGTTGTTCACTGACATCCGTTTGCCGGGCGGCATGTCCGGCGCTACACTCGCAAGGCTAGCGCAAAGCGCAAACCCTCATCTCCGCGTGTTGCTGACAACTGGCTATGCAAGCCAGAGCGAAACCTCACAGATCGGACAACTCCCGCCTTTCGCCTTTCTGCGCAAACCCTATTCGTTGCTCGAATTGGCGCGCGCGGCTCGTTCGGCATTGCGGGCTACTCGGGTCGCCAACGTCGGGTGACTTGGCGCGGGATCGCGAACACCGCGCTCTCAGGCCATTCGCGCCGCGAACGCCGCCAAACACTCGGGATAGAGTTTATGCTCCAACGCGAGCACGCGCTCGGCCAGCGTTTCCGGTGTGTCACCTGTGATGATCGGCATGCGAGCCTGGCCGAGGATTTCGCCGCTATCTACTTCTTCAACCACGAGATGGACGGTGCAGCCGTGCTCGCTCTCCCCCGCTTCGAGGGCGCGGGCGTGCGTGTGGGTGCCGGGAAATTTCGGCAGCAAGGACGGATGGATGTTGAGGAGGCGATTCTTCCAAGCGTTGACGAAGAAGGGCGTCAGCACGCGCATGAAGCCGGCGAGGGCGACAAGTTCGATGTTGCGCGCGATGAGGAGTGCATCGAGGTCGCGTTCGAACGCTTCGCGGTTTTTGCCGTAGGGCTTGTGGTCCAGCGCGATGGCCTCGACGCCCGCTTCGCGCGCGCGTTCAAGGCCAGCTGCGCCGGGGACGTTGGAGACGACGAGCGCGATCTCGTAGGCGTCCTGCTCGGCTTCAAGCAGCGCTTGAAGATTTGAGCCTCGGCCGGAGATGAGGGCGGCTACGCGTTTCACGCCGCGTCCAGTCACGATGCTTTCAGCACGCCGATCTTGAACGCGTTCTCGCCGGCGCTGTTCAGTTTGGCGATGACGTCGTCGGCCTTCGTAGGCTCGACGATGAGGATCATGCCGACGCCGAGGTTGAACGTGCGGCGCATGTCTTCTTCGGGCACGCCGCCGGTCGATTGCAGCCACTCGAACACGGCAGGGCGCTGCCATGCGTTCCAATCGAATTGCGCTTCGAGATGGTCGGGCAGCGCGCGCGGCGTGTTTTCGACAAGGCCGCCGCCGGTGATGTGGGCGGCGCCCTTGGCGAGCTTCGCGTCGAAGACGGGCTTTAGCGCTTTGGCGTAGATGCGCGTTGGGGTCAGTAGGGCTTCGGCCAAGCTCTTGCCGGTCGCAAACGGCGCTGGCGCATCCCAGGCGAGGCCGGAGCGCTCAACGACTTTGCGGACGAGCGAATAGCCGTTCGAGTGCGGGCCGCTGGAGGCGATGCCGATGATGACATCGCCGGCTTGCATCTCATCAACGCGCGGCAGCAGCGTGCCGCGCTCGGCGGCGCCGACGGAGAAGCCGGCGAGGTCATAATCGCCTTTGGCGTACATGCCCGGCATCTCCGCCGTCTCGCCGCCCGCGAGCGCGGCGCCGGCCTGGCGGCAGCCTTCTGCGATGCCATTGACAACGGCGGCGGCCTCTTCGGCGTTGAGTTTGCCGGTGGCGTAATAGTCGAGGAACATCAGCGGCTCGGCGCCCTGGGCGGAAAGATCGTTCACGCACATGGCGACGAGATCGATGCCGACCGTTTCGTGGCGGCCGCTTTCGATGGCGATCTTGAGCTTGGTGCCGACGCCGTCCGTGGTGGCCAGGAAGATCGGGTCCCTGAAGCCCGCGGCTTTCGGGTCGAACACGGCGGCGAATCCGCCCAGAGCCGCTTCCGCGCCGGGGCGGGCTGTGGATTTCGCAGCCGGCTTGATGAGATCGACCAGGCGCTCGCCCTCGTCGATATCGACGCCGGCGTCGCGATAGGTCAGGCCATTTGTTCCGTTTGGAGAGGTCACGTTGCCCCGAGTCCAGAAGACGCCACATTGATAGGCGATTCCGCGCCGAGTAGGGTCGTTCGTCCCCAGCACAGAGGTTTACGTATGACAGCCAGCCGTTTGGCCGCCTTCGCCATCGCCTTCGTGGCGGCCTTGTGCGCGTTCGCGACAGGCGCGGCAAGCGCCCAAAGTGCAAACCCGGGGCGCGATAATGTGTACGCGGTCAGCGGGGTCTATGTGGATGAGACGGCCGCCAACGCCGCGGCGGCGCAGCAGGCGGGGTTCTTGTCGGCGCAGCGGATCGGACTACAGCGGCTGATAACCCGCCTCGTTCCGGCTTCGGAATTTGCCGCCCGCGCCATGCCTACCGCCAGTGCGCTGGACGCCGCCACCGTGGAGCGGATGGTTCAGAGCGTGGATGTCGAGGAAGAGCGCCGCTCGGCGACGCGCTACATCGGGCGCCTCACCGTGCGCTTCAGCCAGACATTGGTGCGGACGTACTTGCAGCAGCAGGGTTTCAGCGTGGTCGATACGCGGACGGCGCCGGTGCTGGCCGTGCCGCTGACGGTGTCGGGGACCGCGGACGAGACGACGGCTTTGTGGCGTGAAGTTTGGAGCCAGGGCGGGTTCAACAACGAATTGGTGCCGCTGCCCGTTGCGCCGGACGCATTGCAGGGCGCCCCCGCTTGGGATGTCGCTGGGCCATATGCGCAGCAAGTGGCGGCGGCGTCGGCGCTTTATGCGACGCTGCGCGTGCAGGGTTCGACAGCCACGGCGGCTTTGGTTGAAGTGAGCGGCGCAACGCGGCGCGATCGCGGTGAGGTGGCGGCGCGCATTTCTGGAAGCGATCCGGCGGCGTTGCGCGCGGCGCTGGCGTCGCTGGCGGATCAAGCTAGCGCGCAATTGCAGAACGAGTGGAAGGCGCGCGCTTCAACGGGCGCCTCGCAGCGTGGCCGCATCTCTGCTTCCGCGATTTATAGCGACCAGGCGCAATGGGAGCGGATCAAAGAAGCGCTCGAAGGCGCCGCGCAGACGCTGATCTCGGAAATCCGCATTGAGGCCGTCGGCCGCGAAGGCGCGCTCGTCTCGTTCTCATTCGTCGGCGATCAGGCGCAGCTGGCGGCGGAGCTGAACCGGCGCGGCATTCGGTTGGAGCAAAGCTCGATCGGACCGACGCTGCGCGTCGCCGGGAGGTAGGCCGGGCGTGGAGCAACCCCGCCTGTTCGAGTTCCGCATGGGCGAGCGTTCGCCCGAAACGTTGGTGGTGGCGGAAGCTAATCGCGACGCCGCTGCTTTGCTTACAGATTGGCGGAACTGGCCTGGCGGCGCGCTGGCGCTCGTCGGGCCGTCAGGCTCGGGCAAGACGCACATCGCATTGGCGTGGGCGCTGGAGGTCGGCGCCCGTCAGCTTGCCGTGGAGGCAAGCCCGGACGAGGCGGCCGCTATTTTTGCGGAAACCCACGCCCTCCTGATCGACGACGCCGCTGGCGCGGACGAGGCAACGCTCTGGCGGGTGCTGGACAAGGCCCGGACCGAGGGCAGCGCGGTGCTTTTGGTGGGACAGACCTCGCCCGGGGTCTGGCCGGTAACCCTGCCGGATTTGCGGTCCAGACTGGCGGCTTTGCCGGTTGCGCGGCTGAAAGAGCCCGATGAAGCGCTTATGGCGGTCGTTTTGCGCCGCGTTTGTCGCGAACAATTCATTCAATTGAGCGATGATGCCGTCAATTACCTCGTGCAACGGCTCCCGAGGACCTTCGCCGCAGCCCAGGCCTGGGTGGCGGCGCTGGACCAGGAACTGGTGCGCGGGGCGAAGCCTGTCTCGATGGCAGGTGCAAGGCGCGCACTGCAGCGAATGCAGGCGAGCTGGGGTGGTGAGGACGGTTAACAGATGACGAAGCCGCGCAAGAAGCGCGCTCCGGCGGAGAAGTCGCCGACGCTCGATAGTCCGAAGCGTTTTTTGAACCGGGAGCTTTCTTGGCTCGCGTTCAACACGCGCGTCCTCGAAGAAGCGGAGAACCCCAACCATCCGCTGCTCGAGCGGCTGCGGTTCTTGTCGATCTCTGCGTCGAACCTCGATGAATTTTATATGGTACGCGTCGCTGGGCTGCACGAGCAGGTCAAAGCCGGCGTCGCTATCCTCAGCAATGACGGGCTGACGCCCACCGAACAACTCGCGCGCATCCATGCGGCGGCCGGCGAACTCATAGCGCGCCAGCAGGACCGTTGGCGCGCGTTGCGCACTGAGATGCGGCAGTCTGGCATTTCGGTGTTGGACCCAGAAGAATTGACAGCCAACGAGCGCGCGTACCTGAAGCCGCTCTTCATGGCGGAAGTATTCCCGCTCTTGACGCCGCTAGCCGTCGATCCGGCGCACCCGTTTCCGTTTATTCCAAACCTTGGTTTTGCCATTGCGTTGAAGCTGAAGCGCAAGACCGATGGCCGCGCACTGAATGCGCTTATCCCCGTGCCCAGCCAAGTTGCGCGGTTCATCGACGTTACGCTGGCCAGCGCGCCGGCCGAGCCGGGCGAGCGCCAGGAGCGCCGTTTCCTGACGCTCGAAAACACGATCATGTTGTTCGTGGACGAGTTGTTCCCGGACTATCGCGTCGATGCGCAAGGCGCGTTCCGTGTCGTTCGCGATAGCGACATCGAAATCCAGGAAGAATCGGAAGACCTCGTCCGCGAATTCCAAGCGCGCCTCAAAGAGCGCCGCATGGGCGATATCGTGCGCTTGAAGATCGAGGCGCTGATGCCGGAAGATCTACGGGCCTTCATTGTCCGTGAGATCGAAGCCGATCCGCGCGATGTTATCGTCGTTGAGGGATTGCTTGGTTTGGCGGCGCTTTCGGCGCTCGTCGGCGTCGAGCGGCCGGATCTCAAATTCCCGCGCTACGAGCCGCGTTTCCCCGAGCGGATCAAGGATTTCGGCGGGGACAGCTTCGCCGCCATTCGCGCCAAGGACATGCTTGTCCACCACCCGTTCGAGTCGTTTGACTCCGTGGTGCAGTTCGTTCGCCAGGCGGCCGCGGACCCAGCCGTGGTTGCGATCAAGCAAACGCTTTATCGCACGTCGCGCGATTCTCCGATCGTGGCGGCATTGGTCGCCGCTGCCGAAGCGGGCAAGAACGTTACGGCGCTGATTGAGCTCAAAGCCCGGTTTGACGAAGAATCGAACATTCAAGTCGCGCAGGCGTTGGAGCGTGCTGGCGCTTCTGTCGTGTACGGCTTTATCGACTATAAGACGCACGCCAAAGTGAGCCTCGTGGTCCGCCGCGAGGCAGAGGGCCTGCGCACCTACACCCACTTCGGCACCGGCAATTACCACCCGATCACAGCGCGCGTTTATACCGATCTTTCGCTCTTTACCTGCGATCCCGCGCTTGGCCGCGACGCCAACCGGCTGTTCAACTTCGTCACGGGTTATGCGCGACCGGCGGAGCTTGAGAAAATCGCGCTCTCGCCGATCAATGCGAAGTCGACGCTCCTGCAATTGATCGAGGACGAAATCGCCCACGTGCGCGCCGGGCGCGACGGGGCGATCTGGGCCAAGCTCAACGCGCTGGTGCATCCCGAGATCATCGACGCGCTCTATCGCGCCTCGAATGCCGGCGTGAAAATCGATCTCATCGTGCGCGGCATTTGCTGTCTGCGGCCCGGCGTGCCGGGGATGTCGGAAAACATCCGCGTCAAATCGATCGTTGGGCGGTTCCTGGAGCATGCGCGTATCGTGTGCTTTGGCGCCGGCGGCAAACTCCCCAATCCGAAGGCCAAGGTGTTCCTGACGTCCGCCGATTGGATGCCCCGGAACCTTGAGCGCCGGGTTGAGGTCATGTGTCCGGTTGAAAATCCAACCGTCCACCAGCAAGTACTCGACCAGATCATGGTCGCGAACCTCAACGACGAGGCGCAATCCTGGTACATGGACCCAGATGGGGTATTCAAACGGGTCGATGTCTCAAAGCTGCCTGACGAGCCTTTCTCCGCGCACCTCTACTTCATGCGCAACCCGAGCCTTTCGGGGCGCGGGCGCGCGGGCAAAGGCGACGCGCCGGCGGCGTTCGATCATATCGGCGCGCGCACGTCCTAGCCGAAGAGTTGAAACGTGAGCCGGGCCGTCCTGCGTGAGGCCCAGGAAGCTGCCGTCATCGACGTCGGCTCGAACTCTGTGCGTCTCGTTGTCTATCGCATCGACGGCTGCGCGATGACGCCTCTGCTCAATGAAAAGGTCATGGCGGGGCTCGGGCGCGACATCGCGCGTAACGGCTTCCTGGCGCCGGAGGGCGTCGATGCCGCCATGCGCGCGCTCAACCGCTTTGCAACTTTGATCGACGCGCTCGGCATCAAGGATGTGTACGCGGTCGGCACCGCCGCCGTGCGCGAGGCGCGCGATGGCCGCGCATTCGTCGAGCGCGTACGCGATGAGACTGGCATCCAACTGCGGGTGCTCAGTGGCGAGGACGAAGCGCGCCTTTCCGCGCTTGGCGTCAGCGCTGGTGCGCCGGATGCGAAAGGCATCGTCGGCGATCTGGGCGGCGCGAGCCTTGAGTTGATCGAAATAAGTCCAAAGGGCGTGGGACGCGGTGAGACCTTCCCGCTTGGGCCGTTGACGCTCATGCGCGGCGATGAGTTCGACTACGAACGCGTATCCAAACAAGTGCGCGAAGTTCTCGATCGCACCAAACTGCTCGGCAAACGCGGGGGCTGTTTCTATGCCGTCGGCGGGGCGTGGCGGGCGCTTGGACGCATCGATATTGCGCTGACCAATCACCCGCTGGGCGTGCTGCATCACCACGAGATGAGCCGCGCCGAAGTGCTGAAGGTTGTCGACGCTGTGCGCCGGCAAGGCAGGCGCTCGCTGGAGAAACTGGAAGAATCTGCGGCAAAGCGCGCCGATACGCTGCCATACGCCGCTGTTGTGCTTGAGCATGTGATGAACGCGGGCCAGTTCGATCGCGTCGTACTGTCTGCGTTTGGCCTGCGTGAAGGCGTGCTGGTTGAACGCATGAGCCCCGAAGCGTTGGCGATACATCCGCTGATCGCGGCGGCTGAGGCGCTGGCGGGGCGGTGGTCACGCGGTCAGAGTTTCGGGCGTGCGCTCGAAGAATGGATCGCGCCGATCTTTGACGACGCGCCGGCGGCCTTTCCGAAGAAGCGCGAAGAGGTGCTGCGGGGCGCCGCGGCCCGGCTGGCGGATGTGGGCGGCGCGCTGCACCCCGATCAGCGTGTCGAGATCATTTTCGACATGATCCTTCGTGCGCCGCTGGCCGCGATCAATCACGAGGAGCGCGCGTTCCTGGCTGCTGCGATCCACCACCGGTACACCAAAGCGCCGCCGCGCCACGCCGACGCTTATATGCGTCTGCTGAGCGATGAACGACAGACCGCCGCCGCGGCGCTGGGGGCCGCGCTACGCCTTGGCGCCGATCTTTCGGGCCGGAGCGAGACGCTTCTGGCGGCATTCGAAGCCAGCGCTGTTGACGGCAAGCTGCTCCTTCGTGTGAAGAAGAAAGTGGCGCACCTGGTCACGGAGACTGCGACGCGCCGGCTCGATGCTGCCGCCCAGGCGCTCGGCCTCGTAGCGGAGACGAAAATCACATGAGCGACACACCACCCGATCGCCTGGCGATCGATCCCGATAGTCCTTTTCACGATGCCGCCATTTTGGAGCGCGGCGTGGGCGTGCGTTTCAACGGCAATGAAAAGACCAATGTCGAAGAGTACTGCGTGTCCGAGGGCTGGGTTCGGCTGGCTGTGGGCAAGACGCTGGACCGACGCGGTAAGCAGTTGACGATCAAGTATAACGGCAAGGTTGAGCCGTATTTTCAGGATATCCCCCAAAGTTAAGCGTGGGTTTCTGGCGCACGCGGTGAGCGCGGAGGGCGCCCAAGCTGCGCGCGCCCTGCTAAACTCGGCCCATGAGCGAGGAACTGGGGCCCCGCAAGCTGGCGGCGATCATGTCGATCGATATCGCCGGCTATTCGGCCATGACGGAGATGGACGAGGCGCAAGCGTTGGCCATGGTGGCGCGCGTGCGCGGCGCGCTCGACCAAATCGTCCCGGCGCATAGCGGTCGCATTTTCAATACCGCTGGCGATGGTTTCATGCTGGAGTTCGCTTCGGCCGCCGGTGCGCTTGGCGCAGCGGAGATGCTGTGGGGCGGTGTCGAGCGCAGAAATGTGCGTGTGGGTGTGCACGTAGGCGATGTGATGCAGGCGCCGAACGGCGATTTGCTCGGGCACAGCGTGAACGTCGCGGCGCGGCTTCAGCAACTGGCGCAACCGGGAACGGTCGTCGTCTCGATGGATGTACGGCGCGCGGTGCGCGGGAAGTTGGCGCAGCGGCTACACGCGGCCGGATCGGTGCATCTCGATAAGATGAGCGAGACGCTGGAAATCTTCACGCTCGAGGCGGTTGCGGCCGCAAAGCCGCGCGCGCGCAAGCCCGAGCCGGTTGTGGCGATCTTGCCGTTCGACAATGAGAGCGATGAGCCGGAGATGGACTATTTCTCCGATGGCGTCGCCGACGAGATTATCTCGACGTTGCTGCGTCAGTCGAAGATCAAGGTGATTGGCCGCACGTCGGCTTTTCAGTTTCGCGGCGACCGCAAGATGGAAGCTTCGAAGGCGCTGCGGGCGACGCATGTGCTGGATGGCGCGGTGCGGTGTAGCGGGCCCAAGCTTCGCGTCGGCGCGCAGCTGATCGACGCCGGCAGCGGCATGGCGCTCTGGAGTGAGCGCTATGACGGCGATCGCGCTGATGCGTTCGCGCTTGAAGACGATATCGCGGGCAAGGTAGCGTCTTCGCTTCGCCGGTCCCTCTCGCAGTCTGAACGGGCGTCCGCGCCGATCGATCCGGCCGCCTACGATCTTTATCTGCGCGCACGACAAGTTTGGCTGATGCTGAGCGATGTCGATGAGGATCAGGCGGCGGTGCTGTTAGAGCGCTGCGTAACGCTTGCCCCGGACTTCGCGCCGGGATGGGCGGCGCTGGCGAGCGTGCGGGCGTTCTTGCTGCCGCGTCATCGTGAAGTAACCGGCACACCGGAGCACGCGGCTGCGCTGGCTGCCGCAGAACGCGCGCTGGAGCTCGATCCCGATTGCGCGCAGGCGTTTGCGGCGCTTTCGTTGCTGAAGCCAGCCTTCGCCGAGCACGGGGAAAAACTGCGGCTAGTAAACGAAGCATTGAAGCGCACGCCGAATGATGCGGCGCTCCATGTCGCGCGCGCCGCATGGCTCTATAGCGTTGGCCGGATCAGGGACGCGGCCAAAGCGCTGGAAGTTGCAAGCCTGCTGGACCCGCTGGGGCCTGCAGTGGAAGGCCTGCGCGCGAGCTTGATGACGGCGCGCGGCGAAGTGGACACAGCACTTGAGATCGTGCGCGCAGCGTGGATGCGGTGGCCGGATTCGGCGTTCATTTGGTACATGATGTGGGTGACGCTCTTGGTGGCGCGCCGCGTGGATGAGGCCGAAGCGCTGGCGGCGCCTGGCGTCCCGCCGCGTCGGGGCGTCACTGAACGCGACGTCGATGTGCTGCGTAATTGCATCGCGCTGCTGCGGGCGCCCGAGGAGCGGCGCACCATGATGTGCGCGGGCATGCTGAAATCACTCGCCGTCAAGCAGGACTCGCTGGCGCTATCGAGCTGCATGATTGCAGCCGGCATGGGCCTCGCTGATGAGGCTTTTGACGTGATCCTCGGCGCGCTTGCGACCGGGCGCGAGCTACGCCCGGACAATCACGTCGCGTTCGGCATGGCGCGTGCGCAATCTGCGCTGCAGCTTTTTGTTTCCAATGGGGCCCGCCACTGTGGAAGCATCCGCGCTTTCCCGAACTCGCAGCCAAACTTGGCCTCGCCCAATATTGGATCGAGACCAAGAAGTGGCCGGATTGCGCGAGCGAAGTGGATTACGACTTCAAGGCGCTCTGCCAGGCAGCGGTGCGCTAGGCGTCCACGATCGAGACTTTGCCGTCTTTCAATTTCATCGCGAGTTTGCCGTGCTTTAGCGCGAGCGCGCGTTCGCCGAAGACTTCACGCCGCCAGCCCCGGAGGGCGCCGACATCGGCGTCATCGCTGGCGGCAATCGCTTCGATGTCGGATGCCGAAGCGATCAGACGCGGCGCTACGCCTGCCGCATCGGCTTCGTAACGCAGAAGCACTTTCAGCAATTCCGCCGTTGGTCCCAGCCCAGACGGCAGCGGCGGTGGTCGTTCGTGCTTGTAGACCGGGCGGTTTGGATCGCTGAACGCGCGATCAAGCGCTTGAAGCAAATCTTGCGCAGCGCGCGAATTGCCGAAGCCGCGCGGCACCGCCCGCATGCGATCGAAATCGGCGGCGTTTTTCGGCCTATGCTCGGCAATTTCGTAGAGCGCTTCATCCTTGACGATGCGTCCACGCGGGACGTCGCGCTGCTGCGCCTGGCGCTCGCGCCATGCGGCTGCGACTTGTAGGCCGAGGACGTAATCGGCGGTCGTCTTGCGCAGTTTCAGGCGTTGCCAAGCATTCTCTGGCGTCGTGTCGTAGATATCCGGATCGAGCAGGTTGGCATGCTCTTCATCGAGCCAGTGCGTGCGGCTTTCACGCGCGAGCTTCTCAGAGATGCGCGGATAAATGTCGCGCAGGTGCGTGACGTCGGCGAGCGCATAGGCGAGTTGGCTCTCCGAGAGCGGCCGGCGACTCCAATCGGTGAAGCGCGACGATTTATCGAGACGCCGCTTAAGGACCTGTTGGACCAGCGCGTCGTAGGCGATGCTGTCGCCGTAGCCGCACGCCATCGCAGCGATCTGCGTGTCGAACACCGATTGCGGCAGCGCACCGCCGAGCTTCAGGAAGATTTCGAGATCTTGCCGCGCGGCGTGGAAGACTTTGAGCACCCGCGCATTGGCCATCAACTCCATGAACGGATGCAGTTCGATGTCGGGCGCAAGCGGATCGATCACGGCCTCCGCATCGCCGGGCCCTGCCGCTTGGATCAGGCAGAGCTTCGGCCAATAGGTCGTCTCGCGCATGAATTCGGTGTCGACCGCCACGTATTCGTGCGCGGCCAATTCTTCACAGAACGAAGCCAACTCGGCGGTCTTTGTAATCAGACGCATGGGCAGTGCCTGGGACGCGCCGGGCCTGGGGTCAAGCGAAGATGGAGGCTCAATCGCTGCGGCACCGGTTCAATTTGCAGGCGAAGCAATGAAACCCTCGTGCAGCGCCCCCTCCGCGATCCGGCCGCGCAGATAGGCGTCGTCGTGCGCCGGCAGGATGATGAGGTCGGGCTCGGCGGTGGAAATTTCATGCAGCGCGCGCAGCTGCCGGAGCACTGCGGGGCGGTCCGGGTCGACGCCAGGCATGATCCACGTGATGAAGCGTGGGCGCCCGCGCGCGTCGCGCACGCTGTCGATGGTCCAGGCGATGTCGCCGATGAAGAGATATTCGTGACTCGCCCCGCGCACGTAGATGACGACCGTTCCTGCCGTGTGCCCGGGCGCGGCCGCGACCACGACGCCGGGCGCGATGCGCGTGGGCGTGTTGAAATCGCTAGGTGTGATCGACGCGATCTCCGGCGCAAGTTGGCCGTTCGGTGCATGCTCGGGCAGGCCGGCAAGTTGCGCTTGGGTGAGCCGCAGATGCGGTGCAAGTGTTGCGGGCTCGGGATTGCGCGCAACCGCCATCACGTGATCGAGGTGCTCGTGCGTGATCAGAACCAAGCTGGATTGCTTCATCGCGTCGAGCACGCGTGCGTAGCTCTCGGCGGAGAAGCGGCCTTCGTCGCCGGCCATCTGGCGCAGTGTGGGTTCGTCAACGGCGCCATCGATGATGATGTTGCCGCCGGGGGCGACGATTTCGAACGAGGCGTAGGTCATCGTTCGTTCGCCGCTGAAATTGCCTGCTTCAGTCGCGAAGCTTGGCGCTCCGCTGGCGCCGACAAATTCGATGCGGACATCGGTCGGCAGCGTTTCCGGCGCATCGCTCGCGACGAGGCTGCGATACGCGGCAAGGTCAAATTCGTTGGGCGCCGTGGCTGGAGCATCGGCATCGAGCAGGGCGTACCAAGCCACCCCTGCCAGCGCCGCCAACACGACCAAAATCCCGATCAGCCATTTCATATCCGCCCCCATCGCACGCCTTGGTTAGCGGTAACATAGGGCTGGCCCGGCTTCTGCGACATGGGGGGCAATCGATTTGGAGTTGCGCCACTATGAAACGCGCTGCGCTCATTCTTGCTCTTCTGGCACTAGCCAGCCCCGCTTTCGCCGCCCCTGGCGCGACGGAGGGGCCCATTACGAACCAGGCTCAGCGCGATGCTACGGCCGAGCGTGTCCGCGGCGGCGCCTCCTGTGCGCGGTGCGACCTCTTCCAGATCGACTTGTCCTACCAGGCGGTCGCGGGCCGGGATTTCTCGGGCGCACGCATTCGCCAAGCAGACCTTTCGCTGGCGACGGCGGACCATGCGCGCTTCCGCGGCGCCAACATGTCATTGACCAATTTCTTTGGGGCCCGCCTGGCGCACGCGGACATGAGCGAAACGAACTTGGAGCAGGCGACGTTGGTCGGCGCCTATCTCGGCTACGTCAATTTCTCGGGCGCTGTCATGGCGGGCGCGAACCTTTCGGGCGCGGAGCTGACGGGCGCGACGGGCTTGACGCAGGCGCAGTTGAACACGGCGTGCGGCGACGCGACGACCGTGCTGCCCGGCGGTTTCACTATCCCGACGTGCTGAAACAATAAGTAACAATCCTCGCTTACTGCATGTTTAGTGGTGCGAAGTCTTAGGCGCGCTACGCACGGCGCCGTGTTGACACAATTCCGCCTGGCCGCCTGTGCGGCCGTCGCGCTCTGCGCTGTGGGAGTGAGCCAGGCGTCCGCGTTCTGGCCATTCGGCGACCCAACACGCGTCGATCTTTCGCCGGCCTACGGCGGCGTTTGCGAAGATTGCGATCTCTCTGGGCGCATCCTCACCGGCGCGCGCATGACAAATTCCGTGTTCAACCGCGCTGATTTTTCCAACGCCGTGCTGAGCCGGGCGGATGCTTCGCGCTCTGAGTTCGAAGGCGCGGACTTTACGGAAGCTGATCTGACGCATGCGAAATTGGTAGAGGCGCATTGTCCGCAAGCGCGCTTCGAGCGCGCGAGCTTGGCGCAGGCCGACGCGCGCGGCGCCGATTTCACGCGCGCAAGTTTCGCGCACGCGGACGTGACGCGGATGAATCTTGAAGGCGCCGACCTCTCGGGCGCTGATTTGCGTCGCGCGCAGGGTCTCACCCAGACGCAACTCGACCGCGCTTGCGGCAATGCGCGGACACGGCTGCCACGTGGCTTGCGCGTCCGGGCCTGTTCTTAGGTCTTAGGCGTGTCCGCGATGCGGATGTGCAGCTCTTTCAGCTGCTTCGGCGTCACTTCGCCCGGCGCGTTCATCATCAAGTCTTGGGCTTGCTGGTTGAACGGGAAGACGATGACTTCGCGGATGTTGTCGACGCCGGCGAGCAGCATGACGATGCGGTCGACGCCCGGCGCTGAGCCGCCGTGCGGCGGCGCGCCATAGCGGAAGGCGTTCAACATGCCGCCGAATTTTTCTTCGACCACGCTCTGCGGATAGCCCGCGAGTTCGAAGGCTTTGATCATGATCTCTGGCTTGTGGTTGCGAATGGCGCCGGACGAGAGTTCAACACCGTTGCAGACGATGTCGTATTGGAACGCCGTGATTTTCTCGATCGTCGCGCGGTCGCTGACGTCCAGCTTCAAAAACTCCGCGTGGTCAAAGTTCGGCATCGAGAACGGGTTGTGTGAGAAGTCGATTTTCTTCTCTTCTTCGCTCCACTCGTACATCGGGAAGTCGACGATCCAGCAGAACTTGAACTGATCCTTGTCGGCGAGGTTCAGCTCATCGGCGACCTTGTTACGGGCTTGGCCAGCGAACTTGTAGAAGACGCTCGGATCGCCCGCGACAAAGAACGCTGCGTCGCCAACTTTAAGGCCGAGCTGTTCGCGAATGGCGTTGGCCTTTTCCGGCCCAATGTTCTTCGCGATCGGACCGGCGCCGCCTTCTTCGCCTTCGCGCCAGAAGATGTAGCCAAGGCCCGGCTGACCTTCGCCTTGCGCCCAGCTGTTCATCTTATCGCAGAACGCGCGCGAGCCGCCGTTCGGCGCGGGCACCGCCCACACGGCTTGGCCCGGCTTCTCGAGGAAGCGCGCGAAGAGGCCGAAGCCGCCGCCGCGGAAGTGATCGCTGACGTCCTGCAACACCAGCGGGTTGCGCAAGTCCGGCTTGTCCGAGCCGTACTTGGAAATCGCTTCGGCGTACGGGATACGCGGGAATTCGTTCGCGGGCGTCACGCGCTTGCCGTTGCCGAATTCTTCGAACACGCCGGCCAGCACAGGCCCGATGGCGTTAAATACGTCTTCCTGCGTGACGAAGCTCATCTCAAAATCGAGTTGGTAGAACTCGCCCGGCGAGCGATCAGCGCGCGCGTCTTCATCGCGGAAGCACGGCGCGATTTGGAAATACTTGTCGAAGCCCGCCACCATCAGCAGCTGCTTGAATTGCTGCGGCGCTTGCGGGAGCGCGTAGAACTTGCCCGGGTGCAGACGCGACGGCACCAGAAAGTCGCGCGCGCCTTCCGGCGACGACGCCGTCAAGATCGGCGTCTGGAATTCCGTGAAGCCTTGATCGATCATGCGACGACGCAACGACGCGATCACTTGCGAGCGCAGCAGGATCGATTTGTGCAGCTTGTCGCGGCGCAGATCGAGGAAGCGATACTTGAGACGCGTCTCTTCGGGGTAGTCCGGCGCACCGAACACTGGCAACGGCAGCTCCTCGGCGGCGCCTAGAACCTCGGCGTCCTCAACGCGCACCTCGATCTCGCCGGTCGCCAGTTCTGGGTTCACCGTGTCCTTGGCGCGCTCGATAACTTTGCCATCGACGCGCACGACTGTTTCGGCGCGCACGCGCTCGAACAACGCGAAGGCGGCGGAGCCCGGATTAATGACGAGCTGCGTGATGCCGTAATGGTCGCGCAGGTCGACGAACAGCAGGCCGCCGAGATCGCGCTTTCTGTGCACCCAACCGCCCAAGCGTACGTCCTTGCCAGCATCAGCCGGACGGAGGGCGCCGCAGGTATGGGAACGGTAAGCGTGCATTTTCAAAACTCCTGGCCCTCTGTGTGAGGCCATTTTCGCGGGCGGAGAGCGCACGCGCGCCCCCGGCTTGTCAAGGTGAACGAAGGTCCGTCGCGGGCCTGCAACGGCTGTTCCAGCAACGACCCTTAAGACGGCGCGAATGCGTTGCGAAACGGTCCAAAGCTGCACATATCCGGATTCGGAGGGCGCTATGACCAGACGAGCGCATTGCCAATGCGGCGCACTGGCGGTTGAGGCCGAAGGCGAGCCTGATTCCGTCGTCGCTTGCAGCTGTACGGCCTGCCAGGAACGGAGCGGTTCGGTCTTCGGCGTTGGCGCCTATTTTCAACGCGAGCGCCTGCGCTTCAGCGGCGAGGCGCGTGAGTACGTCCGCGTCGCCGACAGCGGCAAACCGTTTCACACGTTCTTTTGCCCGACCTGCGGGACGACGCTCCATTGGTTTAGCGCGCGCGACCCGAGCCGCGTTGGAATAGCCGTGGGCGCGTTCGGCGACAGCGCGTTTCGCAAGCCGGATCGCACCGTGTTTGACGATCGCAGGCATGCCTGGGTCGTCTTTGACAACGATATCCCAGGCTTCACGCGCGGGCGCGACAGCGAGCGTTCGCGTTAGCGATTGCTCGCCTCGCCCTTGGCGCCGCACGCGGCGCACACGCCGGTCTGCTCCACGGTGAAGTGGCCGCACGCGTCACAAGGTTCGTTGCGATAGCCGGTGGCGGCGGGGCGCGCAGGCGCTGCCGGTTCGCGGCGATCGCGGGCGCCTTCGTTCATCGGTCGTGGGCGTAGCATCACCAGATTGTCCGGCGAGGCGCCGCGGGCAAAGCCGCGTGAGATCAGGCGCGCTGCGCTTTCGGCGTCCTGCGCTTTCTTGGAGATGCCGTCGCTGCGGACATCGAATGGATCGACATGCGCAAGATCGGCGCGGCCAAGATAGCTGACCGCCAGTTCGCGGAAAATGTAGTCGAGGATGGAGGTCGCGTGGCGGATGGTGTCGTTGCCGCGCACCTCGCCCGCGGGTTCAAATCGCGTAAACAGGAACGCGTCGACGTACTCTTCAAGCGGCACGCCGTATTGGAGGCCGATCGAAATTGAGATCGCGAAATTGTTCATCAGCGAGCGGAACGCCGCGCCTTCCTTGTGCAGGTCGATGAAGATCTCACCGAGTTCGCCGTCATCGTATTCGCCAGTGTGCAAATAGACTTTGTGGCCGCCGACGGTCGATTTTTGGATGTAGCCTTTGCGGCGCTCGGGCAGACGGCGCCGTTCGACGCGGGCCGGCGCCTGCTGAACCTGCGGCGCCGCAGCGATCTGAGGCTGCGCGGCGGGGCGCGGCTCGTCGGCGACCTCATCATCGATGGGCGCGATGGTGAGCGTGATCGGCGGGGCTTCGGACGTGATCGCGATCAGACCGATGCCCGCCGCTTGGGCGCTTTCAAGCAGCGCGGTGCGCTTGCCGGCGTTCGCTAGCGTGAGGCTGATATCGAGCGCCGTGCGGCTAAACGGGGCGACCGCCGCGGCCATTGCTATGCGCGCTTCCGGTGTGATGGCTCGCGCCGGTGCGAAAATTGCGCGGTGCTCATCACGAAGTGCGCTCGCCGCGGAGAGGTCGCCAGCGCCCATGCAGAAGGCTTCGGCAGCGGCAATTTCTTCTTCTTTGAAGCCTAGCGTCATTAGAAGATCGCCGCGTTTGCCTGCGGCGACGTCGGGCGGAAGCTTGAGCACATCGCGGCAGAGGTCCGGGCCGATCACCAGCGGGTGCACGGCGGCGCGGATGTTGAACGCATCCGCCGCGGCTTCCTCAATGGCTTCGAGCGCGGGCTCGGTGAGGCCGACTTTCTCAAGCCGCTCGAGGTTCACGCCGGGCGCGCCGCGAAGCGTGCGGCGGCCTTCGACGTGCAGCGCGAGCGCTGCGATCGTGTCGCCGTCATAGCCGAGCGCTGCAAGGCCAGCGCGCGCGTCCGCGCTGATGATGCGGCCAAAGCCGCCATCTTCGCGCGCGCCAAAGTGTGCGACGCCAGCGAGTGGCGCAATGCCTGGTTCGGTGATGCCGATGCGGCGCGCGCTGCCGATGTCGTGCGCGAAGGCGATGGTCGGCGACACGCGCAAACCAGCGTTCTTGGCGCCCGGCAGGCCGGCGTAGATTTCCTTGGCGCGCGCGCCGATCGGGCCGTTCAGCGAAGCGGCAGCGTCACGCGCTGTCTTCACTAGGTTCTCTTCGGCCTTCTTGCAGCGCGACCATTCTGGATAGGCGTTTTTCGGTTGCGCAAGCGCGGCGCTCTCGGCGACGGCGGCGGCATGCGCCAGCGCTGCAATGCCTGAAGCCAAGGCGCGGCCTTCATCACTGTCATAGGCGTGGCCAGCGCGCATAAGCAGCGCGGCGAGGCCTTCCAAGCGAATGATAACTGGGCGGCGCGGTGAGGCGCCGCGCGTGCCGTGGGCGGCGTCGAGTGCGCGCACTAGGATCGCGATCGCGGCTTCGAAGGCGTTGATATCGAAGATATCGCCGTAAAAGCGCGGCAACGAGATGCTCGCGCCGATGGCGCTGATTTCGTCTTCGCCAGTGATGGCGCCGGTTGGATCGATGGCGCCCGCACCAAATGCGGCCAGCGGATGCGCGTTCGCTTCGGGCGAAGCAATCGCGATGCGGCGGCGCGTGGGGTCAGCGCCAGCGTCGAGCGCCGCAGTGTATGCGCCGCGCGCAACTGCGCCGGCGAGCGCTGCGATGATGTCGCCGTCCGGTGCGCCAGCGAGACGCGCCGCCGCCGCTTTGCGCCGCACCCCGCCATGCTCGGCGTTCAAGCCATTGCGCACGGCTTCGATGGCAAGATCGGCAAGCGCTGCGTCGAGCGCGCGTGCGCCAGCGGCGAGGGCAACGCCAGCGCGGTTGCGCGCGGTGTCTTCGGTGATCAATTCAGGCGCATCGGCGTTGTCGGGGCGGATCAGGATTGCGGGGCCGTCGCGGCCGATGGGATCAGCCATGCGCGCGGCGGCGTCCAACGCATCAAGTGCGGCGGCGGACGGCGCGCCTGCGATGCCGAGTTTTGCGCCGGCGCCCAACAATGTTTGCGCGCGGGCGACGGCTTCGATCTCGTCGCGGCGTTCGCGCGGCCAGCGGATGAGCGCGCTCGACACGGCGAGTTCCGCACCCGCGGAAAGCGCAGCGCGCATCAAGGGCGGATCAAGCATGACTTTGCCGTCGCGCATGAGCGCCAGAATGGATTTCGCGAGGCTTTCGTCTTCGCCCCAGGCGCCGAGCCGTTTGGCGGCGCGGGTGAGCGCTTCTGTGATGTTGGCGCCTTCGGCAGTGTCGATCACCACGCCGGCTTCGATGGCCGCCAAGACCATGCCTGGCGACCATGCGTCAGGCGCGATTGCGGGCGCGCGCATGTCCATATCCAGGTCCTCGGCGAAATCTTCGGCCATCCAAGCCTCCCTGAGCCGCGCTGAGTCTAGCCTCGGCTGGCGCTTCGGATCAATATCTGGTATGAAACGATCTGGGGTTATCCCAATATGTTGTTTCGCACCCGCACTGGACGTGTGGGGGCGGCTTCGTCATATTCCCGCCGCCTGTGCTTCGGGCCGCGGCAGCGGCCCCGATCCCGGCGTCTCGGAGACAAAGAAAAGCCCATGCTGAAGCGGATTTTCACCTGGTGGAACGGAGCGACCCTGGGCGCGCTGTTCGATATCGGTCGTCGGGGCGTGTTTGTGGGCGAAGACGAGCAAGGCAATCGCTACTACGAGGAGCGCCGGCCCAGCATCGAGGGCCGCAAGCGCCGCTATGTCATTTATAACGGCCTCGCCGAAGCCTCGCGCGTTTCGCCCGACTGGCACGGCTGGATGCACCACACGCTGCAAGATCCGCCGACGGTTTCGCCGTTGAAGAAGCAGAAGTGGGAAAAGGCCCACGTACCGAACATGACCGGCACGGTTCGCGCGTATCGTCCGAAAGGGTCACTCGCGCGCGGCGGCGTTAGGGCGCCGTCAACCGCCGACTACGAAGCTTGGAAGCCGGACACCGGGGGCGGTTCATGAATTTCGAGCGTTGGGGCGAGACCATTCTTGGCGGCATCGTTGTCGTTGTCGCCGTTGGCTTCTTCGCGTTTGCAGCGGCGCAAGCCGGGCAGACTGGCGTGAGCGGGCGCACTTACGATCTCACAGCGCGCTTTCAGCGCGTTGATGGCGTCGGCATCGGCTCTGACGTGCGCGTTTCCGGCGTGAAAGTCGGCGTTGTGCGCAGCGTGGCGCTCGATCCCGAAACTTACATGGCGCGCCTGACGTTCACGATTGATCAGAACATTCACGTGCTCGACGAATCCACGGCGCGCATCGCCACCGATGGTTTGCTTGGCGGCGCGTATGTCGCGATCGAGCCCGCTGGAATGGATCCGCTGCCGGCGGGCGGCGAAATTCCTTACACGCAGGGCTCCGTCGATCTGCTGACGCTGCTCGCGAGTTTTGCGCAGGGGCAGGGGCAATCAGACTCAACCGAGGCCGCAACGCCATGATCCGTACGCTTGCCGTAGCTCTTGTGTTTCTCGCCGCTGCAGCCGGCCCAGCCGCTGCACAGCGCGCGGTCATTCGCGGGCTCGACAAAGTCACCGGCCACGCCAGCGACTACACGTTGACGCTTAATCGCGCCGCACGCATCGGCTCGCTCGAAGTCATTGCCCGCTCCTGCACGAAGGCTTCGCCGGAAGAGACGCCCGAAGTGCGCATCTTCCTGGAAGTGTTCGATCACCCGCCCGCGCGTGAGGGCGAGGAGAGCGAGCGCCGCGAAATCTTCAGCGGCTGGATGTTCGCTTCGAGCCCGGCGCTCAATGCGCTTGAGCATCCAACGTATGATATCTGGGCGATCGACTGCCGCTCGTAACGGCGGCTTCATTCCGCTTCGTTTCCGATTGCGTTTGTGACGGCGTCCTCGCGGACTCGCGCTAAGCTTGCGCAAAACGCGAGGAGGAAACGATGCGTGTTATGGGCCACAACGTCTTGGCCATTGTCGCGGCGGCGGTTGCGATCTGGGCTATCGGCTTTCTGCTCTACGTCGCGCTGTTTCAAGAACAGTGGATGACGTGGATGGGCATGACAGAGGCGGACGCCAGCACTGATAACGGGCGCATGCCGTTCATGGTGGTGATGCCGTTCCTGCAAGCGATTGGGCTTTCGCTGGCGGTGAAATGGCGCAACGCGTCCGGGCTGATGGGCGGGCTCACGACGGGCGTGCTGATGGCCGTCTTTTTCAGTATCGCGGCGCGCATGTATGGTTGGGTTTATTCGTTCGACGTGAACGAGCTGCTCTACTTGGACAGCCTGCATTTTGTGCTGACCCATGCAGTTGCGGGGGCGATCCTAGGCGCGTGGAAATGAGATAGGCGGGGCGATGCGGCAGGCGCGCCGCTTCGCCCTATTGCCTTGCGGCTGTATTCGCTTACTCCCGGTCATCCATGCGTATCCTTTGCACCAATGACGACGGCATCCACGCCACCGGGCTTGCGGTGCTCGAAAAGATCGCTCGCACCTTCAGCGACGATGTGTGGGTGATCGCGCCAGAGCAGGAACAATCGGGAGCGTCGCGCGCGCTCACGCTCATTGCACCGATCCGCGCGCGGCAGGCGGGGCCGAAGCGCTTCGCCATATCGGGCACGCCAACCGACTGCGTGCTGCTCGGCGTTGAACATTTGATGGAAGATGGCCCGCCGGATTTGGTGCTCTCGGGCGTCAATCGCGGGCAGAACATCGCTGAAGACGTGACATTTTCGGGCACGATCGCCGGGGCTATGCAGGGCATGCAACTCGGCATTCCGGCGATTGCACTGAGCCAAGCGCGTGGTTTTCGCGGTGAAGAAGCGCCGATTCCTTGGGAAACGGCGGAAACCTACGGCCCGGGCATCGTCGGCCAATTGCTGAAGCACGGCTGGCCGAAAGACGTGCTGATGAACGTCAACTTCCCGGATTTGCCGCCCGACCAAGTCACGCAAGTGGAAGTGACGACCCAAGGGCGGCGTGATCAGCATATCGTCTATGCCGACAAGCGCACCGATCCGCGCGGGAACACGTATTTCTGGTTCGGCTTTCGCGGCAAGCTTTCCAACCCGTCCCAAGGCACTGACCTTCGCGCCATTTATGATGGCCGCATCACGGTGACGCCGTTGCATATCGATCTTACGCACATGGAAACTGTGCATGCGCTGAAAGGCGTGTTGGGCGGTGCGCCGCCAAAGGTGGATTAGCGCATGAGCGACATGGCGCGGCTGATGCGGTTTGTCCTGGAGCTTCGCCAAGCCGGCGTCACCGACGCGCGCGCTCTCTCCGCGCTCGAACGTACGCCGCGCGGGCACTATGTGCCGGAGCACCTCGAGGGGCTTGCGCTCGACGACATTGGCCTACCGCTGCCGCATGCGCAGACGATGACCAAGCCTTCGACCGTTGGCCGCGTGCTTGCCACGCTGGCGCCGCAGCCAGGTGATACGATTTTGGAAATTGGCACAGGCTCAGGCTTTCAGGCAGCAGCGATCGCGGACCTCGCGCACAAAGTCGTGACGCTCGATCGCTGGCCGGACATTGTCGTTGATGCGCGCGGGCGCTTTGGCCGTGCGCGACTGATGCGTGTGTTCGCGCATTGCGCGGATGGCTTTGAAGGCTGGGCCGATGACGCGCCGTACGACCGTATCGTCATCAACGGCGCGTTGGCTGAAATCCCGCCCGCGCTACTTGAGCAATTGAAGCCGGCCGGTGTGTTGGTGGCGCCGCTGGGCGATGTCGAGCAGCAGCGTTTGGTGCGGTATCGAAACGGTGTGCGCGAAGATTTCGGGCCGGTGAAGTTTCAGCCGCTGGAGCGTGGATTGGGCGAGGCGCCAGAACAGGTCGCTGCGCACTGAATTTGCGCGCCGGCGTGATTCTGCCTGATAAGCGACGACGATGACGCGGGCCGCGATCATACTCGCATTGCTTGCCTCAAGCTGCGCTTCAGCCGAGCCTGCGCCGATCGCCTACGGGCAATCCGCCGCGCGGTCCGAGCCTCGTGAAACGTCGCAAGCACTACAGTCCGAACCTACAAGCGGCGGCCGCGCACGGATCGAGTATCGCGGGACAAGCCAGCAACGACAGGCGCCGCCGCCAGCGCCAGATGAAGAGGCGCCGGTTTATCAAGCACCCGAACGCACACCCGCGCCTGCGCCGCATTGGGCCGACGGCGAAGGCACGCCGCTCTCCGCCTACGCGCTGCAGCCTGAAGACGCGCAGCCGTTCGATCCTGCACACTTGCCGCGCACGCATCGCGTGGGCGCCAATGAATCGCTCTACGATGTCGCCTCGCGCTACCAAATCCCGCTACGCGCGCTGATCGATCAAAACCATCTCGAACCGCCGTACACGCTAGCCCCGGGCACGGAGTTGCAGCTACCACCGCCGCGCTTTCATACGGTCGTGCGCGGCGAGAACCTCGATGACATCGCGCGGCGGTACAATGTCGACACGCGCTCGCTGGCGTTGTTGAACCGCATGCAATCGCCATACAGCGTCTCGCCTGGCGATCGCATCGTTCTGCCAGCGATGGCGCGCGAGATGGCGCCGGCGCCGGTTGTGGAAGCGAGCACGCCGCCGCCAAGGGCCGAACCACAGACGCCGCCGCAGGTCGCCGCCAATGCGCGCTTTGCCTTGCCGCTGCGGGGAAACGTTGTTGCGCGCTTTGGGTCGCAGGCCGGCGGTGGGCGCCTTGACGGCATTGAGATCGCCGGACGTGAGGGGGACCGCATCACGGCGGCGGCGGATGGCGAGGTCGTGTACGCGGGCGCCGATCTGCCGGCTTATGGCACGCTCGTTCTGGTGCGCCATGCAGACAATTACGTGACTGCCTACGGCTTCGCGCGGCGGGCTCTGGTGCGCGAAGGCCAGCGCGTGCGCACCGGGGAGGCGATTGCTGAACTGGGACCACGCCCGGATGGGAGGGCGCGCCTGCTGTTTCAAGTACGCCAGGGCAGCGCGGTCGTTGATCCGACACCGCTATTGGGGCTGGGCAACTGATGGACTGCGGCGTTAGGGCGGTGGGCGCGGATTGAAAAGGCGGGGGCCGACGATATAGTCCCGGCCTTTCGCGGGCGCCCCCGCGATCAAAAATCCCTTAGGTCCCAGCGGCCTCCGAATTTGCCGCGCGTTGCGAGGATCAATGTTCATCTCCGAAGCTTTCGCCCAGACCGCGCCCGCCGGCGCCGGTGATCCCACATCCAGCATTCTGATCCAGATGGCGCCGCTGCTGCTGGTCGGCATCGTCTTCTATTTTTTCCTGATCCGTCCGCAGCAACAGGCTCGCAAGCGTCACATGGAGATGCTGGCTGCGCTCAAGAAGAACGACATCGTCGTCACCTCGGGCGGTTTCATCGGCAAGGTGAAGTCACTTCAGGAAGATGAAGTGCGCATTGAATTGGCGCCGAACGTCGATGTCCGCATTCTGCGCGGCTACATCGCCGAAGTGCGGTCGAAGACTGACCCGGCCCCTGCTAACGACTCCAAGCCAGCCTCGGAATAAATCCATGCTTCGTTTGCCACGCTGGCGCGTGATCCTCGTGATCGTCGTGAGTGTGTTGGGCTTGCTGTTTGCATTGCCTAACGTGGTTCCAGCCAATGTTCGGGAGCACATCCCGACTTGGCTGCCCCACCGCACGCTGAACCTCGGCCTCGACTTGCAGGGTGGTTCGCACCTCTTGCTCGAAGTCGACACGCGCGCACTGCAGCGCCAGCAACTGGATAACATTGCCGACCAGATGGCCAATGCGCTGCGCGATGCGACACCGGCCATCCGCTACACGGGCCGCGGCGTCGTCGGCGATGCGGCGCGTGTGCGCTTGGTCGATCCGGCAGATGAGGCGCGCGCCATGGCGGCGCTGCGGCCGCTCGCGCGCTCCACAACAAATGGCAATGAGATCATCGTGTTTTCGCAAGCGGCCGACGGGGCGATCGAAGGCCGGATGACCGAAACCTCCTTGCGGGAACTGAGCCGCCAAGCGGCGCAGCAATCCATTGAGGTGATCCGCCGCCGCGTTGACCCGACCGGCGCAAACGAAATCAACCCGGTCCGCCAGGGCGATAATCGCATCGTCGTACAGGCCCCCGGTGTTTCCGATCCGCAAATCTTGAAGGATCGCATCGGCACCACCGCGCTGATGACCTTCCACATGGTGCGCGAGCTTTCGCCAGAAGATGCCGCTGCCGGACACCTGCCGGCGGGCGCGATGCTTGTGCAGCCGTATCCGGAGACCGGCGCGCAGCCTGAGGTGGTTGAGCGTCGCCCACGCTTTACGGGCGAGCGCCTAATTCGCGCGAACCCGTCAACGGATCAGCAGACTGGTGAGTTCGTTCTTTCATTCGCGCTCGATAGCGAAGGCACGCGCATTTTCTGCCGCATCACGCGCGAGAACACCGGACGCCGGTTCGCCATTTTGCTCGACAACCAGGTGCTGACGGCGCCGCGCATCAACGAACCGATCTGCGGCGGCTCAGGCCAGATCAGCGGCAACTTCACGGCGCAGTCCGCCAACGATCTCGCCGTCATGCTCCGCGCCGGCGCACTGCCAGCGCCGCTCACTGTGATCGAAGAGCGCACAGTCACTGCCGAACTCGGTCAGGACGCCGTCAACGCGGGTTCGCAGGCGACGCTTTACGGCGCGCTTGGCGTTGTTCTCTTCATGGTGCTGGCGTACGGCACATTTGGCGCGCTGGCGTGCTTGGCGCTGGTGATTAACATCGCCCAGATCATTGCCGTCATGTCGGTAACCGGCGCGACGTTGAGTTTGCCGGGTATTGCAGGCCTCGTGCTCACGATGGGCATGGCGGTCGATGCAAACGTGCTGATCTATGAACGCATGCGGGAAGAGCAGGCGAACGGGCGAGGGCCGGCGCTGGCGATCGATGCAGGCTTTGCGCGCGCGCTGGTGACCATCATCGACAGCCACGTGACGCAAATCGGCGTGGCGCTCATTCTCTTCTGGTTCGGGCACGGACCGGTTCGGGGCTTTGCTTGGACATTGTCCATCGGCGTCGTCACTTCTGTGATCACCGCGACGCTCGTCACTCAGTTCTTCATCGCCATTTGGTTCCGCCTGGCGCGGCCCAAAAAATTGCCGATTTGACGGAGACACACCGATGGTTTGGCCCCTTGTCAAATTGATCCCGAAGAAGACGCATTTCGGCTTTGTGCGGTTTGCGTTCTTCGCCTCGTTCGCCTCGATCCTGCTTGTGCTCGCGTCGTTCGGCTCAATGATCTCGGCCGGCTATCGCGAGAGCCCGATCACGCTTTACGAGCAAGCGACGGGATCGCCGATGGATCGCGTCGGCGCCGTTCTCAATCGCGGTTTCAACCTGGGTATCGACTTCACGGGCGGCACACTGCTCGAAATCCGTGCGCCTGATCCGATCGATATCGGCCGTCTGCGCGAGGAATTGCACCCGCTCGATACCCGCGAAATTCAGGTGCAAGGTTTCCAAGACCCGCACAACGCCATGGTGCGCTTGCCGCCCCAGCAAACTGAGGGCGATTCTAGCATGGAACGCGCCCGCGCTGTGATTCAGGAAACGGTGCCGGGCGTCACCTTCGGCCGCGCCGAAGCCGTCGGCCCGAAGGTGTCCGGCGAGCTTTTCTTGAACAGTCTCATCTCGCTCGGCCTCGCGATGATTCTCGTCATGGCCTACATTTGGATGCGCTTTGACTTCCAGTTTGGCGTCGGCGCGGTGCTTTCGCTCTTCCACGACGCGATCCTGACGCTCGGCATCTTCTCGTTCTTCCGCATCGAGTTCACGCTGCCGGTTATTGCGGCGCTGCTGACCGTGATCGGTTACTCGATGAACGATACCGTCGTCGTGTTCGACCGGATGCGTGAGAACTTCCGCAAATACAAAACTATGCCGCCGCCGGAGGTGATCGATCTTTCCATCAACGAAACGCTCTCACGGACGCTGATGACGATCGGCACCGTGCTTATCGCGTCGCTCGCGCTTTATATTTGGGGCGGCGAAACGATGCGCGCGTTCGCAATTTGCATGTTGTTCGGAACCGTGGTCGCCACGTATTCATCGATCTACATCGCCGCGCCGGCTCTGCCGTTGTTCGGCGATCGTCCGGGCCGGCCGGGCAAACGTCCGACCGGCATGATGGCGAGGGGCGCCTCGGCGCCGGAATAGGCCCGGTTAGGGGGAGAATTTGATGGCGTGGTTTTTGAGCAATTTGCGCTACGTCGCGTGGACCGCGCTCGCGGTCGGCGCGCTGTTTCTGATCTATTTTGCTATGGGCGTTGCTGGCTACAGCTTCGGTGACGCCGCGTTCTGGGAATCCACTTTGCGCTGGCTGCACGTGCTGGTCGGCATCATGTGGATCGGCCACCTCTATTATTTCAACTTCACGCAAATTCCGAACATGCCGAAGATCCCGGATGAGCAGAAACCGGCGATCGGCAAAGTGATTGCGCCTGCCGCGCTCTTCTGGTTTCGCTGGGGCGCGATGGCGACGCTCGTCACCGGCGTCTTGCTGGCGATGAACCAAGGCTATTTGCTGCAAGCCTATACGCTGGGCGGCGCTGATGACCCAAGCTTCGCCGTGCCGAAGCACATCCTGATCGGCATCGGCATGTGGCTGGCGACGATCATGTGGTTCAACGTCTGGTTCATCATTTGGCCGAACCAGCAAAAGGCGCTGAACATCGACAACAAGTATCCGAACCTGGACGCTGCGGCGAAGGCCGCCGCCGGCAAGACGGCGATGCTGTTCTCGCGGACGAACACGTTCCTGTCGGTGCCGATGTTGGTGGCGATGACGGGCGCCAGCACGCTGTTCTGACGGCGACGAGATACCGAATGGAGAGCGGCGCCGCGGAAACGTGGCGCCGCTTTTTCGTATTCGCTACACGCTGTTGCGATGGAAGAATTGGACGCACTCGTCCGCCGCGCCGATGAAGATCGCTGGCTTGCCAGCCGGTTCGCGCCGCCGGTTGTGCGCCGACGTCTGATTGCCGTTTATGCCGTAAATCACGAAATCGCACGGACGCCGGAGACGGTGCGCGAAGCGACTTTGGGTGACATTCGCCTGGCGTGGTGGCGCGAGGCGATCGAAGAGGTTTTCGCCGGCAAGAGGCCGCGCTCGCATCCAGCGCTCGCTGCGCTTCATGCCGCGCACGAAGAGACGTCAATGCCTCAAAGCGCCTGGGAGCGCCTGATCGATGCGCGCCGCGCCGACCTTGAGCCAGCGCCGTTCACAACGCGCGCGCAGTTGGAGGCTTACATCGATGCGACGGCCGGCGGCGTGATGCGTGTTGCTGCAGCGTGCTGCGCGCCGAATGCGACCGAGCACGAGGCGCTCATCGCTCGCTTGGCCCAGCGCTGGGGCGTCTCGGGTATCCTCCGCAGCGAGCAGTTTTGGCGTGGGCGGGGTCGCGACCTGATCCCCGCCGATACGTCTCGCGAGGAGTTGCTGGCCGCGCTTCGCACGTGTTCAGCCGAGAACGTGCCGGCGCAACTCTTTCCCTCGCTTGGTTACGCCGCGTTGCTGCCGACTTATCTGCGCCGCGACGGCGTGCGCAGCGAAGCGCCTTTGCTGCAGCGTCAGTTCAGGCTTGTGGTGAGTTCGGCAACGGGACGGGTTTAACGGCGCGCCCGACGCTGACGCGCTTCCTGTGTGGCTTCACGCAGCCGGCGCTCCAGCTGTTCTTGATTGAAGCCCTGGACCATCTCGCCATTGATCATGAAAAGCGGCGTGGCGGGATTGGGGCTGAGATCGAGCGCGTGGCCGCGATTGTCTTCCAGCAAGCGCGTAATGTCCTCACTCCCCATCGCACGGCGCATGCGTGGCACATCGATGCCGACGCTGCGTGCGATGCGGTCGATAGCGTCCGACGACAGCTCCTGGTCCAGCGGATGCGCCATCAGTGCGGTGTGGAACTGCCAGTACCGGCCTTGCGGCGCGGCAGCGAGCGCAGCGCGCGCCGCTTCCATGGATTGCGGCGTCAGGATCGGAAATTCCTTTAGCACGATGCGCACGTCGCGCCGCGAGCGCTGGACGTCCATCACCCATTGCTGAGCGGCGTGGCAGAAGCCGCAGCGATAATCATAGAATTCGACAATGGTGATCGGCGCATCGGCGGGGCCGATCGAGAAATCGCGCGGGTCGGACTTGATTGTGCGCCAGCGGTCGGCGTCGGTGCGCGCCTGCAGCGAGTCTATGGCTTCACGGAGAACGTCGGGGTTGTTGACCAGATACTCCCGCACGATCGCGCGGATCTCGGCTTGCTGTTGGCCGTTAAATGTTTGCGCTGAAGCGGGGGCGGCAAACAGCAAAGCAAGCAAAGCGATTAGCGCGCGCGCCATCTGGCGGTCTCCATCAGGTCAGGCCGAGCACATGGACGGTTTCAGCGGACGTTTCAAGCTAGCTGCGACGGCGACCGCGCTGTTGGCCCTCGCGCTCGCGAAGCTCGTTGCCCGAGAATGTCACGATGTCGCTGGCCCGTTGGAATGACGGCGTGTTC